>JADKHH010000028.1 GCA_016721905.1 Candidatus Opimibacter skivensis | reverse complement strand
ATCGCCTTGTGGAAGGTGACAGGCAATGGATAGGCATGCTGTAACAAACTGCTCATCGCATCACGATCAATCCGATCGTCTTTCATGACACCAAATACAAAGCCATCAAGGGAAGTTGTTTTAAGCATGGATGGATTCAATCATGTGTTGAAGTGCGAGTGCATCTGCTTCATATCCTGCTTCTGTGGCACGGACCATCACGCGCACAGGAATGTGAAGATGATCACAAAGTGATTTGGTCAGTTCCGAATCAGGGGTCATGCCTTCTGTTTCGAGCCTGAGGCAAAGTTCGACCCGATCAGCACCACGGCTGTGCATCGAGGGCCTGCGCGAGAGACGTCACACAGGATTCAACCTTGTAATCACGGCCTGGTGACATGGACATTTATTTAGCCCAGATATTGTACCTGAGGATGCAGATAGCCCGCACACCATCCCGCCAACCGATTTTTTTCCTTCCGCATACGCGTCCGTAATAGGAGATCCTACTTCACAAATCCTGACATCTTTCACTCTGGATATCCTCGCGGTGACCTCCGGTTCGAATCCAAATCGCTTTTCCTGTAAAGGCAGACTCTGATGATATCGGACCTGAATAACTTATAACAGGTCTCCATATCCGTCAGGTTGAGATTGGTAAAAATATTGGAGATGCGGGTCAGGAACTTATTACCGATCGAATGCCAGAAAAACAGGATTCGATGAGGATTGCCTCCCATAAACCTGCTGCCATACACTACATCCGCAAAGCCTTTCATCACCGGAATCAACAGGATCTTGTATTCCTCGGGGTCATATTCGAGATCGGCATCCTGTATAATGGTGTAATCTCCCGAAGCAAAGGCAATACCTGTATGTAAGGCAGCCCCTTTACCCTTATTGACCTCATGCGCGATATAGCGCATCGGAAAATCAGGGTGCTCGCCCATGTATTTTTTAATCGCCCCTTCAGTATTGTCTTTCGAACAATCGTTGACGATGATGATTTCCTTTTGCCATCCGGCAGGCATGGTCACCTGACGGACTTTGTCCAGGATCAGGTGGATGGTCCTTTCTTCGTTGTAGGCAGGGATGACGATGGAGAGTGTAGACAATTATAAAGGGGATTAGAATTAGGCGCTAAAATAGAACAGATTTTGCTCAATCCCTCTGTTGCTGATCCACCAGGGGGTTCATGATGCTGAACCAAAAGAGGCGGAACCAATGCGAGGATGATGGACATAGGGTAACCAAAAGGCAACTGCGGACTCTTATCGAGATGTCTCAGCGCCTGGTATTTACGGGTAGTCTGGTAGTGATGGTCGGCATGCCGCACAAGTTCAAAAAGCATAATCCTGCCAAGTTCATGGTTGGAGTTCCAGGAATGACTCTCAGACATAGGCTCATACCTCCCCGAAACAAGGCGTTTGCGCACAAGGCCGTAATGTTCAATATAATTGACTGATTCGAGGGAGATAATACCGATCAAGGCTGCACCGATATACGCGATGAGACCTCCCCACCCTGTCAGCACTGCCACAAAAGCCAGCAGGACAAATTGGGCTATATGACCTAACAGCACTTCATTCATCCATTCCGGTCGGCCGGCAGCAATGCGCATGGCATTTCCGATTTTCCAGGCGTTGAGATATCCCTGGACTACACTCCGGTAATAAAACTTATAAACCGGTTCATTTTTTCGGGCTGTAGCGGATCCTCTGGAGGAGCTACCTTTGAGATGATGCCCATAATTGTGCTCAAGCGTAAAATGGGAATAGAGAGCAGGTATAAGTAAGAGGCGGGACATCCATCTGGCAAAAGAATCTTCACGGTGGCCGAGTTCATGGGCAACATTGATACCACATACCCCCAGGACGATACCCACATTGATCACTGAAAAGATGGTCTCAAACGTCGTCATCTCTCCCAGACCGAGCAACCAGACAAAATAAGCGACAACCAAATACAACACAGGAACGTTGAGATACAGTAGGTTATCAAAAAATGGCAGTTTAGATTTGGTCTGAAGGACAGCCTCTTCTTCCCTGCGGGGGAAGCCGGGACAAACAACTCCAATGAGCGGAACCAGCAGAAATCCAATGTATAATGCTCCGGGGGAGGCCCATCCACCGAAGTATAAACCCACAAAACAAGATAACGGTATCAGGTACGCAGCCAGATATCTCAAATCACTGAACTTCATAAGCTATTATCTTTGCACTTCAAATTTACTCAATCAACAAGATACAATGAGCGGAGATTTCATTTCCATCAAGATAAAGGAGGTAAGAAAAGAGACCGAGGATGCAGTCAGCATACTGTTCGAACACCCTGATGAACACAAGGAAAAACTGCAGTACAAGCCCGGCCAGTACATCACCATCAAATGGATGGATGGGGCTAAAGAACTGCGCAGATCTTACTCTATCAGCTCTGTGCCGGACGATCCTTACCTGGCTATAACTGTCAAGGAGGTCGAAGGAGGTAAGATCTCTCCTCTCCTGTGCCGCCAGCTCAAACCCGGTGATTCGCTAGAGATCATGCCTCCTGAAGGCAGGTTTACTGCCGAATTTGGCCAGGACCTGAAACGCAATATCTACCTGATCGGAGCGGGAAGTGGCATCACCCCCCTCATGTCAATAGCCCGTTTTGTCCTCGAAAAAGAGCCAAAAAGTTCAGTAGTACTCCTTTACGGCAGCCGCAACGAAGCCCAGATCATCTTCAGGGAAGAATTTGAGCGCATGACCCAGAAGTACCAGAACCAATTTTTCGTCTATCACACCTTATCCAAACCAGATGGTGCAGGACTCGGTATCGTCAAATCACTTTTCGGACGTAAAAAGTCAGATTGGCAAGGCTTGAGAGGTAGAATCAGCCCCGGTCATTTAAAAGACCTCCTGAAACAACATCCACTTACCAAAAATAAAGACAAGTTTTTCCTCTGCGGACCCGGTGATTTTATCCTGATGGCAGATAAAGCATTATTAGCTGCGGGCATCAGTGAAGATCGGATCAAGAAAGAATTTTTTACAGCTGCTTCCACCGATCCTTCCCATGAAGGAAAGCCGCACCTGACGAGGACCAAGGGAATTCCTGCCCAGGTCAAAGTGCATCTCAGGGGGCAGGAGATTGATGTGGAAGTTTCTGACAAGACGATCCTGGATACGATGCTCGATCGCGGTTATGACGCCCCGTACTCATGTCACAGTGGGGCCTGTGCTACCTGCATGGCCAAAGTCATCACTGGAAAAGTTGAAATGGATGCTTGTTTTGCGCTGAGTGATAAGGAAATTGCCAGTGGCTATATATTGGCCTGCCAGTCAAGGCCACTAACGGACACCGTTGAAATAACTTTTGACGAATGAGGGGCAATAACCTTATGCCGTAAGCGATAATTTATTTTTCTTTCCGGAGGCCATAAAACGACTCACGACCTTTTCATAATACGCTTCGTACTGAGGCAGTACAATACTGATATCAAACTTCCTCGCCTGCATGAGCGCATTGTGGCTGTATTGCTTCAACAAGCTTTCATCCTCAAGGAGCATCAGGGCATGTGCGGCCATTGATTCATAATCACCAACATCAGCTACACAACCGGTCACCCCATGGATATTTACTTCAGGGAGTCCGCCAGCATTGGATGAAATGACAGGAACCTCGCATGCCATTGCTTCCAGCGCTGCTAAACCAAAACTTTCATTAGAAGAAGGAATCAAAAAGAGGTCTGCTACAGCGAGGATTTCTTCAACAGCGTCCTGTTTACCTAGAAACCTGACATGATCATATAACCCCAGTTCACGGGTCATTCGCTCCAGCCTTGGACGTTCCGGTCCATCACCCACCAGCAACAATTTTGAAGGTACTTTTTTCTGAACGATCTCAAAGGTCTTGATGGCGTCTTCTATTCGCTTCACCTTCCTGAAGTTGCTTATATGCACAAGGATCTTTTCTCCGTCAGGCGCTATGGCTTTACGGAAATGCTCTTTGTTGAGGCGGCTGAACCGGGCGAAGTCAATAAAATTGTAAATGACTTCGATTTCCTTTTTGATTTTGAGTTGTTCACAGGTTTGTTGTCTCAGGTGATTTGATACGGCAGTCACGCCGTCACTCTGATTGATACTGAAGGCCACCACCGGAGCAAACGACCGGTCACTGCCTACCAGTGTAATATCTGTGCCGTGCAATGTAGTCACTACAGGAATATAGATTCCTTCATCTGCCAGTATCTGTTTGGCCAGGTAGGCGACGGTAGCGTGAGGGATGGCATAGTGCACATGGAGGAGGTCGAGCTTTTCATACTTGACCACATCCACCAGCTTGCTGGTGAGGGTAGTATCGTATGGCGTATAGTCAAAAGGGGTATTCCTCGGTATTGACCTCGTGGAAGAAGACATTTTCCTGATAATGGGTGAGGCGCACCGGTCGCTTGTAGGTAATGAAGTGAATCTGATGCCCTTTGGCTGCCAATGCGAGGCCTAACTCCGTGGCTACCACACCACTACCTCCGTATGTCGGATAACAAACTATTCCAATGCGCATGGGTTGCTATTTCTTTTTTTATAAATTGACCGGGTCGGAGCCGGATTGCGACCTGAAAAACAATAATTGCCCTATAAGTGTTGAGGAATCATAGGTAAATAAAAATAACACCGTATAATCGCATTTCTGAACCGAATATCTTGGGAATCTATAGTATCAGTGATCTGGCCGAACTAACCGGCGTTAAGACGCATACCCTGCGGGTATGGGAAAAACGCTATGGCCTGCTGACCCCCCAACGAACCGATACCAACATCCGCTATTATCTCGATAGTGATCTCAAAGGTACTCATGCTGGTGTTAAAACTCTACAACAACGGGGTACGAATTTCCAGGATAGCAGAAATGACTGTGGAAGAGATGGAGGCGGAATGTAAACTGCTTTCCAAAGGCGATCAGGATGACGAGACACGTCTCTTGCAGTGCATTGCCGATCTCGACGTGACAGGCATGAGCAATGTCCTGGATCTGCACATCCAGATCCATGGATTTGAATCGACCCTGATTAACCTGATCCTGCCGGTATTGGACAAAATGGAACTGTTATGGCTGTCGGGCAATATAGAAGAAGCGCATGAAGCTTGTTTCAGGGAACTGATCAAGCGCAAAACCATACGGGAGATTGATTCTGTCGCCCACAATTGTAAAGGTCCAAAGGTGATCATGTTGCTGCCTCAGGGAAACCAACAGGAATTAAGTCACTTGTTTATGCATTATTTCCTCCGCAAGCAGGGATTGTGCATCACCGATATGGGCTGTAATATCTCTGGCGAATGCGCTGATTATGCCCTGAGGAAGTGTAATGTCGAATGTGTACTCATCGTCAATGCGGATCCGGTGCACTGGCAATTTGGTCCGTTTATCAAAGACCTGGTGGGTCGTACATCACTGCCCATCGTAGTATCAGGTCGTGCCGCAGATGATGACTGGAGCCAATACGGTGGCCAGGTGATTATCATCGATAGCATAGAGGAAACCATGCGGTTTGTCAGCCGACTCCAGGAAAATCTGCAAAGTCATTTTTCATCATAATTTATCTCAACCACTTATCCGATTGCTATGAAACATTTATTCCTCTTATTCCTTATCGTATCTACGAGCCTCCTGGCTGTGTCCTGCAAATCAAAAGCGCAGAGGAGAATACCACTGACACCACCGCCACATCCGGTACCACCCCACTAGGTTCAGCCTACGAGATTGATGTACCGAGGAGCGAACTCAAATGGAATGCCTTCAAACCCACCGGCACGCATTTCGGCACTGTCCCTATCGCAGGAGGTACGATTTATGTAGATGGTGACCTCATTACAGGCGGCTCTGTTGAAATCAATATGGCAGGTCTCGAGGTAAAGGATTCGGAAGGAGAAATGAAAGAGAAACTCGAAGCGCACCTCAAAGGGTCAGTACCCGGAAAGGAAGACGACTTCTTCAATGTGTCCAAATATCCAAAAGCTACCTTCAATATCCTGGGTTCTACCAAACTTGAAAATGATCCCTTGGGCACCCACATGATCAATGGAGAATTAAGGATCAAAGATATCACCAAGCCAGTCAGTTTTAAGGCAGTCATTGATCTATCCAGCGGAGTTGCCCTCAAAGCCACCGCAGAGCCTTTCGTCATCGACAGGACAGAATGGGATATCAAGTTTAAATCCAAAAAATTCTTTGATGATCTCAAGGATGATTTTGTCAATGATGAGATCAAGTTGGAACTCACGGTGGGAGCTGTGAAGGCAGCGCAATAAGCATTGTGTGAATTGTGAATTGTGAGTTATAACAAAGTAGAGACGCGATTAATCGCGTCTCTACTTTTTTGTTTTCCTTTATTAATGCGAAGGCATGCCTACTCACAACTCACAATTCACAACTCACAACTCACATTTGGTGATGCCAAAGCATCGCAACCATCGTCTTCGAATCCCCGATCTCTTGTTGTGCGACCCACTCCAGTGCTGAGGATTTAGGAACCCAGACGAGTTGGATGTCCTCATCTTCGTCCAGGAGTCCACCGCCATCATTGAGCCTGGAAGATTCATCCACCTCTGCATAGAAGAGGGTGATCCGCTCACTCATGATGCCAGGTGATACATAAAAACGCGTGATGCGCCGGATGGTCAGTGGTTTATAGCCGATTTCTTCAATCACTTCGCGATAAGCGGCATCTTCTTCGTCTTCTCCGGGGGAGATACCTCCGGCTACTATTTCCGTCAGCCAGGGATTGATACCATGATGTGTGGGCTATCTGTTTGACGAGGATATAGGCGTCTCTTTCCTTGTGGTATACCAGTACGGCTACGGCATCCCATTTAGAAAAGCTGTATCGGGTCACTTCGGGTGAAAGTGTGCCATCGAAGCGTTCAAACTGGAGGATACCTCTCCTTACTTCAAAAAATTCGTCGAACAGGGTTTCTTCTTTGTGCTTGATGACTTGCATGGAGGATTTTGTTTGTGCGGTGAAGATACGATACGTGAGAGGTGTAAGAGAGTGAGAGAGTGAGAGGCAACATAATTGGAAAAAAAATGTTACGTTGCACTGATGGCATTAGGAAGAGAATTTCCACCGGAAATGGATGCGAAACCCAAGAAGGGATTTGTGGAAAGCCTGCAATCCCTTAAGTTGCTCATTCCGTTTTTCAGGATGATCTGGAGGACTTCGCCCGGCCTTACCTTCACGAATATCATACTGAGGCTATTTAAAGCCGCCATTCCACTCGGACAGTTGTATGTCGGTAAGTTGATCATCGATGAAGTCATCCGGCTTATCAGTGCTCCTGAAAAAGATTTCACTCAACTCTGGTGGTGGCTTGGGTTCGAACTGGGGCTGGCGGTATTTTCTGAGATATTCAACCGGATCATTAGCCTTACGGATGCCTTACTGGGTGACCTTTATGCCAATCATTCCTCTGTTGAACTGATGCACAAGGCAGCCTCCCTTGACCTGGGTATGTTTGAGGACAGTGAATTCTATGACAAACTGGAGCGCGCGAGACGTCAGACGACCGGAAGAGTCGTACTGATGTCGATGGTGCTGAGTCAATTGCAGGACCTGATCACCATTATATTTCTCGGTGCGGGTCTTGTTGTATTCGAACCGTGGCTGATCGTTATTCTGTTTATTGCTGTACTCCCTTCTTTCCTGAGTGAAGCCTACTTTTCACGAACAAGCTATTCATTGGTTCGGAGCTGGACGCCGCAGCGCAGGGAGTTGGATTACCTCAGGTATATTGGTGCCAGTGTAGAGACTGCCAAGGAAATCAAAGTGTTTGGCCTGGATACATTTCTAACGAGGCGTTTCAGTAAGATAGCGGGTGAATATTACAAAGCCAACAAATCGATTGCCATTAAGCGGACAGTGTGGGGTACCCTATTACAAGTACTGAGTGTGCTTGCCTATTATGGTGCGTACCTGTTAATCATCATCCGCACTGTAGGCGGTATATTGACTGTCGGGGATCTCACCTTCTTATCCGGATCCTTTAACAGGTTGCAGAATCAGTTGCAAAACTTACTCGCCACTTTTACCCGTATTACAGAATCTGCATTATATCTCCAGGATTATTTTGACTTCCTGGCCATCGTTCCGACTATCAAGGATAGCACAAGTGCGATTGAAGCACCACAGCAGATAAAAGAGGGCATTCGATTTGAAAACGTAGGATTTAAATATCCCGGCACAGAAATCTGGGCAGTAAGACATATAAGTTTCCTTCTTTATCCTGGTGAGAAACTAGCCCTTGTCGGCGAAAATGGTGCCGGCAAAACTACACTGGTCAAATTGCTCGCCCGCATGTATGATCCATCGGAAGGTAAGATCATGATTGACGGACAGGATATACGACACTTTAAGATCGAATCGTATCGAAAGATGATCGGTGTCATCTTCCAGGATTATGTCCGGTTTAGTTTTAAGGCAGGAGAAAATGTTGCAGTAGGTCAGATTGAAGAAGCTGGCAATGAAAGTCAGATCAGGAATGCTGCCGAAAAGAGTCTTGCGGATCCTGTGATTCAGAAATTACCTGAAGGCTACAACCAGATGCTAGGCAAGCGATTTTCGGAGGGCATCGATCTCTCCGGCGGAGAATGGCAAAAGATTGCACTGGCGCGTGCTTATATGCGCGACGCACAGATCGTCATCCTTGACGAGCCCACTGCCGCTCTCGATGCGCGGGCGGAGTATGAAGTGTTTAAACGCTTTTCAGAGTTGACAAAAGGTAAGACTGCTGTCATCATTTCGCATCGCTTCAGCACAGTCCGGATGGCGGATCGTATCCTCGTCCTAAAAAACGGCGAGATGCTTGAAATCGGCACGCATGAAGAGTTGCTCGTCGCAAACGGCCTTTATGCCGAACTGTTTCATCTGCAGGCGCAGGGTTATCAATAAATATTATTCCATTTGTGCGGTGCTCCAACACCCCTTTACCGTTGGGGCAAACCCCCGCATCAACTTCAAATAGCGGAAAGTTACTCCTTAATTCACCATAATTCATCCTCGCCATAATCAATCCTCCACCTGTACCTTTTGAAGCTTTGAGAATAGAACTACCTGCCTTTTGGATATCCTCTGACACCCGCAGGTCATGATGATTGATCGGACAATAATTGTTTTGTGCATCAATTGTAAAAGAAGCACCAGGCAGGAAGCGAAGCTTGACCCCTGTGTAGGAAGTATTGATATCCAGGCGTGAAAATCCAGCCGCTATATTGCTGACCTGCAGGTCACCATAACGCATATCAAAATGTCCATGCGAACTCAGCCCACCTATGCGCATGCCTGAATAAGCACTCTCCATATCAATCGTCTGCACCCTCTCGACTGACACATCATCGTACTTGCCCCGATAGGTCAGATCATAGATATCTATGCCCCGAAAGTCACTGTAGGCAGTAGTGATACTCGCCCGCTTTGCGGATCCCATCACCAGATCAGTATACTTCATATCGACCTTCACTGCCTCAGCATCTTCCATCTCCAGATCGGAATAACTCAGCACTAACTCCCCATTGTTGATCCTGGACATATTACCATCACTATACGCCATCTCGAGTGACAACTTAGCGTTGATATCACCGAGCCGCAGATCGCCATAGCTCAGGTCAATCCGGAGATCACGATTGGTCGTTTCTACAAAGATGCTTCCGTACTTCTGCCTCAGTTCGAGAAAGATATCCGCTGGCACCAGGATATTATAATTGATCTCCAGATCTACATTGTCGGAACCAAACCACGAGTTCCATCCGGATGATGATGATACACTTGTTGAAGCGGAAACACGATTTCCGGATTGAGAAATATCAATGGAAATTCTATCCAGGCTTTCCTGCGCTTTCTTATCGCTTCCGGCCCGCACTTTGATCACGACCTCCATTTTGATCTGATTGCTTTCACCGATGGCGATATCGATTTTTCCATATCGGTTATCGACAGACAAGAATCCGTCTGCTTTTACCACAAACTCTTTTTGGATGCGTCTCTCTGCTTCAGATTTTTCAGCCTGCGCCACATTGAAAAAGAGGATCAACAACAGGAGGAGTATACTACATTTCATGATTGCTGCTTTCATTGCTTTGATATTTATCTACTCGGTTTAATATTTTCTCCATGATATCCAGTTTCTGCTGCTGGTGCCTGATCATGGCACTCAGGAGTAACTCAGCATCAGCATTTGGATCTTCCAACAACTGCTTCCGAAGTTGCTCATATACTTCATCCAGCACCTGGATATCTGTCAGCACTTCCTGGCCTACCGGCAGGGTTTTTATTTTTTCCATTTTGCGTGCGATCCGGTCCTGGTAATATTGTTCTGCTTCCTTGTACTCATCCCATCCGGCTATTTCAGGTTGCGCCTGCGTCCGGATGCCGAAAATATATCCGACGGCAATCAGCAACAATGCACTCGCTGCTATAGCAGTCCATTTCCACAATGATTGAACCGGCCGGTCTTGCTTATTGATCCGCGCCCACACCCGATCAGGAGCTTTCAGGTCATCAAATGATGCCCGGTTTTCCCTGATAAAGTCTTCTAATAAATCCTGTCTTTTCATTTTATCTCTGTGTTAGAACGTGAGAGCGTGAGAACGTCAGAGCGTGAGAACGTTAGAGCGTGCTTGTGCACTTGTATGCGATTGCCAGATATCATTGCTTCCTGAATTTATTTTTCATTCTCTAACTTTATTCCTTGCTCCTTGCCACAGCCACTTGTTTCGCACCTACGGCGCTCGGAATGATTTTCTTATTTCTATGCTACAGACATTTAGCTCCTATGGAGCTTTGATATTTTTCCTTGCTCCTTGCTCCTTGCCCTATGCTTTTAAAATATCACGCAGCTTCGCCTTCGCCCTGCTGAACTGTGACTTTGATCCCGTCTCCTGTATCCCAAGGATAGCTGCAATCTCTGCATGGTCATACCCTTCGATGAGGTAAAGCGTCAGCACCTGCCTGTAACCATCCGGAAGCTTCATAATCCCTTCCTTCACTTTTCTTACTTCGTAGACAACCTCCTCATGGTCTTCATTTTCTTCTGCCGGGATATTGCTGGCACGTTCTGAAATTTCTTCAAACTTGATTCGTCGCTTTTTGAAGACATTGAGACAATGGTTGATGACAATTCGTTTGATCCATGCCCCCAGACTTGATTCGGCCCGGAATGAATCGAGTCTTCGGAATACATCGATGAAGGATTCCTGAAGGACGTCTTCAGCTTCCGCCTCATTACCCAGCATACGATGGCAGACATTAAACATGGCGTCGCTATACCTTTTATACAAGGTATACTGCGCCTGCCTGTCACCTTTCAGGCAAAGGGCTATGAGTGAAGACTCAGCCTCTGAATACATCCGGTTTGTCGCGTCTTGGTAACGGGTTAATGACAATCATTACAGGAGGAGGTTGCATGTGTTACAGTTTTTGACCTCTAATAGGACTATTTTTACCCTGCTATGAGTACAAAAACAAAGATACAAGGCGGCATCGGGCATGAACATTACATTTCCAAATTGTCCATGAGAGGGCATTTGATCGTTGCAGACGAACCTCTCGATAACGGAGGCAAAGACGCCGGACCCACACCTACAGAGCTGGTTTTGAGTGGATTGGCTGCCTGCACAGCCTCAACATTACGAATGTATGCTGATAAAAAAGGCTGGGATGTCGAGCGGATTGACCTGGAAATCAGTATCCGCATCGAAAAAACAGATACAGGACAGATCTCTCATGTGGAAAGCCTCATCGACATCACAGGCAATATCACGGCCGAAGAGAAGGCCCGCATGATAGAAATAGCTCAAAAATGTCCGGTGCATAAGCTCCTGAGTAACCCTATCCAGATTCAAACAAGCACTAAACCCTGACATCTTGCAGAGGTGCAACATGGCCCGGAGAAAGCCCATAAAAAAGCAATACCCTTAATTAGTCCATGAACATTATCTTTGCCCCCTGAATTCATATTGATTTTAACAGCATTTATAATACACAACATGAAAATTTCCCATTTTTTAATTCTCGCTTTGATCAGTACCTTTTTGTCTGCGGTCGCCTGCAAAGACAAAAAAGAGGAAACCACCACTGAAGGTGAAACCGTAACGCTGCCGGAAGGCACTGTTGCTACAGATCCTGCAGCTGCAGGTCAGCCCATTTCCCTCGGTGGAAATGAAGCACACTATAAATGTACCAAGGAAGGTTGTACAGGAAAAGGTGACGCAGCCGGCAAATGCCCTGTATGCGGCACTGACCTGGTACACAACCAGGCCTATCATGCCCAGGCTGCAGGTACTCCTGGTTCATCACCAGCCAACCCGGTACAGGTAAATCCTACCGGAGGCACACCAGCTACCGCTACACCAACTCCACCTTCTGCCCAGAATGCAAAGGGTGAGTACCACTACTCGTGCGCTAAAGGCCATCCCGGAGCAGCTACTGCAGGAAATTGCGCTAAGTGTGGTGAGCCTTTGACACATAATCAGGCTTATCATAACAACTAAGAATAAGGCTGAGGCTAAGGCTAAGGAAAAAGGCTAAGGCTAAGGAAAAAGAGCAGCACTAAACATGTTGCTCTTTCTTTTTGTATCCTATAGATAAAAAATGAAGAGGGCAACATCTTGCGATGTTGCCCTCTTTGTTTTCTCATAGCATGTCTGCCTAGGGTTATAATTTATTGAATTTGACAGGGTACCATTGATCTGCGGATTGTATCCACAGGAAATACATACCTGCTGTGAGGTGATGTATATCCATTTGTTTCTCCTTCACGGATTCTTCACTCACTTTCATCTGTATACCATCGATTGACATCAGGCGGATGGATTGAATATCCCCTTCGAAGGCAATATGAAGTACATCATTTACAGGGTTTGGATACACCGTTGGTTCTGCAATCTCATTGGAGGAGATAGTGTCGACAGGTGCGTCAGGCAATTCGAGAATGGTCTTGATTTGTATGCCTTCCTTGATCAGTGCCGGGCCGGTAAACTTGGTGATCTTAACTGCATCGACAAATATCTTATCCGAATCATCACTGGCATCACATTGTATCCGCAGGCTACCTGCAGTCGTAGGTACGAATCCCGGTACCGTTTGGGTAGCAGCGTAAAAGGTATTATTGTTAAAATGTGTTCCGGCTATCGCTTGTCCAATGGTCGTCCAGGCTCCTGATCCATTCTTGTACTGTATCCAGAAATCCTCACCAGTCTCCATACTCACAGCTTTGAAATAAAATTCAATTTCAAGACCTGTCGCATTAGAAAGATTAAATACCGGTGACGTCATGGCTGATTGTGTACCGGAATTATCGGTAAGCCTGATGGAATATAAACCTTCCCAGGCGTTAGCACTGTTGTTGGTCCTGGTCGCATCTGATCCACCATCAATCCAGCTATCCCATCCTGTTTCAAAATAACTACCCAGGAGAAGTACTTCACCACCTGGAGGTGGAGGAGGACATGCAGGACATGGTCCGCCACAGTCTATTCCTGTCTCCCCCTGATTCTGAATTCCATCACCACATGTAGGACATGCTGGACAAGGACCTCCGCAGTCAACGCCTGTTTCACCCTGGTTCTGTATCCCATCACTGCAACTTGGTCCTGAACCCCCACCGATGATCACATTGTAGTCTTCAACTTCTCCATAGGTGAATGTTCCGCAACTCGTAGCGTATCCGCTATATTTCATTGAAACGCGCATCCGTTTTGTACCTGAAGGGGTCCCGGAAGGAACCGTAAAAGCAACATTAATAGCGCTGGAACCTGTTCCCTGACCTACCTGCTCTCCGGCATCGCTCCAATCGAGATCTCCATTGTAGTCAATCCAAACACGCCAATACTCCAGGTATGCTGCCCCTGCAAAACCCGGAGTCAGGTTTATCGTATAGGCTGAGCCTGCATTGAGGTTAGTGCTCAGAGAGGTAAAATCAGCATATCCACCGTTATTACCACTTGTATTGTTGATAGAACCGAGGGTAACTTTTTGTATCCACTCATAGGTGCTGTTACTTCCATTAGAGGAGCAATAAGCAGGAGGAGGTGGTGGTGGTGGTGGGCCACAGGATGTCAGGCAATTGCCAGTAGCATTCACCCTGTTCCGAATAACATTACCAGGCTGCGTTCCAAATCCAAGCGTAAAATTGATCCCTGAACCTGTGAGATGGCAATAGCTCATGATGGTACCACCTTCCGGTGGGATCGGAGGCAATGCGCAACTTCCCTCTACCCCACCTGCACATCCGTCAATAGCGGTATTGTTGCCATTCCATGCGCATGCATGGGTATGTTTAGAACCGATCACGTGGCCCATTTCGTGGGTGATTACCATAACTGACCAGCTGTAGGTCGGTACATTCTGGTAGGTAGCATCTATACTGCTGAAACATTTGCGCCAGTCAGCTGTAGATGAGCACAAATTGTCGAGAACCGCGATACCCCCACTGGCCTGATAGGAAACCAGGTGTGAAACGTTACCATTAAACTCCCCGGTGTTTGCCTGATAAGAGGACAACATGGCGCTGGACGTACTGCCTGTATACGGACTATTCGTTGTCCAGGCTTTGATCTCACTGATCGTCATATTGACCGATTCATTGCTGTACAGGACAATGCTCTGGTTGAACAATCCTGTAATATAATTTGTAGCCGGAGTCGCTCCACCTTTTTGTGTGACGATATCATCATCGATTTCGATATACACCCTGACACAATCCCCAGCATCACGACCTGCAGCCTGAGGCTTCAGATCCTCCTCTGTGTATCCAAAACCATCATCAGGCGTGCTACATTCAAATCCAGAAGTTTTGTCAAGATCATTTTCGGCGTATAGGATATGACGGCTTTCTCTGTCATTGTCTATCCGTCCTAATATCATATTACCATGATCTGTGCTGATCAGTGCCATCACTTCATTATTGAAGACGGATACAGCTACCAGGGATGAAGGATCTCCTTCTACGACACCTTTGTAATGAACGCCGGGCGTGTAATTGAATGGGATGCCGGGCTCGCTACTTGTGTAGAGGGCAAAATCTTCTGCGAAGATTTCATGACGGACGAGGTTTAGTTTTAGATTCTGTCGTTCGGACAATGGTAAGCCCAATTGAATAAAATCACTATTTCCGTTCAACAATTTTTCAATGGCCACCTCATCAATACTGACGATAGTGCCTTTAGTAAGTCCTTCCAATTGAAAGGACCTATTGGTCACTTCATTTGAAACAAAACGAATCAATGATACTTCCTGAAGAGGTTTCCCTTCAGTCAATAGTGTGGAAATTTCTTTAGAAACTGCCTTCTGACCAAAGGTCATATTCCATAGGAGGCAGGCAAATAGTACTGAAACAATTCTCATCATGACAACGGGTTAAATACAATTAGAAGATTAGTGATGAAAAAACCATGCCTAAATAGAGCAACGGCCTTTAAGCAGCACTATGGGTCAACAGATCATCCTGAGGTGAGATACAATCAAAAAGATAGGGCTGGAGGAATTCCAAAAGGAAAATTCTAAAGGAAATACCCTATCAGGTTCTAAAATTGGCCATTTTTTCTGCTATAGCAAAGAGATTTACATAATTCATAGAAAAATCAGGGTATTTACCTATATCAGGCTGAAAGTTTTGATAGGGTATAACATGAATTACAAAAAAAGGGTAGCGCCTGATGGCACTACCCTTTCCAATTATTTGCTGTGAAATGAAAATTCTACATTTTACTGAATCTGGCCGGAATCCATTCGCCGTTTGATTGAATCCACAGGAAATAAAAACCTGGGGCAAGGCCACTGATATCTATTTGTTTATCTGCTGTTGCGGTAGATGGTATTTTGATCTGCACGCCATCCATGGTCACCAGGCGAATGTTTTGTATTGATGCCTCAAAGGAAATGTTGAGGAGATCACGTCCTGGATTAGGATATATCATGAGTTCTGTCTTTGTATCCGGTTTACTTATTTCAGTAGATACATTCGGAACAGGGATTGGCTTGAATACCTCTTCTATAGTTATTGTATTTTCAGTCAGCCCTGTACCGTTGAGCCTGGTGATGGTCACCTGATCTATAAATATCTGATCTGTATTATCACTTGCATCACATTGAATTCTAAAAGTCCCTGTCGTGGTAGGTACAAAATTTGGAACGGCTACTGTGGCAGTGTAAAATGCATTGTTATTAAAGGAGGTACCTCTGGTGAATGTGGCTATGGTCGTGTATCCTGACCCGTTGTTATACCGAACCCAAAAATCTTCTCCTGTTTCCATACTTGATGCGCGGAAGTAAAAGTTGATTTCAACTCCTGCTGCCCCCGTTAGATTAAAAGTAGGAGAGGTCATAGCAGACTGTGTACCGGAATTGTCTGCAAGGCGAATGGAATAGCTTCCTTCATATGAATTGGTACTACTGACCCTTGTGACGTCTGAGCCTCCATCAAGCCAGCTATCCCAGCCTGTTTCAAAATAACTGGCCAGCAAAATGGTTTCCTGAGGGCATGGTGCACATGGTCCGCCACAATCTATACCGGTCTCGCCCTGGTTTTGAATACCATCTGAACAGGTCGGGCCAGATCCTGCGACAATGACGACAGTGTAATCTTCAACCTCACCCCAGGTAAAGGTTCCACATGTCGGAGGATAAGCATTGTATTGCATAGATACACGCATCCTTGTTGTCAGGGGCGTTGCTCCGGCAGGCACTGTAAAGTTGACATTGATGGCTGAGGTCCCGGAACCTTGTGCAACTTGTTCACCTGCATCAGCCCAATCCAGGTCTCCGTTGTAATCGATCCACACCGTCCAGAATTCAAGATAAGTTTGGCCAGAAAAGGCAGGCGTGAGATTGAGGGTATAGGTGGTACCGGCAGTCAGATTCGTGCTGATCGCAGTATAATTGGCATACCCGCCATTATTTCCACTCGTATTATTAATGGAGCCCAGTACTACCTTGTTGATCCATTCATCAGTTGTATTGGATCCGTTTGACGCGCAGTATGCAGGTGGTGGAGGCGGTGGAGGTGGGCCACATGTGACCAGGCAGTTGCCTGTGGCATTGACCGTATTCCGGATGACATTCCCGGGCTGAGGTCCGAACCCAAGGCTGAAATTGATCCCCACACTTTGCAAATGGCAGTAGCTCATCATCGTCCCTCCCTCTGCAGGATATCCTGGTAACGGGCAGCTACCTTCCACAGCGCCTGCGCAACCGTCAATCGCTGTGCTGTTTCCATTCCATACACATGCGTGGGTATGTCTGGATCCGATGAGATGACCCATTTCATGAGTGGTCACCATTACATCCCAGCTGTAGACAGGTACGTTTGAATATACACCATCGATGCTGCTGAAACATTTACTGAGGTCTGGATTAGAATTACAAATCCCACTGAATCCTGCAGCAATACCACCGCTGGCCTGGTATGAAACCAAATGGGAAA
The DNA here is from genome assembly GCA_016721905.1 of Candidatus Opimibacter skivensis. Classification (GTDB taxonomy): domain Bacteria; phylum Bacteroidota; class Bacteroidia; order Chitinophagales; family Saprospiraceae; genus Opimibacter; species Opimibacter skivensis. Next base: position 89,101 of record JADKHH010000028.1, on the reverse strand, counting down.
GGTTACCATTGAAGGTGCCTGTATTGGCCTGATAAGAACTGAGCATGGCACTTGATGTGCTGCCTGTGTACGGACTGTTGGTCGTCCAGGCAAATATTTCATTGATGCTCATATTGATACTTTCATTATTGTAGAGGACGATAGACTGATTGAAGAGTCCTGTCACATAATTGGTCGCAGGTGTAGCTCCGCCTTTCTCCGTGACAATATCATCATCGATCTCGATATAGAGTTTGACACAATCGCCGGCATCACGACCCTGTGGATGTTCTTTTAGTTGTTCTGCGGTATAGGCAAGTCCATCGTCTAACGTGCCGCATTCAAAACCTGATTTCCGGTCCAGATCCTTTTCATCATAGAAGACATGCCTGTTTTCACGATCACCTTTGATAGGACCGATGACTGCGTTACCCAGATCTGAGCTGATGAGCGCCATCACCTGGTCATTGAACACAGAGACAGCGACTATAGAAGAAGGATCTCCTTCAACTACACCCTTATAGTGCAGTCCAGGGGTGTAGTCAGCAGGGACAGAAGGGTTGTCGCTTGTAAATAATGTAAAGTCTCCTGTGAAAATTTCGTGCTGTTTCAGGATTAGTGTCAAACTGCTACGGGCAGAAATCGGAATCTTAACCTTGACAAAATCATTGGCACGCTGGCCGGTGATCAGTTGCTGTATACCGTCACTGTCAATGGTCAGTATGGCTCCTTTCGAAAGGCCATCAAGGTTAAACGCCCGGTTCTGCACTTCATTGGAAGTAAAACCAAGGATACTTGCTTCATGTAGCTGTTGGCCGGAAGATTGCAGCTGAGCTATTTCATTAGCAATAACTTTTTGCCCGATCGCTATTCCGCCGGTGAGCAGAAGCATCAGGGAGGTTAAAATTCTCATCATGTTGGTTGTGTTTAGTAAAAGGTTAACTGAATTCAATAACAAAGCAGTAGCAGCACCATGTAAATACCGGTGTACTAAAGTTCATTAGCCCTTCTTAATAATGGATATGCTTTAGGGGCAGAGGTGGGATCAGATGAGGGTCTTGAAATAATATTATCACCAAATCACCTGCTAAAAATTGTAAATATTTTGTACTCCACAAAATATTTAAGCAATTATTTTAATTCATCCCGTTAAAAACCAGAAATAGCGATGTCGCAAGGTCTCTCCAGCGACAAGCCAACAGATGCTTTATTTAGGTTTCTGGCTTCTTGCCTCATCGAGTTTTTTCTGCACCAGATCGACCACGATCTTTTGATCAGCTATCGCCTGATTGGCGGCCTTCTGTTCCTCCAGGTTAGTTTCAATGTCAAGCTCAGCCTGCTTGATCTTCGCATTGGAATCTGTCACCGTCTTATGCAGTGATTCATTTTCTTTCTGCAGTTTGGTATAATTGCTCTCTAACTTGGCCAGCAGTTTCTGTTGGATCTTGTACTCTTCCGGATTTTCCTTGACCGATTCCACGACTCCTTTCTGGTTTGCAATATCTGCCTGGGCAGTTTCCTGAGCTTTTACATTCAGCGGAATGTCAATTTCTGCCTGATCTATTTTTGCCTTAGCATTCGTGATGTCCTTGTGAAGGTTTTCATTGACTTTTTGCAACCGGGTCAGGTCGTTCTCCAGTTTGCTTTGTTTTTTCTGTTGCTCTTCCAGATCCAATGCAATCATATCTACATTCACCTTGATGGCAAATGTCTTTAAAAACTCCTCTGCTGTAGCGTATTCCTTATCACTGGATTCCAGGTAGCTCCCTCCCCTATTGAACCATACGATCATGTCTGATCCATCAACGGACGGGGTGGCAAGGCTATAGACGTTCAGCAAGGTGCCCTGACCAATATCCTTGACGTGTATTCCTTCAATGACTGATTCCTTAGATCCTTTGACCTTGATCACTTTTCCGTAGGATTTGGTGTAATCCTTCCACTCGGCTTCGGCAAATTTGGGATCTGCCCCTTTCAGCTTGACCACCAGGGCCGGTTGTGAGCCAGTGACCATGACACGGTTTTCTGCAGTCACCTGGGCTGATAACAGGCCTGAAATAAAAACTGCGGGGAGGAGGAGGAAAATATATTTTTTCATGGTTTCCGGATTTAAAGGAGATTTTATGATGGCAAACGTCATCCCTGAATACAACGCAGGTATAAATAAGGTTTCAAAATTACAAGATTTTTGAAAAGCTTAAGATTTGTCCCAAACGACAGCAAAGGTGAGCCGCTTCATCCCTGGGAAATTCTGTGGTTAGGATACATACCAATCCTCAGCAGTTTGCTGCGGACTGGTAGATGGTATGGTAACTTCGGAAACGCTGGTTAGGATTTGGGCTTCACCACGGTGAATACCCTGGATATATTGAAGCCAAAATGGATTTCACCTTTCCCCCACTCACCGAGTGTTTCGGTGATAAAACCCTTTTCGATCATGGAGGTGCTGTTGGTGAAATGCAGTTGGAAGACGTGACCTCCGGTTTCGATATCAAAGCCGATTGAAAGTGAATTGGTATACTGCTCAGCCAGTTGGTCAGGGAGCACGTAGATATATTCAGCATTGAAGGAAAGTCGTTTATTGAGTTTGATCCTTCCGGCAAATCCAAGTGCTATCACATCATTTTTCTCCGCTGAGGTAGCAACCAGATTGCGGTGCACCCATGAAGGAGAAAACTGCAGACTGAAGCCATTGCTGAATTTACGGCCTATGATCAATTGAGTCGTATAGGCAACTCGCGAACTAAAGAGATTGTCCCTGTTGGGATCAGCCCATTTCAAGGTCGTGATGGCTGCCGTGCCAAGTATAGCCATGCTGACCGGCATGTTCTTTAGTCCGGTGCTCTGTCGTAGCAACTTGTACTTGATAAAGCCATCGTACGTTTTTTCATAGCTGCTCCTACCCACCCCAATCGTAAGGCGGTCAGACACTCCATAATCTGCGCCAAGGCGAACAGAGGACTCATCCAGGCCAAACAAATCGTAAATACCACCATTGAGATAACCGAACCTATGGGATATCTTGACATCGAGCACCCCTGCTGTGGTGCTTTCCAGCGAGTGCAGGTTGATCACCCGATTAGTTTTAAAACTGGCTGCCGCATACTCGGTAGTCTCCTCTCTCCCAAGTAATGAAAGCAATTCCTGCTCCTCCTGTGCAATCGCTTGCCCTGGAACGACAGCCATTATCATCAACGCAATTCGATATATAAATTTTTGTTGTTTCATTTTATTGTTCCATCACCAGCAAATCTGCCTGGATGGTCACTTTCACTTTATCAGCAATATTATCCCTGACGATTTTCGGGATTTCGATATTGAAATCCGAAACCATAATTTCAAAGGAAGAAGACGCCGTGATCTTCCCTCCCTTCACGATCACCTTGCCAGTCGGTGAAAATGGTTTGGTCACCCCATGTAATGTAAGGTCTCCTTTGACCACCACAGTATAGGTTCCATCTTTCTTCAAATGAATGTCCTGCATGTTGGTGATCGTTCCTTTAAAAACACCCTTTGGAAATTTGTGGCTTTCCATGTAGTTTTCATTGAAATGATCCTGCATCAGTGCTTTCTCAAACTGAAAACCCTTGATCAATACAGAGCATTCTAACCGGCCAGTCGCTGCATCCAGCACAACCAGTCCATTGGTATTCTTTCCTTCGATCTTTTCAAGTGATGCATCGGATGTAAACACCACCTGACCTACCTTGCTATAATACTTTTGCCCAAAAAGACCAACAACACCAGCAGTAAAAAATAATGTTGTTAAAAAACAACGCCACATCCCCTGCCTAATTATCCGGTGCTCCATCATCAATCCATTTTTCAATTTTCAGCAATTCACATTCCGGCAATGAAGAAGCATTTTGAGGCATAGGTGAAAAACCTTCCAGATGACGCAATGCGCCTATCACCCTGCCCGCATCGACCATTGTTTTCAGGTGATCATATCCATTGAGGGGAATTCCGCTAAGCGACTGCTCTCCTTCATGGCAAGCGAAACAATTCAATTCAATGATCGGTGCAATCGTACCACTGTACGTCACCTGAGTAGTATCACAGGTATCCGGTGGATACAATTCCTCTTCAACGTTTGACACGCATGAATTCAGGAGAAACAGGATACAGATACACCCTGTGAGGAGGAGACCATGCTTAAAACTCATGTGGATATCTTAAAGGACTGCCTGTTTTTAATTAAACAATGCCTAAATCTATGGGCTGCAGGCGAACGCCGGGCAATAAAACTGCTCAAAGGGAATGGAGGCACCCCGAATCGGTAGTAAACCTATCTGATAGCAAAAGCTAGAGTTCGCCTTCAAGCCATTTTTTAAAATAAGGGGACTTTTCGGTGCTGACAATCACCTCCTCATGCGCCGGAGGTAAAAGTTCGATTTTGACCCTGGCTTTCGTATGTGCCTGCATCTGCTGAATGGCATCGAGATGCAATATATATTGCCTGTTGATGCGGAAAAACTTCGTCGGGTCTATCATTTCTTCAAGATTCTCCAGCGTATAATCTACAGGATACTTACGTCCTTCCCTGGTCATCATAAAGGTGATCTTATCCAGTGTGTAGAAATAAGCAATATCCTGTTGATGAATGAGCCTCAGGCTCTGACCCATGCGAATGAGAAAACGCTTTTCAACCGGCTGCTTTGACAACAACTTACTGACGATTTCCTTGTAGTCATTGTCCTTTACTCTTGATTCCTTGAAACGTGCCAATGCGATTTCGAGATCCTCTTGCCTGATTGGCTTGAGCAGGTAGTACAGCGCATTGACCTTAAAGGCATCGACAGCATACTGGTCATAGGCGGTAGTGAAAATAATACCAATTCCTTTCAGGGGGTGATGACGGAAAAGTTCAAAGGCAGATCCGTCAGCCAGATGAATATCCATAAATATCAGGTCTGGCACCTGCCCCTGGTCCAGGAAGTTAAGTGTGGACTCCACGCCTTCTGTGACACCCAAGATGGTAGCCTCAGGTTCCGCTTTCCGGAGCATATTCATCAGACGGGTAGCGGCTGGCTTTTCATCTTCAACGATGAGTATCTTCATACGGGCTTATCATTATAGAGGATAGGAATTCTGACTGCAAAGGTATTTTCTTCTTTTCGTATTTCAATTTTCCTGTCGGTCAGGTACCCATACCGGGCTACCAGGCTGCTCAAACCAAAGCCGGTGGATTCGGTCGAAGCGTTGATTTTGGGCTGTATGGGATTGGAAACAGCGACCCACTCCTGATCTACCACGATCGAAATGGACAGTGGCTTTTCGGCAGAAACGATATTGTGCTTGATCGCATTCTCTACCAACAACTGGATACTGAGTGGGGCTATCCAACCTGCAGCATGCGCTATATTCTCGTGGATTCTGAGGTTATTGCCATACCTCTTTTGCAATATATAGATGTAGTTTCTGACCATCTCCAGCTCCTCTTCCAATCTGATGAGTTCAGCATTGCGATGTGTGAGTACGCCTCTGAAAAAGCCTGAGAGCTGATCGACATAATCAACAGCTGCCTCCTGGTTTTCTTCAATGATACCAGCTAGTGTATTGAAACTATTGAAGAGGAAATGCGGATTGACTTGTGCCTGGATGGCATGAAGTTGCAGCATGGTTTTTTCCTTTTCCAGCTCATGCAATTTATTGATGCGCTTGATCCGGGCCGTGATGTAGGTGTACGCTATCCAGGTGATCAAAAGGCAGGTACCGGTGATAAACCACCATCTCAGATAGAAAGGAGGGCTGACGACAAATTGCCTGGTCAGTGATTGCGCATTTGAGAAATCTTCATTGTGCGAGCCCTCAACGATAAATGTATATTGACCAGGAGAAAGATTAGAATAGACGGCCCCGAGGTCCTGGGTATATATCCAGTTCTGGTCGTGACCTATGAGCCTGTACCGATAACTCACACTTGCCGGATCCTGGTACCATAACCCTGTATATCGGATATTAATGAAATTACTGTCGGCCTTCAGCAAAGCAAATTGTTCATTCAGCAGGGAAGTAGGTGAGATACTAAGAAGGTGCATCCGGACTTGCTGATGAGTATCTTCCCTAAAGGGTATGTAATGAAGAATCTTATCTGTGTCTGCAATCCAAACTGAACCGTCCTTGTCCTGCACCGTTGCATTGATCGTTGGTGTAAATGAATTCAGCCCGGATGATTCGGCGTATAAATTCGACTGACCAAACCTGTTCATCACATGGATACCGGCCTCCCTGATCATCAGCATTTCGTTTGCTCCGGAAAGGACAAGGCTCTTGATCAATCCTTGATTACCTTGAAAATGGTCCAATATCTCACCGGACTCACCAAGTTGGAGGATCTGGCCTTTTACGCCAGAAATCCAGATTGTATTGTTCTGCCCTGCAGCTATACTATAGATGGTCTTCGGTTGATCATCCGTTTGCGCAATCGTATCCGCCTTCGTTTCGAAGAATCTGAATTGTCCGTTTTCATACACGTATAAACCTTTCCCGTCTGTGCCAAACCAGACCCTGCCATCTGGTCCTGCAAAGACATCATAGACATAGACTTCCGGAAAGTCAAACTTATCATTAAACCCGGTGATGCTGATGTCATTGTTGAATGGATTTCCTTTCCAACTTATTTCCGAAATCCCTCCTAATGTCGCCAGCCAAATGGTCTCTCCATGTCCGTCAATATTCAGGATGCTGTTATTTGACAAGCCGTTTTTCTCCGTCAGATGAAGGTGTCTTTTCGTACGTGGATCGAAGCAATACAAGCCTTGACCAAACGTGCCGATCCATAACATGCCCGCATCATCTGTATACATGGACAGGATATTCATTTTTTCATTCGCCAGATATCGGTTGATTTGTCGGTGTTGCTGATCCATTCCATACAATCCGGATTCGCATCCGAGCCAGATCTGATTGTTCGAAACGGCCAGGGCCTGAATACCTGAAATGCCAGGTTCGGTAAATTCAAAACGAGTATTCGCCACGAAGATCTTATTGCCGTTGGCCACCCAGAGATTACCACTGATGTCATACAGGAGGCTCCCTACACGGTCCTTCATTTCCGAAGGCAGTTTTATTTCTTTGCTACTACCATCCTGGTTGTAACGGACAATGGATTTTTCAGTAGCCATCCACCCTTCTCCTGGCCGGCCTTTGCATAGGCCTATCACATTTCCAATGGATGTTTGCAACGACCTCAATGAGACAACGGTATCCCTGTCAATAGTGTAGCAGGCCATACCATGATCATAGAGTCCTATCCAAATGTCTCCGTTAACGGCCAATTCAAGTTGAGTCACAATCTCATCCGGCAATCCCTGGTCTTGACCTATATGCGACAAGGATTCTGGAGCCCCGGGTTGGTAAATCCAAATCCCATTGTCGGTAGCGAGCCACATCCGGCCCTGGAGATCAAATAATGCATCATAGATATCATCAATCTGGGCGAGTTCGCGGAATCCTACTCGCTTAAATGTATCACCATCATATTTCCATATCCCTTTACCATATGTGGTGATGAATAGCTGATCAGCATCATTGAACAAGAGACCAGAAATCAAAGACCCACGGAGTGAATCGGCCACTATATGCTTACCATTACCATGAGCAGACATCGTATGCAGATATCCATCTTCATATCCCGCCCAGATCTCACCTTTGCGACTTTGGGCAATGCAGGTAACCTTTGCCAATTGCTGATCAGGACGTATGACTGCCTGTACCTTCGCCCATCGTACCAGAAAACACCTTTATCCGTGCCAAGCCAGATCATCTGGTCCTCAGCCTGGAAAATAATATTGATCTGCCGGACATCTTCTACAACCAATGGAGGTTCCTTTCGGAAATAAAAATCCTGGCTGAACACATGACTGCAGGTGAAGGAAAGAAGCAGAAGCCAAAATATCTTCATGGCTTGACGGCTAGTGTAAGTGTCCCGTGTACTGCAACGCTTATTTCCTGCGCTATCTTCTGATTGACGATGCGGGGCACTTCGATCTGATGATCAACAAGAGGTACTAAAAATGTAGCGCTGACTTTGATTTCAGACCCGGTAGAGATGAGTTCAACCTTGAGAATCCTTTCCTTTGACCGGCCGTGAATATTGAGCTGGCCTTTTGCACGAACCTGGTAGGTTCCTGGTTTCGTCAGATCAACATGTTCGATAATCTTACCTGAATACGTTGCTGTCGGATATTTATCTGTCTCCAGATAATTTTCATAAAAATGCTGTTGCTGAAGGCCATTGTTAAATCCTTCAAAAGTCCGAATGCCAACAGCAAAAGCAAAGGATAAGGCAGTAGCGTCTATGACCCCTTCCATTTTCTTTGAAGTAGCAGAAATGATTTCCAGCGGAGCTTCTGAGATAAAGGAAATCGTACCTGTCTGTGTGCTGAAAATATTTCCCTGGCCATTGGCCTTTGTCAAAGCCATGGCGAACAACAGAACTATGGAAACGAGCTTAATCAAAAATGGATGTTTGAATGAAGTGTGCAGTGTACAATGATTATAAATTCCATTCCTCTTCTTTCCGGTAGACAACACCTTTAAACAAGGCGACAAGGTCCTGACCTCGCGTAACTCGGACGTGATATATTGCCAACTTATGTCCGAGCGATGTCTCTTCTGCAACAGCAGTGATGATATCTCCTGCCATCACAGGTTTAAGGTGATTGATGGAGGTTTCAATGGAAACCGCTTTTCTGCCGCGGGCGTTGGAAGCAAATGCCAGGGCACTGTCCGCAAGCGCATAGGTCATCGCACCATGAGCGATACCAAATCCATTGACCATTTCAGGGCGCACCTCCATTTCAAGGGTACAATGGCCCTCCCCTTCTGCAATACGCCGAATACCCAGCCACTGCGAAAATGCATCGTGCTGATACATATAATCCACTATCGTATTCATCCGTAAAAAGTCTTTTTAGTTTCGGCCATCTTTCTGAGCATCATACTGCAACGATAACGCTCTTCATGGTACTGGAAATATAACATGTCCATTCGCCGAACACATTCCTGGATGCCGGTTTCATCTGCCCACTGCAATAAACCCTTGGGGTAATTTACGCCCAGGGTCATGGCCATATCAATATCCTCTCTGGAAGCAATGCCGTAATAAAGGGCATCAGCTGCTTCATTGATCAGCATGATCAGTATCCTGTTGAAAATAAATTTATGCTCATCAGTCAATGGTTCAGACGATGTCTCTACAGGTGCCTTGTAATCGTAATAGCCTCTGCCTGTTTTTCTTCCAAGCCACCCGGCCTTGACCAGGTTGACCTGCATCTGTGATGGGCGGTAGCGTGAATCAAAATGCATCGCTGTCCATACAGAGCGCGTTACGGCTTCATTGATATCATTGCCGATAAAATCCATGAGTTCGAACGGACCCATTTTAAATCCACCGAGGCCTTTAACTGCAGCGTCAATCATCGCGGGGGTTGCAATCTGCTCTTCAGCAATCCGGAGTGCCTCACCATAAAATGGTCGTGCTATTCGATTGACAATAAATCCGGGTGTATCCTTGGCGAGCACTGTGGTCTTGCCCCATGAAGTAATTTCCTTCATCACATTGCCGGTGACCTCATCAGATGTCTGTAAAGCAGGAATGATTTCCACCAGCTTCATCATCACCGGCGGATTAAAAAAATGTATGCCGATGAAGCGTTCAGGATTTTTCAATCCATTCGCCAGTCCGGTGATGGACAGTGAAGATGTATTGGATGCTAATACAGCAGTCTCGCTTAATAAAGGCTCAATGAGTGCAAACAATTTCTTCTTCTCTTCTTCAATCTCTACGATGGCTTCGATGACAAGGTCACTGCCTTCGATGCTCTGGAGCTGGTCAACAAAATACATACGGCCAAAAACGGCTTTAGCTTCCTGGTCTGTGATTTTCCCTTTCTCTGCAAGCTTGTTGAGTGATAACAGAATAGCATCACGGGCTTTGGTGACTGCATTTGGAAAAGCATCAAAAAGAATGACTTCATGCCCTGCCATCGCAGCTACCTGACCGATACCACTGCCCATTGCTCCCGCGCCGATGACTGCTACCCGTTTCATTTGCCGGTGAAATTAGCTTTGCGCTTTTCTAAAAAAGCGCTGACACCTTCGTGATAATCGGCTGTTTTTCCGGCGGTGGTTTGAATTTTCTCTTCCATATCCAGCTGGTCAGCCAGGTTGTTTTCAAACGTCGCGTTCAATGCTCTTTTTGTCAAGGCCAGGCCACGTGTAGGCATAGCAGCGAGCCGTTGACTTAACTTCACGACATACTCATCCCATTCTGCATCGGGGACAGCTTTATAAATCATGCCCATAGCTTCAGCATCTTTTGCGGCGACTTTTTCACCGAGCATCATCAAGGCACTCGCACGTTGAAAACCAATGAGCCTCGGGAGATGATACGTGCCTCCGCTATCAGGGATGAGACCGATATGACTGAAGGCTTGCAGGAAATAAGATGATTCCTTTGCGATGACGATGTCGCATGCAAGGGCAATATTTGCACCCGCTCCTGCTGCTGCTCCATTGACGGCTGCTATGATAGGCAGTTCAAGATCGCGGAGTCTGGTGATGATGGGATTGTAATGTTCGGCGACAATGCTTTGTAAGGCTGGTCCATTTGGATCTGTCACTTCGTTGAGATCCTGGCCTGCACAGAAAGCTTTGCCTTCACCGGTCAGCACCAGACATCGGGTACCATTCTCTGCGCATTGATCGAGCAGTTGTTGCAAGCCAATGGCCATCTCCCGGTTAAAACTATTATAACGATCGGGGCGGTTGAGCCGGATGGTGGTCACATCGCCGTCTCTGGTACAGATCAGGGTATTGGTAGGTGTCGGTATCATGAATTGGTGGTTCAATTTAGTCGTATAAAGGGCGTCGCTAATAACCCCGTTTCGATTAAGGAGTCTCCTTGATGGTACCCATTGTAAAACTGAATGTAAAATACGTCAGTTATTAGCAGCGCCCTAAAGTAAAGGTATTTTTAGGAGATGAGTCGGGGTTGGATGTGTCCCCAGCACACTGGGCCAATGGGCCGTTGCAGGAGTTTGCTCCTGCAACCACCGCGATACCTAACTAAATTCCTATGGAGAATCTAAATTGGAATTTTCATGGCTGGCGGCGAGAACGCCATCACAGCGGCATTTGAATCCATATCAATCCATGTATAAAGCAAGCCCTTTAAGATAATGCCCCTCCGGGTGGAAGATAGAGACCGGATGATCCGGTCCTTGTCCTAATTCGTGCACGACTCTGGCCAGTCGTCCTGACTCAATGGCTGCTGCTACTATGGTGTTGTGGAAAAGAGGTTTGTCTACCACCTGTGAGCAGGAAAAGGTAAAAAGCATTCCACCTTTCTTGACTCTGGCCATGGCCATCATATTGAGACGCTTGTAGGCTTGCACAGCATTGTGGCGTTTGCTGAGGCTTTTGGCAAAAGCGGGTGGATCTACGATGACGATATCAAACATCATGTCTGTATTGCCCAGCCAGGTAAGCACATTGTCTTTTATAGATTCATGTGTGCCTTCAAAAGAATTGATGGTGAGGTTTTTTTCAAGCAACTCGAGTGCGACGGCGGATGAGTCTATCGAGACAACATGCTTAGCTCCACCTTTGAGTGCATATACTGAAAAGCCACCTGTATAACAAAAGCCGTTGAAGACTTCTTTTCCGAAAGAATATCTGCGGATCAGTTCGCGATTCTCTCGCTGATCGAGGAAGAAGCCTGTCTTTTGTCCTGTCTCTACATTGATTGAAAAAGCGACACCTCCTTCATGCACGATGAGCTCGCCCGGTGAAGCACCCTGCACCCAGGCATCTGTAATGCGATGTGCAAAATTGGATGGTAGTGATTCCTTACTTTTTGAATAAACGGATTGAATAGGTATGCCGGGCAGTTTAAGTAGTGCTTTTGAGATCATCGGGATCGCCTTATACATGCCGATAGAATGGGCCTGTACGACAGCCACAGGTCCGTAGACATCAATAATTAATCCCGGGAGTTGGTCTCCTTCTCCATGTACCAGGCGAAATGCATCTGTGTATCCCGGCATGATCATCCCTAGAGAGCGTCTGTATTGTGCTGCCGCTTCGAGTCTGGACTGCCAAAAGTCCTGGTCCGGGTTGACCTCCTCGAAAGCGATGAGCCGGATGGCTAGGCTGCTATCCTGATAATGTCCTGTACCCAGCACCTGACCTCTTGAATCCTGCACTATGACAGTATCCCCATCCGCCAGTCCTTCAGTCCCGGAGAGAATAGCGCGAGAAAAGATCCATGGATGCCGGCGTAGGACAGATTGTTCGCGGCCTTTGTGAAGTTTGATGATTTGCATGGGGGGCAAAGGTACTCCAGTAGCGCTTGTACTTGAGAATGTTAGTGTGTTTTATTGCTTAATAAAAGAGTGACTTTCTATTACGCTCTTCTTTCCGCATTTAATAAGTAAGTGATACACACCAGGCGTGAGTTGGGAAAGAGGCAATATGTATTGATTACTTGATTGAGGGGTGATGGCTGTGGATCTAAGAACAACTCCTTCATTTGTGATGATTTCCAGATCAAGAACTTCGGTAGATGTAATTGAACTTAATAAATATAACTCCTCGCTGGCAGGATTAGGATAAATAGAAAATTTCTTATTTTTTGTTCCCCATACTTCTTCATTAGTATTGACAATGTTGCAGCCTGGAACAAGGCAACCATTGCTGTCCAGATGTAATATCCAAGGTCGAATAGTTTGCAATTCAATATCTCCTAAAGTTCCGGCAACAATCAAATCTCCGTTTGGAGTTGTTTTAACATCATTAAAATTCACCCATGCCACCCTTTCTTCATCCCAATTTAACGGAATATAATGTTTCATCCATAAACTATCCCCATCCAGCGATGCTTTGAATAACACACCACTTGGAGGAAAAGGTGATTCGTCTGATGCCAAATGATCAGCAGCTACCACAAATCCGTCATCGACTTTAGTCATTGAATGAAGAAGGTATTGAGTTTGGTTTTGGTTGGGAAGGTCGTAGAATCGTGTTTGCCATATCAAAGAATCAAAATCTTGAGTAGCTGAAAAGATATATGGAATATGTTGATAGCAGTTTTGACAGGGTCTTTCATCATAATATTGACCAGCAATTATCCAGTTTCCATCAGTATCCTCTAGTATTGTCCTGGTATCACCTACTACTAAGTTAAGTGGCACTTCAGATGGAGACCATTTGAATTCAGTATTCAATCCAAATGAATCAACTTTCTGCATATAAAAATCATAATATTTATCTCCATTTTTATTTGCTAATCCAAATCCACAATAGTAATCGTGCCGTCATTATTCAATTTACACCAGTGAGCAAAAACGTCCTTACTAACAACTTGAACATGAATATTTTTTATTACATTGAAAAGTGTGTCGAGAAGAACAATATTTGTCTTAACTGAATCTTCCTTATAAAGGGTATTCAATAAAACAATTGTATTATTAAATTTATCGTAGCCCACAAAAACTCCTGCTAAAGGAAATTCAGGGAATTGTTCATTTATTATCAGCTTCGATTGGTAAATTTCCCCTGTATTTAAGTTTAATTCAATTAAATTAGGAATAATAAATACCCCTCCAGTATCCCTTCGAGCATAATAATAATAGACATCGTCTTTCCTATTAGCTAGCGGATTATTGAATACATTAAATGGTGTAACATATTCTGAATCAATTAATGGTATAACCTTTAGCAGATGTCCATCATAATTAAATTCACCAAGCCAAGGTTTGGTATTCGGGCCCGGCAAGATCGTATCATACCTATGCCCAATAACTTTAATTGAGTTAGAGTCAGGAACAACGATAAAACTCATAGCCTGTCCATTAATCCCGCCAACATCAGGCAAAATCTCAAAAAAGATTGTCCTTGGGCAGTGTTACTCCACAGCAGATAAGCTAAAAATAATAGAAATTTGTGCATGACCAGGTACTCATTATTAATATAAAACTAATCTATAGCTTTCAAACTTCCAGAAACAGAATGTATAAGTGTCAATATTTCATACCCTCTCAAACCACACTCTGGTAGGTATTTTGCTAAGTTTCATATTGTTTTCTTTACCGATCTTCTCCTCCTTACTGAACCTTCTGGAATTTTAACATCCGATTAGTGCAGGGCAATGGATTTAGCCCCTTTTGTTTACTATTGCTATTTCCTAACTCCTATTTCCTGACCCCTTTCTCAAAAGCATTTAAAATACTCAAACGGCTCCAGACAACTCAAACATTTATAAGACGCTTTACACGGCGTAGCTCCATATCTGCTGATCATCTCCGTCTCCGTGGATCCGCACTGCGGGCAACTACGAGGCTTGCCTTCATATTCCTGATCAGAGGCTTTACCATTTGGTGGAGCGATACCATAGGCATGCAGCTTTTCATTTCCTTCTTCACTGATCCAGTCGGTGGACCAGGGAGGTGAGATTTCCATTTCAATGTGTGTATCGGTAAGCCCTGCTTCTTCAAGTCTTGCCTTGACCAGAAAAGGAATCACATCGATCGCCGGACATCCGGAATAGGTAGGAGCAAGATCAATCCGCCAATGTCCGTTTTCAGGACGGATGTCAAGGACCATGCCGAGATCTACAATTGAAACAACGGGAATCTCAGGATCAGCCACCTCATGCAGTAAGCCTGCAATTTGTCTGCGGATGATATGTGTGTTCTGAACAAACAATGGAAATAATTAATCTAAGTAAGTTTTACCAGGTCATCTGTGGATACGTACGCTGCATGTACTGCAATTCGGTGAGGATGTATCCCATTTGTTCGGTATGTTTTCCTTCCTTTCCTCCGTACAACATCACTTCGCCTTGTGGAAGTTTCAATCCGGCTTGTTGTGCTACTGCGGCGACACGTTGATTCCATTCTGTTTCCAACAAGGAAATGTCAATTCCTTCTCCTGACTTCAAGAGTTCAGTTTCATAAGCGGCCATCTTAAACATCTCTCCGGTATATCTCCAGAGTTCATTCATCGCTTCCTGCATTTTAGCATGGCTTTCTTCGGTACCGTCACCGAGACGTATGACCCATTCGCTGCTGTAGCGATAGTGGTATTTTATTTCCTTCAGTGATTTTACAGCGATGGCATTAAGTTGTGTATCCTGATGATGGGTCAGCATTTCATACTGAAGCAGATTGAATGCATCATACATGAACTGACGCATGATGGTGTGGCCAAAGTTTTTATTGGCTTGCTCTACTAAAAGAAGATTTAAATATTCGTTTTCGTACCGCAACATGGCGAGTTCGTCTTCATTGGTTTTTTGTCCCGACACAGAAGCAATGTATTGATACAGTAGTCGTGCCTGACCGATGAGGTCAAGGGAAATATTGGTCAATGCGATATCCTGTTCGAGTACCGGGCCGTGGCCGCACCATTCGCCGAGGCGTTGGCCGAGGATGAGGGGGTTGTCTGCGAGGTGGAGGAGGTATTTGATTTTGGCTTCCATGAGAAAGATTTGATTTTGATCCTCAAAATTACCGAGTTAAAGATGAATAGGTCCGTTTTTATTTTAAAAAAAGGGAGGAAGGGTGAAAAGGTGAAAGAGGCCTAAGGGGCTAAAGAGGCTTAAAGGGGCGAAAGAGGCGAAAGAGGCGGGAGGGTGATTTACCTGCCGTTGAAAACGGCTCAAGTGATTAGTGCCGGGAAAGTGATTTTTTTGATCTGTCGTACGCGAGCTTAAGTCAACCTAAGCCCAACTTTGTCTTTTTGTAAACGGCTCAATGCCCTGGCTTTACCAGGGGTGGCCGGGAACATGATTTGCTTTGATTTGACATACAGCCCACATCATGCTTCGACCTACTTTTGCGCATCCTGGTGCTACAGCTCAGCAACCACTTAAGTCAACTTAAGCTCAACTTTATTTTTCTTTACATGAAGAAACAACATAAAATTCATTATAACACTATCCAAATCATCATTTTAAAGATTAACAATTCCTTGATATGATGAAAATATAATTATGTTTTCCATATTGCCTACCACTAGGCAAAGGGTTAACTTTGGCGTTTGTTTCAAAACTGAGTTTCCCATGAAGTTTCACCTCAAACTCTGGCCTTTAGCGCTTGTCCTATTGACGTTTGCATCCTGTCTTGAGCCAGAAGACCCAATCGAATATCTACCGGTCACAGCACCAGCTAACCAGGAATCCAACGACATCGTCTGGGAATGGTCAGAAGTATATCTCACCATCGAACGTGACCTGGCTGGATTTCGCCCTGCACCGACATGCAGAGCACTGGCGTACATCAACATGGGTGCATATGAAACTGTCATTCCAGGCATGGAGAAATACAGATCACTGAGCAATGTGATCGATGGCTTTCCAGTGACCACCTTGACGGATGCTCCGACACAGATCAACTGGCCTATTGCCCTCAACGCTTATTACTCAAGAGCGCTTACTTTTTTCCTCTACAATGCCAATCAGGATCAACTGTTTCAGATCCAAAAAACAGAAGCCACACAGCTTGACAAACTAAGCCAAAACGTTCCTCAAGGACTGGTGGAAGCATCCATCCGCTGGGGACAAAAAGTGGCGAATACCATGATCTCTTATTCTGAAACTGACGTCGAAGGTGCAAACCAGGTTCGCATCGGTCGTCCATCGGATTATTTTCCACCGGTTGGAGAAGGCCTGTGGACACCAACTCTACCAGACCTGAGTTCTGCATTATTTCCATACTGGGGTAAGGTGAGGGTTTTTGCGGCTAATCAAAGCGACCTGCTTTCATTACCACCTTCTTATGCTTACAGCACCGATCCTTCAAGCGACTGGTATAAGGAAAATCTCGAAGTTGCTGATGCTGTTAATAACATGACCGATGAAAACAGGTGGATCGCAGAGTTCTGGAGTGATGACCTCACCGGCCTGACCTTTAGCCCTCCTGCCAGGATAATCGCGATTGCCAACCAGGTGATCAAACTGGAAGATCTGAATCTGGAAGAAACACTTCACATGTATTGCAAACTGGGGATTGCCCTCAATGATGCATCTGTTGGTGCCTGGAAATCAAAATATGTTTACAACACCGAGCGTCCTGAAACTTTCATCCGGAAATATATTGATCCGGATTTCAAACCTATTCTCGGTGAGGCCGTTGGTACACCCGGTCTGACGCCTTCTTTTCCAGGCTATCCTTCCGGCCACAGTACATTCGCCGGTGTCTGCTGGAGATTGTTCGAAAATTTCTTTGGCGCGCAATATGAATTTACTGACCACTGCCATTTTGGAAGAACGGAGTTTGCCGGATATCCCCGCACCTACAGCACCTGGAAAGAACTGGCGGATGAAGATGCCTATTCAAGGATTCCCCTGGGTGTGCATATCCGGATGGATTGCAGCGAAGGCCTGAGACTGGGAAATGTCATTGCTGTCAAAGCTTTGGACCTCGATCTGCAGAAATAACGACTTAATAACTAAACCTATCCCCTACAGGAAAAAGGTTGGCTAGCATACAGCCAACCTTTTTCATTTAACTTCGAGCCTGCCATAACCTGCATTAAATCAAAGGTATCCTCAGCAAATAAGCCTGTCTGGCAACTTTAACAAATACCTTAGCGTTTTAGCATCATACATTTTTTATATGAAGGTCCTTTTACTGCTTCCGCTGTTATTCATGTTGCTCACCACGCCGGTTAGTGGCCAGAACTCTAAGCTGGCAGATCAATACTACCTGGAAGGAGAGTACCAAAAAGCCGGAGACCTCTACCTCAAGCTTCATGAGACGGCCAAGAAGAATGGCAATTTCATTTACTTCAACAAGTACATAGAATGCTTGTTAGCCCTGCGTGAATATGACCAGGCCGAAAAAGAAATCCAGGCCCAAATGAAAGCTCAGCCGGACGATTACAGCATGTTGGTGACGTTGGGGAATGTACAGGAACGGATCGGCAATTATGAAGCAGCACAAGCATCCTATCGCATGGCTATTGAAAAATTGCCTGCCCGCATTGATGCCATCACCCGACTTGGCAATGCATTCCTCAGTCAGGCTAAATATGATGAAGCCATCGTGACCTACGAAAAAGGCGAAAAATTGCTGGATAAGCCAGGCATCTTCTCCTATCAGCTTGCCGACCTGTATAAGCGTAATGGCGACATGTCTAAAATGATCGAGCAATATCTGTATTCGCTCCAGTCAAGCCCTGACAGGCTCGAGAATATTCAGAACATGCTGCAGCGATCACTCAAGGCTGAAGACTATGACGAGTTGTTATCTCAGCTCTACGTGTTTATCCAGGACTATCCGGAGACAGATTACTTTCCTGAAATGCTTGCATGGACCTTTATGCAGCAGAAAGATTACAGCAAAGCTATGCGTCAGGCAAAAGCACTTGACAAGCGTATGGGCGAAAACGGTTTGAGAGTATACCGGCTAGCCACCATCGCAGCCAATGACAAAGATTATGCTACCGCAATAGATGGTTTTGAATACATCCTTACAAGCCAAAGCCCAGGCTCACCCTATTATCTTGAAGCTAAAAGGGCAAGCCTCGCTACCAAGCGCAGACAGATTACAGACAACTACAGCTATACCATCGAGCAGCTTCGGGCCCTGGAGGCAGAATATATTGCTACCCTTGACGCTAATGGTATTCATGCTGGTACCGCATTGATCACGTCCGAACTGGCTATGCTGGAAGGATTATACATCAATGACCTGGCCAAAGCGATTTACTATCTGGAACAAGTGGTCAACCTTCCTGGGATTAATAGTACTGTGCAGGCTTATGCAAAACTTGATCTGGGTGATTACTATCTGATGTCCGGTGAGGTGTGGGAAGCAACCTTGTTGTATTCCCAGGTTGATAAAGCTTTTCCCGAAGAGCTGATCGGCCAGGATGCGAGATTTAGAAATGCAAAACTCTCTTACTACAACGGCGATTTCGAATGGGCACAATCCCAGTTTGATATCCTCAAGACGTCTACTTCCAAACTGATCTCCAATGATGCCCTCGACCTGAGCATCTTCATCATGGACAATCTGGGACTCGATAGTAATACCCACGCCATGAGTGAATATGCCCAGGCAGAACTCCTGATCTTTCAGAACAAACTGGATGAGTCGATTGAAAAACTAAACATCCTTGGAAACATCTATTCTGAACACGGCCTGAAAGATGATATCCTGTATCTCGAAGCGAAACTCTACGAAAAGAAAAGAGATTACCTCAAAGCCGAATCCCTTTACCAGGAAATCATCACCACCTTCCCGGAAGAAATCCGCGCAGACAATGCACTGTATAATCAGGCTCAGCTCTATGAGCATCAATTAAATGACCCAGAAAAAGCAAAGGCTTGCTATGAAAAGCTGTTTATGGAATATACCGACAGCACCTTTGCGATTGAAGCAAGGAAACGGTTCAGGGAGTTGCGTGGGGATTTTGATGAAGAGGCAGAAATGCAGTAATCAGCTATCAGCTATCAGCTATCAGCTATCAGCTAAAATATTCGCTTCGCGAATATTTTAACAATCTCACTCACAATTCACAACTCACAACTCACATATCCACCTGATCCTTTTCGATCAACCGGAATCCATTACCATGGATATTCATGATCTGGAGATTGTCGTCCTTACTGAGGTACTTGCGGAGTTTGGTTACGAATACATCCATTGATCTCGCGGTAAAATAATTGTCTTCACCCCAGATTTTGGCGAGTGCTTCTGCGCGTGTCAGGACATCATTTTTATGCTGGCAAAACATCTTGAGGAGATGGGCTTCCTTGGGGGATAATTTTTCCCGTTCATTGCCGCTACCACCCTGCCAGGTGAGAATGCGCAGGGGATAATTGAATATGTATTCACCTATTTGATATTCCTTGATATCATCTTCTTTCTCAACACCTTTATTGACCCGGCGCAAAATGGCCTGGATACGTAGCAGAAGTTCTTCTGAATTGAAAGGCTTGGAGAGGTAATCGTCAGCTCCGATTTTAAAGCCTTCGAGAATGTCTTCTTTCAGGTTTTTAGCGGTCAGGAAAATGATTGGCATTTCCTTGTCCTTTTCCCGCACTTCACGCGCGAGGGTAAACCCATCCTTGCGGGGCATCATGACATCAAAAATGCATAAGTCAAAACTACCTTTCCTGTAGGTCTCGAGTCCCATGACACCATCGGATGCCAGGGTGACATCATAATCGTGCATTTCCAGGTAGGACTTCAACACATCCCCGAAATTCTGATCATCTTCTACTAAAAGTATTTTACTAGCTGACATACGTTAAACAATTTTCAGATTCGCTTTCAAACGGGTTGTTATGCAATGTCATTTTGGGCCTTTTTGAGATGCCGGCAGAAAGAGGAAAAACTTGCTCCCCTTGCCTGGTTCACTTTTTACATCGATACTTCCCTGGTGTGCGGTGGCGATCGCTTTCACATAGCTCAAGCCTAATCCAAATCCCTTCACATCATGCACGTTACCGGTATGTACCCTGTAGAATTTATCAAAGATATGCTTTTGATCCTCTTTGGTCATACCTATTCCTTTATCTTCTACCGTGATTTCAATTCCTTCACCACGATTGCATGTGATGATCCGGATCTCCGGGGCATTTTCAGAATACTTGTTGGCATTGTCCAGGAGGTTATAGATGACGTTGGAAAGATGGGTGGCATCCCCTTCGATATCCGGTCGGCTAGCGTCCAGTTGAACATCAATACGGCCTTCCCGCTTTGTCACTTGCAAATTCAGGTGATCAACAGCCTGACGAATGACTTCATGCATATCCACGCGGGTGAGGTTCAACTCAAAATCCCTTTTATCAATTTGCGCCATCTGCAGCACCTTCTCTACCTGCTGCAACATACGCTTGTTCTCCTGCCTGATGATGCCGACAAAGCGGTTGATCTTGCCTTCGTCGCTGATCACTTTTGGGCTGGCTATAGAGTCTGCGGCAAGGGAGATGGTTGCGATCGGGGTCTTAAACTCATGGGTCATGTTGTTGATGAAATCAGTCTTCATCTCTGATACCTTTTTCTGCCGGAGGATCACATGTATGGTATAGCTGAAACAAAACAGTATCAGCGACGTGAACAGGATGGCGGCTAACATCGTGGGCAATAATGAATACCAAAGCCAGCCGGTCTTATTCGGAAAGTGCAACTTAAGCCATCCGGGTGAATTCTTCAGATCACTTCTGTACAGGGCAACCTGGTATTTTGAATTAAAAAGGCTCCTCGATTCCGGATTGTCGACATGGCTGGCTTCAGACTCATCCATGTTACCAACCACATAATTGCCATTGATAATGATAAAATTAGTGTCCACCGACTGGATGACACCATACTGATACGGAAGATTGATGGCCCGGTTTTCAAGTTCTTCCTTGATAAACTGGCTGAGTTTGGTCGGATCGATCCGTTCAGAAATATCAGGTGGATTGTAGCGGCGCTGTTCATCGAGGATCTCCCAATAGGTACTCAGGCGACGCCAATTGTCCATCGGATCCAAAAGGGATTTAAGCTTATCAGAGGAAAACAGACTGTCATTGAGGGCTTCCAGATTCAGTTTCATCTCCTCGCTGAGCATACCGGATTCTTCCACAAATTCAGCGATCTCCTGCTGGACCATCAATGAAGGGGCCCGGTTGAGGGTGTTGAGGATTTCGAGTGGCACCTTTGCTTCAATGGCCGTGAGCCTTTCTTCCACCTGGTTGAGTGCCTCGATGACATTGGTATCAAACCTGGATTCCTGTTGCTCCATGGACCAATTGAACCAATAGACCTGGATCAGGCTCGACCCAAGCAGCCCGATGGTCATCAGGATGATGATCAGCCAGATAGCTCTTTTACTCATATAGGAATGAACAAAATTACACCCCTTGAGGATTCGGTGGGCATTTTAAGGAAGTATTAACGGCAGGGGAAGGTTCCATGATAAATGATCTGGTCCCTTCGGCAAGCTCAGGGACTAATAAAAATTCCATATCCCTTTCGACAAGCTCAGGGACCATAAATTCTGAAAAATTCTACAACACCTTGATCTTGATATTCCGGTACCAGACCTTATCACCATGATCCTGTAAGGCAATCTTGCCTTTAGCAGCAAGACCAAAGCCTTTCATGTCTTTAAACTTGGAGGCCTTGATCATCTCATTCCATTTGTCATTGTACATTTCGTATTCCACGACCTTGACTCCATTCAGCCAATGTTCGACCTTACCTTTGTTTTTGATCAGGCGGACCTTGTTCCATTCTCCAGCCGGTTTTACGGTGACGTATTTACACTCGATCATATCGTAAAGATCGCCGGCTCTATGTGTAGTAAATCTTGTATCCGGATGACATGTGTTATCCAGCACCTGCATTTCAGGCCCCGTATTCCATACATAGTCATAGTCTTTTGACTCTACCACATTATAGATAATGCCGCTGTTGCCACACGGAGAAATTTTCCATTCGATGTTGAGTTCGAAATTTTCATACTCCTCTGCGGTGAGGATATCTCCACCATCGGGAGCCTGCCAGTGGCCTTCAGGGTTCTTTCGTGCGTCCAGGGCAATTGCACCATCTTCGACAATCCAGCTTTTGCCTATCGTCTCCTTGTTGAAATTGTGCCAGCCTGTTGTACTGACTCCATCAAAAAGTAATTTCCATCCGTTACTCTTCTCCGATTCGGTGAGTGTATTCTGTTTAAATTCAACAGGTGCAGAAACGGAGACAGGTGCATCCGCAGGCATCTGATTCATGGTGTACCATGCCTCAGTAGACCACAAAGGCAGTCCTGTATCACTAATGTATGCCTCATTCATGTGCACATAGAGCACATGCCCGGCTTTCATGCCATCGAGTTTTAGTGACACTTTTTTACGATCGGTGGAGACGGATGTTGCGAGGACTTTCAACGCAACGTTGTCAACTTTTGGTCCTCCGTATGCAACAGTAGGCACATATTTCCATTGCCGTATTTCCCAATCGGTAATATCCCAGCCATCCCCTTCACGAAGCGGCTCTGTAAACTCAATCTCAACGCCATCGCTCTTTGCACGCACAGCCAGCATTTCAAAATTGGGCTTACCGTTGTACTTCAATCGCTGTAGTCCATACCACAGTTTACCTGTTTGCTGCCAATTGCCTGGATTCCCTATACCTCCTACATACAAAGCACTATCAGGGCCCCAAACAATCCGGTTGACCCCGGCTTCCAGTCCCTGAATAAATCTAAAAACCACGCCCTGGTATTCTCCATTTACCTTTTCTACAAAAACCCTTTTTATACCTCCATGTGTGACCTCACCATGAATCATTTGTCCCTTGTAAGGACCATCATTGATGGCGAGCGGAGTCGATGGCGAATTACCGATTTCATCCTGTGGCAGCCACACGACAGGAGGCTTCTCTTTGAAACTAGCTGTGCCTTCAAAATCAACTGCCCTCGAACCAAAAAAAGCACCTTCTGTAACATGTAAGATTTTACTGCTGGGTAACCAGTCTCCCTGGTTGTCGGCGACAAATATTTCGTTGTCTACCCCGATGCCAATTCCGTTAGGCGTCCTGAAACCACTTGCTACGTAATGCAACTCCCCTGAAGGCATATCAAACCGAGCTGCCCGTCCACGGCTCGGCATTTGACCCAGTCCGGATGCGCCACCAGGTTGGATGGCGATGGCGAGAGTAGCATAGAGATCACCTTCCTTTTCGGCAAGGCCAAAACCAAATTCATGGAAATTTGCCGAAGCGGGCCAACTATTATTAATACACTGATATTCGTCGATGATCTGATCACCATTCGTGTCTACCAGGCGGGTAAGCTCTTGCTTTTGCATGACATAGATGGTGTCATTGATCACCTTCAATCCTAGCGGCTCTGCAAGTCCAGATGCGATTTGTTTTACTTTTATTTTGGATGGATCACCAGATGAAACATTGGTCAAAAGGTATACTGCTCCTGAAGGATCCCAAACACTGATAGCGAGTGAACCATCAGACATAAAATCCATACCACCTACTTTTGGAAGGAAATCATTTGGCCTGGCCTGTGAAAGGTCATAAGACGGATGTACAGATAGCAATGGCGATTTATCACCCGGGATAATTTTACCCAATGCCATGGACAGTGTTTTACCTTTCAAAATAGAATGGTCATCTGAGGAATGTAATAAAACGTCTGATGGAAGTCCTGACCACTCAGCAGTTCCTTTTGGTTTCCATTCCAGGGAGAGGTATCGTCCTCCTTTGCCTTGGATATATTCTATCACTATCGGATGATAGCCTTGTGACAAGGTCACGAGTGTTTCTTTCATCTCCGTGCCATGCATGCCATCATTATCGAGTATGACTTTGCCATCGATTGTCACACGTGATCCGTCATCACTCAGGATTCTTAAGCCGGCTTCCATTTCTTTTTCAGCATAGAGAAATCCTCTTGCGGTGAGTACAAAGTCTTCATCCAGTCCCCCGAATTCTGTGGCATCAAGTCCCTGGAAGTCTATTACGATGCCTGCCTGTTCTCCTCTTTTAGTGGAAGGAAAGTTTGGTAATTTTTGAAATTGCGTTTGCTTAGTCCATGCTTCGACGATGAGTCCCGGCAGTGCATTATTAATTTCTTTCAGGCCACCGGTCAGTGAAATACCTGCTATATCGCTAGCGCCTTTCTGGCCGGCATCTGTCGTATCAAGTCGCAGGATATACCTGACCATTTCCATGGCATCCGGCCGTGGCAATTCAGGATGGGCGCTCATCGCCTGGGTTCCCCATATACCTGCTCCTCCTGCGATGACTTTATTCGTTAATGTTGAAACCGTCTCTTCGTTCCATGGATATCTTTCAGCAATTTGTTTGTAGGCAGGTCCGATCGTCTGCACTTTTTCATTGTGACAGGTCTTGCAATCATTCTTGGCGATCAGGCGCTGACCGAGGGGAAGTGTTTCTACTTCGCCTTCTCCTGGTTTATTAGGATTATCAATGGTGGGTTGGCTTACAAAATAAGTGCGGAAATAAGTTTCTTCACCGGGCAACAAACCTAATCTTCCATTCAAGGTTAGCAGTTGGGTTCCTTCTACCTCTTTCTTATCTTCTGTTTCAACAACCCATTTGCCATTGGTCGTTAGATTTTGCGTAAGAGCTATTGAAGTTACTTGTTGGGCAATACTCACCTCATATCCTTCAGGAACATCATGCAGTCTGTAGGTGCGTTCAAAACCTACCTGAGCTTCCTTCTGGAGGAATTCAGGCTGCTCATCCACCTTGATAATGGTGCCGTTGTCGCAGACAAGATTGTACTTGAGAATTGCCCTACCCTTCTTCAATTCATGGCCTGCATATTTTACTTCCTTCAATACTTCAGTACCGCCTGACTTCACACTCCAGGGATGCTTATACGGATTTACTATCCAGGCATCGCCGATGGAAATTGGTTGTGGACCGTGGGCATTATCATATACCGCGCCCTGGAATTGGACGTGCCCTTTCCAGACTTTATAAAGTGAACAACTATCTGTATGATAGGCAGCCCAGACGTCATCGTGTAGCGCCAGGGTTATGATTCTTGGTTGTTGATCGAGCACTGATCTAAAGACAAAAGGCTGATGTGGTCTTTCAGGGACGACGGAGCTTTCTTTTTTACCACATCCTATGGTGATGGCTAGTACTGAAATGAGCAGTAATGTCCGGAAGACAAAAAGTTGGTTTGGCATGATCCTGTTTTAAATAAGGTCTCAATAATAATGAAATTCTAAGGATGCCTGAAGGGATAATATGATATCCGTTTTTTATCTTCATGCCCTTAAAAATCACATCCTTATGAAAATTTTAAAATACCTCCTTTATTTCGTTGGCGTCCTGGTCCTGATCGCTATCGTGCTGGGCTTTGTAGGCCCTAAGAGTTTCGATGTTAATCGCACTGCGATTATTCCCGGTTCGCCTGAACAGGTCTGGCCATATGTGAGTTCACTCAAGAACATGCAGCTATGGTCTCCCTGGGCAGAAAAAGATACTGCTATGGTGGTGGAGTATACCGGCACTGATGGCACTGTTGGTTCTATGTCCAGTTGGTCTGGCAACTCAGATGTTGGTCAGGGATCGCAAACTATTTCCAAGCTAGAACCCACTTCCTATGCCGAGACTGAACTTAAGTTTCTGAAGCCAATGGAAAACGGCTTTACTGGTTATATAAGTTTAAAAGATACTACTGGTGGTACCTTTATGACCTGGGGCATGAAAGGTGAAAACGGATTCATGGGCCGGATTATGGGTAGCATTATGAACCTGGATAAGATGATGGCTCCAGACTTTGAAAGAGGCCTGACTAAATTAACGGAGCTTGTAGCTGCAGCGCCTAAAATGGAATCAACCAGTGCATTGAAAATTATGCCCGGAGAATATCCAGGTGGTAAATACCTTGGCATCCGTAGCTCAATGGGCTTTGATAAAATCCCTTCCTTTTATGAGATAAGCTATGGTGCTATTTTTCCTGCACTTGAAAAAGCAGGTGGCAAACCTGCCGGCATGCCAGCGGGTCTGTATTACGAATGGGATGTTGAAAAAATGACTGCTGATCTTGCTGCGGCTGTTGCCTTTACAGGTGATATTAAAACCCCCGCAGGTATGGAGGTGATCAATCTACCTGCTGGTAAATCACTGACCATCGATTACATGGGAGGTTACAATGGTATCGGATCTGCGCATGAAGCTATGGATGCTTACATGAAAGAAAATAAACTTGAGCAACTGACACCGGTGATTGAAGAGTATGTGACGGATCCGGCATCAGAACCTGATTCGACGAAGTGGCTGACGAAAGTTGTTTATTTCGTTAAGTAACAAATAAAAAGGGGGCTGAAAGAGCCCCTTTTTATTTGCGCTTCTCTTTTGATGCCAGATACCAGACTCGCAGATGCCAGACGCTCTTTATGGGATGTCTTAACATCATACAAGCCTGATATTTACCATTTTATTATGCGAACCTGTCTCTGAAACCATCAATCATTTTTTGAAGTTCGATGATTCTTGAAACGATGGATTCAAGGATCCCCACATCAGCATACTTCCGTCGTATTGCAATATAAACCTGGGTCTCAAGTTCAAACGCAGACCCTTGGGCTATATTTAAGAATTGTACTAATTGGGGATCAGTTCCTCTGCCACAGCCTTCTGCAATATTAGAAGGGATTGATACCGCAGCCTTCCGCATCTGTAAGGATAACCCAAATAATTCCTCCTTAGGATAATCTGTTGTAACATCATAGATTTCATCTGCAATGTCCATACCGAGCTGCCAAATATGCAACTCTTTAAAGTTGTGCCTTTTCATGATTTTTGTCTTAACTGGTGATAAAATAAATCTCAACAGAAATTGAATATTCTGTTGTTGTTTTCACTAGCTAAAATAATCAAATCCTCTTAAAAATTGAAACACTTCTAAAAAAAACGCTCCTGACATCTCACGTCTGTTTGCCTGGCATCTTTTATCCTTAGTTCATGCGTCTGGCATCTACGTGTCTGGCATCTGGCATCTCTTTCCAAACGTCATGCATCTGGCATCTGCGAGTCTGGCATCTGGCATCTCAACGCTTAGCCTTCATACTAAAATTCGCCCAGCCGACAGAGCTCTTCCCCCATCGTCTCCGGATATGATCGAGTTGCTGCAAGAGGGAAATTTCTTCTTCGGTATTATCAAAGAGGTCGAGCTGGATATTGCCATTGACCAGGCCGCTGAATTTGATACCGATGAGGCGGATGAGTTGGCGGCGCTCATAGACATCGGTGAAGAGTTCGAGTGCATGGGCGATGAGGGTGCGGGTCTGTGCGGTATAGGAGATGCGGCGTTGCTTGGTAAAGGTGTTGAAGTCGGCATAGCGGATCTTGACGGTGATACAGCTGGTGAGGCGGGCGTCCTGCCGGAGGTCGAAAGCGAGTTCGTCGACCATGGCACCGAGCATGCTGCGGATAAATTTGATGTCCAGGGTATCCTCGCTGAAGGTGCGTTCCTTGGACATTGATTTTTGTTCGTTGTAGGGAATGACCTGGCGGCGATCGATGGCATTGGCGCTCTCCCAGAGGTACTGGCCCATCTTGCCAAACTCGCGGTCGAGCAGTGGGTGAGGAATTTCGCGGAGTACGCGGATCGTGCGCACGCCCATGAAACTGAGTTTCTTATAGGTCTCCTTGCCGATGCCGGGAATCTTGCCGGTGGAAAGCGGGGCGAGAAACTCACGCTCCTCGCCGGTGGGGATTTCGCGCATGCCGTTGGGTTTGGCTTCGCCGGTGCCGACTTTGGAGACGAGCTTATTGACGGACAGGGCGCAGGAGATGGGGAGGCCTGATTCCTTGATGATGCGTTCGCGCAGCTCGGCCGACCACTTATAGCAGCCAAAATAGCGGTCCATACCGGTGAGGTCAAGATAAAACTCATCGATAGAGGCTTTTTCAAATACCGGGGCCTGGTCGTCGATGATCTGGGATACCAGTTGGGAGTGTTTGGTATAGGCATCCATATCCCCGCGCAGCACCATGGCCTGGGGGCAAAGGCGCAGGGCCATCTTCATCGGCATGGCGGAATGGACTCCATAGCGTCGGGCTTCATAGCTGCAGGAGGCTACCACACCCCGGCCGCCCATGCCTCCGATGATGAGGGGTTTGCCTTTGAGGCTGCTGTCCCGCAGGCATTCTACGGAGACGAAGAAGGAATCGAGGTCCAGGTGGAGTACTGCCTTGTCGTACATAGACCAAATTTACGTCAAATAATTGACTATTATAATAGTCAATAATTTGACGTAAATTTGTGAGAGTGAGAACGTGAGAACGTGAGAGAGTAAGAGAGTGAGAGGGCATAACTTCGCCTCAGCCTTAGCCTTAGCCTTCTGATTTCCTTGAGAAATCTGTACCAGAGTAAAAAACTGTGAAAATGTAGTAGCAGTATCATGGAAAACATTACCTTTGCCAACCATTTTTAAAGAAGAGAAACTATGGCCCATCATAAATCAGCCAAGAAAAGGATCAAACAGGACGCAATCAAGCGCCTGCGCAACCGTTATTACAAGAAATCTACACGTACTTCTATTCAGAAGCTGCGGGAGATGACTGACAAGCTTGAGGCAACCAAGTTCTTGCCTAAGGTCATGAGTATGATTGACAAATTAGCGAAAAGGAATCTTTTCCACGACAATAAAGCAGCCAACCTGAAATCAGGTTTGATGAAAAAGGTTGCTCAACTCTAACACACCCATTAGAGGCAGCTATAGAATAGCCTAATTAGAGAGCCAAGCTGGGAAACCGGTTTGGCTTCCTTGTTTTATAGATGTGTTACTTTTTTCATTGCTAAAAAAGTAACCAAAAAAGCTAGTGACCCAAAAAACTCGCTCAGTCTGCCTACCATTTTCATTGCTTCCTCGTTTGCTTGCTCGCCAAACCGTATTCCATCATCCTATTTCTTGTAATTGACTTTTACCCAATGGAGTCTTGTTTTTACTTGAAATAGGTCACAGCGCTGCTCGAACAATTTTGGGCCACAGGATTGTCCCTATTCGAGGTGATTAAATACTCTTTTGAAAAGGAGAATGTAAAGATAAAATACCGAGGAAGGGATATTGGGAAATCGCCATTTCTCTGGTTTCCAAGCCATAAGATTATTATTTTTGAGATAAATATCTTGATGAATATTCCAACACATCGTGAGCCTTCACATCCGGGTGAAATCCTTAGAGAAGAATATCTGATACCCCTCGGAATTACACAAGCCACGCTGGCTAAGGATTTAGAAATACCTTATCAGCGGATAAATGAAATATTAAATAAAAAACGGGGTATCACGCCTTCAACAGCCCTGAGACTAGCAAGCTATTTCAAAACGACTCCTGATTTCTGGATGAATCTGCAAATGCGTTTAGATATGTATCATGCCATGAAGAAGGAGGGCAAGTTACTCGATCGGATTCAGGCACGGGTATCCTCCTGAAAGGGAAATAAAATACATATTACCTGGTGATCAAATCCCGGTTTGAAGCGATATATACCTCAGGCGTCATCACAGCCAGATTACTTTGTTTGTAGTCTTTTATATTTCGAGTGATCAAAACCTTTATCCTTGCTGAAGATGCTGCAGCATTTTGAAGCCCGTCTTCAAAGTCTTGAAATGGAGAATGTAATGCATCCTGTACAACCTTATGATCAAGGGTTGCAAAATGGATAAAAGAGCCTAATGACTGTAGAGCATCAATCGCTTTAGCGTGACTGGATATCTTACGAAGAATAAAATAACAATTTGAAAAAACAAGACCAGAACTGTACAAGCTGATTTTGCCCATGTCACCAAGCGTCAACAGGAAAACGGAAGCTTCAGAAAAATCATAGCGGTCCAGTAAAAAATCCAATATCACATCCGTATCCAGAAAAACCTTATCCATGTTTCCGGATGATTTCGTCCACCAGAACTTTCTTATAATCGAATCCATCTGGCACTTTGAAGGAGCCACGAAGCGAGTTAATCTTGTCTGTTACCTTGATATTTTGTACTTCAAAAGAGGTAATTGCCCTGAGATAGGACTCTATGAGGTCTGACAAGCTCCTGTTATGTGAGGCCGCAAATTTCTTTGACTGTTCTATCACATCCTTGTCGATTGATAATGTCAATTTAGTAGTCATACGTATGTTTTATATCATAAATATACGTGTAGCTACTGAAAAAAGTTCCTTGTTCTACTTGTTTTTCCTACTGAAATACAAGAAACCGCTAACGGACCCAATCACCGCCCCGAAGGCATTTGCAATCATATCCGCCAGTTCGAAACTTCTACCCTGGTGCATAAAATACTGCCCATATTCCAGGGCCACCCCAGTGATAGCTCCAAGTAGAACCGATATCCAGAATGCCTTTGTCTGGGAAATGAGCGGATAACCGCAAAGCGCCATGAATATCAGGAACGCCCAGATGGCGTACATACCGAAATGCCCCACTTTATCAAAATGAGGGATACCAAATAGCAGCATATTGCCCTGTCCACCCGGCATCAGGGAAAGCACAAAGATCACCAGTCCCCAGAGTACAGGAGGAAGCCAACGAATAAATGGGCTAGTGGCAGCAAGAGACATTTGTGAGAGAGTGAGAGAACGTGATGGGTGGAATTTGTGGTCTGTGTGGGACCCTACATCTCAAAATTGAATTCAGTATACTGATTCAACATACATAACACAGGTTCAGTACGTTGAGCGCAGTGGAACCGCACTATGATTAGCACAGTTAGAAACTAATAGAATATTATTGGTCGTTGAGTTGAGACGAAACGATCCGCTCCCTGCTCCTTGCTCCCTGCTCCTTGCCCTTCCTACGCGCCTACAAGCTCCCTATACGCCACAGCGCCGAGGAGCATGTCATTCTCGCTGGCATCCGTCAGTGCAATCTTGACGATCCAACCTTTGCCGTAAGGGTCATGATTGATCAATCCAGGATCATCGCCACCGGATTCGGAAATGGCCGCGTTGAATTCCAGGACCTCGCCGCTCAATGGCATAAACAGATCTGAAGTGGTCTTCACAGCTTCTACAGTACCAAATACTGCATCCTTTGCTACAGTTTCGCCGACGGTGTCTACCTCGATATAAACCAGCTCACCCAATTCACTCTGGGCAAAATCAGTGATGCCTACGACAGCAATCTGCCGGCCATCAGGCGTGTTTTCATCTGTAAAGCGGACCCACTCGTGCTCGGAGGTATATTTAAGTTCGTCTGGAAAATTCATGTTGATGTTGTTTTGAATTGATTAACCAAGTTATTGGCCAAAAATAGGAGAAATAATCAGTTTTGCTGCACCTAATTTAGGTGGCGAGCACAAAACATAGGCGGAGGCAAAGGCTGAGGCGAAGGCAATGACTGAAGAGAATGCATTTAAAAATTATTATAGAGACGCGATTAATCGCGTCTCTACAATAATTTTTAAATGCATACAGGAAAAGTCCTCTTACGCTCTTACCTCTCACTCTCTTACACCCATCACTCTCTCACAACAAATAGTTTTTCTAAATTGTGCCTCCACCATTTTAAGCCCTTCTGCTCAATGAGGAAAATTTTCCTGTTACCTGTTTTTATCCTTTTCCTGACAGGCCTGGCCTCAGCCCAGCCGATCGATGATGATCTGCCGCAGATCACGGGTTGTCTTGCACTGGTGAATGCCCGGGTCGTGGCATCCCCGGGGAAAGCCCCTGTCGTTTCCACGGTGGTGATGAGAGATGGATTGATTACACAGCTCGGCCCGAACCTGAAGATCCCGGCTGATGCTTATCGCATTGCTGCCGACAGCTTGTATGTCTACCCGGCCTTCATTGATGCCTTCTGTTCAATAGGTATAAATGAACCCGAAAATGGAGATGGACAGGGTAACCGCGGCAGCCAGCGACCCACCTTTGATGCCGATGGTAATCCTCCGCTGGAAGAAGCAGGGATCACACCTTACAAAAGCGTCAGGGCCACCTTTGATGCTAAAGAAAAATCTATTGCGGATTGGAGGGCCCAGGGTTTCGCCATTGCACATGTGGTGCCAAAGGGAAAAATGCTTCCAGGAAAAGGTTCTATAGTGGTCCTCTCCGGAAAAGAAGCAGACCAGATGTTGTGGAAAGAAGATGTGTCGATGTTTGCTCAATGGACCGGTGCAGGAGGAGGTTACCCCTCTACAGTGATAGGGATTATGGCTAAGTGGCGTGAATTATATCACAATGCATTACAGTCTGTGGCCCATCAATCTTCGTATGATAATGCGACACTTATATCACGACCGAAATACAACCAGGCGCATGAAGCCCTGATGCCAGTCGTCAAGAAAGAAATGCCCGTTTATTTCCGGGCACCCAAAGTGAAAGATATCAGTCGTGCCATGTCATTGCAAAAGGATCTTGGTATGCGCATGATCATCACGGATGCAGAAGAAGCATGGTATTTGAAAGATCAATTTAAATTGGGTAGCATACCGCTTGTGTTGTCATTGGATTTGCCAGAGGATAAAAGCGAAAAGAAGGCTCAGGCGGAGGCGAAGGCTAAGGGACCTGAAGGTCCCGGGCAGGATGGTCCTGGGCAACCCGGTCCGAAAGCTGTAAAAGATTCACTGGGGGCTGAAGTGAAGGCTGAGGCGAAGGCTGAGGCGAAGGAAAAAGATAATGACAGCACAAAAACCATTGCATTAGATACGGTCACATTCGATCCGGAAAAAGAGGCGTTTGAAAAGAAACGTGCGGAGAGTCTTAAAGCCTATCAGGAACAAGCGGGGGTATTAGCAAAAGATGGGATTGCGTTTTCCTTCGGTACGATGAGCGTAAAGACAGGAGATTTTTCAAAGAACATCTCTACGATGATAGAAAATGGGCTGCCAACAGAAACAGCGCTTAAAGCACTGACAACACAACCAGCCAGCTTGCTGGGTATTGAAAAATATTGCGGGACGGTCGAAGTCGGTAAAATGGCTAATGTGATCGTTTCTACCAAACCACTTTTTGAAAAAGATGCGGCTATTAAATACATGGTGGTGGAAGGCAACTTATATGCGTATGAGGTAAAAGAAAAAAAGAAAGTGGCTGCAAAGAAAACCGAGTCAACATCATCGGGTCCACTGGATGGCATCTGGGATTATGTAGTGGAAGTGCCTGGTGAAACGCAGGAAGGTGAATTGGAATTTATAACAATTGATGGCGAACTAACAGGCACCCTCACCTCTGAAGACAATACCACAGGTAATGACAGAACTGGAAAACATCGTCATCGATGGAAAAACAGTCACGTTTACATTTGATGCAGACATGGGAGGTCAAATGATCAGCCTTTCATTTGAACTCAAGCTTACTGATGACACTTTCGAAGGTACAGTTACATTTCCGGTTGCCGGTCTTGATCCCTTCCCGATCACCGGAAATCGTAAATCAAAACCAGAATAAAAAACACCACATGATCTGCTCTA
Source organism: Candidatus Opimibacter skivensis (assembly GCA_016721905.1). GTDB lineage: Bacteria > Bacteroidota > Bacteroidia > Chitinophagales > Saprospiraceae > Opimibacter > Opimibacter skivensis. The sequence goes on along the minus strand of JADKHH010000028.1, from coordinate 55,203 downwards.
TGAAAAACATTATATGCGCACTATATCTGCTGAGTAGCACCGCCATGGTGGCCCAGGCTCCATCCGGAGATCTCATCATCCGGAATGGCACGGTCCTGACGATTACCAAGGGAACGCTTGAAGAAACAGATATCCTTGTTCAGAAAGGTAAAATTACAGGACTCGGTAAGAATCTAAAAGCACCTGCCGGCATCAAAGAAATAGATGCAACAGGTCAGTATATCATGCCGGGGATTATTGATGCACACTCCCACATCGCTATCGATGCAGTCAATGAAGCTACGCACCCTGTAACCTCAGAGGTCAAAGTAGGTGATGCTATTGATCCATTTGATCTCTCCATCTACCGCGCCCTTGCCGGTGGAGTGACCACTTCACATGCCATGCACGGATCAGCAAATGCAATAGGCGGACAGTGCCAGACCATCAAACACAGATATGGTGTCCTGGATCCATCAGCATTTAAGTTTGAGGGAGCAGCACGAACCATCAAATTTGCCTTAGGTGAAAACCCGATGCGTGTGCATGGTGAAGGACGTGGAGTTCAACCCCGGACGCGTATGGGTGTAGAGCGTGTGATTCGGGATGCTTTCCAACAAGGGCTTGTCTACAAAGAAAAGTGGGCGGCATACGAAGCAGAAAAGAAGAAGAACCCCAATGCTCCCGCGCCTTTGTACAATGAACGAAACCAGACCATGGCGGATATCATTGATGGCAAAATCATCATTCAATGCCACTCCTACAGAGCTGATGAAATCCTCATGCTCTTACGTGTGCTCAAGGATTTTGGTGTAAAGAAAATTACCTTTCAACATGTCAACGAAGGATTTAAAGTGGCGCCTGAGTTAGCAGCATTTGGAGCTATGGCTTCCGTCTTTTCGGACTGGTGGGCTTACAAATTTGAAGTATACTACTCGACTGCTTATAATGCCACCATCCTGACCCGAAATGGGGTGGTCACTTCGATCAACAGTGATAGCGGCGAGCTCATTCGCCATCTCTTTCATGAAGCTGCAAAGACGCAACGGTATGGTGACCTGTCAGATGAAGAAGCACTCGCTTTGATAACCATTAATCCCGCACGTCAGTTGGGCATCGATACTAAAGTAGGATCCATTGAAACAGGTAAGGACGCAGATCTTGCGATCTTCTCGGGTCATCCGTTGTCGATCTATGCGATACCACAAGTCACGATTGTGGACGGCATCGTGCGATTTGACAAGGCTCATGATCCTGCTGATATGCGCCTCTATATTGATCCCCAAGAATCCTCACCAACCTACTATGGACAGGAAGATGTAGAAGGTTGCATGCGGGATACTGAATTTATGTTTTCACATCGTCATTGATCACCACTGTTTATGAAAAAGTATACGATTATTTTCTGTTGCTTACTCTTCACTTTCTCATTGATCGAAGTGAAAGCCCAGCAGGTTGAAAAATCAACTTATGGCACTTTCGCGCTGACAAATGCATCTGTGGAAACGGTGACAAAAGGAAGATTAGAAAATGCAACCGTGATCATCCGCAATGGAATTATTGAAGCCGTTGGATCGGGTGTTGCTATTCCTCCAGATGCTAAGGTGATTGATTGCAAGGATCTGACTATTTATCCGGGCATGGTTGATGGCGGCACGAGATTAGGATTGCAGGAGATAGAATCTATTTCACTCACGCAAGATTATGATGAACTCGGTGAGCTCACGCCTGAGATGGATGCGTTGACTGCCGTCAATCCAAACAGTGTGCTGATCCCTGTAACGCGTGTCAGTGGTGTTACCTCCGTCATCACCTATCCATCCGGAGGATTATTTCCTGGCACAGCGGCTTTGATCAATCTTCAGGGATATACCCCTGAGCAGATGTATGGCGGCTTTAAAGCGATCGTTATTAATTTTCCTTCTACAGGAAAAAGAGGAAGATATGATAAGCGATCAGAAGAGGATATCAAGAAGGACGGCGATAAAGCAGTCAAGAAATTAAATGATACCTGGGAAAGAGTACAGACCTACGCGGCGATTGATTCTGCGACGATGGGAAAGGCTGATTACAATCCAGAATTGTCAGCATTGGTTCCATTACTGAGAGGTGAAATGACAGCGTTTATTGAAGCCAACAAAGAGTCTGATATCATGGCTGCGCTGAAATGGATCAAAGAGCATAAAATCAAGGCGGTACTGACAGGTGTTGCAGAAGGATGGCGGGTTGCTGATTCAATTGCATTGGCAGGAATTCCGGTGATCACAGGGCCTATAATGTCAATGCCTTCAAGGGATACTGATCCATACGACCAGGCTTATAAAAATGCAGGACTGATGCAAAAAGCAGGTGTTAAAGTTGCGCTTCGCACCAATGAAGCGGAGAATGTCCGCAACCTTCCTTTCAATGCAGGCTTTGCGGCTGCCTATGGCATGGGACATGATGAAGCGCTCAAGGCAGTGACCATTATACCAGCCGAAATTTTTGGTGTGGCTGATAAAATCGGTTCGATCGAAGTAGGTAAAAAAGCGAACCTCTTTGTCTCCACTGGAGATCCATTCGAGCCATCTACGGCTATCAAGCATTTATTTATTGATGGCTGGAATATTCCGATGGAATCGAGGCAGACGTTGTTGTATGATGAATTCCTGCACAGGGCCCCGGGGGCTACGCCACCGGCGGTGCCGGGGAAGAGTTAATGTGAGTTGTGAATTGTGAGTTGTGAGTAAACATTGTGAGTTGTGAATTGTGAATTGTGAGTAATTAAATGAAAATATCGCTCTGCGAAGTTTGCAACTTCGCAGTTGTATCATAAAGCTGTTTCTATTCATTAATCTTTTAAAAGTCGTCTTCAGACGACAGGCAAACAGACTACTCACAACTGACAACTCACAATTCACATCTCACAACTGACAACTCACAATTCACAAGAACAGAATGAACTGAAAATCACCTCAACTGTTTATACCTTCGCAACTTCAATGAACTACGTCCAAGGATGATTCTCAACCAGATAGAAGCCTCCCCCACCACCATGTTCCTTAAGAAGGACAACAGGCCTTTTCTGATCGCGGGACCTTGTAGTGCCGAGACAGAAGAGCAGGTGATGACCATCGCCCGGGATCTTGTGGATGCTGATGTTGATTTGTTCAGGGCAGGTATATGGAAACCACGCACCAGGCCAGGGGTATTTGAAGGCAGAGGTTCTGTTGCCTTGCCATGGTTGAAAAGAGTAAAAGAAGAAACAGGGCTCCGGACAACTGTTGAAGTAGCCAATGCAAAACAAGTAGATAAAGCGCTGGCCTTTGGAATCGATGTGCTCTGGATAGGTGCCAGATCATCGGCCAATCCGTTTTCTGTACAAGAAATTGCAGATGCGTTGAAAGGTGTGGATATACCTGTGATGGTTAAGAATCCAACCAACCCGGATCTTGAATTATGGATTGGCGCCATCGAACGTATGCAGGCAGCCGGGATTAAACAAATAGCTGCTATACACAGGGGATTTTCTACATATGCCAAAACGATGTTCAGGAATGAACCTTACTGGGAGATTCCGATTGAATTGCGCCGACGGATGCCACAGATTCCTTTGTTTTGTGACAACAGTCATATCTGTGGCAATCGAAGTGAGTTGCTCAACGTAGCTCAGTACGCCCTTGACCTGAACTATGACGGCCTGATGACCGAGACGCATTGTGATCCTGACCATGCATTAAGTGATGCGATGCAGCAAATCACACCAGCTACTTACAAGTTACTAATCGACAAACTTGATTTCAAGCGCGAGATGACCGATGACAGTGACTTCATAGAATACATGGACTCCATCCGTCTTCAGATAGATGGTATTGATCTGGAAGTGCTCAACCTTCTTTCCCAGCGAATGAAACTCAGTGAAGAAATCGGACTCCATAAGAAGCATAATAAAATATCTGTCCTGCAAGTCAGGCGATGGAACGAGATCCTTGAAAAAGCAAAGATGATGGGCAGAGAACGCGGCCTGAGTGAAGGGTTTATTAGTAATTATTTATCTGCGGTGCACCAGGAGAGTATTAAGAGGCAAGCTGGTTTGAAGAGTGAAGAGTGAAAAGTGAAGAGTGAAGAGTGAAAAATGAGAAGTTAGAAGTTAGCAGCTATTAGCTAAAAAAAATCACATCGTTAGTTTTTTTAAAAAATAAACTAACGATGTTGGTAGCCTCTGGCTGCCGAGTGAGAAATTAAGAAAATCTGCGTCGATCGATGGTTCACACTTTGCAGCCTCCTGGCTGCAGGTTATAAACATGCTCCATTTTAGACTGTCCCGCTCGTCGGGAGACAAGCAAAATATTAGATTCAAGTCTGGAGACTTGAACCAACAGCTTATATTTAAAATCAGCAATTACACTTTTACGAATTTCAAGACCTTTAATGCTCCAGTATTTGAGAACACCTTAAGGAAGTATGAGCCTGGGTTAAGATGATCAACATCTATTTTTATTCCTCCTGGGTTTTGTCTTGACGTATTTATGTTTTGTTCGCGGCCGATGCAATCAACGATACGGATCGAAACATTTTCAATTTCAACACCAGGCCATTCAATGGACAATTCATCTATAACCGGATTTGGATAAACGGTAATGTTTGCATGTGTGCTGACTGGAGCTATCGAAGTGATTTCGGTTGCATTGCGATAATAGAACATCTCACCGTTCGACGAACTCGGATGACATGGGTTGTACGCGATTGCTTCCGGAAATCCATCACCGAAAAAATCAACGATACGGGTTATTACCCAATCGCAGCTTAGATCCATATTAGGCAATGGAATATCACTGAGTCCAAATGGGTTGGGTGTAACCTGTGTATAAAAGATCAGTGGAGATCCCTGTCCGGTATTCTCATAATAATCTACATGTCCACCACCTTCAAAGGTCCAGTGGGGATCTGAAACAAATAAATCAAGATCGCCATCACAATCAGCATCAAATAATTCAGGAGACGGAAAACTAAGACCTGTCTCTGTAATCATGGGGAACTCATAGCTCTGCTGCTTAAGAAGTTCATACACTGGTGGAAGCGACCATCCGGTATCTACCAGTTTAAAGCATGCGGTGCCATTGATAGCGGTGCCCTGGCCGCTGATGAGGAGTTCGGGATAGCCGTCTCCGTCAATGTCGCCTACCTCGATGAGTTGTCCATTATTGATCGGGAAGTCGGTATCGTTCATAAATATCGCTGTTGGTGAGGGTGCACCTATCTGGGCGTTGATATCAATGTACAAGGAGACGTTGACGGGTCCGGTTGGATTGGCCATTACGATGAGATCATTAACTCCATCTGCTGACCAATCTATTAATCTAAAAGATATCACATTCGTTAGGCCAGTAAATATTCTATTGCTTTTTTGATAATCTGGTGCCGTCTGCGAACCAACATTGGGGATAGCCCACAACTCGTGTGTATTTGTGATATAGAGGATGTCAATGTCGTCATCCTCATCGATGTCGCCAAATTCCTTATCCTTTCCGAAAAATCCACCTGACATCAATTCTGCCTTGAGTAGAGGGTCTCCAAAAATGGCAGGGTTCTGATCATTTGATTGTGAAGGATTGAAAAGGCCGGCCAGGTAAAACGGGGGCTGGCATTGGACAGCAGAAACATCCTGGCTGGACGCGGTTGATTGTCCAAACAAAAGTGTACATGCAACTAGAAATAATTTGGTTTTCATTGTATATGAGATTAAAGTGGTGATTTGATGTACGGGCATCGGCTTTTGATACCATGTTGTATAGTTGAAGGAGAAGGACCGGGTCTGGCCGTGCAACTGAAGAACTGCGTTTTTTCAAGGATTCAAAATCGCTCGTAACCACGGATGGATAGAGCGACGAAACCTGAAATGGACGAATCCAGTGAGGGATCCGCTGTATGATAGCCCTCTAATGTACGGATTTTCGGGGTGATTGTCCTGGACGGGCTGGAAAAGGAAATGAAAGTGAGGCTTATAAGTTTATGGTAGAGTTGATGGGTTGATCGTTGATGGGTTGATGGGTCTTTGGATGGCCGATGGCGTTGATGAGTTAACTATTCGCCGCCAGCATGAGTTTATAGGTTTGCATCCGCTGACAGTTAATGGGGCGGATGGATTGATATTAATTTATAAAAAAAGCCCTGCAATTTGTTCCACTGATTGCCGGGCTTTTGATTTTAGCTCAATTACTGTTTTACAAATTTATTCACTGATACCATCTGGCCATCGGAAATCATCTGAAGGAAGTATAATCCTTCCGGTAAATAATTTGTCTTTATAGTATGGATGAATTTCCCTGGTTCCATTTGCACTTCCAATACAACTTGTCCGGTGAGGCTGGTGACGCGGAGCATCATTTCTGATAAGGCAGGAGATTTCAGTTCTAGGGTCAGTGATCCATTTGTAGGGTTTGGAAAGATCCGGATATTTTCCTGACGCGCTGGGTCTTCAACTGATACGATTGTACCATTGAAACAAACATTGTCTAACTGGGCAAAGGAATAGTTTGCTCCTCACCCTGATTGCTGCCAAATTCGTTTGTTACAAAAATAATAGGCCTCACCAGTACACCTGAAAAGTCAAGACAGGAATCAAGCGCCAGCCAATCACTCAAGATCATACGGGATTTCAATGTCAAACCATTCTCTGAATCCGTATAGGTAAAGGCACAGAAGCCAGTTCATAACAATCCATACCTTCACATGGATTCTGGAATGGAAAATGTTGGCGGAAAAGCCCAACCTCTTCCAAGAATACCTTCAATGTTCCTGGATGACTCTGTCATCTGGATTTGATTTTGATGATTTCACCGTTGTGGAGAATCTCCCGGCTTTTATCAAGGCAAATGGACTCCATAGACTCGGCTCATCCCGGCAGTGTCCAGTATTCCCGGAGAGTGGATGGTCCAGCTATCGGAGCTTCCTCAGTTCTCTTCTATGACTTCGGGCTCTCCGGAAATACCGCATTCCATCCCCTGGAGGTTCCTCCCGAATTTAATCCTCCAGCATTGGCGCCAATATTAAATGAAGGGTTATCAAGATCCCTTTCAGCACAATCTGGATTAGCCTGACATGTGACCGTTATCTTCTTGTGATCTCATTTGTTTATCACACTTACTCCCATCATCTTTTTTCTTGGTCACCGCCATGATAACTGTATAAGTTCCTGATGCTGATAAATCGTAGGCAAAAGGTTGAGCCCCAATACTCGTTCCTATAGGTGCTCCGAGGGTATCGCCGAGAAACCAATCTACCGTTTCACAATCAGTTAATCCAATCGGTGAAAAATAAATATCGCATCCATAATCAGGTCGCATGACTCTCGCAAAAGTTCTATCTACCCGTGCTTGAAAATCCTCGATATCCTCCTGAGTGCATGGGCATGGACTGGGACAATCTACTGTAAACTGAATTTCACACGGACATCCCTGAATACCGCATTGACCATTGAGTGAAAGTGAATATAGTCCTGGTTGAGCTATATACGCAGGAGGTAATGTGATGGTGAAATATGGATATGCATAGCTTGTTCCGGAATTAGCACCTCCGGGCCCATTGAGCGTCCATTCAATTACCGTCTCATCAGCACATTGATTACCTGTGCAGTTGATCAACCCGGTCACTGTGTAACTTTCTCCTGCAGGAAGACATGTCAATGCGAATGGCGGTTCTCCACAATCCACAAGCTGACTATACGTATCGCGGGGACCACGTATGAAGACTTCTGCAAAGGAATTACAGAGACAGGTATCTAAGCTAAACACATCAAGTGAGTCCTCAAACAAATGCGCAAAACAAGTGTCGTTGGGATCTATCTCTGCATTGTACTCATATCCCTGAAATTGAATTCTCGCCAGCAGATGATCCAGGAACTTGTTTCTGCGAACTGTATTTCCTCCGAATGGACCTACATCAATATGTCCATCGCCCCAATCGATAAATGCAATACTGTCACACTCGGGCAGGTTGCCAATAGTGCAGATGCCCTCTTGTGTACTTTCATCAAAAGAAAAAGTGACTGCATTCCGCATATTGGCTACAAACTCTTCTTCATCCGTACAGCAAGGTCTGTTGACTTCCTGCACGCAGATATTGTCAATCCGGCCCCATGATTTTTGAGCGAGTGTGTTAAACGTTCTGACATACATCCTGTCCCAGTTTTGCGTGGGTGTCCATACCGGCAACGTATAACTCGCCCAGTTTGAATTAAAGATCTGAGGGCTGCTGCCTATGTCTTCACATCCGGAGGTGCATTGAAATGGAAGTATATTTCCATTCGCTCCTGTAAAACCAAAACTTACATTATTACCATAAGAATTGTTGGGTACAAACCTCGCGCAGAATGAAACTTTATAGTGATGTCCCGCCTGGAAACCCATGTTTTGCTGGTACATGGCTTCTCCATTGTACAACCAGCCAAACATCTGTATACTGACATCGTCACAACATGAATCGCCGGGGACTACCTGAGGAGTTGCATAATTAATCCAGTGATCCGAGTGTCCGGTGGTACCGAGATTACCGGCAACAGCTCCATCAATAAAACCAGGATTCAAGACTAAATTATTAACGCAATTGCAAACACAAACTACCTTGATGGTAAAGGAGCATGATGAGGTATTTCCGCAGGCATCCGTTGCGGTATAGGTGACCACGGAGAGACCCTGGTTGAATGTCAAACCGCTTGCATTTCCTGTGCCTGTTGTATTCGTTGCGCCTGTCACCGCATAGGTTACTGTGGGTGTGCTGCAATTATCGGTCAAGGTCGTCCATTGAATACCGTTGACCACTAATGTGCAATTGGATGCACCTGTCGTTAAGATTTGATTTTGCGGACAGCGGATGACAGGGGGAACATCTTCTATTGTTTGGATCATAGTCGTGCAAGTGCTTGTATTGCCGCACCAGTCAGTGACTGTTAATGTGACAGGAAAAACACCACAGCCATTGAGAACCGCGGGGCTTACACTCAATGATTGAATCTGGCAGTTATCTGAAGAGCCGCCATCTACCTGCGCAGGTGTAAGTGTGTATGTGCAATTTGCATCAAGTACAACACCGAATGGAAGTGCACATCTGGCTATGGGTGGAAGGTTGTCTGTAACGGTTATTGACTCCGTGTAACTTGAAGTACATCCTTCTGCATCTGTAATGGTCAGGCAAAAAGTATGCGGGCCGCAAGTAAGTTGGACATCCAGGTCTTGAAAACTCGAACCGTTGCACCATGTATATGTAAAAGGCGATACTCCAGTGCTGGTATTGGTCACCTGGTAATGACCGCAATCACCAATAGGTGTAATAATAAAGTCTGCATTGCATGGGCTTCCAGTACATGCGTCCTCTTCCTGCCAGTCAAGCGCAGCACTCACTATGTCTGTGCCTGTAGGAAAATCATAAAATTCTATCGGTGGCAAATTAGGTGCATCATAAAGAATGGAAAGCGTTAGGATATCTGTAAAATCTTCAGAAGTCATGCATGTGACGAGATCCAAATCGCTCACGGACAAAAAAGCGCATACCTGTCCGAAGCCTCCAGAAGATGGTACTCTGCCATCTGCAAAAGCAATTTGACTTGAAGATAAAAGTGTAGTGGATCCGCCTGAATACGAAGTTTCTCCGTTGTCAAGATATTTGACCCAATCGAGTGAAGGGACATTAGCAATCTCTGTAAACCGCAATATGACAGAGCGGTTCAGCCCATTATATACGCTCCCGTCCTGTGACATAGATTCCTCCATTTGATGATTCTTCCCAAACCTGGCTGATGGCTGTCAATCCTGAAATAGTCGCATCCCACACTGTCAGTAAATTATTGTCGTATTTCATCAGGTAAGGAGTGAAACCAGGGAATGTATTGCCAACTGCATATCCCCCGCCTGAGCTTGATTGAGCAATATCAGCATAGGTAAATGAAAACCCGGAAGGGGCTATTCCACCGATCAGGGCACCTGTGTTGTCGGCGAGATAGAGCACACCCTGGGTTCCTCTGTTGCCGGCAATAATCAGGTCACCATTTGGCAGCACTTCCAGATCGCGTGAGAACTCATCATCATCGATACTTGAATATCTCTTCTTCCAGTTGAAGGTACCGTTTGCGTCAATGTTCATGAGAATAGCATCATCCCATATTGCGTTACCGTTTGCATCAAACTGGCTACCTAGTACATAATATGGAAATGAAGAGCTTTGTGGATTGGGACTGCGGACGATCCGGGACAGGCCTTCCCTGCCGGGTACATCATATGTACGTAGCCAGGTAAAAGAGCCACCTCCTGATAGGCTGACAAGGCCCATGATACTCTTATTGGTTGCGTCGCCGGGCAGTGTGGAGCCCACTACAAAAAGATCACCTGACGGAGTCAACACTGCGTCATTCCAAACAGAAGGCAGAGCAAGGCTAAGTGTCCATTGGTGGATTCCGTTTGCATCGAGGCGGGTAACGGTGGCATGAGGTATTGAGCCGATGGCAGGTTGATCCTGGCCAAGCACATAATAATTTGAGCCATGCTGTATGACTTTGGTGAAGTTGTTGTCGAGCGATGTGCCGTAGAGTCGTTGGAAATCCTGGGCCGACAACTTTGATGAGAATGAAATTGATAATAAAATCAGGATCAACGAATAGGTTGAGGAGTGGAAGGGTGAGCATTTCATATTGCTACCAATTAAAACTGTAAAGAAAAGGTCGTGAACCCAAGGAGGGATCAATACTTAAGCCAGGATAATATGTGTATGCTAACCTTAGAGGGGTAGATTAGCAATGAATGCTCAACCTTTGATGATGGAAGCTCTGATGTGTGGGCTACTAATATACGAAAAAGGTGGGGATAAAGGGTTGGGGTATTTTTGAAAATGAGGAGTTGGGCCGTTTTGCCTCTATATCCCATGATGCTCCGTTTTGCCCCTAAATCCCCTGAAAGGGGACTTGAAATACGCGTCAAATTTGAGCGTATCAAAAGCGACTAATGTGGAAGTGCTTGTCCAAACTCCAATGTCTCTTCTGTCTGAATCACGGATTGACACGGATTGCACTGATTTCACGGATTACTGTATCAAATGATAATGCTGTTGGATTATGATCCGTGTAATCCTTTAATCCGTTTAATCCGTGATTCGGACATTTTTTCAATTCGTAACTACCGCCACCACCTCACTCTTCACCCACTTCCTCATCAGGGCGGTATTACGACTGATGTCGGCAATATAAATCTGGGTATAATAAGAAAACACTTGTGAGTCTTCGATCCTTTCGATGACGACTCCTTCGGCGCCGATGTAATTGGAATGGATCACAAACAATTCACAATTCTTTTTTTGGATGTAACCAACATGACTTTGGTCGAAACCGATGAAGTAGATCCCTTCTTTTAGTTTATCCCTGAGGATGGCAATTCGTTCAGTTGTTGAATTGCTGTTAATCTCAAGAAGTGGACTTCCGAGAGATAAGGTCTTTCCTTCATTGATTGGAAGTTGCTGTGCAAACGTATAGCGATTGAGATTGAAGCCGACATCCTTCAAAGTAGTGGATACGAAATAACCACAGGCGATCTCGCCTGATCTCGGGATAGAAGTGTGACCCTGAAAGGACCAGGGGGTGCCGAGCCAGTGGGGGATTATATGGTCGATGAGGAGGTTGGTGAATAGATGGGAGAGGGAGTCCTCGGTTATTCTGTCGAGGCGGATGCGTGATTTGATATTAGCAATATATTTCTTTGAAAAAGTATAGGACGTATCTATTGGACCTGAATGGTGGTCCATAGAAACAAATCCATTATTTGGATTTAGCAATAACAAATCCCCATTTGAATTTTGAAATCTGTCTACAGTCAGGCAGACCATACATGACAGTAGAATATAAATGGATTCTTTCATATTAAAAAACGTTTGGCGACCTGAGGAGTTGATCACCAAACGCTTTAATGTGTTATACTATTATAGTTTTACAAACTTGTTGATAGATTTTAGACTTCCATTAGATACAACTTGCAAGAAGTACATTCCTTGTGGCAAATCAGTAGCGTGGATATGCTGAAGGGAGGTGCCGATCTCAACCTTTCTTTCAAATAAAACATGTCCGGTTAAGCTCATAATTTGAATTGATAAACCTTGTTTGGCAGCTTCTGAAAGTTCTATCATGAATTCACCATTGTTTGGACTCGGGCTGATTTTAAGATTTTGCTTTTCGATTTCATTGACAGCCGTTAAGCATACCTGTTGGTCAAGGAATCCATCTCCCGCCGCTATCAAATCGCAGGTCTCTGAATTTATTGAAACACAGGCTAAAGCCAGAACAGCGGTTGGGCCTCGGCTAGTCGAAACCCATGATCCTTCCAGTGCATCCCATTGGGCAATACCACTGATCATCTGCCCACCAATCTCGGAAAAATCACCTGCCACATACAGATTGTCATTACACATGACTATATCATAAATGCCCTCTTCACCGGTGTTGACACCTGTAGAAAGACTACTCCATTCAATTCCATTCCATAAGGCAATATGTTGTGTGCCCGATACGGTGACATCATTTTCATTTACCGCCTCCTTAAAAAGCCCTCCGACAACAAGTTGATCCGCATTGATTTGAAGCATAGACTTTATGCCATTTTCTTTAATGCCAAAGTCATTTATGCCTTGAGCTAAACCACTCCATGACCCATTGCTCCATGTTGCTATATTATTTGCAGGCGATGCAAAATACCCTCCGGCCACAATATTGCCATTGTACAAAGTAAGGGCGTTGACGGGCCCATTCATCCCATCTCCGAAATAATTTTGGATCCAATTGGTTCCATCCCAAAAGGCTATATTATTTCCTACATTATTAAATTCACCACCAACGACTACACCCTCAGCTGTACTCAATAGCGAAGAAACAATACTGCTGTCTGAACCACCTACACCATCTCCCACCGCATGCCACGCTCCATCCCAATAGGCAATATTGTTAGCCTCAATGTCGCCCGCCATTGTGAATCGCCCGCCTACATATATATTATCTCCATGTACAACCAGAACTTCAATAGGTCCATTTGTCCCGAGTCCTAACGGTGAAAAAGTGACTCCATCCCATGAAACAATATTATGGAACTCGCCGACATCAAAAGATCCGGCCATATATACTTTACCACCCTTTTTACCTAAATCCTTGCCGTCCTGCGATGCTTTCCTGGTGATCCAGGAAAGTGATTCCGTACATGTTTCTTCACATGAAAGATCACAATCCACCTCCAACTGAATCGTACATTGACAGGTATTGTTACCGCATTGTCCTTCCAGAGCAACCGTGTAAAGTCCAGGTTCCGTGAACCAGGTGGAGGACAAATTGAGGTTGAAAGCAGGACTTGCCAGTATAGTACCTGTCTGTGCAATATTCTGCCCGCTGAGTGCCCATGTGATTTGTGTATTAAGTTCACAATTGCCTCCAAGGCAATCAAAGAAACCCGTTATGTTAAATCCAACTCCTTCTGAAGGACAACCGAATGCCACAGGCGAGCCCTGGCATGTCGTTGGTTGACTTGGTGATCCCGCACTTCGTACCAACAAATCAGAAAATACACCGCAGGCACATTCCATGCACATACCAAAATTCTGCTCTGCAATTTCTGACTCATTTAATTGAATAGTAGATTGCCCGGTCGGCGGTACGTTAGCCGTCCATCCCGGTTGCCCTCTGACTTGGACTATATATGTGCCGGCAGGTAAATCGCAAAACGAATATGCACCATCTAAACCTGTCACTTCGCTTACCAATACATTGCCTGTGTCATCTAATAACTCGATCGTCCAATCTGAGAGAACCTCTTGGTTGATAAAGGGCAATTCATCACACTCCATGTATACGAACCCTTCAATACATCCATCCGCAATGATCGGACAACCTTCCAAGGGAAGGTCAACAACACATCCTTCCTCGGTAGGACAAGTATAATCCCACAAAACTGAAAGAAGTGGGCTGATACCCGGTGGAATAGAAAAGTCAACAGGCATGTTTATGCCGATGGGTAAAATTCCGCTGGCATGTGTAAGTTGGATTTCAGTTGGACTGATCAATGTCGCGGTCCATCCTTCAAGTACATTGGCTTCCCAGGAGACATAAGATCCTTCACTTAAAAGTATGCGTAACCCGGAATAACACTCATTGGAATTATCACTTTGAAGTCTGTATTTACATGGTTCAAAATGCTCCGCTGTAAATGTGATAAAGGCACATCCTCCTCCCTGAGCCTGAATGCGGCCAGGAAGTATCATACTGCACATCCACAGTATTAGAGCCATTACATATGTCTTCTTCATCGGAAAGGATTATTCAGGTGCGTGCATTAGATGCTTCGATTTCTCCCTGAATATACGATTAAAAGAACCCAATCTGAAATGAAGGTTAAGCAAAGCCAGGAAAGCGTATCTCCGGAATTTTTTAAAAGTGGCTCATTATTGCTGTCCTCCCAGCATCTTACAGTCTGAAAAAAATATGAGCTCTTCCATTCCAGGTAAACTGAAATGCCGCAATGGATAGAGGTCACCAAATGCAGTGCCTATCCAGGATGGGAAACGTTAGACTTGAAAAAGAAAAAGAAAAGTGATCTACACCGCCGGCAACAACACCGTATCCAGCACAGCTTTCAGCCTGACAAATCCGAGGATCTGTGCGTCTTCTGAACTCAACACCGGTTCTTCGTTGTCTTCTTCGTCATCCGTAGGGAGGATGGAGAAAGCGAGGAAATCGAGCAGGTCCTTTTCAGGGAAGTTTTCAGCGATAGCATCCACGAAGTCATCGAGGTCTCCATCGGCAGCTTCGAGGGCTTCCCAGTTGGCATCCTCCATGTCGAAGAGTATTTCTTCGTCTTCGATCTCCTTATAGAGGCCATTGCGCTTGAGACTCTCCAGGCAGATGGTGCCCAGGAAGATCATATAGGCATGGTCTTCTTCGGTCATGTCGACCTCTTCATCCTCCAGCAGGAGGTATTTGAGGCTTTCCATATATGGTGATGGATCCAGGGATCCGTTTTCTCCTTGTTCGAGGATCTGGTCGATTAATTCTTCGGTAACTTTCATGGTTTGGCGATATATTAGGACAAATTTAGATATAATTTTTGACAAGGCAAAGGGCAGAGAGCAAGGGGCAAGGAGCAAGGAGCAAGGGGCGAAAAAGGCAGAAGGGCGGAAGGGGCTGAAGAGGCTAAAGAGGCTCAAAGGGCTGAAGAGGCTGAAGAGGCTAAAGAGGCTCAAAGGGCTGAAGAGGCGAAAGAGGCGAAAGAGGCGATAGGCAGAGGGCCGGCAGAGAGCTAAAAGTAAAGAGCTACTTATATCATTGCCCCATCGGGGCAACATGTCGGTAACAAAGGAAACAGACAAATCTTTATCCTGCCCTGTAGGGCAGAACTTCTGTCGGGCAGAACAATTTATAGAGAGACATGGATTTATCACGCTCGTCAGGAGACGAGCATCATATTGCATTCAAGTCTGGAGACTTGAACGAACGGAAAGTTTAAGTCTGAAGACTTGAACTAACGAATTCATTCAAGTCCCCCGGTTGCTGAGCTGTCGCACACGGTTGGTGAGCTGTAGCACTAGGATGCGTGTAGCCTGAACCATGGATGAGGGCGGGTGAAGCATCAGGGGGTAGGGGGTCAGAATTAATCCTGTGAATCCGGGTTCTATGATATTTTTGTAAAAACAAACCCATTTCCCAAATCCATTCCACTTGAAATCCCTTCAACTAAAACTCCAAATCCTGATCATGGCATCACTCCTGTCTACCATCTTTGGTTGTTTCCAGAAAAAAGAAAAGGTGAATGATCTTCCTACGTGGCTGGAGACGCATTTTCCGGGCCAACTTGTAGTGGTTAACAATATCGTGAATCTGGATCCGATGAATCTGTTTATCAAGGAGAAGAATACTATTCTCGCAGATAAAAATGACCCGGAGGTCCAGATCAAAGTCAAATGGTTTAAAAAGGAAGAGGGCCTTGGACTCAATGTTGCAGAAGTACAATCTTCGCTAGACAAAGCCAGAAAAGATGTCAAGGCTGCCCGAATGATTTTTGATGCGTTGAAGAAAAACGGGCTTGAAAAATTTTCTGTAAGCGTCATCGAAATGGCAGCTTATATACTGCTCTATGAAGAACCATATCCTGAACTAAGGAAAAGTAATCTGATAAAAATTCTCTCGGCAATAGATGCCTTACCGGACCATGCGCAAACAAGCATCTGGATTGAATGGATGGAGCCATCTGCCTATCAACAAGAATTCAAGGATATTATCCCTTATGGGTATTGGCAACGAGGTGATTCCTATCATGATCGTAATAAAATCATGGGTCTTGACTTTGAATGGTCTCCGGGTTTGAAGGCTGATATCCTGAATACAGGCTGGGCGATCAGTATTAAATCAGATCGTTCTTTATCATTTAAAACAGATGCTTATAACGCTGCATCGGCCTGGGCGACAAAGAATCTTTCATCTCCTTTTTATCTGGAAAAAGACCAGATGATCACGATTGGACCTGACGATGAAGATCCACTGGCCATTGAATTCCAATTTCCCTATTTCACTTCCAAACCGGATACTACTGTCTCAGGTTTTGAAGACAATGCCCTGGGGCATGTCCGTGTCGTATATCAAACAGATCAGAAAACTTTCGGAAAAATTAAAAAGATAAAGAACGATGAGTGACCAAGACCGCTTTGCGGATCCGGGCACGATCCTGGCTGAACTGGCGACTCATTTTATAGTGCATTGTCCAAAGTGCAATGGAAAGGCATTGATCAATCCGCATGAAGATACATGGCGATTGACATGCACTTCTTGCTTTCATGTAGAGAAGCCCGGACATTGGTATGGGAGTATGACGGCTTATGTGTCCGTCAAATGCAGAGAATGCCGCAACCTACTTACGCGCACAGCTTCTG
The DNA here is from genome assembly GCA_016721905.1 of Candidatus Opimibacter skivensis. Lineage (GTDB taxonomy): Bacteria > Bacteroidota > Bacteroidia > Chitinophagales > Saprospiraceae > Opimibacter > Opimibacter skivensis. The sequence continues at coordinate 38,307 of JADKHH010000028.1, read as the reverse complement.
TAGATGGTCAGTGGAAAAAAATGAAGATGAAATGTGATCAATGCGGAGATGAATGTGAATATGAGGCTCACCTTTCAAAACATGCTATACACCATGGTTTGATGACAGATCCGGTATTTGGCTTACCGCTCTGGTTACAAAAAAATGTTGGCGATGATCTATTCTGGGCCTACCACTATGACCATTTGAGTTTGTTAGAGCAGTATGTCAGGGCGAAGCTACGCGAAAGAGGTATTGACAACAAAGGCAGTAAAAACAGTCTGATGTTTAGTCGCCTGCCTGCATTTATTACTAAAGCGGGGAATCGGGAGGAGATGTTGAAGCTTATCGGGGAGTTGCAAGTCAAGTCTAAATAAAAAGAGGTCATCAGTAATGTACCGATGACCTCTTTGTTGTGGGAGTACACGGGTTCGAACCGCGGACCCTCCCGACACGCATGTTTTCTTCGAAAACGAGTGCGTCGGGGTGCTCTGAACAGCTGAGCTATTCTCCTCTAATTAAATTTTGAATGGCCCGACGGGATTTCCAACCTTTTATCTGACGATCAAAGGCGTAGGCCTCAACTTTGGAGTCAAATGCTTTTTCAAAAACAATTACCCAATCTTTTGCCCTACTCGTAAATCCTGCATGATCTTTTAAATGAGCAGTCAGCTGGGATGCCGGGTCCAATTCAGTGTGACCGACATAATAGGAATCGAGGCTGGGTGAGTAGAGGATATAGGTATGTGCCATAATGTAAAAGAGGCCATCTGTCTTTAGACTGATGACCTCTTCTTGTGGGAGTACACGGGTTCGAACCGCGGACCCTCTGCTTGTAAGGCAGATGCTCTGAACCAGCTGAGCTATACTCCCAATATTTTTATTTCAATGTATCTCTCGAACCGCGGACCCTCCCGACACGCATGTTTTCTTCGAAAACGAGTGCGTCGGGATGCTCTGAACCAGCTGAGCTATACTCCCTTTCTTAAAAGTGGAGTGCAAACATACTATCTCTTGGTTAAACGGCAAAATATTTACGTTCTTTAATCCGAGATACATATATAATACATTAACATTTAGCAATTTATGCATCACTTTCATTGTAGGTTCTGAGTTAATCCCCTCGCATTCGATTCCCTTGCCCCTTCAGCCTCTTCGGCCTCTTTAGCCATTCCGCCTTTTCCTTACTTTTGCCCCATGATCAAGAAAATCCTCATCGCCCTCGCTATCGTCCTGGTGTTGATCCAATTCATCCGCCCCGCTAAAAACGACGCAGGGGGGGTTGCATATTCCATGCCTACCGGTTACAATGTACCGCCTGAGGTCAATGTGATCCTTAAACCTGCTTGTCTGGATTGCCACTCCAATGTCACCCACTACCCCTGGTATTCCAATATCCAGCCTGCAGCCTGGTTCCTGGCTAACCACGTTAAGGAAGGGAAAGAACATCTCAACTTCTCTGAGTTTACCAATCGCAGGATTGCTTATCAACACCATAAGTTTGAAGAGATCGTGGAAATGGTCAAGGAAAAAGAAATGCCGCTGCCATCATACACGTGGTTCGGTCTCCACCCCGATGCAAAACTCACAGATGCTGAACGGGAGACTTTGATCATCTGGGCCCAATCGCAGATGGCAATGATCGCGGCCAAGTATCCGGCGGATAGCCTGGTGATGAGAAGGAAGTGAAGTGCCGCAAGTGAAAAGTGAAGAGTGAAAAGTGAGTGGGATGCGCCAGAGCTGGTCGAAGCATGAGCCATTATCTCTTTTCCTTACTTTTACCAAATGTTAAAGAAAATCCTGATTGCCCTGGGTATTGTATTCGTACTGATCCAGTTTATACATCCTGTAAAAAACGATGAAGGAGGGGTCAGGTATGCCATCTACACCAAATACCCTATATCTCAGGAGGTCTCCGCGGTCCTCAAAAGTGCTTGTCTCGACTGCCACTCCAATCTGACCCGATATCCATGGTATTATAAAGTGCAGCCGGTCACCTGGTTTATGGCCAACCACATCAAGGAAGCGAACAAACAAGTGAATTTCATGCACTTTTCGAATTGCAGTATTGCTGAGCAATATCACAAGTTTGAAAAGATCGCCGAAGTGATGGAGAATAAAGAAATGCCTTTGTCCTCTTATACCTGGTTTGGTCAGCATCCAGATGCGAAACTCACCGATGTGCAGCGAAAAACCTTAATCGATTGGGCGGAAGCACAAATGACGATGATTGAAACTACATATCCGGCGGATAGCCTGGTGCAAGTGAAGAGTGAAAAGCGGTGAGTTGTGAATTGTGAGTTGTGAGTGTAAAAGACAATGGGGGCAGCAGAGGGAATGGAGGCGTGAGGCGTGAGGCGTGGGTGAGGTAAGTATGAGTTGTGAGTTGTGAGTAAAATATAAAATTTACTCCGTGTGCTCCGTGCCCTCCGTGCGAAATTTTTCGGGGCAGCCAGGAGGCTGCTGTCACCAATTCACCAATGAACAAGTATCAAATGATTTTGCTGCCGTAGCCAGAGTCTACTCTGAACGATTGTTTTTTTTTTAAAACAATCGTTTTGATTTTAAATGAGATGTAGAGACGCGATTAATCGCGTCTCTACATCTCATTTAAAATATTTTCTTAACCGATCCGCCGCCTCGATCAACGTATCCTCCTTCTTTGCAAAACAAAAACGGATGATTTTTTCATCACTGCCGTTTTTATAGAAGGGACTCAAGGGAATCGTTGCTACACCTCCTTCAATGGTGAGTTGTTTTGCAAAGGCACGGTCATCAAGATCAGATACTGCACTGTAATCTGCGAGGATAAAATAACTGCCATAGCAGGGAAGGAATTTCAATGGAAGTCCACTCATCAATTTCAAAAACAGATCACGCTTGTCTTGATAAAAAGAGGACAAGGCAGCGAAGTCAGCATGATGGGTGATGTAATATGCCACACCATGCTGGATGGGCCTGTTGACAGAGAAGACATTGAACTGATGGATCTTTCGGAGCTCAGTGGTCAATTCGGGTGGTGCTATCACGTAGCCTGTTTTCCAACCAGTGACATGTAAGCTTTTCCCAAAAGAGAACACCACAAAGGACCGCTTATACAATTCCGGATAACGCAATACCGATTGATGTTGATGGCCATCAAAGATGATGTGCTCATACACTTCGTCACTGATCAGATAGATGCCATGCTTAAGCACGATTTCTTCGAGGCGACTGAAGATCGGACTGTTCCAATACGACACCACATGGGTTGTGAGGGGTATTGATCATGATGAGTTTGGTGCGCGAAGTGATCAGCGATTCTACCTCATCCCAATTTACTTTGTATGATGGTGGTAGCAACTGAACGGTCTTGACCACACCTCCGAAAGAAACGACAGATGGAATATAGCTGTCATAACTCGGCTCGAGTACAATCACCTCATCACCTTGACTGATCATAGCGCCGATGATGGAATACAATGCTTGTGTTCCTCCTGCAGTAACTGTGATCTCCGTTTCAGGATCAGGCATCCAGCCATAATCGCCATGTAGTTTGCGGGCGATGGCGACATTGAGATCGGGGAGGCCAGGCATCGGTGCATACTGATTTTGACCTTTTGCCATCGCCTCTGAGACAGCAAGTATCAGTGCCGGATCTGCATCGAAATCAGGAAACCCCTGTGAAAGGTTGATCGCATTATGCTCAGCCGCGAGGCGCGACATGATGGTAAATATCGTCGTGCCTACATCAGGCAGTTTGCTCTGCAAGCTCATTACGATCTGTATTGATACCTCTCAAATATCTTGCTGATGCTATCGGCCATCTTGCGGTCTTTTTCTGTGACGATGTCGCCTTCATCATGCGTAGTGAGGGTGATCACTACCCGATTCCAGACATTGGTCCAGTCCGGATGATGATTTTTTCGTTCGGCAAGGATAGCGACCTCCGTCATGAAGGCCCATGCTTGTGAAAAATCTTCGAAGACGAATTCGCCGACGAGTTTATTATCTTTTTCTGTCCAGTTCATCATCTTATAGTTCCCATTTCCATTGATCCAATTCCGTGATCGTCGCTGTCAGCAAGTCAATAGAGGAAGTTATATCTGCACATGTGCCATCTCTATACTCTGATGGACATGCCTCAACGGAATAGATATAGCTCCTGCAATCGATCCTTTATTTCCCTGACGCTGAATAGCACCGGTATCTGTACCACCAGCAGGCAATATCTCCAATTGATAAGGAATAGCATGCTTTGTCGCCGTTGCCTTCATAAACGAAGTCATGCGCGTATCACAGATGATCGAACCGTCGAGGATCTTTACAGCGGTGCCTTTGCCAAGTCGTGTGACCATTTCATAAGGAAGCGCTCCAGGAGTATCAAATGCAATGGTCACATCGAGACCGATACCAAAATCCGGATCGATATGTCCTGCTGCATTGAATGCACCACGTAATCCTACTTCTTCCTGCACCGTGAAGGCTGCATAAAAATCATAAGGAAGTGACTTGCCCTTCAATGCTTTTAATACTTCAATCAGGATATACACAGACACCCTGTTGTCGAGTGATTTTCCATTGATGCACTCCCCCATCATGATGAGATCGCGCTCGCGAGTGATCGGATCTCCGATATCGACGAGTTCCTTCACTTGCGCAGCCGAACGACCGGTGTCAATGAAATAATCTCTCAGTTGTGGATTCTTGTTTTTCTCCTCAGGTGTCATCAGGTGGACCGGCTTGCTGCCCATGACGCCCATGATGTCTTCGCGGCCATGTACGATGACCCGTTGTGCGGACAAGGTCTTTGGATCAAATCCTCCCAGTGGGTGGAAGCGTATAAACCCTTCGTCGTCAATGTGGGTGACCATAAAGCTGATCTCGTCCATGTGCGCGGCGACCATCACTTTCTTGGATTCGCGGCCTTTGACAACACCGATGAGGGAACCCATGGTGTCTATGTACATCTCATCGACCAGGCCTGCAATCTCAGACTTGATGAGATCTCTGATCTGGGTTTCGAAACCGGGAGCGCCGGGGGTTTCGGATATTTTCTTGAGTAGAGGAAAGTCAATCATGGAGCAAAGCTAAGCTTTCGGCTATCATTTTAGGCTATCAGCTGTAAGCTGGCAGCTATCAGTAAGCTACCAGCTGCCAGCTTCCAGAGTATTTGTCTAAACCGCTCTTAATTGATTCTTATTCACTGCTCTTGCCCAATATACCTTTGATAATCTGTCTCCAGACAGTCCCTATGCCCTTTGCTCTATGCCCTATGCTTTTAGCCTCTTTAGCCGTTTGTATTCTTAGGTGTCGAATCCTTCAAACTTTTTCTCGCGCAACGCCGCAACGCCGCAGCTAAATTTCGATAATTAAATCCTCCTTATCAACCAATCAACCTATCAACAAAATGTTTCGCACGTCGAAGCAAAGCGAAGATCCCGCCCCGAAGAGGTAGCGGGAGAGGGCACGGAGAACACGGAGGCTCAACTCACCAACCTATCAACAAAATGTTTCGCACGGAGGGCACGGAGAACACGGAGGCTCAACTCACCACCCTACCAAAAAAGTTCCACTCACTCACCAACCACCACAAAATGTTTCGCACGGAGGGCACGGAGAACACGGAGGCTCAACTCACCACCCTATCAACAAAAGTGTCCAGGCCCTCAACTCACCAATTCATCAACCCATCAACACATCAACTTATCAACTTATCAACTTATCAACACATCAACCCCTTCTCACTTCGTGGTGCCCATCAATCTCCTGACAAATGGTGCAAGTATCAATAATGCCGCGCCGGCGATCAAAGCATAAATCGCCAGTGTCTTGTACCCATCTGTGAAGGCAATTAATTTTTCCATTGCACTGGCATCGGTGCCGGGCACGCTCATGCCATGGCCGAGGAGACCTGCGACATATTGTCCATATCCGCTGGCCAGGAACCACATGCCCATCATCAGTCCTTGCATCCTGTTGGGGGACAATTTGGTCATCAGGGACAGACCAATAGGTGACACACAGAGCTCGGCAAAGGTGACGACGAAATAAGCAATCGTAAAAATTTCAAGGGACGTCATACCCTCTGGTGTAGCGAAACCGACGGTAGAATAAAAAACATAGAAACCCAGTCCTAAAAGCAAAAATCCGAGTCCAAATTTGAGCACAGAATTGGGTTCCATCTTTCGTTTGCTAAGCCACACCCAGAGTAATCCCAGCAGGGGGGCAAAAATGATGACGAAAAGCGAGTTGGATGAGTTGTTGACAATATTAGGATCCATTGGGATCCCTGCCAAATCGTGTTTGATATTGTTGAGCGCAAAGAGGCTGAGCGAACCGCCGCTCTGCTCGAAGAAAGCCCAGAAGAGAATTGAAAACACAATAAAGATGAGTGCCGCGATAAGTTTTTTATTTTCTTCCCAGGTGTGATGGGTCATCTCATAAAACACATACAACAAGGTCAGGGGCCTGCAATCAGCATAAACATGTCGGTGTAATGCGTATTCTTGATGAGAATCAGAATCAGCGGCATGATGGCCAGAGAGCCTATGTAGGTCGCTATCTCAAACGTTAGTTTTTTCCGACGTGTGTAGGTAGGGTCAAGAGGAGACAAACCAATTGGGCCAAAAGACTTCTGTGTAAAAAACAGAGTGGTAATACTGATGAGCATCACGATGCCTACGAGTGCAAAGGCCAGTCCCCAGGAATAATATTTTCCGACCCAGATCATGAGGATTCCACCAAGCAGTGCACCCAGGTTGATGCCCGCATAAAAGAGGCTAAAGCCTGCATCGCGTCTCGAATCTCCTTCCTTATACAGGTAGCCCACCATGGTCGAAATATTAGGTTTAAAAAAACCTGTACCGATGATCGTAAAGCACGTGCCGATATAGAACATATCTACCGGTGCAAAGGCAATTGAAAATCCGCCAATGGCCATTAAAGTCCCTCCCCAGAAAAGTGATTTTCGGAAGCCCAGGATTTTATCCGCAAAGAAACCACCCACGAAAGTGAAAATATAGATGAATGCCTGTATCGCACCATATTGCAGATTGACGGCACCATCTTCCATCAATAGTTTTTCGACCATAAAGACGGCCAGCATGCCCCGCATACCATAGAAACAGAAGCGCTCCCACATCTCTATGGAAAACAAATACCAAAGCTGTCGTGGATACTTGCCTGTAAAATTCTGGATGCTTTCCAGTGTTAATTCCTGGTTCGATTGATTTTGACTCATATAGTTTGGCTGGTTAACTGACCATTATTGAATTCGATTGGTCAAGGTAGTTTTTTTCTACAAGATGCCAGAATGTGAGAGAGTAAGAGAGTGAGAGAGTGAGACGTGTGAGATGCACCTTTAATCCTTAACCAAAAAAAGATGCCAGATACAGACTCTATCAAGTCTGGCATCTGGCATCTTATATCTGGCATCCCTAATGGATGCGCCTGACAGCTGAGAGCTGATAGCTGACAGCTATTTCACTTCTCCCATCAATCGCTTCATCCATGGCACCAGCAGGAACATCACGAGCGATGCTACAAGACTGAAGATGAATATCGCGAGGAATATATTTTTCAATGGAAAGGATTCGAACATACCACCTACGCGACCGCCGATGAAGTTACCGGTAGCAGCTCCGAGGAACCAGATACCCATCATCTGTCCGACGATACGGGCAGGAGCCAGTTTGGTCATCGCACTCAAGCCCACCGGAGAAAGGAATAATTCCCCGACGGTGTGAATGAAATATAACATCAGCAGCCAGTGAATACCGACCCTGTTGCCTGTCTTTTCAATAATAATCGCTGCTGGAACAAGGATTAAGAAACCTACCCCAACTAAAAGCAGACCGATGGCAAACTTCATCGGAGTGGAAGGTTCCATCTTCATTTTATTGAGCTTGAGCCACAGCCATGCAAAGACTCCGGAGAGGACGATAATAAACAAGGCATTGATACTCTGCCACCAGGTGGATGGGAATTCCATGCCAAGGAATGAATTATGTGTATTCCTGTCTGCAAACAGGGTCAGCGTGGAGCCGGCTTGTTCGAAGGCGGACCAGAACAAAGCGGCAGCGAGGTAAAAGATGATAATCGCTACAATTCGTTTCTTTTCGGCAGCATCAAAACCGCCTTTGGTAAATAAGAATCCAAAATAGACTACAGGGATAACTAATAGCAGGATACCTACGAGATCAGACACACTGACTACTGTCAGCGGCATAATGCCAGTGAAGTGAACTGCCAACAATATGATAACTGCTATCAGTGCGCCTAACATACCTGTGCGCAATGCTTTTTGTTGCTTTTCATGTTCACCTGGCACTCCGCTTCTGACGAGCTTGCCTGCATCGCCAAGGTGTTTGGCTCCGAGTTTGTATTGGAACAAACCGAGGACCATACCTATTGCTACCACGAGGAAGCCTGTGCGCCAGTTGACATTCTGGCCAAAATAGCCGGCGATCAGTGGAGCTAAGAAAGCGCCCAGGTTGATACCCATATAGAAGATAGAGAAAGCAGAATCACGACGTACGTCTCCCTGACCATAAAGCGAGCCTACCATGGTGCTTACGTTTGGTTTCAGCAAGCCTGTTCCGATGGCGATCAACCCAAGTCCGGAATAGAAACTGGGGAGGCCGAAAGGTGCGGCGAGCATGAGGTTTCCGAGGGCGATAATACATCCACCATAGAAGACAGCGTTTCGGGCACCGATAAATTTGTCAGCGATCCAGCCTCCGGGGAGGTTGGTCATATAGACGACTGCGGTGTATAATCCATACAAGGCACCGGCTTCCATGACTGTGAGGCCGAGACCCGGATTTTCGCCTACAACAGCAGCGGTCATGTACAAAATCAACATCGCTCTGCCCCCATAATAGGAGAACCTTTCCCACATTTCGGTAAAAAAGAGGGTAGCCAAACCTGGGGGATGCCCAAAGAAACTCTTCATATAATACTATTTAAGGAGTGATTTATTCTGCCCTGAGCTTTCAAGGCGGGGCAAAATAATGAAAAGTTTGTGTTTTGCTTATTCAGGGCACAGCAATCTGTGTCGGATTCCCGACTACCCCGATTAAGCCAGGCTCTAGCCCTACCCGCTATTTGAAGTTTGCCACACTATTTGAAGTTTGCCTCGCTATTTGAAGTTTGCAACTTCAAATCACTATAAGGATCATGATCCAGCTGTATGATCATAGACAGGCAGTTTGCAACTGCCAGGTAGGAATCTCTATGATTTACTGGACAATCACCCTAATTGCTTCTCCGGTAGCAGCAATTTTGATGATATATAACCCCGGCGGCAGGGTTGAAACATCGATAGGGTCTTTGACCTCTGATGCGGTCAGGTTTCTGACCAGTTGGCCTTGAACAGAAAAAATCTGGGCTGCAGACTCTACATCCGTTATCACTTCAATGAGGTCTTCAGCAGGATTAGGGTAAACCAATGTTGCTGTGGGTGCCGGATCATGAATACCCACTATTTCATCCCTGGGGATTCGCAGGACATTTGAGCCGATATGGAGATCATTGCCAAAGGGATCAATGGCTATAAGATTCTTCAGCCGGATGATAACCGTATCTGGTATAGCGGAGACATCAATACCTTCCTTGAGATTTAAGCCTCCAAACAAAATGTCCAGTATAGTTCCTTCTTCCAACTCCATAGGTTGGTGATCGGTCTTCACAAAACTATAGCGGGATGAAATTTCAAAATTGGGGTCGATTGGAAAATAGGTATCGCTATAAAGGCATATGATATTTGAATCAGCCGGACATAAAGGTGCCCTAAAATTTTGAAGTTTGTAAATGGAGGTATCAAAATCAATTTCATATGCCAGACCCAAAACGTTTTCTAAGGTAATTCCGGTCCTGACGCGAAGATTCCGGATTCGGCCACTGGGTTCCATTGGGCCAGAGGTTAATAAAATTTCCGGGCCTTCTGGAAATAAAGCTTGTGGTTCGTAATAGGGGTTGATCAATAAATAATGCTGGATATTCCGATCCAGGTCTTCCTCATTGATGACACTATTGCCATTGCCATCCCCATGTTTTGCATTAAGCAGATTTGGCAAAGTCAAGGACCATGAATCTGCCAGATGTCCATCCCAATTGATTTTTCCATCACGAGGAGGGCCCCACTGATCTTTCATGACTCCCCAATACAATAAGTCATAATGATCAGCAATTCCGTTGTGGTCAAAATCTCCAGGCCACACACAATCTTCTCCCTCACAATACTGGAAAGCGGTGCAAGGCAAGGTTGTGTCTTTCAGCAACTGCAACAAACTGTCAATCTGATATTGCATAAATCCAATCTGACCAATATGGTCCAGACTTGAATCCTGGTGAAATAGATATACTGTTTCAATGGTTACTGGCACGTATGGAAGTAACTCACCTATATAGGCAGAGGATAATGTGCTCGGGTCACCATAACTGGGAGAAAAACTATTCTGGGACCATTGACTGAGGTCTCTTGGGTCACCAGGGTATAAATATTTTGTTATTGGATAAGAGCTTCCTGGATTATAACCGTTTTCAAACTCAGTAATTGGGCTTCCATCCCGCCATTCTCCATTCAATAAGTTATAATACTGTGCAGGCTGGTAAGGTTGCGGATAAGGATACGGATAAGGATTAAAATGGCCCAAGGGATTGACAATAAAACTTGTCATCCGATGCGAGAGATAGGTAAGGCTCTGAATCGGTGGAAAATCACCATATCCAGGGGTGATTTCTGTAATACAATATCCATTAATATCTCCATCCCTGATGTCTTGGTTATAGGCATACTCAGTATTTCGAGTTGAATCACAACCTGCAAAGTCATCTTCCGAACAACCTAAATCATAATCAGACCACATTCCAAATTGCACACTATCCAGTGGTACTGAATTTTGATTGATGATTTTATAATTATTAAACAGTGCATTATTGAGCACCGTATTATCCTGACAGTTGAATGCAAAAACGGTCAACTGAATTTCAACACCTAATGGCAAACCTCCAGATGCTGTATGTGGTCCCTGGTCATTAAACACCATCCACATGATTTCCTCAGGAATGTGTTTTGAATCATTTACATAAATACAAGGATGCTCCCCGAGATGAGGCTCATATACTTCATTGTTGTTGTTATCTGAAAAATCAGCCCATCCACCCCGATGTCCAATTGGCAATTCAAAACCGTTAATAGCTGAAAAGTAGTTATTGCCTTCTGCGGGCCAGCCAAATACTGAAGTGATGGTATCCGAAATCTCACCATCCAATGCAAAGTCTGCTATATGTCGGAGTATATCATTTCTATTACTACTCCAAATTTTATTATAACGATAGCACTCGGTGTCCAAGGGAACTGCATCCTCAAGTAATGGCCCTGTATAAAAATCAAGGTGGGTTTCTTCTGCATATCTCTGGGCAGATATTTTTAATTCTCCATTATTATAACCTCCAATCCAAGGACTTGATGCAAACAAAGTGTACGGAGAATTTTCGGATGTATAGGGCACTTTAAAATAATCATACCCCGGAAGGAACTTGCTGCCTTGCGGCGAAAAGGAAGCACCAATACGGTTGCCTTGAAATAATTGATCAGCTCCTTTACCAATACAATTATCCTGGGCCTGCAGGAATGAGGTAATGCAAATAAAATAAAATAGAAGGTATTTCATCGGTTTCTGGCTTTTCACTAAAGTTAACCAGCGTCTCCAATCAATTGTGTCAATTAGATGTCAGTTCAATGAAAACCAGGGGAATAAACTTCAAAACTGTCGTTGACTAAACAATGCGGTTTGGATAGCTTACTTAGAAAGGAATTACGATAGCTCAAAATCCAATGTGCAGCTTAATCACCACACACCAAAGGATACCTGAGTCCTTTATACTTGGTGAGCACCGCCTTGACCTTTCCAACCGATACCGGACTTTCGATCATGAGTGGAATACGGTTGCCATCGGCAGACATGTAGATGTCCATGCGGGTATCGTCATCAAAGAAGTGGCCTGAGACCACCTGTGGGCGGATAAGATGTGTTTTCATTTTTCCGAGGCCCCGGATTTTTTGCTCCACATTTTTTTGGCGGACTTCTACCTGCAGTGGATATTCTTCTTCTACAAACACCTTGACGCCAAACTGATCTCCGGGATCGTATTGATTGAAATCGATATTGCGCACATTGTAGACAATGGAGATCATGTCATGCATACAGCCTGATAGATCCGCTGTATAATACTTAGTGGGTTTGTCGGGCCAGCCCTTGGAGGCATGCACTTTATTGTTTTTCTGATCGAAGGTGAATTTATCCCACCAGACATATTTGCCTTCCTGGATATCCCTTGAAAAGGAAAGTGGGAGTAATGTCTTCTTATCGATGACACTTTCATAGCGGTCATTGACTTCATAAAACCATTCAAAGGCACTGATGGTCTTGCCATCGATGGAGATAAAGTAACGGTCGCCCATATCTTTCACCTTGAAGGTAGCCTCGCCGGCAGCGATCCAGATAAAATTGAGCTGGTAGTATAGGGTATAGGTAATCTCCTCTCCACCCTGCCAGGTGAAGTTTTCGGAGTCGCAGTAATCGTAATTGACGATAGAGGCCTCCTGCCGAGGATCAGGCCCGGTCGCGCCGAGCCATAACAATGAAGCTAGTATGAGGGATTTATGCATCATATACCTAACGAAATTACGGGGTAATTGTATATTAAGCAAGTGTTAATCGTGTTACTTTTTTCATTGCCAAAACCCAAAAACGGGGCCCCGAAACCCCCGCAAGACGGCGGCGGCTGCTTGGGCTTCCGCTCAGCAACCGAAGGACTCGACTGATGCCACGGGCTTTATGGCCAGAAGAGGCCATCCGCGCAGCTCAGACAGTTTCGGGTCACGGATTGGTGCCTATTCGAGATGTTTTACACACATATAGCCCCTACGGGACATTGCTAACGTAAACGAGGTTGGGTCCAGGACGCCCCGGGGTTTTCGGAATGAAATGAGGTGAACGCAGTGAAACGAATCAAATGGAGAAACACAGGGGTGAGAGGGCAGCGCAGGATCACCTACGGGGCATTGATATACGTAAACGTCTAGCTGCGGGTGAGGATGCGTCCAGGACGCCCCGGGGTTTTCGGAATGATATGAGGTGAACGCAGTGAAACGAATCAAATGGAGAAACACAGGGGTGAGGGGGCAGCGCAGGCTTAGGGGGCAAGGTCAATCGAAGAATTCTCCCGATCTTCGCCCCCGGGACCAAACCCAATACGCCACGTTCCAAACATGGAAATTCTCATTATTCTCATACTGATCCTGATCAACGGGATCTTTTCGATGTCCGAAATCGCGCTGGTTTCGGCACGGAAAAACAGGCTCACCTCCGCTGCCCAGCAGGGAAACCGGGGTGCAAAGACCGCGCTGGAGCTCCAGGCTGCACCAAGCAAACTCCTCTCCACCGTCCAGATCGGCATCACCCTCATCGGCTTGCTGACCGGTATCTATAGCGGAGAAAAAATAACCCAGGACATGGAGGCTTTTATCCTCCAGTTCCCTGTGATAGCCAAATACGCCTCTACCCTCTCCGTGGTGGTCGTGCTGATCATCGTGACTTTTTTCTCCCTGGTGCTCGGCGAACTCGTTCCGAAACGGATCGGACTGACCTACCCGGAAGCCATCGCCAAGACCATGGCCATGCCCATGAAAATCATCGCCATGATCACCGCGCCTTTCATCTGGCTATTGACGGTGACTACAGACCTGGTTTTAAAAATATTCAGGGTCCAGCGATCCAGTGAAAGCAAAGTGACCGAAGAAGAGATCAAAGCCATCGTCCGCGAAGGCATGGAAGACGGGGAGATCCAGGAGATCGAACAGGATATTGTCAACAGGGTATTCAGCGTCGGGGACAGAAGCGTGAGCTCACTCATGACCGCGCGTAAGAAGATGACCACGCTCGATATCACGGATACGAAAGAAGAAGTAAAAAGACTGGTGTCTGAAGATCTTCATAACTTCTATCCGATCTATGACAGCGATGAGCAGGATATCATCGGGATCGTGAGTCTCAAACAATTATTTGCTGAGATTGAGAAAGAAGAATTCAATCTCAAAAGCATCGTTGCCGAACCATCGTATATCGCGGAAGGTGCATCTGCATACAAAGCATTGGAGCAGTTTAAGCAAACCAATATTCATTACGCTCTCGTGATTGATGAATATGGTTCCACCCAAGGTATCCTGACGATGAGTGATATCCTCGAAGCATTGGTGGGTGACATTTCTGAATTCTATGGCGAAGAATATCTATTCCAGCAACGGGATGATCATTCATGGCTGATTGATGGGCACTATCCACTACCAGATTTCCTTACACGTTTTGGAATGGAAGACTACATCAAGGACTTTGAAGTCAATACGGTGGGTGGGCTGATCATGCAAGTGCTGGGAAGGATCCCCAAGCAGTCTGAAAAAATCAACTGGGTCAATTTTGAATTTGAGATCCTGGATATGGATGGACCGACGATTGATAAAATACTTATTATCCGGAAGTGATAAAAGCAGGATCCACCTCACGCATTCTAGGCATTGACCCCGGCACCAACATACTGGGCTTTGCGGTCATTGAAGTAGACAGAGATAAAATCGATGTGCTGGAGATCGGTGTGCTTCATCTGAAAGATAAAGGAGAGCATACAGACAAGCTCAAGGAAATCTTCCTGGAGATCCAGGAGATCATCGAACGATACCTGCCGCAGGAGTTGGCCATCGAAGCTCCTTTCTTTGGAAAGAACGTCCAGTCGATGTTGAAACTTGGAAGGGCTCAGGGTGTAGCTATGGCTGCAGGCATGACGATGGGACTCACCATCACCGAATACTCACCAAAGAAAGTCAAGCAATCCGTCACCGGCAATGGCAATGCCGCCAAAGAGCAAGTTGCTGATATGCTGTGCCGCATGCTCAACATCGAGCCCGGGAAGTTTGCACTCGATGCTACGGATGCTTTGTCAGTAGCGGTTTGTCACCATTATCAGGCAGGCAAGCCTGTTTCTTCGAAGAAGGGAGGGTGGGGTAAGTTCCTGAAGGAAAATCCGGATAGGATTAAATGAGCAAGGAGCAAGGAGCAAGGACCAGGCAGAGGGCAGGAGCAGGAGTTGGCAGTCATTTAGTCGGCGGCTCAAATTTTGAACTGCTAACTGCTAAAATTAAATGCAGAACATCATTTCTTCGGCTCTGTCTCCGTTTGCTTCTCATCATCATCGTCATCATCCTCCTTGATATCCTTGACAAGATCATCTACTTCTTTTGTAGCCTTCTTTAATTTATCAAGGTTTTGCTCGCGCTTTTGGGCGGTGTCTTTGGCGCCTTTGCCGCTTGGGGGAGCGGAGCCGTCGCCTTTGAAGCCTTCTTCGCTGAATACAAAACCTTTGTTGTCGGCATCGACATAGATGGTATCACCTTCAGAAAACTGGCCCGAGAGAACTTGCATAGCTAATTCGTTGACGAGCTCGACTTCGATGACTCTCTTCAGTGGACGGGCACCAAACTGAGGATCATAGCCCAGGTCAGCGAGGAGGTTCAATGCCTTGTCGCTGATCTCCAGGTTGAGTTCGCGGTTAGCGAGATTCTTTTTGATCTTCTTCAGCAATAACAATGCGATCTTCTTGATCTCTTCCTTGGAGAGTGGAAGGAACATGATCTTGTCATCGATACGATTGAGGAACTCTGGCCGCAGTGTTTCTTTCAGCAGGTTGAAGACTTCTTCTTTTGTCGTGGCGATGATATCTGCTCTTTGTCCTTCACCGAGGGCTTCGAGATCTTCGAAGTTTTCGAGGATGACTTCAGAGCCCATGTTGGACGTCATGATGACGATGGTGTTTTTGAAATTAGCTACACGACCTTTATTGTCTGTCAATCTACCATCATCCAATACCTGGAGCAGGACATTGAAAGTATCCGGGTGAGCTTTTTCAATTTCATCCAGCAAGACGATCGAATACGGTCTGCGTCGAACAGCCTCGGTCAATTGCCCGCCTTCATCATAACCAACATATCCTGGAGGTGCACCTACAAGACGAGATACCGCATGCTTCTCCTGATACTCGCTCATGTCGATGCGGGTGATGGCGCTTTCATCATCAAACAAGACTTCAGCAAGTGCTTTTGCTAATTCAGTTTTTCCAACGCCTGTAGGACCGAGGAAAATAAAAGAACCAATCGGCTTGTTTGGATCCTGAAGTCCTGCCCTGCTTCTGCGCACGGCATTACTTACAGACTTCACGGCTTCGGCCTGACCAATCAGGCGCTGGCCGATCTCTTCTTCCAGATGAAGCATCTTTTCCTTTTCACTCTGCATCATCTTCTGCAGAGGAATGCCAGTCCAGCGGGAGACGACTTCGGCGATATCATCCGCTGTTACTTCTTCGTTGGTGAAACGACTCTCGGAAGGTAGTGCGTGCAACTTAGTTTCTGCTTCGGTAAGCTTAGCTTTCTCTGCTACGAGTTCGCCGTATCGGATCTTAGCAACTTTTTCATAATTCGATTCGCGTTCGGCAACTGTTGCTTCGTGCTCGAGTTCGTCGATCTTCTTCCGAATATTCTGTATGGAGTCAACGAGTTCTTTTTCGTTTTTCCATGTTGCTTTTAAGGTGTCAAGCTTCTCTTGTGTATTGGCGATTGTTTCTGTGATGACTTTCAATTTCTTGTCATCCTTTTCGCGCTTGACGGCTTCGCGTTCGATTTCGAGTTGACGTAGTTTGCGATCAGCCTGATCGATCTCTTCAGGAAGGCTGTCAAGTTCGAGACGCAGCTTGGCAGCGGCTTCATCGATGAGGTCGATGGCCTTATCCGGCAGGTGTCGATCTGCAATATAGCGGTGTGATAATTCAGCGGCAGCTACGAGTGCTTCATCGAGGATGGCTATTTTATGATACACCTCGTACTTATCCTGGATACCGCGGAGAATAGAAATGGTGTCTTCTACAGACGGCTCGTCAATAAATACTGTCTGGAATCTCCTGACGAGTGCTTTATCAGCCTCAAAATATTTTTGATACTCATCAGCAGTGGTTGCACCGATGGTACGTAGCTCTCCTCTTGCAAGTGCTGGTTTGAGAATATTGGCTGCGTCCATTGCGCCACCTCCACCACCTGCTCCAATCAATGTATGGATCTCATCAATAAAGAGGATGATCTCTCCATTCGAACTCTTTACTTCTTCGATCACGGCCTTGATGCGTTCTTCAAATTCGCCTTTGAACTTGGCACCGGCGATCAGGGCAGCGATGTCGAGGACATAGATTTGCTTCGTGAGCAGATTTTCAGGAACATCCTTCTTCACAATACGCCATGCTATTCCTTCGACGATGGCTGTCTTTCCGACACCTGCATCACCAATGAGGATAGGGTTGTTCTTTTTACGTCGTGAGAGTATGTGCAGGATGCGTCTGATCTCTTCGTCGCGTCCGATGATCGGGTCTAGTTTGCCATCGAGGGCTCTTTGGTTGAGATGGATACCGAATTTCTTCAGTGCATTGTATTGGTTCTCGGTATTCTGATCGCTCACCTTGCGTCCGCCTCTCAATTCCTTGATGGCGGCTTTGAGGCCTTCGAGGGTGGCGCCCTGATCTTTGAGAATCTGGGCACCTTTGCTATTACCTTTCATGATACCGAGGAGCATGATCTCTGTGGAGATGAACTCATCTCCAAACTCAGGCAAGAGTTTCTTGGCTTCGCTGAGGGCTTTGTTGCTGGTATCTGTCAGATATTGCTTGTCCGATCCGGAGACCTTTGGATAGGTTTGGATCGATTCGTCCAATGCTTTGATGAGCTGAGGAACACTGACCCCAACTTTTTGAAAGAGGAATTTGGCGCTGTCTTCGCTGGCTTCCAGGATCCCCTTGATCATGTGCGTGGTATCGACGGTCTGCTGCTGCAGGCTTGCAGCTAATCTCTGTCCTGCCAGGATAGCTTCCTGGGCGTTGATGGTAAAGTTATCGTATGTCATGGTTATAAAGTGCTTAGTCGCTTAGGAGCTTAGTAGGTTAGTATAGTTGGTGTCTCAAGAATACAAAATAACAACAAGGGTGGGGATGGAGTTCTACGAAACGCGACTAAAAGTCGCCGCTGGATGAAGTTCGGTGGTTGTTGGTGAGGACACCCACATGATGCCGCTGGCCTGGTGTCCCCACCACCAGCGGGGATTCTCGTGGTTGTTGGTGAGGACACCAACAACGGCCGCTGGCCGAGGGCACCCACATGATGCCGCTGGCCTGGTGTCCCCACCACCAGCGGGGATTCTCGTGGTTGTTGGTGAGGACACCAACAACGGCCGTTGGCCGATAAGGTATACCATCAAATCAGATTAGAATTTCATTAAAAGAAACTAATTTTTATCATCATTTTAAATGCCTACTTTGGGAGAATGCTAAGGATCGGATTTCAGTGTTTCGCTCTTTTGCCAAATTTAATTTCATATAGCATGATTATATATAAATAAAAAGTATATATCTTGCCGCATTGCAAAACGGGTTTTTTCGGAGTCCCTTCATGGATGGACCCTGGAGAGATCGGTCTAACGGCCGAAAAGTCGGTCATACGGATCACCTTATGAGAACCAATATTATCTTTGCCCCCTACCCATGGCTGTTCAGACAAAACGACACTATAAAGCGAATGGTAAGCTCCTCCTTACCGGCGAATACCTCGTCCTCAACGGGGCTGTGTCGCTAGCGCTGCCATGCAAACTGGGTCAGTCGATGAATGTCAGCGAACGCCCCGGCAGCGAAATCACCTGGAAATCCTACGATCGAAAAGGGAATCTTTGGTTCTCCGGCAGCTTTGACCTGATGGCTTTCGATCCGATCGACAGCACTGACAAAGACATCGCCAACAGCATTCAACAATTATTAAGAGGAGCTTGTCGCCAAAATTCTGAGTTTCTCAGCCAGTGGCGCAGATATACTGTTGAGACTTACCTTGAGTTTGACCGCGACTGGGGACTGGGCAGCAGCTCTACCCTCGTATGGTGCGTGGCTCAATGGGCAGAGGTCAATCCTTACATTTTACTTTTCGACACTTTTGGAGGTTCAGGCTATGACATCGCATGTGCAGATGCTGACGGACCCGTCTTATATCAGTTGCTCGAAGATGAGCTGCATATCGACGGCGCAGATTTTGACCCGTCCTTCAAGAAACAACTCTTCCTGATCTATCTCGGCCGCAAGCAGAATAGCAGGGAAGCACTCAAGAAATATCATCAGTCTAAAGCCGGACTCAATGGTTCGGTAGATAAAGTTTCAAGGTTGACCGAAAGCATCAACAGTGCTTCCACCTTGAAAGAATTTGAATCCCTCGTGCGCCAGCATGAGAATCTGGTCGCAGACATCCTTGGCCTGCCGACTGTCCAGAGCAAAGAATTCCCTGACTACTGGGGATGTGTGAAATCACTTGGTGCGTGGGGCGGCGATTTTGTGCTTGCTACTACGGATCGTTCTGAAGAAGAGACCCGGGCTTATTTCCAGGGTAAGGGGATGGATGTGATTTTCAGGTATGATGAGTTGATTTTGAGCTGACAGCTGTCAGCTATCAGCTATCAGAGGTTAGCTTCCAGATACAAGGTTCCAGATTTTTTGATTTCACTCTTTTGTCTGAATCACGGATTAAACGGATTGCACCGATTGCACCGATTTGATTCTCCCAGTCATAAGACCATACTGATTTAGTTCACAGCTCAATTGTCTGAATCACGGATTACACTGATTGCACCGATTGCTCGGATTTGATTTTGCTGGACATATGATTTAGCTGATTTGATGCATGTTTGTGCAACACGATAATCCGTGAAATCCTCAAATCTGTGTAATCCGTGATTCAGACAATGGACTCGGTATTGTCTGCACTCAATTGTCTGAATCACGGATTACACCGATTACACCGATTGCTCGGATTTGATTTTGCGGGCTACAAGACTACGCGCTTAAACTTGAGGCTCTTACCCCCGAAATTGATTAGCAAACCGACTTCAAGTTTGTAAGCTTTTAGATAGTTCAGAATCTGAGCTAGATGATCGTCGTCCAATTCTTTGACAGCTTTCAATTCGACCAGGATTTTTTCTTCTACGACAAAGTCAGCTCTTCTGGTACCGATGGGTTCTTCCAGCTCTTTATAAAATATCTCCTGTTCTATCTCCCGATGAAACTGAAGGTCAGCCATGCGCATCTCATAGGCAAGGGCGCGCTGGTAAATAACTTCCTGAAATCCATTGCCCAGAAATTTGTGGACTTCGAACGCACCACCTATAATTTTCTCAGTGATGTCTTTGTGTTTAAGCTTTTCCATTTTCAAACTGGTTTAGTGAGATAGAAAATTACTGGCTTCCTTTGAAAAATGCAATACTTATTAAAATTTAATCTGTTAAATCCTTAAATCCGACAATGGATACGGCGCTATCCTTAGCTCATTTGTCTGAATCACGGATTACGCGGATTGCACCGATTGCACTGATTTGATACTACGGAACATATGATCTAACTGATTAGCTACAGGTTATTGCACCAAGCTAATCCGTGAAATCCTCTAATCCGTGTAATCCGTGATTCAGACAATGGACTCGGATAATACTTCAGGTTTGTGCTGAGTTAATCCGTGAAATCCTCTAATCCGTGTAATCCGTGATTCAGACAAGAAAATCCGTATCAGCGGTCAGAACCGTCGAACTTGATTAAGTCTGTGGGCAGCTCCTTTCCTCCCCACCCATTCATCGCATTGAAAATGCGGAATGCATCAAATCTCAAAAGATCATCCTGATGTATCGGCCGCGGAATCAAAACTCCACTTGATACAAGTCGCTTCCAGGTGGTGCCTGCTAAGAGAGGGATGGATGGGGTGTACCAGCGATCTCCTTTTCGGAAAGCAATATTGGCTATCGACGTGTCGGTGATCCAACCATCGCGGGTGATGAGGATATCATCTGCATCGCTGCGTTGAGAAAATAAATTTTCAAGGACTGTTCGATCAGCGTATTTATAACTGTAGTCATAACCTGCAGGCATCTCGATGAGTTGTAGAGAGTTGATTACTCTAGGAGTGTACGTAAAAAACTCAACGGAAACGGAATTGAGGTCATAGATTATTTTGCATCGGTAGAGTCCTATTGTCGGAATCGAACAGGAGGATAGTATTTCATCCAGATGAAATGTATTTTCTTCCGGCTGCGTAGAAGGAAAGAAATGGTTTAGCGTTGCATCTACTCTGCGCTGGTGCCAATCCAGGTGCTGCGGATGTCCGTCACGGATGCAGATGGTTTCGAAGAATAGAGGCACAGGAGGAAGGTGAATTGATATGTGTGGGACAAAAATACAGAATGTACTGACCCCCTACCCCCTGAAAGGGGGCGCTGAATGTTATCCGGCTATGGCCACCCTGATTTCTAGGAAAATATTTAGCTCCCCCTTTCAGGGGGTAGGGGGTCAGAGGGGTCAACCCGGTATATAAACTTTATCCAGCACCTCCTGATACTCCTGCTCCGCCACACTCCTATAAGTGATCCCTCCACCACTCCGATAATAATATTCATCACCACGCTCTTCGATAAGGCGGATCATGACGGCACTGTCAAGGTTTTTTCCATCAAAGACACCAAAGACACCGGTGTAATATCCGCGTGGCTCAAGTTCGATGGCTGTGATCAGTTCGACGGTTTTTTTCTTTGGAGCTCCTGTAACAGAACCTGCAGGTAGTAAAGCATGCATGATGCTGCCGGGCTTGTCGGCAAATTCATCTTCGAGGATTCCGCTGATGGCGGAACTGCATTGCAACAGTGATTTTGTGGGTGTTGAAATTTTACTGATGTAGCGGTATTGATCGACGGTCACTTTGCGGGACACGATGCTCAGATCATTGCGAAGTAAATCAACGACGGTGGCATGTTCTTCCTGCTCTTTGATATCTGCAAGTAGTGTGGCTTCTGCATCTGGCAGTGAAGCATCGATAGTGCCCTTCATTGGATAGGTGCGGATGATGCCTTCCTGTATTGACACAAACTGTTCAGGTGAAAACACAACAAATTTTCCAGGGACATAGAGTTTGTAAGGTGCACTGACGACATCAAATATTTCTTTAAATGAAGGCAAGCCGATCATTTGTGTCGAGTAACACAAATTAAGTAAGTAGGTATCTCCAGCCTTGATGGCTTTCAGTACCTGATCGAATCCATGCTGGTATTGCTCAAACGAAACAGGAATTTTTGAAAAATTTATATCCTGAGCATTTGATGGTGTTGCTGATTTGACTTTGTTGATTTGAAATTGTATGCCGGATGCATGATCACTATCAATGTCAAGCAATGGGATGATCATTGGTGCCTTCAACTCAAAATCAAGGATAAACAAAAAGGGGATTCCTTCAGCAGCCCATTGATCCATCTGTTGTGCCCATGCAGGAATCGTCATCACCTTGGTGTTGATACTATTCCTTGACTTGGCGACAGACGACCTTCAGGCTATTGATCCCTTCGACCGTATCGACACGCATGAAAGGTTCGACAGACCAGGTATACGAACCAACTTCAGGAAAAGTGAATCGATGTTGCAATGGAATATCCACCTTGCGACCACCTTCACCTTTATCACCTGCCCAGGATCCGTCTTCGTTGATCAACTCAAGCGAAGTAACTGAAGACACTTCTTTACCCGAAGGATATTTAGTCAGTGTCTTGATATAAAGATTCTGATACTTGTAGGTTTCTTCATGGCTGAGCTGGATGTCCATCTGATAAACGGTAGTGGTATCCAAGGCTTCCATGACAAAGGATTTTTTATCTCCATTGATCCATTGCTGGTCTTTCCATTTCCATTTTTCAGACACGAGCACGCCTCTGTCACATGCACTGAGTGTGAGCAGAAAAGTGAAGGCTATGAAGGCGGCGCGGATCAAGCAAAATAGTCTTTCATCCGCTCGAAAAATCCTTTTTCTGTCTTGCTGGGTTGTGGTTTGAAATTGGGTGACGCATTCAGTTTCTCCAGGATCTTCTTTTCGTCATCGGAGATTTTCTTTGGCGTCCAGATATTGACGTAGATCAATTCATCACCTTTTCCATACGCTTGTACGGAAGGTAATCCCTTGCCATTGAGCCTGAATATTTTTCCGCTCTGGGTGCCTGGTGGAATTTTGATTTTCACCGGACCGGTTAAGGTAGGTACGTCAACCGAACAACCAATTGCTGCATCAGGGAAACTGAGATACAATTCGAAGATCAGGTTATTGCCATCACGCTTGAGTTCGGCATGAGGCTTCACTTCGATGCTGATCAGCAGATCGCCTGCAGGTCCGCCTTTGATACCAGCATTACCTCGACCACGCATGGTGAGTTGCATGCCATCTTCAACGCCTCCCGGGATATCGATATCGATCATTTCTTCTTCGATCGTGCGGCCTTCGCCACGGCATTTTGTGCAAGGCTCCACTACAATGGTACCTGAACCGTGACAAGTAGGACATTGCGTGGTGGTCTGCATCTGACCGAGGAAGGTGCTTCTGATCTGACGCACCATACCGGAGCCTCCGCAGGTCTGACATGTCTTGACGGAACCGTCCTTGGCACCGCTTCCTTTACAGGTTGTGCAGGTCTTGCGCTTCTTAACCTTGATGGTCTTCTTGACACCTGCTTCTACTTCTTCGAGTGTCAGGCTGAGTTTGATGCGGAGGTTGCTTCCTTTCTGTCCTTGGGCGCGCTGGCCTCCACCGCGGTTGCCGAAGAAGGATTCGAAAGGGCTGTCGCCAAACACATCTCCAAACTGGCTGAAGATGTCGTCCATGTTCATGCTCTCGGCGCTGTGATAACCTTGCTGGCCCGTCACGCCTGCATGACCGAAGCGGTCATACTTGGCGCGCTTGTCAGGGTCGCTGAGGACTTCATAGGCTTCGGCGGCTTCCTTAAATTTATCTTCTGCAGCTTTATTATCCGGATTACGGTCAGGGTGAAACTGCATCGCTATC
Source organism: Candidatus Opimibacter skivensis (assembly GCA_016721905.1). GTDB lineage: Bacteria > Bacteroidota > Bacteroidia > Chitinophagales > Saprospiraceae > Opimibacter > Opimibacter skivensis. Next base: position 14,360 of record JADKHH010000028.1, on the reverse strand, counting down.
TTCCGATAGGATTTCTTTATCGCAGTTTCATCTGCATCCTTGGGTACTTCGAGTATTTCGTAATAATCGCGTTTGCTCATGTTTTGATTTTAGTTGCCCACTACGACTTTAGCATGGCGAATGATCTTGTCGTTTAACGTATAACCCTTCTCGAGGGTATCGATGACTTTTCCTTTCTTGTTTTCATCCGGCACCGGGATCTCGGTGATGGCTTCGTGCAATTCCACATCAAAGGTTTCCCCATTGCTGGCGATCGCCTTGAGGCCCATATTCTGGAGAATATTATGGAGACGGTTGTAGACGAGCGTTACCCCTTCGCTGAAAACTTCTGCGTTGGTCGGATCGTCAGCACTTTTCTTGGCTCTGTCAAAATCATCAAGTACTGGCAGCAAGCTGACCAGGACATCCTTTGAGGCGGAATTCATGAGCTCCAGGCGTTCGCGCATGGTCCTTTTCTTGTAGTTGTCAAACTCGGCGAGTAGTCTCAGGTGTTTGTCCTTGAGTTCCTGGACGGCGGCCTGGAGTTCGGCTACCTGTTCGTTGGAATCGGAGCCTGATTTTTCATTGGCTTCGGCGGCATCGGCTTTGTCAAAATCGAATAACTTTTCATCATCCATATTGACGGGCTCATTTTCGGGGGCTCCGTTGACATGGTCTTTATGTTGCTTTTTCATAGTATCGGTATATAGTGAGCCCGTGCGGGCGATGGTATTAAGTGAATAGAATCGGGGTGCAAAAGTACTGCCATACGGGACATTTGTGACAAATTGACAGTAAAATGAGGAATTAGGTGATAAAGAGGCAGGAATTGCCGTTTTGCCCCTTCGAAAATCCAAATCTGCGATTTGCTCATTTCTCTCCCCTGTGTTCCTCCGCTTCGCCCTTAAAGGCGTTGCTCCGAAAACCCCGGGGTAGAAGGAAATTATACCCTTAGTTTCACCCAAATAGCCAATAGATGTCATGGGCGGTTGCAATGGCATGAGCTTAAAAGGAGAAGCGCCGTTGCAGGAGTTTGCTCCTGCGACCACCGGGATACCTAACCAAATTCCTATAAGGAATCCTAAATGGGTATTCTCATGGTTGCAGGAGCAAACTCCTGCAACGGCCAATGGCGCTATGGTCGTTAGGATATTAATCCTGTACGGGAACAAGAATGAATTTACCTAAGCCGGAATCTTACTTCCCAAACCCATTATCTCCAATCATAAATGTCTCACCTTTTTCGTAGATCACATTAGAACGACCTACGAGTAATGGGTCGATCCGGCCTACGAGTTTGATGTCTTTTTTATCATACGGGATTTTGTGGAGCACGTAGCGCATGGCATTCAAACGGGCACGTTTTTTACAATTGGACTTTACGACGATCCAAGGGGCATCGGAGGTGTCGGTGAAAAAAAACATTTTTTCTTTGGCAGTGGTATAATCCTCCCATTTATCGAGTGAAGCCCTGTCGATCGGCGAAAGTTTCCATTGTTTGAGTGGGTGTGCTTCGCGGTCTTTAAATCGTCTTTTTTGTTCTTCCCGGCTGACGGAAAACCAGAATTTGAGCAGAATAATGCCGCTTCTCACCAGGTTTCTTTCAAACTCGGGTACCTGCCGCATAAACTCGGCGTATTCTTCTTTGGTGCAAAATCCCATGACGTTTTCTACCCCGGAGCGATTGTACCAGGAGCGGTCGAATAGGATAATCTCTCCGAAGGAAGGCAGGTGTTTGATGTAGCGTTGGAAATACCATTGTCCGCGCTCTTCTTCCGTGGGTTTTTCCAGCGCTACCACCCTTGCACCCCGTGGGTTCAAATGCTCCATAAAACGTTTGATCGCCCCACCTTTTCCGGCAGCGTCACGGCCTTCAAATAAAATGACAACCCGGCTGCCTGTTTGCTTTGTCCACGCTTGCAACTTGAGGAGCTCCACCTGCAAATCATACTTTTGTTTTTCGTAATTTTTACGGGACATTAAATTCTTATACGGATAGCTGCCTTCGCGCCAGTCGGTCGCCAATTCTTCGTCGGGATGGAGTCCCGTTCTTGCTTTCAACTTGGCGTCATCCAACAAGGATTTTAAAAGGGCCTTTTGCTCATCTACGGGGAAGCTTTTCAGGTAAGTCTCTGCAACCATTTTCTTGTCTTCCGTAGTGGTCTCAACAATATTGCTCAAAGCATTCGCTTCCTTGATGATTTTCTTGCGGACCTTCCTGTTGACTGTTTTGGCCTGAGCCTCCTGAGGGGTCTCCCCGCCAAGAATATCGCCTTCTTTTACCAGGCGGGTTTTGGTTTTTAATGCCTGGGTTTCGTTGAGTAACGTTTCCTTCTTTTGCATCTTTGATTTTTTTAAAACTAGTAACTCCCAACTGGTCTTCTCTTCAACAAGAGTGTGAGTCGAAAAGACAGGTTGTTTTTAATACGATTTTGCCAAATTTCGAGTGTCTCCGAAAATCAAATGAAACACTTTGATTAAGGCATATCTTTCAAAGTTCTGGCGAGATAAAATGCTGGATAATGATCGGTATCATGAGGGGGGATGATTTAGGTCATGGTGCTATGACCCCCTACCCCTGATGCTTCGAATAAAATAAATTGTTGAGCTTAGATTGTATCTAAGCGGAGCGGGATCTCGCTTACTTCCGACCTGAAAGGGACCTAAAATAATTCCGCTTTGATCCTTCTGACCCCCTACCCCGAGCCGATCAATCCCACAAGCCCCCCCAACCGGAAAAGTTCTACCCGCCATTTTTATCCTGTCGCTGAGCAACTTAGCTATCTGCTCGAAGGAAGGATCGACGGCCATCATGATGCCGTCGGGGTTGATGAGGAATTTGGTGGGGATTTGTTTGACGCCGTAGGCTTTGGCGGTGGGGGAATCAAAGGACTCGGCGGCCATGAGGTGGTAGGGCCAGATCAATTGGTCTGCCTGGATGGCTTTCTGCCAGTTGGCTGCGCCGCGCTCGAGGGCGATGCTGACGATTTCGAAGCCGGAGGCGTCTTTAAATTCCTGGTTTTTATAGTCGGTATAGAGGCTCACCAGTTGGGGATGGGATTGGCGGCAGGGGCCGCACCAGCTTCCCCAGAAGTCGAGGAGGACGTATTTGCCTTTGAGGTCGGAGAGATGGAAGGGGGTGCCGTCGGGTAATTGGCCGGTGATTTCGATGGCTTTTTCGCCGGTGATGTTTTTGGGTTTGAGGTAGAGGTACTTTCCTAGCTGGAAACCGACTAATACTAATATGGCTAATCCTACAGTCAATAGCATGCTCTTCATATTGGAACGTAACAGTGATGAGGCAAAATAGTTAAAAGAAGGCGGAGGCTGAGGCGAAGGCGAAGGCAGAGGGCAAGGGGCAAGAGGCGCAAGGGAGCAAGGGGACTGGTTTCCATAGGAGAAGATTTATCTGGCTGCCAGGGGTTTTCAATGAACCTTGGAAGTTTTCGTCCCACGGCTTGAAAGCCGCGGCAATTCAATTAAAAAAAGCTAAGCGGGACGCAATTTCAATTTGATCCTGCTTGACTGGATGATTTCCGGGCAATTCAATGAAGCAAAGGTCCCCGGCGAAAGCCGAGGCAACAAGAAAAAGCTAAGCGGGATTCAATTTGATCCTGCTGTTGAAATGAATAAAGTGCTTGAATCCAAACCTGACGCCTGACGACTCCTTACATTTACGAACTCTTTGGCCTTTTATCCTTTACCCTTAAGCACTCTTATAGGCCCTTGAGCCTCTTATTATTATCTTGAACCTTCAAACACAATCAACTTATCAACAAATCAACTTATCAACAAATCAACTCATCAACACTTCTAAGCCTAATTAGCTTATAAGCTATCACACAGATCAACTATCAAAAAAAATGAGCATGCTCACTATAGACCCCAAAGACACCCCCAAAAAGACCTTCATCAATTTATCCTGGGGACGGTGGCGCCGCGGCCGATTGCGTTTGTGAGTACGATTGATGAGGAGGGGAATAAGAATCTGGCGCCGTATAGTTTCTTCAATGCCTTCAGTTCGAATCCGCCGATCGTGGTGTTTTCGAGCAATCGGCGGGGAAGTGATAATACTACCAAGGATACGCTGCATAATGTGCGGGTGTCGGGGGAGTGTGTGATCAATGCGGTCAACTATGCGATCGTGCGGCAGATGGCGGTGGCGTCGGTGGATTTTCCGACGGGGGTGAGTGAATTTGAAAAAACGGGATTGACGCCGATACCATCGGACCTGGTCAAGGCCTTTCGGGTAGCTGAATCTCCCGCGCATATGGAGTGCAAGGTGAAGGACATCATCACGCTGGGTGAAGGCGGTGGTGCCGGTCATCTCATCATCTGTGAGGTGGTCAGGATGCACATAGCGCATGAAGTCCTGACGGATCGCAATCGCATCGATCCTGACAAGATGGATCTCATGGGCCGCATGGGCAGGGCGTATTATGTGCGGTGTAGTGGTGATGCCATCCACACGATCGTGCAGGAGTACAATCCGGTGTCGATCGGATATGATCATCTCCCCGATCACATCAAAAACAGTCCGGTGCTGACCGGCAATGATCTCGGAAAACTTGCAGGTCAAGTGTCATTTCCTACCCTGGAAGAAATCGCTGATGCCCGTGAGCAGGCAGATGTGATACAAGCGCTGGCACAGCACAATCCAACGGAGGCATTGCACTATCTGGCTAAGACGTATCTGGATAAGGAGGAGGTGAAGAGGGGGTTTAGTGTATTGTTGGGGATAGCTAAAAAAAAATATAAAAGAATATATAAAAAGGGACCATTTGGCAATCCGACCACAAAAAATTTGGGAGGAAGACTGCTGGGTGGAATTGGTTTATTTTCAATGGTAATAACCTAGATTAAGATCACTTTACCACTTTAATAAAATAACATTTCATCCTTCAAATTGGAAATCTATTGCTAATTCTTTCAATAATTCTTTTCAGCAGGTTTGTAAAATCCGACAGAAAAAAAAAAGGGGAAAGTCAACATCTATATTAGGCTACATTTGAAAATATTGTTGTCGTCGGGCATTTAAAGCTTAATTCTAAGTAGGAAAAATGTGGAAAATGGAGCGGTCACCAATAGGAATTTAAAATTATACGGGAGAATAAAAAATCTCTCCGCAGAGTTCAGAAAAGAATCTGCAAATTATAACATTCATTAACTCGAAATTTCTTAGAGAAGAAACATGACAGTAGTCAATTAAAAATTCTAATTATCCAATGCAATGTCTATAAAAGCCTCACTCTTAACTTCATCTTGTTGAAATATTCCTGTCGCTAAAACCGCTTGTGTAGCTGCTTGAGTATCAGTTGCAAAAAGAATAACTGCTAAGTCTTTAAGTGACCTCGAACAGCAAACATATAGTAATCTTCTTGTTCGATCCAAAGTAGTTTCCTGACCTGCATCTAGGTTTTCATTGTCTCTATCAGAAAGTGCTTTAATTCCTAAAAGTTTTTCGTAGGAATAAGAGGTAGATCGCCTGCCTTCTTCATCATCGAGTATAACTACAACTCTCATAAATTCGTCCCCTTTTATTCCATGCTGTGTAGAAAATGGTGATTCTTCGTTGATATAAGTATTGTAACCCAAACTTCTTTCACAGAACAATTTAAATACTCTGTAATTACTCTGTCTGTAATTGAGACATCTTCGTCGTCTTCTATAATTTTAGGGGCATCGCCAATTCGGCTACTAATACGTTCGTCAAGTGTAATCAAATTATTAACACTCATATAATCTAAAATATCTACAACTTTCGCATCTCTTTCTTCACCTAATAGGATGTTAAGCGCCAAAAGATGTGCTTTTATTTCTCGAAAAATTACCAACGGCTTATTTCCAGGAGTAGAAAGATGCGTTTTCTGCATAAGTGGGCAATATTTCTTTAATAGTTCAACAACCAGAAAATCTCTTCCTGCTCGAAACGCAGTAATTAAAGGCAAAATATATTTTTGAAATGGAAGTAAAGCCCAACTGCTACCTTCACTAAAGCTCATTGAAAGACTGTCCGTAGTACTGTCTTTAAAAAGGAATATAAGTTAGAAAGCCGAGTCTAGTCGCTGCAATTCTATGCTCAATTACAAGAATTTTTACATCAGCAACTTTTTCATCAGAAATCCACAACGGATCAGCAAGCTGTATTGAGAGGTATCGTCTAATCTTAGCGAGTTTAGCTGCTCTGGTGTCATCCGCTTGCATGATGAAGATTTGTGAACTTCCTCGACCAGAACAGGGTTGCCTTCAACCAACTCAATCCTTCCGCCATTTTGTTGCAGTTTGTCACCAGCAGCTCTAATACTATTAATAACCCGGAGTACCGAAGTCGAGCATCTAAAATTTTCAGGCTTTTGAATTTCTCTCCAACCTTCTTCAATTACTATTGCCCCAGAGCCAGTATGATAAATTTTTTGCATTGGGTCTCCAAAAAAGCCTAAGCAAAACCCTTCCACATTTTGTTCCACCAATTTCATAGCACTAACAAACTCGCTGATTGTATCTTGACTCTCGTCTATAAAGAAATAAGGAAATCTGTTAGCAAGTATCACTTGCAATAGCGGATTGGTATTAATCAGCGATGGAACCATGCTTATAATGTCACTGTGACCTAAAATTCCCTTTAAATAGTTGCTGTCGGTTTCGTAAGTGAAGGAAGGTACACTGTCTATGTTGGAATCAATATGCAGATATCTTGCAGTATCCCTCGTGTTGTTCTCCCTAGTATTTGGGCGTGTTCGAGTTGTAAAATTTTGACGAGATATCTCAAATTCTTCAAGTTTAGATTTTACTTTAGCTTTAACCCAATTTTTGATATCCTTCTGAAAAGGCCTTATTAACTCCCAAAGAAATGAGTGAATAGTAGAAACTCGGAAAAATGAATCATGCCCGACATCATCCAAAATTTCTTTTTCGGCAACAGTTGTATAAGTAATACATGCTATTTTCTTACCTTGTTGACGTAAGGTTTTGCCTTCAGTGTCGTCGATATATTTTAATGCTTTAACTAAAGAGGTTGTTTTTCCTGAACCTGCGCCAGCAATCATTACAAAGCTATCCTTTGTTGCAAGGCATTCTCTTATTTCAATATCTGCCTGAGTATCCGGTTTATTTATTCTTCCACTCATGATTATACTTCTGGTATTGTTTCAGGTTCAACAATTACTTCTGCTGAGGGCAGAGAACTAGGAGGTAATTTTACAACATTGCTTTGAAGCCATTTCAAGCCTGCATCAATGTACGCTGGTACATTCCAATCGTCAATATTTTCCGTCATTAGAGAAAGAGCAAAATCAGTTTTATTAAAATCACTGATATTTATCCTTTTAAATAAGCGTTCTCGTACTTCAGGTAACGTTCTATTATTTGTTCTTGTAATAACACGAAGGCGTAGTTTTTTACGCGAAATATTTTGTACCCAGGCCAGATTCTCTAAAGCAAAACTTTCTTCGATTGTTCTTCCAGCGCATTCAATTGTTTCTCCTTCCCACGTTATAGCTTGTTTCGATTGATAGCAAACATGGACTAAAGCTTTTCCAGATTCGTCTGCAAATTGTGTTCTATCTTGCTCGGTAGCAGCAAACAAATCTGAAACTAATTGAAGCCTAGGCAACCATTTTATCAGTGTTTGGTTAGAAGTTAAACACGCGTCTATGTAAGAAGGACATTTTCCGCTTAAAGGTTTTTCAACAACGCCTTCACCTGCTTCATCATCTTCTTCCTCCTCAAAGTCAAAGTCATAATCATCTTGGTCATCATCCTTTGGCGCAGCTAATGCTTCCGGCTCAGCTCCTTCATGAACAAGTTCAGAATCAACAACAACCTCTCCAGCCTGTTCTGGTTCTTTTTCTACAGTAAGAACTTCAGCAACTGTTGGCGTAGGTGGCGGATAAACACTATCGATGTCAGTAATAATTAACGTTGTGAGTCCGAGAAAATTTATTAGGGGTTTAAATATGTGAGCAAATGCTCCACCCACTTCAATAAAGCTTATATAGCACGTATTTAAATCAATTGCTGCTTTCTGAATCATTAATGGAAGTAATAAGCGCTCGACATTTCCTTCAACTAAAATAGCAGCATCAGCGAAAAACAAGTCGCAATGCGTTAATTTCATGTATTGTTGCAAAAAGTCCCGCGTTTTAGGTTTAGAGTTGTCGTAGAAAGTTGAAAGATTCAAGACTCTTGTAGTCTGATTAATGCCTACCGTTTCCCGTCTAAAATATCTAATAGGTTCAAAACCACTTTCATAAATAATGTGAGGCGAATGAGTTGTAATAATTAGTTGACTGATAAAGGAATCAATTACTTCAGCTGATGCTATAACTTTCTGAATTTGCTTTATGAAGACCTGTTGAAGTTGCACATGTAGATGAACTTCTGGTTCTTCAATAATTAATAAATGAAGAGGTGCGCGATTTTCATTATCTTCCATCCACCTCGCATGAAAATCTCAAGATCTCAATCACCATGAATATTAGATTTTAAATCCTAAGCCATTGTATTGGTCTGGCAAGGCTAGTGACCCAGGTTCCTCTGACAGTGAGTAATGTAGCTTGTTTGGCTGCAATATTTTCCGAATTTAGGGCAGCTTTTATCAATAACTTTGGGTCTTGAAATCCTGGATACCCAGCTAAATCATTTAGACTTTTTAAAGTAGAACTAAATACTTCTGATAAATGCGCAGTAAGGGCCTTCTCAGAATTATCTAGCGCACGCAGAGCCTCAAAATCGTCTTCTTTTTGACGAAGATTACGCTCATAGAATTTATTAAATCTTTTCGATAGGTCTTCCGATCTTCCAAGTGTGTAATCAGACAGGTGTCTCTGGGCATTTAGCACATCCACCTTAATTATTGATCTTAAAAATCTAAACTTGGAAGTAAGTCTAACACCCGATGTAAATCCGTGGCATTAGCATCGAACCACAAATCCAGCGCAATCCTCGGAATATCGTCGACGGCTGGCTCATCACCTGAATTACCAATAGCGTCGAATATCGCCCAACATTCACTACTAAAATCGTGGATCGTAAATTTGCCTTTTGTGTCACCCAAAAAGCGGTATAGCAGATGTGTAGCAGAAGTTTTTCCACTATTATTTGCTCCAACAAAAATTGATTTTTCTAGACTTAAATCAATATTGCAATTTCTTAACCGTCTAAAATTTTGAACGGTGATAGACTTTAAATGCATTTTTTTTTATTTAGGCTGTAAAAGCAGTTTAATGAATTAGGCAATTTAACATTACAATATGGGATTTTTTACATTTTCAATGCTCCTATTACAATACAGAAATAACATTTTGAGCCTTCATTTGAACAGCAAGTTAGACAATAAGCTCATTTCTTCCTAACACATCAACGTTCTTTCAAAAACTTGGCAGGGTGGTATGCTTACTTAAAGAACAAAGGCTGTGTGCCAATTCAACCCTATGACATCTGATTCCAATCCAAACTCCACCAATACTGGTGCGGGCAAATCAACTTGTATTTAGTAAATGTCGAGGGAATCGTTGATTTGAATTACAAAGAGGCATAATTGTTTAATTTAGCATATCGTTTACATCTTTTTGACCCATGATTCTCGATCCATCATCTTACTCTGTTTAGTCTCTTTCCAGGGATTCCAGCTCTATTCCCAATCAACTGAAGAACTATTCTCTCGGCCAGGACTAAACATCTGCGCATACAATGAATATCTGGGCGATACCAGTTCCCAGTCATTTTCTTTTTCCCATAAACGTGAAATCTGTGGTGACACGGTCCTTGTATTTGGATCCAATCAATATGCAAGCAATATCTTCTTATCGATCGAAAACCATAAAGTTTACAAAACCGATTTCTCCTGCGAAAAAGAATTGTTGTATGATTTTGGCCTAGCCATCGGACAACGTATTTTATATGGTTTTTTATCAGAATGCTGAACTCGTTAGCATTAAGGATACCGTACTTTTGAATGGAGAAATTCGCAGGCACTTCAAATTGTCAAGAGGGCGGTACCATGTTTGATTGGATAGAAGGCGTTGGAGATCAAAGGAGGGATTATTGCCTGAATCGGATTATGGTACTAATCATTTTATTTGTGCGAGGGATAGTATGGGTGAAATGTTAGTACACCCTTCTAATGGGGATCATTGCGCTTCCTTCAGTTGTCCCCGGCCCAGGGCTGCTTTTACATTTGATCCTGAGGACGCCACCGTTTCTTTTCACAATGATTCACACTTTGCTACAGCCTTCACGTGGGATTTTAATGATGGGGAGACGAGCACACAATTTTCTCCCTCCCATACCTTCTCTAGCCCCGGGTGCTACAATGTCAGCTTGAATACTTATAATGAATGTTATAATGGCACCATAGAGTACGAGTCCACTATCCCTTTGTGTATTGGCATAGATTGGGATACTGTGAAGAAAATTGACTTTGCTCAAACTTTTTACTACGAAGTATTTTCTGATCACCTACAGTTTATCATGGACCAAGAACCGGGAGATACTATTTACCGATCAACAGATGCAGGAATTACTTGGAATCTAATTGCATTACCAGGTGCCCCCACCACCAATCGGTATCCACAACAGATTGAAATGTATGATGACATGCGCGGAATCCTGGGCTGTTTTCATTACGACGCGGAAGACGACCAAAAAGGCATCCTCATCACCAACGATGGAGGCCTCACATGGGCTGAACGAGGCCCTGGCATTACCAATGCTTCTTACATAGTCCTTGGGAAGGATGGATTAGCCTGGGCATCCAATAACAATTACTTCTATCGTTCTACTGATTATGGAGAAACCTGGGAACAATTGCAGGACACCAAACTCCGTATTTATGAATTTTGGAATTTTGGAGACAGTCTATTGGTTGGTAAGTCCACCAGGTATCTTCCATCCGGCAATAAATTCTATGTAGCATCCTCCCATGATCAAGGTGTATCATGGGATACGACTTTTCTTTCGCATGGCATTAAAAATATATATTTCACGAGTCCGTTGATTGGGTATGGAACTGATAACTTGGATGCATATAAAACGATAGACGGTGGTCACACCTGGAACTTGATTTTACTTGGTGTTAGATATAGTGCATTTGAATTTGCATCAGATCTTGAAGGATGGATTTCCCTTTTGAAGGGGTGGTCTATCACAGTTCTGATGGATTTGAATCCTACCCAAAACCAATTGCGGGTGGAAACATACTACGCATTGATGCTACGGGCTCTGATCAGGCGCGAGCCTCTGCTCCGTTTGCACTGCTTACGTACCACGGAATTCCGGATTTTACTTGTGGTACATTTGATTCAGATATGGATGGGCATGCAGATGATATGGATTGTAATGATATCGATCCAACTATCCATCCCGGCGCTTTAGAAATCCCAGGGAATGGAATCGATGAGAATTGCGATGGCTCCGACCTGCTGACCGCAGTAGCTCAACCTGATTTTGCTAAGTTTCATTTATTTCCCAATCCAACTTCGGGACTTTTGTATGTAAGCTCGCCAGAGCTAGAGCGTACACGCTTGAAGTTGTTTGATGCACATGGTCATTATATCAATACGTTCGGTATAAATCAAACGATCGATTTATCCGGATTGCCTAGTGGGCTATATTGTTTGTTGTTCCTGGGCAACAATGGAAGTTTCCTATGCTCGAAAAATGTTGTGCTTTCAAAATGATCATCATCTATATAATAAGGTAAGTGCTGAGAACCTTATGACATAACCAATTCCAGTTAGTTTATTAGATTAAAATAATCTATGATCATTTTAATTCCTTGATTCCTATTTCATAACCTTGGCATCAAATTCTATGTATGGATTCGTATGATGGAAACTCTCTTGCTGAGCTAAAGGAATTAAATAGATTGGTGAGTAGGTGCAGGACATAGAAAAGCTCGACATACAGCCGAGATTGATAACTTAAGTCAAAATTTAAGGCCATTTTTTTCTTAAACACAATGACAAAAAATAAAAAATTTAAATTCATCAATACAAACACGATGCGTTTAGTGGCCTAAACTGTTTTTAGTGGAAATCTAACTGATGTGATTGGGAATAAAGAATTTACAAACGAATCTTTTTAATCCTATTCAGGCTTTGTGATCCTTTTGTAACTACCTGGAGCTTTAGAGTTCCTTTTCTAGTTTATCCCATATATCCACATCGGCGGAATATTGCTAAACACATACTTCACCTTGTGGAGGGGGAGCCCGCGATAAAACCACTTCATCACCGGAGGCATGTAGGTAAAGAACCGATAGGCGGCTCCGTGCTTGGTCTGCTCGAGGATGGCCGCGAAGATCATGCGGCTGATTTGCTTTTGGAGGAATGGGAGGCTCGATACGATGAGGTCGGCTTTGGAGAGATTCATGTCCTGGAGGATCTCATTCATGCGGTGGGCGCTGTCGTGGACGACGGTGACGCGGTTGCCGAATTTATGGCGCAGGAGGTCCACATAGGTCTCTTCGAGCTCGATGAGGATGATATGGGTGCCGGGCTTGCTGCGGGCGATGAGTTCATGGGTGAAGGTGCCGTTGCCGGGGCCTAATTCGACGACGGTCTGGACCTTGTCCCAGTCGATTCCGGAGACGATGGCCCTGCCGGCGGCCTTCGAACTGGGGATCACCGAGGCATTGCGGAGCGGGTTTTTGAGGAAGTTGAGCAGGAAGAGGGAGCGCTCTTTCCAGACATTATGGTGTACCAGATGAGGGTCAGCGACAGACGCAACGCCAAGGTTTACAGCGACTTCTGTCAGTTCTTCGTGGTGGTTGTCCCGCATGGTTGGTACTTGAAAATGAATTGCAAAAGTAGGCCTATGCAGGGGATTATTCCCTATGCCACGGAAAATGATGGATCGGACCGGCCGGATCATCGGTTTTGCGGAAGCCATATGACCCGAAGAAATCACGCTGCGCCTGGATCAGATTAGCGGTCGGAAACCGCAAAGAAGCACCCGCGATGTACTGAGATGCCGCCACCATGCAAGGCGTAAAGATGGTCTCCGAAGAAGCCATATGCGTGATCCGCCTCAAGCCCGGCCATGCACTTGCGATCGTACTCTTGATGTCCGGATGCAGGACCACCTCATCGTCCCAGTTTTCCCAAAGGCCGACAAACCGATTCATCAGGGAAGAGCGGATGACACATCCATTGGTCCAGATCCTCGACAGATCGGCCAGGTTGATGTCCCACTGATATTGTTTCGATACGGCACGAATGATGGAGAATCCTTCATGATAGTTGATGATCCGCGCCAGTTGATATGCATTGTAGAGATCGGTCGTCCCCATCGAGGTACCCTTCCGGGGTTGTGAGCGCGTCACTTCATCGAGGTGCACACGGATATGCCTTTGACCGGACAGGTAGCGCGCATGCAAGGCCGCCGTGATCATCATCGCCGGTATACCAAAGGACGCGGCCGCCGTCACGGCCCAGACGCCTGAACCTTTATGACTCGCACTGTCGACGATCGAATCAATGACCCACTGATCATTTTCTTTTTGCCGGAGGATGTTCAAAGTGATATCAAGCAGATAGCCTGAAGCATCCGTGGTCTTCCAACCAGACATCACTTCGGCGATATGATCCGGTGTCAATCCAACCGCCCATCGCAGCAAGGAATACACCTCTGCCAGCAATTGCATCTCTGCATATTCAATACCATTGTGCACGATCTTGACAAAATGGCCGGCACCTTCCGGTCCGATATACGAGCAACAAGGCGCACCATCGACTGCCGTAGCCGCCATATTCTTCAATATGGGTGCAGCGATCTCGTATCCTTCGCGGCTACCGCCCGGCATGACCGAGGGGCCATTCAATATCGCATCGATACCCCCTGAAAAACCACACCCAATGAAATGAATGCCCTGCGCCTGCAACCAGCCTACCCGATGGGTGGTGACTTCAAAATGCGCATTGCTGCCATCGATGAGGACATCGCCTGCTGACAAATGAGGTATCACCGATCTGATCACATCATCGACCTGGGGGCCAGGCGCGAGTAACATAAAGATGATACGTGGTGAGGGGAGGCTGTCTGTAAATTCCTTGAGTTCGCTAAATGCCCGGGCATCCTGCAACTCCTTGTATTGCTGGATGGCATTCCCCACTACCTGCTGATCACCAGCTCCGGTCGGGGGATGGTATAAAGACAATGAATAGCCCCTGGCACCGAGGTTTCTACCCAGGTTGCATCCCATGGCTCCCATTCCTATAATACCAACTGATGGATTCATTTCACATTGCTTTATGCCTACCTTAATCCTTAGTACACCAAATACCCCGCCAACAAATAAATCAAGGATTTTTATTCATTGACCATCACTCTCGGCAGGAAGATCAGGCTGCCTTTTCCCTCTGCCAAAACCAGGCAACAAT
>JADKHH010000027.1 GCA_016721905.1 Candidatus Opimibacter skivensis | reverse complement strand
CTGCCGACTGAAGACTGCCCACTGCTCACTTCTAACTGCTAACTTCTACCTTTACAAAATGTTCTTCCTCACCGGCATCATCATCTCCACCTTCCTCACCGCCCTGCTCCTCCTCAAGCGGCCCAAGTCTCATGCCGACCTGATCCTCACCGCGTGGATGGCCCTGATGACCGTACACCAGGTACTCGCATACCTGCATTATGCAGGCATCACGCAGGAGTATCCTCATCTGCTGGGCGTCATCATGCCCTGGCCGCTACTGCACGGCCCTTTCCTCTTCCTGTACGTGACAGCAATGACACGGGAAAAATCGCTGAAGTGGCCAGAGATATTACCACATTTTATTCCGTTTGTAATCCTTTATCTGCTGGCCATTCCTTTTTTTATGTTATCCGCCGCAGAGAAGACGGAAGTTTTTAATAACAAAGGCGCAGGATACGAATGGTACAATCTGACCCAACAAGCCATGATCATCATTATTGGCCTGGGGTATATTTTTTGGTGCCTGGTCCGCATCCACAGGCACCGGACTAAGATCAAGCAGTGGTTTTCCAATACCGACAAGATTACGTTGCGCTGGCTTGAATACCTCTCCATCGGTCTGGGCATCATCTGGCTGCTCGTTCTTTTCTTTGATGATCATATTGTGTTTTCCGGAGTAGTCCTACTGGTCATCTTTATCGGGATGTTCGGCATCACACAACTTCCTGTCTTCTATGCTCATCGCGAAATACTCGAAACGACACAGCATCCCGATCCTCCTTCTTTTGATGAGTTTGTTCCCCCGGCAGAAGATACCGAAGGCGATGTAGTCCGCTATGCGAAATCAGGCCTCAAGGAACCCGAAGCAACAGATCTGCATCAACGTCTGACGAAAATGATGGAAGAGAAAGCACTCTATAAGCAGAATGACATCACCCTCGCCGACCTTGCCGCACTTCTCGATACGCATCCCAATTATCTCTCCCAGGTCATCAATGAAAAAGAAGGAAAGAATTTCTACAATTATATCAATACCCTGCGTGTCCATGCATTTATCCATGCTTCTTCACTGCCTGATAAGAAACATTATTCGCTGCTGGCGCTGGCCTTTGAAAGTGGGTTTAATTCCAAATCTACTTTCAATAAATATTTCAAGGCGCATACAGGGAAGGCTCCTTCGGAGTACGTTGCGCACTAAACGTAGAGAATACGTGTTACTTTTTTCATTGCTAAAAAAGTAACCATGGTTCGACCTGCTCACGCTCATCCTTGTGCTACAGCTCACCAACCAAGTCTAGTCGCTCAAAAAACTCACTTTGGGATCCGCGCTTTCCTTTTACCATCAGGTTTGCTTTCTCGCTTGTTCTCGTTTCATGTTCTGTTTCTTTTCACTTGTTGTGCCCTATAGAGTCTTGTCAATGCATGAAACAGATCCGTTGAGCGGTTCAAACAATTTTGAGCGACATGATTGCAACCTAATTCGAAATGATGTCTCTACAAAGCCCTGCAAAAAAAGGAAGAGTAGATAAGCATTGTAATAGGTACCCCCTTTCAGGGGGCAAAGGGGGGCAAGACAGATCGACATGTTAATACCTATTCGAAATGATGTCTCTTCAGGGACTTTATGGACGAAATAGCTGATAATCATTTTAATAGGTACCCCCTTTCAGGGGGCAAAGGGGGGCAAGACAGAGCAACAGTTTAATACCTATTCGAAATGATGTCTCTTCAGGGACTTTCATGGACGAAATAGCTGATAATCATTTTAATAGGTACCCCCTTTCAGGTCGCAGCGAAGGCAAGATCCCAGAGAGCCAACAGTTTAATACCTATCCTCCTTTCAAGTCCCCCTTCAGGTCCAGCAGCGCAGATCCCGCCACGCAGTTTCCGGAGGTAGGGTCTCAAGATCAAATATTTTATCTCCCCTAACTCCTCATTACCACCCCCTTCCCTCCCTCCTTGTAAGCCCGCACCTGCAAAAACCAACTCCTTGTAAGCACGGTCGCACACCTTCCGGCGCCATACGAGGTTTGCAGAAAAATTAATCGCTTATGAAACTTTTATCTTTTTTCATGCCTGGGTTGTGTTCAGCCCAGCCATTCCAATTAAGGTTGCTTTTCGGATTCCAGGCAGCTTTATTCCTTTTACTCTTTTCACTTGCTTCATGTAGTGATCTGGCTGATCCTGCACAACCAGGATCTCTGGTGCCCCGGACCGTAGACGAAGATTCCTCCCTTCCTTCCCTGCTGGTCAATGGCACCTTACTACATGTCGAAACCTTCGGGGATCCGGCTGACCCCATCATCGTGATGATACACGGCGGCCCCGGAGGAGATTACCGTTCACTGCTGAAGGCAAAGGCATTTGCCAATGATGGGTTCTTCGTGGTGTTCTATGACCAGCGAGGTACCGGATTGTCACAACGCGTCGATGCCAGCGACTTTGAAGATGTGCAGATCATGATTGACGACCTGGATGCATTGATCCACCATTTCCGGATGAGTGAGGATCAGAAAGTATTCCTGGTCGGACATTCATGGGGCGCGATGCTCGCTACCGGATACATCAACCAACACCCGGAGAAAGTTGATGGAGCCGTCCTTGCCGAACCCGGTGGATTTACCTGGGACCAGGTCGAGGAGTATCTGAGCCAGTCCAATCACATTGATTTCTTTTCCGAAGCCCTCAATGATGCCTTGTTTCCCGAACAAATTTTCGCTGGTCGCGATGAACATGAGATATTGGATTATAAGGCGGCCTATTTTTTCACCTTTGAAAATGCTCCAGGAAATACGATAGGCAATGCTGGTCCATATCCGTTCTGGCGCAGCGGTGCAGTGGCCCTCGAAGCAATGATCGAAATCGGCGAAACGAAAGGCCTTGATTTCACAACACATCTTCAGGACTATGACACCCGGGTGTTATTCACCTACAGCGAACTCAACACAGCTTACGGACAAGACTGGGCACATACAGTCGGCTCTGCGTATCCACACATTGAATACCAACTCATCCCCGGCACCGGACACGAATTATTATACTTCGGCTGGGATGCTTTTTATCCAATTGCTTTAACCTATTTAAACGAAATGAAATGAAACCACATATCTTTTTCTTTTTAATGATTGCTTTTTCAGGCACCATCAACGCACAGGAGATCGCCTGGTTTACGAATGACCAAAACAGCGGACACCTCGCTTCCATCCATACAGGAGCGGATATCGTGACAGGCTATGGATTTTCTTACGGATATAAGTTCAAGGGAAAAATTCCTTTCGTCTTAGGAACAGAACTCACCACACCCTATGGCGGACAAATCATGGATGACTTTGAAGCAAGCCTCACAGCACAAACTATATTTCGTCCGCTCAATCACATGGGTATTTCACTAAAGCCTTTCATGACCTGCAGGCGTTATGGGTCAGAAGCTGCTGTCCTGGTCAATATCAGTGCAGGACTTCAAACAACGATTGGTTACTACCGTGATAAGTGGAGCATTGCAGCAGAAGCTGGTTATGACCACACAGGTGCCACACTGATCACACATCGTTTGCTTAGGGATTATTATCCGGAGATACAGGATGAATGGTATGGATCAACCGGAGGTAATTTCAACTTCGGTGTAGTACTAAGTTATTGGATAAAATCCACAGGTCTTTCCCTGAAGGTCGGCAAGACCTATGGGCAGAATTTTTCTGACAATCCGACGATACCATACTACGCTGATTTTTCGGTGATGCAGAAGTTTTGATTTCTTAAACATAGCGATGAAGGAGACTCCGGGTCTCTTTCATAAGCAGCCGATGGGCGGGGTGGGAGCTCCGCCCTGGTGCGTTTTGGGAGCTCGTTGCACGAGGGGCTTTGTCTTACTTTTTGCATTGCCCAAAAAGTAACAAAAATGCTAGTCGCTCTAAAAACTCGCTTAGACATTTGTGCTTTCATCTGGCTGTCCTAAATGCTTTCTCGCTTATCCGCGTTTCATTTTTTGTTTCCAGACCTTGATCCCGAACTATGAGTCTTGTTTATTACCTGAAACAAATCTTCCGCGCAGCTCGGACAATTTAGAGCGACAGTCTGTTACCTATTCGAGATGATTTCTTAAAACATTAATATGAAAAGAGGCCGCAGGCCTCTTTTCATAAAGTAAGACTGTTGGGCGTTGGTTGTACCTGCGCCCGCGTACGTTGGATCAAAAGAAATGTCCTCATGGCACAGATCATTTTAGCCGTTTTCAACGGCAGGCATGATGTATGCTTTCGGGAATCCTGTCGGCCAGGCTATTCCACCCAAACCAAATTCAACCATTTCCCCAAATCGTTGTTCCTAAGCCAAAATCAAAGTACCTCATTCATGAAATGTCCTACGTGTAATATTGACCTTGTGATGTCCGAACGCTCCGGAATCGAAATCGATTATTGTCCCCAGTGCCGGGGCGTATGGCTCGACCGCGGCGAACTCGACAAGATCATCGAACGGAATGCCCAGGTCACCGCTCCGCCTGTGGATACCGGCTTCGGCAACAAGGATGACTTCCGCCCCCGGAAAGATGAAAAGCGTTATCACGATGACGACGATGACTATTACAAGCGGAAGAAACGAGGGGGACTCCTTGGAGATATATTTGATTTCTAGGATTTTAGGCTGAAAGCGGGGGAGCTCATTGCACGAGGAGCTTCGTGTTACTTTTTTCATTGCTAAAAAAGTAACCACCCCCCCCCCCCCCCCCCCCCCCCGCGCCACCACCCCCCCACCAGATCTAGTCGCTCAAAAAACTCACTCTGGGTTCCGCGCTTTCTTCTTAACATCAGGTTTGCTTGCTCGCTTGTTCACTTTTCATGTTCTGTTTCTTTCACTTGTTGTGCCCTATAGAGTCTTGTCAATGCATGAAACAGACCTGTTGAGCGGTTCAAACAATTTTGAGCGACAAGTTAGTGCCGATTCGAAGTGAAGTCTCTTCAAATTCTTTTATGGATGGAATAGATGATAATCATTTTACAGGTACCCCCGTTTAGGGGGCAAAGGGGGGCAAGACGGAGCGACAGTCTATTGCCTATTCGAGATGATTTTTTCAAGTCCCCCGGTTGGTGAGCTGTAGCCCAAGGTTGTGCGATAGCAGGTCGAACCATCAGGGAGGTAGGGGGTCAGAGAAGGCATTCATCGCACTCATCGTGAACCTTCCGCTCGTCAGGAGACGAGAATATATTGCATTCAAGTCTGAAGACTTGAACGAGCGATGCTTCTTACTTTAAAAAAAGTAAAATCTGTTTCCAGACACTTTCCTTCCCACTTTTCATTCCTTGTTGGCTATTCCTTGTTGATAAAAAGTAAAACCTGTCTCCAGACAGTCTCTATGCCCTATGCTCTCTGCGCTATGCTTTCCGCCCTCTGCTCATCCCCACCCGCCGTTCAATAGTTTTTCCCATTCCACACAAAATCCACCTATCACTTTTGTTTTGTCTTTAGAAAGGACGACTATAAAACAAAAGGTTTATGAAAAAAATACTCTTCTTCCTGGCTTTCTACACAGGGCTGCAAGTACTTACAGCCCAGGCCCCCAATCTCTTCAAATACCAGGCCGTTGCCCGAGATGTCAATGGCTCAGTGATCACAGGCGCTATCGACGTGCGCCTGTCATTACTGTCTGATGGTGCCGATGGCAATGTCGTCTATACGGAGTCTCATGCCGTACAACCAAATTCTCAAGGTGTTTTCGATCTCACGATCGGGAAAGGAAGTATCATCTCCGGTGATATGCAGAGTGTTCAGTGGTCCGATCACGAATACTGGATCATGGTTGAATTGAAAACTCCCGGGAGCTCTGATTTTATGGAAATGGGCAAGAGTCAACTCATGTCCGTTCCGTATGCGCTCTATGCCGCTGATGCTGGCATTGAATTGCATGCAGGACCAGGTATTGACATCCAGGATAAAACGATTTCTGCGCTGGATGAAAGTCCTGACAATGAAATCCAAACACTTTCACTGGATGGAAATGAACTGTCATTATCACACAACGGCGGTAAGATTATTTTACCGGAAGGTGGATCTGATAGCTGGTCAGCATCGGGAAACACAATTTTCAATTCGCCGAATGCGTATCGGGTAGCCATCGGTTCTACGCAGGCTACAGATGCTAAACTATTTGTAGAAGGTAGTGGAACTGCCTTTGCCGGCAAGTTTTCTACAACGGACGGCACTGCATTGTTAGGCACCACAAGCGGCACAGGACATGGTGTTTTTGGTGGTTCAACGGATGGTATCGGCGGAGTGTTTACTTCAGTCAATGGAACTGCTGGCTTCTTTAGCTCAGGGACCGGAAAGGCTTTGGTAACCAGCCAGGGTAATGTAGGGATCGGAACCATTGATCCGGAACAACAACTCCATGTCGATGGCACTACCTTATTAGAAAATGCCAGTGGCCCTGCTTTACTGATAGGGGATGGCAATATCGGAATTGGTACCACGAATCCCACGTATAGACTTACCCTGATCGGAGGGGACAAGGATGGAATATTTTGCTCATCAGAAACAGGGCATGCGTTTAGTGCTGTTTCTGAGAGCATCTTCGCAGCAGGTTATTTCTATTCTACATATTCACCAGGAGCTTTCTTCGGCTCAGCAGATGACTATTGCATATCGATGCACCAGGGCACCTCGGGCTCGCCATCAAACCAACAAGGTATTCTCCTCAAGGAAGCTGGCAGAAATTGGAAAATGTATGTGGATGTCAATAGTGATTATGCCTTTGCCTACAATAATAATCTCCGCGCCTGGATCTATGACTCAGATGGTTCGTATCACAACAGTTCCGACCGGTCATTGAAAAAGAATATCGCACCAAAAACAAATGTATTGCAAGGGTTGCTAAAACTTCAAGCGTATACCTATCATATGAAAACGGCCGAAGATGACAGCCCTACCTCTCTTGGTTTTATGGCAGATGAAGTGGAAGCCTCATTTCCAGAACTTGTGGTGGAGAAAGAAGGAACCAAATCCCTCTGCTACGATCATTTTGCGGTGCTATCTGTTGAAGCGATCAAAGAACAGCAAGCACAAATCGAAGATTTGAAATCTGAGGTCGCTGAACTCAAATCGATGCTCGAGGAAATGAAGTCGATGTTGCTGTCATCTAAAGATTAATAATTATAAATTTCTAAACCACAATCGGATGATAAGGCATTCACATATCGGCTCCATAATCGTACTCGTTTCATTGCTCTGCATTGCTTCATCCACGACTGTGATGTCCCAAACGATAGACAGGCAGGTGATAAGTCCTGCTGGAGAAAATTACGAGACTGCAAATGGCTCGCTGGTATTTACGATGGGCGAACTCACTGTGGAAACTTTCAAGAGAGATGTCCAACTAACGCAGGGCTTCCATCAGGGATGGGCAGTCATTACCTCTATCTCATCTGCAATTGCAGATCCGTTAGAAGTTAGAGTATATCCGAATCCAACGATAGGTATACTCAACATTGAATCCGAATCAGAGATCCAAATATTTCTTTACGACCTTTCCGGAAAATTGAAAATCAAAACATCTCAACCATTAGGATCCGGACAAATTGATTTGAGTGATTTTCCTGCGGGCATATACGTGCTCGAGGTGAGTGATAAAACAAGTAGGAAGAAGGTGTTGAAAATTGAGAAGGTGGAGTAGATTCTGTCCGCTCGTCAGGAGACGAGCATATATTGCATTCAAGTCTGAGACTTGAACGAGCGTCCTTTTAGAAAAAAAGTAAAATCTGTCTCCTGACACTTCACTTCCCACTTTTCATTCCTTGTTGGCTATTCCTTGTTGATATAATGTAAAATCTGTCTCCAGACAGTCCCTATGCCCTATGCTCTATGCCCTCTGCTTATCGCTTCACAACCTTCACACTCCCCCGAAAAACATCATTTCGGATAAAGACATAATACGCACCCGGGGTAAGCGCCTCGACATCCAGGGAAATAAATGTATCATCCGATGTGTAAGCTCCATCTTCCATAAGCATGCGGCCAAGGGAATCATACAACCGGATCTGACCAATAGGAAGGCTCTTGCTTCGGATGTTTAAAATATCATCAACTGGATTGGGATAAATCGTGATTCCGTATAGGGCAGAAAGATCTGCTGTTGACGATGTAGTGATGATCTCTACTTCATCGCTTGCAGTACAACCATTGATGTCAGTGACTGTGACTGAATAAATACCATCCGCACTCACAAAAATGGAGGATTCAGATTCACCCGTTGACCAGAGATACGTGAGGTCATCTCCTCCGGCAGTAAGAACAGTGTCTGCTCCATCTAAGAAGATGATATCATCTCCCAGGTCAACCACAGGCAGGGGATTGACTATCACTGTATACGTTTCAGAAGTACCTGTGCAGCCGCCAGTGCTTGTTACAGTAACACTATAATTGCCAGGCGCATCTGTGGATATACTTTGGGTTGTTTCACCATTATTCCAGGCATATTCTGTTCCGGGACTTGACGTCAATGTGACAGATTCACCTTCACAAAATTCAAGCGGACCATCGGCAGTTACAGTTACCTGCGGTGCTGATTCGACATTTACAGAAATAGTATTCGAGGTTGTCGCGCATGAATTTGGAATAGAAACTTCGCAGGTATAAGATCCTGATTCAGTAGCTTCAAAGGTGGAGCTAGTTGCACCCGCTATGTCGTCACCATCTTTTTTCCATTGATATTCAAAACCATAGTAACCAACAGGCGCGGATAGCGTAACATTTCCGCCTTCGCAGAATGTTGTATTTCCTGATGGTGAAATAGTCGTTGTGCCGATGACATCAAAGAACCGCTCGTACGTTTCTCCTTCATAGACGATTTCAAAGGTCCATGTTCCTGTAGGTGGATTTGTAGGCAGTGCATAAGACCAGTACCACCATGAAGCGGAATAAAATACATCAAAAGTCTGCGTCCATTGTTCGTAGATGGAATTGTTGGGCCTGTATACTTTATAGAATGCTTCTTGTTTCGGCAATTGATCTCGGTAATACGATGTATAGTACACTACATCACCGCCGCAAAATTGGTTTTTTTCATTGAGCGTCTCGGTCTGCGGACATGCCGGAAAAATAGCAGGTTCACTCTGTGTGCGCAGGGCATTTAGTCCCGAGTCATAGTAAGGCCGCTGATCCAGCCACCATGATTCGCCATTGAGTGAATTGCAATTGCCACTATACGGATCGATCAGGTTGCCACCTGAATCATAGATTTCTAAATGCAGATGAGGTCCTGTCGAATTGCCTGAGCTGCCGACGATACCCAGGTATTCTCCAATAGCTACAGTTGCGCCGACAGATTTGTTAGTTAATGACCCATTCTTTAAATGTCCATACCACGCTACCGAACCATCCGCATGCTGCACATACACGGCATTCCAATCGCCATTGTCAAATCCGCAGTTACGGTCAAAATTTCCATCACTCTTATAAACGATAACCCCTTCGGCTCCAGCGACGACTTTCACCTGGTCATTGTCCATTTTATACCAACTAAAAGGCCACGTAAAAAAATCTGTACCGGCATGATTATAGCCCGATGATAGGTCGTAGGATCTGCCACCACACTGGTAGTCCAGGATCAGATTGGGGTATTCTGCATTTTGATCTACAAAGTTGGAGATGCCATGGTATCCATAATCATCTAATCCATTGTTGAGCCCGAGAGGCCAATCAAAGAGAGTACTAAACTCTCTTTCTTGTGTTGCAGGCAGCATTCCTTTCTGTTGTAATTCCTCTCTGCTTCGGTTGATGGCTTCTGTTATATGCTCATGTTGCTCTGGTGTCACGCATGGAATACTTCGGTCAGGTTGATAAAAGCCGAATCCGGAATTATCTTGTGCAGGAAGTGATTGAAAGGAAAATATAAGGATTGTAATGAAGCATAAATATTTATTCATCGTCATGGAATTTTGGTATTGGTTTAATTCTGAAATATAGAAATAAATCCATTGGTTTGCCACAGAGCCCTTTTTTACCATGTGCTTCACCGGCTTGAAAGCCTATTGTTTATGCACCCCCTTTTTTGAGTAATTTTTAAACGGTAGTACAATGGGCTAGGGGGTCAGGGTCAACAGAGAAAATAGCCCGCTCGTCAGGAGACGAGCAAATATTGCATTCAAGTCTGGAGACTTGAACGAACGATTTTTTATTTAAAAAAAAGTAAAATCTGTCTCCAGACAGTCCCTCTGCTCTATGCCCTATGCTCTCTGCTTTTTCCCGATCTTTGCCATATGCTCCGCACCGTCAACGTCACGCGCTACATCACCCCCTTGAGAGAGGGAGGCTCCCTACCCGCCATCGCCGAAGCTGATGATGAGTTCCTCTATGTGCTCAAGTTCAGAGGCGCAGGGCAGGGGACGAAGGCACTCATCGCAGAACTGCTCGGTTGCGAAATCGCTAGGGCATTGGGCCTGCGCGTGCCGGAACTTGTGTTTGCCAACCTGGATGAAGGATTCGGACGCATGGAGCGCGATGAGGAAATCCAGGACCTGCTCAAGTTTAGTGTAGGTCTCAACCTCGGCATCAGTTATCTCTCCGGTGCGATCAGTTATGATCCGACGGTCAATACAGTGGATGCCGATGTAGCTTCTATGATCGTGTGGCTAGACTGTATGCTCATGAATGTAGACCGCACTGCAAAGAATACCAATATGCTGATCTGGAACAGACAACTTTGGCTGATCGATCATGGAGCTGCGCTTTATTTTCATCATGGCCCGCAGGATTGGAATGAACAGGCGAAGAAACCTTTTACGCTGATTAAGGATCATGTATTGCTCAGA
The DNA here is from genome assembly GCA_016721905.1 of Candidatus Opimibacter skivensis. Taxonomy (GTDB): domain Bacteria; phylum Bacteroidota; class Bacteroidia; order Chitinophagales; family Saprospiraceae; genus Opimibacter; species Opimibacter skivensis. Next base: position 165,562 of record JADKHH010000027.1, on the reverse strand, counting down.
CAGGCCAGTCAATTGGAAGAGGCTGAGGCTGAGGCTAAGGCTAAGTTGACGCCGGATAAGATCAATGAAATAGTTTCCCTCATTCCTGATGCATGGCTTATCGAGGGAATCTCCTTCGACGAACAAAGAGCGCGGTATGAGCAATATTTTAAAATCCGGCTCGAAAATGCAGCTGTTTTTATCAACGAAGCAAACTATGCAAGAGAAGCACTTATTTGAGTATGCGGTCATCCGGGTCGTCCCGCAAGTGGAGCGGGAGGAATACATCAATGTAGGGGTTATCCTGTATTGCAAGCAACAACAATTCCTGGATGCCAGGTGGACACTCGATGAAAGGCTCATGGCTTTGTTCGCTCCGCATCTTGATCTCACTGAATTGAAACAAAATCTGTGCGCATTTGATATTATCTGCAAAGGTGGTCCTGAAGGTGGTGCCATCGGCATGCTCGACATGCCTGGCCGTTTCCGCTGGCTGACCGCTACGCGAAGTACGATCTTACAGCCGTCGAGCGTGCATCCTGGCTATACTTCAGATGCAGCTGCTACATTGGAACATTTATTTGCTCAATTAGTGTTGCGTCAACAGTAGTGTAGCGGGAGATACAGAGACGCAGTAGATATTTAACCTATCACGTTCTCACGTTCTCACGTTCTCACGTTCTCACTCTCTCACTCTCTCACGTTCTCACGTTCTCACGTTCTCACTCTCTTACTCTCTCACTCTCTTACACCTCTCACTCTCTTGCACAAAAAAAAAGGGCCACCCTCACCGATGACCCTTTCACTGAGTTACTGAATTTATCTTTATGGTTTTACAACCGTATTTTTTTGTAGGGTCACCGCCGTTTGAGCGAGCAAACGACCATTGATAGAAGCACCTGTCTGCATATTGATACCTGTCTGCCCAAGGATGTTTCCTTCGAAGTGACTATAGGTGCCAAGTGTTGCAGCACCTGCTACCTGCCAGAAGATATTCTTTGCCTGCGCACCTCCGCTCAACGTAATCCGAACTGAAGATGCCATCGTTAGTGTTCCTGCAACCTGGAATATCCACACTGCATTTGGTCCACCGGAGAGTGTAACATTCGTTGGAATGGTAACGCCAGTAGTCCATTTGTAAAGACCCGGTGCAAGTGTCATGCCCCCAATATTTCCAGCACCGAGGTTCAGATAATTGGGATTAGTACGGCCTGCTGCATTGGTATATGCGCTTTCCATATTCCTTACAGCAGTTGTAAGCCTGCTGGGATCAATCACACGGCATGGAACTGGTCCGGCAGCATCTACGGTGTAAATAACACCATTCACTTCCCTGCAGGTCAACAGCAATGCTGCACCTGTGATAGGACTGGTACCTACTGCTCCGGTGATCGCAGATTTAGGTACATTGGTGATACCGGATTTAGAGAGAATGGCAAAATTTGCAGCACTCAGTAAATTAACTGTTGCTTGAGGTTGTAGTTTCAGATTTTCGGTCTCACCAATTGTTAAGTCAGGAGAAACCTGATCCTTTTCGCAACTCACCATGAGTCCGGCGAAAAGCATGGCCAATATGGGGAATACTATTTTGAATTTGAACATTATATCTAATTGAAAGCATACCATCATTGGCACGGGGCAAAGGTGGCGGTCTTTGGACAGTTAACTGTTGTATAATTATGGATATGGATTACATAATTCACAGGTATCATTTGATATCCCCTATCCTGATGTTTCTTTTCCATCCAGTTTGCAACATAGGACACGAAAATCAGTTCTATTGCCCAACGATATAGATACCCAAAAAAATTAAGAAATATGAAACCATCCAAATTGCCCGGGACCCAATGGATATTGTCTGTCCTGTTTACACTAAGCACTGTTTATGGATTTTCTCAACGCGCGATTACGTGGAAAGGCGGTACACCAGGCATGCAAAATGAATGGTCTTGCCCCCAAAACTGGAGTTCTACTTCCTTACCAAATGAGTTTTCAGATGTAATTATCCCGGACGTCTCATCATCCACCTTTGCTCCACCCTTGTATCAAGGAGGGCAATATACAGATCAACTCCCTGAGGCTACAGTCAAATGCGTCGCTGACGATTGCAGACGATGCTTCGCTGACAGTCATAAGTCACATTGAAGGACTTGATTCGTCAAAAGTTAAAGGACAAGGTGAGTTGATTCTTCAAGAGAACGATTCACCTGTGATGACCAGGATGGTGACTTTACGATTGTAGTGAGCCTGGTCAAATCGCCATCCATTTTTCACTCTTCATGCTTCGACTACGCTCAGCACATCGCTTTTCACTTTATATGCCTTTGGTTTTTTTAGTGGGGTTAAAACCCCACTTTACAATATCGGTCGTGCCTACGGCACTTTGATCGATGATTTGTAATCATCGATTTTTCCTTAGCCATGGTTGATGGTTTTAGTCTCTTTCGCCTTCAGGACTTCCTTGATTATCTTACCTTCGCCTCAGCCTTCGACTTTTTTAGTGGGGTTAAAACCCCACTTTACAAAATCGGTCGTGCCTACGGCACTTGGATCGATGATTTGTAATCATCGATTTTTCCTTAGCCTTCGCCTCAGCCTTCGCCTTTTTCATTTTTCACTCTTCACTCTTCACTCTTCACTCTTCACTTCTTTGCTCCTTCCAGTATCCGAATATAATTAGCCCTTTCATAAGCCGTCGGATCAGAGACATTGGATTGATTCATTGATCCTTTAAAATAGTCCAGGGACTGAAAGCCCATGCTATCCATCCACAGCAGGAGTGATTTCTCCATGGTGGTGATATAGGAAATTCCATTCTTGTAGAGGGCAGAAGCGGTCATTGTCACATCAGCTCCGGCCAGCAGGTACTTGATAACTTCTGTTGCACTCTGCACCCCGGTGGTTGCTGCAAGCGAAGCTTTAATCTGTCCGGATAGAATGGCTATCCACAGTAAAGGCAATCGAATCTCTGCCGCTTCACTATACGCCAGGTCATGCACGACTTTGAGCTGCAGGATATCATAGTCGGGTTGATAGAATCTGTTGAACAATACTAATCCATCTGCACCTGCTTCCTGCATCTGCAAAGCTGTGTGACCCATAGCACTGAAGTATGGATTCATTTTGACCGCAATCGGAATTTTTACGGTCTGTTTGACCAGCTTGATGATATCCAGATAACGCTGTTCCACATCCACCCCACTCAGCCGGATATCAGCAGGGATGTAAAAGATATTGACTTCCAATGCATCCGCACCGGCTTGTTCCAATTGCTTCGCATAATCTATCCATCCCTTTGGCGTGATGCCGTTAAGACTTCCGATGATCGGGATCTTCACCCTTTCTTTTGCCATGCGCACTGTTTCGAGATATTGCGCCGTGGCGACATGGTATTCATCCAGGTCCGGAAAAAAGTCGGATGCTTCCGCGAAGACATTGTTCGTTGACTGCATGATGGCTTCCATCCGCATTTCTTCCTTGCGGATCTGCTCTTCAAACATGGAGAACATCACGACTGCGCCTGCGCCGGCATCTTCCATCCGGACGATGTTGTCCACTTCCTCCGAGAGGGTGCACGCTGAAACTACGATCGGGGATCGTAGTTTCATACCGAGGTATGTTGTGTTTAATCTTGTCATTTTATTTTATTGATTTGTCAATGGTGTTTATTCAAAGTGATTAATTTTATTATTAATCAACTCCCCCTTTCAGGGGGTAGGGGGTCAGAAGGGTCAAAGTGTCAGAAGACTGGTTGAAAAGATTCAGCACCTGCTAAAGCCATCGTCTCATACGTCTTCCACCTCAGATCCACAATCTCCTGCGCCATCGTGATCAACCTGCCAGCCTCTTCAGGATTGGTGAGGGTGAGCACTTTGTAACGCAATTCTTTATATGCATAATCCTTTAATGATATAGTCGGTCTCGGGGAGTCTAGCACAAAAGGATTCCGGCCTGCTTTGCGCAACATCGGATTGTAGCGTAAGAGTGGCCAGTAACCACTTGCGACTGCATTCGCTTGCTGCTCCATTCCTTTCTGCATGTCAATACCATGCGCGATACAATGACTGTAGGCAAGGATCAACGATGGTCCATCATACGCTTCAGCTTCACGCATCGCCAGCAGTGTTTGTTGTGGATTAGCTCCCATGGCAATCTGCGCCACATAAACATTACCATAAGAGATAGCCTGCAAGGCAAGATCTTTTTTACCTACACGTTTTCCTGCCGCGGCAAACTTAGCGGTTGCTGCCGTCGGTGTTGCTTTAGACATCTGCCCTCCGGTGTTTGAGTATACTTCTGTATCCAACACCAGGACATTTATATTCCGACCCGTAGCGAGTGAATGATCAAGACCGCCTGAACCAATGTCATAAGCCCATCCATCACCTCCTATCAGCCATACAGCCCGATGAACCAGAAAGTCAGCCAGTGACAATAAGTTAGCTGCCAGTGGAGAGGATATTTGTTGCAATTTGTTTTTTAACTGGTCTACACGAATGCGTTGTGCGGCGATTTGTGATTCAAGTTTTTGAGGTGAATCAAGAAGATCGCCGACAAACTCCGCACCGAGTTGTGGTGTCAGTTGGCGCACCAGGTCACTGGCGATCGCGAGATGCTTGTCTGCCGTGAGCCGCATGCCTAATCCAAATTCAGCATTGTCTTCAAAGAGTGAATTAGACCATGCAGGTCCTTGCCCCGCAGCGTTTTTGGTCCATGGTGTGGTGGGCAGGTTTCCACCATAGATAGATGAACAACCTGTCGCATTGGCCACCAGCAACCTGTCTCCAAATAATTGGGTCAGTAATTTTATATAAGGTGTCTCCCCGCATCCAGCACATGCACCTGAGAACTCAAACAATGGTTCAAGAAATTGAGCGCCATGCACCATCGAGAAATTGACAGTGGATCGTTCGTTAAATGGAATAGATTCAAAGTATTCAATGTTTCTTCTTTCTTGTTCGAGCGTTGGTTCGATCGGCCGCAGGTTAATAGCGCGTTTACTCCGGTCTTTCGGATCAGTAGCAGGGCATGCGTCTACACAAAGATTACAGCCAGTGCAATCTTCACCATAAACCTGAAGTGTATATTTTGTCTCCGGAAATCCACGCGCATTGATAGGTGCTGATTTAAAACCATCAGGAGCGGCTTCGAGCAAATCTGTATGATAAAATTTTGCGCGGATGACAGCGTGAGGACAGACGAAGCTGCAGTTACCACATTGAATACAGATGTCCGGTTCCCAGGTGGCAATCATGTCGGAGATATTCCGTTTTTCCCACTTGGTCGTGCCGGAAGGATACGTGCCATCTACAGGCATTGCACTTACAGGAAGTTCGTCGCCGCGACCTTCCATCATTCTGGCCACTACCTCTTTGACAAACGCAGGTGCTCTATTGGATACCACCAGGTTCAGTTTGTCTTTAGCAGAGGATTTTTGAGGGATTGTTACTTCAAAAAGATTGGCGAGTGTCTGATCGACGGCTTTGAAGTTTTGATCAATGACTGCTTTACCTTTTTTGAAATACGTTTTTTCAATGGCCTTCTTGATATGCGTGATCGCTTCGTCTTTTGGTAAGACACCGGATATCGCAAAGAAACAGGTTTGCATGATGGTGTTGATCCGTCCTGCCATGCCTGTGTCCTGCGCTACCTGGTTGGCATCAATGGTATAGACCTTGATACTTTTCCTGAGGATGGTTTCCTGTACGATTAGTGGCAGGTTGTCCCATACCTCCTCTTTTGAGAAAGGGCTGTTGAGTAAAAAAGTAGCGCCGTGTTTTGCGAGGGTCAGCATATCTACTTTTTCGAGAAAATTAAACTGATGGCACGCGATAAAATTAGCTTGCCCGATCAGGTAAGGTGCCTTAATGGTTTTCGGGCCGAAACGAAGATGGGATACTGTGCGTGCGCCAGATTTTTTAGAGTCATAGACGAAGTATCCCTGGGCAAAGAGATCGGTATTCTCCCCGATGATCTTGATGCTGTTTTTATTGGCCCCGACAGTACCATCTGCGCCCAGACCATAGAACAGTGCCTGAGTCCATCCTGATTCGTCAAGTGTAAAAGATGGATCATACTCGAGGCTCAGGTGTGTCACATCGTCAAGGATGCCAATCGTAAAATGGTTTTTCGTTTTGTCTTTCTTCAATTCATCAAATACAGCCTTCACCATCGCGGGTGTAAATTCCTTAGAGGAGAGACCATAGCGGCCACCGATGATACGGGGCATTGATTTTATCTTGTCTAGATTGAAGGCTTCAACAATTGCCGTGAGCACATCCTGGTATAGAGGTTCACCTGAAGCACCTGATTCTTTGGTGCGGTCGAGTACGGCGATAGATCTGACGGTGGACGGAAGCACATTGACTAAATAATCAATGGAAAATGGCCTGAACAATCTGACTTGTATGACACCTGTCTTCTCGCCCTGCGCATTGAGGAATGCGGCTGTCTCGGCTACAGTTTCGCTGCCGGAGCCCATGATGATGATGATCCTTTCTGCTTGCGGGTCACCGTAATAATCGAATGGTTTGTATTGCCGGCCGGTGAGCTTTGCAAATTTATCCATGGCCCTTGCAACGGTATCCGGACATTTATCATAAAATGTGTTGGCTGATTCACGTCCCTGGAAATACACGTCTGGATTTTGTGCAGTACCGCGGATGAAGGGATTGTCTGGGTTCAGCGCGCGTTTACGATGTGCGAATACAAGTTCGTCATCGATCATGGACTTGATGGTCTCCTCCGGAATCAGGAATAATTTGTTAACCTCATGCGATGTGCGGAAACCATCAAAGAAATGAATGAATGGGATGCGTGACTCCAGCGTGGCTGCTTGTGCAATCAACGCCATGTCATGTGCTTCCTGCACACTGGCCGAACCAAGCATTGCAAACCCTGTAGTACGCGCAGCCATCACATCCTGGTGATCACCAAAGATGGATAGCGCCTGCGCTGCCAAAGAACGTGCAGCTACATGGAAGACGGCTGACGTGAGTTCGCCTGCGATTTTGTACATATTGGGCAGCATGAGCATCAGCCCTTGCGATGCAGTAAAGGTGGTCGTCAATGCGCCGGTTTGCAGCGCGCCATGTACAGTACCTGCTGCGCCTCCTTCACTCTGCATCTCCATGATATCGGGAATATTGCCCCAGATATTCTTGGTGCCTTTAGCAGACCACTCATCTGCGAGTTCAGCCATCGTCGAGGAGGGTGTGATCGGATAGATCGCGCATACCTCATTGACCCTGTATGCTATATAAGCAGTGGCTTCATTGCCATCGAGTGTTGCTGCTTTCAGTTGTTTGTTCATTTTTATTTTTTCTGTAGGTATACCTGTGACATACGTGATTTCATTCAAAACTCTTCTACCTCTTCCTTGACCGGAATCGACTCCATATCGGAAAACGGGATTTCAACCTTCATGTCAATAGCATGACAAGGACATTGCTCAAAGCACACGGCACAACCTGTGCAGAGTGTATAATTGAAGTGGTATCGTTTACCCGGCCCGAGCTTGATGATGGCTCCTTCCGGACATGCGCCATAGCAGCCATCGCATTCAAAGCAATTGCCGCATGAATAGCAACGGCTCGCTTCATATTTGGCTTCTGATTCATTGAGGCCTTTGACGATCTCCGTAAAATCTTTAGCTGCTTCTTCCAGGGGTACATGAGGTTGTTCCTGTTTGGGAGCATCGGTCCTGTACCATACGTTGAGGCTTTCAAATCCAACTATTGGATGTTTCTTCTTAGGTTCATATGGATAGCCTCTCAGGAAAGCATTGATATAGCGTGCAGCTTTTTTGCCATGTCCTACGGCTATCGTTACACTGCGTTCGCCAGGCACCATATCTCCTCCCGCAAAAATTCCTTTTGCGCCGGTCATCATATCCAGGCCTACGATCAGTGTGCCATCTTCCTTGAAGGAAAGGCCCTCTACATTGCGCAGGAAACTGGTATCGGTATCTTGTCCAAGTGCCAGGATAAGGGAGTCCGCTTCGAGTGTTTCAAATTCACCGGTAGGTACAGGCTTGCCATCAACAATATTCATCACCTCTACCGTAAAGGCATTTTGATCAATGCTCTTGATGGTGCGCAGCCAATGGATTTTGACACCTTCACCCAATGCTTCGTCGGCTTCAAAATCATGGGCAGGCATGTGCTCACGGTCACGGCGATAGATGATAAAAGCTTCGTCTGCACCTAAGCGCTTAGCCATCCTGGCAGCGTCCATGGCAGTATTTCCTCCACCATATACCACCACACGTCTGCCGAGTTTTGGAGCATTGCCTAGTTCGACTTCGCGAATGAAGCTCACCGCATCCAGTATCTGCCCTGCATCACGGGCGGGGATATCTGCTTTCTTTCCGATATGTGCACCGACCGCGATGAAGACCGCATCATAATTGCCTGCAGCTTTTTCAGCAGCGATGTCCTGGACTTTGTAGTTGAGTCGGATGGTGACACCTGATCTTTCGATTCGGTTGATTTCTTCCATCAGGATATTACGCGGCAGCCTGTAAGCCGGAATACCAAAGTGCATCATTCCACCGGGAAGAGGGCCTGCTTCAAAGACGTCCACCTGATGTCCCATGCGGTTGAGTTGGTATGCTGCAGATAATCCGCTCGGGCCAGCGCCGACTACCAGTATTTTTTTGCCGGAAGGTTTCGCTTTTATTTCCACTTCCCATCCTTCTTCGATAGCCTTGTCACCAAGGAATCGCTCTACGGCATGGATGCTGACCGCATGATCCACAAATCCGCGGTTACAACTGCTTTCACACGGGTGATAACATACGCGTCCGTGGATAGCTGGCATTGGATTTTCCTCAATCAGTTTTTGCCAGGCTTCTTTGTAATGGCCAGCCTGCGCTAGTCCGAGCCATGCCTGAATGTTTTCACCGGCAGGGCAGGCATTATTGCAGGGTGGCAGGAAGTCGGTATAGACTGGTCTTTGAGTCCTGGATGGACCTGTGCCTTCGGCATGTGTGCCGAGATCTGGCTTGTTAGTTAAATCTTTATGTTGATGGGTCATAATCGTTAGTATATACCTGCAGGAATACAGGTGTTTTTTTTAGTGTGTATCGTTTGTGGTGTCCGTTGCATATTAAATTTGAAAACATGATCAGTAGGCGGGCGTATCTGTCATGACAATGTCCCGTGCCTGCTGTGCAATCCGGAGACAGGCATCAACCTGGGTGGTTTCGAGACAGTAATCTTTGTCATGTGCTTCATGCCTGCAGTGAATAGGGGTGAGATCAATCGAATCGAAGCGGGCATCCAGTGATCTGCACTGCTCCAGGAGACGGGCCAGCGTCACTGGATGGTGAACCGGTATTTGCCTGCGTATTAAGTAGCCAGCAAGAAAATTAGAAAGCGACAACCTTGAATTCGTACAGATCAGATGCGTCACAACATCTTCGGCAGACCGCTCGTCTTCGTGCTCCGCGGCAGCGAGCAGTTCCTTTGCGGTCGCATATAAGATGTCAGATCTGTCTTTATCCATGATGTCTGTATGCACTGTTTACCATCTTTCCTGCCCCTGGACAGGATGGTGATTTATTTGATAAAGTTCAAGTTCATCGTTATAGGATTGGATGAGGAATGTCAGCGAGGCGGATGATTCGTGTCAAAAGCATAGGGCATAGGGCATAGAGCATAGGGATTGTCTGGAGACAAATTTTACTTTTTATCAATATGGAATAGCCAACAAGGAATGAAAAGTGGGAAGTGAATTGTCTGGAGACGGATTTTACTTTTTTTCTAAAAGGATGCTCGTTCAAGTGGTGCCTTCTGCGCCATCCCGCCAGTTGGGCGGGATCTTCCTTGACTTGAATGCAATATATTCTCGTCTCCTGACGAGCGGGTAAGTTTCCTACGCTGCCCCCTCACCCCTGTGTTCCGCCACGCTCAGCCAAACGCATGGAAACCCCGGGGCGGCCTATACTCAACCTCCCCCGCTGCTACTCACAAGTACCTTTCAAAATAATCATTTCGAATAGGTATTAATCTGTTGCTCCGTCTTGCCCCCCTTTGCCCCCTGAAAGGGGGTACCTGTTGAATAATGAAGCTACCTGACGTTAAAAACGTTTTATATGAATTTTACTTTGTGCACACTCCTTTTGATCCCACGTACGCGGGCGCAGGTGCAACCAACGCCCAACAGTCTTTTTTTTTAATGAGGCCTGTGGCCTCATTAAGGCTAAAACGTTTTAAAAAATCACCTCGAATAGGTAATGGACTGTCGCTCTAAACTGTCCGAGCCGCGCGGATGATTTGTTTCAGGAAATAATCAAGACTCATGGTTCGGGATCAAGATCAAGAAACAAAAATGAAACGCGAAAAAGCGAGAAAGCAAATAGGGAGGCTAGAGGAAAGCAGAAATATTTAAGCGAGTTTTTAGAGCGACGAGGTTTTTGGTTCTTTTTTCCGGAAAAAAAGAACACGAATTCCCCACCCTCCCCCTGCGAAGACAAATAAAAAAATGTTATATATTAAAAAAATGCTTAAATTGTAAGTTAAAACAAACAATTATGAACCAACGAAACTTTTTATGGGCACTCCTCGTGCCCGCCTTATTTATGTTCAACTCGTGTGCCACGGGTGAGACACATGAAGCTGCCGCAGCAATCAATATGGATTCTGTCAAAGCGCAGATCATGGCACTGGAAGCCGCTTATGGTGTTGCTGAAAATGCCAATGATGTTGATGGGGTAGCTGCCTATTATGCTGCTGATGCAGAAAGTATGGCAGACAATGAACCTACACGGGTGGGAATGGATGCGATCAAGGCTGGGATTAAGAAAGATATGGATGCAGACACTGCCGGCCATACCGTTACTTTTGCAACCACAGGCGTATGGGCTGCAGGCAACTACGCTACTGAGACGGGTACATCAAAGGTGACCGATAAGGAAGGCAAGGTAGTCCGGACCGGTAAGTACATGACCCTCTTTGAATTGCGTGATGGCAAGTATGTCGCTATCCGTGATATGTGGAACAGCGATGCACCTCCTGCCGCCGCTGCCGCTCCGGCTGCTGCACCACAGTAGGTCTCCATTATTTTATTAGCATGTTCTTTGTCAGGCACCAAAAGAACATAACCCACGTAAAAAAGCCACGGATAATATCTGTGGCTTTTTTATTTCCGCTGACTTCTGAGATATAGGATTGGAGATTAAGCTGTCGAAATTGGATACTCATCATGTATAGGATTACTTGGTAAAAAAAGTGTAAACTTGCATCACATGATCAGGAAGAGGTTCATCTGAACCATACTTTTTCCACTGGATCACGAAGTATATCATCATTCCTCATTTTTTAAGTCAGGTATGAACAAACGAAAAGACTTGTTTTCTCCGGTTATTACAGGACATCGCCGTTTCTGCCGCATCCTTAGCCTGGTGTGCCTGCTCCAGCTGACACCTGATGTGGGTATTGGATGGATTTCTGCCCAGGGCGTTCAGGATATTTTAATCACCGGCATCATCACTGACCCTGATGGCAACACCTTGCCGGGTGCGGGGATCACGGGTACCGGTACCAATATTGGAACGATTTCAAATGAAGTTGGCTCGTATACTATAACTGTCCCTGCTTCGACAGCCTTTCTTGAATATTCCTATCTCGGATATCTCCGTCAGGTTGTTGACATCAGTGGTCAGTCCGTCATTAACATTGTACTCCAGCCAGATGTAAACGCTCTCTCCGAAGTAGTAGTGGTCGGATACGGTGTGGAGCAAAGAAAATTGCTGACCGGTTCTATCGGGGTGGTGGATGGAGAGACATTGAAGGACATCCCTGTTTCAGGTATTGATGGTCTGTTGCAAGGACAGGCTACCGGAGTGCAGGTGACCCAGAATTCAGGGACACCGGGAGGTGAAATGTCTGTGAGAATCCGCGGGGTAAGTTCTATTGGAGGGTCCAGCCAACCTTTATATGTCATTGACGGGATACCCGTGACCACCGGTGATTACGCACAGATAGGTTATGAAGGTCAGGGTATCAATGCGCTTACAGATCTCAGTCCTTCTGATATAGAATCTATCAGTGTACTGAAAGATGCATCGGCAGCTTCTATCTATGGTGCCAGGGCTTCTAATGGTGTCATACTCATCACGACCAAGCGCGGATCAGGCGCTAAAGCGGTCACCCGATTCAACGCATCCTATGGAGTCCAGGAGACCTGGAAGAGACTTGATATGCTCAATGCCCATGACTGGAAAGTGTACCGCAATGACCTGGCAAATGCTGAGGTTTTTTCTCCGGAAGAAATTGCTGACAATACGATAGATGTGGATTGGCAAGACGTGATTTTCAGGTCGGCACCTATGCAGGAATATGAATTGTCCACCTTAGGGGGTAATGAGAAGACCACTTTCTTCATCAGCGGAAATTACTTCACACAGGAAGGCATCGTGATCGGAACGGACTATAAAAGGCTCAATGGCCGGGTCAACGTAGATCATCATTACTCAGAAAAACTCACAATAGGTACAAGCATAGGTTTGTCCTATGCGAAAACGAACAGGGTAGAGGGCGACCAATCACTTCATGGTCCGCTGCCAAACGGAATTTCAACACCGGCAATCTTTCCGGTTTATAATGAGGATGGCAGCTATAATCAGGAGGGCCCTTATTCCAATGCCGTCTCGATTGCAAACGAAGCGATCAACGAAAATTTTTCATACAGGCTTTTGGGAAATGTATATGCTGACTATACTATTCTGCCGGGGCTCACTTTCAATACCAAATGGGGTATTGACTTCCTCGATTTCAGGGAACATGCCTACGAATCTATCAAAACTGTGCAGGGCGCAAAGTTTAATGGATTGGGATTTGAGACCTACTCCAATGTCTCCAACCTGGTGTCGAACAATTTCCTGAAATATCACAGGGATTTCAACCAACAGATGATCGAATTACAGGCAGGGTATAGTTTCGAAAAATACCAGGCGCGCAGTTCATTTATCAGAGCCCAGGATTTTGCGGATCCTTCCCTGGAGTACATTAATTCAGCATCGACGATCGTTTCTGCCAGCACGGATGCATTTGACAGGGGCCTCAGGTCCTGGATTTTCAGGGGTAATTATACCATCCGAAATACCTATCTCTTTTCTGTTTCAGGAAGGCTTGACGGGTCATCCAATTTCAGTGAAAACAACCGCAATGGATTTTTCCCTGCTGCTTCTGCAGGATGGCGTATTTCTGAAGAAGGTTTCTTTAATGTTGGTTCTATTTCTGAACTCAAGATCAGGGCTAGTTACGGCCTGACTGGAAATGATGATATCCCTGCGTTCTTATACGCGGAGGTGTATGGCAATACTTCTTATGCAGATCAACCTGGCATCTATCCCGCTAATATTCCAAACCCTGACTTGAAGTGGGAGACAACAACCCAGTTTGACGTAGGGATTGATCTGGGCTTATTTAACGACAGAGTCTTGATCACTGCTGATTATTATAACAAGCAAACGAAAGACCTTTTACTGGACAGGCCATTGCCCACGTCATCGGGGTTTGCAACAATAACCGAAAATGTAGGGCAAGTGGAAAATCAGGGTGTCGAACTTTCATTGACGACCGATAACCTTAAGAGTTCAGCATTACGCTGGCAGACAATGTTAAACTTTTCGGTCAACAGGAATAAAGTCATTGAGCTGTATAATGACCAGCCTATTGATGACCTTGGCCGCGGAAGCAATCGTATTGAAGAAGGAGAGCCAATAGGCATTTTTTATAGCTATGAATGGCTGGGTGTTGATCCATCAACAGGAGCTGTTGTTTTTGCGGATAAGAACTTTGATGGAAGAATAACCACTGCCGATCGTACCAAAGTCGGTAATCCGCACCCAGATTTTATCTATGGATTTACCAACATCTTTACCTATAAAGGATTTGACCTGAATATTTTCTTCCAGGGCTCACAGGGTAATGATGTGTTTAATGGTTCCAGACTCTTCCTCGAATCATTGCAGGGTGGTGACAATCAGCTTGCGGTGATCAATGACAGGTGGCAACAACCAGGTGATATCACCAATATTCCGGCCGCTACAAATGATCCGGAGCAGGCTGCCTCTAACGTCAGGGTTTCATCGCGGTTTATTGAAGATGGCTCGTATCTCCGGTTAAAGAATCTGACCCTTGGATATAATTTCCATATTGGAGAAAGGATGAAGAATTCCATTTCTGGATTCAGGGTTTATTTTACGGGACAGAATCTGTTTACCCTCACTAAATATTCAGGACTTGATCCTGAAGTCAATTACCGTGGTAATGATAATGCTGTTATCGGAACAGATTTCTTCACCTTCCCTCAGGCGAGAATTTATTCTTTTGGCCTTAACCTGACCTTTTAATATGAAAAAGTTCATCCTCTATACGGTTCTATTGACGGCCTTTATTTCATGTGATGTTTTAGACGTCGAGCCTTACAATTCTATTCCGGCCAGTGAGGCATTTAAAAATGCCGCTGATCTCGAGCGCGGCATTTTGGGAGCTTATTCTTCATTCCAGAGCCTTAGTTACTATGGCAGGACGTACAGCATTTTTGCTGACCTGGCTGCTGATAATTTAATTCACCCTGACAATGCGACCGCGGTAGCCTATGCAGAAGTAGATAACAATGTGATACTTCCCGAAAATACTTCTGTTGATGGTATCTGGAGTTCGATCTATGATGGCATCAACGTAGCGAATAATGTCATTTCTAAAGTGCCTGCCATACCTGGTCTGACGGAAGCTCAAGCCACTGAAGCACTCGCAGAGTTATATTTTATCCGCGCGCTTCATCATTTCAATCTGCTTAATTATTTCGGAGCGATACCCGTTAAGACGGTCCCTACAATTGGTCTCACAGATATCAATGTTGCGCGAGACAATGTGGATGTCGTATTCGATCAGATTATTGCTGACCTGAGGTTTGCTTCCGAAAACCTACCTGCCAGCGGCAGTAAGATCAGAGCTTCCGGTCTTGCAGCAGACGCATTGCTGGCGCGGGTGTATCTCTACAAAAAGGATTATACCAATGCTGCTGCCTCAGCCTTTAAGGTGATCAGCAGCGGCACCTATTCATTACTCCCTTCGTATGATGCGATATTTGCAAGTGAGCAAAACAGTGAATCTATTTTTGAAATAGATTATACCGCACTCGATCGTAACCGTATCGCTGAGTATAATTTTCCGCTTGCCGAAAATGGAAGAGGAGAAGTTGCGCCTGCACCTGAACTGGTCGCGAGCTATGCATCCAACGATGATCGCTTAGCGGCTACCTATGCATACTCCGGGACATCTCCCTACGTCATTAAGTATGATGACCTCGCTACCGGAGCTGACAATTTTATGGTGATTCGGTATGCTGAGATGTACCTCATCCGGGCAGAAGCCAATACCCACCTGGAAGGAAACATTCTGACGATCAGGGATGATATCAACCAGGTCCGCCAACGTGCAGGACTTGGAAATACTCCCGCTTCAACCTATGCTGATTTATTGACGGCCATCGAAAATGAAAGGCGGCTTGAATTCGCGTTTGAAGGGCATCGTTGGTTTGATCTGGTCAGGACAGGAAGAGCGGTCGATGTGCTACCCACCGTAAACTCCATCAATCAGACGCTATTCCCTATTCCATTGAGTGAATTGCTCACAAATACAAACCCGGGGATGAATCAGAATCCCGGTTATTAAAATCAGATAAACCTTAATTCTTAACTTATGAAAACAAAACAATTTTTTTACTTCGCCATGCTATCTGTGCTGGTGCTCATCAGTGCCTGTAAAAAGGAAGACGATCCGGAACCAAGCCCGAGTGCCGGATTTACAGTCAGTAAGGATACAGTGGCAGTGGATGAAGTCATACAGTTTACTAACACATCTGCCAATGCAACGGCATTTGTCTGGAGTTTTGGCGATGGGAATTCATCCACAGAAACTTCTCCACAAAAGGCGTATGCTACTTCCAATGTATTTGTAGTCACCTTGTCAGCTACAGGCTCAGGGGGCACTGAGCTATTTACAAAAAACATCAGGGTGTTGCCATTTACCTCATTCACCGTGGTAGATGAAGCTAATGCAGTCAGCGGAGTACCAGTCCAGTTTGCTAATGATTCTAAAGGGGCTACTTCCTACGAATGGTCTTTTGGAGATCCAGGAAATACAACTTCAACGGATGAGAATCCAACCTTTACCTATGCTGCGGGAGGTACCTACACAGTGACACTCAAAGCGAATGGTGCAGGAGGTCAAGGCGTGTCAACCAAAACCGTTACTGTCAACCAGGGAGCTGACGTTAAAGAACTATTCTACATTGAATATAATGCTGCATTGATCAGAAAGCTTGCGCTTGATGGCAGTGGTACCGTATCAGATGTACTTGATCTCACCGGAAGGGGCGGGGCAGGACTAGCCTATGATGCAGCTGCTGACAAAATCTATTTCAGTGATTTTGAAGTAGTACCAGAAGGGAAAATCTGGCGTATGAACAGTGATGGTAGCGGATTAGAAGCAATCGTGACCGGTTTGACGGATCCATATGGCATTGCGCTCGACACCGATGCTGGGAAAATCTATTGGGTAGATGATATCGGCAATGTCTCACGTGCAAATCTGGATGGTTCATCCCAGGAGATCGGGATCGTCAATATCACCGATGGCCTGATGCGTGCTATTGCACTCGATCTGGATAATGGAAAGATGTATTTCTACGAAGTGAATTTCGAAAACCTATATATGGCCAATCTGGATGGCACCAACCCGGTCGTTGTTGTAGCAGGAGTATATGGGTACGGAGTGCTCGTGGACGAGGTCAATAACAAAATCTACTTTGATGATCAGAATTCAGCCACATTGATCCGTGCCAATCTGGATGGAACCGGCCAGGAAGTCATTGATGCCAATGGCACCAGGATCTATGGCATGGCAATCGATCACACGGATAGTAAGCTATACTGGTCAGGTCGTGATTCAGGTCAACTATCAAGAGCTAATCTGGATGGTACTAACCCTGAAGTACTGAAATCAGACCTGGATAGTGTTAGAGGTATCATCATAAAACAATAAGCATGCGCAGGATTCACCATTTTTGGTTGCTCGCTATCAGCATCATTTTACTTCACGGATGTAAGGAAGATGATTTCCCGGTGCCTCCGGCAAGCACAGTACCTGATTTCACTTACGTGATTGATCATGATGCTGTCGCCCCGGCAACGGTAACGTTCACCAACACGTCTATCGTGCCGGAGCGTGCGGGAGAAGTAACGTATTACTGGAGTTTTGGTGATGGCGAATCATCAGAAACGGTGAATCCTGTTCATACTTTTCAACAACCCGGAGCATTTGTAGTCAACCTGGTTGCGGTGACTACCTTATCCGCCGAAATTAAACAGGTGTCGAAGACATTGGTGATTAAAAATCCCAATGCAAGTGGTACTCCGGTTTATTTCACGGACGGGACTTTTGTATTCAAAGCGCTGGTGAATGACGATGCGCCTATTTTTGAACAACTGCCTGTGACAGGCATTCAGAATGCATATGGCATGACGATCGATACCGTGCATGATCATTTGTATATCAGCGATTTCGATGGCGGACAAATCCTGCGCACCAATCTGGATGGAGGGGAGCAGGTTGTCTTTAGAAGCGGGTTGATAGGCCCTAATGGATTGGCGGTAGACTACCAGACTAATCAACTCTACTGGGATACAGACAGTGGTATACAACGAGGCGATCTGAACAGCACCGATGTCAATCAATTGGAGGACTTTGTCACTGGACAAGCCAATGATCCTGATGGCGTTGCAATCGATCATTCGACGCGAACACTATTCTGGGTCAATTATAATGGTGGTGTATGGCGCAAAAATCTGGATGGTGGTGCAGAGGCAGAGATCATTCCACTTGTTGAGGGAGGAAGTATCACAGTGGCAGGAGACAGGATTTATTTCGACCAGTACATTGCTTCAGGTGATATTCATCTGAAATCGGCCAATTTTGATGGATCAGGCATCGCTGTGCTAGCCACGGGCATTTCACGCGTGGTCTATGCATTAGCATTTGAGCCTGATGCTCAAATGATTTATTGGGGTGACAGAAATCTGGGCACGATCATGCGAGCCAACCCCGATGGATCAGGTGCTACTCCATTTTATGTGAGCGATGGCAGTAGTCCAAGAGGGATAGTGTTTGGAGAGAAATTTTAAACCAGTCCTGAGCGTCCCTCAATAGGAAGAAGACGTATTGATTTGGCTACAACTCTACCTTTTATACACAAGATTACTTGAGGTATGCCGTTGCAGGAGCGCCGCACTGAGCGGAGTCGAAGTGTTTGCTCCTGCAACCACCTGAATACCTTAGGCGTGCCGTTGCAGGAGTTTGCTCCTGCGACCATTTAGATACCCAACGAAATTCCTATTTAGATTATATATCGTACGTCTTAATAGACAATCAATTTCCTTGTGTATATCCTTTGGCTGCAGTGCAGACTGATCATATAGATACCTGCTGGTAGTTTATCAGGTGTAAGCATTGTGGTATAAACGCCAGGTTGATGTTCCCTTGATACCTCTGTTCCGTCCATAGAGGAAAGTATGATCACTTCAGGGCCTGTACCATTGTATTCAATGACGATAGATCCATCATGAAAGGGATTGGGATATATGCGAAATGCTTCATCATCCAAAGCGATTGATTCGGTATTCGTTGGTTGACAGTGGATGCGGTCACTCTCTGAATCATTGACGGTTCCATTCGTTACATACCAGTTTTGCCACTCTCCGCCATTGCCTTTGGTCCATGTATTGAGATCAAAAGTATTTGTGCCTGAATTCGTTCCCTTAATGTTGTACACTTTTAAGGCAGTCTCATTTCGGTCCCAAATCAATGGGCTTCCGATGATGCATTGCTCAGGTGTCCGCAGATCGAGTTCGCAATTCGTCTGTATAAACCAGGCATTGTCATCATTACCGGGATAATCACCATAGACCTGCGCGATACCATCGGTTCCAATACAAACCGCAGTGTACTCATCACATGCTATTCCTTTAGCTTCGGTCCCCCAATCCGTAAGGATCCTTGCGAGGAAAGTGATCTGTCGACCTTTTCGGTCAGGGTTGTCATAATGGGTATCCGTGATCACATCATCCATAAAAGGAACAGTGAGGAATGAAGTTGAATCAACAGTAACTCTGCTGGTGTACGGATTAGCCATCGCGGCGGAAGAGGTAACTGTTCCGTTTTTTGCATTGAAATAAAAACCGCCAAGGATGGCCATACCTGCGCTCGTACCACCGATCACGATGTTGCGCTCCGTGATTGCCAGATTGATCAGGCTATCAACAGGTGTATTTCTCCAATAAGAAACGTAATCCCACTGATCACCGCCTGCAAACCAAATGCCCTCAGCCTGGTTGATCTGCTGATGGACATATGCATCGAACGAAGCGTCTGGTGAATTACAAACGATTGTTTCGACGGAATTGATGTCCACGCCAAGTTGGCTGTACATGTATGCATTGTAGCCATTCGAGCCACTTGCCCGGAGTACCAGGACGTCCCCACCATTGCATCTTTGAAGAAACCATTTCATAGCCTCATCATGTTCTGAGGCTCCACCCATCATACATACGCCTCCTGCAGCTGACACGATCGAGTCATTTATATTTCCAGTAAAATAGGAGGTATAGGATTGCCCCGAAAGTGAAATTGAATGCAGGAGAAGAAGGAATAGATAAGTGAACTTCATGCTGTAAACTTAGTAAGTCTGGCGGGAAATGAGTGGGTAGGCGGTTTCATTGCCCTCCAGTCTGTAAGAATATACCCGACCGGAAAGGGCACAAAAGAAGAGACCTGACTGAAAATGAATTCAGCCAGGTCTCTGCAAAGGATGAGAATTATATTTTAAGCTTATTGAGCTACTCTGATCACTACTCTTCTGCTCAGGAGGTCACCTTCGGCTTTGTTAGCGCCCTTGATAGGTTGCTCTTCGCCATAGCCCATCGCTGTCATACGACCTGCAGCGATACCCTTGGATGCAAAGTATTCCATGATATTATCTGCACGTTTCTGAGAAAGCTTCTTGTTGTATTCTGCTTCACCTACTGTGCTTGCATGGCCTTCAATGACAATGTTGGTGGTTGGGTTGTCGTTGATCACCTCCAGTGCTTTGTCGAGACGAGCTTTGTCATCGGCAGTCAGCGTTGGTTCTGCATTAGCAAAATAGATCGTCATGTCAGGGCAGCCTCCATTAGCCGCATCGCCTGGATAGTGTGGGCATTTGTCTTTATCATCATTGATGCCATCACCATCTGAATCCGGAACCGGGCAACCCATATAAGCTGCAGTTCCGCGCTGTGTAGGACACTTGTCATCATCATCATTGATGCCGTCACCATCTGTGTCAGGAGTTGGGCAGCCATTGTATTTTAAGGTACCGGCTTGTGTAGGACATTTATCCTGCTCATCGTTGAAACCATCACCATCGGTATCAGGTACTGGGCAACCATTATACTTGGAGGTACCAAATAATGCAGGGCATTTATCAGATTCGTCATTGATGCCATCACCATCGCTGTCAGGTACCGGACAACCATCATATTTAGCAGAACCGGCAACCAGCGGGCATTTGTCGCTTACGTCAGGTGTGCCATCAGCATCCGTATCCAGAGGAGCAACCATGACAGCAGCTTCTTCAGCCATTTCAGCTTTGGTTTTGCCAGGGAATCCGATGGTCAGACCAACCTGTAGCGCATCATTGTACAGGTCACTTCCTTCGGTGAAGAGATCAGAAACATCGCCACCTGTGATATCGGAAAGACCGTAGATATAACGGCCGTAGATGCCAACTGTCTTAAACAATCTTATTTCAGCACCTGCAGTCACTGAAAAGAATGTCAGACTGGAACCAGAGGCACCATAGGACAAACCTTCGTCATTGGCGTCATCATCATAGTCCACTTTTCCGGCTACAAAATAGTCGAGTTGAGGACCTGCAAACAGACCAAGTGGCTTAAACGGGCTGACCCTGACCAGAATCGGCAGGGAGAAGTAGTTTAAGTTAACCTGACCTTCAGGGCCTTCAGCTCTCAGGGCATTTGCGTCAAACTTGGAACCCATCTGTGAATAGAGGAGTTCTGGTTGGATGGATAAGGCTTTTGTCAACGGAAGATGATAGAAAAGTCCGCCGGCCAATCCTGTCTTCGTATTGAGGAGGTCACCATCTGTGAAATGGTTTGCAGAACGGATGTTC
The DNA here is from genome assembly GCA_016721905.1 of Candidatus Opimibacter skivensis. GTDB lineage: Bacteria > Bacteroidota > Bacteroidia > Chitinophagales > Saprospiraceae > Opimibacter > Opimibacter skivensis. Next base: position 144,343 of record JADKHH010000027.1, on the reverse strand, counting down.
GCTAAGTTCACTCCTGCTTTGATTCCGAAATAGCCACGGTCCTCCTGCTGGGCCTGCAGGGAGGTCAGCATGCAGAAGGATACTAGGGTAAGTAATAAAGTACGCATAAGTCTGGTTTTGTTTTAATGTGTAGAATGTTTACTATCAATTAGATAGAGCTTGAGCATAGAATTTTCTCCCTTTGCGGAACCCTCTTTAAAGGTGCCGGATCAAGGAGATTTGTAACAATATAGTAAATTACTATGGTCAAAAATACTAATTCCCTATAAAGTCTCATACAATAAACGTGCAGATGCCATGGTTTGTGGATTTTCCCTCTGCTAAAGCACATGCACCTTAAGTTGCCACATAAGAGCGGTTGAAAATACCACATAATTATTTGAGTCCGCAGGAAAAGTTAAGCAATTTACCGCTATAAACGCGATGTCCGTCAATGATGGCAATATGATACATTCCACCCGGCCAGTCACCCATCTTCACTTGTATTGGATTGCCAGAATCAACAACCTCCTCTGATACTATGTGTCCTTGCATATTAATGATACGCATCAATACATCGCCTTTGTGAGTGAAGTCTGGAAGAACAACCGTCACAATACCTGCATGAGCAGGGTTGGGAAACAGCAGAAGTGGTTGCGCTGACAATGAAACACCCGCTCTTTCGATGCCGGATATTAATTCGCTTGAATACACAGCAATATCATCAAAGTAAGCCAGAAAATCACCTGTCTCCGGTCCATAGTCGTAAGCAACCATGATACGGTCTATCGTTTTTCCGGAAAGCCAGTTGCCAATGTTACAGATGGTTTCAGTCCATTCTCCTACCATGCCATGGGGTGCTCCGGGATGCATAGGGACACCTTGTGCATCTTCAGCACCACTATCGCGCAAGGTGCTCCCATCCGTCATGATCAGATCGATGGTGCAATGCCGGGAAAGTGAATTTTCAGGGTAGGAGCGGAAACTAAGCCAGGTGTCAGCTTCAACTGGTATATCCACATTGAAAACCTTCATATACGCAAAGGATGATTCGGCAGATTCGTCTGTGCCTTCAAATTTGATGGAACGGTCACCGGCATTTGCATTGGAGGGGCTCGTGGCACAAAATGGTTTTCCACCGGAGGCTGACCCGGAAACATTGGTCAGGAGGGAGCTTTGATCCAGGGTGTTGAGCCAGTGGGGCATGGCATCATATCCGGTCTCAACGCTGGTCCTGAAATACATAGGGCCTTCCGAAAATTTAGTATCAAATTGAGAAGAAAGTGGAATTTCCTTTTTGATCATCTTGGTGATTTCCCCTGCAAGCCGCATATAGAAGTCAGGGGCTATATACGTCCCGTCAGCACTATAGGTCAGGAAGTATTGATCCGTCGGTACGCTGAGATAGCTATCGGCTGCAGGAGCGATGGCGGTACCTTCATCATACTCATCAAACATAGCGATATACGCAGAAGGGATATTAAGGCTGCGCACATTGTATGCTTGTTGCCATAGAAAAGAGCCTTCCCTACGCGGAAAAGCATTGGGTGAACCACCGTTCCAGTTTGACCACCCAAAACCGGGAAATATCACGGGTTGATAATCAATACCACGCGCATCACACCAATCCAGGTCCGGGATCAGCAGGCTATCCATAAAATAATCTACTTCCTCCGGAAGGCTATACCGACCAACGGTCCAGGGCGTAATCATGTCATAGGCTTCATAAACACTTTCAAAACCGGGTTTGGAATCGTTGATCCCTTTCCGCCAGTGGGTTGGGGTGCCTCCAATGACATAACATCCCTGGTCTTTAAACCAATTGATGAGCTCAATGCATTCGGCAGCTGTTCCGGCTATGTGGGTAAAACCAAGTCCCCAAAGCCCAACTACCGGTTTGCCATCCTGGTGGACATAGGCAGATGATGCTGTTAGTTTTTGTGAACCTGCAAGGTTGTCTTTCCAGTCAGCCTTCAATGCCTCATATTTGGATACGGGCATTCCGGAAAAATCATAACCAATATAAAACACACGACCATAGGTCTCTGCCGCTTCCTTAACCCGCACATGGATGGTATCCCTGCTGTATTTAAAGACAAGGTCATCAAGCCCGGCATAAAAACGTTGAAGGGCTACACCATCAATGCCATGTTGCTGCATCCAGGCAAAGTGCTGATTGATTGTTTTGGTTTTATAAGAAGAGAAAAGTTTGGCAGGACGCCCATCTCCCAGTGGGCCAAGCCCGGTCTGATAGAGCTGATCGTCGCTGTATCCGAGTATATCAGGATAGATCTCAAAGGTTACATTGCCGGGACGTGGTTTGGCTTCGTTTGACATGTATACACCCGGATTCCAGTGCCTCCAGCTTTCTACGGGTGATCCATCACCATAGCAATTGAACCATGCCTGATAACCGCAGATGACCTTGCCTACTATGGAGCTGGCATCCACGGTTTGCGCCGCTGGCTTGAGTGAAAGTAAACAGAGAAGGATTAGAACCAGATAGCGGTTAAGATATGGAGGAGATATCATAACAGAGAAGATTATGTAGTGAAAATGAATACCGGAATCGTAAAGTGGTGGTCTTGTAAATATAGGAATTACATGGGGGTATTCCTGGATGTAATTTTTGTTTTGTAGGATGCAACTGCCGCAGCTTGCCTGAGGCACAACTTGCATAATCTGTGGAGTAAATACACTGCCAGGAAGGTTGAAGTGCTAGCGTCACTCTATCGAAAGGATAAAATTGCGAATCATATCATTGGCATTGATATCCCGGCAAAAGTTTCCCAGTTTGAGAGATGTAAAGAGCGCGGCATTGAACTTCGCTCCCGGCCAATGGTGGCCTCCGTTCCTAATCCTGTAATACAGCATTCGCTCCGGGCAGCTGTATGTGATTTTTTCTACGGTGCAGTTATCTTTTTTTTCCACATCCGGGAGCCATTCACATAAAGGTGTCTGATACGCACAGACATCTAAATACGTCGTGAATGATTCTTCAGCTGTCAGGAACATACCATCCTTTCCTTCATAAAGCAGGTCAGCTGTCCCATGGATGAGTAGTAAGGGCGGCAGTTTAGAGGCGTTTATGATGATGTCGGGTTGTGCTGCCGGAGTGATATTTCCGGAGATTACGGCTATTCCTTTCAAGACTTCAGGATGCAGCGACGCAAATGTAAAGGTGAAGATGCCTCCTGAAGACATGCCTGTCATATACACATGCTCAGGATCGCCATGATACCGGGATGTGATGACTCCAATGACTTCCATAAGATAGGTTGCTTCCCTTTGGATTGCGTTTGTATCCGTATAGGGCCATTGTCCCTCGAGTGTAGTCGGGTAGGCCACAATGGTGTTTATTTCATCGCCGGTGTTGTTTAGTCCGGTATACATTTTCATTTCCCGGCCATTGGATCCTTTTCCATGGAGGCAGAGGATAATCGGATAGGCCACAGTGTCTGAAATCGTATACAATTTGGGTAAGTGTAGGATAAAGCTTCGTTCGATGCCACCGGAAGTAAATTTTATTTTCTGTGCCAGCATGGTTTCGTGGCTCATGAGAAGGCATCCCAGCAAGATTAAGCTGTGCATGAGCCATCCGGTGCGATGGCGCCCGTGAAGAAATTTAATGATAAAGCACCATAGTGTTGCGCCCATGTTTGGTTGTATATCTATCTCAGATCATTTCGGGATGGATAGTATAAAGGGCGCCTCTAATAACCCAATAATAATGAATTATCCGTATTGATTGACAGCTCATTATAAAAGTTATTATTACCCTTTTGATAGTTATTAGAAGCGCCCTAAATGTAAGGTTTTCATTCAAGCTTTAGGGCGCCTTTGCAGGCAACGCAGTTTCCAGATTCTATATGCCATAGCGGCAGATGCGATATTATTTTCTATTTTGGCTGTGCATAGCTGCCTCCATGAGCCACAAGAAAATCCGACAAGAAAAGAATTGCCTCAACTGCGGTCATACCGTGGAAGATCGCTTTTGTACACAATGCGGGCAGGAAAACCTGGAGTTGAAGGACACGGCTATCCACCTGATGCTCCATTATATTCAGGATCTCTTTCACTACGATGGGAAGCTCTGGCATACCATGAAGAGCCTGGTGACCAAACCAGGACTGGTGGCCAAAGAATATCTCGAAGGTAAGCGACAGCGATACCTTGAACCAATCCGGTTTTATGTGTTTGCATCCACCGTGTTTTTTCTGACCTTCTTCCTTTACGTAGGAGATGAGGCCGTCACCACTTCAGAAACCGCGACAACGAACTATACCAAACGGCTCTATAACCTCAACCAGGAAAAGGCTTTTGTACAAGGCACTGCGGATACGGTCCATGCCAATGCGCTCATCAATAATGTTCAAAAGATTTCAGGGATGAAGGAGATTTCAGTAGATACTGCTTCTCATGCGGTAGATTCAAATCTAACGTTACTGGAGGTTGATACGGCGGGTACATTGGAAGAGGAGGAGGAACAAATTAGTTGGATTGAACAATTTTTTGAGCAGAGGTATCAGGCCTGGACGGAAGAAGTGTATGAAAAGTATGAGGGGGATAAGCAAAAAGCTAATAGTGATTTAGGGAATAAAGTGGTGCATTCACTTCCACAACTTTTTTTTCTAAGCCTGCCCTTCTTTGCTTTCTTTCTCAAATTGATGTATATCAGGTCAAAGCGAAAGTCGTATGTAGAACATTTTGTTTTTTCTATTTATCACTATGCATATCTCTTCGTCGTCATGTTTCTGTTTTACCTGATACCAGCTATGGCTAAAATGCTGGGCAGTGCATGGGAGGATATGATCATCGAGTGGATCACTTTTTTTGTGGTGTTGTATCCATTGATTTATCTGTTCCTGTCTATGCGACGCTTTTATGAAGACCGGTGGGTAGTGCTTTCTTTTAAATTTATTGCCTTGTCCATACTGCTGTTGATCACTATGCTTTTCTTATTTGTCCTGATAGCCGCCTTTGCCTTTTTCTTTTAATTCAACTTTGCAGACTCAAATTCCCTGACGCAACATTTCCGCATAGCCATCAGGAAGTACGCTGCCTTCAATGGCGCGCGCTGCTTTTTCAACATCATAGACAAACCGAATAAAGTCCACCTGGATGGAATCTTTTTGTAGTATCGATGCTCTCTCATCAACGGTCAGTATGACGTAGCCACCTCGGGGATCACCATCCTTGGGCTTTCCAACAGAGCCAATGTTGATGGCATGTCGAAAGGAAGGCAGAGCAGACCCATCTGCCGATACTATGCGATGATAAGGCTTGTGCGTATGTCCGAAGCACATGATATCCGCATTCGCTTTTTCCATGATGTTCAACAGGCTTTTTTCATCCCGGTCTTCAAAGAGATATTCATTGATTTTTCTTGGGCTTCCATGGACCAGCAGGAGCGTAATCAATTCCTCACCATTTTTAAATTCAACGCGGATATGAGCGGGCAGGGTGCGAAGGTAATTTCGTTCGTCCTCACCGATGATGGAGTTGGTATAGGAAATAGAGATCGCGCCCATCTCCTTTTCAATATCTGTTTTATAAGCGCATCCACAATCATTGCTCGTTAAGCCAATCCCCTGGTCATAGTTACCTGCAATAGTAGGAATACCTCTTCGCCTGATTTCGTTGATCACTTCATTGGGCCAGATGTTATAGCCAACCAGGTCTCCCAGGCAATAGATGGCATCAGGTTTTTGCCGGGCCATACTTTCAAAGCACGCTTCCAGGGCGGGGAGATTGGCATGTATATCTGAGAACAGGGCGATCTTCATCAGGATGTATATTTTATTTCAGCTTGTGCTTTGTTCATTTTCTTTTCAACGCCTTAGCAATGCCGGCTTCTACCAACGGTTCCATAAATCTATATCCTGTCAGGTTTGGGTGTACACCATCTTCTCCATATATTTTTTGCAGTCCTTTTTGCTGATCCGACATGGGTGTATGAAAATCTACATAAGGGATATTTGCCAGTTGGCAGTATGAAGACAACATCTGATTGAGGGCATAGATTTTCTCTGCCGGTGCCAGATCCGGACGCCATGGATAATCATGCGCAGGCAACACGGAGCAGATAACCATTCGTATATCGTGAACCATGGCGAGTTCGGCCATGGAGATGATATTTTCATAGATTGCTTCCAGGGTGGTTGGGCCTCTGTTTTCAGCAATATCATTTGTACCAGCAAGCAGCACGACCACTGTCGGATGGAGATCAATGACATCTTGCCTAAACCTGATCAACATCTGAGGTGTAGTCTGGCCGCTGATGCCACGATTGACATAAGGCTTGCCGGCAAAAAACGAAGGATCTGATTTTAGCCAACCTTCCGTGATAGAATTTCCCATGAAGACTATTCTTTCCTCATGGGCTGAGGCCGGAGGCAACATAGCGTTTGCGGCCTGGTAATATCTAAGGTTGGCCCAGTCGTTGGCATCATAATTATCCTGCCCGTTGGCATCAGTGAGGTTGACCATAAACAATATCGAAAAGGCAGATAGAAGGTATGTAATTTTCATGTTGCTGATTTGATGCATTGTCCATCGCCAAAAGATCTGAGCGAATAAGGGACGCAAAGTAGTAAAATACCGGATGGAGTCTGGTATTATCAAACCCCATCCGTTACTTCAAATAAACTGTATGTTTTGAATGATTAGCAACATCCCGTGCCCGGTTCACAGCAGGATTTAGGTTTTTCAGCATATACCGTAATGCTGAATATGCCAGTAGTGCCATCTTTAAAAGCCGCGAGTTCTTTTTCGTCAAGATAGTTTTTCAGGATGTCATCCGGAATCACAATGGCCTTTTCCTTTTGCAAGGTTACATTCGTAAATCCGTTGCTGTAGATCATGTTGAGATATTCATGTTTGTTGATGGCGCCGGACACGCAACCTGCGTACATCTCTGCATCTTTCTGAAGTGCTTCGGGCAACTGGCCGACAAGGACAATATCCGAGATGCTGAAATGGCCACCAGGTTTCAGTACACGGAATATTTCTTTAAAGACACCTTCTTTATTCGGAACGAGGTTGAGTACGCAATTGCTGACGATGACATCCGCGACGTTGGAAGTCAGCGGCATTTTTTCAATGTCTCCCTGTCTGAATTCAACATTATGAAATCCTCTTTTTTCGGCGTTGATCCTTGCTTTTTCGATCATGGCCGGGGTGAAGTCGATGCCGATTACTTTTCCGGTATCACCCGTTTCTGCCCTGGCGACAAAGCAATCATTTCCTGCGCCGCTGCCCAGGTCTACGACTACATCTCCCTGTTTGATATGAGCAAATTGGGTAGGCAATCCACAGCCAAGGCCAAGGTCTGCATCGGGGTTATATCCTTCGAGCGTCGTGTAGTCATCACTCATGATGTTATATACTTCGGTAGAGCAGCCGCCCGCACCGCAGCATGAGGATTGATTTGTTTCTTTATCCTGTAAGGCGATTTCGCTGTATTTCTGTCTTACGAGATCCTTGAGTTGAGCGTCCGTGGTTTGTGTTTGCATAATAGATTAGGTTTATAAATTATTGATCGTAAAAAGACGATTGAATTGGGTAAAAAAAATCAACAGCATTTGCTTTTCTGCGTTTCGTAACTGTCAAAGAGTCCCTGGATAGCCGTTTTTGCAGCATTCATTTCCTGGTCGTCAATGCAGTAGCACACTTTTGCGCCTTCGATGTCGCCTTTGATGAGGCCGGCTTCCTTGAGTTCCTTTAGGTGCTGGGAAACGGTGCTTTGAGAAAGGGGGAGTTCATCCACGATATCACCGCAGACACAGGCCTGGCGCTGGATCAGGAGCCTGAGAATAGCTACCCTGGCCGGATGAGCCATGGCCTTGGCATAGGTGGCTATCCGGTTGTCCTTTACGGAGAATTCTTCTGACTTGGTCGAGCCCATATTTGTGTATTTGATCGTAAAATTACGATTAATATCAATACGGCGCAAGTTTTTTTTTCAAACCTATAGGTTTAGCCTTTTCCGTGCTGGTTGATTCACCCGGAAGAAGAACCTCTGTTTCTCTTTTTCAGCACTTCTTCGACCTGGCTTAAATCGATATCCTTCGCCCTGAGTAAGACCAGGAAGTGATACAGGAGATCTGTAGCTTCATTCCTGAATCGCTCATCGTCCTGGTCTTTTGATTCGATGATGAGTTCAACCGCTTCTTCTCCGACTTTCTGGGCTATTGCATTCATCCCTTTTTGAAAAAGTCGGGAGGTATATGACTGCTCGTTGGCATCCGCAATGCGATTTGCGATGATTTTTTCAAGCTGATATACAAAGCCTTTGGCGGAGTCCTCCCCGAAACAGGAAGTGGAGCCGGTATGACACACAGGCCCCAAAGGAATAGCGGTGATCAACAGGGTATCCTGATCACAATCCACGCGGATATCTTTTACCTGCAGGTAGTTTCCTGACGTTTCACCTTTGGTCCATAGCGCCATTCGGCTGCGGCTATAGAAGGTTACTTTGCCCGTCTGTCGGGTAGCTTTCAGGGCAGCTTCGTTCATATACCCTAGCATAAGGACCTGCAAGGTCGCTTCATCCTGCACGATCACCGGGACAAGTCCATTTCCTTTTGTAAAATCTATGTTCATCGTATTGGGATATTTTCTGTTCGCAGATAATTCTTTAATTCGGGCACACCGATTTCTTCAAAATGAAAAATGCTTGCTGCCAGTGCGGCACTGGCAGCGGTTTTTTCAAAGAGGTTCTTGAAATGCTCTTTACGTCCTGCTCCACCAGAAGCGATCACCGGGAGATTGACGATCTCACAAACAGCCTGTGTTATTTCAAGCGCAAATCCATTTTGCACACCATCATGATCCATTGAGGTGAGGAGGATTTCACCGGCTCCCAGTTTTTCTGCTTGTATTACCCAGTCAAGTGTCCTGAGATCAGTAGGCGTTTTTCCACCATGCACATACACTAGCCAATCGTTTTCTACGAATTTGGTATCAATCGCCAACACAACACATTGATTGCCCAGTGAACCTGCTATTTCAGCAATAAGATTTGGGGACTTCACGGCTGCGGAGTTGATACTCACTTTATCTGCCCCGGCTCTTATAAGTACCCTTGCTTCTTCCAGGCTGCTGATTCCACCACCAACTGTAAATGGAATATTAATCTCATGCGCTATTTTTTCCACCATACTGACAAGGGTACTTCTGTTTTCTATCGTTGCCGATATATCCAGGAATACTAACTCATCAGCACCTTCCTGTACATATCGCCTGGCCAGCTCGATCGGGTCTCCGGCATCACGCAATCCCAGGAAGTTAACACCCTTGACTGTGCGCCCATTTTTGATATCAAGGCACGGTATGATGCGTTTCTTTAGCATAATGCACTTAGTTCTTCCAGTGAGATAATACCCTCATAGATGGCTTTGCCAATAATGGCACCATGACAACCCAATTGTTTTAGTTTTTCCAGATCATGTATGCTATGTATACCACCGCTTGCGATAAGGTGAATCGGTGTTGCGGCAAGGATCGCACTATAGAGTTTGAAATCAGGACCGGTAAGCATGCCATCTTTTCCTATATCCGTGCAGATCGCATGGGTCACTCCTTTCTTTTCAAATCCTGATATAAAATCTATCACATCGATGCCTGTAGCAGCAAGCCATCCATGTGTAGCAATCATCCGTGACCGGCTATCTGCACCCAGTATAATTTTTTCTGGACCATAGCGCTCCACCCATTCCATAAACAGGGCTGGCTGCTCCACTGCAACGCTACCGGCAGTGACCTGACAGGCTCCGTTATCAAAAGCAATGGCAACATCTTCCGTGCTTTTAATGCCTCCGCCAAAATCAACCATCAAAGAGGTTTGGAAAGTTATGTCTTTAAGCACCTCATAATTTACAATATGTTTGGAACGGGCACCATCAAGATCAACGAGGTGAAGGTATTTCAAGCCGTGTGCCTCTATTCGTTTGGCCATCTCCAATGGATGAGCATCATAAATTTTGGACGTTGCATAATCTCCCTGTGTCAGTCTGACGCATTTACCATTGAGGATGTCCATAGCAGGTATGATTCTCATAAGGCGAGGAAATTTTTCAGTATGTGCTCTCCGGTGTCAGCCGATTTTTCCGGATGGAATTGAACGGCAAAGAAATTATCTCTCTGCATGCAGCGCTAAAGGGGAATATGTATTCACAGGTTGCGGCAGTCTCACAGCAAAGTCCTGCATAGTAGCTGTGGACAAAATACAGATCACTGCTCTCGGGTAAACCACTAAAGAGTGGACCTTTTAAATCAGTCAATGTATTCCAACCCATATGAGGCACCAGACTGGTGGGCGGAAATTTCCTGACCTCTGTATCATAAATTCCGAGGCCGGTGGTGTCACCTTCCTCTGAATACAAGCACATAAGTTGAAGGCCAAGACAAATGCCAAGGAATGGTTGTGTAAGCGATTTGATTGCCAGGTCAAGGTTTAGTTCACGCAGATACTTCATGGCGGAACCCGCCTCTCCCACGCCCGGGAAAATGACTTTATCAGCCTTGCTGATCATATCCGCATCACTCGTCACCATGGCCTCATAGCCTAGTCTTTCCAGTGCGTTTTTTACAGAACGTGTATTGCCTGCGTTATAGTCGATGATGGCGATCATAGGATACCTTTTGTACTGGGGATGGAGGAATGATCAGTCCTGCGAACTGCTGATGCGGCAGCCCGCGCAAAGGCTTTGAAAATGGATTCAATCTTATGGTGTTCATTGGTTCCTTCTGCTTTTATATTGAGATTGCATCTCGCGTGATCGCTGAAGGATTTAAAGAAGTGCAGAAACATTTCAGTAGGCATATCCCCGATTTTTTCGCGCGTAAAGGTAGCGTCCCAAACGAGCCATGGCCTGCCACCAAAATCAATGGCTACCTGGGCAAGGCAATCATCCATCGGCAGCAAGAATCCGTAGCGTTCTATTCCTTTCTTGTTGGCTAATGCCTTATTGAAAACTTCGCCGAGGGTGATGGCTACATCTTCGATGGTATGGTGCTCATCGATATGCAGATCTCCCTGTACCTGAATCCTGAGATCAAATAATCCGTGACGTGCAACCTGTTCAAGCATATGATCAAAGAATCCCAGTCCTGTGTTGATATGGCTCTTGCCGCTCCCGTCAAGGTTGAGTTCAATTTCGATACGCGTTTCAAGTGTCTCACGAATGATATTGGCGATGCGAGGTCGTTCTTTTAAAAACAACCAAATGTCCTTCCAGGAAATCGTGGTCAATGCGGCATCTTCATGGGTTGATGAACTTAAATATATTGCCTGGCACCCCATATTTTTTGCAAGTTGGATATCTGTCTCACGATCACCGATCACAAATGAATTGGTCAGATCATATCCATTGTTCAGGTACTGAGTCAACATGCCTGTGCCGGGTTTGCGTGTATCCAGGTTTTCTTGTGGAAAGGAACGATCGATGAGAATTTCATGGAAGTGTATGCCTTCATTGCGGAAGGCAGTGATTATTTTTTCCTGCGCGGGCCAGAACGATTCTTCCGGAAAGGAAGATGTGCCCAGACCATCCTGGTTGGTCACCATCACCAGGAGGTAATCTGATTCTGTTACGATGCGCGACAGGTATTGAAAGACTCCCGGATAGAATTCAAGTTTGTCCAGGCTGTCCACTTGTTGATTGGAAGTGGGCTCGATGACGAGTGTGCCATCCCGGTCGATAAAAAGTACTTTTTTCATAGCGGCAATAGTTCAAGTGTTTGCATCAGTATGTTGTTTTCTTCAGGTGTTCCGACGGTGATTCTTAGACACCCTGCCACTTCGCGACTTCGGTTGCGTGTGATGATTTGATGTTCCAATAATCCACGGTATACAAGGCCCGCATCCTCCATTTCTACTAAAAGGAAATTGGTCTCTGAAGGATAGATGTTCCGTACAAATGGCAAAGCCGCCAGACGGTTTATTAGTTTTTTCTTTTCCGAAAGGATGGTGGCTTTATTGTTTTCAAATGTTTCCTGTTGTGATAATATATCCAGAGCTGTCGCCTGATTGTTCTGGCTGATATTGTATGGAGGTTTCGTTTTGTCGAAAAGGGAAATGATTTCCTTGCCGGCGAAAGCCATTCCAATTCTTGCCCCGGCTATTCCCCAGGCCTTACTCAAGGTCTGCGAGATAATGAGATTGGGAAATTTATGCAGCATGTGAATAAATGATGGCTTCGAACTGAAATCAATGTAAGCTTCATCAAGGAATACTATTCCGTCAAAGTGGCTGATCAGTTCTTCCAGCTCATCCATGCTGTTACCGGTTGGATTGTTTGGCGAGCAGAGGAAAATCATTTTTATATTTTCTTTCTGGGATGTTGCACGCAATATGCCTGACATATCCAGTTGAAAACCACGGGTCAATGGAACTGTGATCATGGCGGTATCATGGATATGGGACATTACTTCATACATGCCGTAGGTTGGTGGGCAAACGATGATCTTATCTTTGCCGGGTGTGCAAAAAATGCGCAGGGCGAGGTCAATCACTTCATCGCTGCCATTTCCGATGAAGATATTTTCTACTTCAATTTTCTTAATACGGCCGATAGCTGCTTTGACAGATTGTTGATGCGGATCGGGATACCGGTTGAGCATGCCGAAGGGGTTTTCATTGGCATCAAGAAAGATGCCTTCAGTGCCGTGGTATTCATCCCGGGCGCTGGAATAGCGCTGAAGTGAAAGGATGTTTGGCCTCACCATATTTTCAAGTCTGAACATAGTCTACAAGGATTTGAGTCGCAGGGTAACTGCGTTTTGGTGCGCGAATAATTTTTCTGCCTTTGCCATGCATTCAATTGTGGGGCCAAGAGACTTGATCCCTTTGCGGGTGATCTCCTGGAAGGTTATTTTCTTTATAAAACTATCCAGCGATACACCGCTGTACCGGCTGGCGTAGCCGTTGGTCGGCAGCGTGTGATTCGTCCCGCTGGCATAGTCGCCGGCACTTTCGCAGCTATAGTTTCCAAGAAATACAGAACCTGCATTGATGATGCATGTAATTCTTGATATGGGATTTTTAACGGCCAGGATTAAATGTTCCGGTGCATATTGGTTGCTGAAGGCCATGCATTGATCAATCGATTTGAAGAGGATCGCCTTGCTGTGGCGCAATGCTTCCCGGGCTATTTCGATTCTTGGAAGCTTTTCTATCTGTTTGTCTACTTCAGCCAAAACAGCATTCAGCACGCCGTCATCATCTGATAATAAAACAACCTGGCTGTCCGGGCCATGTTCGGCCTGGGATAGCAGATCAGCGGCCACAAATGCAGGTATGCAGGTTTGATCGGCAATGATGAGTACCTCACTTGGTCCTGCAGGTAAATCGATAGCCACGCCCTTTTGCTGAGCATATTGTTTGGCCGCGGTGACATATTGATTTCCGGGGCCAAAGATTTTATCTACGCGTGGTATTTGTTTGGTACCATAGGTGAGCGCTGCGACAGCTTGTATGCCACCCACTTTACAGATTTTGGAGATTCCGGCAAGTTTTGCGGCATACAGAATCGCGGGATGAATCTTTCCTTTTTTGTCTGGAGGCGTGCATATGACAATTTCTTTGCATCCTGCCAGCTGCGCCGGAATACCCAACATCAGCACAGTTGAAAAGAGTGGAGCTGATCCGCCGGGAATGTATAAGACCTACGTTTTCGATAGGCCTGCTTTCGCGCCAGCATCTGACACCTTTCATGGTCCTGATGACCTTGGGCTTTTCAATTTGCGCCGTATGAAATTTCTGGATATTCTGCGCGGCTCTTTGCATGGCTTCTTTAAATCCATTGACAACTTTCCGTCAGCTGCTTTTATTTCTGCTGCTGATGTTCGGGTCTGAGCGATGGTAGCTTTATCAAAGCGCCGAGTATATTTGGCCACAGCGGTATCACCGTTTTTCCAGATATCAGTAAATATTTTTTCTACGGTGGAAGACAGGTCTACAGTATCAATCGATGGTCGTATGGCAAGTTTTGTCCAGCTTCGGGTAGTAGGAAATTTTATTTTTTTTATGTTCGACATTTTTGAAATGGTAGCTTTTATAATTCGGACGTTAAACAATCATTTTTTCAATAGGGACGACCAGGATTCCTTCAGCGCCATGGTCTTTCAACTGGTCTATTATGTCCCAGAATTCGTCTTCCCTGATCACAGAATGCAGGCTCGACCATCCCGGTGTGGCGAGCGGGAGGATCGTAGGAGATTTCATGCCAGGCAGGATTTGACATATACCCGCTATAGCCGTGTCAGGGGCATTGAGCAGGATATATTTATTTGCTGAGGCATTCCGCACTGCCTTGATCCGGAACAGTAGTCTTTCAACCGTCTTGATTTTTTCCGCATTGAGGTTGGGATTAGCGATGAGGATGGCTTCGCTTCTGGTCACGACCTCCGCCTCCTTCAGCCCATTGAGCATCAGGGTGCTGCCGGTGCTCACGATATCAAAGATGGCATCAGCCAGTCCAATGCCGGTGGCGATTTCAACGCTGCCACCGATTTCTTCGATCTGGACCTCGATTTGGTGACTTTTGAAAAAATTGCGTAGAATCGAGGGATAGCTTGTGGCTATTTTTTTATCCCTGAACCACGTAAGTCCGGAATATACCTCATCCTTTGGGATCGCCAAGACGAGTTTACAGGAGGCAAATCCATGTTTTTCAAGTTGGGTGACGTCCTTCCCTTTTTCCCAGACTTCGTTTTCGCCCAGGATGCCTAGATCTGCTACGCCTTGTTCAACATACTGTGGGATATCATCATCGCGGAGGAAGAGCACTTCCACAGGAAAATTTTCTGCTGTAGCTTTTAACTTGCGGTCTCCGTTGGAGATCTTAATACCGCAATCGGCCAGCAAGGCAAGGGATTTTTCACTTAAGCGTCCACTTTTCTGGACGGCAATTTTTAGCTTACTCATCAGGTTAGGTCAGGTCTGAGTAAACCGGTAATACTGGGCAATAAAAAACCCGTCCGGAATACTCAGACGGGTTTACAAATGGATATTATTTACATATCATGCCAACCACGCCTTCGCGCAATGATGACAATGATGATGAAGATTCAGGATGTTGTTAATCATTTTATAGATCGTTACAGGCCAAAGTTAATGGGTTTTTAATACTAACCAAATTTATAGGGTTTTATTTCAACCCTGCACCGAGATCGCAACTCAATCAGGATTTATAACATTTCAGCAGCAAAGTAGTTGTGCGTTGGCCCTGGGTGTAGCCATTTTTGTCTTGTCAAAATAAAACACCATTTTAAACCGAATCAAATGAAACTCATTTTCAAACTTTTGACCGGGCTTGTGCTCCTGGTTATGGCCCTTATGATTTATATAGAAATATCCTCGGGTAAGAAACTGGATGCACCTTATCCGGAGCTCCGCGCTGTGCGGGATTCGGCGGTCATAGCCCGCGGAAAATATCTGGCCTATGGACCTGCACACTGTGCATCATGTCATGTTCCGATGGACAGACTTAAAGATGTAGACCAAGGCATAGAAGTGCCTTTGTCAGGGGGATGGGAATTTGATATTCCGCCGGGTACCTTCAGGGCGCCGAACATAACACCTGATATGGAAACAGGAATTGGTAAACTCACTGACAGCGAACTAGCCCGGACGCTCCGTCATAGCGTGGGAAGTGACGGAAGGTTCATTTTTCCGTTTATGCCATTCCAGGAAATGAGTGATGAGGACCTGACAGCTGTGATTTCTTTTCTCAGATCTCAGGAACCCGTGCGTCATGAGGTAAAGCTTACTGAACTAAGACTTGTTGGGAAGGCATTGGTTGCTTTTGGGGTGTTGAAACCTAAAGGTCCGGCCATAACACCTCCTGTCGCAGTGAAAGAGCCGACGATTGAGTATGGTCGATATATCGCCAATAATGTTGCCAACTGTCGCGCATGTCATACCAAAATGGATATGGTCACTGGCAGTGCTATAGGCCCTGAATTTGCAGGTGGAAATGAATTTGGAGTTGATCCCTTTTCAGAGGGCTATTCATTTGTTACTCCAAATCTTACACCACATAAAGAGTATGGAGTTATTGCACACTGGAGCGAAGAAGCTTTTGTTGGTCGTTTTAAAGCGGGTAGGGTGCACAAAGGAAGCCCTATGCCCTGGGGGTCGTTTTCGAAAATGGATGAAACAGAATTAAAAGCGCTGTATCGCTATCTGATGTCGCTGAAACCTGTGGCTAATAAAATTGAAAAGACAGTATTTGCTCCGGGAGAAGAATTCCCTGCTACCATCGCTAATTCATCAATAGAATAGCATCAGCATATACACCTGCAGGGGTCTCACCTTTCAATAAATGATTTGGCAATCCCTAAGGGCCGCATGATATACCTTTTCTTATTGACATGACCTTGCTGGCGTGTGAGTATATCATCGAGCGTCTCAATGGTGCTGACGATATATTTTCCTTTGTTGAGCATCACGCATTCAGCGCGGCCACTCATGGCTGCATCCGTGATTTCGGAGCGGGTAGCATAGCCTGTCTTATTGAGGGTCTCGAGTACCTGCGTAGCCCAGATGACTGGTACATGTGCCGCCTCGCAAATCCAGAGTATTTCTTCCTGTATTTCGCTCAGGCGCTCGAAGCCAATTTCCACTGCCAGGTCACCGCGGGCTATCATCACGCCCATGGCTTCATCTTTCATCCCATTAATCAATAGGGCTGGCAAATGCTGGACAGCGGAGAGGCGTTCAATTTTCAGGATGATGGCCGGCTTGCGACGTGGATTGTATTTATTTATTTCCTGTCGAAGGAGTTCGATGTCCTCAGGACTGCTGACAAAGGAGTAGCCAACCATATCAGCATGCTCGCAAATGAATGGAATATTGATTTTGTCCTCTGCTGTCAGGGTGGGAATGGTAATATCGGAATCCGGCAGATTAATCCCCCGTTCCGGTTTTAAGAAATGGTTCCTGGCAGAGATCCTGACGATTTGTACCGTTACATGGTCAGGCTCCACTTTGGTGACTCTGGCCTCAAACTTTCCTTCATCAAAAAATATATGCTCTCCTTCCTTGACCATCCCCAGTAACTCTTTGGGTTCGATATGTAGGATATCCGCTTTTCGTTTATGTTTCTTTCCTTTTATTTCCGCTGCTTTTGAATGGCTCAGGATCAATTCAGTGCCTTCCTTGACAGGCAGTTCGAGGTCTTCATTTTTCTTGAGGGCATGGATACTTTTGATCCTGATTTTAGGGCCTGCGAGGTCCATGTATATTTTGCAATTCCTGCCTGTCTTGGCCATTGCTTTTTTAAGCAGCGATATCATTTGCAGCCACATCTCAGGTGTATCGTGTGCACAATTGATGCGCGCCACAGACATACCTTTGTTGAGCATTTCTTCCATCAGCTTACGATCTTCTAGGAGGGCGGATGAAAAGGTGACCATGATGTGTGGCCTGTCCTTTTTTGGAAATATACCAAGCAATTCTTCAGCATGCAATAATTGGAGTCTGGAGGCCTCTTCAAAGTTGCAGGAGGTAGCCTTCTTTACCTCTGGCTCTTTATGTTGCAACCAGTTTAATACTTGTTGCACCTGAGAGAGGGTATGGCTTTCAGAATTGGTCAGTGATGATAATCCGATATGATGCAGGAATTCCTGTATCTCCCGGATTTCGTTACTGCGCAAAACCAGGTAATGTATCAGGTTGTCACCGCTATGCTTAAAGTGGTCGTGCAACTCATCCAGCATGGGTGAAAACTTTCGCTCTGCCTGCTTCATCTCCCGCACGATAGCTGCTAGTCTCCTGGCAGCCTTTGCCCGGGTCAGTCCGTGCAGCGTTGTTTGTCTGATGGTATTCTTTGCCATGATGCCTATTTCTTCTTTCCTGTAAATCTGATCACCATTGCCTTCCCTTCATGAAACTGGCCTTCTTGCAGATCAATCTCTTCTTCGCTGAGTGTTGTAAATGTAATGGAAGGGAATTCACGTTTTATCTGCGCAATATCAAAGAGCATATCAATATCCCTGGGCCCTCCGGCAGTTGGATTGGCATGTTGATACGCTATATGTTTCTTGCTGTAGCCTTCAAAGATGATGACACCACCAGGTTTTAGATATTCAACCAGTTGTCGATGGCATTCGGCCATGAAGGCCGGAGGTAGATGCATATAAATAAGGGCGATCGCATCAAAGGAATTTTCAGGAAAGGTGATTTGACCGCAGGCCCCGATAACATAATGGATATTGACCTTGTGTTTATCAGCCAGTAATTCAGCCTTGCGTTTCCCCTCTGTACTGATGTCAAAGGCATCAACTTTCCACCCGAGGGTAGCAGCAAAAACGCCATTGCGGCCTTCACCATCCGCAGGCATGAGAATTTTCCCTGGCGTTAGCGAGGTGATCTGATTTCTGAAATATTCATTCGGAGTTTCTCCGTAGGCATATTCTTTCTGGCTGTAGCGTTGATCCCAAAACTCTTTCATCTGCAATTATCATAAACACGCTTGTAACAGACAAGCCTGCGGGAAGCCAAAAAGTGGTGGTGATGATGGTGGGTCAGGAGATCATCTTCTGATCACAGCCATGCCCAGCAAAGTTAAGGACTTTGAGTTCATGGTATGTAAAGAAAGGGTAAGTTTTAGGTATCCTTCCTGAAGTCTGTAGGAGATCGATTACTCTGCCTCCTGAGGCTCAGCGAATATAAAATCATCCATCACCGAAACATCAATGGCGCCTCCGTCATCAGGGCCTAATGCTGAATTTCCATATTCGATCCGGATATGGTGAATGATAGGGGAATTGAAAAGTATTGCGAGGAAAACATATCCCTGGTTTAAAGCCTTGGTTCCGTATACGCCTAATGAGTTTTCGTTGATATCGAAAAATTCAAATGCTGCATTTTCATCCCGGTCTACATCGATATAGACAGCACCAAAGCCTCTTACTACAGCAGGCAGATCTGTGCCAGGGACATAAAACCTGATATCAGCAATGTTACTACCCTGAGGCGAGAAGATGCGTTCGCCACTAAACGGGGGAAAGGTAGTCGTATACGTCGGATTAATATTTCCAAAAGACATCGGTGTATTGGTTGGGTTGTTTGAATCTGCACTCACGATGAGCCCCATACCAGGTGTTGTAAATTCAATGCCCCGTGTCAGGCCATTGGACGGTATATTGAAGAAGTCACCAACATAACCATTGGGCACCGCTACACTGTCTGGTACGCCGTCCCAGTTGATTTCCCTGCGACCGGTCGTTTGTGAACCTGATGTGTTGCCATTGTTAGGTCCCAAGAGGTTTCTGAATTCGTCCATGGATGGCTGGATGTCACCGGCGGCACTGATAATCGTAGGCTTGGATGGAGAGTCATCATCTGAACAAGAGGTGATAGCGGCAAAGCTGATTGGCGTGAGGACAAGTATAAGAATTCGGAGAAAGTTACTTTTCATCTTCGGATAGTTTTAAGGTTTGTTATCCAAAGGTATAGCTGCATTATATGGACTGAAATACCGCAAAAAGGGGATTTGCCTCTATGCCAAAAAAAAAGCACCCGGCTAACATGTAGTTAGACGAGTGCTTTTTCCTTCAATGATGAGTCATATAGCGCAAGGCTATATAAGCCTGGCTGTTTGACTAATCAAAAGTTCACCCTGTTATAGCTTTCCGGAGGAATCAGGCATTCTTAAAGAAATCCCTGACCTTAGCTACTGTCTGAGGGTCTGTCATTTTTTCGGCACTTCCAAGTGTAATCTTCTTGTTTTTGAAGTGATTGTCATCATTCAGGAAATTCAAGAATTCTTCCTGTGACTTGCCTGGGCCAAAAATGTATATTTCATCATATTTGAGCAACTGGCTGGCGATGGTCTTGAAATATTTACGGTTATCGGTCTTTTCGGCATTGTTGTATGCGTGTTCACCTTTGTCACCGTGATATTCACCGGCTACGACTTTGTCTTCCTGGATCGCAAATGCCCCGTCTGTGAATGGGATAAATACCGCATTGTGGTGATCCATCCATACACCGGCATATTGTTTTTGATGTTGATCTTTCATGTTGGTTATTATTTGTTTGAAGTTTGAAATGTAAAATTAGTCCTTTTAGTAGGGAAACACCAGTTTTTAGGTAATGTTTTGGAAAGAGGTGGTTGAGCCATGAAGAAAACTTTCCAGAAACGCACAAATGGAGTAGGGTACGGGATTCATCTTTTTCCCTATTTTGACAACCTAAACACAACGTTATGAGTAACCCGGAAGAAGGCGGTTCTTCAGGTCAGGTGCCTGGTCGATACAAGTTTAAGGAGATGAAGGTCCACTCGTCTGATGAATGGATGGCCGGTGCAACTAAAAAGTACAGGAAAGTATTTGACCGATATGAAACAACCTATCTGCGGGTGGAAATCTCGTTTTTCAATAAATGGTTTGATGAAGAAGAATGGGAAGCATCTATCCGGTCCAAGTGTTTTTTTGTCAATGGCAGCCAGAAGAATGAGCTCTCCAATTTTGAGGAGAAACGTAAAGTGCTGAAAGAGGAGAATATTGTATTTGCCCGGCATTCGTGGGGCAATGCCAAACCAGGTGATTACTGGCGGAAAGGAAACTATGTGTGGGAGGCTTATATCGATGAAGTGAAGATCGGGGAGACGATGTTTTATATTGAAGATGTGGGTGATCTGCCCGCAGGACAGAACCATTATTTTGATCTCGAATCTATCCGGTTATTTGAAGGTGATGGTCAGGCTTCCACGCTGCCGGATAAAAAATATGTGAAGAAATTCAGTCAGAAGGATACGCGCTTTGTGTGGGGTGAAGTCAATTTTAAAAACAAATCTGCCAAGGATTATTTTGCCGAGATTTTCTTTCTGTATTCCGATGCCGATGGCCAGCCAAAGGGAAGCCAGAGTTATCTCACCTACGTTCCACCCAATACGGTCGGGCAGGTATTTTCCGTCTATGCAGGATGGGGAAATGCGCAACCCGGTTCGTGGCACAACGACCGGTATACGATGGAGATTATTTTCATGGACATGCACATTGCTACCGTTCCATTCGAAGTAGGGGAGGGTTTTGAGGAAGGGGGTGCCCATGTGATCACAAACAAAGGACAAATACTTGACCAGGCTTTTGCATCTTCAACAGCAACTCAATCTCAATCTTTAGATACGCTTTTAGCTGAAAGCCTTGAGGAGCTCAATCTACTCACAGGTCTGGATAAAATAAAGACAGAAGTAAATGAAATGGTCAGCCTGGTGAAATTTTATCAGGAAACAGGAAAGGATGTGTTGAATAAATTTTCATTGCATACTGTCTTTACCGGTAATCCAGGGACAGGCAAAACAACAGTAGCACGAATACTTTCTAATGTATACAAGGGCCTTGGTATTTTAGAGAAAGGCCATCTTGTGGAGGTGGATCGCGAGGGACTAGTCGCCGGGTATATCGGTCAGACGGCGATCAAGACCGGAGAGAAAATCAATGAGGCCATGGGAGGTGTTTTATTTATTGACGAAGCGTATTCACTGGCGCAGGAGAAGGGTTCTCCTTATGATTTTGGTGGAGAAGCGATCCAGATCATTCTTAAGCGGATGGAAGACATGCGTGGTAAGTTCGGGGTCATCGTCGCCGGGTATACGCACAATATGCATGGGTTTATCAATTCCAATCCGGGGTTGAAATCCAGATTTGATAAATACTTTCACTTTGAGGATTACACCCCTGACCAGATGTTTATCATCGCTCTATCCATGTATCGCAAAGAGGGTGTCATGCCTGATGTGGATGCAGCCACCCATTTAAAAAGCTATTTCACTGCACTCTTTAATCACCGGGATGAATTCTTTGGCAACGCCAGGTCGGTACGGCAGGTAGTCGCGGAATCTGTCAAGAATCAGAATCTGAGGCTTGCTGCTATAAAGAAGGAAGAACGCACACCTGATTTGTTAGCCACGATCCTCCTGGAGGATGTCAAGGAATTTGATCCAAAGAATGTCAGCGGAGGGAAAGCGAAGATTGGGTTTAAGCCCTGAAGGGGCGTTATCTAATGTCACAGGGTGTAGCCTTGTGAAAAATGGAGGGAGCATTTCCTCTCAAGCCCTGAAGAGGCACTATCTTTCATTTCCTGGGGGGATTGCTGTGATGTTTCCTGAAGGATATTTTCACTTAATCCCAGACATAGCGTTCGTCATATTCCACTTGATATTTTTTCAGTATACCACGCAATTCATCCTGGAATGATTTTTTTCGATGATGTTCTTTTTGATTTTTAATATAGGCTGTCACACGATCAACCCCTTTTGGATTTACAGAAAATGTGGCATACCCATCTTGCCAATAGAAATTTGAGTAACCTGGGCCCATGGGTTTTATCCATTTGGAAGAATGAGATTTTACTTCTTCCACTAAATTCATCAATGCTATTTTTTTAGATAGCATGCACAGGATGTGGATGTGATCAGTGAACCCACCGACGATGAGCGGCTGGCATTCAAGTTTCTTGCATATGCCGCCCATGTATTTGTGGAGTTCTTCTTCGACAGGGGGAAGAATCAGGCGTTGCCTGTGCTTTGTACTGAAAACTATATGGATATAGTTTTTGACTAATGATTGTCCCATACCGGTGAAGTATTTAGTGACAGGACTAAATTAGGGTGTTGGAGGATATGGTGCATGATTTTTTTTCGATGGGTTTCACCCATCGTCGAGGGGCTGCACCCCTCGTTAGCTGATGACGCCCCTTCGGGGCTTAAATAGATCCAAGCCCTGAAGGGGCGTTATCTAATGTCACAGGGTGTAGCCCTGTGAGCACTGTGTGCCTTGCAAAGAAGAAGTCTAATACTTCAGATACATCACATGATTCGGATTGAAGTGTGTAGGCGACACTTCAAAGTCATAGCTCCCGATAATCTCAAAGCCCTGTTTCAGGTAAAAGGCAAACGCGCGGTGGTTTTCTTTCCAGACGTACAGCCACATGCCCTGCTGGTGATGATCTTTTGATAAGCTTACGTTATGGTCAAAAAGTTTTTGACCTGCCTGCATGCCATAGAAGGATTTCAACAGATAGATGCGTTCGAGTTTGGTCACCGGCTGCTCAGTGATCAGCGAATGATTGAAGTTTAAAATGATCTTAGAGTATCCTGCTGCCACTTCATCCACAAAGATCACATGGTATAGAAAGTCAGGGTTGGATAGCTCATTGGTAAATGCTTCGGTAGAAAGTTTCTTTGAAATATAGATCTCATGATGCTCAGCACTTGCACTGTGTCCATGGGATTCCATGTGGGTAATGGGGGCAACCGTGGAAAGGAGTTGTGCATCAGCGACAGTGGCAGGTCGGATTGTAATCATGATGGTGAGCGGTGTTTAGATTATTTGTTTTTTCTTTCCGCGATTTCCTTAACAGTGTCCAGGGCCATGTCCCATCCTTCCAGCGCTTCTTCAAACTGATCATCCCGCATATCAAAGGCGAGTTCTTCTTCAGCATGCAGGATGGTGTATTTTCCCATGTCTTCAAAACGATACGTGATGGTGGACGTGATACGTTCTTTTGTTTTCATGTCATACAGGCTGTGTTTCAATAGCTGGTCCGGCTCCAGTTCAAGGATGATGCCGTAGCTATAGAGTTTGCCATCATCCCCTTTCCATTGCAGCGACTCCCCTTTTTTCCAGGAGGAGACATAATGGCCGCCCATGAGCATGGTGACTTTAGGTTCAGTGAAGACGCGCCAGACTTCATGCGCTGAAGTGGAGATGGTGATACTTTTTACAATGAGTGTATTTGGCAAAGCGGATTAGGTTTGTTTCTCTTCAAAGGTACACATTGGAAAGGGTCATATTTACCATTTCCGCTTTTCTACCTTTAGAACTTGATCACACGAGCCTGCGATTCCGTTTTGACTCCCACATGGATAAAATAAATTCCTGGTGGCCATTGATTTGTTTGGATAATAGTTTTCCCTGATAAGAAACCCTGATAATGCGATTGACCTAACACATTTGTGATATAGAAAGGTGTGGATATTAAATTGTACGGGTATTCAATATTAAGTTCATTAGACACCGGATTGGGGTAAGCAACTATGGTGCGCTCTGTTTTGATTTGTGCTATACCGACCGTTTCTTCTTTTACATCAATCGTATAATCCTCTACTTCTCCTAGGTTAGCATTGCCGCATGGAGTTGCATTTGGTCCAAACGCAGTGTCATGCAAGCGGATCCGCAATCGCGTCAAGCCAGGCTTTGCATGCGCTGGAGGTGTAATAGAAGTTGTGTACGTAGTTATGCCCAACGGCCCTGATTTATATACCTGTTCATCTTCGTCCTCAAAATCGCCATCTATATTCCAGTCTGCCCAGATGATAAGTTCATCTGAGTTGAAAGGCACATTGTTTTGTACCGTGACCGGTGTACTCACTCCAATCATAAGCTCGGCGATGGTGGCAGTGAAATCCTGATAGCCGTCCATTCCATCTTCCGATGATTGCTGCACGCTGCCGATGGTCACTAATGAAATATGTTCCTGACTGAGATGAGTGCCACCCGCATCACAATAGATCAACTCAATCAGCCGGTGACCTTCAGGATTGGTCTCATCAGGAATAACATCGACACCTATATTCAATGAAGTACACGCCGCGTCTAAAATATTTCCAACAGTAGCGGATGCTGAGACATCATATGCCAACCAGAAGTAATTAGTCCCATTAATCATTTCCTGTTCTCCATTGATCGTGAAGTCACCCTTTGGAGAAACATATGCATCTCCAAAGGGAGTCGTCGTGGAAAAGCCATTAGCACCTCCGGTGTAATAAACCCGGGCGAGTGTGATATCGGTCAAGGGGTTAGAGGATTCACCTGTATCAAAAGAAAATGAGCGGGCAGATAACGGTGCAAGATCACCGGATGTATTGATTTGGATTTTTATTATTTCCTGCGCAGGCTGGTTAGGTTTGATGGAGGACGTATTATCTTGTTTAGTGGTGCTTGATACAAATGTCATCGGACTTGAAGCAAATGAAACCTTTGTTTCCCAAAGTCCCCTTCCATATGTTGCTGCACGGAGTTTGCTTTGTGTTGGATCTGATGCATAGTGCATTTCCAATTCCATCACGATGACATTAGGGCAAGCCATTGCCGAAAGGCATCCAAGGTTCACTTCCTTTTTTGATGAAAACACCTAGCTCAGTTCCAACAATGAGTTCAATTTCGTCTACAGCTTGTTTATTTTGTATGACCGTATATGCAGGAATTTTAGGCAAGCCTTCTGAAATATTTGTCCATGTGGCCCCACCATCTTTTGACTCATAGACACCGGGGTCTGTAAAGCCTGATACCGCCACCCAGACCGTCTGCGGATCATCATGCTTGACACTAATATAAGCCATGGAATTTGTGTGATCTGGGACATTGCCTGTTAACCTGACAAAGGGCTCGTCTCCTGTAGTGGATTTGTACATAAAATACGTACCTGCGACGTACAACGTATTAGGATCTGAAGGAGCGATGGCAATAGACCTGATCTTATCACCATGACTGATAGTGGATACTTGGGTCCATGTATCTCCACGATCGGTTGTCTTCCATATTTCTTTAAAGCCCCCATAGATGATTCGCGGATCCTGAGGGTCCATAGCGTAGGGAGTGACCCAAGCACCTCCTCCTGCGGCATTCGGTTTAATATACCGTGCACTTGTCCAACGATCCAGCGTGCGAAATAAACTGCCGCTCTGAGTAGTCGTGTATTGTATGTTGTTATCCGTATGATCGATGATGCCTTCCATCCCATCGCCACTATTTACGTGTTGCCATCCAGTGCCAGAATGCAATTTGCTGCCATTATCCTGAAGCCCGGTGACCACTTCGTCCGGATCAGTTGCCGATACGCCAAGTCTATACATCTGACTGATCGCAATTCCATTCGTCTTATCTATCCATGTGTCTCCATGATCGTATGAGACATAGATTCCTCCGTCGTTACATTCCCATAGATCACCATTAGGTCTGAAGCGAAGGCTGTGTTTATCAGCATGCACGATTTGTACTTGTCCGCCGGCAAAGACATTGACTATAGACCAATGAGTGCCGCCATTATGAGATCGCCATGTATTTATTCCACCTACTAAAAGTATATTGGGATCAATGGGTGATGCCGCAATTCCAAGATCATAATATCCTTGTCCTCCATCACCAATACCATTTGAATTCCAATGCAACAGATTGAGCGTGTCACCGCTCAATGTTTTTGTAAATGTCAAACCTTTATCCACGGATTTATAGATGCCATCCAGTCCTCCACTTTCGGTGACTGCATAGACCCAATCCGGGGCAGCAGGTGTGACAGCGATTTCAACTCTCTTTCCAGCAAAATCATTCAGTGTACGTGTCCAGGAAGCACCATTGTTTAAAGAAACATACAACTCGCCTTCAAAATTTGAACCGTATATAATTTCCGGATTATCTGGATGAAATTCTATGTCGATAAACACATGATCGGTGACTTCTGCATCCCAGATAGCACCTCCATCAGTGGTGCGATATACTCCATCTGTTGTAGCTGCTATCAATTCAACCGATACAGTTGGATGTTGAATCAATCGGTTGATAAATTTTCGTTGTGCTAAAGTATATTGAAGACCCGTAGCATTCCAGGTCAATCCTCCATCTGTTGATTTTAAAACACCAATACTGTTGTTGTCATAGGAATCACGATCGCCAGTGGCAATATATATTGTCTGCGATTGATCATAATCAGCGGGGATGATAATATCGGTGACACCAAGTGACTCCTCTTTGTCGGTGAGACAAGTCCAGGTTGCTCCATCGTCATCTGTATACCACAATCCACCGGATGCTGCACCAGCCCAGTAGGTGTTAAGATCCGTAGGATGAAAGGCAACACAATTCATCCGCCCGATCCCTTCGTGTCCGCCTGGTGTAGAAGTTGGTCCGAGTGAAATCCAATTTGATTGGTCACTACCACGGCCAGAAGGATGATTTTGCTGATACGCTCGTGTTATCTCCAGTGCAGTTTGTTCTGGGAATGAGCCGGTCTTCATGTCCACGCGATGTTCCATGAGATATTCCCAGCGTTTGAATTGCTTCCAACCTGGTGCTTTTTCGTTTCTCCGTTTTCGATATAGGTGCCATTCTCTACCAGGTGGGGAGCCCAGTAGGTTTCGAAGGCGTGCTGGTAGTCAAAGAAGGTTAGTTCCTGTCGTGGTTTTCCAGCAGGTAGGTTTTCCAACCATGGTTGTGCCTTTGCTCCTACTGTGATAACAACAATACATAATGTCAATGAGATGAGTCTCATGGCAGTGTAGTAATGAATTAAACAATATAGAGGGAACAGGGTAAAGATAATATAATTCAGCATGTAGGGATTGCCGAATGACTAATGGACCAGGGCATACTAATCGTACAGCATACCCTGGTCCGCTTCTTTATTCTTTCACAAACTTTCGAATAGATGTCTGTCCAGGTTTGCCTATCTGTATAAAATATACACCCGGCACTAATTCTTTGGTATCAACAATCGATTTTGTAGCCACTTCTCCTTTTAGCACCAGGACACCATACGCATCATGAATTTCGTATTGCATAAAGGAACTGTTTCCGGGAGTTTCGATATAGAGTTCATTGGAAACGGGATTGGGATATAGATGAACTAACAGGTTCCTATCAAAATCTTTTACGGCAGAAATATAGACAGTTAAAATATTGGAAGGCAAAGAGCTGCATCCGTTTTCGGTCACAATCACATAGTAGTTGCCATCTGCGTCAGCGAAATAATCCTGCCAGGTAGCTCCGTTGATTGGCCCGTTCTGATCATACCACTGGTTACCAGAGGATGCATCTGAATGCAGGTTTTGTTCGCCCTGGTCATTCGTGATAACCGGGGTGGCTGGTATGGCGTGCACAGTCACAGGGATGAAAGAGGATGCGCCCAAACATCCCTGACCAGCTCCTGCAACTATGATGGTTGCAATATCCATTGGGTTATTGAAGGTGACTTGTATGGTATTCGTATTACTGAATCCAGTTGTGCCATCCGGAAGTGTCCAGAGGTAATCTGTCGCATTTTCAATAGCCTCAATCGTGTAGGTAGCTTCCTCTCCCTCACAAACAGAGGTGTCACCTGTGATCAATCCGGCATCACCTGGAGAAGGCATCACAATGACTGAGACTGAATTGGTATATACAGGCGCAAAGGTTGGCTGAATGATTTCCGCTCTGTAATAGGTAGTATTCGCTAACGGAGGTGTGATGTATGTAGATGTATTAAAGCCGTTACCTGAGCTTACATTAATCCAATTTGTAATTCCATCCGGCGATTCCTGCCACTGAATGAATCCGCTGTATTCCTGGACAGAGATATAACCAGCATCTCCAGAGCACAACACCAAGTCGGATCCAGCTATACCTGCAACAGGTGCAGTCGGCGCAAGAATGGCTCCAATCATCAATCGGCTTGGAAAGGTAAACGGCAGTGTATTGCCGCCAGTCAAGTCCGACACGTAGAAAGTTTCAGGCCGCAACGGATCTTCATCCTGGACACCCAGCGGGTAGTATATATTATCTGCGGCAGTTGTGGCATATCCGGCATAGTAGTCAACATCACTGAAAACTGGTGGTTCTGTTATATTAAATGTATGCCACGTTCCCAATGAGGATTCTTCTATGATGTACGGATCAGATTGGCCTGCAATCGAGCCTGCATTATTCAGGACTACGCCATAGACTGTTTGTCCTATATTGGCAATGTCATAAGGGATAAAAGCTTATACCACTGACAGCAGCAGTTCCGTTGAGGTGATATTTGGCCTGAAAGATGAACGACTCGTTTTGGGCTACACTCAATGGTTTTGCCGGCAGTGAAGCGGATGCATAGGCGCATTCAAATTCAGTTACATTTTGTATCCAGGTGACGGAGTTATTGGAGAGATCATCATCATCCTGGAGTGTGGTTTCAATAGTCGTAAGTCCTGTGGAGCCGGGTATAAAGGCAGGGAATTGAAGTGTGAAATAGTCAAGCTGGGCCAGCCCACCAACAACGATTGTTTCAGTAACAGCATTAGCACCTGAGATAGTGAGCGTAACAGGGATATTCTCCCTTTCCGTCAATCCGGTATTTTCAATATTTGCACTAATCGTTTGTGGAGTAGAATAGTATATCGAAGATTCGCCAAGTGTATAGACCTCTTTTATGCCCAGATCATTATTATAGCGGGGACCAAACCTGAACGTTCTCCCTGCGTCAGGTTTAGGGCTTTCCGGTGACTTTGCATAATGGATCGGCGAAGTGGATAGATAATTTTCATTGGAAAATAACACCTGATCCCAGGGCTGCTCAACACTTTGCTTGCAATCAATAATTGATCTCCTGCCCTGCTCGAACCTTTGAGCCCGCAGGCTACAGTCCGGAAATCATCCGTATTTCCCGAAGGTCCAATCGCCATAAACAAACTCGATGATATTGCTGGTCTCATAGAGTTTAATCTGGAATTGCATATTATCAAATTGCGGCACCGGATCCGCATTGGCTTCCCGTACATCCTGGTATTGGATCGTGCAAACTCTGTTAGGGGCTACTCCGGAGGTGTGCACCCTGTATTCCGGCGTACCTGTGCCCGCTGATAGATCAAGGTTTAATGGGCTTAGCAAATTGACATCAGCAGGATCATTGCTATTAAAGATACCACCTGCGGACGTGCGGGGTCGTTAAAAAACATTGCCGCTGATGAAGGAGGCGTACTTCCTAATTTAATAAAGCCATTCGTATTCAATATGAACTGTGTAAAGGATTCACACTTATATTTAAATTCAAATCCGATGTCCTGCGGATCAGAATTTGCATTGTCAAAATCAGCAGTGTTGATGAGAAGGCCTTCACTGCCTAGGCTTACATAATCACCTGGAATGTTTTCGGCCTTGTAATCGAAGTAATTCAAGGCAGCGCAAGGATCAAATTCCGATACACGGATACTGTAATCTTCGACTTCTCCCCACTGAGAGAATCCACAAGCCTCTTCATGGGGCCCATTATCTGAATCGTGCAGCCTCACCCTCATACGAGTGATACCTAATGGGCTGTCAGTGGCGCACGGAATGACCCTTCAAAAACCATAGTGCCTGATGGATCCGAGTGGAAGACAACTTCACCTGCATCATCAAAATCTCCATCGTTATTCCAGTCCACATACACGAGCACTTCACCTGCGACATAAGGCACGCCGTTTTCTACAAATATCTCTATATCAGAGCCTCTGTTGAGATCTACAACCTGTGAAGTAAAATCAGTATAGCCACCAGGATCTTTGCCTGAAGGATTATCTAAGGTGCCGATGGTGACTCTTGAAATGTATTCGTAAGTCAGTTCAGCCGCACCGGCATCACAATAATCAAAGGCAATCACCCGCGCACCAGGAGGATCTGAAACCGTCAATGTCTTTGGTTCGTCGAGAACAACAGAAGTGCATTGCGCATCCAGTTGATTTCCAATCACCGCAGTGGCAGGGATGTCATAAGTCAACCAGAAGTTATTTCTCCCATTGCTGAATTCCTGATTACCGGTGATGATAAATTCTCCATCAGGTGAAATGATGGTTTCTCCAAATTGATTTGTTGTGGAAAATGCAGTGGAGGTAGAGTGTAAAAAGTTTAGCATTTGTTATATCCGTGACTGGATTAGTAGAACCAGTTGTATTGAATGTAAAGGAGGTCGCACTGAATGGTGAGAGATTGCCATTTGTTATTAATTCTACTTTCAATATTTCCTGGTTGGTTTGGTTTGGGGAACTGAGGATAAATCCTTCTGTACAGTTGTGCTCGAAACGAAGATCATTGGTGTCGGCGTATACTCAATGGGTGTTTCCCAAAGTCCTCGACCATAGAAGCGGCGCGCAACCTGGTTTCACCGGGATTGGAGGCATAATAGATTTCGATTTCACCTGTTCTTACATTCGGCAATCCTGTGTTATAGGGTACCCAGTCACTGGTTCCTTTTTTATAATAGACACCAAGTTCTGTACCCAGGTATAATTCGACTTCATCTGTGGCCTGATGGTTTTGGACCATCGAATATGCCGGAATCGGAGGCAAGCCTGCAGAAATATTATTCCATGACAGACCACCATCGGTAGATTCATATACGCCAGGCACAGCGTAACCACTTAACACTACCCACAATGTATTTGGATCATCATACTTAACCGCGATATATTCTAATGTGCCACTTGATGTGGGTAAGGAGCCCGTGATGTTGTTCCATTCATCTCCGCCATTGGTAGACTTGAAGATCTGCTGATAATCCGCAACATATAAGTAGCGTGAATCTGATGGAGCAGCTGCGATCGAACGGACACGACCTGCTTTGTCAATAGTTGAAATCTGTGTCCAGATGTCTCCTCTGTCCTCTGTTTTCCACAGCTGATTGTATCCTCCGTATAAAATGTTAGGGTTGTTTGGGTCGATGATAAAAGGAGTGACCCAATCACCTTCATCCGGCGGCGTGATATTGGTTGCATTCTGCCAGTGATTTGTGGTGCGGTCTATCGCCCCAAAGTAAATAGTGCTATACTGGATATTGACGTCTGAATAATCAATCAGACATTCCATACCATCGCCACCTCTCACATCATACCATTCGTTACCAGTATGTAGTTTGGTACCATTGTCCTGCAATCCTGTGATGACATCACCAGCTTCAGTTTGTGACACCCCCAGTCTGTACATCTGGGAGATCTGTATACCATTGGTTTTGTCCATCCAGCTTGAACCATTATCCGGAGATAGATATACACCTCCATCATTGCATTCAAATACATCACCGTTATTTCGAAAAGCTAGTTTGTGTTTGTCTGCATGCACAGCCTGCACCATATCTCCATACCAATGGTTGGTGATGGACCAACTTTCCCCTCCATCAAACGATCGCCATGAATTGACACCACCGACGAGCAGGATGTTGGCATCAAAGGAGAAGCCGCCAGTGCCAGGTCATACCATCCTTGTCCACCGGTCCCGCTTCCATCAGATTCCCATGTCAGGAGATTTTTAGTGCTTCCACTGAAACTTCATTGAAGGTAAAGCCGCTATCGGTTGATTTGAAAATACCGTATAAGCCACTGTTTCCATTTGACGCAACAGCATATACCCAGTCAGGTTGGTTGGGAGAAACAGCAAGCTCAATCCTGTTAGCATTTCCATCCGTAAAAACAGGTGAAAAGGAATTCCCATCTGTTGAACGAAATATCTGGCTGTATTTAGTTGATCCGTAGATAATGGCTGGGTTATTTGGATTGAATTCCATGTCGATAAACTCCACGTCGATCATCTGTGTATTCCAGGTGGTACCGCCATCGAATGTTTTAAAAACACCAATGGAGGTAGCGGCTATCAATACATCTTTGTTGGTAGGATCTTGTAGAAGACGGTTGACCATGCGGCCATCATAAATGGTAAAGCTGAGGCCGGTTTCATTCCAGGTAGTTCCGCCGTCAGTTGTCTTGAGTACACCTACACTCCGGTTGTCCCACGCATCGCTGTCACCGGTAGCGATATAGATCGTATTGGAGGTGTCATAATCATCGGGGATGACAATATCGCTCACGCCCAGTACGCCATTATTGTCAGTAAGGCATGTCCATGTGCCGCCATTATCACGGGTCTCCCATAGACCTCCTGCTGCCGCACCTACCCAGTATATGTTCTGGTCCGTCGGGTGAAAAGCTACGCAGTTGATCCGTCCGATACCGGAGTATCCGCTGAAGGAACTGAAAGGGCCGATCGGTGTCCATTGGGCGGCTGTAGTCACCCTTGGTGCCGGATGTGTGCGTTCAAACGCTTGGCGCACCTGCAAGGCAGATTTTGTTGGGAAAGCGCCAGTCGTGCGGTCGACGAGACTTGACATTTCGTATTCCCAGCGCTTGAACTGTTTCCAGCCCGGGGCTTTCTTAGTAACACCGTTTTCGATGTAGGTG
Source organism: Candidatus Opimibacter skivensis (assembly GCA_016721905.1). Taxonomy (GTDB): domain Bacteria; phylum Bacteroidota; class Bacteroidia; order Chitinophagales; family Saprospiraceae; genus Opimibacter; species Opimibacter skivensis. Next base: position 111,416 of record JADKHH010000027.1, on the reverse strand, counting down.
CCTTTTTGGACATTAAAAGGTGCCCAATACGATTCAAAAGCCTGTTGATAGTCCGGAAGCGTAAGCTCTGATTTTGCTTTGCCGGTTGGCAGATTTTGAAGCCATGGCTGGGCGGACAGGAAGAAGCTATCAGGATAGCCAGCAGGGTAAGGTGAATGGTCCTCATAGGTGAGTATAAGATCTAGATGTTTTTATAAAAGAGAAGGGGGTGAAGTTAAGGAAAAGTGGGCTGTCAGCTATCAGCTATCAGCTTTCAGAAAAGGTGACTTGTCCATGAGCGCAAAGCCTGGCTACTTAGCCAGGAAATTGAATTGCCACGGCTTTCAAACCGTGGGACGCACATGGCATAGATGAGTTGGTGATTTCCATGAGCGCAAAACCTGGCTGCCAGGCCAGGAAAATTGAATTGCCACGGCTTTCAAACCGTGGGACGCACATGGCATAGATGAGTTGGTGATTTCCATGAGCGCTAAGCTTGGCTGCCAAGCCAGGGAGATTGAATTGCCACGGCTTTCAAACCGTGGGACGCACATGGCATAGATGAGTTGGTGATTTCCATGAGCGCAAAACCTGGCTGCCAGGCCAGGGAAATTGAATTGCCACGGCTTTCAAACCGTGGACGCTCATGATTTTGTATTATATTGTTTTACATTCAAATCCTGAATACTGCTGATGAAAAATTCCATTCAACCCTTTGTGCTTTTCATGCTGGTATTTCAGTTTCCCCTGGTTGGGCAAATGTGCCTGCCCGAAGGGATTCATTTTTCCAGGCAGAGCCAAATTGATAGCTTTTCTATTCAGTACCCTGGTTGTACGGAGATCGGAGGTGATGTCTGTATTGGTGCATGTCAGGGTGAGGAAGATTCCGATATTACAAATCTTGACGGGCTGATGCCTTTGACGTCCATCAAGGAAAGTTGAATATTTCAAATAATTATTTGCTCACCAGTATTGAAGGTCTGCAAAATCTCTCCATCCTGGAAGATGATGTTAAGCTCAAGGGCAATTACAAACTGTCTTCCCTCAAGGGTCTGGACCAGGTTCGGTTGATGAAGGGATCTTTTACTATTCAATTGAATGATGGTATAGATAGCATAGGTGGATTTGAAATGCTGGATACGATTCTAGGTACGCTGACCCTTGAAATCATGTTTAAGTTGTCATCTGTAGCCGCATTTTCAAATCTAAAATATCTGGGCGGCTATAAGCTGTCTTCCCCGGCATGCTTAGCTCGATACCTGATATGCCTCGCCTCGAATATCTGGGAGATTTTATAGTGGAATATAGCCACGTGAATGACCTGCCTGAATTTCCATTGTTGAACACGATACATGGATCATTTATAATAGAGGAGAATATAAATCTCCCGATAATCCGTGGTTATGAAAACATAGAAAGGGTTCACGGTGATCTGATTATAAAGTATGAACCTCTGGAAATAATCCGAAGAGTTGAGTCCTTGACCTTTGATGCCTTTCACCAATTGAAGTATGTCGGAGGACAGTTTGATTTTAGGGTGAGAGATCTTGATACATTGGATGGTTTTACAGCTTTGGATACGGTAGTTGGTGACTTTTCCGTTGACGGTAATAATGGGTATCATAACTTTCCGCAAGACAATCAATTCAAATATATTGGAGGCAATATCTACCTGGAAGATTTGTCAATGATGGAAAATCTAGATTGTTTTAATGATTTGGAAAACATCAATGGCGGGATGAGCCTTACAGATTGTGCGAATGTGATGAGCTTGTCTTCTATTAGCCATTTTACTGAGTACGGAGGGGGATTAGAATTAAAGGAAATGAATTTATCCGGTTTATCTGATCTGGCTAACTTAAAGAAGTTGGGTGGTAGCCTGAGTATAAGCTATTGCAATTTACTTACGAATCTTGCCGGACTTGAAGGCCTGGATTCCATTGATGGGCGTATCTACATCTTTAGCAATCTGAACCTGGAGAGTCTGGAGGGTATCCAAAACATAGATCCTCAGACGATTCACGCAGTAGGTAAGTCAGCCATCCAAATCGAGGATAATCCAAGATTGATGACCTGTAATGTAGAAAGCATCTGTGAAGCCTTGAGGGTTCTGAGAAGATCGTATCAGATAGGCAATAATGCGGTGGGTTGCGATCACATCAGCCAGATCGAATGCAAGGATTTTGGCTTATCAGGTACTGTTTATTTTGATAGCAATCAGAACAAGTTGAAGGATACGAATGAGGTGGGCATCCCAGGCATACCTGTCCGTTTTCAGCCTGATGACTTGCTTTCCATCACCAATGCGCAAGGAGAGTTTTTTGTGTTTGCCGACAGTGGCGATGTGCTGACCATGACTCCTGAGTATAGTTTGGCTTGGCAACAGACGACGGATTCCGTTTCGTACACCAGTACATTTGAAGAAGGATCTTCCGGAAATGAAGATCATTTCTTTGGATTTTATCCTGTGGCGGACTGGTATGATCTTTCTTTGGGCTGACTTCGAATCCTATTCGTTGTAACCAGAACACTCATTTTTTCCTTCATTGGCTCAACGGCAGCACTCGCTCGGTCGACGGGAAGGTCATCATGCAATATGATTCACTGGCTACATTTGTTTCAGCGACGCTGCCACCATCGATGCATGATATCGCAGCACGTGAGTTGACCTGGGACTTTGATTCGCTGTCATTGTATACTGATCAGTTTGTCCGGATCACTTTTAAAATGGCTGATGAAAACTTTGTCGGACAGATGATGAATTTTTCAGCTAGTTCCTTTATGGATACCTCCGGCACCGATGTGTTGATGGATCATGTAGTGTATACTCCGATCCTGGTATGCGCGGTAGATCCAAATGACAAGCTGGTCATGCCGCCAGGGGTGCGAGAAGAAAACTACACACTTAAAGATGATCTGCTGACCTACACGATACGATTTGAAAATCTGGGTAATGCTGAAGCTATCGATATCACCGTCATGGATACACTTGATGCATCTTTGGATATTAGTTCTTTTCACGTGGTCAATAGTAGTTTTCCGGTATTGACGACTATCGATGGGCAGGTCATAACTTTCTTCTTTAAAAATATCTGGTTGGTCGCTCAGGGAACAGGGTTTGTGACTTACGAGGTCAGGCCGCACAGTGATGTACAGGACCTGACGCCGGTTGAAAATCTGGCCGGGATCGTATTTGATTTTAATCAACCCATCGTCACCAATACAACGACCAATACGCTGGTATATGAAATCTGTGATCATGTCAATGTAGTTTTCGACACAACCATTTGTAAAGGACAGGATTTTCTTGGATATACGGATTCGGGTGTCTATTTTGATACCCTGCAGATCGGGAGTATTTGTGATTCCTTTACGGAGATCCACTTGACTGTATTGGAGCCAGTAAGCATTTCCGATTGATACTTCGATTTGTGAAGGGGAGTATTATCTTGGTTATGACAGTACAGGTGTGTTTTCCTATGATTCTATCAACCCGGTCACAGGGTGTACGGATTTGGTTAAACTGAATCTGGAAGTTATACCACTGGGTATGGCACAGTGTATCACGGGTACAAGCGAAATCGATGCACTTGTGATTCGTATTTATCCGAACCCTGTGCAGGAGGAGATATATATCACGGCATCAGCAGAAATATCTTCAGTACGGTTGTACGCGATAGATTTGCTTGAGGTACCTGTAGAGCATATATCTTATGCAAATACTCAATCTATCGTGCAGATCAGTTCCAAAACACCTGAAGGTTTTTATATGGTGGCCATTGAGGTGGAGGGAAGGGTGTATTTTAAGAAGATGGTGATTGAAAGATAGCCGGGCAAGGTTTTGAAATGCAGGATAGCTGTATTCAAGTTACCCCAACTCATTCAATCTCCAGTACCTCAACCCAGCCTTCAAAGGGATAGTGTAAATTACATGCAAAGTCATCACTGCATTGGTCATTATACCGGAGCTTAACTGTGATAACTTCGCCTTCCTGTTGAAATTCTATGATTTCGGATTACAAATTTTAAAATCATTGTCTTTGAAAACGCAAATAACTACCCGTACAATTTTTATGACAATAGCAGTTTGCTTCTGTGAATCCGTACATCCGGATAAACTTAGCCATGCGACGACGACAAAAATGAATACCGTATAATCTGCATTAGTTTTTAATCATTTTTTCAACAACGGAGATCCGTCTATAGTAAAACGAATCACATAGATCCCGGTATTTAATTCACGCAATCCTATGGTATGTCTGCCTTGGAATAGTCCGCTATGGACCACCTGCCCCAAGGCATTTAGAATCTCAAATTGTACATCTTCATTATTTCCCTCTACCTCCATTGTCAACACATCTCCTACCGGATTCGGATAGATTTTAATACGCGATTCGTCTGTAATGTCCTCCGTCCCTACAGTCATTAGTTCAATGGGATTGGAAGGAGCTGAAGCGCAATCATCTGATGTTACAATGACATAATAGGTGCCTGGCTCAACGGCGAGGAAGAATTGTCCTGTCGCGCCGGGGATAGCGCCGTCTTCATTATACCATTGGTTGCCCAGCATGGAATTAGAGTACAGAGCATCTCCGGAAGCTTCGATCACAGGTGTGGTCGGCACTACTTCTACAAAAACACTATTGGAGAATGCAACACCTGAGCCTGGTTGAAATACAGCAGCCCGATAATAAGCAGAAGCAGTCAATGGGGGTGTAATGTAGCTTGAAAGGGTAGAACCAGGTTCATTTTGTACCGCTTGCCAGTCGGACAGACCATCCAGGGATGTCTGCCAGGTGATAAAGCCTGTAAATTCCTGCAGGACTATATTGGCCGTACCAAACGCGCATATCGTTGTGTCACCGGTAGCAGGTCCTGAAAAAGGAGCCGTCCCGACAAGGGTTGCACCGATCATAAAGCGATTCGTAAATGTGAGGGTATCCATAGGTTGCAGTCCGCTACCCGTGATCAGCGATTTATAATAAGTGCCAGGCCTGATCGGGTTTTCATCCTGCACGGCGAGTGCAGCATATTCCGTCAGACTGGAAGTCATGCCAAAGCCCGCATAGAATTCTGTATTCTCTAACACAGGGGGAGTCGTAAAAGAAAAAGAATGCCATCCATTCAGGTCTGATTCCTGAATGATATAATTTTCTGACCGGGCCACGACAGCACCTGAATCATTCAATACCATACCGAATACTGACTTACCAACTGAAGCCGGATGGTCTGCTATGAAAGCATTGACGGAGGTCACCATGACAGAGCCGGTCACCGGATATTTTGCATAATAGATACCCTGTACTCCGGACAAAAATCCTACAGCTCCTGAAGATGGTTCCTGCAGTGAATAATTTAATTCAAGATCCGATATGCGTTGCTGCTGACTGATGGCATTATCGCTGCGGTTATCATCATCCCCTACGGTGACCTTGATGACCGAGGCTCCATTACCGGAGGGTGAAAATGAAGAGAAGGTTATCCGGGCATTTTCTCTAAAGGCCAGGCTGGAAATGTATTGGGTGTCAGTGAAGGAAGTTTCCCCAAATACATCCAGGATGACCGGGACATCCGTCTGTGTATGGAAACCTGAATTTTGAATGATGGCGGATATGGTCTGTGGCGATGAAAAATAGGAAGAAGCATCTCCAAGTGCATACACCTGCTTCACTGTCAGGTCATCATGTCTGGTGGGTGTAAATCTATAAGTTCTTCCCACATCCGGCTTTGGCCGATCAGGAGGTGCGCCAAAATTGAAGGATTCGTTAGACGCATAGTTTCGATTGTAGAAGGACACATTATCCCAATAGCCGGCAGAACTCTTGACCACGACCAGCAACTCATCCTCTTCGTTGCTTGATCCCTTTAATCCACATGAAGCAGTTTTGTAATTCGAAGGATTGGCGGAGGTTCCCCATTCACCGTAGATAAACTCGATCACATTGGTGGTTTCATAGAGCTTGAGCTGGAAGTTCATATCGAGGTACTGCTTGGTCGCCGGATCATTACTCCACTCCTGCATATTTTTCCATTGGATAGTGCAGACTCTGTAGGGAGCATTACCACTGGTGTGAACTCTGAAATCAGGATCAGATACCACTGTTTCAATATCATGGTTGAAGACCGCGATCAGATTTACATTATTCGAATCCGCATTGTCGAAAATACCTTCAGACGTTGACTGGGCATTTGAAAAAAACAGATTGGTTTTGGGTGTAGTTTCTGTTCCAAGTTTAATAAACCCATTCGTGTTGAAAATAAACTGCGTAAAATGCTGACAGTGAAATTCAAAATCAAACCCTATCTCCTGGGGCTCTGAAATGCCATCATCCAGGTTGGAGACATCGATTTCTCTTCCCAGGTTGTCCAGGTCCGTATAAGTGCCCGACACGCTTTCAGCTTTGAATGCATGATAGTTGAGGGATGCGCATGGATCCTGAGCAGGCAGTATGGTGAAATAGAGGAAGGTGAAGACGAGAGCAGAGATCTTTTTCATACCAATTGATTTAATGCATGATAACAGCCCATGTTCACCATTGATGCCATGTATACAGACAGGCATCAACAGGAACATCCCTGTTATGAAGTAGCCTACTAAGTTAAGGAAAGAAAGTTAGTCTGCAAAAAGGGGGGAATCAGCGTTAGGGGATAGTGGAGCGAAAATACAGGGACTGATGATGGTGAATGAGTGTAACTCATTCGCGAGTGAGTTTATTAAATCTGGTTTGATAGGCTTGCAAATAATTTCTTTTTAAGGTGTCGCTAAGGAAAGAGGCATCTATAAGGTGTTTAAGTTTTTCTTCCTTTGAGATCATTTCCTGGATAATTTTATCCATTATCCTGGTGTTGATTTCAGCGTGTTCTCCAAGGATACGAAATTGTTCCATGATTTTCCCCTTTGCGAGGTGTTTTGGCAATAGGCCGTCTTCCAGGGCAAAGTCTCTGTCATCTATATGTATCCTGCTATTGAGGAGGTCATAGGATGGGCATAATCTAAAATCCCCTAATGGTGTTTCGAGCAGGGAGAAATTTTTGATATGTGCATCTCCATTGGAGAAGAGGTAATTGAATAGCAATAGTTGGAAAAGTTTAGGGGCTTCGGTTTATATGAAGGGAGATGGATCTTCATGAGGTCAAAGAGTTCCATGTAATTTCCTGTGTACTTGTAATCAGTACCATGGGTGTAAGGTGTCTTGCCAGCCAGTGTGGCAAAATCGTGCATAGCCAGTTTTTGACCTTCAGGAGTTACATCGAATCTGCGGGTGATATAGGCTGGTAGACCATCTTTGAAAAATATCAAGGCATTTTCGGCTGTCTCTATGCCATACACCTGGCGGGCTAACTGCATGGTGAGATGTTCATTCGCCGGCATCTGGTCCCTGTTTTTTCCGGTAGCCGGTTTTGGTTTGAGGATATATGCACCGCGTTCTCCTTCTGTGGAGAGCCGCAATTTGTTCTTCTCCAGGATTACAGAAAATTTTTCCTGAACACCTGATATAGAGATGTGTTTCCTGTTTTCCAGAAATAAGATATCAGCTTCTTCACCTGAGGTTGGCGAATCAACTGGTAATATGTGGTTGACCTTCCTGCCTTGGAATACACGTACCAGGCAGGTCCTGCTGTAGGTATTGTGACCAGCCACCAGGGTGCCTGGACAATGAGTAATCAAGGGAATGCTCATTTTTCCTCCAGGATTTTGGTGACTGTGACAGCGCCTATGAGTATCATACCGGGCTGTGGTGAGTAAGATGCCAAAGTCATCCTGCTCATCTATACGCATAGACCTGCATACGACATGCTTATTGGACCCTTCAGGGAGCATGTGGTAGAAAAATGGAAAGAGGTAAGGGGACTCATATTCCTGTTTGGTTTTCGGCAGGGTCAAACTGATGGCGGGTTTCGACTGATCTGCTATCCAGGCGTCTGTGTACCGGAAAGTAAATGTCCCGTCATTATGCTGGGTAAGCAAGGCGGCTTCTTCTCCTTTGTACAGTACTTTTCCCTTTCTCATGGAGTAGGGTTCATCTTCTTAACCTGAAAGACAAGTTCCAATCCGACCACGTCAGCTAGTTTCTGTAGGGTGTCCAGCGTAGGGTTTCCTTTGCCTCTTTCAAATTGCTTGAGGGTCCGGAGATTTACCCCTGACATTTCTGCCAGTGTCTCTTGAGTCAGGCGCAAGTTGTCCCTCCTGTCTTTGAGTGCCGATATGAGTTTGTCCTGGTGCATTTTAATACACTTTTGATTCAATAACAATGCCATAGGGGGTAAAAGTTGCATAAAAGTGCATTAAGATACACTTTTACTATTAAAAATGTAATTTTTAAGTAAAAGTACAATAAAGTGTAGTAAAATACACTATTTGGTATAAATTATTTTGTTCTTCAAAGGAAGGCATCTAAAAGTGTACTATAGTACACTTATTATAATATTTTATAATGAAAAGTCAAAATGTTTCCAAATACGAAACTTTATTTTGAACTTTGGTGTAAATACGATTATCGCTGAGAATCATATCAAAATCGCGGTTACTTGAATTTGGTGAGCAACATCCTCAGATCATGTCCTCTATCGAGGAGTGGTATCAGGTTGCAAAATCTAAAGAAGTGGATTGGCAGAAGCCTCAGGATGTCGTCGATACCTTCGGTGCGAAACGGGTGGACATCCTGAAAAATGATCGGGTGTGTATTGATATCGCTGGCAACCATATCCGTGTCATATTGAAAATCAACTATGAATGGAGTACGGCATATGTTCGCTGGATAGGGTGGCACAAAGACTATGATCAGTTAGGAGATGATATCCATACACTATAAAATGCAACATCATGGCAACCTGGAATAAAATAGCCTCACCGAAGGAATATCAAACTGCATTGCAACGCGTAGATGAACTCATCGATGTGGACCATACCGAAGCAACCCATAATGAACTCATGCTTCTTTCTTATCTAATCGAAGAATACGAGGATGATCAGTATCCAATCCGGGATGCTTCCCCCCTTCGTGTATTGAAATTTATGATGAAAATGAAAGATATCAAACAACAGGACCTAATCCCTATTTTAGGTAGCAAAGGAAATGTCTCTAAAATACTAAGAGGAAAGGCTAAGCTTCAATTAGAGGCTATTTATCCGCTGTCTACATTTTTAGGTATTCCTGTTGAAGCTTTGATTCCTGGTCCGCAAAATCAATATGCAGATAGCAGTTTCGTTTCAGAAATAGCCGAACCCAAAAGGCGGTATAAAAAGAAAGAAGGCAAATGAGATTACAGGAATTCAAGACGTTTAGGAATAGAACATATTGAGTTTACTATAGTGACTGAAGGATAAAATTTGTCACTCCTTTTAACTTTGCAAGAAAGTCGTAGTCAATTTATTCATTCAACAGAGGGGATAAAAACTCCTGATCATAACTTAATTCCAACCATCGGTCCAAAACCATAAAAATGTTTGTCGTAGGCGATGCTGCTCATGGAAAGATAACCCTTAACGGCAACCAATATGGAATATTCTTTTTTCTTTATTTCATAGCCAATGGTCATAAAAACAGGAAGCACGGCATTGTTGAGACTGTATGGTTTGCCCTCGTCTGACCGCACTTTTATTTTCATCTGATCCTGGGTGTACCCGGATTTCCATTCATGATATCCAATATTATAGGCAAGCCCCAATTCGGGGTTAAAAAAAATGGGCCCTATATTAAATTTCAAACCTACAGGCATAACAAGATAATTGAAATACCGTGTGGTCGTAATACCGTTGAGTTCATGGACTGATCCAATATAGAGCGTTGTGTGATATCGCGTATTCATATACCCCAGTCCCAAAGTGAATCTCAAATTTTTATTCAGGTAAAAGAGTCCTTTAGCAAAAAAATTATGAGTCCATCTCAGTTCCGGATCTTCGTCATTTATGAAGATTACACTTGAGAGTGAGGGAGAATACTCAAAGTTAAATTCAGCTGCTTTCTTTCTCTTCGACTGACCAAGCATTGGATTACTTAGTAAAAGAAGAAGAGAAAAGAAAATGGTTTTCAGAAAGAAGGAGGAAGTTTTATGCATCAGGATTGCCCTCAATCTCCGCAAGCAATTGACTAGCAAAATCAGCTACAGTGACAGCTCCTTTATCCCCTTCACTCTGCTTACGCAACGCCACAACACCCGCTTCCATTTCCTTATCACCAGCGATCAACATATAAGGCACTTTCTTCAACTCCGTGTCGCGAATCTTACGTCCGATAGTTTCATTACGATCATCGACATATCCTGACAAGCCTGCTTCTTCCAATTGAGCTAATACTTTTTTACAATATTCAATGTGCCCTTCACCGATCGGCAATACAGCAAACTGATCAGGTGCTAACCATAACGGAAGTTTACCGGTGGTATTCTCAATCAGGATACTGATGAAACGCTCCATACTTCCGAATGGGGCACGGTGAATCATCACCGGACGATGCGCTTGGTTGTCGGCACCGATATATTCCAACTGGAATCTTTCCGGAAGATTGTAATCCACCTGGATGGTACCCAATTGCCATGTACGACCGATGGCATCCTTGATCATAAAGTCAAGTTTAGGGCCATAGAATGCAGCTTCTCCAGGAACCTGTACAGCCTCGAGTCCGGCTTTGGCGACAGCATCAATGATATCCTGCTCTGCCCGCGCGAATGTCGCAGGATCACCAAGGTATTTTTCTGGCTTGCTTAAATCACGCAGCGATATTTGTGCAGTAAATTTTTCAAATCCTGCTTTGGCTAAAACCAGTTTAGTGAGTTCCAGAACATTCAAAAATTCTTCCTGCACCTGGTCAGGTGTACAAAAGATATGTGCATCATCCTGCGTAAATCCACGCACGCGCGAAAGACCATGCAACTCCCGCTTTGCTCATATCGGTACACGGTCCCGAACTCTGCTATCCGGATCGGAAGTTCTTTGTAAGAATGTGGTTTGTGCCCAAAGATCTCACAGTGGTGAGGGCAGTTCATTGGCTTCAGCAAAAACTCTTCACCTTCCTTTGGCGTATGAATGGGTTGAAAGCTATCTGCGCCATATTTTTCATAATGACCTGAAGTGACATACAATTCCTTCTTGCCGATATGAGGTGTCATTACTTCCTGATACCCTCGCTTAGCTTGTTCCTTGCGTAAGAAATTTTGCAGACGGTTTCGACTGATAGTACCTTTTGGCAACCATAATGGAAGGCCGGCACCCACACGTTCTGAAAAAGTAAATAATTCGGAGCTCCGCGCCCAGTTTTCGATGGTCACGTTTTTTAGCTTCTTCCATCATCACCAGATACTCAGTGAGTTCTTTTTGCTGAGGGAAGGTGATGCCATAGATGCGTGTAAGCATTTTTCTTTTTCATCACCCTCCAATAGGCTCCCGCGATATTGGTCAGCTTGACGGCTTTTATTTTTCAGTATTAGGGATATGCGGCCACGGCACAGGTCTACAAATCCTCCCTGCTGATACAAGGTGAATTTCACCATCCGTCAGATCCTGAAGCAGTTCGATTTTGTATTCATCACCCTTATCTGTAAAGTAGGCGATGGCATCTGCCTTGGATATATTTTTTCGGACAAATTCATTTTTGAGCCTGGCTAGTTCCAGCATCTTGGCTTCGATAGCAGGAAGTTCATCCGGTGTCAATGCCCGATCCCCGAGATCAACATCATAATAATACCCGCTTTCGATCGGAGGTCCGATTCCGAATTTGACCCCTGGATAAATGGCTTCAAGCGCTTCCGCCATGAGGTGCGCAGAGCTATGCCAGAAAGCAAATTTTCCACCTTCATCGTTCCAGGTTAGCAACTGGAGGGTCGAATCGCTGTTGATCGGGCGATTAGCATCCCAGATTTCTCCATTGACCTTGGCGGAACGTGAGAACGTGAGAACGTGAGAGCGTGAGATGAGTGAGACGTGAGTCGTGAGTCGTGAGTCGTGAGTCGTGAGAGGAACGACCATCCTGCCGCAAGGCAGTAATAACATAAGGAAAAAATCTCTGGAAGCTGGAAGCTGAAGCCGAAACTGACAGCTGATAGCTGACGGCTGATAGCTATTTAACCCTCACTACATCCCCAGCGCACACACATTGCCTGGCAGGTCGCAGGTGGCATTAGGAGACGCTGTTGCTGAGCTGATATTGGTCCAAGGCCTGGCGAACACTCTGGCGGCGCTGAAGGACCAGGGTGTTGGTTGATTGCTCTTTGACAACAGGAGCTATTTCAAAGCTGACATCCTGACTCCGCTGGTCTACCGGGAAATAGTCAAAAGACAAAGCTGACAGCGTATTCAAGGTCATATCATTCCTGACAGGTGGAGCGACCACTAAAGCTTCCATAATAGCCGGCATCAATTCTTTGACGGTATATCTGATCTCTAATCGTTGACCTATGGACAAGCGGCTATCCCGAAGGCCATTCCAAGTCATGAGGTCACGCACAGTGCAGCTGTTACGGGCCGCAATGGTTGAAAGGTTGTCTCCTGAACGGACAACATGCTCCTTGGAGGAAGTTGTGATTTTATAGGTGGCACCGCCGATCGTTACCGTAGAGGATGCAACTCCGGTTTCTATGGCATCAAGATCAGGTATCTCTATGGAGCGTCCTGAATTGAAGAGTTCAGCAGATGCAAAAGGCAGTACGATCGCATAGCCTGCCGCGCTGGTAGGAATGTAATTGCGTACAAACGATGGGTTCAATAGTTTGACAGATTCTACTGTCAATCCTGATCGCCTGGCTAATTCTGTAATAGACATACCTTGAAAGACTAACACAGTAGTCATTTCGCCCATCGCGAGTTCCGGATACAGGGATGATATTGTGTGCGTCATGGAAATTCATCAGATAGCTGGCGGCAATAAAGCCAGGCACATAACTTCTTGTTTCTTCGGGCAGAAAACGGGCGATCTGCCAGTAATCGGATGATCCCGCACGTTTGACCGCAGCGCGTACTCTTCCCGGGCCTGCATTGTAGGCAGCCATGACCAGTTCCCAGTTGCCAAACATGGCATAGAGTGTCTTGAGATAATGCACGGCAGCTTTCGTTGATTTGTCCGGATCCATTCGCTCATCCACATAGGAACTGATCTTGAGACCACATTCCCGTGCGGTGGGTTTCATAAATTGCCATAGCCCACCTGCACCTGATCTTGAGATGGCTGCAGGATTGAGGGCAGATTCAACGATGGAGAGGTATTTCAGATCTGTAGGCAACCCTGCTTCAGCCAGTGCTTTTTCAAACATAGGGAAGTAGACGGCGGCCCATCCCAGCATCATAGCGGTATGTTCAGGTCTGCGGTAGATGTATGTATTAAGATATGATCTGACAGCAGGATTGTAGACTGGATTGACAATCGATACGGCAGTAGGAATTTTTCACGGATGATCTCTTCCTGGTCATCCAGATTCGAAGAGATCACCATCTCCGGTACCGGATTGGTCCATGCTACTAGGCAAAGGATGCCAATAGCAGAAACAAAGAGGCGAGTGGGCACTATCTTATTCATAGGATAATTCAAAAAAAGCTCCAATTATATCAGTATGCTAAACATAGCAAAGGACGTCAATAAATCAAAGGATTGGGATATGAAGCCCGGACGTTAACTAATTGGAGTAAATAGTTATGTATAAATTATTATAATACAGCTATTTATATATTAGTTTTTTACGATTAACCGAATGTTAAGGCTTTGTAAGCCATTAATGGTTTACCATTACCTGCCTAAAACGGTCAAAACCTGATTTGAAGTATGTCCTCCCAGGTTGGCATTAAAATGGTAAAATGATCTCCGGATGATGGTCTGACTTATAAGCTTGAGCAACCTCCCGGATGGTTTCGTCCATGGGGCGGTAGTTGAATCCCTCCACCGTCAGGCTCTTGGAAGCATCATAGGTGAAAGTGCCATAGGCCTGATTGAGCATTTCTGTACCTAGACTTCCGCCCTTCAGCAAATTACTTCCGAACAATATCGTCTTCGCCAGCCATTTGGGGGCCGGGCTGAATTTTTTATCCAATCTGAGTTGAGCTCCAAATTTTTGATACAGGTCTCCATAGGTTATATTGGCTCCATTGAGAATCCATCGGCCACCCGTATTTGATTTTTCAAGCAGGGCACCTATAAATATGGAGATATCCCTGACATCTACAAATCCTGTCTGACCAGTTGGATACCAACCTGATTTAGGCACGATGCGATCCACAATTTGAAGGCTGGATGACTGCCAATCACCTGAACCCAGAATGACGGATGGCAATACAACAGAAACATTAAGGCCTTCACCTGCGCCTCTCCAGACTTCGAGCTCTCCGAGGTATTTGGACAACCCATATCCATTGCTGAATTCATTATCCAGCCAGGGTGTTGATTCATTGAGTGTAACATGGTCTGTTTCCCTGCCCAGTGCTCCGATCGATCCAACATACACCAAATGAGAAACACCCAAAGCGAGACATGCGTTGACGATATGTTCGGTACCTGTTTTATTGATTTCAAGCAATCTGTATTTATCTCCTGCCAGATAAGAGACTTTTGCGGCCGCATGGATGACCCATTCATGTCCTTGCACGATATCAAACGCTGCCATTTTATCCGGCAAAGCCAATTGCTTCCATTCCACTACATCACGAAGATCGGGTGCAACAGCATCCAGTGTAGTGGTGTAAGTTGATGTGATTTGCGTATAGCCTTGTTGTAAAAACCATCGGATGAGGTAAGAACCCAATAAGCCCGAGCCACCTGTAATCAATATTTTCTTGCTCATCGGGTTGCTTTATATAATGCACCGCCAATGGTATCTCTGCTTGCCCCTGACACTTCAGCAATACCATATGATCTTCCAAGTGCTGTGAGGTGACCAAGCCATGCCATCAGTAAACATTCTTTATAATTGATGATCTCTGATGATGGAAGGTGTAATGTAAAATGTTCAGTTGCAGAAAGTGAATTTAGCCGGTTTATTAAATGCGTATTGTGTGCACCACCACCAGTGACTAAAATTTTTATTGTCACTCCCTGGAATAACTGCAGGTGATCATGAATCATCAAAGCAATTGCTTCCGTGACAATAGCTAACAGGTTGATTGTGGATTCATCAGATTCATTCAGATATTTAATCCAGGATGATTGTACTTCAGCATTCGACAATCCTTTTGGTTGGCCGCCGTTGTAAGGAAACATGGATATAAGTGCATCGACAACCGGTCTGTTAATAACTCCACTCGCTGCCAACTTCCCTTCTGCATCATAAGGCTGACCTGTTTTCATAGCTAGGTGATTGAGGGCTTGATTACAAGGGCCGATGTCCCATGCTTTCCATTTCCCGTCTGGAGTCAGGATGGTGATGTTGGCGATACCGCCGAGATTGAGATAGGCCTGGTATCCTGGAAATAATGCCTTGTCAGCAATCGGTGAAAATGGTGCTCCCTGCCCACCGGCAGCGATATCAGCTGACCTGAAAGTGGTGATCGTATCTATTCCGCTTTCAAAAGCAATATTAGCTCCGCAGCCAATCTGTAATGTGAATCCCTTTGATGGTTCATGGAAAACGGTATGACCATGTGATGCGATAAGCTCAGCTTTCATGGAAAGGGGATTGCATCCATGCCTTTGTTTCTTTCCCAATAAATCTGCCGAATCTGCTATCCAGATGCATGAGATCCCAACCACTCAACGATGGTGAAGATCGTAAAGCCTCCGATATAAATGGAGGAAAGGGAACAGTCTTAGATGCAACGATCGACCATTCCACCATGGAATCGATCTCTTCAAACCGGCACAGGGCCATGTCCAGGCCATCCAATGAACTACCGGACATGATTCCTATGATGTTTGAAGCCATCATTTTTTAGTTAAGGTCATGGAGTAAGCAGCCACTGCTTTTATTTCCTGTGGCGAGAGGATGCCTTCAAAGGGGGTCATCGTGTTCTTGCCTTTGGTTATTTGTACGATTCTTTCAGCCTCTGTCACTTTTGAAATGGACAGATCTTTTGAACCGTTCAATCCAAGTTTGCCGTCAACGCCATGGCATAGGACACAGTACTTCTTAAAGATGGCCTCACCATCGGGAGCTGCGGCATATTTGTTGGGTTCTTTACCTGCACAAGCTATGACTACGGCGAATAATGAAAGGGATATGATCAGTTTAGACATCTATTTTATGTTGTGGTGTATTTCTTTGAGGGGCAAATCTACAGAAAAAGCAAGGTGCAAGGAGCAAGGGGCAAGGGGTTCATTTCGCAATGAAAAATCATTTGTTGCATTGAGAATCATGCCTCCCCGGGGTTTGCAAGCAAGAGGATGGGTAATAGCGCAACACAGGCCGAAGTGAAGCGTAGATCCCGCATTGTGCCACAGCCAAACGGCGGGAGGGCGTGGGCAAAGAGCAGAGAGCCAAAAAAACGAAGAGTTTCGCACGGAGTGCACGGAGCACCCGGAGAAAATTAGTTAATTCAGTCTCCTGACAGTCCCTATGCTCTATGCCCTCTGCCCTCTGCCTTTTGAACTGTCACTGAAATATTTTGTTATTTCAGCCATGCGCATCATACCCATCTCACAACAAGCTTCCGGTTCATTTAACAACGGAAAGATCATAGAAAACAAGCCTATCGGTTTTCCCCAGGATGGTGGATTTGTACGTCCGTATTCTGCGCTTTTTTACTGGGCACGGGCTGAAGGACTGCTCGATAGCACTATTGGCCTGCATCCGCATCAGGGATTTGAGATTATGTCATTTGTCCTGGAAGGAAACATCCGCCACTTCGATACTAAGATGAATGATTGGAAACCCCTTGAAGCTGGAGATGTGCAGATCATCCGTGCGGGTAAGGGAATCTCTCATGCTGAACATATCGAAAAAGGAGGTGTCATCTTCCAGATCTGGGTGGATCCGGATCTCTCCAAAACACTTCAACAGGAAGCAACATATGATGATTACAAAGGCGAAGCTTTTGAGGTGACGGAAACAGATGGTACATCCGTAACACACTATGCCGGAGAAAAAGGGCTCATCCATTTAGATACACCAGGTGTGGATATACGACGCATACGATTGACAGACAATCCTTTTACATGGGGAGGAGATAAGAATGTAATACGATCGCTTTATGTCATTGGCGGCTCGGGAATGCTGGATGGTAAAACCATCGAACAGGACGATTTTATCATTATCGATGATGGTGCAGATATTTTGCTAAATGCACATCGTGATGGATTAGACATCTTTGCGTTTACAGTGCCTGCAACCACCGGATATCCGACCTATGCACACCGTTTGATGCATTAATAGACCCAATCCGATATCTTTGAGGATCAACCTACACAAATGAACCTCAAACCTGATGCACTGGAATCGAATGGCTACATCCTGCTCGATAAGCTCGAACACATGGAATTGGTGCCCTTTGTCCGGACGTATATCAATAAAAGAACAAAATTCTCTAATCTGTACATGCTGAGCAATCTGCTCATCTTTGGCAGTGTTGGTTATTTGCTTGTCAGCCATTTTAAAATCGGAACCTTTACAATGAGTGAAGGATTGGTGAATCTAAGTTATGGTTTGGCCATTGCTTTCCTTTTACTCCCGCTTCACGAGTTCATCCATGTCCTGGCTTACAGGTCACAAGGCGCTGAGCATACTTCGTATGACGCCAACCTGAAGAAATTTTACTTTTTAGCGGTGGCGGATCAGTTTGTTGCGAATAAAAGAGAATTTCAGATTGTAGCCCTTGCTCCATTTGTGGTGATCACCTCTGTAGGATTAATCCTTTTATTGTTTACCACACCTCTTTGGACCATGACCGTGTTGGGCGCACTCCTGACCCATACCGCCTTTTGTTCAGGTGATTTTGGATTGTTGAGGTTATTTTGATTTCCACAAAGACAAGGAGATCGTCACCTATGATGACAAGGCAAGCAGGGTGTCCTATTTTTATGGCTTGAAAAAAGTAAATGATGATGATGAAGAGATTATTGTTTATTGCATTTGCTATTATGATGTTAGGTTCCGGCATGATGGCACAGGATGTCATTCGCCTGGGGATTACCAAAACAGATGTATCCCAATTTGCCTTAAAAACAAGTCTGTGGGAAAGTCTTTTGATGGTGGACCTGACGCAGCCTAATGCTTTAACCACGATCAGTGATAAATTGGTCAGTGCATACACGAACGATCCTGGTTTCAAGGTAATCGATTACAGATCGTATGATCTTGTCGCTGGTGAGCGTGAACGCCAAAAAGGGGAGGAGTTTATAGATGGGTATATTGTAGAGCAAGGCAAGAGTGAAGGTGTCAATTTTATCCTGTCTCCAATCTTTGTTGCGTCAGACAATGAAATCACCGTCAGGGTGATTAATGTGATTGACGGCACATTGGTATGCAGCGCGGCTACTCCGATCATTAAAGGCAAACCCGGCGTGGAGTATACCCGTTATTATTCCGCTTTATTGATTCAGCAACTCAACAGTCGATGTTTTAATGTGCAGTACCCGGTCGTGCGCATGTTAAAAGAAAAACCGGGTGACGCCAAGGAAATATTAGTAGCTTTCGGTCATGCGCTGCAGGTAAGGGAAAAACAGATACTCGGCATCTTTATCAACCAGGTAGAAATCGTCAATGGCGCCGAAGTAGAACGTCAACTTCAGATTGGAGAAGGGATTATTGAAGTCGTTGAGGATGATAATTTTCAATTGTAGCTGTAAAGAAGGGCGGGGATAAGGTTTACCAGGCGTTGACAGATGGTGTTTCCGTCTTTGTACGTGTATTGAAAATTGAAAAATAATCGCTCTTTGCATTCTCATCATTTGAAAAAAGATATTGCGTATGACTACTATTAAGCTATTGCAGGCGCTGGGTATCGTCAGCGGTTTCCTTTCCTGAGTACTTCGTGCAGTACACCAAAGGAGTATACGTACTTCCGTACTGGCGAAGTCAAGTGCGTGGAAAATGACAGCCGCCTGGTGACCGTATCAAGCTTGCATCACGGCAGTTCCGGAGCCCAGGCACAGATGTTTGCAGAGCGTAATGCGCTCGAGAACCTGCTGTTCAAAGGTATCGCCGGTTGTTATGAAGTGCCGATCGTAGCAGATGAACAGGCCTCCATGCAAACACATAAAGCCTTCTATGACTGGCTGATCACGGGTAGGGAGTATGAGCGATATATTACAGATCGTACTGCCAATCCGGCGTCTTCCTCCGGTGGGCTCGTGACCATCAACATGACCATTACATTTGATGTCCAGGCATTAAGAAAAGAAATGGAAAAACAAGGCGTGATTAAAAAATTTGGCATATGAACCTCATGAAACTAAGCTGCATTTCATTTATTCTCTTAATTACATTGACGGGGTATGCATCAGGGCAGGATTCTGTTCCAACGCAACCAACCCTCATGCCAATTCCCTTCACACCACAAGGCAAATCTACCAGAGCGGCATTTGAAGAAAACGAATTGATGCGTATTTCGATTACGAAAGTGAAGGAGGCGTTTGACAATCGTGGAGTGAATACCATTGATTTCCGTGCTAAGCTTAAGCAGATCAACAATAATGAGTTGCAGGAAAGTGACCAGAAAGCGGATATCAAGGATGACCTGATCCGGATGTCGGGTGCTGATATCTATATCGAAGTGGAAGCCAATCCGAATTATTCTGATGAAGGAAACAGCGTGACGATCATCATGTCTGCCTATGATGCTTTTTCAGGGGAGTCGCTGGCCAATAAAGTATCCACGAGTCCTAAGTTCTATACGACCTCCTTTGAAAAGCTTGTGGAGAAAGCGGTAGATGATAAGATTGAAGATTTCCTCAATACACTCAATTCAAAGTTCCAGGACATCCGTGAAAATGGACGAACGATTGTATTAACTATCGGTGTGGGCAATGATCAGACATTTGATATGGATACTGAAATCAATGCTGAGGGTGTATTGCTCTCTGATGCTATCGAGGATTTCGTAGCAGATAATGCCTTTAAAGGCAAGTACCATTTGCAGGGAATCAGCACGAATAAAATCATCTTTGACCTGGTCAAGGTGCCCATCTTCGGTGATGATGCAAAACCATACAGGGTATCTAAGTTTGCAGTCGATCTCAGAAATTATCTGAAACCCTATGGGTATGATGCGCAGCGTGATATCAACGGACAGAATGTAGTGATCACCTTAGTCGCTATCAAATGAAAATGAAGTATGTAGTATTGCTGATAGCTTTATGGTGTAGCCAGTGGTCAGTTGCACAGGATATGGATGTGCCTAAAAGTAAAGGCCCTGTGCTGGTGACACTTCCGATACAGCGTGACGGGTATAAGGTCGATGCTAAATTTATCAGCAACCAGCTTTCCTTGTTCCTGCGTAATTCCATTGGAGAAAAATACACCTCCAGTTTTACCACACTTTATAAAGTCGTGCCTTCCTATATCGTTACCGATGTGCGGGTCATCGAGACGATGGATCGGCGGGTCTATGTGGATCTGGAGATCTATGCAAGACTGAGGGGATATGGAATTCACCAGGATAGCTTGTTGCGCATGTATGCTGCGACAGGAAGCGGAGAAGATGAAAAATCTGCTATTCAGAAAGCTGCCAATACCATCCTGTCAGCAAATGGCCCGATGAGTAAATTTCGTGGTGTGGTGGACTCCTTGTTTCGTGAGCGCTATGATGTAAATGGAGAAAAGACCCTCGCGTTGATTAAAGGTCTGCCACAGACCACGATCAAGGAGTGCGACAATGTCTTGACGGAGTTGATTTATTTCAGCGATTTCCCTAATATGGCTGTAAAAGCAGAGGGTTTGCGAAATGAGGTTATGAATAAGAAGAGCCAGCTTTTCTGCAAGGAAGAATTGCCCAAACTGAAGATTAAAATTGAATCAACAGTTTACGATCTCAATGAAACGGTTGGAAAATTACTAGCTGTTTCTCCGGAGTCAAGTTGTTCGGCAGAGGTGCTGCAGCTGGCTAAATTGATAGGCCAACAACAGCAGGCAAAAGCAAGCCAATGTGCCTGATCAGGTTAATGTACTGGTCACGATTCATCAGGACCGGAATGTGGGTCTTTGGCGGGAGCGGTATTATGGTTGGTGATAGGTGAAATAAAAAAAGCCACCCTTTCGGATGGCTTTTTCTACACTCAACATCTAAATCACATTACTTGATCTCAATCGTGGTAGAACCGGGTTTCTTCCAGTTCTCCTCTTTCTTTGGAAGGGTGATGCTGAGTACTCCATTTTCATAGGACGCAGCAATGCCTTCGCGGTTGATGTTTTCGTCCAGTTGGAATGACCGTTTGAACGAACTGTAATTAAACTCCCTGCGGGTGAACTTGCCTTCGTTAGCGGTTTCTTCCTTTTCGGTTTGCTTTTCAGCGGAGATCACCAGGTAATCGTTTTCGATATTGATGCTGAAATCACTTTTCTGCAATCCGGGCGCAGCCAGCTGCATGGTGTAATTTGCATCATGCTCCACGATATTGACCGATGGAGAGGAATTTGTAAAATCCGTGCCCATCGCATCAGCCAGGGTCGTGTTGAAAAGCGTGTCTATCCATTTGTTAAGAGGGGTAGACGGCGCTGCTGCATTGAATTTTGAATAGGTCATGATCTGATAGGTTTTAAAGGTTAAACAATATTGATTTTCGTAGTTACGGGTACTTTGTCCGGAATGACAAGCGTTAAAATGCCCTGATCAAAGGTGGCGCTCATGGCTTCGGTGTCTGCTGTCTGGTGTAACCGGAAAGCTCTCTTGAAGCCTGTGTAGTCAAACTCTTCGCGCACAAACTTTGGTTTTCCTTCAGTGGAGGCAACAGGACCTGTGATGATCAGATGGTTTTCCTTGAGTTCGATTTTGATCTGGTCCTTAGCCAGTCCTGGTACAGCCAGTTCGATCTTAAAGCCATTCGTTTCGCGGATGATATTAGCCGCCGGACGATTGGCTACCGGGTATTTCATGGTTGACTCATTGGTGAATCGGGGTGAATAAGGGTTGACAAACCCTCCTACAGGAGCATTAAACCTTGTCCTTGCGCCTGGATAGCATGCGTATGATTTCATTTTCTTTTTAAGTTTTTAGATGATTAGAATATTCACCTAAACTCAAAAGGCATTCCACCACATTTTTTCATGCCAAAATGACCTGTTAATTGAAAATCGAATGCCATAATGACACGGCATAGTTGGAGGATCTGAAATATTGACTTGAAAATGGGGCTTATGGAGGGTATGCCGTTACAAGAGATAGCTCTTGCAGCGGAACAAGCGTATAAACCTTTATAAAATATTTCGCACGGAGTACAGAGTACACGGAGAAATATAAAAGATCCTAATACATCTTAAGATAATCTGTCTCTGGACAGTCTCCTTGCTCCTTGCCCCTAGCTCCTTGCTCCTTGCTCCTTGCTCCTTGCCCCTAGCTCCTGCTACGGTTTGGAAATCTGGAAGACCACCGGAAGCTTAAACTTCACCTTCACATTTTGTCCGTCCTGTTTGCCGGGAATCCATGCAGGCATGAGGGAGATCACACGAAGCGCTTCTTCGTCGCAGCCAGAGCCAATGCCTTGCTTGACCACCGGATCGATCACCGCACCATTGGTGTCGATGACAAATTCAACAACAACCTGACCTTGTACTTTATTCTTCAGCGCTTCCTCAGGGTACTTGAGATTGGCTTTGATGTGGTTGACTACTTTTAGAAAAGTGCAGTCAATGGAATCATTTACAGCTGCTTCACATCCTGCATATTGCGGCATGGTTTCTACGATATCAAACACCTGGTTTGAAGGAGCAGGGGTAGTTGTTGCAGGTGTGGTTTTATCACTTTTCGGTAAATTCAAATTGAAACTAACCGGCACTGTATATCTGAAAGGAACTTTCTTGCCTTCGTTTTCGGCTGGGGTCCACTTGATTTTTTTGGTTTTCATCAGGTTGATCACACGGGTGGCCTCTGTGCCAAGTCCTAACCCGGGATCATGCAATGGCTTAACCTCACCAATATTTCCGTTTTTCTCAATCACAAATTCCATCATGACCACTCCGCCAGCTCCCTGAGTCTTGGCATCAGGTGGAATCTGGAGATTGGCTGCGATAAAATCAGCCATCCTGGATTTGGTACAGTCGGTCAGTTTGGCATCACATCCAGGCCATGCCGGTGAAATGTCAGCTCTTCTAACCGCTTCATCCAAAGTGGTTTGTGCAGTCGAAAAGGTGGCCAATGCACTGAAAATCAATGATAATAGAAGGGTATATCCCGCAGAAAATTTCATGTTGTGTAGAATTGTAAGGTTTGACAGATGACCTTTAACGAAGGTGCAAAGGTAAAAATTCCATGACTGGAAATTTTACCCTTGTGTTTTGTAATAAGACAGTGTTAAGGAAGTGCCATCCCATACCGCATAGGAGTTATACTTTAGCCAGTCTCCGAGGTTGATATACCTGGCCCCTTTGATGCCCAGGTCAAAATCGATAGGCAGATGGCGGTGGCCAAAGACAAAATAATCGATATCCTCTTTCTTGAGTAATTCGCGCAAATTGAATGAGCCATTCTTTTTCCGGTCCGAGGAAAGTTTCCACTTCTGTATGCTGCCGACTGGTGCCTGAAAAGAACTTCATCAGCTTTAGTCCGGTATTCGGATGTATCCTGGCAAACAACCATTGGCTGACCGGATTGGCAAAGATTTTCTTAATCATTTTATAGCCATGATCACCCGGCCCCAGGCCATCTCCATGACCGATATAGAATTTCTTTCCGTCAATGGTATGTATTACCGGTTCGCGGTAGATAGGGATACCAAACTCATCGGTCAGGTATCGGAACATCCACATGTCGTGATTGCCGGTAAAATAATAGATAGGTATGCCGGCATCTCTCAACCGACCGATACAACCTAAAAGCCTTGAATATCCTTTTGGAATGACCTGGCCGTATTCAAACCAATAGTCCCATACGTCCCCGACCAGGTAAAGGGCTTGCATATCCGATGCAGCACCATCAAGCCATTCCACGATGAGTTTTCCCGCTCAATGCTGGTCTGCGCACCATCGATACCCAGGTGAAAATCTGAAGCGAAGTAGGTCTTTTTCATCAATTGGCGTGCAATATCCGAAGAGTTTGCCAGTCTTCAGTTATCACCTTCGCCTCAGCCTTCGCCTTCGCCTTTGTTTTAGCTCACAAATCTCGGATCTGCTTCCATGATATGGCCGCAGTTGGGACAAGTGCGGGCTTCTTCAGAAGCATAATATTCTTTAAACCTCGGGAGGAAATCTTTTTCAATATCTGTCAAGTGAAAACGGGTATCGTGCAGTTTGGTATTGCATTTTTCGCAAAACCACATCAATCCATCATTTTCATTTTCGCTCCGCTTCAATTCAATGACCAGGCCAATGGTGCCCTCCGGACGCATAGGACTATGCGGTGTATTTCCCGGGAGCAAAAACATCTCTCCTTGTTTGATTGGAATATCTACCGCTTTTCCATCTTCCTGGATCCGGACATTGATATCACCCTCAATCTGGTAATACAACTCTTCTGTCTCATTAAAGTGATAATCCTTTCGGGCATTTGGGCCGGCTACGATCATGACGATATAATCGCCGGCATCGTGGTAGAGGTTGCGATTAGCTACCGGTGGCTTGAGCTCATGACGATGCTCATCTATCCAGGCTTGTAAGTTGAAGGGTCTGCGTATCATGGAATAAAATTAATAAATTTTGGGCTTGCCTTCGGCATTGGCCCAATAATCGGATTTCGAGAGGCGTCAGTCGAGAGGCGGCGAAGGAAAATTCAATAACTTTAAGGAAATGCCAAAATGGAAGAGCAGGCGCTGGCAGCGAATGGGCGAGTTTATGAATCATATAGTAAACGCAATAAGCCAATTTAGCATGAAATCCGACCATCTCCCTCTGCGCTCTAAGTTTTGTAAGGCTTTCCTGCTAATCTTATTAAGCGGGAGTCTTCCCTGGATGCAATCTACCATCTATGCACAACCTGTCAATGATAAATGTGAAATGGCTACCCAGTTGCCGCTTGATGCATTTTCTGGAACCTTTTTTTGTATTGAAGACAGTATAGATGGGGCGCAACCTGATCCTCTTCATGAAGAGTTTTTGATGTTTCGTTGTTTCCAACCATGTGGTATTCTTTCGGGATTTTTGATTTTCCACGTTCGTGAATATACATTTTCGCAGTGAAACGATCGCCTGGCCTGTCTTGCGTCTGTTTCAAAAATCAACTACATGCGAAGACCTGATACCAATCGAATGGCTGGAGGGCGTGGATGGGAAGGCAGAATGGATTGGACTTAATTTGGGAAGTGCTGAGTACGTCTTGGCGGTGACAAGCATTGATGCAGGTGAAGGGACGTTTACCCTATGCATAAATGATTTGGCAGCGTTTCAGGAGGTTAAACAAATGAAAGTAGGTACACCGAAAGTCGAATGGCGCGAATACAATGGCCCGCTCGAAGGTCCTTATTTTCAAGGTGAACTTTTGTATCTATCTACCACTGTAAGTCAATGGCAGGATGCGCATGGATCCTGTTCCTGGTTTCAGGGGCTGGTCCCGGTTTTTGCGCGTAGTCGGTCGGAGCATTCTTATTATGATCTTTCCTCGAGCTCGTACCTCAATGGCCAACCCATGGGACAACCTGGTAATGGAAATTATTGGCCAACTACATGGGATTGGTTTACGGATGACGTAAGCTACCATAAGTATAGTGACCATTTGAAAACTGGATTTTTTGAGGATCAGCTTTTTGGTGTTAGAGGAGGTCTAAAGAGTACGATTTTTGATCCATTTGTACCTGATTATGCAGAGGATATATATGGTGGGTGTTGCTCACCTTGTTGGGATGCAAATCCCGGCGAAGAACTCCCACCTGGTTGGTTTTGCTATGGGATAAATGGGTCATGTAATATTCCTGGCCCACCCATACGATATGATTGGGGAGATGGTGGATCATGCAGTCCTACACAAATGGAATGGATGTTTGACTTCTCCATGATGGTGAGTGATGAAATTGACTATTGTGATCCAGAGGTGGATATTGATTTGACACTAGCGATGTTTCCGTTTATGGAAAATACAGTAGGAGCGTGGACTGATAACAATGATGGGATATACGATCCATATGGCTTTAAACGATTGAGTGTAGTGTGTGGCATGCCAAATCTCCAACCAGTATTTCTCTACCCGGATACTATTTTATACGCCTGCTATCCGGATTCAATTGTACTGCCTTTGAATTTGCTTGGGCCCCACTTGGGCAATGTTGCCTTTTGGAAATATTCACTCGAAGGCCCAGGTGATAACTCCTCTTTCGTCGGTATTACACCAAATGATATCCTTACACTCTTCCCTGAACAGCAGAGTAGTAACGTTATTGTCTATGATGGATGGATTCAGGCCTTCAGTTCCCCCGTCAAATGATCGGTCAGTTCTATGTCATATTTAAGTTTTTAAACGACCGCCTTTAGCAGAAATAGAGTGGGAAACTATAAATGGGCAGGTTCATTTTAATCAGACTACTCCAGCAGATGAAATCAATTCCATTTTCTGGGATTTTGGCGATAGCACTTCAAGCAAACTCCTCAAACCAGTCCATGCATATGAGAAAGAGGGTCCCTATCTCGTGACGCTGATCGTAACTAATCCTTGTGGATCAGATACGATTAAAGAAGAGATTTTCTTTGTAAGAAGTTTGCCAAATCCGCTGATAGCGACCTCATCATCCATCATATGCCGGGGTGATACTATTCATTTCCAAGTCTCACTACCGGGTATTTAGATTCCCTGGCTTGGTTTTTCGAAGGTGGGGATCCACGCAATGCCAATGACTCAATCGTCAGTGTGGTATATCTGGAAGCAGGCAGATTTGACGTATCACTCTCTGCTTTCAATCCGCTAGGAGAGCGTAGTTTGCTCTGGAAGGATTCCATACAGGTGCTGGATGTACCCGTGGCATCCTTTTCTACAGTGGCTTCTGATTCATTTTCGTATTGCATTTATCCTGGTGATCCTTTAGATAAAGCATACTGGCAGATTGATTCCGGACCCATTACTGAAAATGATACGTTGACCATTGAAAGCGAAGGAATTCATTTGATCACCTTGATTGTATCAAATGATTGTGGCTCAGATACCTTGCAGGAGGAAGTTCTTTTTATACGAAAACCTCCTGAACCCAGGTTTACTGTTTCAGATTATGCATTTTGTCGAATGGATACGATTACCTATACCAGCATTTCGACCGGTTGGATTGACTCTTTAGTTTGGGTATTCGATGGAGGAAGCCCCGGATTTTCAGGTGATTCCATTGTAAAGGTGGTCTACCCGGTTATTGGATTGTTTGATGTATCGCTCACCGCATTTAATGCCATTGGAGAAGCCGCCAGGATCCTTGTAGATACACTATCCGTTCAGGATCCTCCTATTCCGGATTACTCAGTTGCTATATTCGATTCATTATACTATTGTATTTATACTGGTCCTGAGGCTGATATTGTTTTGTGGCAGTTTAATGATGAAAGTATTGTCAGTCATGACACATTAATCCTGGTAGAGGAGGAGAGTGGAGTATATCCGATTAAGTTGTGGGTTGAAAATTCTTGTAGCCGGGATTCAGTGTTTTTTAATCTCCATATTTTGGCCACTGCTTCTGAAGAGCTTGAAGCGAAATCTGGTTTATTCCTGTATCCGAATCCGGCAAAAGGGTCATTATGGATGGTGACTGAGCAACTTGAATTGCCTGCCTCAATTAACATTTATGATTGGTCAGGCCGCCTTGTCTGGACTCATGAGATGACCTCTGTATACAAATCTCCTTTTGAAATACTACTTGATCAAATAGGTGTAACAGCGGGATCGTATTTATTTGAACTTAGACAAGCAAACATAAGTCAGGTGAGGAGGTTTTTAAAAATATGAAAGCATATACCTCATCAGGATGAATACGAAGAGTAGATCTAGGTATTTACTTTTATTTCTTTTAGTGCATGATAGATCTTGTTCAAATCTTCATCACTGAGGTTTGCTGTATTTTCTTTGCTGCAGTATTCGAGCAGCCACTTGTCTTGCTTATTTCCTTTTTCTTTCGCGACGGAGTACGGTACATCTTCGCAGAAAGTAACCAGGTTATACTTGGAGGCATAACCCGGGAAATTCTTTTCCAGTTTCATT
Source organism: Candidatus Opimibacter skivensis (assembly GCA_016721905.1). GTDB lineage: Bacteria > Bacteroidota > Bacteroidia > Chitinophagales > Saprospiraceae > Opimibacter > Opimibacter skivensis. The sequence goes on along the minus strand of JADKHH010000027.1, from coordinate 83,275 downwards.
TCGATAGCGCGCTTCGCTATGAAATCCGGATTGTCGACATGATCGCGCATTTCGTAATAATTTTCCACGGCAAGATCCGCGATGGCATCCGCGTCTTTTTTCCTTCCTGCGTAATACAAGTCGAATGCCTTTGACCAGTTTTCATTGACTTCATCCAGGCAATAATCAAGTTTCAATACATCTTCCATGGAGCAGTTCATGCCTTGGCCATAAAAGGGGACTACGGCATGGGCAGCATCACCCATCAGCAGTGATTTTTCTGTATTCCACGGACCACACTTCACTGTACCTAATGCGCCTGTTGGATGCATTTTGAAATCCTGCACCAAATCAGGCATCAGCGCGACGAGGTCCGGAAACTGATCATTGAAAAAATCAAGGATCTCCTTGTCGGTTTGTAATTGATTGAATCCCGGTGTGCTGTCAAAGGCCAGGAACAATGTCACGGTAAAACTTCCATCGAGATTAGGCAAGGCAATGACCATAAAACTTTGGCGCGGCCAGATATGTAATGCATTTTTCTCGATGAGCCAGGAACCATTTGGTCCGGCAGGGATTTCAAGTTCCTTGTATCCATGGTCGAGCCATTGAAGGCTGTAATTAAAGCGAATGGTGGAGCCGATCTGCGAGAATCCGTTTCTGACTTCTGAGCCTGCACCATCTGTCCCGATCAGCACATCTCCTGTAAAGTCAAAGGTTTCTTTTGTATTTCCGACAGTGCCTATGACCCTGGCACTTTTGACATCAGCATATTGCACGCCATAATTGAAATGAATATCAATAGAAGGGTGATCGCTGGCGGCATCGAGGAGCAGCGCATTCAATCCGGGACGGGAGATGGATTGGATATATTCTCCTTCCCGGCCGCTATAGGGAAGCAGCATGGTGGTGCCCCCTCCTTTGATATGCACCATCCTGCCCGAGCATGGGGATCGAAATGTCGAGGGCTTTCTGTTTGAGGCCGACGAGGTCAAGCGCGGCGAGGCCACGGTCAGACAAGGCAAGGTTGATCGACCTGCCGGCAGACATGGCCTCTTTGCGCAGGTCGCCCCGTTTTTCAAGTAAAGTAATTTTATGGCCGCGGTGAGCGAGCTGGAGAGCCAGCAAGGTGCCGCAAAGTCCGGCGCCGGTGATGATGACATGTGAAGACATGCGGAAAAGATAGGAAAAACGGCAAGGTCAACGGAAATTTCTTTTTTCCATGCACAGCGTACCATGCCTTAGGTATGCTTTGACGGAATGGTCTGAAAGGTCCTCAAGGTCAGTAATGCTGTGTTGATCAGAAATCCATAATTTTAATTATTGTTTCTATTTTATGAAAGCCACTACCCTATGAAAAACTACCTTCTTATTATTACTGCTTACATCGATAACATGTGTGAAGGCCCAATCCGTTTCTATTTCCTCCGAATCAGCGCCGGTGGAATACTACCGCATGCCTGATTACCCGCTACCCAAAGAATATACCACCTATAGTTCCAACCTGGATATGTCCTTTACGGAGCTTTCTAAAAGCGGATTTACGGAGTCCTATCTCATTGATACCTATCTCAAACTGGAGGGCTATAAGCAGGTGAATAAAAATCCGGACGTGGAGATCACGGCTACCGTCGGGGAGTTTATAGTCTGGAGTGAGTTGAGGAACACCAACCGAAACAAGACAAAGGATAAGAATGGAGTTGAACAAGTCAGGTACACCTATAGCATGACGGTAAAATACAGTCAGCCAATGGGCCTCCAGGTCTTTAATAAGGAAGGGAAGACACTCATTGACAAGTATGTTTTCACCATGTCTGATACCCGGAGTTGGACCTCATCTACCTATAGCAGTATGAGTGATCTCGATTCCTATTGGCGCATCCAGCGAAAAACAAAATTGTCTGACTTACAAAAGGACCTGATGAAGGAAGGGATGAATACGATATCGGACCTGATCAATGACAACTTCGGATTCCAGTTGATCAATGACAAAATCAAGTTTGCTGCCATCGGTAAAAAAAGCCATCCGGACTATGAACGTTTTCAAAAAAACGCGGAGATCATGGTAGCTGCATTTCAACTGATGGATGCAGACAAGAGTCTCGATGCTGTTAAGACCAAGGCACAGCCCGCCCTTGAATTTTATGCCTCGTCAGCACAGAAATACAATACCGGCAATAAGGATCAGAAAAAACTCAAACATATCTGCCTTTACAATCAGGCGCTTGCGTATTGCTGGCTCGAGGATTTTGACCAAGGCAGAGACACTTGCGAAGTCAATCCAGAAGTTTGATACAAAGAACAAGGATGTCAAGAGGCTACTGGAGGATATTGAGTACACAAGGGCTTCGCTGGTGAATGCTGATAGACCATCCCGACATCAGGTGGCCGTGGGACAAAAAACTTGAAGAGTGTAAAAAGGCTGAGGCTGAGGCTAAGGCTGAGGCGAAGGCAAGATGTCAGATGCCAGACTCGCAGATACCAGACTCCTGACTTGTTGATACGAAGTCGCCTCCGACTGCGAGACACTCACTACGCACTGCTAACCGTCAACACCATTTACCATTTTTCAGACAAACAATTTACTGCGTCTCTGCGGCCTTTCCCCCCTCGTTCTGACGAACGATCCCCCTAAATTGGTGATAATTTAATTGCGTCTATGCGTCTCTGCGCGAAAAATTCACCTTTAATTCCCCATGCGGATTAAGACCGAAGAGAAGGCGGCGATAACAATATCATCATCCACGTGCACTTGTTTTCCTTCCGACACGATATCAGCCTTATCCTTGAAAGGCAAACTGATTTCAACACCACTGAGATTGTGGATGACCCAGAGGGTTTTTTTCTTTTCCTGTATGATCCAGGCGAGTATTGAATTGTTTTGCAGGTTTTGGAACACAGGTGTGCCGTTGGAAAGTTCGGGGTGATTGTTGCGGAGCGAAATCCATTTTTTATAATGATGGTAGATGGAATTTGGATCAGACATTTGAATCTCAAGTGACTCTACATCCGGTCGAACGGAGTAGGTGGATTTTTGCCATCGGGTATCTTTTAATGGATCTTCTTCCCAAAGAAATGGTTCGCGAAGATGGATGTCAGGTTTGATGCCGAGCATGCCAATTTCCTCACCATAATAAATGTATGGCGTGCCCGGTAAAGTCAACAAGATCGCAGCGGCAAGTTTGGCTTTTTGCAGATCACCTCCGAGCGTGGAGCGAATCCGGTTCATATCGTGATTGGAAAGCAGGATGGCATCTTCAAAAGGAACACCTGCAGATTTATACGCCTTGATGATGTTGAGATACGGCTCAATCAAGCGCCCGGCATCGGCAGCATGAATGCACTCTGGGATGGATTTGGTCAATTCGAAATTGAATAAGGAAGGCAGTCCTTTAAACAAAGTTGAAAGGGTCATCGAATCCGACCATACCTCACCAATGATCTGGATATCCGGTTTGATAGCCCGCATTTCTTTTGTAAACTCTTCCCAGAATGAGCGGGTGTCATCGAAGCGGTCATCCGGATAGATGTGCTTGGCCGCATCAAGGCGGAAGCCATCAATGCCTTTGTCGATCCAGAACTTACCGATTTTATAAATCTCTTCCCGCACCGGAGCATGATCAAAATTCAGGTCAGGCATTCCTTTCCAGAAGAATCCATAGTAGCGGTCTTCCTGCCCTTCCCATTTATGCCATTGAGTGAGGTTGTCGGAATCGAAGGTGGTTGTCTTTTTATGGATTTCATCCTTTACAGAATCAAAGTCTTTCCAGACATAGTAATCACGATAGGGGCTATCTGGTGATGACCTGGAAGCGATAAACCATGGATGTTCGGATGATGTATGATTGATGACAAGGTCCAGGATGATTTTCATCTTCCTCTTCGTCGCTTCAGCGATGAGGAGGTCCATATCCGCCATGGTGCCAAAGGTGGGGTCAATGGAATAATAATCTATGACATCATACTTGTGATAGGAAGGAGATGGATGTAAAGGCATCATCCAAATCGTGTTTGCCCCCAGATCCTGGATATAATCAAGTTTTGAAATGAGGCCAGGTAAATCACCAATGCCATCTCCATTGCTGTCGCAGAAGGATTGGATGTAAACTTCATAGACGATGTCGTTTGCAGCCTGCGCTTTCAAAGAAGGGATGATGCTAAACAGAGAAATAAGCGGGAGGAGAGCGAATATGAAACCATCATGGATATTATACATAGTGGAGTAAATATAAACAATCGACCATTGCGCAGACGATCGAAGGAAATGGCTATTCCTGCCACCTTGCCTTCACCCATTCTTTTTGGGCATCCGGTGAAAGGAATGTCCACGCAACAAGCCGACTGGACTTGTTGCCCTGTCCCATTGGAAAGGTTTTGACATCAACAGCTTCTGCATAGCGTAACTCCGCATACACCATCTTGAGATGCGTTTGTTTGGAGATCAATGTAGAAAACCAAAATACATTCGAAGCAAATTCCTTGCTCTGCATGATCATATTTGCGGCAAAGACTCTTTCTCCACCTTCATACCACAATTCATTTGGATGGCCACCAAAATTGAGGATTGGTTTTGTTGTTTTCTTCTCTGTCAGGTTGGTTAATTTACGCAACGTGCCTGCCTGGGCCTCCGCCAGCGAAGCATGAAATGGAGGGTTACAGATCGTAAGATCAACAAGCTCATCCTTTTGGAGGATGCCTTTAAAGATATCTTCAGCATTGGGTTGTAATCTCAACTCAACCTTTCCCTGGAGGATCGCATTTTCGTCTATGATCTTTTGTGCGGATGCAATAGCGACCGGATCGATATCACTGCCGATAAATGACCAACCATATTCTTTGACACCGATGATTGGATACACGCAATTAGCACCCACCCCGATGTCCAGACATTTGATCTTTTCACCTGTTGGAATTTTCCCATACTGCTGACTACCCAGGAGATCTGCGATCGTATGGATATAATCTGCCCTGCCTGGAATAGGAGGACATAAATAGTTTTCAGGAATATCCCAGTAACCGATATCGTAGTATGCGGCCAACAATGCTTTGTTCAGCATTTTGACGGCGTCCGGATTAAAGAAATCTACAGATTCATCGTCATACTTATTGAGCGTAACGTATGGAGCGAGCTCCGGGCAAACAGCAATCAGTTGCTTGAAATCATATCGCTCGCGATGCTTGTTACGCGGATGCAGACGGGTTTTTTCTTTTGGATGTTCTTTTTTAGGTTGAAGCTTCAACGTTATTTCATTTGCAATCGGAGAGAGAAATATTTCTTACTTATAGGATTCAACCAGGCTGACAAATTGTTCAACATCTTCCAGCGTATTGTATAACGGTGCTGCAGCAATGCGGATCACATTGGGTTCCCGCCAATCCGCAATCACCCCTTGTTTGGTGAGATGATCAAATAATTGCCTGCCATCTTCTTCGACGAGGAGGGATAGCTGGCTACCACGTTCATCCGGATTTGAAGGAGTGAGGATTTTTATTTTTTCTGAAGTGCTCAATGCATCGAATAGATACTGTACTGTTCCACGAGATGCCTTACGTAATTGCTGAATGCCCGCCTGGTCAAACAACTCCATCGAAGCCCGAATCGCAGCCATAGGAAGAATGGGCGGATTGCTCAACTGCCAACCTTCTGCACCTGGCAACGGATCAAACTCATCACGCATGCGAAAACGGGTCGTTTTATTATGTCCCCACCAACCGGATAATCTCGGAACAGACAGATCTTCTCCATGGCGGTCATGGATAAAAATACCTCCCAGACTTCCAGGGCCTGAATTGAGGTATTTGTAACTGCACCACGCCGCAAAATCCACATCCCAGTCATGCAACTTCATATCAACGTTGCCGGTGGCATGTGCCAGATCAAATCCAACAATGATATCATGCTCGTGACCTAATCGTGTGATCTCAGGTATGTTGAGGTATTGGCCCGTATAGTAGTTCACACCTCCGACCATTATCATGGCTATTTGTTCGCCTTCAACTCGCAAAATATCTTCAAGCTCTTCCAGATCCACCAGATGCTGATCTGGTTTTGGTCGCCACAATATTATAGCATCCTCTTCGTCATACCCATGCCATTTGGCTTGTGAAGCCACAGCATATCGGTCAGAAGGAAATGCATCGCTTTCAATGAGAATCTTATAACGGTCAGGTGTAGGCTTGTAAAACGAGGCCATTAACAGGTGGAGATTCACGGTCAATGAATTCATGACTACCACCTCACTTGTATTTGCTCCGACAAGTCTTGCAGTCGATTGTGTCAGAAACTCATGATAGGGAAGCCATGGATGACGTGCATGCAGATGTCCTTCAACGCCGAGGCTTGCCCAGTCCTCCAGGGTTTCATTGACATATTCTTTTACCTTTTTTGGTTGCAGTCCCAGGGAGTTGCCACAGAGATAGATGGAGTCTTTTCCATTGACTTGCGGGATGTGAAATTGATCGCGGTATTGGCCTGATGTCATTATGGTGAGTTGTGAGTTGTGAGTTGTGAGTGAGTTGTGAGTTGTGAGTTGTGAGTGAGTTGTGAGTTGTGAGTTGTGAATTGTGAGTTGTGAATTGTGAATTGTGAATTGTGAGTTGTGAGTTTTTTTTGGAAAATCAAGATAGATAATAGAGTTCGCTTTTATTCACTCACAATTCACAATCACAACTCACAATTTTATATTCATCCATTGCATTGCAGACTTATATAGCAGCCATTCCTTGGTGTGATCACTATACGGCATGTGTTCGATCAGTTTGCCTGGAGAGTCTTCTCCAAGCGGAAAAGGATAATCACTGCCTAACGCAATCCTGTCAGCGCCAACAAGGTCGATGAGGTAATCGAGGATTCGCTCATCATGCACGAGAGAGTCGATCCAGAATTTTCCGAGATACGAACGTGGTGATTTGTCATTATCAATAGCGCAGAGATCAGGTCTTACATTAAAACCATGTTCGATGCGCGCTATTGTCGCAGGAAATGAGCCACCACCATGTGCGAAGGCTACTCTCAGGTTTGGAAATTTTTCAAACACACCTCCGAAGATCATAGAGCAAATCGCCCTGCTTGTTTCCGCCGGCATACCGACCAGCCAAGGTAGCCAGTAGCGGGCCATGTCATCCGATCCCATCATCTCCCAAGGATGTACAAAAATGCATGCACCCAGTCTCTCTGCTGCTTCATAGAACGGAAATAAAGCAGGATCATTGAGATTCCATTGATTGACATGCGATCCGATCTCGACACCGACCATGCCGAGTTCTTTGATGCAGCGCTCCATCTCCTGGATCGCCAGTTGCGGATCCTGTAAGGGTATCGTACCCAGGCCGATAAATCGATCCGGATGCCTGCTGACCACCTCTGCGATATAATCGTTAAAGAAGCGACTGGTTTCTAATCCATCATTTCCCTTTGCCCAATAGTAAAACAAAACAGGAATGATTGATAGCACTTGTTTGTGCACGCCATGTGTATCGCATTCATGCATGCGGACGACCGGATCCCAGCAGTTGGATTCAACTTCCCTGAAAAATTTATCGCCCACCATCATTCTCGCCCTGCAATCACCGCAATCTTCGAGATGCACAAATTTGCCGTAGCCAAATTTCTCCACCCAGCGAGGGATATCGCGCGGCATGATGTGGGTATGTATGTCGATTTTCAATGTGAGTTGCTTTGATTATGATGATGCTGTTTCAGTGATCTTCGAGTAATATTGAAGCTTATAGGCTTATGAAGCTTATAAGCTTATTTTAGTTTGTAGAGTTAATATAAGCCATAAGCTTTTTTTTATAAGCCTATAAGCTTTGATAAGCTTATAAGCCTTTCTATTGATAAGCTGTTTCTAGTGTTCATACCTGACAGTTACATTCTTCGCTTCCGTAAAAAACTTTATCGCTTCCCATCCGCCTTCTCTGCCGATACCTGATTGCTTGACGCCACCAAATGGGGTGCGCAAGTCACGGAGGAGCCAGCAATTGATCCACACGATGCCTGTCTGTAATGCACCTGCAACTCGATGTGCGCGGGCGAGATGATTGGTCCAGACGACAGAGGCCAGGCCATAGGAGGTTTGATTGGCCAGTGCGATCGCTTCCATTTCTGTTTCAAATGGCATGATGGTGACGACAGGTCCGAATATTTCTTCCTGATTAGTGCGACAGTTTTGCACTAGCCCTGTGATGATGGTAGGTTCTACAAAATAGCCACCTTCATTTGGAACGGGCATGTGCAATTGCTTTCCTCCGCATTCGATTCGTCCGCCTTCCATTTGGGCGAGGTCGATGTATGAAAGTACTTTTTGTAAGTGCCCTTCGGATATCAATGCACCTACCTCTGTGTCAGGTGATGAAGGATCACCGATCTTCATTTCTTTCACACGACGGGTAAAATCAGCGACAAATTTTTCGTAGATACTTTTCTGTACTAGTATCCTTGAGCCGCACAGACAAATTTGTCCCTGGTTACTGAACGAAGATCTGATGGTGGTCTCCAGCATCTCTTCATAATCGCAATCGGCGAAGATGATGACCGGATTTTTACCACCGAGTTCGAGTGATGATTTTTTTAATTGTTCTGCACAAATACCTGCAATTCGTTTTCCGACAGTGGTGCTTCCTGTAAAGGAAATGGCTTTGATGCCTTCATGCCTGACGATGGCTTCGCCGACAGCAGGGCCGGTGCCATGGATGATGTTTAATACTCCTGCGGGTAGACCCGCTTCATTGCATATGTCTCCGAGCATAGCCGCAGTGACGGGTGTGAGCTCAGAAGGTTTTGCGACGACAGTATTTCCTGCTGCGAGGGCTGGAGCTATCTTCCATGTGAATAAGTAGAGTGGGAGATTCCATGGTGAAATACAACCGACGACGCCAATGGGTTGGCGCAACGTGTAATTTAATGCCTGCCCTGGCATATAATGTGATTCAGATGCTAGTTGTGAAGCCGCTGCAGCGAAAAATGAAAAGTTTGATGCAGCACGCGGGATGTCGAGACGACGGGCCAATGAGATTGGTTTGCCGGTATCCAGCATCTCAGCTTCGGCGAGTTGATCCGATTTTTCTTCGATGAGCGAAGCGATCTTTTGGAGGATCCTTTGTCGCTCAGGAAGTGGAGTGCAGGCCCAGGATTCTGCAGCATTGTTTGCGGCAGTGTAGGCAAGTTTGACGTCCGCTTCATCACCAGATGCAAGGGTCGCATATTTTTTGCCGGTTGCCGGATTGATGATGTCCATAGTACCTCCATGGAGAGAAGGTCTATATTCCCCGTTTATAAAGTGGTTGTATTGTTTCATTTGGATGAAAAGTGAAAGCTCAAGTGTTTTCTGAGATCTTCAGGCAGGGTAGGCAGATCAGATCTTGGAATCAGCAGAGTAGCTACCTGATAGAGATCAGTAAATATCTGGTGTTGTTGTGCAGTAGCCTTCAAGTATTGATGTCCTGAGGAGCCTCCGGTTCCCGTCTTACGACCGATCATGCGTAAGACCATCTGGGCATGCCTGTTGCGCCAAAGCGTGAGCATCTCTTCGATATCCATGAGGCGCGAAAGAAAACGATACGGCTGTTGCAGGATGGGCTCATCACGATACAGGAAGATAAAGAGTGCAGCAAGCATCGCCTTGTAGGAGAACTTGACTTCACCACGCTCGCGCATTTCTTCAAACTTGGCTGGATCAAATACTGCCATAAAGTATGTGCTCGTATCACCTACCATCGTCAATCTTTGTTTTTTAGTTTCTTCACTCAGGATATCGGAAGCATTGATCGCGTCTTTTTCTTTTTGTACCATGCTTTCGACCGCCTTCTTATAGGATTCGAGGAAATTGAATTTGTCGAATTCCAGGAAAGGTGTGCGGTCGAGCCAGTCAATCACTAGTGTAAGTAAGGATTTGTTGTCCATACTTTCTTTCAGGATCTCTTTTTGCTTGCCGGAGAATACTACATCATATGGCATGCTGTTGTAAGTCAGTCGTTGTTCTTCTTTCAGTCCCAGCATGTTTTCCACGATCCTGAATTGCAGGCTTTGAAATCCACTGGCAGGAAACAGGTATTGCCTGAAGTCCAGGAAATCCATAGCGGTCATGGTCTCCATTACATTGATCTGCTCGATCAGTAGTTTCTGGATTTCAATGATACGCTCGAGACGTGCTACGGCTGTGGATATTTCACGCTCATCCATCAGGTCGCCTTCAAACATCACGGCGATTGATTTGATTTCGTGGATGATTTGTTTAAACCAGAGCTCATACACCTGGTGCATGATGATAAAGAGCATCTCATCATGGGCAGGTACTTTTTCTAGAGCTGCCGATCGCAGGTTTTGAGCGTTGAGGAGTTTGTCCAGTTCGAGATAGGAGTGGTAGTGGACGGAGGTAAATTTTTCAGACATTTTAGTATTTTTTGAACGCAGATTGCGCAGATGTATTTTAAAATAGATTTTCGCAGATTAGTTGGTCCCTGAGCCTGTCGAAGGGTACACAGTGAAGTACTCTCTCCACGCCGCCTCTTCGCGCGCGAAGAGGGCGGCGTGAAGGGGGGAATAGTCATTTTTCCTTCCCTTCGGCAAGCTCAGGGACCAGATTAAAATTCCAAGGTTAGAATGCATCATTGACTTGTTCTTATACTTCTTCGATGAATGCAGTGCCTTTTATTTCAATTAAAATCTGCGGCCTTGGTAGTGCCGATACTTCAACTGTAGTTCTGCAAGGTCCGGTCGTAGGGAAAAAGGAATTATATACTTCATTGTAGGCATCAAAGTCAGCCATGTTTTTCAGGAAAACGGTGACATCGACCAGGTGACTGAGATCGCCGCCGTTCAATTGAAGGTAATGAAGGATATTTTCGAGCACTGACTTTGTTTGGACTTTGATGTCCAATTGCCACTCACCGGCGGGGGTAAGTTCTGCCCCAGCGTAAGAGTTGTCCGGTCTTCGGGAGCTGGTGCCGGAGACAAAAACCCACGAGCCTACCCTTCGGGTGTGGGGGTATCTGCCCAGCGGTTGGGCGCGATCAGCGGCAATGATCATATCTTGCGACATAAGTCTCTATATTGGTTCCACGAAGGTAGTCATTCCAAAAAGCAGCCCGGAATGCCCTTGCGGGAGTAAAAATAACATAATGCACTATGGACCTGAATCTCAAAGGTAAAAACGCCCTGGTTTGCGGTGGCAGCAGCGGAATAGGTAAAGCATCTGCTATAGAATTGTCACGCCTTGGAGCCAATGTGACCCTGTTGGCTAGAAATCCGGCCTCTCTTGCGGATGCCCTCTCTGCCTTGCATCATGAGTCGGGCCAGGAGCATGATTTTATCATAGCCGATATGACCAACCATGAGGATCTGCACCAGAAGATCTTTGGGCTCACTACGCAGAAAAAAATCCATATCCTGGTCAATAACACCGGAGGCCCTCCAGCCGGATCGATTTTGGATGCTGATATCGTTGCTTTCAAACAGGCATTTGAGCAACATTTGTTGGCCTATCATCTTATCGCTCAGCTCGTTGTGCCCGGCATGAAATCTGTCGCTTATGGCCGGATCATCAATGTCATTTCAACTTCGGTCAAGCAACCCTTACATGGCCTGGGCGTCTCAAATACGATCAGGGCTGCCGTCGCTAATTGGTCAAAAACGCTGGCCAATGAATTAGCTTCGTATCATATCACGGTCAACAATGTGTTGCCAGGGGCAACGGAGACAGAAAGGTTGAATGCTATTGTGGTGAATAAAGCAACCAAACAAAGCAAAAGCACAGAGGACGTCAAGGCGGAAATGCTTGCTGAGATTCCAATGAAACGTTTTGGCAAACCAGAAGAAATTGCTGCTGCGGTGGCTTTTCTTGCTACGCCTGCGGCGGCGTACATTACCGGAACGCAGATTACGGTTGATGGGGGAAGGACTGGAGTTTTGTAAATTGTCTCTCCGTGCACTCCGTGTACTCCGTGCGAAAATTTAGGAAGGGCCAAAGGGGCTTAAGGGCTAAAGAGGCTAAAGAGACATTTTAAACGACCTATCATCAACTCATGCTTTCAAATTCCACGACGACCCTGTGCCTCTCCCTAAACTTCTAATCCTCTCACCTCCTAAGCCTGTTCCACCTTTTCATTAGGTTTGCAGCCATATTCAAAGGAAAAGACAGTGAGCAAGAAAATATATGTAGTGACCGGGGCCAACCACGGAATCGGGCTGGAAACGTCCAGGGCAATTGCAGCGCAAGGAGCGAAGGTGTTATTGATCACACGTACGAAAGAGAAAGGCGAGACAGCCATGGCGGATATCCGGAGCACGCATCCGGATGCAGATCTTGAAAATTATATCGCGGACCTGAGCCTGCTCGGAGATATGCGCAGTGCTGCCAAGGCGATATCTGAAAAACATCCGGTCATCGATGGCTTAATCAACAATGTGGGTACCTGGATGTCAGATCATGTCCTGACCAGCGAAGGAATTGAAACCGTCTTTGCGACCAACCATCTGAGTTATTTCATGATGACACACTTGCTGTATCCATCCCTTCGCAAGGCTAAGTTTGCAAGGGTGGTCAATGTAGCCAGCAATGCGCATTCTTATGGAAAAATCAATCTTGAAGATCCGGGATATTCAAAAAATTATCACGGACTCAAATCAAACGGTCAATCCAAGCTGGCGAATATTTATTTCACTTTCGAACTGCACAAGCAAAAACCGGATGAACACGTCAGTGTCTATGCCGTGTCTCCGGGCCTGGTCAAAACAGATATCGGACTCAAGCACACCAATTGGCTCCATACCCTCGCCTGGAAATTCAGACGACGTAAGGGCCAGACTCCTGCAGAAGGTGCGCGTACCTCAGTGTTCTGCGCCACAGCACCTGAGGTCCAGTCGGTCAGTGGTAAGTATTGGGAATACAGTGAAGTCAAAGAGGTATTCAAATCAGCCCAGGATCCAGAACTAGGTAAGCAGCTATGGACGCTCAGTGAGCGCGATGTGTGGGATTAAGGATTATTTTGGTGAGTTGTGAGTGAGTGTGAGTTGTGAGGTGGGTGAATTGTGAGTTGTGAGGCGTGAGTTGTGAGGCGGTGAGTTGTCAGGTGAGAGCGTCATTGTGAGTGAATCATGCAGCCAGAGGCTGCTTCGTATCAACAAGTAACTAGTCTGGCATCTGCGAGTCTGGCATCTGGCATCTTTTGCTTGCGAGTCTGGTATCTGCGAGTCTGGCATCTGGCATCTAAGCCGAAATTGTTCATAAGCCCATAAGCCTTTTCCGCCTTTTTTGCCCCTTCGCCCTGCGGGCTCTTCCCCTGTGTGCTGCGCAACCCCGGGGTCAAAGGCAATAACCTTAAAATGCTCTTAGGCCCCTTCCGCCCTTCTGCCTCTTCCGCCTTTTATTTTTTTCCTCGGCCTTAGCCTCAGCCTCAGCCTTTTTTTTTCATTACCTTTGTCGACCAACCTTAATTCACCCCTGCGTTAAGGCTTGTCAATCAACAGCTTATGGTGTTTCTTGAATTTGAGCAGCCCCTTGAAAGCCTCTATGACCAGCTCGAGCAAATCAAACAAATTGAAGCTCAGGGGGACGTAGATGTCAGCGCTGCCATACGGGACCTGGAGAACAAGATCATCCAAACCAAAAAGGAGATCTATGGCAACCTGAGTGGTTGGCAGAAAGTGCAATTGTCCAGACATCCGGAGCGTCCGTACACCTTATTCTACATCCAGCAGATGTTTACCAATTTTGTCGAACTGCATGGCGATCGCCTGGTGCATGATGACAAAGCGATCATTGGTGGATTTGCGCAGCTTGATGGCCGTACCGTACTCGTGATCGGACATCAGAAAGGGGTCAATACCAAGATGCGCCAGTATCGCAATTTTGGAATGGCCAATCCGGAAGGATATCGCAAGGCACTGCGCCTGATGAAGCTGGCCGAAAAATTTGATATCCCCGTTGTCACATTCATAGATACCCCAGGAGCTTATCCCGGACTTGAAGCTGAAGAAAGAGGTCAGGCTGAAGCCATCGCGCGCAACCTGATGGAAATGACCCAGCTCAAAGTGCCTATCATATGTTATATCATCGGTGAGGGAGCTTCCGGTGGTGCATTGGGCATCGGACTTGGTGACAAAGTATTTATGCTGGAAAACACCTGGTACTCTGTGATTTCACCTGAGTCTTGCTCCTCGATCTTGTGGCGTAGTTGGGATTATAAAGAAGTGGCGGCAGAAGCTCTTAAGTTGACGGCTGATCATATGGCTGAATTTGCGCTGATCGATGGGATTGTTAAAGAGCCATTAGGTGGTGCGCATAATGATCCTGAAGGTATGGCCGTAGCATTAGCCAAACACATCAAAGCAGAGCTCAAGGCGCTCAAGAAATTTACCCCGGAAGAGCGGATCAATCAGCGGATTGAAAAATATTCTGCGATGGGGCGCTTCCAGGTAAAATCTGACACCGAAGATTCCCGTTAACCATGTTTGACGCAGTGATCAAGTAAGGGATATATGCTACAACCGATCAGGACATATTTTTTTGAAAGAGAGAAGAAAAAGAGGTTAAGCGAGTCCGGCAAGCGTTCCCCCCAGTTTAAAAAAGACCGTAAAAATCATTTTGGCATTCTCGTCGATGCCGGTATCCCCGGAGATCGCAATGAGGTCATCGCCTTTGCCGAGAAGCTGCGAAAGGATGGGAACCAGGTTAAAATATTGGGATTCCTCGAAGGGAAAGCGGAAGGTGTAGCGATGCCTTTTGATCTCTTTACAACCGCAGACCTGGCTAAAGTTTCGAAGATCCCTCGTGGTCCGGTGGTGGATGAGTTTATCGAACAACCTTTCGATGTGCTCATCAATATGTCCATTCATCATAATCATAAGTCACTCGACTTTATCAGCTCCCTTTCCAAAGCAACTTTTCGGATCGGACCATGGTATCAGCACGTCAATAACAACCCCTACGACTTGTGTCTTGACACCGGTTCATCCGCGACGCTCAAGGAGTGGATCCATGAACTAATGCATACCTTGCAGAAGATTTATTAGATTTAATAGTATGGCACATTTTAACCCCTCAGGCACTGGTGTAGCCTTAATTACACCTTTCAAGAATGGTGCAATAGATTTTGATGCATTGACTGCATTGATCCATCATGTTATCGACGGTGGAGTAGATTATATCGTATCACTTGGCACCACCGGTGAAGCCACCAGCTTATCAGACGAAGAGCAAACAAGTATCATCAAACATACTATTGAAGTCACTGCTGGCAAGGTACCCATTGTCGCAGGTCAGTTTGGTGGCAACAACACTGCACAGGTTTGCGAGAAGTTAAGAGCGTTTGATACCAAAGGCATCGCTGCCATACTCTCAAGTAGTCCTGCGTATGTGAAGCCATCACAGGAAGGAATCTATCAACACTACATGGCGCTGGCGGAAGCATCACCATTGCCACTGATCATCTACAATGTACCATCGCGTACATCTTCCAATATCACAGCAGCCACGATCATACGATTGGCGAATGCATCTGAAAAATTTATCGCCGTCAAGGATGCATCTGCAGATCTTGTACAGGCTGCTGCCATCGCGCGTGATACACCAGTACATTTTACTTTGTTGTCCGGCGATGATCCCACAGCACTTGCTTCTGTCGTAGTAGGAGGCAAAGGTGTGATCTCCGTGATCGCCAATGCATTTCCGCATACCTTTTCCACCATGATGCGCAGAGCACTGGATGGTAGTTGGGAAGATGCGCGTGAGCATCATTTCAAATTACTCGACCTTCATCACTGGCTGTACGTCGAAGGCAATCCTGTAGGTATTAAAGAAGCAGTTGAATACAAAGGCTTAGCCTCTGCTGAGTTGCGATTGCCGCTCGTCAAGATGAGTGCGTCGAATAAGATGAAGTTGCACGAGGAGATGCGTAAGCTGGAGGGTGTGAATTAGCAGTCTTCAGTCCTCAGTCCGCATACCAGTTGGGCGTCGGTTGACCGACGTCCTGGTGTCTGCAAAGCTGTGCTTTGCGAATAATTTGAAGTTTGAAAACTTCAAATAGCGAACTAGAGGTAATCGTTGCAGCTCTCACAGGTCAGATTGTTACAAGGCAGGCACAACCTGCCTCACAATGATTTTTCTGGTGGACTCGGATACGAATATTGATTTGAAGGCTGGAGCCTTCAAATAACAGATGGGTGCATGGCCCTGCGGGCCTTTCGATGATTTTTCTGGACAGGAAATATTTACCCCCTTTCAGGGGGCAAGGGGGGCAAGAAACTTATACTTCAATTCCAAGACTCTTCAACGCCTTAAACGACGCATTCTGCTCAGCAGATTTTTTATTGAAGTCCTCACCGCTGGCGATCTCTTTGCCATTGACATAGACGGCTATCTTGAAGCGATCGCGGTTTTCCATCTTGAAGCGCTCGATGACGCGGTAGTCGATGTCGTTGCCATTCTTTTGGCAGAACTCGAGGAGCTGGCTCTTGTAGTTGTCATCGTTGTCTTCGAGCTCCTGGATGTTGAGGTGGCGGCGAAGGATTTTCTTGACGACGATATCTTTTGTTTTGTCAAAGCCTTTTTCAAGATAGATAGCACCCACTAATGCTTCCAGTGCGTTTCCTTTCATCGATTCGCTGAGGCGGGTGTCATTGTTGTCCTGGAGGACGACATCGATGCCCATGTCATCCGCGATACGGTTGAGGGTCTTGCGTTTGACGATCTTTGACCTCATTTTGGTGAGGAAGCCTTCGTTGCTGTTCGGATATTTTTGAAAAAGATATTCTGCTACGATGGTGCTGAGGATCGAATCGCCCAGATACTCCAGCCTTTCATTGCTGGTGACGGTGTGGAGTTTAGGATCCGAAGCTGATTTGTGACTGAAGGCCTGCTTGAATATCTGCAGGTTGCTGGGCGTAAAGCCTACGATGTTTGCTACGCTGCGTGCAAACTGCTTTTCCGAAGAGAGATAATGATTATAGAATTTCCTGATCACACGATATCACATAGTAAGGTCTCAGACCCGTCCAAAGATAAGCGATGTATTGTGACCTCCAAACCCAAAGCCATTACTCATCACTGCTTTAACATCCCTTTGTTGCGCTTCATTAAATGTAAAGTTGAGCCTGGCATCAATTTCAGGATCATCTTCAAAGTGATTGATAGTGGGGGGTATAAAATTATGGTTGAGTGAGAGGATGGAAGCAATCGCCTCGATCGCCCCTGCCGCACCAAGTAAGTGGCCGGTCATGGACTTAGTCGAACTGATATTGATTCCATAGGCATCATCACCGAATACAGACTGTATCGCATGTGTCTCTGCTACGTCACCAAGTGGAGTAGACGTGCCATGCACATTGATGTAGTCGATCTGGCTTGTGCTGAGTCCTGCTTCTTTCATCGCATACTGCATACACTGGATCACACCCTTTCCTGTTGGTTCGGGAGCGGTGATATGGTAGGCATCTGCATTCATGCCGGAGCCGAGGAGCTCAGCATATATTTTCGCGCCTCTGGCCTTGGCGGATTCATATGATTCGAGGATCAGTGCACCTGCGCCTTCACCCAGGACGAAGCCATCTCTGTTTTTATCAAAGGGTCTGGAAGCAGTCAACGGATCATCATTTCTGGTCGAAAGGGCTTTCATGCTTGAAAAACCTCCGATACCTGCGCGAGTGACTGCCGCTTCAGAACCACCACATACCACCAGGTCGACGCGACCAAGGCGGATATTGTCAGCGGCAATGATCAACGCATGA
The DNA here is from genome assembly GCA_016721905.1 of Candidatus Opimibacter skivensis. Classification (GTDB taxonomy): domain Bacteria; phylum Bacteroidota; class Bacteroidia; order Chitinophagales; family Saprospiraceae; genus Opimibacter; species Opimibacter skivensis. The sequence goes on along the minus strand of JADKHH010000027.1, from coordinate 65,574 downwards.
TTGGCTGAGGCACAGGCTGATACCGTAGCAAAATTGACACCGGAGAAACCATACTTGATACTGATATGGCCTGCGGCGATATTCACGATCAGTTTAGGGATCAGGAAGGGATTGTATTTGGGTACGCCCACTGCACGTCCGGCACCTTCAATTTCTTCTTCGAAGGTGGTGAAACCACCGATTCCGCTGCCCCAGATGATTCCAACTCTTGATTTGTCAACCGTTTCGAGGTTGATACCGCAATCAATGATGGCTTGATCAGCCACTACCATGGCATATTGAGCAAATGGATCTATACGTCTGACTTCTTTCCTGTCGAGGAAATCTTCGGCATTAAAATTCTTGACCTCGCAGGCAAACTCCGTCCTGAAGCCAGTGGCATCAAACCTGGTGATTTTGCCGGCCCCGCTGACGCCTTGTTTAAGACCATCGAGGAAGGAAGAAATATCGTTTCCGATCGGCGTTAAAGCGCCTATTCCGGTGATGACTACTCTTTTCGACATACAGTGTTGATGTTTGTTAAAATGCGTATTCAATATCCTGGTCGCGGGGGTGGGTCTTGCCTGGTATTAGCTCCTAAACCTCCCTTGAAGGGTGACAGTTCAGGCTAAAATACCGGTATTAATCACGTTTATCCAGGTAGAAAGGATTGAAATCGATCCTTCTGCTGGCTAAAGTTACACCGGAATGTTCAAATTAAAAGACCTGGCAGGGCTCCGGAATCCCTAAAATAAAACATCCACAGAGAGGAGTTACCCCTCTGTGGATCAGTAAAAGTTCAATTCCAAAGTTCCGGTTATGCAGAAACCTGGGACTCCAGATATTCTATGGCATGGCCAACGGTCTGGATGTTTTCGGCTTGCTCATCCGGAATAGAGATATCAAATTCCTTCTCAAATTCCATGATCAATTCAACGGTATCCAGTGAATCTGCTCCTAGATCATTGGTGAAGCTTGCCTCTGATGTAACTTCAGACTCGTCAACACCTAACTTGTCAACGATGATTTTCTTCACTCTTTCAGCAATGTCTGACATAATAAATTGTGTTTGATTAAGGTTGCAAAAGTAAATAAAGTATTGGCTTTTGTGCCAAAAGAAACTAGCCATTGTCGATAAGCAAAAGGTTTTGCCCTGGCCGGGTGCAAAAGTAATCCCGACTTTCCGGATTCCGGCATTTCTCAACAAAATTTTATCCTGCCAGCCCTTAAGTTGCACGAACAAAAGCGAGGTTATAGCTTCGCACCTGAAATTTTTGAAAATCAGACCATTAAATACATAACCTAAAATGCATCAGAATACCAAGATTGTGGCCACGGTAGGCCCCGCCTGCTCCGATTATGAGGTGCTCCTGGCCCTCGCCAAGGAAGGCGTTCACGTATTCAGGCTCAATTTTTCCCACGGTACGCACGAAGAACACAAAGAAGTCATCAACCATATCCTCCGGATCAACCAGGAGCATGATTTCCATGTAGGTATCCTCGCTGACCTCCAGGGACCTAAGATCAGGATCGGGAATATCGAATCAAAGGAGGTCCTTCTCGAAAGTGGGAAGGAGATCATATTTACTACAGAGAAATGCCCCGGAACCGCTGAGCGCGTGTACATTAGCTATGAAAATTTCCCTAAGGAAGTCAAAGCGGGTGAGCGGATATTGCTCGATGATGGCAAGCTGGTGCTGGAGGTAGTCTCTACCGACAGGCAAAGGGAAGTGCGCCTAAAAATCATCTTTGGTGGTGTCCTGAGCTCTAAAAAAGGGGTCAATCTGCCGGATACAGCCCTTTCCATTCCTTGCATTACCGAAAAAGATCTCGCGGATCTGGATTTTATCCTGACCCAGCCGGTCAACTGGATTGCCCTATCCTTCGTCCGCCGGGCAGAGGATATCATCGAATTGCAGGAGCTTATCGACGCCGCCGGACACCCAGCCAAGACGATAGCCAAGATTGAAAAGCCTGAAGCTGTGCGGAATATCCGCAAGATTGTCAAACAAGCCAACGGGATTATGATCGCCCGCGGGGACCTCGCGGTAGAAGTTGCCATGGAAAAATTGCCTACGATCCAGAAAGATATCATCAAGCTGTGCATCGAGCGTTCACGTCCGGTCATCGTGGCCACCCAGTTGATGGACTCAATGATCAATAATCCAAGCCCTACCAGGGCGGAAATTACTGACGTAGCCAATGCAGTGTTGGATGGAACTGATGCCGTTATGCTCAGTGCCGAGACTTCGGTCGGTAAACACCCGGTCAAAGTTGTGGAGGCCATGAATAAGATCATCGCGGAGGCTGAAAAGCATTATTCCCCGGCTATACAGTTTTCAATCCCTTCCCCTAAGTCAAGGACCTTTTGGTCGGATACGGTGTGCTACCACGCAGCCCGCATGGCCCAGGATGTGGATGCTAAGGCTATCATCGGGATGACCACTTCCGGGTTTACGGCTTTCAAGATCTCCTCGTACAGGCCTATTCACAGTAAGATATATGTGTTTTCAGAGCAAAATGATATCCTCAACACGCTCAACCTGGTGTGGGGTGTCCAGACATTTTTCTATGATAAGTTTACGACCACGGACGAGACGATCTATGATTGTGTCAATATCCTTCTTGCCGCCGGGAAGGTAGCGCAGGGGGATATCGTCATCAATACGGGTAGTATGCCGATGCATAAAAAGTACAGAACCAATATGCTCAAACTCACGTTAGTGGATTGATTTCCTGCTGAAAATACCGAAAGGTGTTTTTAATTCGTTTTGTAACATGCCGGTTTACCAATATATACCTGGATGAATTTCATTTTTCGGTTCTCTACATTCTTAACTTTCCTTGTGCTCACAGGCGTTGTCCTCGTTTGCCCTTCTGCTATTTTCTCCCAGACCACCAGGCCTACCGCCTCCCAAGTGACTATTGAGAAGAAGCTGATCGATGGCAAAAAATATATCCTGCTCGGCGATTGGGAAAAAGCAGAAGCTTTGTTTCGTGCGATCCTCGAGGAGGATGTCCAGAACAGTGCAGCGTGTTATGAACTCTCCCGCACACTTGCGGCCACAGGTGATTACAGTAATGCAATCAGCTATATCCATAAGGCTATCCGGATCGAACCGGATAACGAATGGTACCTGCTGATGGAAGCTGACATCCGGGAAAAATCCGGTGATCTCTTTGCCACCATGGAGATGTATGACCGCCTGATGGCACTGCGACCTGAAAAAGCGCACTATTACGAAATGCAGATCAGCCTGTGCAAAAAGACCGGTGATGAAGAGCGCTTGTTGAAGGTATTGGATCAATATGAAAATAACAGGGGTCTTACAGAATCCATCACGCGCACCAGGTTTGAAACGCTTGATGGATTAGGACGGACAGATGATGCAATGGCGGCATTGCATAAACTCACGGTGGTCTATCCGGCAAACACAGATTACAAATTTCTCGCAGCCTCCTACGCCCGCAAGACCGGACAGGAAGAAAAAGCAAAGCAATATTACAAGGATGTGCTTGCAATAGATCCGCAAAATTCACGTGCCAAACTTGCTATGGCCAATTCGGAAAAGCAAGAGGGTGATGTGGTCGGGTATCTCAAATCGATTTCACCAGTGATGTCCAATCCTGGTATTGATCCCGATATCAAGATCAAAGAGCTGATCCCTTATGTGGTTGATTTTTCAAAAACAAGGGATACTGTTTTAGGTAATGCCTTGGTGGGCCTGACCGGACAGTTGATCAATGCGCACCCTAAGGAAGCAAAAGTATTTGCCATCCATGGAGATGTGTTATCTATCCTTGGCCGCAGACAGCCTGCTATTGAAGCTTATACCCAATCTACCGTGCTGAACGGAAGTGTCTACACGGTCTGGGAGCAATTACTCGCCATGCTGGTCGATCAGCGGTCGTATGATGAACTCATCCGTCAATCTGATCTGGCGATTTCAAATTTTCCAAATCAGGCCTACCTCTATTACACATCGGGTGTAGGATTATATAAAAAGGAACGCTACCGTGAAGCCATTGAAGTGCTCAACGAAGCCTTGATGATGACTGGAAGAAATGCGGGACAAAAGATTGCAGTTCTGAATATCATGGGACTCGCATATGATGAAGCAGGAGATCTGGAAAAATCATCGAGTGCTTTCGAATCAGCTTTGGCCATTGATCCTAAAAGCCCTGAAACACTAGCGCACTACAGCCTGATGCTGAGCCGGAGGATATCACAAAGTGAAAAGGCACTTTCGATGACCGAGAAAGCCCTCGCCCAAGGAAATCTCACACCGATGGTCCATGAGATACTGGCCGAGGTGCTCTACAATCAGAAGAAATACAAAGAGGCTTACACCTCCATACAGGAAGTGTTGAAAGCTGACCCGTACGGGAATGCATATAATCTGGCCGGGGACATATTGATCAAACTAGGAAATACGGAAGAAGCGGTCGTCATGTGGCAAAAAGCACTTGATGCCGGATGTACGGATCCGATGTTAAAAGGAAAAATTTCCGACCCCAAGGCACAATAAACCCCATTCGATTGTTACATATAATGAATGCAATCGTCTTACAGCTAAAGACCTTATGAAGAAGTACACCATCTACGGCATATTTATTTTCCTGCTTTCAGCCTCGATGGCCTGTAAAAGCAAACAAGGCCTGTCAGATGGGACTAAGCCGGGTACAGAAGAACCTATGTCTGCGGAAACAGCCGCCATGATGAAAAAGGTCATGGAGACACAATTGCCATACACATGGTTTGCGGCCTCAGGGCAAGGTAAAATCGACTGGGATGGACAGCGTCTCAGCGCAAAGATCAATGTCCGAATACTGCATGACAAGATCATCTGGGTACAAATACAGAAACTCGGTTTCGAAATCGGCAGGATGCTGATCACGCCGGACTCAGCGTTTTTTATCAATCGGTTCGAGCGCTCCTATGCTGTATACCGCACTGAAGAATTCCTGGAGGAATATAATGTGCCAGCCGATTTTGATATGTTTTCCAGGGTGTTTACCGCCGGGGCTTATATGCCGCCAATGATTAAAAGCTCTATGGTGGAGCCTGATGGTTCGTTTTTTATTCAATCTACCACCGGTATGAATGCACAACACTGGTTTGATGCATCTTCCTTACTCATCAGGTCGCTCATCACCGACCCTTTGGCGAGGGAATGGTCATCAGTCTATTCGGATTATAAGAAGACTAATTCAGGTCAAAGGTTCCCCTATACCAGGTCCAATACCCTGGTGATCGATGGCCAGCCCAACATATTTGACCTTGAATACACGGAAATGACCATAGATGTGCCCCAGGAATTTCCTTTTTCCATACCTTCACATTATGAAAAAATATAATGTGTCAGGAAAACTGTTTCTTACACTAAGTTTTGTTTTCTTTTCCCTGCTTGGCTCCGCCCAGAAGGATCGTAGTGAATTAGAGGCTCAGCGCAAGGCATTGGAGAGCCAGATCAAGTCCACCACCGACATTCTGGCCAAGACACAAAAGAGTAAAACAAAGACTGTCAATCAGCTCAAAGCCCTCAATGCCCAGATCCGGCAGCGCCAGGAATTGCTGGAATCGATCAATAAGGAAATCAGCCAGGTCGACCGGGAGGCTCAGCAGCAGGAAAAAAGTAAAACGGAAGCCGCCTTGGCTATCCAGCAGACCGAGTCAAGACTTTCGCATGCTCTCAGAACTGCTTATATCCGCAGTCAGCTTCAACCTAGTTGGATATATCTTCTTAGTTCGCAATCCATTGGACAGGCCTTGACAAGATGGGTCTATCTGCGACAATACAAAAGTTATGTATTGAGGCAATTGAAATATCTCTCCCAGAAAAAAGAAAAACATCAGGCGCTGATCATCCAGCTGGAAGAGAATAAGAAAGCAAAGACAATGTTGTTTAATGAAGAAGAACAACACAAGAAAGAAATCCTTGCTGAACAGAAATCACAGCAGTCGCTCGTCAATGATCTCGGCAAAGAAGAAAAGAAGCTAAAATCGCAACTAGCGAGCTACACAGGAGAAAAAGAAAAAGCTCGATGAAGAAATCACCCGACTGATCAGTGCCGAAGCAAAAAAAATGACAAGCTCAGGCCTCAGCACAGCACCTGAAACAAAAGCCCTCAACGAACAATTTTCTGCCAATAAAGGAAAGCTACCCTGGCCTGTCAGCAAAGGACTGATCACTGACCGCTTTGGTGAGCATCCTCATCCGGTGTTGAAAGGCATCAAGGTGCAAAACAACGGCATCGATATCAAGGCAGAAGAAAAAGCAGCCGTGAAGAGTTTGTTTTCCGGCACTGTCGCATCTGTCACGAAGATCCCGGGTTATGACTACATGGTCATGGTGCGTCATGGTTTATATTTTACTGTTTATTCAAAGTTGATCAGCGCTTCTGTCAAGAAGGGAGATACAGTGACGACGGGTCAGCTACTCGGCTATCTCGGCAGCGAAGAGCCCGAGCTTCACCTGGAGATATGGCAGGATAAGACGAAGTTGAATCCGGAATCGTGGCTGGCCAGGAAATAGCTATCAGCTATCAGCTATCAGCTATCAGCTATCAGCTATCAGCTATCAATTGAATTGTAATTGGCAAGATACAATATGTAAATAAACGTTAAGCGTTGATTGAATCTACGCTTTCATGTCAGCAAATTTTTAATTTGCGATTTGAGTTTCATTTCGCAAAACCGAGTTTTGCTGACACACGAACGTAGCTACAACCTACGCTCAACTGTGGACAATTGACTGAGAATTCTAACGTTAACCGTCGATTGAAACAAAGCTTGGACTTCAGGGAATTTTTTAATGGCTTGAATCCTTCGCCTTCGCCTTCGCCTCAGCCTTTTTAATAACTTTACCCATCTAATCATTGTTACCCGTACATGGCATTAGCAAAAAACAAATGGAACCTCGGGGAGAAGAAAAAACTCCAGGAAGGACCACATAAAGAACGAGCAGTACTGATCGGCGTGGTGCAGCCTCCGCATACTGAAGAAAAAGTGCTGGAGTATCTGGATGAACTTGAATTTCTCGCCCAGACAGCCGGTGCGGATACAGCTAAGCGCTTTATCCAGAAAATGGCAAAGCCGGATTCGAAGACGTTTATCGGAAGCGGTAAGGTGCAGGAAATCGGTAAGTACATCGAAGAACATGATATCGACCTCGCCATCTTTGATGATGACCTGACCGGTAAGCAAACCAATATCCTGGAAGAAGAATGGAAAGTCAAGATCGTCGATCGGACGAGCCTGATCCTGGATATTTTTGCGGCACGCGCTCAGACCGCACAGGCACGCACGCAAGTAGAACTGGCGCAGCTGCAATATTTGTTGCCACGTCTGCGAGGTCTGTGGTCTCACCTTGAAAGACAGCGTGGGGGTATCGGTATGCGCGGACCTGGTGAGCAGGAGATCGAGACTGACCGTCGTATCGTGCGGGATAAGATCTCGCTGCTGAAAAAGAAACTGGAGAAGATAGACCAGCAAAGTATCACCCAACGCAAGGGCAGGGGAGAACTCATCCGCGTTTCATTGATCGGGTATACCAACGTTGGTAAATCCACGCTGATGAATGTGTTGAGTAAAAGTGAAGTTTTTGTTGAAAACAAATTATTTGCCACGCTTGATACGACAGTGCGCAAGATCGTATTTGGCACCATGCCATTCTTGCTGAGTGATACGGTTGGATTTATCCGTAAACTTCCGCACCACCTGGTGGAGAGTTTTAAATCTACCCTGGATGAAGTTCATGAAGCGGATATATTGTTGCATGTAGTTGACATATCACATCCGCAATATGAGGACCATATCACTGCGGTCAATCAAACATTGCTGGAGATCAAGGTTGAGCAGAAACAAACGATCATGGTGCTCAATAAGATAGATCAGTATCGTAAGCTGAATTATGATGATTTCCTGGAAGCTGACATCAAAGTACAGATCGAAGAAGAAATACAGGACCGGTTGCGAAATGAATTTGGAGTAGAGACTATCATGATCTCTGCAGCGACTGGAGAAAATATTGATAAACTACGGGAGATGCTTACAACCAGTATCAATGATGCATACGCAGTGAGGTATCCCTATCGTCCAAAAGAGTGGTAAAGTAGTACAGCATGAAACATTCCTATACACCCGATGGGGTGTTGCTGCAGAAATATGCAGATCTCCTTTTACATTATTGTCTTCAGATCAAGGAAGGACAGCGATTGTTTGTCTCCAGTACTTTCCTGGCAGAGCCATTATTACTGGAGATACATCGTGAAGCTACTAAGTCTGGTGTGGCTGTGGAGTATGACCTGAGTTTTCGGGACAAGGCATTTGTGTATTGGCTTGAAGCCAGAGGGCCGGTGCTCGATATGGAATCCGCACTTCATCTGTATGCCATGGAGCATTTTGATGCTTTCCTCGCGATACGTGCACCCTATGACCTGCACGAAGATCTGCCTGCCACACCTGAGCAAAAGAAAAGAAGAGCGGCAGCAGGTGCCAAGGCTAATCAGTTTTATTTTTCCAGGACAGCGGATAAGAGTTTAGTGCGCAGCCTTTGTCAATATCCGACTGAGGCATCTGCGGCTGCAGCGGGTATGTCACTCGAAGAGTATGCTCATTTTGTTTTTTCGGCATGTCGTCTCGACGAGGATGATCCTGTTGCCGCATGGCTTGAGGTAAGGAAGACGCAACAACGATATGTTGACTATCTGAATACCTGCGATCAGATCAACTATAAAAATGAAAAGACGGATATCCGCTTCTCTGTCAAAGACAGAATCTGGATGAACAGTGATGGACGCGCTAACATGCCATCAGGTGAAGTCTTTACCGGTCCGATCGAAGATAGTGTGGAAGGTGTAGTTCATTTTGATTTTCCATCCGTATACAGCGGGCATGATGTACGAGGCATTACACTGACAGTAGAAAAGGGTCAGGTGGTGAAATGGGAAGCTGAAGAAGGACAGGAGGTGCTTGATCAGGTTTTTGCTATTGAAGGCTCCCGCTTTTTTGGTGAGGTGGCTATCGGAACAAACTACAGGATCCAACGCGCCACAAGAAATATTCTCTTTGATGAAAAAATCGGTGGCAGCATCCACATGGCTGTCGGACAATCCTATCTGCAGACTGGTGGTAAGAATCAATCATCTGTGCATTGGGATATGATTTCCAATATGAAGAATGGCGGGGAAATCATTGCAGATGGAAAAGTCATTTACAGGGATGGATATTTTTTGGAGGAACTGTTTGCTGGTTAAATGGTAAATGGTTAAAGGTTAAGTGTTTAAATGGTGAAAAGGTTAAATGGTAAACGTTAAATGGTAAACGGTAAATGTTAAATGAAAAATGCTAGATAGTCACCCACTTCCTTACCATTTACCCATTTAACAAATACTGAATACCGATTACTGAATACTGAATACCGAATACCGAATACCGAATATCGAATATCGAAGTGCGAAGTAGAATTGCGAAGTAGAAGTGCACTGTTCCTTACTTCGAGCATCGCCCAACGAACACCGCTTATCGAATACCATGTACCGAATGCCGAAAACAGATAACCGGATACCCCTAACCTCCTAAGCCCTAACCTTCTAACCTTCTAAGCTCTTTTTTCCAGAAACTGCCTCTCATTTCCCTCAGGCATTGTATTTTGGTCGCCTTTTAAGTCATGGCAGGGTCTTTGTAGTCCCTCCAGCATAAATCAGACAAAATGAGTACCGACAAGACAGCTAAGAAAGAAGTGAATATAGACCTGGAAATCGCCCAGGCTGCTGCTATCAGGCATATCCGTGAGATCGCCGCCAAGGTGAATATTACGGAAGATGACCTTGAATACTACGGAAAGTATAAGGCGAAGCTCCCACTCTCCCTGATCAATGAGGACAAAGTCAGCAAAAGCAACCTGATCCTGGTGACGGCTATCAGCCCGACTCCTGCCGGGGAAGGGAAGACGACCGTCTCTATCGGCTTGTGTGATGGGTTGAATAAAATCGGAAAAAAGGCCGGTGTGGCTTTGCGCGAACCTTCTCTGGGACCGGTTTTCGGTATTAAAGGAGGAGCAGCGGGTGGCGGATACTCCCAGGTGATCCCGATGGTGGATATCAACCTGCACTTTACCGGCGATTTTTCTGCTATAGAAAAGGCCAATAATCTTTTGGCAGCACTGATTGACAACAGGATCCAGCTAAAGAACCAGGAACTCGATATTGATCCACGTACCGTCGTGTGGAAGCGGGTGATGGACATGAACGACCGCGCTCTCCGCCATATCATCATCGGTGTTGGCGGCAGTGGCAATGGGATCATGCGTGAGGATGGGTTTAACATCACCGCTGCATCTGAAGTGATGGCCATCATCTGCTTGTCAAAAGACTTTGAAGATCTTAAGAACAGACTGGGCAGCATTTTCATTGGCTACACATTTGATAAGAAACCTGTGTACGCGAGAGATCTCAACGCGCAAGGTGCCATGGCTTTGTTGCTGAAAGATGCTATCAAGCCTAACCTTGTCCAAACACTTGAAGGGAACCCCGCCATCATTCATGGCGGACCGTTTGCAAACATCGCGCAGGGTACCAATTCAATCATCGCTACGAAGACAGCGATGTCACTCTGCGATTATGTGGTGACTGAGGCAGGTTTTGGTGCTGACCTTGGCGCAGAAAAATTCCTTGATCTGAAATGCCCGGTAGCCGGACTAAAACCTAAAGCTATCGTACTCGTAGCTACCATTCGGGCTCTGCGTCATCATGGAGGTGCTAAGAAGGAAGAATACAATACGCCGGATTTAGGCAGGGTGCAAAAGGGATTTGAGAATCTGGAGAAGCATATTGAAAACTGCAAGAAATTTGGACTCTCACCTGTTGTGGCGATTAATAGTTTCATTTCAGATAGCGATGAGGAAATTGCCTACATCCAAAAAAGATGTCAGGAGCTAGGCACTAAAGCAGTACTCTCCAAAGGCTGGGCTAAAGGAGGTGAGGGAACAAAAGACCTTGCACAGGCTGTTGTCGATGTAATCGAATCTGGCGTCAATCAATATCATCCGCTCTATGACTGGAGCTTATCGATCGAAGATAAAATCAAGACCGTCGCCACAGAAATTTATGGTGCTTCCCATATCGAATATTCCGCCAAAGCAAAAACGCAACTTAGAGAATATGCAAAGCTCGGCTTTGACAAATTTCCAATCTGTGTAGCTAAGACACAGAAATCTTTTTCTGATGACGAAAAGAAAATTGGCAGGCCGACCAATTTCACCATTACAATTCGTGAGTTTGAAGTAGCTGCCGGTGCCGGTTTTGTAGTACCGATCCTGGGTGAGATGATGCGTATGCCAGGATTGCCTGCTGTGCCTGCAGCGGAGGGAATGGATATTGATAATGATGGTAATATAACGGGCTTATCTTAAAAAGAGGCTGAGGCTGAGGCTAAGGCGAAGGCTGAGGAATTTTTGTTGAGGCTTAAAAAGTAGAGACGCGATTAATCGCGTCTCTATTTTTTAAGACTCACCGTTTTACCTATTTACATTTTGTCTCTGTACTCTCCAGCGCAACTCAACACTATAGTTTCGCACGGAGTACACAGCGTACACGGAGAAATCAAAAAGTCTCTCTACAGAAAGCCCCTTGCTCCTTGCTTTCAGGCCCCTTAAGCCTTTTCAGCCTCCTTCGCCTCAGCCTCCTTCGCCTCAGCCTCAGCCTTCGCCTTATTTGTCATAGATCATCTATACAACTGATCCACGTCATTTCATGCCATGTCGAATACCCTCAGATTTGAGTCATCAAACAAGTTTTATTTAACCTTCTAAAATCTAAACGCCATGTCACTCATTAAATGGAATGAACCGGCAAAACTGATGGGGAAAAGGAACTGGGTTGAAAACTTCTTTACAGAGACTGAGGATTTTCTCAAGAACTGGAACTGGGATATGAACAATGATATCCCTGCTATCAATGTCAAGGATGAAAAGGATATGTTCATTATTGATGTTGCTGCTCCAGGAATGAAGCGGGAAGATTTCAAGGTTGAAGTAGACAGGGGAGTTCTGATGATCAGTGCTACTACCGAGGAAAAGAAAGAAGAAAATACTGAAAACTTCAAACGGCAGGAATTCAGCTATCGCAATTTCAAGAGATCCTTCTGGCTACCGGAAAATATAATGGCAGATCAAATTGCTGCCCATTATGAAAATGGTATCCTGGAATTGAAAGTGCCTAAAATGGTAAATATCCCTGAAAAGGTGAAGACGATAAAAGTGGTGTGATTTCAAATGCCGGGGTTCGGTGACGGGCCCCGGTTTTTTAATTTAGGGACATACCGTAATTTTACAGAAAAACGACATGGATTCCAGTAAGCCTGTTTCAACGATTATGACCCGCACCCTGGTCGTTATTAAACCGAACGACCCTATTGAGGTGGTGCACAATCTCTTTGAAAAGAACAATTTTCATCACATGCCGGTGGTCGATCATAACAAGTTGGTAGGCATTGTTTCCAAAACAGATTATCTTAAAATACGGCATATGCTGGCCACCACATGGTCAGGTGAAACGATTTGCCAGGAGATGTACAAGGATATGATTGCGGAAGATATCATGACCCGCGATCCATTGATCATCGAGCCTGCAGATACGATTGGACTGGCTGCAGATATTTTCAGGGCAAATGCATTACACGCACTACCGGTCGTCGAAGACGGAGAGCTGGTGGGAATCGTGACATCACATGATTTGCTGACATACGCATATCAGGAAGCCTTTTAGTCCTGATACTTGTTATATAGTCTTACCTTCAAATAAATTGCATATGGATAAGTGGATTGAAGTAAAGCATATTATGACCACTGATCTCATCACGGCAGATCCGGATGAGACTATCGATGCTGTGAGGCATAAATTGATTGCCAACCATATCCAGCACATTCCGGTAGTGGAAGGTAAAAAAATACTGGGCATCATCAGCAAGGGAGATATCCACCGCATGGAACATCACTTTACTTTGTTCCAATCCGAAAAAGCACTCGAGAGCAATCGCCAGATTTTCTCTACCATCCTGGCCGCAGAAATTATGACAAAATCACTGGTCAAGTTAAAGGATACTGATTCCGCAACGATTGCTGTTGATTTGTTTAGGGAGAATATGTTCCACGCCCTGCCGGTCGTCAATGATAAGGACCAGTTGGTGGGCATGATCACTCCCATTGATCTGCTCCGGTATGCCTTTGATGACGTCAAGGCCATCCAGCGTTGAAAATGCAAGGTCATGAAAATCGTATTTCCAACAGATTTTTCCAATGCAGCTGAGAATGCATATGTCTACGCTTTAAAGCTGGCGGAGCGTCTTGAAGCCAGCATCACCGTCGTGCATGTATACGAGGTGCTACAGGTTCATAGCTGGGTGGAGGAGTCCACCAATATGGCCAGTGTCAATGATAAAATTACAATCGGTGAATTTGAAAGATTCCGTAAAGAGATTGATGCGTTTAAGCGTATTGCGGCAGATAACCGACTGGAGCATATCGATGTCAATTATTCACTGAAGGAATCAGATTATGTCGTTGAAGCGATTCTCGACGAAGCTAAAGAGTCAGGTGCAGATATCATTGTGATTGGTACTACAGGTGCTAAAGGTCTAAAAGAAATCTTTTTTGGCAGTGTAGCTTCAAAAGTTATTGAAAGTGCCACCTGTCCTGTATTCATGGTGCCGGATACAGCCAACTACAAGGGAATTCTGAAGATAGGACTGACCCTGGAGTATAAAACAGGGGAGCAGGAGCTCATCGAAAAATCGCTTGCTTTCACCCGTCGTCTTCAAGGTCATCTCCACTGTCTGCATGTGGATGTGTATGATCCGGAAAAGACTAAAGTAAAGTTGCTGGAGTATAAAGAAGCCTTCAAGCATCAGTCAGACATAACCTTTCATGTCCATTATGAATTGGATGTAGAAAAGGGGATTCTCGAGTTTATGAAATTCAACCAGATCGATGTGGTGATCATGAGGGTGCAGCATCAGAGTATGCTCAAGGAGTTGTTTTCATACAGCATCGCAAGACGGATAGCCTACCATACGGATATACCGCTGCTGGCTTTGCATACGGATAAACAATAATCTGCCGCTGGTCAGGTATCGGCAACAAGAACAATGCCGCTGGCCTGGTGTCCTCACCACCAGCGGGGTTTGCGGTGGTTGTTGGTGGGGACACCAACAACGGCTTCGCCGAGTGGATTTGCCGCTGGCCTGGTGTCCTCACCACCAGCGGGGTTTGCGGTGGTTGTTGGTGGGGACACCAACAACGGCTTCGCCGAATTGCGATAGGTTAGTACCGTAAATCCGCGAGTTTCTGAACAGCGTGAATGATGATATCAGAGCCCTGGATGGAAACAAGTCCTTCTTCTTTAAATTCTGAGAGGCAACGAATGATGGTTTCTTTAGCCGTACCGGCCATACTGGCCAGGTCCTCCCGGGCTACGGGTATAACAGCTGAATCGTTATCGGCATAAAAGGCATACAGGTCCACCAGTGTAGCCGCAAGCTTCATGCGGACGGAGCCAAATGCCTGAAGTAACAATTTCTCATCAGCCTGCACCTGATACGATGCCATCTGCTGGAGGAAATAATAAGCTGTAGAAGGATCATGCAACACATAGGAAATGAAATCATCCTTTTTGACGGGGATCACTTCGAGATCTTCAAATGCCTTGACGGTCTCCTGGCATTTTGTTCCGGCAAATGCGGATGCGACACCGATGATGGTCGGATATTGATAGAGTCGGGTGACCACTTCTTTGGCATAGTTATCAATCTTCGTCGCTATAGCCCTACCTGACTTTATCACAAAGACATAACGGCAAGTCTGGCCTTCTGCAAATAGCAGATCTTTTTTACGGATCAGGCGGGGCTCTCCGTCAAGGAGTGATTCAGGCAGCGCACGTATGATTTGCTCCCCTGTAGATTGATTGATAATCGAAGGAGAAGCACTGCCGGAAGGGGCATGGCTATGATGCTTTCGGAGACGCATTTCAATCGTATCGAGGAGTTCGACATCATCAAAAGGCTTGGTGATATAATCGTCAGCTCCGAGGGTCATCCCTCTCCGGACATCGACCAATTCCGTTTTGGCAGTCAGGAAAATAAAAGGGATGTCTGCCAGCATTTCATTTTTGGAAAGAATACGCAAGACCGTATATCCATCCATTTCGGGCATCATGATGTCGCAGAGAATAAGGTCTGGTATAAATGTCATGGCAGTTTCCACGCCGAGTTTGCCATTCATGGCCGTACGGGTTTCGTATCCGGACAAGGTTAGCAATTCACTCAGGTTTTCCCTGACATCTTGATTATCTTCAATAATCAGGATTTTAATTTTCATAACTGAGAGGTAAAGTGATGGTAAAAGTGGTGCCTTTTCCTGGCTCGCTTTCAAAGGACAAAGTGCCCTTCAAAGTGTGAAGATAAGATAAGACGATATTCAAACCGAGGCCGGTTCCGGGCACATTGACCACATTGGAGGCTCGGAAAAACCTCGAGCCGATGTGTTTTTGATCTTCCAGGGGTATGCCCATACCCTGATCCGAGATCATTATCCTGAAAAACTCATCATCAAGGGTTATCCGGCAGGTTATTTTTTTTCCTTCTTCGGAATACTTTACGGCATTGGAAACCAGGTTGTAAAGGATGTTTCGGAGGATGTTTTTGTCGGATTTCATCTCCAGGTCATCAAAATCATGCTCGCAGATCAGTTGCTGATCTTTCTTCAGGAGGCTTTCTGCTTCAGCCTTCAGCTCGGAAAGCATGGATAAGAGCGAAAACCTTGATATGACCGGGACAAACTGGCCTTCCTCGAGTCGTGTGATAGACAAAAAGTCCATCAGGATATTATTGAGATGGTTTACACTGGATTTTATCCTGTCTACATGCCTGCTCCGGTCAGCTACCTGCTCCGTAGTTACATATTTGGAAATCAAGGCAGCCGACGAAAGTATACTGCTCAGCGGAGTCTTAAATTCATGGGATGCCATCGAGACAAACCTTGATTTGAGCAGGTTGAGCTCCTTTTCTTTTTCGAGGGATTTATGCAATTCGTCCCTGGTAGCCAGCAAGGCGAGTTCATACGATTTGTGTTTTTCAATAGACTGATTCAATTGCTGGTTGGTTTCCAGGAGTAAGTTGACAGCTTCCTGCAGTTCTATAGTGCGCTCCGTGACCATTTCCTCCAGTTCATGGTTGAGCTTGATGATCTCCTGTTGGACGGCCTTCATTTCCGTGAGGTCCTGGATGATTCCGGTAAAGTAGTGTTCCTCGCCGATGATGATCTCGCTCACAGCCAGCCTGGCGGGAAACAGGGTGCCATCTTTTCGAAGTCCTTCGATCTCCCTGCCGATGCCGATTATTTTCTTGATCCCGGTGCTGAGATAATTATGGATATAACCATCATGGTTTTGCCGGTGCGGGGATGGCATCAGGATGGTTACATTCTTACCTAATAATTCTTCAGGGGAGTATCCAAAGAGCGTGGTGACGGCTGAATTGACCATGAGCACATTGCCTGAAGTATCGATGAGCAGGATGCCGTCAATAGCCGTTTCCACGATAGATTGAAGGACATCATTAGGGTTGATGGTGGGAAATTTAAACGCCAAAGACATGGGACTAAGATATCACAAGTATCGGCGGTGACCAATGCTGACCAGTATCAATTTCATTAGTGACCCATGTCATTTTACCTGCTGGCGGCAGCAAATACCTTTACAATGGTGTTAGACTACTTTAGTCGCACAGCACACATAACGCAAAAGAGCGGCTCAACCTCTGGCCCGGTTTCAATGCGATTATCATATTAAAATAAATGTAATTATATAATAACTTCATATTCATAACCATATGTCCCATTTGTAGTAGAATGGGCTATTATTCAATCAAAATCAACAAATCAAATGGATTTTACCGCACCTGTTTCAAAGTTTATGACCAAAAAGTTGGTCACTGTGGTCCCCGGAGACAAGATGTCAGTAGTCAAGGAAATCTTCGATACCCAGCGCATCCATCATATCCCGGTCGTGAGATATAAAACCCTGGTAGGCCTGGTCAGTAAAACTGATTTTATGCATTTTCTGAGGGGAATTGAATTAACCCCCTATGATAAGCTGGTTGAAAACAGCCGGATGCACCACTACACTGTCGAGGATATTATGACGACGGGTATAGCTACGCTTGAATCTTCAGAAAGATTGAATGTGGCACTGCAGATTTTTGCAGAGAATCTATTCCATGCTATTCCAATCGTAGATAATGATGAGTTAGTGGGTATGATTACCACTTTTGATATCATCCGGATGCTGGTGGAGGAAGATAATGCAAGAATTAAAGCAAGCTAAGGCTTGGTGGAACAGTAAAAGCTGATCATCAGTATGAATATTGAATTGTATAGTATCCGGGGATTTACCGGCAACGCACTGAAAAAGAAACTTGAACAGGTGTTGGCAGCACATCATATGCCCTATACAATCATTGAAATAAATCATGTAGATCAGTTTATCAAGGCAGGACTTGCTTCAGTTCCTGCCTTTCGGATCGGAAACAAAGTGATCCAGCATCCCCATGAGGGAGATGTGGATGAGACGGTAGCGCATGTGATGGATTACATCCTGACGGAGCATATCAATGCTATACTGGTACCGGTTGATTTTTCAGAAGAAAGCAATCTGGCCATAGCCTACGCAGGGATGATGGCCCATCATCTGGGCTATAGCCTGACTCTGGCTCATGTACACCAGACATTGTATGATCCTATCTCAGCCGGTGCGTTGGATGTTCAGTTCCTGCAGGATGCCAATAAAGGACTGCTGGAAATGGTGGATAAACTGAACGCAGAGCATGCAACTAAAGGAATCAATGTGCATGTGACCGCTCATCTGGAAGTGGGTGAAACCATGAGCAGTTTAATTGAGTTGCTGGAACGGGGTCGATTCGAACTGATGGTCATGGCAACGAAAGCGACAGATAATGCAATTCGCCGGTTGTTCGGTACTGTATCGTCAGGTGTCAGCCGGAATAGTAATAAACCGGTGATCGTAGTGCCTCCGCAGACTGAAATAAAATTTCCGGGGAAGGTGGTAGTAGGATTCACAGAGGAATTGTTGACAGAAGGTACCCTGGAATATATTTTGTCCTTCGGATCTAAGTATAATGTCTTCTACGATTTTGTACACGTGACGGATGACCAACATCAGTTTGATGTCCTGAAGTCGAGGCTATATGAAAAACTGGCGATCAACAGGCCACAGTTGACCGGATTTAATATCAGGTCCATTCAACCGGGTGAGGTAAAGATTCATGAGGTTCTTTTTAAATATGCGGTAGAGGCCAGGGCCTCCATGGTAATCCTGATCTCACATCACCGCACATTTATGGAAAATATAACCCACTCCAGTGTGACCAAAAAAGCATTGCTGAATCCGTTGGTACCCTTGATGATTATTCACACTCCGGTGAGCAAGGTTAAGCATTGATGATCAGCTAAGTTGATTCGATGATCAATCTGCTTTAGAATCTCCTTTTACTTCAATTGTTTTTTCACACTTATTGATTCCTTTCCAGGATAGGAGCATTCCGGGCCCTCCGCCATACCTTCACTGCTTCAAACCAGAACACACTGATAAACGCAATCCCTGCGCATAGTCCGATGTCGTTGAGTGCAGGATGCACCAGTTGAAAAAACATTGCCACCGGATCTACAAATAGCATCGTGGCAAGAATAGCCAGGGTAATCGTGATAATGCCAAGAAGTAAATCATTCTTGTAGCGCAAGGTGGTTACAAATGAAAAGTAAAATGATCGGTTGACCAGCGTAAGGAAGATGTTGGCAAAGATCAGGGTACTGAATACCATGGTGCGGACTTGTGCTTCATTGCCCCCCTGCTTTAAGGTAAGTTGATACATGAACAAAACCCCCGCCGTAATCATCAGGCCTTGCAGGATGCTCATGCCCAGCTCGTGCCAATTGAGGAAAGTCTCTGTCATCGGCCTTGGCTTTTGCAGCATGGTATTTTTTTCCATGGGTTCGTTTTCAAACACGATGGAGCATGTAGGGCCCATGACCAGTTCAAGGAAGATAACATGCACGGGTGTAAAAATATCAGGGTAGATCCAGCCCAGGAATAGCGGAAGTGAAACGGTGAGGATGATCGGTATGTGAATGGATATGATGTATTGAATCGCTTTTTTCAGATTGCTATAGATCCGGCGACCCGTAGCAATGGCATCCACCATTTTCGAGAGGTCATCATTCATGAGAATCAGGGCTGCTGCGCTTTTCGCCATTTCTGTGCCGCGCTGTCCCATGGCGATGCCGATGTGTGCTGCCTTCAATGCAGGACCATCATTGACGCCATCGCCCACCATCGCCACGACCTGGTTATCTTTCTTAAATCCATTGATAGCGGCCAGCTTAGCCTCCGGAAACATCCGGGTGAAGAGGGAATATTTGCGCAGTGCTTCATTGAATCCTTTCTCATTGAGCTTCATCAAAGCTTCACCATCTATAGGATCATCCGCATTTTTTATTCCTGCATTCCCTGCAATGGCTTTTGTGGTCAGTGGATTATCACCAGTGATGATCTTGACCTCTATGCCTGCTTCATAAAATTTCCTGAAGACGTTTTCAATTCCTGGTTTGGGAGGATCATAAAAAACTACAAGACCTGTAAGTGCGAATGGAAATGATTGCTGAGCAGCCGGAAAGTCATTGCCTGTATGAGATGCGGTAGCAACACCAAGTATCCGATAACCCTGAAGGGCCAGTTGATCAATAATAGCCTGAACTTCCTGCAGTTGGACATCAGTAAGATGACATAGTTTCAGTATGGCTTCCGGGGCACCTTTGGCTGCAATAATCCTGACGCCTGACTTGTTTTCAAAGATGTGTGTCATCATGGGAGGAACACCTTCCAATGGATATTCATGCACCATTGAAAAGCTTTCCCGTTGATCCCCGGAGGTGTGCTTCTCATAGATTTGATGCAGTGTCTTCTCCATGGGATCGAAAGGCACTGGTTCGCTGGCCCACATGGCGGTTTCGATGACTGTCAAAGCTTCCTTATCATACTCTTTTTCTCCTGTGTATAGCCGATTGTTGCTGAAGGCATACACACTTTGCAGGGTCATCTTGTTTTCTGTAATTGTTCCTGTCTTGTCTGCACAAATCACCGTAGCACTTCCAAGGGTTTCTACAGTCCGCGTTTTCTTGACGATGATCCCTTCTTTCATCAGCCTTCGTGAGCCCAGGGCCATGAAAGTGGTGAAGGCGACCGGAATTTCTTCGGGCAGTATAGACATAGCGAGGGTCAGGCCTTTCAACAAACTGGCCAGCAGGTTTTTGCTTTCTATATACTGGAATGCCCACACTCCCAGGAAAACAACTATACCGATGAGCGCCATGCCTTTTACAAAAGCTTCTATTTGTTTCTGCAATGGCGTGGGCTCTTCCTTGATCTCAGCGATCGATTTGCCGATCTGACCTACCCTGGTAGAGGTTCCGGTTTTTTCAACTTTGTAAACAGCGAGTCCTGAGGATGCAAGTGTGCCGCTGAAAACGTTTGGATCTTCGCTGGTGGATGATTTATAGATAGCCTGAGCCTCTCCGGTCAGGGTGGATTCGTTGACAGAAAAATCATTGCTGTGTACGATCTTACCATCTGCATTGATAGTGGAACCTTCTTCTGCAATGACAAGATCACCAGGTACAATTTCGGGTGTGAGAATGGACACTGGTATGCCATTGCGGATAACTTTACTCAATGGTGTGTTGAGTGCTTCGAGAGCTTCAAGTGCCTTGCGGCTGCGATTGTCCTGATAAAAGGAGATCCCGGATACAATGATGATAGCAGCCATCATAAACCATGCTTCTCCATATTGTTCGAGGACAAAATAGATGACCGAGATAATGATGAGGAGCACCAACATGGGTTCCCGGAGGATTTCCAGGATCATTTTCCACCAGGTACTCTTTACTTTCTGTTGCTGCAGGTTTGGCCCATGCTTCTTGCGTGATTCCTGCACTTCTGCATCGGTCAGGCCGGTCAGGGTGGCGGGAAGGTTAAGTTTCTGGGACATGGGTACAAGTGAAAAGTGAAAAGTGAAAAGTGAAGAGTGAAGAGTGAAAAGTGGTAATCGGTAATCAGTAATCAATTCAGTGGTAATCAGTATTCAGTAATCAGTAATCAGTAATCAGTGTTCGGTAATTAGTATTCGGTAAATGGGCTATGTTATTTTTTTAATGAACTGCTAATCTTCAAATCTATTGCCTAAGTTTTCATCATCGCCCCCTTTCAGGGGGTAGGGGGTCTGACATGATGCTCAATGAAGTTCGATAGTTTCAACATCCGGTATATTGATGAGCTTGAGTTCAATATGCTTGCGGTGGGCTTTTGATTTGAAGTCATGGAAAATCTCGAGGATATCATTGTCGATGTATACACTGTTGGTACCTTTTATTTCTACTTCGGCGTATTCGGGTAGCTTGTCAAGCATTTCCATGATACGTTTTTTATTGATAAAGCTTACGTTCAGTGCTAACTCGATAGAGTAGTGCTTGATGTGGCCTACATATCGTTCCTTCAGCACATAACCTGCTTCGAGGGTATGCTTGATCAGGAAATAGATCGCATAGATCACGCCGATGACTACACCGATGAGTAGGTCTGTGGCGAGGATGGCGATGACGGTCACGATAAACGGAAGAAATTGTTCCCTGCCTTGACGGTAGATGGCAAAGACCATCTTTGGCTTAGCGAGATTGTAGCCGGTGCGTAGCAGGATGACCGCCAGCACACAATAGGGTATGAGATTGATCAAGGGGATGGCTACCAAGACAGCCAGGGCCAGCCATAGGCCGTGTGTAAAGGAAGAAAGTTTTGTTTTGGCACCTGCTTCTGCATTGGCTGAACTCCGGACGATCACCGCAGTGATGGGAAGCCCTCCCAGCATGCCACAGAGGAAATTACCGGTCCCTTGCGCGACTAATTCACGGTTTTGAGGTGTAATGCGATTATATGGATCGAGTTTGTCAATCGCGGTGATACTCAGGAGTGTTTCGAGTGAGGCCACAAAACAAATCACGATGGCATTACGCCAGATGGCTGCATCGCTGAAGAGTAGCGTAAAATCAACGACTTTGATTTGGGAGATTACATCATGGGGTATATTGACAAACTGGGATGCCTTGATGGCGTTGTCGGGAAAGAAGTGATTGAATCCCATCGCCAGGAGTATGCCGGATAAGACGGTGATAAATGAAGTAGGCAGAAAGGAGATTTTACCAGATAGATATCGTTTCCACAGGATGAGGATGAATATCGTGGTGATTGAAATGGTCACTGCGCCTGTGGAGGTGTGATAATAGAGGTTGTCTATATCTTTAAAACCGTTCTTAAAGGTGAGGAT
Organism: Candidatus Opimibacter skivensis; assembly: GCA_016721905.1. Lineage (GTDB taxonomy): Bacteria > Bacteroidota > Bacteroidia > Chitinophagales > Saprospiraceae > Opimibacter > Opimibacter skivensis. The sequence continues at coordinate 43,151 of JADKHH010000027.1, read as the reverse complement.
ATTAAAAAGTTCGTTGGTCCAGAAATCAGGTTGATTATATCCTACAAGCAGTGGAATTTGTTTTGAGATCAGGATAATACCTATGGCGGTGAGCATGCCTTTGATTACGGCGGAGGGAATAAAATGAGTGAAGCCTCCAAGTCTGAGGATTCCAATCAGGGCTTGCAGGAGGCCAGCTACGGATACGGATAGAAAAAATATTTCTATGGCACCCAGTTCGGTAATGGCTGCTGCACAAATGGCAGTGAGTCCTGCGGCCGGTCCGCTGACGCTGAGATCTGATTTGCTGATGAGGGTGATGACGATGCCGCCAATGACGCCTGCCAATAAGCCTGAATACACCGGTGCGCCTGAAGCCAGGGATACACCAAGGCACAGCGGAAGGGCAACAAAAAAAACAGTGATGCTTGCCTTGAAGTCGTGCTTGGTAAACGACAACCAGTAGTATTTTAGATTTCGACTCTTGAGTTTCAATTTGAGTTAGCAGTGAGAAGTTAGCATTTAGCAACTAGCAGTATTCGGTATTCGGTATTCGGTATTCAGTATTCGGTAATCAGTAATCGGTAGACAGTGGAAGATAGTTGTTTTTCACTTTTCATTTTTCATTTTTCACTTTTAAAGTCCAACCGATCCATAAGAGGATGATTCCGATGCTGCCGAAAATGAAATGGTAAAGGTTGATCTCCCTGAGCATGATCATCTGGATGATGATCCAGCCTACCAGCATGGCACCCTGGAGCATGATCAACCATCCGTAATGTTTCCATTGCATCAGTGTCCAGACCAATGTCACCATGGAGAGGACGCCATTGACGGTAAAAAGGACAATGCCAGGGATGAGAAAATCTTTGAATGGCGAGTGTTCAAGATACGTCGTTGGAATCTGGAGATCTGATCCGGTGGGATCCTGGATAAAACTCCATCCACCGAAGAGAGCGCCTGTTCCATTGAACAAAAGGAGCAGGCAGGCAAGGATTCGTAAGGTTTTCATTTGCAAAACAGATTATAGCCAAAGCAAGCAAATACATAGTAAGTGCTTGCTCCGGCATATAGAGGGAGAGAGAAGATGTATATCTACTGTACGATTTTATTTATAGGGACAAGTTTAATCACCTTCTGTGAAAAGCTATCTGACGGTCGTCACATCGCTGGATGATTTTGGTAATGCCGCTGGAGATTTCGGTGGTTGTTGGTGGGGACACCAACAACGGCTTCGCCGGGTGGGGAGATGCCGCTGGCCTGGTGTCCCCACCACCAGCGAGACGTGTGATTGCCGCTGGCTTGGTGTCCCCACCACCAGCGGGAGATTTCGGTGGTTGTTGGTGGGGACACCAACAACGGCTTCGCCGCATGGGGAGATGCCGCTGGCCTGGTGTCCCCACCACCAGCGAGACGTACCCTACTTCACAAAATCCCAGGTTTTTTCCCCGGTTGCATAATATGAAGCAGTAGAGTATTTATACTTCAAATCATCAAAACCCTTTTTATTCATGTTGTTATGAATGTAATTGATCTTTTGACGCAGGACCTTGTCAGTAAATATTTCAATACTTAAAGCTTCTCTTTTCCAGATTTGATATTTACGGTCAATCTTATCAACCCTAAAGATGTCAAGTGTTGTGAGGTCATTCTGATCTTTAAGTGTACTCAAGAATACCTTAGATGTATACCTCAAAAGAGTAGTTTGGACTGACATCAATTCGAATGGATCAAGTATGCGCCACACCAAGTGGATGTGTGTATTCATAATTACAAACGCCCATACTTCAGCCCTTTTTTCGTTGACACAGTATCTCAGGGCAGAAATGATAATTTCCTTGAAGTCATCATGTTCAAAAAGAGGATACCAATGGAGTACAGTGGCAGTTGTAAAGTATAAGCCATCATATTGTTTAAATACCATACCTACTAGTGTCTTGAGGTAGGTGAAATGTGACCGGTGCAATGGATTTTTTAGTGGTGCCGCTGGCCTGGTGTCCTCACCACCAGCGGGCATTACGGTGGTTGTTGGTGAGGACACCAACAACGGCTTCGCCGGGTGGGGAGATGCCGCTGGTACGGTGTCCTCACCACCAGCGGGAGATTTCGGTGGTTGTTGGTGAGGACACCAACAACGGCTTCGCCGGGTGGGGAGATGCCGCTGGTACGGTGTCCTCACCACCAGCGGGAGATTTCGGTGGTTGTTGGTGGGGACACCAACAACGGCTTCGCCGGGTGGGGAGATGCCGCTGGTACGGTGTCCTCACCACCAGCGGGAGATTTCGGTGGTTGTTGGTGGGGACACCAACAACGGCTTCGCCGATGGGGGAGATGCCGCGGGTGTGGTGCCTACACCCCCAGCGGGAGATTTCGGTGGTTGTTGGTGGGGACACCAACAACGGCTGCGCCGGAGGGTATTATAGCTTTTTCCAGTCGAGGATGACCACGCTCCATTCCACCCCGTTTGGGTCAGTATATTCATGGACGGTGGTAAAACCAATTTTCTTGTGGGCGTTCATGGAACGAAGGTTCCTTGTGGCGATCTCGGAAATCGCAAAATCATACTTGTCCCTGAAGCGGGCATTATAGGCGGCATATATTTTCTTAAAGACGCCTTTCCCGCGGTAATCCTTATGAATACAAGCCTGGCCGATGATCAGGTAATTGTAGGTTGAAACAGGTTTGCCTTCATAGATGATGTTATCAAACAATTCCATGAAAGGTATCAGGATAGGAAAATCCGATTTGATCACCGGATTCAGGGCCAGTACGTAGGCGATCACCTGATCCTTGTCTTTTGCGATGATCGCGGGGTCGGTGGCATGCATGCGTCTGAGATCTTCAAAGCTATACGCCACCGTCAGAAAGCCTTCCTTGTCCTCTATTTCGTCAGGAACGTTGATGGCCAGGTTGCTTTCTAATAGACTGAGGATGCCTTTCAATTCCTGTTCGGTATGTACTACAGTGTATTCAATCATATTATGTGAGTTTTGAGTTGTGAGTTGTGAGTGGGTCATGCAGCCAGAGGCTGCTTCGTATCAAAAAGTCTCAAGTCTGGCATCTGCGAGTCTGGCATCTGGAATCCATGCTTCAGATCTTCTATAGACCTCTTCTGTATTCTAAGGTTTTGAATCTTCCAAAATTATTTCTCGCGCAACGCCGCAACGACGCAGTTTGAATTCCCTTTTCTTTTCTGTCCTTCTGTATTATAAGGTGTTGAATTCTCCAAATTAATTTTTCGCGCAGAGACGCAGAGACGCAGTTAATTTTCCCCTTTTTCCTCTCAGCCTTGCCCTTTTAGCCCTTTAGCCCTTTCAGCCCTTTCAGCCTCTTTAGCCATTCAGCCGTTCTGCCGTTCTGCCTTTATCCTATCCTCACAGAAGTCATCGATATCGATCCCATGATCGTCTTATCATTAAACAAAGAGATACTATCCTTTTCCTCTTTCAGCCCAAGCGTGTAGAGCAATGGAAGATAATGTTCCGGTGTTGGCACGGAGAGTTGTACCGCTTTACCGAGTGAAGTATAATTGATCAATGGATTGAAATCCCCATTTGTAATCATGTTTTTCATCATGGTATTCGCTTCGATGGCCCAGTCAAATCCGTTATTCTGATTTTGCCAGTCGAGCACGCCGAGATTGTGGACCATGTTGCCACTGCCGATGATCAGGATACCTTTTTTGCGGAGGGATGAAAGTTCTTTAGCGAGATCATAGTGGTATTGCGGCCCTTTCGTATAATCGAGACTCAATTGTATGATAGGTATATCTGCATTCGGATAGAGATGCTTAACCACACTCCAGCAGCCGTGGTCGAGACCCCATTGCTGATCCAGGCCTACCTCGGTTTTTGTGATTGTGTTTTTAGTCTCCATGGCGATCGCCGGACTTCCAGGCGCAGGGTATTGCACATCAAATAATTCCTGCGGAAATCCACCGAAGTCATGGATGGTCTTTGGCTTTTCCATCGCGGTGACATACGTTCCTTTCGTTTCCCAATGTGCAGAAATGCAGATGATGGCATTTGGCCTTGGAAGAGACTTACCGATGTTTCGCCAGCCTTGAGAAAATTCAGTTTCCTGGATAGCATTCATAGGACTTCCGTGCCCCAGGAAAAGGACCGGCATCTTATCCGTCACCTCAAAGGGTTCGGTTGCTTTATGCAAATGTTTCAGGTTCATAGCGGCACCGGCTAAAGGTAACAAAGCGAGGGATTGAAGGAATTTTAATCTATCCATGATGTTTGACCAGGTAATTGTTAAAAAAGACTGGTATAAAGGCTGATGAAGATACAACAGACTTTATACCAGTTTTTATCATCCACAGCTTGTCTATTCGATCGACAAGCCAAGACGCAACGCAGTCAATCTATGATTGTCTGACGAGTTGGAACTCACAGGAAATCCTGATCTCCTCACTGACCAATACGCCACCTGTCTCGAGTGCTGCATTCCAGTTTAAGCCGAAATCCGTCCTGTTGATTTTACCATTGACGGTGATACCTGCCTTGTGATTACCCCATGGGTCTTTCATCACACCGCCAAACTCAATGCTCAGCTTGACTTGTTTCTTGATGCCCTTGATCGTCAGGTCACCCCAGATTTCATAGCTACCGTCGTTGTCAATTCTGTCAACAGCAAAGTCAGAAGTGAAATGGATCTGCTTGTGATTTTCTGCGTCAAAAAAGTCAGCGCTGACCAGATGTCCGTCCCGATTAGCATCACCGGTGTCTACTGATCCCGGATTTAACCAGAAATCAATTTCTGCTGTTGTGAAGTCTTCTTCTGTCGTGTAGATGCTGGCATCAAATTCTTTAAATACACCTTTTACATTGGTGATCATCAGGTGCCTTACTTTAAAGCCGACTTCGCTGTGTGTCGGATCGATGGCCCATCTGGTTTTTGTTAATTCTTGTGTCTCACTCATTTTGTTTAGGTTAAATGTTTAAATGTTTATTGGTTGATAGGTTGATAGGTTTATTAGTTGATGGGCTTATTTGGGCTTATAAGCTTATATGCTTATTGGCTTATGTGCTATTTAGGTTAGGAGGTTAGGAGTTTAGTAGGTTAGAAAATTAATAACTACTCCTTGCCCCTTGCTCCTTGCCCCTTGCTCACATGGTCATTGGTACATCCATCAGCAGCACTTCTGCGCCTTGGGAATTGGCAATCAGGGATATTTTTTCAGCATCCCATACGCCGAGTCCATCGCGCTCATGTAAAGCCTGACCATCGATAGTGACATCGCCTCTGATCACGAATGCGTACACACCATTGCCTTTTCTCTTGATTTGGTAATCGGTCTTGGCGCCGTTGTCAAACTGGCCGAGGTGAAACCAGGCATCCTGGTGGATCCATACACCTGCATCATCAGGGCTTGGAGAGAGGATCTGCTGAAACTTGTTGTGGCGGTCTTTATGATTGAGGGTGATCTGGTCATATCGTGGGGTTACACTCTTCTTGTTTGGGAACAACCAGATCTGGAGGAACTTGACTTCCTTATCGCTATTCTTATTGTATTCGCTGTGCGTGATGCCGGTGCCGGCGCTCATCACCTGGATGTCTCCATGCTTGATGACGGATACATTGCCCATGCTGTCTTTGTGCTCCAGGTCTCCGTCCAAGGGAATGGAAATGATCTCCATATTATCATGAGGATGGGTGCCAAAGCCTCTTGCGGCAGCGACCTTATCGTCATTGAGGACGCGGAGGACACCAAAGTGCATCCTTTCCGGGTTATGGTAATTGGCAAAACTAAAGGTATGGCGGCTATGGAGCCATCCATGGTTGGCATCACCCCGGGTGGAGGCCCGATGCAAAATGGTATTACTCATGATTTTTGACTCAGTGTTTGGAATATGGTTAAAACCTATGGTTTCTAAGGGGGCGAGCTCATCGATGTCATTTTTGATGACCTGGCCCATGGCAGCCGATGTCACCAGCATCCCGGTGCCCATCAGTCCTTTGCGGAGAAAGTCTTTTCTGTCCATAATTCGGTTGTATTTAAAAGTGGTAGCGGTATAATGCGTTTCTGTCTCCCGTTGTTCACCTTTTTGTGGTGAAAAATGCCGACGGTGTGATTTTTTTACGTTGATAATGTAAAACTAGGTATTTTTGCTATACAAAAGTAAGTACTATACAAAGGTATAGTGGTATACTAAAGTATAGTAAAGGCTTATAAGCTTATATGCTTATGGGCTTATTTGTTGATAGGTTGATGGGTTGATGGGTTGATAGGTTGATGGTTGATAGGTTGATGAGTTTATAGGTTGATGAGTTTATGCGTTGATAGGGTTTGGTTGATAATTAAATGTTTCTACCTATGAACGTAACCTTCTAACCTCTTAAATTCCGATACCAACTAATGAAAGGTATTCGTCATTTAAAAAATATGAATTAGAAAATTAAATACACACAACGTAATTAAAAATAAATATGTCAACGACAAAAGCAATTGAGCGGGCGAGAACATGTAGTACGGAGTATGTACTTGCACTTAATGATACACTTAATGTGATGAGTGGTAAATGGAAACTGCCGATTATCGGTTCATTGATGTTTGGTAAGAAGCGTTTTCGTGAACTGGAACGGGATATTCCGAAGATCACACCACGCATGTTATCCAAGGAATTAAAGGATCTTGAGCTGAATGGCATGGTGAGTCGTACAGTGTATGATACTATACCCGTCACTGTCGAATATGAATTAACTAAATCAGGATTTACATTAAGTGAAGTGTTAGATAAAATGATGGAGTGGGGTGTTGCACATCGAAAAGAAATCATGAAATAATATTTTTAATTGCGTTTGGTCTTTTAAATTATTCTTTTGATCGAAAGAAAAAATAGGATCAGTGGAAAGACAATTAATCTTGTCTCATTAATTCACGATAAACACAAACGCAAATGAAAAAATCAATTTTGACCTTATTGCTCTTCGGAGGAATGTATTCAGCTTCTCTTCTTGCTCAGGAAGTTCGGCTCCAGGGAAACATGCTCATCCTTGGGTACATCAATGACCCATTCATCGGCGCCGGTGCAGGCATCGAAGCCGGGATGGGAGAGCACTTTACCTTAAATTTTGATGCCAACTGGGGTTCCCATGAAAATGGATCTTCCCTGGAATTGCGTCCAGCCGTCAATTATTATTTTGGCATGGAGCAAAAGGGCCTGTTTGTAGGCGCAGCCTTTAAGTACATCAATCTAAAGGAAAAAGCAGAAGCTACCGTCGATTGGGAGAACAACCTGTATACGCTGGGTTTCAACCTCGGATTCAAGGCCTTGCTGTCTGAAAAACTGACGCTGGGCTTTACAGCCAGCCCACATGTTGCTGTAGGAGGTACGAAGGAAGGAGATGTGGCAGGGATGAGTGCGCAGTTGGGAGTGGGGTATAGATTCTAGGAGTGTAAGAGAGTAAGAGAGTGAGAGAGTGAGAGAGTAAGAGAGTGAGAGGAAGGATGCCCCATCGAATGTAAATTGCCATCGGAACTTACTTTTGTCTGAATCACGGTCTTTTTGTCTGAATCACAGAAAATTTCTGACCTGTCGGGGCGGATGCAATACGCCCCTGACAGGTCAGTAACAAATGTATTCACGGTTATTTATTGTAGGTTGCCCGTTTGTCGAATCACGGATTTACACGGATGACTCCGATATCACGGATTTGATTTTCGAAGATTTATCTTATAAACTCATTGATCCGTCTAATCCATTGAACCGGTAAGTCTGTGATTCAGATTTTTTTAGGTGTACAGGCTTTGCCTTAGCCTTTTTTAGTGGGGTTAAAACCCCACTTTACAAAATCGGTCGTGCCTACGGCACTTGGATCGATGATTTGTAATCATCGATCTTTTTTAGAAATGGTATTGCATGCTTTTTAGCCTCTTTAGCCTCTTTAGCCCCTTCAGCCACTTTCGCCTTTTAATTACAAGTACCATTTCCTTAACCTCTTTTCACTTTTCACTCTTCACTTTTCACTTGTATTGCTTCGCCTTCGCCTCAGCCTCAGCCTTCCTTCGGTTCAACATGCATCAGCACATCCGCCACTTCAGGAAGCTCATTCATCAGCTTAGCTTTGAGGGTATGCGCGATATCATGGCCATGTCTGACAGTGATATCACCATCGACTTCGATATGCAGGTCGATGAAGTAACGCATGCCTACCTTGCGAACTATACATTTTTCGGTACCGGTGACACCATTCACATGCATCGCAATAGAGCGTATGTCATCGATCATATCGTCATGGGTATGTTCATCCATGATTTCACCGAGGGCGGGACGGAAGATGCGATAGCAGTTGTATAAGATAAATGCGGAAGCTGCCAATGCTGCCCAGTCATCCGCTGATTCGTATCCTTCTCCCATCACCAGGGCAATTGAAATACCAATAAATGCAGTGACGGAAGTGATTGCATCGCTACGATGATGCCATGCATCTGCTTTTAGCAAGGTGCTTTTTGTTTCCCGGCTTTTGCGGATGACTTTTTGATACGACAATTCCTTCCAAAGAATGATAGCGCCCAGGATTAGTAAGGTAAATGCTTTCGGTCCTTCGTGAGGAGTCTTTATATTCTGGATACTCTCATGGGCGATGATGAGCGCGGAAGTGATGAGAAAGCCAACGACCATAAACGTGATGAGCGGTTCTGCCTTGCCATGTCCATAAGGGTGATTCTTATCTGCGGGCCTGCTGGCATATTTCAGTCCAAGGAGTACAAGAAAGGAAGAAACTAAATCTGTGGTTGATTCAATCGCATCTGCGATCAGGGCATACGAATTGCCAAAATAACCTCCGATCCATTTGATGATGGCCAGTGCAGCATTGCTCGCTATGCTAAACCAGGTGGTGCGAATTGCTTTCTGTTCATTTGTCATCGAATGACAAATCTATAGAAAGTAATTCAGAAGGGGATTCGTTGCGCACTACCCGTGGGGATTCGTGTTCTTTTTTTCCGGAAAAAAGAACCAAAAACCTAGTCGCGCTAAAAACTCGCTTATTCATTCGAGCATTTATTGGGCTTCCTGGTTTGCTGGCACGCTTATTTGTGTTTCAAGTTCTGTTTCTTTCATCTGTTGTGCCCCATGGAGCCTTGTCACTGCATGAAACAGGTCATACTCGCTGCTCAAACAGTTTAGCGCGACAGTCTGGTGCCTATTCGAAGTGATTTTATTCGAGCGGCTTGGGCAATTTAGCGCTACAGTCTGCTGCCTATCTGCCTATTCGAGATGATTTAATTCATTGTGATAAGCCAAGGGAGGCCGCAGACCTCCAGAAAAAGCAATGTTGGGCTTAGGTTGACCTAAGTCCGCGTATGATAAATCAAATAAAACATAATCATGGCAATATCATGTCAGACGTTTATAACGTCGGGTGAATATCATTATGTTCTCACGTTCTCACGCCTCACGCCTCACTCTCTCACGCCTCACTCTCACTCTCTCACGTCTCACGCTCTTACTCTCTTACACCGGGGCAGCGTTTTTACACACTTCCTGCTCTATCTGAACAAACAAGAGAATTTTTATGAAAGCAAGAGTTTTATTCTTTATCATGTTATCCCTCTTACTCGTACGATGCAAGGATTCCGAGTCATTAAATCCGGATCCTGTCGTCTTTGATGCTTCCGCTTTTGTTGAAGTAGAAGATTTACAAGGTAATCCGATAGCAGGTGTGCAGATTAAGGTGGGTGACTATCAGGGATTCACAGATGATGATGGGGTGCTGTTTCTTAAGGAGATAGAGATGAATCCTGCGACCTACCTGACAGCTGAAAAGCCAGGTTATTTCCATGGTTCCAGACGGTTTTATCCTTCAGCTGGTAAGACCAGTACAGTAAAACTGGTACTCATGACTGAGCAATTGGTAGGAACCATTCAGCCCAGTGCGGGTGGTACACTTCAGGTGGGAGATGGCATTGTGCTTGATTTTCCGGCCAACGCAATTGTGGATGAAGATGGGCAAGCCTTCAGCGGTGCAGTATCAGTCTATGCTCAACCTATCATGGCAGATGATCCGGATCTGTCTTACAAAATGCCTGGTGACCTGGTGGGCGCCAGAGAAGATGATACACGAACCGGTATGGCCAGCTTTGGAATGGTTGCTGTGGAATTGAGATCCGGTAGTGGTGAAGTTTTACAAATTAAGGGAGGATCTACGGTTGAAATGAAAATGGAAATTCCATCTTCCCTGGTTGCATCAGCACCATCCACGGTACCGATGTGGTATTTTGATGAAGAATCCGGTTGGTGGAAAGAAGAAGGAGAAGCTACACTCGTAGGAAATGAATATGTTGCTCAACTTCCACACTTTAGTTATTGGAATTGTGATGCTCCATTTGAAACTGTCAAGTGGGGAGCCACCTTTGTCTATGAAGATGGATCCACTGCCAGCCAGGTAGAGGTATGCCTGACTATACTTTCGCTCCAAACGACAGCTTGTGCCTATACGGATCAGGAAGGGTTTATATGTGGAATGGTCGCTGCCGGTGAAGTGATGTTGATGGAAGTCAGGAGCCCTTGTGGGGATATTATTTATTCACAGCAGATCGGTCCGTACACGGATACGACGATGATTGGTCCAATCAATATTCCGACAAGCAGTGTTTCCTTCAGTGCAGTATCAGGATTGGCTGTGGATTGCGCAGGCAATCCGGTGACGAATGGATTTGCACGTATCAAAGTAGGGACACAAAATTATTTTGCAGAACTGGATGAGGTCACTGGAGCCTATTCTATTTCTGTGATGAATTGTGATGAGTCTGCTGTGACCATTAAATTATTTAATAAGGATGCGTTGACAGAGAGTCTTGTTTTCTCGTTTGCATATGCGCCTCTCATCGATGCCGGTACGATCACAGTGTGCGAAGCACTCACAGAGTTTATAGATGTCGAAGTGGTGGGTCTGCCTGAGCATTACCTTTTTTACTTTCCTTATTCCAGCAGCCAGCAGGGGTACACCACTATAGCTGGTCAGGATAGTTCAGTCGTATTTAAGTATTTCTACATTAATGTCCCTGGCACGACAACCGGGATTTTTACACCACTGGGTGGCGAGATTGGTGTAGAGTTGCCTAATGGCGATAGGGCTGTTGCAGAAACAGATGACCTCACGGTGACGATTACGTATTATGGAGCAGTAGGTGATTATATCATCGGCACGCTCAGTGGCACATGGCATACCGGCCCTGATGGTCTGGGCGGACCTGATTATCCGTTAACCGGAAATTTTTCTGTCGTGCGGCAATAGATTCTAAAGACTACTTATTATAAGGCCCCTGATGACATTGGCGGCCAGGACGGCACGAACCTTTAACGGGTGCGAGCACATGCTGATCCTGGCCGCCTTTATTTTTAATAATAGTGGAATCATGTTGTCCAGTAGCTATTTTTTCACAGTGCCTTGTAGGAATCTTCATCGGCCGAAATCGCTTCAACTGGAATATCCGGCCTCTGAAACGGACGATCCGAATGCTGAACGCAAAAGCATGAATAAAAAGATTTTTTTCTCACCGAAATAAATAGTTTGAATACCTGTTTTCGATGGATGAAATGGCAGTAGATGTTTGTCATTTCCATTTAATTCGCTGCGTGCGATTCAGGATCAAATACACTTGCGAAGCCTGAAAGCCTTATCATCATTGGGTTGTAGGGTGGATTTGATTTATAGAATATGTACGTTGTCATTTTGGCTGTTTGTTTTTCATGATCATAAATCACCCGTTCGTCACCTTTTAGTAGTGACCTTGTTTGAAATGAAATGACATTTGGGTTATTGATTGAATCACATAATCCAAATCGTATGAGACATTCAAATACACAACCAACTTTCATTTTCATCCTCTATATCATTATTGCCACCATCTTGTTTTTGGTATTTCCGGCAGCTGGACAGGAGAATGAACTCTCTATCGCCAGACAATTGTCCTATGATGGACAGTATCAGGAAGCTGATTCGGTGTTTAACAGGGTCATCACCAGGGAGCCCTGGAATATAGAAGCACAGATTGGCAGCGCCTATAATCACAGCTGGCACCAGAATCTGCCGCAGGCACAACTCGAGTTTGAAAAAATACTCAAAGCAGAACCGACTAATAAAAGCGCACTGGTAGGTCTGGGCTACACGCTGGCATGGAAAGGAGATTATGCAAATGCAAAGTATCCGTTCATCAATGCATTGCAATCCTATCCACATGATCCGGAAATCGAAAAAGGCCTGGCCTATGTATACCTCTGGCAAGGCTCACCAGATGTAGCTATTGATATGTTCGAAGATCTGCAGGAAGAGGATCCCTCCAATCCTGAGTATTATAACGCATTGGCCTATGCACACCTGCAACGTTATGAAACCATTGAAGCAAGGCGGCTGGTCAACCATGCTATCAATATTGATCCTGACAATGTTGCCGCACAACAAATCAAGTCATCCCTGGCATATGCTCCCCCTTTTCTGGAAGCAGATATCTGGGGAGGCTATACGCAGATCGGTGAAATGTCGAGAGCAGGATTACGCGCAGTGCAACTGAGTACGCAGGTGAGCCGCTCATTTCGGGCACTCGTGTCGTACGATAACAACATGTCGCTAGACAACTTTTATTATGTAGACCAGCACCTTCAGGCAGAGACGTATCTGGCGGGAGGTGTCGTCAATTGGGACAAACACTACAACACACGATTACAACTCGGATATCGCGACCTCGCGTCATCCGGTTCACAGATGTTAGCCCTTGGCGAACAGGCTGTGAATCTCAAAGACAGGAAGGTGATTAAGGCTGGTGGTATGTATGCCATCGGTCACAATGTGCCAGATGAATGGATGATGTATGCGGGAATCAACATTCCCGTCATGACACATTTGAGGGTTGAACCCGTCTATTATATCAGTCATCGTGATTTGGCTCCATCGATGGAGCATCGTATTGGATTGAATTCACAATGGACTGGTAAGTCAGGATTAGAGATCGGGGCAGGCGGACACTACGGTAAGGTGAATGCCGGATCTGAACTTGGAACTGCAGGTACCTATGGAATCTACATCGCTGCACTCATTCCGGTACACCGGATGGTATGGTTACAGGCAAATCTCCGTCATGAAAAGGGAGTTGCCGGCATGTACCAGATGGCAGGATTTGGCGTAAAACTTCGCTTTGAGCAATAATACTATTAGAACACTTAAACATCAGCAATATGGAATCTATTAAATATACACTTCATCAACATCCTTCCACAGTTACCTTGCCTGTGCTAGCCAGCAACCTTCATAAAGAGAAGGAGCATGTCATTTCGAGGACATCAACTTATAAGCCCAGTCCCGTGATGTATATCTTCATATTCGGAGCATGGCTTGCGTCAATCATTTACTTTGAACCGCGGCTTATCCAGTTATTGGACTTTGCCACGAACACAGCAGGAAGGGTTGTCCTGATTTTCTTCATCGGGTTTATCAATTTCGCATGGCTGTATGGTTTTTATAATGTAGGTGTAGTCTTATTTGCGCTGTACTTCAGAAAGATGCATGCAAAGGATTATACGGCTGAAGCTATTTCCAAAACATTCACTTTTCCTTCTGTAGCCCTCCTGTATACTACCTGCAATGATTTTGTGGAGTTAAGTGCTGAATCGTGTGTGCAACAGGATTATCCTGATTATAAGGTATACATTCTGGATGACAGCAGTGACCAGGAATGCAAGGATCGCGTGGATGCATTTGCTACCAGACATAAAAGTAAAGTTATCGTGGTGCGCAGGCCTGATCGGGTTGCCTTTAAAGCGGGTAATATGAATTATGGTCTCACGCATGTAGCGACGACTGAGAAATATTTTGCGATTGCGGATGCCGATGAAATCCTGCCGGAAAATTTCCTGTCCAAGTTAGTGCCTGTCATGGAAACTGATCCGCAATGTGGATTCGTGCAGGCCAACCACAGAGCTAATCCGGATGCACCATCGATGTTGGCTAAATCACTTGGCATCGGTATTGACATCCATTGGAAATGGTATCAGCCACTGCGTAATAAATATGGATTCGTGATGTTTCTTGGACACGGTGCATTGCTACGCCGGCAGTGCTGGGAAGAGATCGGTGGGTTTCCGGATATCGTGAGTGAAGATCTTGGATTTGCCATCCATTCCAGAGAGAAGGGTTATCATGGCCGTTTTATCGAGGATGTCATGTGCTATGAGGATTTTCCGGATACCGTGCGCGCCTTCAGGATCCGGCATATGAAATGGACCAAGGGTACCTGTGAATTTCTTGCGAAGAAATTTACCTACCTGGTGAAGTCAAAGCAAATATCGCTAGTCGAAAAGCTTGATATTTTATTTCCAACGCTCAATCTACCCTTAACACTGTTGTACCTGCTCTTTATGGTCAACGCCAACCTGTTCATACCCCTACTTTTCGGACATACTACAGAATTGACATTTGTGGTTGCGGGACAGAATGTACACATGCCGATCATCACGCTTGATCCAAGGTTCCAGGTCATTTTTGCGCCAGATTTCTTTGCGATCACGATGCTTACATTTTTTGCTCCGGTCTTGTGCTTTATACTTGAACTCGCGACCCGGCCATTGACACTCATGCGTTTTCTGGGACATAGCACAGCGTTGTATGCAGCATTGAGTCCACTTTCATCGCTTGGAGTTGTATCCTATATGGCCACAGGTAAAGCTGTATTCCTGGTGACGGGTGATAAAAAGCAAAAGGAGCCAACAGGTAATGGTGCAGATAAGAAAGAGTCGCTCTGGAAACAACTTAAAAAGGCTTACCGTGACATGATCCACAAGAGCCATCCTGATCAGAAGTTTGTTCAGTACATAGAGATAGGTATGGGGATTATATTCGGTGTCGCGTGTGTATTGATGTTCCAGATTTCATTCTTCGGGCTCTGCCTTGCCTTTATGTTGTTGCCGCTCATGCATCATCTCGCATGGTCAGACCGAAGGGTTCGGATGCTTGTCTTTCTCCCCTTTGTTTTTATTATGCTGGGTGTGGTGACGGCTGGCCTCAGTGTATTTGGCATGCAAGCCGTCTTCTTTGGGTATGGTTTTCACTTTTAGCATAATCTCCAGTGATGCAAACGCTACTACACTACTTTTATAATTCTCCTTTTATTTTCAGGCTGCGGACTAACATAGTTATGATGACATTCTTTTGGAGTGTCACCATTATGTTGCCAGCCAAGATGTCTGCACACGGTGCGAATTTGCCTCCGGGGTTTATAGAAAGCCTGATGGCTGATAGTCTCAATCCAACATCCATGTGTATGGATAAGGAGGGAAGAATGTTTCTGGCACAGAAGGATGGGCGCATATTAGTCATGCGTAATCCAGGACAACTTGCATCACATCCGCTGGTTACGATTGCAACAGATGTTACTAATGAAAGAGGACTGCAGGGAATAGCCTTGCATCCTGATTTTCCTGATTCAGCTTATATCTATGCGTTTTATGCGATCCCGACATTGGGTAGGAACCGGGTAAGTCGCTTTATCGTATTGGGTGATCTTGTGGTACCGGGAAGCGAGCGTGTTATTATAGAGCTGGACCCTATGACGGGTACAGTGCATAATGGTGGCGCGTTAGCTTTCGGCCCACAAGACCGAATGTTATATATTTCTACAGGGGAGGCAGGGAAAGGCCTCAATAGTCAGGATACTTCCAATGTCCTGGGAAAAATACTTCGATTACATCCGGATGGTTCTATACCGGAATCAAATCCCTTCTATCATCGTTTTACCGGCAAGAACAGAGCTATTTATGCAATGGGTTTTCGCAATCCGTTTTCGATGACCTTTGATCAGGTAAGTGGACTGTTGTATGTATGCGATGTGGGTTCCGGATTCTTTGAAGAAATCAATATTATCTATCCGGGAAAAAATTACGGTTGGCCATTGATTGAAGGCAATCGAACTACACAACAAGAGCCAGTTGATTACCAGGATCCATTGTATACGTATCCTCATGGTGCAGGATGTGCGATTGTAGGTGCTGCGTTTTATCAGCCAACACAAGAGGTCTTTCCTGATTCACTTCTCAATCATTTCTTTTTTGCAGACTATTGCAATGGAACGATGTACCACATAGATCCGGCGAATGTAGGTGCAGGCGCCTTAGTCTTTGCTACTGAGATACACAGGCCACTAGCGATGTTGACAGGTTCGGACGGTTCGTTTTATTATCTCGCGAGGGAAGGGCAAGGGGGAGGATCGCAGGAAGACAACAAAGTAAGCACGGATGGTACCCTATGGCGCATTCAATATACAGGCAATGGCAAGCCTTATGTGTCCGTCAATCCACACGATGAATTTCTCTCCGTCGGAGAAGAGGCAATGTTTAGTATCAAGGTACTTGGTGAGGCACCGATACAATATCAATGGTACCTTAACGATGAACTGGTCACAGGTGCTGTGGATGATAGCCTTGTTATTGATTCAGTCACTTTAAATATGAGTGGGTCAAAGTGTATTGCATCGCTACAAACAGTATTGCATCAGATACTTCATCCACTGCTATGCTGTTGGTCACTTCGGATACACGTCCTGAGCTCTATATCGATCTGCCATTGAGCAATCGTACTTATCAGGCTGGAGATACTCTTCGTTTCTGGGGTCACGCCGTTGATGCAGAGAATGAAGTACTACCTCCCGTCTTTTATTCGTGGCGTATTGATTTTCATCACAACACCCATTCACATCCTGCGATGCAAACTATTTCAGGCGTTGATCACGGGACGTATATCATTCCTGTGGTCAATGAGACGGATCCTGGCGTGTGGTACAGATTGCATTTTTTTGCATCAGATAGCGTAGGGTTGACTGCATCTGCCTATGTGGATATCTTTCCGGAGCTCATAGATATTTCTTTCAACGGACCTGCAGGTATTCATCTCAATGTAGATGGTAAAATACTATCACTTCCCGTGACTGTGAAAAGTGTAAAGAAGCTAAGGCATAGTGTGCTCGCCCTTGAACGTGATATGGTAAATGATACGATTTATGTCTGGAAGAGTTATAGTGATGAACTTACAGATTTATTATTTGAATTTTCTGCTCCGGCAATAGACACGAGTATTGAACTCACCTATGTGCGTTTTGCTCTTGGTAACGGATCGGGTCTGCTCGGCGAGTACTTTGATGATCCTGAAGCTGATCTGGATGGTGAACCGAATGTCATCCTGATAGACACGGTCATAGATTTTGCATGGGGAGCAGGTCCACCGCTATTTAATTTTCCCAAAGATCTCTTTACAGTGCGGTGGACAGGGTGGGTTACTCCGCTGGTGAATGGTGCATGGACTTTTATTGTCAGGTCAGATGACGGATGCAGATTGTGGGTTGATGACCAGTTACTGATTGATGAGTGGCATGGACAATCGCCCAGAGAACATCAAGGTACATTGACTCTTGAGGGAGGCCACAACTATAGCATCAGGCTTGAATATCTTGAAGAAGATGGTGGTGCAGAAGTTGGATTGTACTGGAGTCATCCGGATTTTGAGAAAGAGATAATCCCCAGGACACAATTGATACCTGCGCGACTTGTTGGCCGAGGCACGCTTGAAGGTATCGTTTGGATTGATGAAGATTATGATCAAGAGCGGGATTCCAGTGAAGTGGCAGCCCAGCATACGACGATGATTTTGTACCAACAATCGGATACGAGTTATTATGCAGCAACAGATGTTGTGGATGGTCACTACCTCTTTGAAAATGTGAAGGAAGGCATGTATCAGTTGCAGGTTATCTATACGGGTCCGGATTCCAATCTTGAACCTTCCTTTGGTGTGAAAAAGGATGGATTTTCAGATCCGGTATTTGTGCAGACGGGATTTGTACATCAGCATTCGGTTGCTTTTTCACAGCGGAGGGGTCGGATCGTAGGCAAGGTATGGGTTGATGAAAATGCAAATGGATTTCCGGAGGATGATGAACGTGGACTGGAGGAAGTGTTGGTCATCATGTATAAAGGTTCGGCCGGAATGTATTCTATTGAAGAAACCAATATGGAAGGCGTCTTCACTTGTGAGGATGTTGAGCCGGGTCTGATCAGGTTAGAACTTGCTAATGTCCCCGGACTGAATGCCTATACGGCAGGGGTAGGAATGAAACCAGATTTTACCACTTCGGTCTTTCAGCATGAAATAGGCCAGGATCATTTTTTTCTCTTAGGCCTTGTACCAATTAGTACCCTGGTCAGTGAAGAGCATGATGCAGCGTATATGATTTATCCTAATCCGGTAAGCGATCATCTGTATATACGACAGAAAGCTTATGATATTTCATCCATTTCTTTGTGGAATGAATATGGTACACGTGTGATAGGATCAAGTGTCGAGGGGCAGGAAGAGATAATAGATACCGATATCAGTGAAATTGCAGCGGGTATTTATTTTGTTGAGTTGCGCACGTTAAGTGGGGCAAGAGCTTATAAGCGGATTGTAAAGATTTAGGCTGATTTTCGGATCACTGAAGCTTATTCCATGCATCATAGGAGAGGGAGGCAATAGCTCATAACGGGAATAATCTTTGAAAAGTATTTTCAAAAAATTTTAAGAAATAATTTCCGACCAGCGATAAAATACATTGGACAAATGCCGTTAAGGGGAAAGTAGTTCGTCTTTATTACTCAACCCTTTTGACATGAAACCAATTATCCTCTTTGGCCTTTTGGTCATTTTGCTTTGCGGATGTACGCATGACAATGACCTCCTCTCTCCTGATCCATTATTTCCGACGCAAGCCATCTTTAAAACGCCATTGTTTATTGAAGTCTTTACGACTGCAGGTTTGCGCGTCAGCAATGCAAAGGTTATTCTTGGCTCCACGGAAGGCTATACGAATGCAAGTGGACTCTTGTATTGGCCGGATGCTACAGTAGGTGAGTCTACGTACCTGACGGTGGAGAAGGAAGGGTATTTTCATGCCTCAAGACGGTTTTATCCATCACCCGGTGCTGCAAGCTATATCCGTATTATCCTGTTATCGGATTCACGGATTGCTTTTTTCAATTCGACAGATGGTGCAGTGTTGCCCATAGAGGATAAGGCTACGATTCGCTTTCCACAGCATGGATATGTTCTTGAAAATGGGGATGTATATGAAGGCATCATCGTGGTGTCTGCAAAGGTTATTGCACCTGATGATCCGGATCTGTCATTTAAGATGCCTGGGGACCTGGTGGGGATGAATGCAGAGGGTGCATTTGGTGCATTAGGTAGTATGGGTATGATGGCGGTGGAAATGAATACACCTGATGGTGAAAAATTGAATTTTGCAAACGATGTGGAAGCTATTTTGGAGATGAATATTCCATCGACAATGGCAGATTTGGCACCAGCGTCAATACCTTTATGGTACTTTGATGAGATGGATGGTGTTTGGAGAGAGGAAGGAATAGCTACAAAGACAGGCGATCGGTATGTCGGGCAAGTGAAACATTTTAGTTTCTGGAATTATGATGCATGGTTTCCGGCCATAAAATGGGGAGCTGCATTTAATTTTGGAAACAGGGGTGCAGCCAGCCAGGTGGAAGTTTGTATAACGATCATTTCCATGAATACTACAAAATGTGCATTGACAAATGAAGAAGGCATCGTCTGTGGATTGGTTGCGTCCAATGAATTGCTTTTGATGGAAGTCAAAGGTGAATGTGGTGAATCGATTTATACCGAAGAGATTGGTCCTTTTTCAGATGCCACGATGCTTGGTCCTATTTCAATTTCTGATCCGGGAATCCTGGTAACAAAGGTTTTTGGCCAGGTCATTTCCTGTGAGGGTGATCCCGTGCGTGATGGATTTGCCATCATCAGCGTGGGAAATTATAATCATTATACTACTTTGGATAAATCTACAGGTGCTTTTGATGTTTCTATTACCACCTGTGATGAGGGTGATATTGCGATTATTGCGGTAGATGTAAGGAAGAATAAGCTCAGCATTCAGGAGAACTTTGAATATGCTCCCTTGATTGATGCAGATACGATCACTGTTTGTGAAGACAATCAGGAATTGATCGACATTGAAATCGTGGGGTTTCCAAATCACTATTATTTTTATTTTCCCCGGCACGGAGAGGATGTGGATAACATTATTGCTGCATCCGATAGTACCCAACAAGGAAGTTATATTTATTTTAGCTTTAAGGGTGATCATACCGGAGTGCATGAATCCGAACCTTGTAGTATGAATGTGAGATTGCCTGATGCAGGTTGGTTTTATATTGATAACTACATGACCATAACCGTTACTGAATTTGGCAAAATAGGGGAGTATATCAAAGGGACATTTACTGGAACTTGTCGTAAAGAAGATCCTGGGAGTTCTGGACGGGAATATCCATTGGTAGGAACATTTTCAGTGGTGAGGGAGGAGTGAACTGATCGTCCCTGATCCTTACCGGATCAAGGTCACATCTCCTGAAAACACTTTTTCAAATTCCTGACCATTGACCATATAGCTGACGGTCATTACGTATGCATATACACCAGGCATCATGATGTCGCCATTGAAGAAACCATCCCAGGTAAATGGTAGCGCGTTAGATGAATACACAAGGTTTCCCCATCTGTCATAGATGGTGCCTTTGCTATTTGCAATGACGAGATCTGAGCCACTGTAGATCGTAAAGACATCATTGACATTGTCCCCGTTTGGTGAGAATACATTTGGGATAAATATTTCAGTGTTCTCGCCGCAATTTTGTGAGGGCACTACTTCCAATTCCTGTGTTGAGCTTGCACATAGGGTATTGACCTCGACCGAATAAACACCGGGTGTGCTTACAGTGATGGAGGGCGTGGTTTCGCCGGTACTCCATACATACATTGCCGCAAAAGATTGTGTCACATCAAAGGTGATGATATCGCCGGGGCACCAATCCTGTTGTGCATCGGGTTGGAGTACAGGTGTATCCTCATCGATATCAACTATCAGGTTGTCTGACACCACACCACATGCATTACTGATCTGCAACGAATACGTTATGGCTTCATCAGCAACCATTTCCGGCTGACTACTTCCGTCCTGCCATTGAAGCGCATAGAGAGTTGCTGGTGCTGAGATAATGAAGAATTCGCCTGGACACAACGTCGTGTCAGGTCCCAGGTCAAATGGTATCGGCGCATCCATATAGGTCACAAGGATACTATCGGCAGCATCACCACATCGATTGGACTCGCTGAGTGTATACAAACCAGGTCCTGTAACCATAAAGGTTGACATGTCGGAGCCATCCTGCCATTCAATACTTGTGATGGCATCAGCATCTGACATCAGTGCCAGGGAGTTGCCTGCGCACAATGTCGTATCCGGTCCAAGCTGTGGCAGAGGGGAGCTACCACTGATATCCACCACTATGGTATCGCGGTCAGCACCACAGAGATTACTGACTTCAAGTATATATGTTCCGGAAGCAGTAGCAATATAGATGTCATCTGTAGACCCATCCTGCCAGAGATAATCCACTCCGCCGATATTAGCAGGTATGCTGATGGTCGCACCCTCACAAGCGACGAGGTCAGGGCCAAGATCAAGCTGCGGGCCATTCGTACTTTCTGTGATCACCAACGAGTCTGTATCACTTCCACACTCATTGAAGACAGTGAGGATGACAAGGCCTTGTTGTGTGATGTTCAGTTGCGGGCTCGTGGATCCATCCTGCCATAGATAATTCACACCAACAATATCTGGATCAAGCACTATAACCTCACCCGGACAAATCGTCTGATCCGGACCTAATTGGAGCACGGGTGCATCCGGAAGTAAATCGATTTGGATTGCATCTACGGCCATGCCGCAAGTATTACTGATGGTCGCCATCACGATCATACTGTCTGAAATAGTCAAGTCAGGATTAAACGAACCATCAGACCATAGGATATCTACATCAGGAACCGTGATGGACAATGTAATAGATGAACCGGGACAAATAGCTGTGTCTGGCCCGAGTGAAAGTAAAGGTATATCCGGCAGCAATCCAATCACCATGGTATCATATGCCGCGCCACAACCATTGCTAACCTGCACATTGATTTGTCCAGCAGTGTTAGCCTGGAAGAAAGGATTTGTAGAGCCATCCTGCCATGCCCACACATCGACATTAGAAAAGGAAGGAGTGATCGTCAATGAAGAACCCGGACAAATTGCTGTATCTATTCCCAACACAACCAACGGTGCCTGGCCACCATCTATCACCTCTACAGAATCAACGTCGCTGCCGCAACTATTAGAAACGGTAAGTGCATATACGCCAGGAGAACTGACAGTAAGTTGAGACACCATCGTGCCATCATTCCATATGTAATCAACACCAGCAACGTTAGCATCTAATGTTACGCTCTGTCCCTGGCACAAGGCAAAATCAGCAGGAAGGCTAAGAGTAGGAGGTTGGTTATTGAGCGTCACCACAATGGTGTCGCTGTATGTGCTGCAGGAATTATAAGCTTGCACATAATAAGTTCCGGCGCTGGTGATGAGCAGAGTATCTGCAGTGCTCAAATCATTCCACAGGTAGGTAGCACCGGTGATGTTTGGTGTAAGGACTGCTTGTTGCCCAGGGCAAAGACTGATATCCGGTCCGAGGTCGGGTGGAGTTAGTTGCGGGTTATAGGTTATCGTTAAACTATCTGTATCCGTCCCGCACTCATTCGAGACGGTCACCGCATACGTGCCGGAAGTCGTTACCTGGTATGTTGTTGAAGATGACCCGTCCTGCCACATGATGGTGTCGGTTATATTTCCTGTGGAGAGTGAAATGGTGTCTCCATTGCATGACTGCATGGATGGGCCAAGATCAATCAATGGGGTTATAAGTTGAGCTACATAGATATTGTCATTTTCTACACCACATTCATTGGATACTGTCAAGCTGTAAAGGCCTGGGGTGGTGATTTGGTAATACGGTTCCGAACTTCCATCCTGCCAGTAAAAGTCACCGAGTGTCGGATCAAGGTTGATATCCAGAAACTCCCCGCTGCAGATGATGGCGGAATCAGGCCCGAGATTAAAAAACGGAGGTTCAATCGCGACGATTTCGATTTCATCAGATTCCTCGCCGCATTGATTGCTAATCGTCAGCGCGTAGGTGCCTGCTTCATCAATCGCGTACGACGATGCGGAAGAACCATCCTGCCATTGAAAATCGCCGAGGTCAGGATCAAAATCATATTCGACTTGATCTCCTGGGCATACATACGTGTCATCGCCTAATGTGAATGGGAGTGGAGGATCCAGCAAAGTCACCACCATCTGGTCACTCGAGATATCACAGCCGTCATCAAGTGTCACCATATAGGTGCCTGAGGTCGTAATATCAAAATCAGGACCGGTAGATCCGTCGCTCCATTCGTATTGGCCATAGGATGGGTCAAGTGATATGGTGTACGTCTCACCGGTGCAGAGAATATAAGATGGAGGGCCCATATCCACCGGATCGGGATCAAAGACCGTCACTTCGATTTCATCTTCGGTGAAGGTGCAACCGTATTCCACGGTGAGGCTGTAGGTCCCTGAAGTGGTCACTGTGATCGTGGGGCTTTGTTCGCCGGTGCTCCAGTGAAAAAGAACTCCATCCTGTGTGATGTCCGGATCGATAGTATAAGATTCACAGACGGAGACGGGCCCATTGAGCTCAAATAAGATATCCTCAATCGGGACTACTTCAATGACCACATCATCTATATAATAATACGAATAGAAAAGATTGTTCTGGCAATCCGGATCCCATGCTGTCTGTCCGTCACCATAGAAATTGCCTATGGTGATATACTCTTCGACACCGGTACCCATGACGTATCCATAGATATAGGTCCAGTTGAGGGTATCCGAAAAGAACTGTCCGCCCCAGTTTACCTGGGGAATCATCCCTAATGGATTGGCGATGCCGTTTTCGGATAGCAGCGCGCCAGTGCGGTTGACTGCGCAGCTGATCGTGTTGCTCAGGTTTTGGTAATAACTCACTTTGTAGCATACGCCATCTTCGAGAGGCTGGAGCAACTGGGTCTGGATATATTCGCGGTAAGTGCTGCCGATCACTTTATAATACATCCCGGTGTAGGCACCGCCGGTGTTTGCATTTTGCCATCCCTGGAAATTGCGTGGAATACCTATAGTATTCGGATCAGCACACACATTGAAATAATCGGCTGTGCCGACAAATGGAGGAGACACCCAGGGGATTGCCTCCAGGGGGCCACCTACGCCCAGCATCGTGGGGCACGAGGAGTAGATTTCAAAACTTGGATTGGGCACCAGGTTTTGCGCGGTCAGCATTCCATAAGTCCCTGTCATACCTCCGGCGGTAACCAATATATGGCTAAGAAGGAGTTGTAACCGCTTGCAGAAAAGTTTGGGCATGCAGACCGGGCTTTGTGGAAGAAAAGATAAGTATAATCAACTAACCTGACTAATGGTTCCTTCTTGAATACAGCATAGAGCCATACTCAATGTTAGGTAAAGCCTGCAATCTTTTACTATTTTACAATTGTAACATACGTGATCATATGCTCTTCGACCCCTTCCAAATTAAAAACCTGCATTTCAAAAACAGGCTCATCCGGTCCTCGATCGGAGGGCGGACTTCGTTTTACGATGGTACGGTGACATCGGCATTTAAAAATTTTGAAAAAAGATTTGCTGAGCATGAGGTGGCAGGAATTATATCTGCGACGATCAGTGTCAATCATCACCGGACTTCACCGATGGAGTATCCGAGACTCAGTGATGACCGGTATATCAAACCACTGGCTGCGGCTGTGAAAGCAGTGCAAGCATTTGATTGCCGATATATCATCCAGATAGGGGATACCGGTGGTGCGACGCATACGAGTATGCTTCCGCAAGAGAGTGATGCGAAATCTTCTTCCACCTTATTTGATTTGTTTTATGGATATAACAATCGCCATAAAGCTATGAGCCGCGAGGAGATTGACATCACCATAAGTGAATTTGCCGAAGCGGCCAGACGAGTGCGGGAGACCGGGGCAGATGGACTTGAAATCACGGCGAGTAAAGGGTATATCATCCACCAGTTTCTCAATCCGGGTATCAACAACCGGAAGGATGAGTATGGTGGTTCGCGGGACAACAGATTCCGCCTACTGCAAGAAATCATATTGGCAGCACGTAGCAAAGTAGGAGATGATTTTCCCATTGGCATCAGATTATCGGCTGCGGACTACAATTACCTGCCACTCAATCTTCGGCTTCCGATCAGGTTTCCATTGAAGCATTGGTATTTTGGAAACACGATTGAAGATAACCTGTATTACGCCGGAAGATTAAAGGAGCTGGGTATCGACTATCTGCACATCGATAAAGGATATGGATTTCCAAATCCGAAAGGAAATCCGGGGACTTTTCCGATTCCCGAGATGAAGATGTTCTACAACGCCAACAGACATCTGTCTGCCAAGGCATGGTGGCGTGCTTTTTTGTTTAATGCTGTTCCAGAATTTATTTTAAGTCCGGTAGCCAATATCGGATGGGGATATGTGCCTGCAGTCTCCGCAGATGATGCAAAGCGTTTCAAGGAAGAGATCGGCCTGCCTGTCATTTCCAATGGCGGATATCAGGATATGGATATCATGGAAAGCACATTACAGCAAGCGGCAAGGCTGATATGCTGGCCATGGCCCGACCATTGCTTGCCAATGTCAACCTTCTTCAATTATTCAAAGAAGGACGTAATGCACCCGATAAGCCTTGTACACATTGCAACCGCTGCGTAGTACGGACGGCAAATTTTCCGCTGGGTTGTTATGATGAATCTCGATTTTCAAATATTGCTGAGATGGAAGAACAGATTATGGCCTGGAGTTCAAATAGTGAGGAGTGAGAGGAGGAGGAAGGGTTGAATAATATTATGCCTGTTTTTACTCAACTCCTGTACCGGGCAAATCAACTCGACTGTCAAAAGTGGTGAGATCTGTTCCGGGCATGGAGCCCATTGTGGAAGATCCATATTTCGTGGTGACAAAGGACATCGTTTCTGAATACGGACCCAATAGCATCACCCGCAATGTATTGCAGGATAGAAAAGGTGTTTTCTGGTTTGCTACCTGGCAGGGTATCATGAGCTATGATGGAAAGGAGTTTACAAACCATACCTTGAAAAACGGGTTGCGGCGCTTTCATACATTTTCAGCTTTGGAAGATAGCTCGGGCAATCTTTGGTTTGGTTCGATTGGTGGTGGTGTGTACAAGTATGATGGCCGGACTTTCACAAACTATACGACGGAGGATGGACTATCCAATAATGATGTATTGTGTATGACACAGGATAATGCCGGCAACATATGGTTTGGTACAGATGATGGTGTCAGTCGATATAATGGAAAGTCATTCACCAACTTCACAACGCTTGATGGCATGGGTGGTCATTCCGTGAATTCAATCATCCAGGATAAGAATGGAACCCTATGGTTTGGGACGAGGTATGGTGTGGTAAGTGATGTCAGTCAGTATGACGGCAAAACATTCAAGTTGTTTTCGAATACGAATGGAACCCCTTTTTCGAATGTTCGATCGATCATCGAAGACAAGGAAGGAAATATTTGGATTGGTGGTCAGACTGGGCTCTTTCGGTACAATGGTAAGTCATTGTCAACTGTTTCCACAAAGTTTATTGGCTATATATTCGAAGACAAGGCGGGAACAATCTGGTTGAGCCACGGAGCGGAAAAGGGTATGGCATTATCCCGATTAGTTGGAAAGGAAATGAAGCGCATCACTGCAGACGACCAGGTATTTGGTATAAATACGGACACGGCGGGCAACATTTGGTTTGGCACGATGTATGGTCCTAAGCTATTTAATCCTTCTGTGACGTTAAAATCTGATGGGAGTTCGATTACAGATTTTTTGGAAGATTCGCAAAAGCAGTAGAGCTATGGTGCACTTTCCAGTACTTCAAACTACTTGGCGTTGCTGAGTTTGATCATCTAATTCGGATGAACATCCAACTCCTTGATCTGTTGCTTATAGGCAGGTGGGAACAGCACACTCTTAAGTACCCAGTCCATTTTCAGCAGACGACTGAATTTATAGAGGGGCACAACAGGTGCAAGCAATGAATGGGTGCTGAAATTCAATAATGATCGGACGCGATCGGGGACAACTAATTTCTGTCCTTCGATCAATACCTTATAACGCATTGCACCAAGGTGTTTCTTGTATTGGAGGAATAGATCATCTGTGTATTTGCTTTTTTCGAGGTCTTCCATCAAATGTGCTTTTCTGACTGGCAACCATTCGGTATAGGTGGCGGGTAGTGATTTTAAGCCCATGCCAATTCCTAATCGATAGAAGACATTATACACTTCTTCCTTTTCTGCATCGCTTAATTTATTTTCCAGCAGCTCGTACGAAGCAATGGAATAATGGATGAGCATAAACAACACATCACGGTAGGCCCAGTCAGGGATAGCGTAGCCGCGGCTTTGTTCCAGCGCTCCATGGATATGCCTGAGCCCTTCCAATGCTTTATGAGCCTCGTCTGTAGGCGAAAAAACAATCTTGTGCGCATAACGAACTGTTGAGAACAATCTACCTAGCGGGTCGGAAGGCAATTTGCCGGTATAGTATAGCCAGTCTACAGCTTTGTTGAGCGCAAACTCAGCCGCAGCACCGGCAAAAATGAACAACACGGTGTCACTCTTGCCCCAGATTTTCCTGACGACTGAATTTTGATCTACAAAGTATTGCATACGATAACCTTCCTTATTGCAAAATTACACATCATTGAGCATTGTGAGTGTAAGCGGATGTTCGGGTTATTTTATTGTTGGTTGATTGCGGCCTTTAACCTTTATTAACCCCGATTAAGAAGGACAATGTTGGTTTTAGTGTGAATCGAATTATTTTCGTCCTGTGGATTGTATCGCTATAGTTTCTGCGCCACAAGCTTTCTTTTAGCCCTAAACTCAAATAGGAATGAAGAATAAACTGATCATGCAATTTGTATTGCTGATATTGACCCATAGTAGTCTTTGGTCCCAGGATGTAAAGAAGTATACAGTCAATGAAAGCGAGTTTTACAGCGGATATTACCTGGCGGTAGAGCCGGTGAATACTATTGAGGGGGTATTAATACTGATTGCAGGATTCGGACAGCGGGCTGAAGATGTTTTTCCGGAAACCAAACTCGAGCAAGTGGCTTATGATCATAATCTGCTGACCATTGCTTTTGCTGGAGGAAATAAATTGTATGCAGACTCAGTGACACGCTACAATCTGTCGCTGGTGATTAAGGATATACTGACGCGGTACAAAGTAGATCCAGCGAGATTTGTCATCGGTGGTTATTCTGCAGGTGGTATGATTGCGCTTCGCTATGTCGAGTTGTGCAACGAATTACCGGACAGGTATCCCATCCATCCTAAAGGTGTTTTTATGGTAGATTCACCGATCGATATTTTTACGATTTACACTCAGTTAGGACAAAGTCTTGCTGATAATTATTCGCCTATAGCCGCAGAGGAAGCCGAAAGGGCGATGAAATACATCAGGGATGACTATGGAGTACCGGAAGAAAATATTCCGGTGTATGCAGAGCTCACCGCCTTTAGTATGAATAAAGCCTACAGTGAAAATGAAAAATATTTAAAGAACACAGCCGTCAGGGCATATCATGATGTTGATATTGCATGGCGAATCATCAACCGAAACCAGACTGTCCACAATTCGAACTACGAAGTAACGGCAGAGCTTATCAACCGACTGGTCCTGATGGGTAACGATAAAGCTGAGTTTATGCAATCCTTTAAAACCGGCTTCAGGAGCAATGGGCAAAGACACCCTCACTCATGGTCTATTGTGGATGAAGTTGAATGTATCGCATGGATAAAAGGTCTTTGGTAAGTCTAAACACTGTGTAGTGCTGCCGATTGATTATTTTGTCGGATCATTAACAAGAGATAGAGACAAATAGAGGGTTTAGGAGTACACAAATCCTATGGGAAAACCGTTTTACCTTAAATTTAGCTTTATTGCCGGGTTCAAGTGATAGTAATGATCAGAGGTAAATACATACTTTTCACCACATTTTGTTTCTTGCTTTGGGGTTGCCGCCACGAAATCGAATCAGGTATATCCACCGGAGATGGAGCCATATGTATCAGCGTTTTTTCTTCAGGCTCACCTGCGCGGCTATGACCTGTATGAGGAGCATTTCAATTTTACTATCCGCTTCGGAGAGACGCATGATCCGGGCGTAGCTGCTTCCTGCGAGACGCCGGGCAGAATCATCACCATCAATCCGGAGATATGGGCGTCCAGGGGCGAGCTGGAGAAGGAATGGATCGTCTTTCATGAACTGGGTCATTGTATCCTGGGCAGAAAACACAGGAATGAGGAATCAAGCACAAGTGAATGCTATAGTTTCATGAAAGGCGCCGAGAATGATTTCGATTGTTCGATTAACTACTTTTCTGAATATTGGCGCGATTATTATCTCGATGAATTGTTTGATCAGCATACAGCACTACCGGAGTGGTACGTGGAAAACCAGGATTATGCCAAAGCGCTGATGAGCTATCCCCATTACCAATTGATCACAGATACGCTGGTGGAAAAATTTGACATTGACACTTTTAGGTTCAAGGGCAAGGATACCTTTCTTTTTGAAATTGTATTCCACAACCTAAATTCACCGGTTAACGCTGTTCTCATGGCGCTGGGTAATCTGAAATTCTCAAGCTGTGATAAATGCCTGGCGACTAAGACAAGTTTGTTTTTGGGTAATGACCGGATCTTTGCGTCAGCTGACATCAGCCTGAATACAGATGTCAAGCTCTCTATCTTCCGAAACAATGACATTGTCAGTTTCTATGTCAATGAGTATTTTGTCCATGCCATGGAATATGATCTCATTGAAGGCAATACCTTGAGGACAAATACTTTTGAAGAACCGCTTCGGTTGGATATTGCCTACTACTACCACTAGCCTGACGTCCAGGGAATTTTTTACAAGCTTCCTATTCGGATAGGATTTGCTTGCCTTATTTTACCAAGGTCACATCCCCCGTAAAAATCTTATGCACCACCTTCGCATCTCTGGTGTATTCCACGACGATGTTGTAAGCATACACACCGGGCTGAAGTTCTTGATTACCGAATGTGCCATCCCATAAAAACGGAATAGCAGAAGACTGAAACACAAGATTTCCCCACCGGTCAAAAATGGAACCCGTGATGGAAACGATATCCATTGACTCATTTGGGAACACACCAAATACATCATTGATCCCGTCACCGTTGGGCGAAAACACATTGGGTATATAGATCTCATCCGAAGGATTACAATCTTCTTTAAGTTCTACCAGGTAATCATTGGACGCCTCTGAACAATCTGTGATGATCGTAATCGTATACACACCTGGCGTGGTGACCGTAATAGAAGGAGAATCTGATGAGGTGCTCCATGCATACGTGACAGGGAACGTTTGCAATGCATCCAGCGTCACACTATCTCCGGTACAAAGTACATATGTATCATCAACCATAAATACCGGAGTACGGGTATCATAAGTCAGTACGAAAGAATCCCTCCTCATTCCACATCCATTACTGATGGAGAGCACATATATGCCCGCTTGTTGCGCCAGGAATGATGATCCCTGACTTCCATCCTGCCACTGATAGCTATCAGAGGTCACAGGTCCTGACAGCAATACGCTCTCGCCCGGACAAGTGATTGTATCTGGGCCTAAATCAAAAGGAGATGGCAATGCCTGATAGGCAATGAGAATGGAATCGACATTATCGCCACATCGGTTAATTTCATGGAGCACATAGGTGCCAGGTTCATCCACGACGAACGATGGAAGCCCTGATCCATCCTGCCATGTTATGAGCGTCTCAGCATCAGCAGTGGATACAAGCGTAAGGGTTGAGCCTTCGCATAATGTTGTATCCGCACCAAGTGCAGGCGACGGAGGCAGGCCATGGATATCTACTTCAATCGTATCCATATCCGTGCCGCACGAATTGCTCACCGTAATGGAATATATACCAGATTGTGTAGCAACCAATGATGGATCCATCGACCCATCCTGCCATAAATACGTGACACCTGAAATAGCTGCATCGATCGTTACTGTTTCTCCTTCACAAGCAAGGACATCAGCACCGAGATCTACATCAGGACCATCTGTACTGGTAAAAATAGTCAGCATATCTGATGAGCTTCCACATGCATTAGTGATCGTAAGCGAAATCGATTGAGCCGCATCAACCTGATATGCAGGATCCGTAGAACCATCCTGCCAGCTATACTCCACATCAGCTATGCCAGGTGTAATCGTAATAGTTTCTCCGGGACACAACGGCAGATCCGGTCCCAGGTCCAGTATTGGTATCGCCGGTAGTTGATTTAACTGGAATGAATCACGATCAGCACCACAGACATTAGTCACTGTTGCAAAATATAATCCAGGGTTTTGTGCCAGCAATGTTGTATTCGTGCTGCCATCATTCCAGAGAATCGTTACATCCTGATTTGTGATCGTGAGCGTCACAGTCTCTCCGGCACAAACAGAAGTATCAACCCCCAGGTCCAGGACTGGTGCAGGATCGAGTAATGCTACCACTAATGTATCAGTTGCTGCGCCACAACCATTGGTCACCTGAATATTGATTGTGCCTTGATCCGTGACATCAAATGATGGTGATGACGATCCATCCTGCCACGTCCATGCATCAACATCAACAAAGACGGGTTGCAATACCACAGTATCTCCGGGACATAATGAAATATCTTGTCCTAAACTAACAACAGGTAATGGTCCGCCGCTGATCACATCAACGGTATCCACATCACTGCCACAGCCATTGCTCACGGTAAGACTGTAAGCACCTGCATTCGAAATGACTAATGTGGGACCGGTGCTGCCATCATTCCATAGATACGCTACACCGCTCACGCCTGGATCAAGCGTTGTGTTAGCTCCTTCGCACAGCACCAATTGAGCAGGCAGGTCAATCGAAGGGGGATCATTACCAACATCAACGTGGATGGTATCTGAATACGTAAAGCAACTATTAGAAACAGTAACGTGGTAATCCCCCGCTCCATTTACAATCAGGCTATCAGCAGTGCTTCCATCCTGCCATACATGTGCGCCACTTGCATTGCCGGAGTATAAGGTTAATGGTTGCCCTGGACACAAACTCACATCTGCACCCAGATTGACTGGCACAAGTAATTCTTCAAATTGAACCATCACATCGTCCTGGTCCGTTCCGCAAGGATTAGTAATCGTCAGTGAATACAACCCGGACGTTGTCACCAATAGCGAATCATTTGTAGAACCATCCTGCCAGGTGTAATCACCGGGAGTGCTATTGGAAGTAATGAAGACAACATCACCCGGACAAGCCAGAATGTCATCTCCCAGGTCAACGACCGGCACCGGTAATTCAAGTATGACGATAGAATCTGAACTGGTCCCACACACATGCGTCATCGTCACGGTGTATACCCCTGCTTCAGAAATCTGGTATTCTGATGCGGTCGAACCATCCTGCCACAGGAAGGTCGCATACGACGGGTCGAGGAAGATGTCCAGGGTTTCGTTATCACAGAGGATGTCCTGAGCCGGACCTACATTGACATTGACGGGTAGCAATTCATCCACAAATACAGTCGCCGTTTCAGCGCCGCACATGTTGGAGATCGTCAATGCATATGACCCTTCCTGAAAAATAATCACAGAGCCTGACATATTTCCATCCTGCCAGACAAAATCACCGAGCGAGGGATCGAAATTGAATTCGATTTCTGTGCCCTGGCAGAGGATAGTATCACTGCCGAGTGAAAATGGAGCTGGGGGATTCATTACTTCCACGGTGATTTCGTCAGTTGTCAGATCGCAACCATCATCGAGCGTGACCATATAATTTCCTGCGGCGGTAATGGTGTATTGGGGTGAAGTAGATCCATCATTCCATTCATAATCACCGGCATCGGGATCCAGTGAAATAGCGATTGTTTCATTGAGGCAAATCAAGGTATCCTCAGGATTAAAAGCCACGGGAGGTTGGTTGGTAATGGTCACTTCGATAGAATC
The DNA here is from genome assembly GCA_016721905.1 of Candidatus Opimibacter skivensis. Classification (GTDB taxonomy): domain Bacteria; phylum Bacteroidota; class Bacteroidia; order Chitinophagales; family Saprospiraceae; genus Opimibacter; species Opimibacter skivensis. Next base: position 10,109 of record JADKHH010000027.1, on the reverse strand, counting down.
TTTTGCGCCCATGCATTGGTCATCGTAGATCGTTAGCTTGTATTCACCAGAAGTGTTGACGGTGAGTTCGGGTCCGGTAGAGCCATCACTCCACAGATAATGCACATCTCCTGTGACATCAGGGACGATCGTGTGTTCGTAACAAGTGATCACATCGTCACCGAGGTCAAGGTCCAGACCGGTGAGGACGGTTTCGACAACCGAGACATCGTCGATAAAATAATAGGATGTGGTAGGGAAAGGATTACCACAGGGTTCTGTGAGAGTTTCCAGGTAGCTATGGAAATTGCCAAGGATAATATGATCTTCTCCACCCTGGGATACAATACAACCTTCTATCAGCGTCCAGTTTAGCGTATCATTGAGCCAACCGGAATTCCATTCCACCTGTGGTGTTACGGGAATGTAACTCGATTCTTCCTGATCGATCGGGCCCACTGAAAAATAGGCTCCTAAATGCTCGACTGCGCATCCTCTTGTGCCCATGTTGACATAAAAGGAGACATGGTAACCTTTTCCGAAGATGAGTGGCTGGGTCAGCTGGGCCTGAGGGTATTCTAACCAGCCAAATGGTGCAGGACCGAATCTAGCCAGCATCCCGATATAGCCAACACCACTGACCGGATTCTGTGAGCCTTCGTAATTATCAGGTACATCACTAATCCAGGTAGTTGCACAAACATTAAAATAATCTGCTGTGCCCCCATTTGCATTAAACCAGTCGTCACAATCCAGGTTTTGGCTATTTCCGAATCCATTGGGACAGGAAGTGTACGCTTCAAAACTGTAATTGGGTACCAGGTTCTGCCCGAAGAGCATAGCCGATATGAGCAGAGTGAAAAGGCCAGCAAGAATGGTGTGTGATGTAACTTGCATAGAATGGTTTCGGGCAAAAGTTGATGCCTGCTAAAGATAAAGAAAGTTCCGGGAAATAGGCAAGAGCATTTTAGCGTTTCCATGGCAAGTATGGCCTTCGGAGTGTACAGGTCATCTTTTAAATAATAGCCCGGAAATCAATGTTTACAGCTCATTCATCTATTCAAAAGAGGAAGTTCGTCCGATATGGATATGGGCTCCTGATATTCCTGTTTGCCTTTGTTGCCTTTTCCTGTACGCCGGTGATTATGTTGATCTATGGAGTGCACCAGCCAAATTTCAAATCCGATGAAGCAGTCATCAACTTTTCTAAACGCCTGGGTTTGGAGCGTGAAATTTATAGATTGGAAGGGTATTCGGAGAGAAAGTTTGCCCCGGTATCGATATACCGGTAATTCGATGCCAGGCATGCTGTTATTTAATTCGAATGGGCAATTAACAAAATTTGAATTGAATTGCGGTGGTGATCTTGATTCAATAGCGAAGGCTATCGCCACATAGATATTGATCATATGTCATTAGCCGAAAAGTCGTTGCAGGATTTTCTGGATGATACCTACGTCATCAATACCCGGAGGATAATCTGTCGAATCGCAATTTGAAAACCTCTCTACGTCATTAAATTTGCTGAATTTGCAGGTAAGTTAAACAAGGATAACGTACCTGGATTAGTGAGCCGTCTTGAAAGCCGGAATGATGTCGACTATATCTTATTAAACGTCGATTACACGGTTAAGAAATAGGGGTTATTGGAGGTAATGTGATTTTCTTTGCAACCCTACATCAGATCAACTCATTGTAAAATGCCACCTGGTGATACTTCACACGTTGAAGTGGATGTAAAATTTACATTTCACTTACTTCTAAAAACAACAAAACGAATATGAAAGCTATAGTACACACTACTTATGGGCCACCGGAAGTTGCCAGCCTGCAGGAGGTTCCAAAGCCTTCTCCAAAAGACAATGAAATCCTGGTCAAAGTGTATGCCTCTACAGTCAATCGAACAGATGCAGGTTTTCGAAGTGCTGAATATTTTATTTCGCGGTTCTGGAGTGGATTGTTTAAGCCAAAGTTCCAGACGCTGGGTTGTGAATTTGCCGGGGTAGTGGAAGATGCAGGTAAGTTGGTCACGGAATTCAACAAGGGCGATAAAGTATTTGGATTTAATGACAAATCCTTTGGCGGTCATGGTGAGTATTTAACCATCCCCGAGAATGCAGCCGTGACGATGATGCCTGATGGCTTGAGTTTTACAGAAGCTGCACCTATCACCGAAGGCGCTCATTATGCAATGAATACCATCAAGGCAGCAAAGGTGGAGAAGGGACAACAGGTGATGGTTTATGGGGCGACAGGAGCAATAGGATCAGCTGCCGTGCAGTTACTCAAACATTTCGGAGCAATAGTCACTGCGGTATGTAATACAAAGAATGTTGATTTGGTGAAATCCCTCGGAGCGGATATTGTCATTGATTACCAGACGCAGGATTTCACTAAAACAAATACCCGGTTTCAATTCATCTTTGATGCTGTAGGTAAGAGTTCCTTTAAACAATGCAAGCCTTTACTCACAGACAAGGGAATTTATATATCAACGGAGTTAGGAAAAAACGGCGAGAATATATTTTATGCTCTTTTTACGCCATTATTCGGAGGAAAGCGTGTGTTGTTCCCGATTCCGGTGATCGATAAGGAAGAAGTGATTTTTTTTAAGGGACTGGTCGAAAGTGGAGCATTCCGTCCTGTCATCGACAGGCAGTATACGATGGATCAGATCGTGGAGGCATACCGTTATGTCGGGTCCGGCCAGAAAACAGGAAACGTGATACTCAGGATTGTGGAATGAACATAGTCGCCTTCAACAGAATAATTTTATATTTAATCCCTCTGTGGAGTCCAGATCCCACACTAAAAACGGGGCGTCTCTGAAAAGCCATATGAGTAAGACCAACTATTTAAATTTTTTAATAATGACACAAAGGACCCTTTTGACTTGTTTGATTTGCCTATGCATCGGACTCGTCGCCAACGCCCAAAAGCTAGATAAGTTTGGTGCGGACCTCGGCAAGAAGAGTGTGATGGGCAAGGAAATCCGCGTCCCGTACTCTGATGTAGTGAGTTATTACGGTTTTATCAAACCAGGTGCTACGCCTGATGAGACCAGGGATGGAAAGAAATACTACTACCTCTATATGTGGGTTCCGGTAGCTGCTCCTGAAATTGGTATCCGTATGGTTTCTCCGATACCTGAAGGTATGAAGCCGGTAGAAACAGACTTTACAGGTGCTGACTATGCTGCTAACACAGGCGACACTAAGAGTTATTTTGATACCTGGATCACGCTTGAAAGAGCAGACGGTGTCACCAGTCCGGATGCTATCATGAAAGGAAAGACTGCCAAGTGGTTTTCTTTCGGCTCCAATGATGATTCCAGTGAATTACATGCACAACCATCTGGAAGCAAATACAATTCAGTGATGCGTGTCACCAGCGAGACGAGCAATCCTACAAAGGCACTTGTGGTTGGTTTGTACCGAATTGGTTTTACCACGTACAAGACTGGCGAAGTGCAGGGTGGTTTTGTTGCACAGGTGGGTGCGCCTGTTAAAATCCCGGGTGTGGTGATTAATTCCAGCCTGGATGCAGTGATGAAGCTGGCGAATAAGTAGGCAAGGGCAGGAGGAGCCGCGCAGGGAGCAAGGGGCAAGGAGCAGGAGGCAGTTAGGCAGATTTGCAGTAAGTTTCGGTAGCCAGTGAGCTTTTGCAGTTAAGTAGCCAACAAGGAAGGAAATTGGAATTCGATAATTAGCACCATTGATTTTAAGATGCTCTATTTCTTTCTCCGAGCTCGTGTATCCCTGGAAATAATTTGCAATTATGGCTAACGCATCTCTGAGCGATTTCAGTCATCCTCTTCCTCATTATTATTTCCTTCCTGTTGGCCATTTTGGTTGCCGCCATTTCGGTTTTCCATATTTCTCTTAGCGCCATCTTCATCGGCGCTTTTATGGCATGACACACAGTCGGTGATATTGGTGATTCCTTCTTCACTGTGTTCGGCGATCATGCCGGAGGCGGTGTGTTCATGACAGCCATAGCAGGTGTATTCGCCATAGTTGTTGGATTTGTGGCAGACATTGCATTTGGCATTGTGGTCGCTGTCGAGGATAAAGAAGTCGTTGTGGGCAAAGGTGGATGGAACCCATTGTGTGGTATTGTGGCATTTGTCACAGTTATCTTGAATCTGCTGGTGATATTCATCATCCGGTGCTGAATGACAGGAAGCACATTTGTCTTGACGATCAGGCAAGAGATATGCATGATCAAAAGAGGCAAGGGGTTTCCATGCCTTGAAATCGTGACAATTTTGACACGAAGGCGAAACCTGCTTATGGAGTGTGTCGGTCGGCACGCTATGGCAACGAACACAATCGTTGATGATCACTTCATCCAACAACAGGTGATCAAACCCACTAAGAGATGATTCCGGATTGGTACCCGCGTGATCCGTATGGCATGCACTGCAGGACTGTTGAGCCAGCGCCTCATGGAAGAGGACTTTATCCGTCATGCCTGTTGAGTCCTTTCCAATTTCTGCGAGTGTATGGCATGATATACAGCGAACATTGTCGACACCTCCGAAAGGTTGATGACATGACAAACACTTGTGCCTCAGGTCCTGATGTCCTTCCATTAATTCGCCGGGACTGATCATGATATCCGGATATAGCAGCAGGAGGAGGAGCAAAATGCATGTGACGGCAATACCGGTTATCCACTTCATCTGTTAAACATTAAGACGGTGATGATGTGGAGCAGAGATAAGAGGCCAAAGAGGAAAGCAATAGGTAAATGAATGACCCGCCAGTGTTGCATGGCACCTACGGTCACGGCATCAAAGAATAGTTTTTTCTCCACCTCTTCCTGGTCTGATCCTGATTCGAGGAGTACGCGTCTGCTTTCCGCGAGTGATTGGTTAGCATTTCTTAGCAGGTATTTTCCAACAAATCCGCTCGCTACATTGATCAGGAGCATATAGACGGCCAGCCAGGGAAGTATGGCATTGAAATGAATGCCTGCATGTACGAGGAGCAGGACAGCACCGATCCAGGCCAGGTATTCATGCAGCAACAACAATTGTTTTGGAGAGCCGTTTTTGATGAGCCTCCGTTTCCGCAAAGAATATACAAAGGAGAATACCACCAATATCGTTCCGACCAAACCCAAATGACGTCCCACCCACACTATTTTAAAATGATGAAGCAGGTAATCAATGACGATCACCGAAAAAATCATGAGCAGGTATAGCAGTGTAAGCGGAAGGACCTGGCGGATCAAAATGGGCATTTTCATTTTAGCGTGTCTCTAAATGATGGGCTCAAAAAAGTCTTAGTGTAGTGAGACTTCTGCAAGTTAGACAAAAGAAAAGAGCCTTTCCTTGATCTTCCTAATTTATACACTTTCAAAATTGAGATTCGGATGAGTCATCCTCAGCCAGGTTTCACGACCCAACAGCATCCATCCAGTCACGCAGCATATCAGGAGGTGAGACGTTAATAATTACGTCTTCCGCTATTTAGCAACACAAATTCAAAAGCATTGAAAAGAACTACACTTCGTATCAGGATATTGATGACTTGGGTTATCCTGGCATCGTTTTTTGTCGGGAGTATCCATAGTCAGCAGAGTACAGCTATCAGCATAGATGGTGCTCAGATTTATTACAAGACCTTCGGGAAAGGGCAGCCACTCCTGATTATCAATGGTGGGCCGGGGATGAATAGTGATGGGTTCGAAGGGCTGGCTGTATCGCTTTCTGAGCATTTTATGACCATCATCTATGATCAGCGGGGACAGGTAAATCTGCATTGCAGGTGCTGGATAAACTACGATCACCATGGACCTGATGCTCAGCGATGTCGAAAGTATCAGGAAGCACCTCGGATTTAACACATGGTCCATACTTGGTCATTCGTTTGGAGGCATGGTGGCGTCAGCATATGCAACACGGTGTATCCGGATCATATTGACAAGATTGTGTTGTCTTCATCCGGTGGTATTAACCTGAAGTTACTGACTATTTCCGTGAGTCACTCCATTCAAAACTCACTGCCACACAACTCGATTCAGTCAATTATTGGGAGGGCAGATCGCCGCCGGTGCTACAGATCATTATACCCGGCTTCAAAGACGAAAACTTGCTCCCGCCTATGTGATGGATCCCCAATATTATCCGGTCATCGCTGAGCGTCTCACCCAGGGTAACGGCACCATCAACAACCATGTGGGATGATCTGCGTAAAAACAATTTTGACTGTGCCGCCAAACTAAAATCGTTTAACGGCCCTGTCCTGATCATTCAAGGCAAGCAGGATATTGTCCGCGCCTCCACTGCCGAAGAAGCAAATAAAGCTTTTACAAATTCACGTATCGTGTACATGGATCATTGTATCCATTATGGTTGGTTGGATAATCCGGAGGTGTATTTTAGGGAGGTGATAAAGTTTTTACTGTAAATGATTTTACCTGACGTTGAAAACGTCTCAAATGATTTTTACCTTGAATGATATTTTTGATTTGACGGAGCTCGACTAACATCCTCTTGGATGGTTCAACCTCCTACCTCAACATTAGGCTCTAGCGGGTCCCAACCGCAGTCACCAATTGGGTCAACCTAAATGAATTGAATCATCTGGAACCTAGCGGATAAACAAATCAATGCGAATCAAAACCGTCTGTTGAGTCACGGGAACTTTGGTCTGTCCGGAAAAAGAATGCTCTGTTCTGCCCCTAATGGGGGTAAAATCTGTTACTAGTACCCCTAGCCCTTTGTTGAGCATAGAAAGCATCTCTAATCGGGCATCAGACTGTCCGTTACTCGCAAGCTGAAAAAATCATTTCAATAGGCGAAGACTGTCGCGCTAAACTGTCCAAGCGGAAGAACCAGGTCAAGCATGCCAGGCTGTAGCAGCGCCGCAACTGAAGGCCCCGGAAACCAACAAAATAGGCGTGCCGAGCGGGAACCGGATAAATGCGCGAAAAAAACAGCTAGTTTTTAAAAGGTTTTGGGCTTTGCGAAAAGAACACGTAATCCCCAATGCCAGGTGAAAACCAATTTTTCACATATTTGCACTTAAATATATTCAGTGCTCAGAAAGCGGTGAAAGGAGCCGTACCACGGTGACCTTCAAAAGACCCAAATCCTTACAGAACTCTTTGCGGTAGCACCAGAAAACCGTGATGATGTATGGAAACAAAATGTCATCCAGCACCTCGCGGAAGCAAGCTTCCGATGTGGTGATCCGCAACTACTCACAGGCCCAGGGGGTTTCCCCTATTTTCAATTATTGCTGCCAGAGTCGGGGACGGCATTTGAATGCTATGTGCTCAGCCACATGGTGGATGATTTTTTATTCGAGCGCGGATGGGGTGTGGTCATCAATCTCAAGGGCAATCAACCGGATTGGTTGCTGACGTATGGAGATGTGGTCAATTATAAACTGAGAAGAAAGAATTTTATTCTGCACCGCAGATTTTCGGTTGCCGCCTACGGGAGTGATACAGCAGGAAGAACAGGTATTGGTGGGCCAGCCATCAGATTCGCTGCTGCCCCACAATGCGAAATGCGGTGCGGCAATACCTGAGTTCCATAGGACATCTTGGCGTTAAGATTGCATTGCTTACGCGGATGACATCGCATGGGCCTGTGCAACAATTGATCTTTGATCTTGCACCGGAACAATTTGCTGATGAACCAACCTATCAGGCCTTTTTACAAAGCCTGGGATGGTTTATGCCACAGCATTACATCTTTGGGTCCATGGATGCAGAGGTCATGAAAGGGCATCTGCAGGCGTTAAAGATTGAATAATTGAAGGCCGCAACACTGCCAGCTTCGCTACAATGACACTGTAGGTTTCAGTGCCGTGGTATTTTCAATACTCAGAAAATACATTCCGCTTGCGGCGTGATCGAGCAACAAGGATCCATCAAATGGTCCAGAACTGACAGTCCTGCCATCGAGTCCTGGCCAGGCGATAGGTTTCATTGCTTCAGTTCTTTCGACAGACGATATCCTTTGCCGGATTTGGAAATAAATAACCATTCGAATCAGAAACATCTTGCGTGGCAGTATTCGTGATACTCTGCAATGCGTGGTCATCTAATTTACCCATGCCCCATCGGGAGATGGCCTTCCGGACCTATATCACCCGTCAGGTTATCGGTGCGGGCAGTATTGGTGATGATGTCTTTGACTTCAGCGGATGACAAGGAAGGATCTGCTTCAAGCAAGAGACACCTACACCTGTCACCATTGGCGCACTCATGCTCGTGCCACTGATGCGCATCCACTCATATTCCTTGCCCATGAAAGTCGATTTAGTGCAGCTATGGAATACTGAGTGGTGAAATGAATTTAACCTGAGCAGATATCCTGTCCTGGAGGTAGATGGTCAGGCTTCCTCACTTCATCCATCCTAGGCCCGTAACTCGGAAAACTGGTAAGGGGAAATTAGTCTGATGCGCCGCCGTGGTGATGACACTGGATGTCAATGCAGGGATGGCCGATGCCATAATTTTTATCTCTAATGCATACCCGGCCCTCGGTGCTGTAAAGCCATGGCCCCACTTGCTAACCCGGACAATAGCTGACGCCGCCAGTAAATCGCGTATTCCAGCAATGACGGTTCCGGTCGAAGCTCTGCATAAAGGATTTTCTTCAATGCACCATTTCTGCCTGGATATCCATCGTCATTTGGCGGGCGCCCATTGAGTGGATGTGCGGCATCGGTAGTGATATGATAAGATCGTTGTCAGCACCCATCACCATAAATGAATCGATGATGGGGCTGCCGTGAGCGGTATTGAACAATTCCTTTACACTGCAATTCATTTTTGTGCGTTGAGGATCCCAGGCTTCGTGCCTTGAAGCTGTTGCCGCCTCGCCCCATGCCTACCGATTGGCCCCAGAGGTCTTCATCAAATGACACTCAAAGCCGTCCGATGCGCGTGCGCATAGATCATTGGCGAACGATTTCTTTAGATGAAAATTAATATCACCATTATTGCCGGCGACTGAGAGCAAGAAACGACTACCCCAGTTCGCTGAAGGCATCGATAGCCTGTGACATCAGCGACGCCATCGAGTGAAACAATCGATCGGTGCCCCAACTGTTGTTGATGACGAGTCGCTTGCCGTTAGCCTTGCGCTTACATGTACATCCATTGAAAGGCATCGATCGTCTACTCACTCGTTGCGCATCTGGCTGAAGAGCAGGTCGCTTTCAATCCGATGCCTCGATAGTGGTACCTCCTCCGCTTCCGCCTGCAATGCCCTGCTACGTGTGTCCCGTGATAGTCGGAGGTGGGGATAATGTATCGTGTTGTTGCGCCAGTTCATCAGGTCCTTCACAGTGCACCATGATTGAATCCCAATCTGGGGTGTGCCGATTTTCTTGACCTGATCCCACGAAGCGACGATGCGTGAGTAATTGAGCGATGTATCATAAAACATCGGATGTGTGTAATCGAATCCCAGTCAACTATACCGATGAGGTACGTTCTTTCCGGTGAAAGGTTGTGGCAGATCAACTTTCAAGAACAGAGGGTTGGCGCGCGTATCGACGAGGGCACCGTCGAGTTCCGGTGCGATCTTTTTCGGCTACTTCGATATACGAATGCCCGGATATGTAAATCTTCGTTCAGTCGTTCCAACGGCATACGCATGCTGGCGATCGTTCCGATGACTGCGCCTACGTCAAAACCATCGCGTATGGCGTCTTCTTTGCGAGAAAGGAGGCATTGACCTTGCAAGCACAGCAATCACATACTGACCTTTATTGTTGTAGATGGGGTAGAGGTCGATGACTTCGCGAAATAAGATTGCGATTAGCACTCAGATCGCGCTGGATCACCTGGATGGCCGCTTTGTCTGGGCTGCGCATCAGGTGATTGGGCGGAGACGAGGGAGCCAAAGCCATCGGGAAGTATAGACAGATTGTGTTTTTCAGTGGTGACTGTGTGTTTGGGGGCAAGATAAGCAGAATGGTGATTTTGGGAATCTGGGGGAAATGGGTTAATTTAGAAGTTAGCAATTGAAACTAGCAGTTAGCAACTATGAAATAAGTTAGAAAATAGTCTGAATCACGATTGTATCGATTAGAACGGTAAAATAGTCTGAATCACGGATTACACGGATTAGTGGATTGCACGGATTTATTGGTTAGATA
>JADKHH010000026.1 GCA_016721905.1 Candidatus Opimibacter skivensis | reverse complement strand
GTCACTTTGTTTGAAGATTCAAAAGAAACATTTGGTTTGGTAATGCACGAGGAGCTTTTACTGTTATGATGGGAAACGTTTACACTTTTTACAACAAAACGGCTTGCTCTGATAACACCGCCAATTGTATCGCAGAAGATGAAAAAGGAAACATTTGGTTTGGCACTGAAAACGGAGTGCCGATACGATGGAAAAACCTTTAAAATACCGCACAACTAAAGATAGCTTCATGATAATTATATTAATGCCATCATAAAAGATAAAACAGGTAGGATGTGGATTGGAACTACCAACGGAATCGTATTATCTGTGATGGAAAGTCATTTGCCAAATACAGACATGGATAATTTACCCTTAAACAAGTTGCTTCTCTGTTTGAGGATAAAAATTGGAAATATTTGGATAGAAGCTCGGCTAAACAAGCAGGAGGCAATGGACTCCGCCGTTAAGGATAAGCAAGTCGGTAAAAGTTTTGTCACACCCTATTTTGTGATGTATATGTGCGGAGGATAAAAAAGGAAATTTATTTGTTGGTCACAACAAGGGTGCTGACAATGTTAATTTCTTGTATAGTTATAATGAAAAATTGTTTAATAAAATTATAGAGCAGAATAAACCTTGACAACCCAGTAATTTTCGGAATCATTGAAGATAAAAGTGGGAACATTTGGTTTGGGGACAAAAGGTGTGTGTCGCTATTACGGAAAAGCGTTCAATTATTTTACTGATTAAAATAATGTGAAAAACTCAAATGAACCTACAATAATGCACTTCTAATAAACTGTTGTGAGAACTTCGGGGCCGATGAACTCCGAACTGACAACTTGGCGAACGCATAACATGTGGTTCGTGATAGCGGGGTTCCAGCTTCACATGGCGCTTGAGGCAATCGGTGAGGATTGTGTTTCTTAACCTGTTTTTGCATAGGCTGCCCAGTGAGTCAATATAAATTCTCGCTATACATTTACCCTTGCTGAGATTTTATCACCATCTGCCAGTGGTCATCCGTTATTATTGACTTCAAAAATCTCATTCCATGAACAAGAAAGGCGTACAAGTCCTTATCCACATTTTGCCTTGGCTGGTATTCTTTCTTTCCCCATTTTTCTTTTTCCCAGGGCAAAGTACATTTCTTCCCATCCGGAGAACAATGGTCAATTTTATTTTGGCCATCCTTCCAGGTTCTATAGCGGGTATAGCGTTTTATTTCAATTATTATTTTGCCATTCCCTGTTTTACCCGAAGAAGAAATACTGGACGTATAGCCTGAATATTAGTTGGTTGCTTTGTATTTGCTTCTATTACTGGCTGGCTAAACAACTTGTATGGTCAGTCCTTTCCACCCATGAATGTCCTTGCCCCCAATCAGAAAACGTTAGTGGTAAAATGCCCATTTGACTAAATTTTCTCATCGGTGGCGTAGCCTTCAGGTTTGTGAACATTTTCCTGATATCCTTTGGGCTTGCGTATCTATAAACAATGGCGATTATGGAACAGGAGAAAATGAAGTTCAATCATCGTACTTGCAGGCGCAGATTAACCCACATTTTCTGTTCAATGTACTGAATAGTATCTATAGTCTGATCATCAACCGATCAGAACATGCTGGTTGATGCAGTCGTCAAACTCTCTTCCATCGTGCGTTATGTCATCAGCGAGGCAGCGCAAAGTACAGTTCCACTTCGTAAGGAAATCAAGTATGTTTCCAATACATTGAATTGCAGCGACCTAGCGGCTAAGAATATCAAGCCTTGATTTTAATGTATGTCTGAAGCCAGCGAAATACAGATCACCCCACAGATTTTAATACTTCCGTTTATTGAGAATGCCTTTAAGCATGGAGTCAGTATGGAGGAAGCAGCATGTGAAATAAATATTTCCATTGCGTGGAGCGATACCTTGACGTTGGGGGAGACCAATAAGAAAATAAGAGTAATAGTACGGAAAACCCGAGTCGGGAATGGGTATTGAAAATACGATGAAACGCTTACAACTAGTATATCCTGAAGGCATAGCATCCTGCATGACGATAATGATAAATCCTTTACGTTGAACTCAACATTCAATTAGAATCATGAAATGTCAGCCTTAGACGATGAGCCTTTAGCGCTTGAGATATTGAAGGATTTCTGTTCAAAAGTCCCTTTCCTTGAGTTTGGCAAAACATTTGTTAAAAGCATCTGATGCAGCAAAAATACCTGCAAGCTCCCCGGTCGACCTTATTCGACATTCAAAATGCCGGATATTTCAGGTATTGATTTTTACAAATCATTGGCACAAAGTCCGATGGTCATTTACGACCGCCTACAGCGAGTATGCTCTGAAGGATTCAACCAGCGCTGTTGATTATTTGTTGAAGCCATTTGAGTTCGAAAGGTTTTCGGAAGCCGTGCATAAGGACAGGAGACTATTATAATTACGCGAAGCAATCTGGAAAGCAGGGAAGCTCAGTATTGTACGTGCGCTCAGTCTACCGGTTAGTAAAGATTCATTTTGCTGACATACTATTCATCGAAACCATGGATGACTACCAAGATTCATGTGAGAATGGAAAGCCTGTATTGACGTTACACGAACCTCAAGGCGATGGAAGAGAAGTTAACACCCACTGAATTTTGCCGGGTATCGCCTTTACATAGTTCCATTAGATAAAATAAACTTTGTCCGGAATAAACGATCACGATTAATACTTTTCAAATTCCCATCGGTAATAAATATGAAGAAGAGTTTAAAAAAGTGTATTTAGTGTAGCACTCTCTTACGACCGAAGTTAATGCCGACATGGAAACTGCAATTAGTGTCGTAAGCTTGACAAAAATGCTGAGCATCCGGAATGTCATGAGCATTAAGTTAATCCTCTTTGACTACTCCGGATACAATCCCCGCCTTTGCCTATGAAATTTCTATCTCATTGTAGCATGAGCATTTTACAGAAAATGTTCTGCTGATGCGGTCTATTCCTGTACTAATGTTTTTAACCCTTTACTCCTTAAATACTTTTGCCCAACAGCAACGCTATGAATTCAACCGTCCCGGCAGTGAATGCAACTTTGAATACATCATGTATAGCGCCTTGCAGGATGAAACGGTCATCGACGCCCTTTATCTTCGTGCTTTGTAAGCTGAATCAATCCATTGATAGGACATTTGAAGAGGACACGTTAAGGAATCTTCCTCAGTTCTACAATTATAATTTTGTGTATGTGCCTAACAAGGGAGGTACCATCCAAAGCAAGCTTTCATGTTTTCCTTCACTGGTCAGCTTGTTGACACGAAGCTTCAAAAGCAGGAACAACAATATTTTCCTGTACATCTATGATACAACGATCTCCGCAGCAGATATACAGGCTATGGAGGAAAGCTCCTACAGTTTTAAGACTACATTTAAAAGCACGGTGGTCTCTGCTGGTACGGCCACACCCGATGCAACAGCACTCGTTGAAAAGTTTAAAGCATCCTCTATAGAAGAAGATAACCCTGCTGAAAATGAAGTTGGTAATTTTTACATTGATGAGGAAGCCGATGACCCTGCCTATGAGGGTCTTGCGAACGTAAAGCCGACCAAGTCGTATTTCGGGCCACCTAAAACGTTGAACTTTACGCTGTCAGGTATCGTGCGTGATAAGTCATCTGGTGAAGCATTGCCTTTCTGCACTGTTTTTATAAAGGGCACTACCGTTGGCGCACTAAGCAATGTTGACGGATTCTTTACGCTGCTCAAGGTGCCCACGGATACAAGCACCCTGGTGGTAAGCTATATTGGCTATTCCACTACGGAGGTATTCCTTACGCCAATCATGCCAAAGCAAAACCTGAATGTCTTGGTGGCACCTGAATCCGCTTACTCAAAACGGTAACGATCGCAGCCTCAAAAGATGAAGTCGTTATTTCCAGGCGAGACGACATCAGTGTTATCAAGATGACGCCAAAGAAATTAGAACAACTCCGAACCTTGGTGAGCGCGATGTCATGCGTTCTTTCAGTTAATGCCAGGTGTGAGCGCCTCCAACGAATCTTCTTCAGGTTTGTATGTACGTGGTGGCACACCTGACCAGAACCTGGTGCTCTATGATGGCTTCACGGTCTACCAGGTAGACCATCTTTATGGTTTTTACAGCGCCTTCAATGCAAATGCCTTAAAGGATGTTCAGCTCTACAAGGGAGGCTTTGAATCCCGTTTTGGCGGCCGGCTTTCAAGTGTTACCGAAATAACCGCGAAAGACGGATCCCAGAAAAAAGCAAATTTTGGTGGCGATTTAAGTTTGCTCAGTTTGAATGTATGGGCTGAGATTCCGATTGGGGACAAGATTTCCTCCATCGTGACATTCCGCAAATCCTATAAAGGGCCGCTCTACAATAAGATTTTTGACAAGTTTAATTCAAGTAGTAACACTACATCTACCCAACCCGTCATGAGTGGACCGGGTGGGGGCCGCTTCATGCAGGATACAAAAGTAACTTCCTACTTCTATGATGTCAACGGCAAATTTACATATCGTCCCAACGATAAGGATGTTATTTCACTCAGCATATTCAATGGCACGGATAAATTAGATAACAGTATTGACAACTCCGACCTTCCATCCTTTGGCGGTTTTACTCCAGCTTTTAGTTTCAGCTCCACCGATCTCACGAAGTACGGAAACTTTGGCACCAGCCTGAAATGGAGTCGTAAATGGAATCCAAAGCTCTATGGGAACACCCTCATTAGCTTTTCCAATTATTTCAGTGACCGTGATCGTTCGCAGGAAATGACCCGCACCAATTCTGACGGAGAAACCACCACTACGAACAATGGTATTTTTGAAAATAACGACTTAAAAGATTACAGTATAAAGTCGGATTACCAGTGGGATGCGTTCACCTTCGCTCAGCTACAGTTTGGTGGATTTGCCACACAATACGACATCAAGTATACCTATGCGCAAAACGACACGTCCACTGTTCTTGACCGTCACGACAATTCTGTACTTGCAGGTGGTTACTTTCAGAGTGAAACAAAATTATTTAAAGACAAAATTCGATTGCTCCCGGGCATCCGCGCCAGCTATTTTCAGCAATCTGGTAAGATGTATTACGAGCCCCGCGCATCTCTGTCGTACAGTATCGTCGATAGGGTCACACTTAAGGGGGCTATCGGTAAATACTATCAGTTTGCCAATCGGGTAACACGTGAGGATATTTTATCAGGCAGTAAAGATTTTTGGTTGCTCTCAGATGGTAATTCAGTTCCTGTCAGTTCTGCTGTCCATTACATAGCTGGTGTTTCTTATGAAACCAACCAGTGGATTGCCAGTGTGGAAGCGTATTACAAAGAGATAGAAGGGCTAACCGAATATTCTCTTCGCTTCAATCCAAGTCCTCAGGGTGTGAGCTATCAGGAAAATTACTCCGGATATGGGTATGCGAGGGGATTAGAATTTCTTTTGCAGCGCCAGATAGGTAAACTCAATGGATGGGTTTCATATACCATAGGGGAGGCCCGCAACCATTTTGATGTTTACTCCACGGATTATTATCCCGCCAATCAGGATGTAACGCATGAATTCAAGATCGTGTCCCTACAAATTGAAGCGATGGGATTTTTCAGCCTCCTGGGTGTTTGCGACAGGAAGGCCTTATACGGCTCCTTCAGGAGCATATGCTGTTCGTTGCTGGACGGTAGCACGGCTGATTATTTTACCGTTACATCCAAAAAATTCTGTGCGCCTTCCTGATTATCATCGCCTGGATCTATCTGTCAATTTTAAACTGCTGGCAGGAGAGCAAGGTGACCGCAAGCGGAAGGAGATAGGGTATATCAGGTTGTCTATATTCAATTTTTATAACCGTACCAACCTGTGGTATAAGCAATACACGATTGAAGACAATCAGATCATTGAAACCAACATCAACTATCTGGGCATGACGCCAAACATCACACTCTCCTTAAAAAACTGGTAAATGAAAAATAGGAGAAATACCTGGAGCAATGGTTTACACAAACGCTATTTGTATCCATTTGAAAAAGCAGTTTAAGAATAATACTTTATGAAAAAAATGACAACCTCGCTTTTGCTTTTTATGTTCATGCTGATCCATGGATGCACGCAACAAGAAACATCTGACTTTACAGATTGGGCCATTATTGAAACATACATACAGCCTGGCGATTATTGGAATGCTAAAGTCACACGTCAGCTTCCCTTTTCATCCGCTGTTGAATATGCGGCTGATGACATGGACAACCTTTCCATCACCGTCACCAGCGACAATATCGTCTACAACTTAACCCCCTGGGCGATGGGGTATACATTGACAGTAGTTTGATTGTAACTGAAAATGCAGAATACACCTTATCATTTCTTTTCAATTCGCAGATCGTTTCCGCGTATACATACATTCCTTCCAAGCCCCGGAATTTCAAACAATCTGTAACCTCTATATATGTAACGAGGATAGACAGCACATCAGGTTTTCCAACCGGAGGATTTTCGATGCCTGATCCTGTTGAGCTCACATGGGATAATCCAAATAATGATTATTATCTCGCCATCGTGGAGAATGTGGAAACCACCCTTGACCCCATACGTGATTTTGGCGACAATGACCCGCCCTCCAATATCTTCCGGAAATCACCTACTACAGCGGCAGCTACTGAAATTCGCTCTCAGGAATTTCAATACTTCGGCACCCATCGTATCATTCTTTACCATGTACTGCCTGATTATGCTGCACTCTATAACGAGAGCACCACCAGTTCGCAAAACCTGACCAATCCATCCACCAGCATCACCAATGGTTACGGAATATTTACGGGCCTGAATGCCGATACATTATTTATTGAAGTCAGGGAAGATTAGAGAGTGACCGGAGGAGGAGATTTTGTCCTGCTTGAGCTGGTAATCCAAGCAGGTTTTGCTTTTCATGAGCCTCCTTCCGGTTTTTTTATTCGGATATTTTCTAAGTGCAAATCCTCAAACCCCAGGCAGAGAGGCTAATGGACCGGCCTGCAGGAGACTATCTGTATAGTAAGGTCTTTTCAGGCATAAGCAATTCCCATAGCATATAAGTAAGATTACACTATATTAGTTGATCCTTAATATTTATTTAAATGGAAGGACGCCAACAATATCAGGAAATCTAAAGAATTCTATCAAAATCAGTTGGCCTCCCTACAAAGACGCTTTTACGAAAGAACATCATTGAGCATTATATAAACACATGAAAATTATCTTTTCTTCAATTCCGTTTACTTATCGTTTTAGTCCCTCATCATGACTTGGCTACAGCAACTTAAAAACATCTGGATGGTATAGTATGCTACTATGCATGTTGTTAGGTTGTCAATCAAAAGACACAAAGGTCATCCAGGAGCAAAAGGTTGTCCATGCCTTGCCTCCAGAGGAAAGGAATATGTTAATCCAACCCTTGTTTTCTACCCCTTGATGAAAGATGTGCCATGTTCATTTACACTCAATAGAAGCCAACTAGGGATTTTACCAAGCATTTTTATAGTGGTAGTTTAACGAAATGGTTCACTTTTGATGCTTCCACCACCGACACACTGGTTAACATTGATATCAATCTCAGGGCAGCCTATAGTTTTATTGATGGGTTCAATAACAGCTCCTATTACAGGAACGGATTCAACTATAATAATCCAATATTCAGCCTGAAGGCAATAACCAATCCTGATTCACTATCAGCTATCAGTGCCCCAATGCTGACCAATGAAGCCTGCAAGGCTTTATTCAATGTGCCGGATTCTGTTTACCTGTTCTACTCTTTCGATGAGTATTCAAATGATCCGTTTTCGCAACGTAGCTTATTTGTCCGGCACTTATTCTATAATCACCATCGATCATCCTATACCCTGATGTCTTTGGATACCATGGGGCAGTTTATAGATTCTATCTCTTTGTGCACCATTAGGATACCTCCTCACTCCTATGATTTTAGCTTTGCCATCCATCTGCGTCAAGTGATCCGACATACGCAAACGCGTCGGCCTGATCAATATTATTTCAAGGAAGAGTATACAGGAGACCAAGCGGATTTATTCAGCACCGCATGGTCGGTTTTTGATTGGACAGATACGATCATTTCGCTGGAAAAGTATTGTCAACCTATACCTCAGAATTCGGTTTTAACGATGCGTAGGTACCAGGAGGTGAAGCAAAATGCCATACCGCTGCCACTGGGCATGGAATACAACCTGAAGCGATTCCTGATCGATTCCTATAATTTGACCACAAGAGATTTATTTACAATCACAGCGCCTGCATTGAACCTTTTCTTCCTGGGCAGTGCCATTCCGTATAAAGAATCGGCACCTGGCATCGTCATTGGATCAGGGGAGGAAACTTTTTTGGCCATTTTCGACAAAAATGGAAAAGTAAGTGATGCAAAAGAAATGTCAAGGGTGGAGATAACCAATTCCGAGTCACCTTTTACCTATTGCATTGGGAAGTTGGGGCCGCAACTAAATATTTACCTGCTCAATGATTATACGGATACAGTGGATGAATGGAAAGTGATACAATCTAAAATTATGACCACGCGAATAAATCAGCCTTTATTGACAGTGCCCTATGGAGATCTGGACCAATATTTTCCTTTTAAGGAGGAGTGGGTTTTTGAAGACAGCATCATAAGTCAGCGATATAATGAAGTAGGGAGTTTTCCTGATTCTATTTTCAGATGCATTGACGAGGTTGTGAAATTAAATGGTGGTTACCTTCCAACCGGCAATTATTCCATCACGCATGCCTCCAATGGACTTACCTATTTGACATTCCTTCAGATAGGAGGGATTTCCTCGAGTCTCAATATGATGATTCTGGATCAGCAAAATGTTTTACGAAGAGGTACTTTTGAATTATCCGGTGGTGGAGGCGATGAAGGCGACTATTGGTCTTCGCAAGGCTATTTTATAAACGATTCGACCTATTATCAAACTGCCAAGAATTGCTGGTCTGAAATGAGTTGTGATTCTTCAGTCCAAATCTTTCGGATATCTTCGGAGGGTATAATTGCCCCTATTCAGGGTAGATCAGAATATTTCAAAGTGCCTTATAGGTGAATGCCTCTTTTTCTATCCTATTCATTTTCATTTCTATGATTGTCGTTTTCACAAGAATCCTGGGCATCACAGAAGCTGATGTGAAAGCCGTTCAATAGATAGAATTGGCCTTGGCACCGCAATAAGCCGCCATCCTTGAGACATATATTCCGTCAATGCTGAACTACCTACATTGGGAATGTTTGCTTAAATTTGGATAAGGTAGCCCAGGTGACAGCCAGGCTTTAGTAAGCCTGCCTACGATTTTCAGTAAGTTTTGTGGCGTATATTTAAAGAAGTAATCATGAAAAGAATACTGACTTTTTGTTCCTTTTATATTGGCTACTTCTGCCATCGGACAGAAGTTTTCAATCGGAAGTGAAGTTGGAATCATTTCTTCGATCAATACAAACTATAACCTTACGGACTACCAAAACAGAAGAAATACCTACTACGCCGGCATCAATATCAACTATCAGGTTGTCAGTAGCCTATCCTTTACGACAGGCTTGCATTATGTGAGACAAGGGTATCGTCACGCAACATGTTATATTTCTGAAGATGGAGAAGTTGACTGGGTAAATTTGATTACCTGTCCATCCCGGTTCTTGCAAACGTTCATTTACTCAAATCGCGAAAGCTGATTCTTTCTATTGGTCTGCTTGGAGAATATAACCTCAAAGCGGTTCAGGACTACCCGCGAGTACATGGGGGTTGCGAGTATTATTACTTTCCGGACTTGTCGGATGTTACTAAGGAGTATTCCTTTTCAGCGATCGCAGGTATAGGGTATAAAGTGCTTGAAAAAGACAAATTTGAATTAATTACAGCCCTGAAATACTATCATGGGCTAACGAACACATATCAGCCTCCTCAACCGGATATTCATATAAGTATCGACAGGAGGAATAGTTCTGTGTTGATGACATTAAGTTTTAACTATAAATTGTGAAGAAGGAATATTGGTCTCTAATGGCAAATAGGTAAGATCGGTGAACCATCGCTGAAATAAAGCAAAGGAATGGTTAAATTTAAAACCAACCCACACAACCAGTATTGCCAAGCAAATACAGTGTAAACCCCAAGTCATATGAAAACGCTGGATTTCATTTTAAACTTAAAACATTGGCAGGTATTCCTGATACTTATCATTTGTGGTTTCCTAAAGGTATTTGAGTGGGGAGGAAATCAGCTCCTTTCGGCTATCTTCTCCTCGGTAGGCATTGCAGCTTATCCTGCCTGGACTATATTGGCAGGACACGGATTGTACCGCTATTATCCTGATATGAAAAGGATGAATTACAAGGTATTTTCAATTTGTTCCATCCTTTGGATCGTGACATTGATGGTAAGCCAGTTTATTTCTGTATTATTTGATTTGAATTTCATGGAAATATTAACTATCCCTGGATTACTACTTGTCTTTCTGGCAGGCATTTTCTGCATGGTGTTTACCTCCGTGATGATCGAGTCAGTGGATTCCGGAAAAGAAGTAACTTTTCTGGAAAGCTATGGCGTTTTTATGCTCCTCCTTTTTATGCCTATTGGCATTTGGTTCCTTCAGCCTATGCTTAACAAAGCGACTCAAGGCAAATTGAATGAGCCGAGTATTCAATAGTCGTACGTCATTTGGTTTCACAATAGACAAAGCCCATTTCAAACATACACTTTTGCAGGATGAAAAATATTAAACTTAACCTTGCTGTTTTATTTATTGCCATTGCCATCCAGGCTTCCTTTGCCCAGGAACACGAAAAGATTGCTCAATTGCAGCAGAAGGTGGCGGAATTTGAACGTAAACAATCTAATGTCGCTAAGAGAGTTTGTAAAAAGGGATGTTCCGGCCGGAAGTATTTTGTCAATACACAAATAGATTCAAGCCGGTTGATTTCAAAGCACAAGACAAAATACTTTAAGAGTGGTTCAAAGAAGGAGAAATTGAAATATACCCAGGTTTCAAAGAATGCCAGGCTATTGCTTTTATATGTTGTCAGCATCAATGGAACGACGACCTACATCAAGTATTGTGAAACCGACATAAATATAAAAAGAGAGCAAGGTATCGTGCAAGAGGAAGTGCTCATCGACAACACGTATTACCAAAAGCGATCCTTTGACAAATACGGCCATCTGACAAATACGGAGAATATCTATGTTGGTGCAAAAGATAAATGAGCCGGGTAGCCTGCGCACGTCCGGAGCTATTCACATGAAGTTGGCGGAATACGATCAACTAACAGGCGGCATAGGATTTCCAAGGGAAAAAGGTATGGACCCCGCCGCCCTCTTCACTTCGCGAATTGGCGGCAAAGCATCTCCAGGAGAAAAAGGTACGGAAAGGGGTACGGACAGGACGCGTCCTGTCCGTACCCCTTTCCGTACCCTTTTCCCATCTAGATTTTGGATTTTATTGATCGCCCTTCAATGGAGTTGCCATCCTTCAGATAGCTACAAGTTTGAAGGCAAATGGCAATCTTTAAACAGTCCTGGATCCGTAGTAGCCTTTACACCTGATAAAAAAATGATCTTTTATAAGGACAAGGTATCGCTTTGGGCCCAGGCAACTAAACATGGGGAGTTGACCTATACCTTCACCACCATTCAAAGGCCATGGTATCATTTCGAAGCGTTTGATGGCAATGAATTCTTTACAGGAGGGAGGATCGAGACTGT
Source organism: Candidatus Opimibacter skivensis (assembly GCA_016721905.1). GTDB lineage: Bacteria > Bacteroidota > Bacteroidia > Chitinophagales > Saprospiraceae > Opimibacter > Opimibacter skivensis. The sequence goes on along the minus strand of JADKHH010000026.1, from coordinate 187,368 downwards.
TGATGAAAACAGAATCCGCATATACTTTCATAAACACCATGACATATTGGATCTGGCTGATGAGTACTACAGGACCGATGATTTTGATAGTTTCAAACCAATCATGGAACAAATACTGAAGTGAAGGAATAATAGCTCTTGTTGTAAATATAGTGTTCATTGTCAAGGCCATGATTATCTTTAGCACTTCCAACATGACCTCCAAAATCACGATTACCACCATCTTCCACTGCTCCCTCGAGCGCGCCTTTAAATCCCCATGCTCTGTGATGTTTCAAAAGTGCACACAGGTTATGGCATCATGCCCAGAGTTACCCACTGCACAGAGGACGAAAACTGGGGAAAGCCAGGTTACAGCAAGAAAGTCTTCGTTGCCAAATCCGTCTCTCAACCAGGCGGATTTGCATCCGTAGACAAGGTGATCGATCGAATAGAAAACACCTACTGGAAGATCGAAGTCAGTGACTTTCAAGCCTGGATGCTCGGCTTTTCAAAATTTACCGGCGAGTGGCGCACCACCGAACTCGAGCCAAATAAGATATTGATTGAATACACCTACACGTTACATTCAGATATTGCCCTATTGTATCCATTAAACTGGCTCTTCACCAAAACTTTCTGGAAGACGTATATGAAAAGAGTGCTTGAAAACGTTAGGCAGTTGACTATTAATGAGGAACCTTATTTGTATAGATAAGTGAGCAGTGATCGGTTAGCAGTGATCAAGGTAAGCAGTAAGCGGTGATCAGTAAGTTAACAGTTATCGGTTATAATGTAACCATCAACCTATCAACTCATCAACCTATCAACTCATCAACTTAGCATACCCCTTCGTAATTTCTGCGAAATTTCTGTCCCCTAAAGGGGCTAAGCAATTTCGGAAGGTTTAAACTCATAAACTCATCAACAAATAAACTTATCAACACATCAACCCCTTGCTCCTAGCTCCTAGCTCCTTGCTTATGTACGACCTCCCTTACTACAAAGAAATCCACCCCCACGTCATCCGTGAATTTATCGATCAGTATCCCTTTGCTTTTATCACCGGATGTGATGCGGCCAATATGCCTTTTGCTACGCAGGCTCCTGTATTTATAGAAGAGCAGGATGGTAAGAAGATCCTGCGCGGACATATGATGAAGGGCATGGATCACCACAAAGCCTTTCTGCAAAATGAAAATGTACTCGTGGTCTTCACCGGCAGGCATACCTATGTCAGCGCGACGTGGTACAGCAATCCTCATCTGCCTTCTACGTGGAATTATATGAGTGTCCATGCCAGGGGCATCATCCGTTTTCTCGATGATGAGGCATTGATATCCGTGCTGCGGAAGACCACCCTTCACTTTGAAAATTATAATCCGGAGTCCACGACCTTCTACGACAACCTGCCTACTCCGCTGGTCGATATGTTGCGAAAACAAATCGTGGCCTTTGAGATTGAAGTGACGGATATCAATCATGTCTTCAAGCTCAGCCAGGACCGCGACGAACAGAGTTATCACAACATCATCGCCAGGCTCAGCGAGCAAGGTGAGGATGGGCGTGTGATAGCGGAGGAGATGAGGAAGCGGATTGAGGATCGGTTTCCGGGTTTGGGACTGTCTGGAGACAGATAATCCTAATAATCAACATGGAATAACCAACAAGGAAGGAAAAGTGAGAAGTCTTTGTTTTGACAGAAATTTTAAATAAACACTTCGCCTGTAATCAGCATGTGTTGCATTTGTAATCATGCCTCCCCGGGGTTTGCATGCGAGAGGTTGTGTGGCAGGGCAACACAGGGGTCGGGGGCAAAACAGGAGAGCATGGGCAAAACAAAAGGAACGCAGATGCCGCAGAATAATTTAAAAATATATTTTCGCAGATTAGAGTGTCAATGGGTAGGACCTCTTCGTATGGCAGCAGGGATTAAAAAGCGTAATCTTAAAACACAGCGAAATCTCGTCCTGCACACAGATAAAAGGAACGCAATGCCGCAGAATTTGAAAATAAAAGTTCGCAAATTAGCTTACCCATTCCTTGTGTGATAACATAGGGCATGCAGGACCATATTAGCGTTAATCTTTTTTAAAATTCATCAGCGTCATCAGCGTTCAAGAAAGACGAACACAATAAACGAAAGACTGAAATTGTGTATTTTGCATTCCAATGAAAGCCGGAAGCTAAATAATTACTGATAGCTGATAGCTGACAGCTGATAGCTAAAAAACCTCATCCCATGGACCCCATCATCTCCATCCGCAACCTATACAAGTCCTACGGCTCCAAGGAAGTGCTCAAAGGCATCAACCTGGACATCTATCCCGGCCAGGTCATCGGCTACATCGGCCCCAATGGCGCAGGCAAGAGCACGACTGTCAAGATCCTGTGCGGCCTCCTGTCTGACTTTGAAGGCGAAGTGACGATCAAGGGCATGGATATCAGAAAGGATACCCTGAAGATCAAAGGCCTGATCGGTTATGTGCCGGAGCTGGCTGAGCTGTATGACGTGCTCACCCCAACTGAGTTTTTAAATTTTATGGGCGCGCTGTATAACATGAAACCGGAAGTCACTGCCGAACGAATGGAAAGGATCCTCACCGCACTCGGGCTGCAGTCGAATCTCAACAAGCGCATGGATACCTTCAGCAAGGGGATGAAACAAAAAGTACTCATCGCCTCGGGCCTGCTGCACAATCCGGAGATCATCATTCTCGACGAACCACTCAGCGGACTGGATGCCAATAGTGTGATCATCATCAAGGAACTCATCAGCCGACTGGCGAAGGAAGGCAAGACCATTTTCTATTGCAGTCACATGATGGACATCGTCGAAAAGGTCAGTGAGAAGATCGTCCTGATCGATCAAGGCGTGATCGTCGCAAATGGATCCTTCGCAGAGCTGAAAGCACAACTCGGCGAAAGCAGCCTCGAACAGATGTTTGCTAATCTCACCGTCGGCAGCACTAATGCCAGTGCCGCAGGGGACATCATGAGCGCCATGCACACACAATCCGGTGAGCAGCATGAATAAGCAAATCAACAGATTCCTGTTATGGTGCTTTCTCCTGCCCGCAGGCATATACAGGAGATTTGGAGCAGACATGGCTCAACTGCGCGCTATCCTGGAGACCAAGCTGATCATCGATGATCGCACAGCCACGGGACTCAACAAAGTCAGGAATCAGAACAAGGAAGGGGACACATCAACGGCGACGCTATTTACCATGCTGATTTCCCTTTTGATGGGATTAGTTTTTTTGGTGGCGTTTGTGTTTGACGACGACCTGACGCGTATGACGATGTATTTTTCCTTTTTCAGTTTTATGCTGGCGATGTTTCTCATCACAGACTTCAGCCACATCCTCATCGATGTCAAGGACAATTTTATCATTCTGCCCAAGCCCGTCAGTTCACAAACCTTCCTGGTCGCGCGGTTGCTGCACATCATCATCCATGTCACCAAGATATTAGTTCCACTTGCACTGCCCGGATTGATTGCCATTGGGATCAGCAGGGGCATATGGGGAGCGGTTGTTTTTATTCCGGTGATGCTGCTGCTCACGATGCTGACCTTTGCCATCGTCAATGCGCTCTATCTCCTGATCATGCGGTTGTTTTCACCGGCCAGGATCAATGCGATCATTACGTCGGTGCAGATTATTTTCTCCATCATCCTGTATGGTAGTTTTCAACTATTGCCCAGGGCCATCAACCGATCCGTGCTGGAAGGAGTGGACCTGAGCCAGCTACCGGCGATGTGGGCATTTCCTACGTATTGGCTGGCCGGCGCATGGGTGTATCTGTATTCATTTGTGCAGGATCCCCGGCTGATCGTCAGCATGGTGCTGAGTGTGATCACGCCCTTACTGGCGATATGGGTGATGATGAAGTATCTGGCACCAGCCTTTTTCCGGAAGCTATCCATGATCTCAGCCGGAGTTGATCATGAAAAGAAAGAAGAGACGGATAAGAAAGAAGTTTCAGCTTCGACAGGTGGCTTTATAAGTATGCTATCAGGCCTGATGACTTCCTCCGGTGTAGAGCGACAATCCTTTTTGATCACGTGGAACCTGATGGGTAGAATCCGCGACTTCAAATTGAAAGTGTATCCGCAGATCGGATACCTGCTGGTGATCTTTGTCATGTTCATCCTCGGGGTAGTGGTAAGCTGGATCACCTCGAGGCATTGGAGATGACCGGCAGGACAAAATTTACCATCCTGTCAGCGATCTATCTGAGCAGCCTGGTCTACATGAGTGCTGTATTTCAGTTGCCCTACTATTCCAATTTCAAGGCTGCGTGGATCTATTATGCACCGCCATTGAGCAGGCCAGGAGCCCTTCTTCAGGGGGCTGTAAAGGCGTGCCTGTTGAAGTTTTTTATACCCGTCGCCTTGATCCTGGTCATCCTGGGTGTATCCATCTTTGGAATCATGCTACTGCCCAATCTGCTATTTGGTCTCGGCAATATATTTTTAGCCAGTACATTGTATTCCTGGCTGGTGATGAATAAACTTCCTTTTTCAGTATCCCCCAAGATGGCGACTGCAGGCCAGACGACTTACCGGACCATGTTTATGATCATCATCTTACCACTTTTCGGAGCGCCGCATTATTTCTTATTTGATTTTCCGTGGGTGTTGTGTATCGGATCGTTGTTTACGATCGGGGGTGGATTGATGGTGTTGAATTATTTGAAGTGGATAGGGTGGGGGTATATGAGTGGGGAGGAGGGTTGGCTATACGAAATGAATATATAGAAAAGCGGGCTATTAATGCATTGATATTCAATGAAATGCCTTATATTAGCGCTGGTATTTAACCACGTTATTGATATTAAATTTAGAACTCAACATTATCATTATCAATGAAAATTATCTAAATTTCATGTTGAAAGATCATTAGCCTTAAGTGGAACACCTACTTGAGATATAAATAGTAACATTTCATACCATATCAATTCAGTTCCAAGCAAAGGCAAGATTTTAGTAAAAGCAAGAATATATTTTCGATTTGAACCACAGCAAACTGATAAAATAAAATAAATATAGATGACAAAATTAAGTTTTGCAGCTGTTTTAATAACTCAAGGCCGACACAGATTTTATTCGTTAACCCTGCCTAGTGCAGTATTAGCTAAAACTTGCTTTGTAACCACAAGGTATGATGACCCTAATGAAGGCTTTCAACGAACTCTTGATAAAGAGAAAGCACAGAAAATTGCAGATTACATAGATAAAGAAGGAGGTACAATACCAACTGCAATTATTCTATCTGCTCAAATCGAGAGTAGTTTTCTATACAATTCAAAAAACAAAACAATAGAGTTTAATGATATTAGAAAGGCTTTTTTAATATTAGATGGGCAGCATCGTGTATACGGATTTTCATTAGCAACAACTGATGTTCGTATCCCGGTAATTATTTATAATGGGCTTAGCAGAAGAGATGAAACGCGCCTTTTTATTGATATTAATACAAAACAGAGACCTGTCCCGAATGAACTACTGCTTGACATAAAAGCATTAGCTGAATACGAAAATGAATCTGAATCATACCTGCGTATAATTTATGATTTGTTTAAGGATGATCCATCGAGCGCATTGCATGGCAAGCTGAGTTCTGCTGAGAAGGCTAAAGACAAAATAACAAGGGTAACCTTTAATGCTGCAGTAAAACCATTAGCAATTGTGTTTGGTGAGAAAGAGGCATCTGAAGTGTTTGAGATATTAAATGCATATCTAAAAGCAATATACATCGGGTTTAAACAAAAAAGTATTGAGTCTAGACTTGTAAATCCTTATGTATTTCGTGCAATTATTTCAATTTTTCCAGACACTGCCGGTAAGGTTAAAGACCGTTATAGTGATTATTCAATGGATAATTTCTATCATTCGCTCACGTACTTTTTGAAAACATTAGTGCCGCCAAAATTTCAAAGAAACATCAAGGGCATAAAGAGCTAACTGAGCATTTTCTTTCATGCCTGAAAAAGGATTTTACACTCTGATAACGATTAGTTTGGCCGATGGAATAAAACACCTATACTTGCCCAAGATAAATGAAGTTGGACAAACCATTCCCTTTGGTTTGAATACCTGGTTGAGTAATGGATCAGACTATTTTGTGCCTAGAAATCAGTTGAATCATGATTTTGCAATTAGCACATATGACTATTTTGATTTTCTTAAGCCTTATTCTTATGACATTAACCGACTTTCATGTGCATCTCTTGAATCACTGAGAGATATTGAACGCAAAAATGGCAAGCCAAATTCATTGGTTGGAATATTACCAATTCTATTATTCAGCTTTTTTTTCAGCTCATTGTATACTTAAACTTACAGGAAATAGCTTATCAAATATGAACAAACCTCAATCAACAAAGTAAAAGTCATTACAACTTCCTATGGATTTACTTATGGAAATTTAAACACCGGACAGTATTGTATTTCTATTAATTCAGCAAGCAGCAATTATCGGTTTTACAAGAACCCTCTTTATGACAATAGCCACGAAGGTCTTTGGAAATGTTTTTTAGACTTTCTTACAAACTCTATAAATAGTATTTATGGTCAATTACCTTTGGTTGAAGCCCAACTGTTGTTGATAAATTAAACGATTGATAGACGCGTTAAGAAATTGGAATAGTCAAAGTGGAAATTGGTTGTCGAGGGTAGAAACCTTGTCAACTATAGCCAATCTTATGGAGTTTGGTTTCCTTACAAGACGTATAGTGTTGAATAAGACAGAGTGTATAGCTTCTTAAATTTGCATTTGGACAATCCCCTAACAATAGATTTGAAGAGTTATATTGGAAAAGATCTGCTTTATTTTGTAAGAACATGTCAACTTATTAATGCAATAGCTAATGACCTACTTACAGATTTAGAATCGAAGCATCCAAATAATAAGTCATTCATTAAGGCAGGAAAAACAAAATTTCAAAATCTATATGTATGATATGCAAACAGTGTTTTGTTGGTAAAGTGACTAAAATATGTACATTTTGCTGGAGGAAGAGAACTGCAGCATCAGCTAACATTAGATGCTCGTAAGCAGGGCTATCAACATTGAGAATGAAGACGTAAATTTGGACAAAGGAACCCCGAGGACAGCCTCAACTGAGTCGGCCTGCCTTCGAGCATACTTCAGCGTTATAGCCAATTCCGAATCATGCATGGTATTTATAAAATATTAAATAAGCAAACTGGTGACTGCTATATTGGTAGTGCTGTAAATCTTAAAAAAAGGATAACTCAGCATATTTCCTTATTGAGAAATAACAAATCGAAGCATATTCCACTTCAAGGCTTGGAACAAGTATGGTGAAGAAATATTTGAAATAGTATTTCTTGAAATTCTGGAGGATAAGACTCTGCTTATTACTAGAGAGCAATATTATATGGACCTCATTAAGCCAAAATATAACATAAGAAATTTGGCTCAATCAAATCTGGGACTTAAGGATACAGAGGAAGTGAGATCATTAAAAAGTAAGGCTGCAATAAATCGAGGACAATCCGAGAGTCAGATGGAGGCTTTAAAACAGGCCCAAAGAAATAGAATTGGTAAATCTGTAACAGGAAGAGTAAAAGAGTCCTTGAGGTTGGGTCCACTTGGTATGATCGGTAAACATAAGAGCGATAATACTAAAGATAAGATACGTCAATCCAAGCTAGGGCAAAAAAACTATATGTTTGGGATTTCCCAAGAATTGCACCATTCTTCAAAGAAGGTTCATAATATTGAGACAGGAGAAATATATCCCTCAGCAAAGCAATGTGCCATTGAATTGGGGAAGAGTTATATCCATGTGAATATGATATTGAGGGGGCTGAGAAAGAATACTCTAAAAATTGAATATGTCAAAGCTATATAACATTATACTCAATAAATTAATATGATAATTGGAGCAGCATTAAGAAATGTTAAAACTTATTCAGAATTAATTATATTCCCTAACTTATGGACAGAGCTTCTGCGGACTTGTTGGAAACAATGGGATTGGAAAAAGTTCAGTTTTAGAAGCTCTGGATAGTATTTTTAATGGGAGACAGTGGAATCATAATATTATCACAAAGAAAAGTGGTTTTACAACAACTAGGCCACATATTGTGCCTATATTTTTACTAAAATTAAGTGATATCTGCGAAGAAAACATTGATCTTGCTAAAAAACTAAGTGATTATGTTTGGGGGCTTGAAGAAAGTGATATTTTATCTCAAAATAGGGATCAATTTAAAGTGTTCGCAGAACAATTAGCAATACTTAAACGAGAATACTCTAAAGATGATACTTTGTTGCTGCCTTTAGGATACTCCCATGACAATGTGCCGAGCCTGAGTATATTCAATACAAGAAAACTTGGAGAGATATTAGTTCCACAATTTGATAGGACCCAACAAGGATTGAATGATGCCGAGCTGAAGGTGTTTGAACCGTTAGTTCTAGAACTTAAAAACGGAACGGAGTATATTTATATTCCTAAAGATATAGATCCTGAGAATTTTGCACAGCTTGAAACTAAAGAAATTCAATCATTGATGGGGGAGACACTAACAGAAATTGTTGAGAAGTGCGTGCCTCAAGCAAAGATTCAAGAAATAAATAACAATCTTAATTCATTTATTGATGGGTTAGCAGAGGTACTTGAAAATTATTCCTTCAGAACTGTTGGTGAGAGACAGGTTAACTTAAGAAAGCATGATGTTTACAGTTAATAGTTGAAGCTTATTTCAAAATACGTAAATTACATAAAAAGAAGATTCTTATTGGCTGGAAATGTCAATATTGAGTTCCGGTGAAAAGCAGAAAGCAATCATTGAATTAGCTTACCATTTTTAAAAGCTATCGAAATGACACAAAGAATATTGTATTGGCTATTGACGAGCCTGAATCATCTTTGCATATGTCAGTATTATGATCAATTCAACAAACTTTATGAAGTAAGTTTGTTATGCAAGCAATTACTTTTTACGACACATTGGTATGGATTCATTCCCACAGTTGAGGATGGTTGCGTTAGTGTTATTTCCAAAAATGACAAAGGTCACGTATTTGATTTAATTAGTGTAAATAGTTACAGAGAGACCGTTAAGCAAACAATTAGAATGTCAAAAGGGAAGCTACCTTATGATATAAGATTAAAAAGTATTAATGATTTCACTCAATCAATTGTGACAAGTATTCTAAGTGATGAGCCATTCAATTGGCTAATTTGTGAAGGCTCTTCGGAGAGAATATACTTTGAGAAGTATTTTGAAGATATTAAACGCGATAAAAAATTAAGGATAATACCTGTTGGTGGAGCAACGGAGATTAAAAGAATTTACAACAATTTGCAAGTGGCATATGAAGATTTCAGGAAGGAGATTCAAGGCAAAGTTATCTTAGTATCAGATACGGATACTGAACTTGTTCAATACCAAACAAGAGATGAACTTAATAATCTTTTGTGTTACAGAATTGTAAATAGTGAAAAGGATAGAAAAAAACTATATTAGTGAAAATTGACTCTAATCCTGTATCACCAAAAACAGAAATTGAAGAGCACTCAATGGAAAGCTTTTCGTTGAGACTTTGTTAGAATTCCAGTGATGCTCATCCTGAAATAGAAAGTATTATACGTGATATTCATGACCCATCTGAAGAAGCTAGTTACTTTGCTTTAGATTTATCGCCAAGTAAACAGAAGCTATTGGATAACTTTTTTGATGCTAATAATAATAAGTTTGAATTTGCGAATAAGTATGTTTCTAAAATGGATTCTAGCTATTCAGTTCCAGATTGGATAGATACTTTGAAAAACGGAGACTTTCATGTGCTGTTCTGTGGGAACGTGGTGATGAAACTGTCCTTCGTGAACCAATGATAGCTAATCAAGAAATTAAATGATTTCAACAGTCTTAAGCAGAAATAGAGTATGATTTTGCAAGCTGCTATGGGAGCCGGTATTTTATTGATGATAGCCATTTTGGGAATACCATTGTTTGTGTTAATACTCATATCGGATTTGAAACAACTAAAGGAATATAAAGTAGCTAACAGAAAAACCTATAGAAGACTTATATTTTTAGATATACCTGTATCAACCATCTTACTATTGTATTGTATTTATGCTATTATATATAGTTTATTTTTCAGTGAATTTATGTAAGTGCAATGCTCTAAATTTTGGATTTTGCAAAGAACTATAACATTGCAAGATTTCATATTTAGGACCCGTTTGAAGGCTTAGTTACCGCTTGAACCCGCATTCAAAAATCAAAACTTTTGTCCTTGGAGCGACATTCTTCATTATAGTATCCGCTGATTATAGCCCAATCCGTACATTCGGAAACAAGACAATCAATTAGATTTACTGATATAAAATTGAGTAAAAGTTAAACCCCCTCAGCCCATCGCTATGAAATTTAGAACTGTATTTCCATTTCTCAGCATCACCCTCCTCCTTCCCTTTCTATGTGACGCGCAGCAGTGGGAGCCACCTATTCCTCCTAATGACAGGGAAGCCTATGAAAAGCAGGATGACCCATATCTGCCCAATGCATACAACAATAAAAATCTTTCCCCTGCATACAGGTATGATGGACGATCTCATTCTCGCAATAGTAACACCGAAATATTTACCCGCCAGGTAAACGTTAGCCCAAACCAAAAGAATATCCTGGGCGATGCCGCCAACGAACCAAGCATCGCCGTCAATCCATTAAACGAAAATGAAATCGTCATCGGCTGGAGACAGTTCGACAACGTAAACAGTAATTTCCGACAGGCTGGTTATGGGTATAGTTCTGACGGCGGACAAGCATGGACGTTCCCGGGCGCCATTGATCCCGGTGTGTTTCATTCCGATCCTGTGCTGGATTACGATAACGCCGGCAATTTTTATTACAATAGCCTGGCTTCTCAGCCCACAGACGAATATCCATGCTATGTGTACAAAAGCGGGGACGCAGGAGTTAGCTGGAATACCGGAGTCTATATGGGAGGTGGTGATAAACAATGGATGACGATCGATCGCAGTGGTGGAATGGGCGAGGGGAATATTTATTCTTCCTGGACTTCTTATTACAGTCATTGTCCACCTGGCTTTTTCACCCGGTCGACCGATGGTGGAAGTAGTTTTGATACATGCTCTATCTTACCTGAAGATTTGTATTGGGGTACGCAAGCAGTAGGCATTAATGGCGAACTCTATGTATCCGGCAAGAGTATTGTTCCGGGGAGGATCCTGGTAGCTAAATCTGTTGACGCGCAAAATCCGGCACGCAGTACCACATGGACATCTGTTTCAACCGTTGAGTTAGGAGGATATATTGTATATCGTCCGAACATAAACCCTAAAGGCATTGCCGGACAGATCTCGATCGATGTAGATCGTTCAAACGGGCCGGGTCAGCATAATGTATATGTGCTCGCTTCTATCGAGCCCTTCATGAGTTCGGATCAGGCTGATGTGATGTTTAACAAGAGTAGCGACGGCGGCATGCATTGGAATACAACACCGACCAAAGTGAACGATGATGCATCATCAACAAACACACAATGGTTTGGCACCATGTCCGTCGCACCCAACGGAAGGATCGATGTCATCTGGCTCGACACCCGTGATCATCCGGGCTCGGATAGTTCCGCACTTTACTATTCCTATTCCATCGATGAGGGCACTACCTGGAGTCCCAACGAAAAACTTTCCGACTCTTTCGATCCACACAGGGGATATCCCAGACAGAACAAAATGGGTGATTACTTCGATATGATCTCCAGCAATACCGGCGCCCATCTGGCCTGGGCCAATACCTTAAACGGAGAGCAGGATGTTTACTACAGTTTCATCACACCTCCGATCATGACTGGCATGGAAGATGTTTCCGAAAACGCAATCATATCTGTATATCCAAATCCCACCAGTGGCCTCCTCGAAATCGACGCTGCTGATAAAAGAATAAGAATTGAAATATTTGCGACAGACGGTAAAAAGATATTGTCGACTTCTGTCTTTGACACAAGACATGTTATTGACATCTCCTCCCAGCCAGCTGGTATTTATTTTTTGAAGGCGATTGGGGAGGATAGGCTCGTGACTGTAACGAAGATTATCAAGATGTAATCCCTACGAGCGAGATACTGACTGCTCGTGATGTCGTTTCGACTCCGCTCAACGACCGGAATCCTTACCCATGACACAGCCTGATTTTTTGACTACTACCCATTCCAAAACCACTCTGCTCGACGTCTCGGCTTCGCTCGACGTTTTCATTGTTTCATGGTATAAGTTTTCAAGACGTTGAGCGGAGCCGAAACGTCATTGAGCAGACCCTGTTTCTAGTGATGAATCAAAAAGAATCTGTGCGCCGCGTAATAAGCCCGGTCGTTGAGAACGGACTTGTGCTGAGCGGAGTCGAAGTAGTCGAAACTACAATGCATGGTCCGCTCGACGACTTCCTTGTTTCATCGTAACACTTTCCAAGACGTTGAGCGAAGTCGAAACGTCAATCGGCAGGAACTGTTGCTATTGTAGAATTAAAAAGAATCTGTGCTCCGCGTAAGAGTCCCGGTCGTTGAGCGGAGTCGAAACGACCACTCCATAGCACTCACACCTCCTCTCCCTCCATCATCATCACCATCTCCTCTATATCCTTGATCAGTATCCGCCTGCCATTGATCTGAACAAGGTCTTTCGTCTTTAAAGTATTCAACACTCTCACAACCGTCTCCAGGGAGGCACCGACATATTCAGAGAGCTCGGTGCGGGTGATGGTGATCACGCCGGGAGGAGAGCCGGAGATGCGGTATTGTTCATGCAAGATCAGGAGTGCCAGAATCAATCTGCGCTTGACCGGAAATTTTGTGAACACTGTCATGCGGTTCATCCACACGGTAAAGTCACGCGCCAGCGCAGAAAGTACATTGCGTGCAAATTTGGGTGAGGTATCAATCAATCCTTTAAAGGTGCCGGCCGGTATCAACATGATCGTCGAATCTTCAAGCAGTATGGCAGAGACAGGATGTACTTCTCCGGCGATGAGTTGTCGATATCCGATCAGGTCACCATCCGAATAGATATACACCGTCTGTCGCTGACCACCAGGTGTCTCCTGGAATATCTTTGCCTTGCCCGAGATCAGCCACACGACACTGCGAGGCACAGTGCCTTGCTTAAATAATACCTCACCACGCTTCAGCAGTTTTGGTTTTGCACTTTCGTTGATGATCTTGCTGTCTTTTTCCGGTAGGTCATGGATCATAGCCCCGTTGCGGAAGAGGTAGGGGCGGGTGATTTTGGACAGCGATGAGGATTGATCTGGCATGGAATTGAAGATAGTAAAATCTTACTGACCTTGTCTTTAACTTATATCCCCATGAGCGAGAACCTGCCTGCAAGGCAGGAAAATTGAATAGCCTTCCATATGTCGTTTCGGCTCCGCTCAACGACCGGAATCTTTACCCATGACACAGCCTGATTTTTTTAACTATTACCCATTCGAAAAATTTCACGCTCGTCGTCTCGGCTCCGCTCGACGACTTCAATGATTCAATGTTACTATTTTCAAGACGTTGAGCGGAGCCGAAACGTCCTCACGTAGGAGCTGTGTCTAGTGAAGAATTAAAAAGAATCAGTGCTCCGAGTAAAAGTTTCGGTCGTTGAGCGGAGCCGAAACGACCATTCCATGCGAGACCCTGCCTGCAAGGCAGGAAAATTGAATAGCCACTACTTTCAAGTAGTGGGACTCATGGGGAATAGCATATGTTAGTTACCTGACGTTAAAAACGTCTCAAATGACATTGCCCTGAACGTGCTTTCTTTGATTTGTCGTACGCGGACTTAGGTACAACCTAAGCCCAACATTGGTTTTCTAAAAAAAAGCAGCAGCTGTCCTCAACTACAACTGCTGCCCACTAAACAACGTTTCATTTAAACTCACAACTCACACCTCACAATTCACACTCACAACTCACAATTCACACCTCACATCTCACTTTTCCCACGGCAACCCATTCACTTTCCTTCCTACTTTCGAACCCAGATCCACCGCTGCTTCTGCATCCATCCTGAAATGCACGCCGATAGGTATACGTGAATACGCATTCTCTTGTGCCATTTCGTAAAAGCTATTGAACGTACGCGGTGTGCCATTGAATTCAGAACGGTTACGATGACAGTTGTCCGTCAACACAAAATGCTGCCCGAATTCCGCAGTCAACACTTCTGCCGCTGCTGCACCAAATGTACCGTGGCCAGAAGGATATGTAGGAAACTGTGGTGTAAAGAACTGTCCTGCACCATCCGGACACATGATCGTATTCCAGTCCGTATGGCCCATCACATTGCGGATGTAGTCAACAGGACGTAGCAGATTAAATCTATATTTCTCGCTCCAGCAACGAATGCCTGCATCACAGACAGCCATGCCGACTTTAGCTTGCACGATGACCGCCTTGGCCAGGTCCGCTTTGGTACTGATCAATGCCTGGTTTGCTATCGCCATCCATCGACCTGCAGGAGAAAAGGTAAGTGCGGCGCAGTCATCGCTCCAGAACTGCGCGATCCACTTGTCTTCATGATTCAATCCCTGACGGATCAGATTGATTTTGTTTTCTGTCTCTTTAGCTTGCACATAAAATTCACTGCTCTCATCGGTGCTATACGGAAGTGGATCTTCACATTTATCATCCGGCGATGCAGCAAACATCCGCACATCACCCCAATGTGGTAATAGCGCATGTCCGAAGTTTGGATAAGTCGGCTGCCAACGACCCGCACCTGCAGGAGGTACATACGACGGATCAAAAGGACGTAGATATCCTTCATGGCCGGCAGGATCGGAAGTGGACCATGTATAGACAGCATCAGCAATAGATTCTCCCCATGCCACAGAGGCTCCAAACACTTCGGGTGTTACGTCGGATTCATATTTGCTGTTGAAATAATTTTGCAGTGTCACCATGTCAGAAAACTGTGCAGCAGGAATCGTGGGATATAGCCTGCTGATCATGCTTGCATACGCTGCATTGATAGCTGTGGGGTAGTGGTAATTGATTTTTGGATTTGCTGCCGGCAGATCCAGGCCTGCATAATAATCGCCGAGTGATTTGTGATCAGGCATCCCCGGAATGGCGGTCTCGTATGCGGCCAATCCGATATAGGCTAGTGAGCGTGCAGCTACCGGAGGCAGGTATCCTGGTGTGTAACGTTCTACTTCAAGGATGAGGTCATTCCATTTGATGACCACTTCATTGTCATACGACGCTGTTGATTGATCGGTGGTGATAGCGGGATCTTCGTCCTGGCATGCTGTCAGGAAGGAGACCATGAGTATGGACGCAAAGATCCATTTTCCAAAGAGGTGTAGTTTGTTGTTCATGAATATATGATTTAGATGAGAGATTTATTTAGGAGCACTGTCCGCAATCATGTGAAATTGATCCGCATAATACCTGAAGTCTTCAGGGGTCGTGCCGGCTATTTTTTGGAGAAACTCTAATTTTTGTTTTTCGAATACTTGTCGTTGTTGCTGCAGTATCCGCAACTGTCCCGCGATCATCTCATCATAGCGACCTGCGCTGTCGACGAGTGCCTGCGTTTCAGTGTCGAGCGTCTTGAAGGACATAAACATGCGGATGTGATCAGCATTGCGTGCATGGAGGAATATCTCGCGGTCCGTAGGAGGGAAGTCTTCTGGTATCGCTGTGGCAAGTACTGCCGTTGTGGTGTCCCACAAGCTGTCAATCCGGATATTGAGCATATCGTGCTGCTGTGCCAGTATGGTGGCCTGGGAGATTAGCTTGTCGCCTTCCGCTCTCCACGCATCCCGATTATCACAAGCAGGTATCAGCATCACAGCCGAAAGAAGCAGGAGTATATGTAGGGTGTAGATTTTCATCTTACCAGGATTATGTACAAGTGTGTATTGGAAAGTGAAGGCAAGCTCAGGCCCGTTTGCGACCGTAAAGTTTTGGAGAAATGCGGAGATCAAGTTTGACTTATGTCAAGGTTTGATGGGAGAAGGCTGGAATTAGGAGATTCTAAGGATTGAGTATTAGTTGTTTGCCCTCGTCTGACCCCCTACCCCCTGAAAGGGGGACCTGAATGTCTAGCACATCAAAACCAAATTAAGTTGAGCTTGGATTATATCTAAGTGTTTATTGAGTTGCAGAAAGAGGTTGTGGATAAGCAGGTCGCAGTACTCGCGCACGAAAAATCAAAGAGAGCATTTTCTTGGCACTGATCTGTGCAGCCGTTTCCGCTGGCAGGTAATTGTGTTTTTCATTTGCCCTCGTCCGTACGGACGATCCCTGTTTTCTCCAGCCATTCGTTTCTGCGAAACGTTATGCTTCCGAAATCACGGGATTTTTATTTTTTCGTCATGGTGTATGGTATCATAGCCCCGTAGGGGCTCAAGGTCGGTAGCATAGATCCAGAATAAGCCCACATGCCCCGTAGGGGCATAACCCGATCACCTCCAAATCCGTTTCCAGGATAGCCACAGTGAGCGGAGTCGAATTGTTTGCTTTTTTTTGTTTTAAATCCGCATGAGCGAAATCCTGACTGCTATGAGGGATTATTGAATAGCCTGCACTATGTCGTTTCGGCTCCGCTCAACGACCGGAATCTGTACCCATGACACAGCCCGATTTTTTAACTATTACCCATTCGAAAGACATTACACTCGTCGTCTCGGCTACTTCGGCTCCGCTCAGTACAGGTCCGTTCTCGACATTTTCATTGATTCAAGGTAACAATTTCCAAGACGTTGAGCGGAGTCGAAACGTTAGTCCCACTATGTCGTTTCGACTCCACGACATGCGGCATTTTTCTTTATTTTTAAAAATAGTTATTGCGCGGCATTCCTTTTTCCCTGATATTTGTCAGACCACCAATTGAAAACAAAATGAAAGGATACATGTATATCCTTGAATGCGCCAATGGCAAATACTACGTTGGCAGCGCTCAGGATCTGAAAGCGCGGATCCGTCAGCACCAGGATGGAGAAGGCGCAAATTTCACATGGAAGAATTTACCTGTCCGTCTCGTCTACTTTGAAGAGTATGACCGCATAGATGATGCCTACCTCCGTGAAAAGCAGGTGCAAGGTTGGAGCCGAAAGAAAAAGGAGGCGCTCATTTATGGCGATAAGTCATCACTCCATGATTTCTCTAAATGTAAAAATGATACACATTTTAAAAACAAACCTCCAGAGAGCGAGTAGATTGATTGAACCGTCGTCATCGCTCGGCGACGGTGATTTCACAAATGTTGTCTCGGCTACTTCGACTCCGCTCAGCACAGGTCCGTTCTCGACGACCGGAATTTGTGCCCATGACACAGCCCGATTTTTTAACTATTACCCATTCAAAAACTATTATGCTCGACGCCTCGGCTACTTCGACTCCGCTCAGCACAGGTTCGTTCTCGACAACTTCCTTGTTTCATAGCAACACTTATTAAGACGTTGAGCGGAGTCGAAACGTCATCTAGCACGAGCTGTATCTAGTTAAGGATTAAAAAGAATCTGTGCTCCGCGTAAAAGTTCCGGTCGTTGAGCGGAGCCGAAACGACAAGTGCAGAATCATTGTGCATTAACTTTTCCCCAAGGCGGGTAAATTAGGATAGGGTGATTAAAGGATTATATATATTAGTGCATCATACACCATCCTTCTGACCCAATGACCCACCACATCCTCAACGGCGACTGCCTCGCAGACCATCTCAAGGAAACTAATCTCAACGGCGATTACATCATCTGCCGTGAAGCACTCATAGATGGACCAATTCAGCCTGGCAACCTCGAAACCTTCTGGTCAGCTCGTGCAGCTTATATCCAGGAGACCTATCATGACAATACCGAAAATTATTTCAGTAGGGTAGTATCTGAGTTTTCAAAGATCCGATCCATACCACCTGATGCTGAAGTCTGCCTGTGGTTTGAACATGATCTCTTTTGCCAGGTCAATATGTGGTTTGTCATGTCACTGCTCCATAAGGATGGAATCAAACGAAATATTAGCCGCGTATTTCCCGTGGTTCATGATACCAAATGATGTATGGAAAGGATTCGGGGTAGCAGATGCGACGATGCTTGAACAAGCCTTTGCTCAACGAGTCATACTCACAGATGATGATTTGAAGCTAGGGAATGATCTGTGGAAAGCATATTGTGCGCATGATTTCAATGCCTTGAAAGAACTCGCAGCTGCTGAATCAAAAGCATTTAAGTTTCTGCCCGAGGTTTGCAAGGCACACATCGAAAGATTTCCGGAAGGAAATCAATTGAGCAGGCCGGAGCGGGTGCTGTTGGAACTGATAGATCAATCAAATGGTGATTTCGCCGAAGTGTTTGCAGCTTTTAGTGAACGGGAAGGGATCTACGGCTTCGGAGACCTGCAGGTGAGAATAATGTATGATCGATTGAGAAAACAAAACTGACCTGATGATTTATTTTCCCTTCTTTTTACGTAAATAGCATCTTGATTAAAGGATATCCGCGATGAATAGTTTAGGACGGTTTATATGCCTGTTTTGCTACTGCCTTTCCTGTTCGCACAGCGTATTATGACGCCAATTGGAAACCTGTCGCTGAGCGCAGATATGCTATCAAACGTTTAGTTACAAAGACCGACTCAGTTTTTGTGATGACCGATTTTACAAAGAAAGGTCAGCTTCTTTTTTCAGGAGAATATGCCTCCATAGATCCTGATGATCGAGCATGGCCATTTTAAGTTTTATGACGATAAGGGCTTCCTTGAAGCTAAGGGAAATTACACGGATGGGGAAATGTCCGGAAAATGGGATTTTTATGGTGAGGATGAAAGTCTTAAGAAGCAAATAGATTTTGAGATTACCAGCCCGGTATGCACTGCCGTTGATACTGTCGGAAAGTTTTTAAGTTTTGAAGCTGTCGATTCTAGTCAGGACAGAGTCCTTCCCTGTTTTCCTGGAGGAAGTGATGCGTTTTATAAATTTCTTTATGATCGATTGATCTATCCTCCTCTGCCAGCTATGACATTTGTAAACAGGAAAGTCATTGGTAAATTTTATATTGATGAAGAAGGTAGCGTTGTGATGTCTACAGAAGGAGGGCGGATAAGGATCTGGAAAAGGAACTAGAGGAGTGATTAGTTAATGCCTCAATGGGAGCCAGGAAAGTCGGGGATCAACCTGTAGTGGTAAAATTCTCCTGCCATTCCCATGTTGTTCGAATTCAAATAAGAATGCTACCTCGCGATCACCACCTTTTTAGTCCCCCTTATTTTTTCATTACCAACCCACACCTGGTAGAACCCGCTGTCTAAATCCTTAAGATCATATTTCCTGATCACCTGGCCTGTCTCACTGATCGTAGAGGAGAAAACGACTCTCCCTGTCATATCCATGATCCTCATCTGCAATGGTTCACCAGTGGTATTGTTCATTTCGAGACGAACTTGTCCGTTGGTCGGATTAGGTGAAATAGTAAAGGCAACAGACTCAACAGGATCATGGGTGGCAGTAATGTCAATTAAAACCACACGGTAAATAACCTGGCAGCCATTTCCATCAAGCACCAGGATAAAATAAGCACCATCGTTCAGGTCAGTAAAAGTGTTTGTCGATGTAAAGGTATCTCCGCCATCAATGGAATACTGATATGGAGTGGTACCACCACTACCAACAATGATGGTAATATCATTTTCGATGATCGTGATATCAACCTCCGGAATCACGGGTTCTGAAATCACAATCGGACCAATGCTGCCCAGTGTACCCGGGCCATTCGAATCCCTGATGGTGATCGTGTATGTGCCGGCCGCGAGACCGGTAAATGTATTTTCGGATTGAAAGGTTATGCCATCGATGCTGTAACCATAAGGTGCCACGCCACCGCTGGCATCAATCGTGATGCTACCATCATCAGTTCCAGGGCAGGTGATGCCGGTGATGGTTGGTGTCAGGATAAAGTCTGCAATATACCTGGCGGCTGCAAAATCAATATCCGGATTGCCACCACTCATGCCCGTCAGGATGATCCGGCTATCTGACTGAATGTGCACAGCGGTTGCATAATCATTGTTACCAGGCACTTTTGTGGTGGTAAATCCCCCAGCGCCAAATCCTTCGTCTAATGAGCCATTGCTTTGAAAGCGTGCCAGTAACCATCTTTTATCTTCATTGATTGCATTTGAAATACCACCAAAAAGAATCTTTCCATCTGGTTGTACTGCAAGACCATGGCTATTAGTAAACGCTCCAAAACTAGTCACCTTGATACCTCCGACTCCAAACTCCGGATCCAGGATGCCGTTTTGATCATAGCGAACCATGCCTACATCTGCCTGGCCATCAAAGTAGGAATTGTTGGCATTGCCGGCAACCAGAATTTTTCCATCAGGCAATAATACCATGGCCTTAATAAAATCACTTGCATTCACACCATCAATGTCCGTAATGACCTTTCCTCCTTCTCCAAAAAATTTGTCAAGTGTGCCATCTGGATTATATCGGGTCACCGCAAAGTCACCGGATGCAGAGATAGAAGCAAAACCAGCCAGGATGATTTGCCCATCAGGCTGTATAGCTATAGAAAAAGCTTCATCTTCTTCACGAAGGTTCGTCACAACGATGCCATCACTTCCAAAGAGTGAATCGACTCTGCCATCCGGATGATACCGCACCATCACCATGTCTGAAAGGGGAGTACCGGTTCGTCTTCCGGCAGCCACAATCTTTCCGTCAGTTTGTAGCGCCACACAATTGGGAAATTCATATTGCGTCCCCAGGTCAGTCACCGTCCATCCATGGATACCAAATGTACTGTCAGGTGTACCATCCGGCAAGATCCTCAATATGGCGAAATCGCCCTGGTTGTTGATTTGTGTCTCACCTGCTATCACGATCCGCCCATCGGGCTGGACGACGACAGCATGGGAGCGATCACTATTTCCGGCATAGTCTACCAGTGACAGACCATCGTTTCCAAACAAAGGATCCGGCGTACCATCAGGCAACAAACGCATGATCGCAAAATCACCATTTGAAATGCCTGTCAGCACTAGTTTGCCATCAGTCTGCAGCGTGGAGTTATACACGATATCAAAACCGTTGCCTCCAAGATCAGCAGTAAATATACCGTCATCACTGTAGGAAAGGTCCAGGTAACCAGATTGGGCATTGGTGCACAAATGGAAAGAGCAGAGGAGAGACAGGGTCAGGCAGAATGATTTCATCATTGGAATCCGATTTTGAAGGTTTTGATAGGGGAAATTACAAAAAGTCTGAGAACTGAAAAACTCAGAAGTTGAATGGGGTGATCTGTTCAAAATTGAATTTCAGAACTTATGTCCTATGTGAATGCGACATCAGGGCCTTATTACTTTGATGCATTAATAGCCTTTAGCACGTAGCTGACTACATCCGCCATTTTTTCATCATCCATCCATCTGGTGACGATCACGAGGTCATGCGCCTGATCGATGACGATATAGTTGCCTCCAAATCCAATGGCGGTAAATACTTCTTTTGGAGCACCTGGAAAACGGTTATCCTCATTTGTCCACCATAGATAACCATAGGATGGATTGACCGTACCCGGTTGCTTGGCTTCAGCAATCCACGAAGAAGAAATGAGTTGATGCTCTTTCCACTTTCCATTTCTTGCAAATAATAATCCGAAACGGGCTTGATCCAATGTATTGATAAATAACCCTCCGCCAAAGTGCCCTCCTCCACTCACGGTCTGCATCATCATACCATCTACATTGACAAAGGCATCATCATAACCATACCATCGCCAGGTGGTTGACGCACCAATAGGATCCATGATGTTTTCTTTGAGTACCACCGGCAAAGGTTTGCGAAATACCTGTAACAGTGAATAGGCAAGGAGATTAACCCGTGTATCATTGTATTCAAACTTAGATCCCGGATCTGCCAGCGGCCTGTTTTTCCAATCATCGATGGTACCTTCTTTGGGTGGGCGATCTGCCCAGTCGCACGTACCAAACTGGCACCCCGACCAATCAGATGTTTGTTGAAGCAGATGTTGCCATGTCACCTTTCCATTATGTGCACCTTCAAAAGTGCCATCCCATACATACCGATTGACGGGGTCATTGACATCCTTGATGAGTCCCTTGTCAACAGCCAATCCGGCTACTGTCGACAAGTAACTTTTGGTCACACTAAAGGTCATATCGACTCTTTCGATATCGCCCCACTGAGCCACGATGTATCCGTTTTTGATAATCAGACCTGCAGGTGCTCCTCTTTCTTTCATCGGTCCGAGGATGGCATAGTCAGGTTCACGTGCGTAAGCTTTGAGGTTTGCTATCCGCAGGTCGCGTTCCACATTATTTTCAGAACCAATAGCCAGGGCAACAGCACTATCTATAAGTACTTGCTCCATACCCACCGCCGATGCTGATTTACCAGCCCATATTTTCTCCGGATAATAAGGCGTCTGTCCGAAAGTATATGCCTGTTGAAGCAGGAAGAAAAGGAATAACAAACACGAAAGGATCTTGCAGGAAATGCGCATAGGGGGTATTATAAATAGAGTGGAGCTGATGTATTCTTTCGCTTTTTTATTTCCTTATTGGATAACAAGCATTTTTTGAATGCGCTGATCACTAGTATTCATGGATACCAGATAGATGCCTGAAGGAATATCACCAAGGTTTAACTCCAATTGATGTTGCCCGGCTTCCATCAACCCAAAATTTGTTGATTGGATCGCACCTCCATCCATACGGCCTACAGTCACTTGGATGTGATTGCTTGTAGAAAGTTTAAAATCAATCCGTGTCACATCATCAGCAGGATTAGGAGTAACCATTAGGTTTTCAAATGTACTTGTAAGATCCGCTGTGGCAGAAGGTGCTGTGTAATTTAAATACGTATCCAAAAGGGCAAGGGTCAGATAAAAAATATCAAACGGATCACCAGTTGACCCGGGAACATCGAGCCGGTCATCATTCTGTTGTGCAGCAATCGACAGGTCTTCTGAAGGGAAGTGCAATGCAAAGGATTTGTAGATCAGGCTACCGTCATGACCATGGTTTTCAAGTGAACCTCCTAATGGATACATGGCTGTTCCGAGGCCATATTCAAAACCCGAACCATCATGTATATAGTCAGTCAGCATTTCATCGAGTGTTGAGTCCTGGAGTAAATGCCCGCCATAGATCAACCTGCTGAATTGGACAAGATCTTCAGGTGTGGAAAGCAGACATCCCGCACTGCCGGCAAGACTAAACAACCCCTGGTCAGGAAGGCCTAATCCCTGCAAATCTTCTACGGTGCCATTGCCATCAAAATCAGCCCAGGCATGGGAGAATGGCTGTGTCCCATAGGATTCCCATGGATACGCAAAGGTGTGTGATAAATTATAGGGATTGAGGATGCGCGATCTCACCACTTCATACCAGGGCTGGCCTGTGATGTGCTCAATGATCCTGCCAGCCAGTAGATAGTTGGTATTGGAATATGACCAATTAGTACCCACCGGAAAATTAGGGGCAAGGACATAGTTATGCAGAATCGTATCTGCCACCCAAATGCTATCCAGGTTAGTGAGCCAGGCCTCTGACATGGCAGGGTTTTCATTAAGAAAATCGTTAATCCCCGACCGGTGACTTAACAGTTGACGAATGGTTGTATGGCCAGGCACATTTTCATAAGACTCGAGGTATTGACCGATGCTATCATCCAGTGCCAGGAGTCCATCTTCATGCAACAATAACAAGGTAGCCGACACAAAGGACTTTGAAATGCTTCCCATACCCATGAGGTGATCTGTAGTGAGTTCTATCTGTGCTGGAATTTGCTCAGCTAAACCACTGGCGCGTTTCCATAAGGTCCCATCCGGAAGCAACATCGCTGCATTGAAACCCTTGATCACAGAGATGGAGGTCAGGCTGTCGAAAACATGATCAAGCACTTCAGGCAGTGAACTACCAGCAGCAAATGAGGTAGACGCATGCGTTTGAACATTGAGCTTTGCTGCTGTATTGCCCGGTTGGTCATTGAGTAATAAAGACTGCCCTGCAAGCTGTGGATGCGCAAGTAACATCACTGCACTGATGATCAGAAAGAGTTTTTTCATATGGGGGGTATAATTTTTCGTCCCCAAAATAGAAAATTTAGATCGCAGCTAATAGTTCTATTGAATTATACAGAACAGATAACAGGTTACAATCATTTTACAAATATCATTGGGACCTGGCTGGCCCTTCAATATTCCGATATGGATTTTTGAAAAATTCATATACGGTCTTGTTAAAGGCTTCACTGTTGAAGATGAGCGTGGCGTGCCCTGCATTGGGCAATATCCACAGGTAGGATTTTAGAATACTTTCGGCGATGAGCAAGGTATGTTGTGGCAGTATAATATCATGGTCTCCTCCAATCACAAGGGTAGGGCATTTGATGGTGCCAAGTTGTTCCGTAGTGATGTGCGGTTGGTGAGCGAGGAGGTGAAGTAGTTTTAGGTTACGTAAATGATTTGTTGTTTTTTCAAGAAGAGCTGTTGAGTCATAGGCATGTGAGACCATCGTAAAATGGTAAGGATCAATAGCACTACTGTCCGGCCAAAGGTTGGCTCCGGTGACCGCAAGTTTCCTTACTTTTTCAGGATGCCGCATGGCCAATAGTAATCCATTGATGCCGCCATCACTCCATCCGATCACATAACACGAATCCAACTTGAGCACATCCAGCAACGCATCGAGATCATCTGCCATCATTTCATAGGTCAGGGAGTCACCGTTATCAAGTGATTTGCCTTGTGCCCGGCTGTCAGCGAGGATGACTTTGTATTTCTTTTCAAAATACGGTATCTGGAAATTAAAATCTCCGATAGACCCGCCATTCCCATGTATGATCAGCAGAGGTTCACCTGTGCCATAGGTTTCATAATACATCTTGAACCCACGTATGTCCGCATATTTGCCGGCCTTAGCATTCTTGCCATATGGTATCACGGAAGATTGTGCACTGACGATGCCTGTCATCATCAGTAATGACAGCACCAAAAGATATCGTAATTGCATAACGCTTATGTAGAAATTATTGACCATCAATTTACAATAAATCGGAAGAAAGAACAGATGGAATTGCGTTGGTTGGCGGAGCAAACTCCATCCAACGGCACTCCTCTTTTTGCCGCTGGCCTGGTGCGCCGCGGTGAGCTTGTCGAACTGTCCCCACCGCCATTTTTGCCGCTGGCCCGGTGTCCCCACCACCAGCGGAGATTTTCGTGGTTGTTGGTGAGGACACCAACAACGGCCGGTGGCCGAACCAATCAACACATAAACATATCAACTCATCAACCCATCAACTCATCAACCTTTGCTTCGCTTACCCCAACGCCACATCCAACACCATCATCACTACAAATCCCCCCACAAATCCAAGCACCGCTACGTCAGTATATTTATCACGCTGTGTTTCCGGAATGACTTCCTCTACTACAACATAGATCATGGCTCCAGCGGCAAAGGCCAACGCAAAAGGTAAAAACGGTTCCATATAGATCACGGCCATGGCACCGAGTACGCCTGCCACAGGTTCTACCACTGCAGTTAACTGACCATACCAGAAGCTTTTAAACTTGCTGACACCCATCCTGCGAAGGGGCATGGAAACGGCAAGTCCTTCAGGGAAATTTTGTATTCCTATGCCCAATGCCAATGCGATGGCCGCAGGAATCATATTTTCTGCATACCCGCTGGCTGCAGCTCCAAACAACACGCCGACTGCAAGACCTTCAGGGATATTGTGCAGCGTGATGGCGAGCACCAGTAATGTGGTCTTGTGCCATTGCGTCTTCATCCCCTCCCGCTCTTCTTCACCGAAGTTGATATGGAGGTGCGGTGTGAATTTATCCAGGGTGTATAGAAACAAGGCTCCCGCCAGGAAACCTACCGCGGCTGGCATCCAGGGAATGGAAGGATATAGTTTTTCTGAATATTCAATGCTCGGTGCCAACAGGGACCAGAAGCTTGCTGCGATCATCACCCCACCGGTAAAACCAAGCATGGCATCATATATACTCCGCCGCATCGTATTGAAGAAGAATACAAAGGCTGCTCCCAGCGCCGTGACGGACCACGTAAAGGTCGTTGCGATCAGCGCGGAATATACAGGCCCTATGCGTATAAAGTATTGTTCAAGTTCTTCCACGAAGCAATGTAGCAAGGATGACTACGGATCCCGGTGATCCAGATAGGTGTGTTGGATGATCATGGTCATCCACCTCGTTTTGCCGCTGGCCTGGTGTCCCCACCACCAGCGGAGATTTTCGTGGTTGTTGGTGAGGACACCAACAACGGCACTCCTCTTTTGCCGCTGGCCTGGTGTCCCCACCACCAGCGGAGATTTTCGTGGTTGTTGGTGAGGACACCAACAACGGCCGGTGGCCGAATGGGGATATGAAACGTATCGTCGCCAGCGATGAGAATGAAAATCTGTCTCCTGACAGTCTCTCTGCCCTATGCCCTCCCGCCGCTAATGCTGTGCATTAGGCGGGATCTTCGCTGCGCTTCGATATGCTCTATGCCTCTTTAGCCTCTTTAGCCTCTTTAGCCTCTTCAGCCTCTTTCGCCTCTTCAGCCATTTCTTACTCCTTGACGATAATCTTCTGCGTCGCCGACGTATCCTTAGTCGTCAACGTCACAAAATAAACACCACCAATCTTAAACGGCTTAAACTTCTTCTCAATACTATTGAAACCAACCGCCGTCTGATCTGATAAGTCTTCCTTCAACACAACCTTACCACCCTCATCGGTGATCGTGAGCGTGACTGCCGATGAATTTTTTAGTTGAAACAGAATGTTGAAGATGCCTTCATTTGGATTAGGATAGATCTGCATTTGAAGGCCATTGTTGCTCTGTGCGTTTAATTCCTGCAGTGCCGTAGTCTGGCTTCGGGTGACATACACTTTATATACCGTTGGATGAGCTACGCTTTCAGTGCCTTCATTGATCCAGAAGATATTGGCTGCTGTACTTTCTATACCCCCATAGATATAGCCCACGTGGATCGTATCACCGGTTAGTTCATCCAGCTTGATGACACCGTTTGCATATTTCGGAACAGAAGGCAATGGAATAAATTCAGCACTGGCACCAAGATATCCGGGCATCTCCTGTGGTAATTTATATTCTGTCATATGCCCCTGTGCGTCACGAGTCACACGCGCGATCGTTTTTACAAAAGGTACATCACTATCCTGCACCAGTTGCCCGTTTTCTATATAATATTGCGCGATGCCGCCGAAGAATACAGTATGCATCTGATCAGCGTCAGCAGCGTACATAGGCATGACCGCACAATGGTAATTGTTGAAATACTGTGCAAACGCAGGGACGATATGATACCCTTCCTGGTCAACGCTCACTACATTTAAATACGGAAGGTCAGCAGTAAGTTGAAAGGGTCCTGAAAAACTCATGAGCCCTTCTTCGCCTCCAGGCAATATCTGTGCGGCAACATTATAGTCTCTCCTGTGAAACGCAAGCGTATCTGTTATAGTCGCCAGGTGCGTGACCTTGAGCGTGCTTCCATCATCTTCCATCTTGAAAGTGCGGATCGCATTGGTATATTCCTGCGTGAAGGTAGGATGGTTCATCGGGTTGTAATTGCCATCAAATTTCTGCCCGCCTACGAGGTAGTAGGTATCGTAGATTTTATTGAGGTGACCACCGGTGACAGCAAATCTTGTGTCGGTCAATGTCCTGAAAAACGGTGCTATGTTTTCCCCTTTTTCAATCGCCGACATCACACCCGCTACATCAACCGCTGTCAGCATGGCATACGTGACTTTCGAGCCGACAGTTTCACTATGACCATATCCACCGACGAGGTACAGGAAATTTCCCTCCTGGTGAAACTCCATATTGGTAGAGCTGAGTTGATCCTGCAAGGGCACTGAAAGAGCTGTCAGCGGCGCAGTCCAGGTTTTTCCATTCACAGGATCCACCACGATGATGTTTGTATGGCGGCCATCCGGATTGAAGGTTGCCCATGGTTGGCGGCGATGCAGGCCATCTATTCTGCCACCGAGCACCAGCCATTTTCCGTCATGCTGTCCCCCGGCATATGCCTGCAGTCCGGGAAGGTTGTCAATAGTGACGGGTTGGAGGTGAATTTGAAAAGGATCATTTTGAGCGTGGGCCACAACGGACGCCAGCAGGACTATGAATATATAGGTCAATTTTTTCATGAGATACACTACATCTGGTAGAACCGAAAGGTAGGGGTAATATCAGGGGTGTTGTGTAACAAATGTTGATTACAACAGCCTGGATCTCAACATCCGGCGGCAGGAGGCCGTTGCAGGAGTTTGCTGTGGTTGGCGGAGACAGCGCCATCCAACGGCACTCCACTTTTTGCCGCTGGCCTGGTGCGCCGCGGTGAGCTTGTCGAACTGTCCCCACCACCAGCGGAGATTTTCGTGGTTGTTGGTGAGGACACCAACAACGGCCGATGGCCGATTGTATTTGTATGTTCTCTTTGGCCTCTTCAGTATTCTAAGCTTTCCATTTATTCCTTAGCCTCAGCCTTCGCCTTCGCCTTTTTTAGTGGGGTTAAAACCCCACTTTACAAAATGGTTCGCTAGGCACTTGCATGGATGATTGTCACCAGCCCCTTAGCCCCTTCAGCCCCTTTAGCCTCTTAAGCCTTTTCCGCCCTTTTAATACTTATACATCCCCTTCATCCTGGAAAAGAATTCTTCCTTTTTTCGCCGACTTATTTCAAGCGCTTTCTGATTATCCATGATGACTTGTCCACCCTCGCCTTTGTGATACTCCTTGATGTGCTGTAGGTTGACGATATAGGATCTGTGGATGCGGAAGAATACATCAGGATCCAGTAACCCATCATATTCTGCCAGCGTGCGGGATGACATCAGACTGGTCTTGTTTTCAAGATGAAATATGGTATAGCAACTTTCAGCTTCACAATAGACAATATCTGAAACCCGGATGACCCGGAATCCCTTTGCATCCGGTATGCAGATTTTCATGTCATTCGTATGTTTGAGCTGCTGGATATTGTAGAGCAGGGCTTCATAATTCTGATGCACATTTTTTTGTCCGATGCGTTCAATAGCCTTGGTGATCGCTTTATGGAACTGGTCTTCATCAATGGGTTTGAGCAGATAGTCAACTGCACTGTATTGGAATGCACGAAGAGCATATTGGTTATGCGCGGTGACAAAGATTATTTCGAGCTGCTTGATTTGTAAGGACGCCAGCATATCAAAGGCTGTCATCGTAGGCATCTGTATATCCATGATCAGCAGTTCGGGAGCAAGATCGTTGATGCGGTTGATCGCCTCCTGGGGATCAGTGCATGCCGCTACTACATCCAGGCGATCAGCATAGGCAGAGGTCAGCAGTTCCAGCACTTTCAAACCCCGTGGCTCATCATCTACGAGAACCGTCTTAATCAAATTCATACATCTGGTGTTTAAATGACAATCTCACTATCGTCCCATGCCTGGAGGAATCCTGTGATTTGTCGATAAAGATAAGCTGGTAACCAGCCTCATGTTTTTGGTTCAGGAGTTCAATGCGCTTTCGGATATTGGATAGGGCAGTGGGCTCATGATCTTTGTCCGCCTTTTTTTGCCCTGGTTGTAATATGCCGATCCCGAAATCTTCCACTTCACAGGTGATCGTATCTCCCTGGCTATAGAAACGTAATTGAATCTGGTTGCCCTCTTTATGCGCGGAGATCCCATGCCAGATCGCGTTTTCAACAATGGGCTGCAGGAGCATGGGGGCCATCATGATACTTTCTGTATGGAGCGCAGGATCTGTCTCTATACTGAAATTGAAGTGATCAAATCGTAGTTTTTCCATCTCCAGGTAGTTACGGATATATTCGATGACCTGGGATAACGGAATAAAGGTGAGCTTGGATTGATCAAGTGTGGATCTGAGCAGGTAGGAGAATTTGTTGAGATAGATGTTTGCATTTTTATTGTCTTTGGACATGATCATCTCCTTGATACTATTGAGGCAATTGAAGACAAAGTGAGGGTTCATCTGTGCATGCAGGGCCTTGAGTTCATATTCGACCACCATCCGGTCGAGGTTGGATATGGTTCTCATTTCCTTTATCCGATATCTGATCACAGCCCAGGTGAGCAAACCAAATAATAATATCATCGGAAGGATAAACGCCCATCGCCGATAGAATGGAGCCAGGATAGTAATTTTATATGTCTTGTAGGACGGTTCCCAATATTGATTTTTGGAGGCGACCTGTAATGTCAGTGTATAATTTCCCGGAGGTATCTGGGTCAGCATGATTTCTGGTTTATCAATCGGAATCCACAACGCGGGCTGGTTGCCTTCAAGTTTGTAAGAGAAGAGCTGATTGCGTGGATCATTAAAATTTAGACTTAGAAATTTGAGCTGCATCGTATTTTCATCAGGCTGAAAAGTAATATGGTCTGCAGGCAGATCAATCACCCGCTTACCAAAGACTTCGATGGCTGAAATAAAAGGTGTGTTGTTTCGCCTGGTCAGTGGCTGTCCGGAAGCAAACCGATAGATGATATCATCACCGGCAAACAGAATGTCATCGGTTTCTTTGTCTTGAAAAAATCCGATGGAGGTTATGCGCTCCGGGTCCCATCCATTATCGTTAGAGAGTATTCTGTATTCGCGGGTGAGGGTATTCAGGGTGATGATCTGTCCTTGTTCGGAAATGTAGTGAAGTACATCATCTATCATGGTCTGATAGATATTGATGGACGGACTCAGGCGTTTATCCGAAAACAATTCCATGTCCTGATTCGCCTTGAGGACATGCCAGTTATCACTGTTGGTGGTAAACCACAAATCGTTTTTCGAATTGCGGTG
The DNA here is from genome assembly GCA_016721905.1 of Candidatus Opimibacter skivensis. Classification (GTDB taxonomy): domain Bacteria; phylum Bacteroidota; class Bacteroidia; order Chitinophagales; family Saprospiraceae; genus Opimibacter; species Opimibacter skivensis. Next base: position 156,523 of record JADKHH010000026.1, on the reverse strand, counting down.
CATGAAATAGGGTTTTTTGAAATTTCGCTGGAGAGGTAATTTTTCAATAAGGGAATCCACGTGCCCGAGGCTTGTATTGTACCTGGCCATAGCATCTCCGCAAAACCAGATATTTCCTTCCGCATCTTCAGAGATCCTGAAAGGAATGTTGACTCTGAATTTTTCATTCTGGAGATCATGCTCTATGCGTGTGATCATTTTTCCTGTTGGATCAACCTTGTAGGCCTTGTTACCTTCATTTCCGGTAATCCATATATCACCTGCCTGGCTTTGATAGATATCCTGCACAAACATATCAATTGTGCAGTCAGGGCAATTGTCGAATATGAGTGGCTTCACTTCATGCGTGATTTTATGAAATGAAAATAAACCCCGGAAGCTGGCGATCCACAGGATCTCATCTGAAAAGGAAAAGATTTTGCCGAGGGAAAGTATTTTATCATCCTTCTTGAATAAGAACTGATCCCGGAATGCCAGGGTTTTAGCATCAAGGATCAACAGACCTTCCTCACTGGTAGTAACATACCATTCATTAGGGCCTTGCTCCATATATTTAATGGTGAGCGGACCATCTTGCGCCTTTTTCCTGATGCGTGTTTGGGTGATAATAGGCTCAGTTTTTTGCTTGTACAATCCATTGGAGGTGCCGATCCAGATTCTTTTTTCTTTGTCAATAAAGAAGGAGGTAATATTCAGCTCGGGAAGCAATAGTTCATTGCCCGCAGTTATGGTTTCATCAGCAAGCGAATAGTGAAACTGATACAGCCCTTTTCTGCCATTGATGATCAGGGTGCTGTCATTGAGCGCAAGGATCGTTGAACGCCAGTAAAGGTTGTCAAATAATGTATTTTCAACGGGGAGAGCAAAACTGCGATGCGTGAGTTGATTTTGGATTACGAGTTTCTTTTGACGAACTGACAAGTAGGCAACTCCTGGTCCCGGAATGGCAACGATGTCGATCTCAGGGTCATCCATGATCAATGATGTGTCAAGTTCTGATGCGGCTGGATTTCTCAATATCTGACTCGTGTTTGGGTCAAAGACATTGTAGCCTTCGCTGTTCTTTTGCAACATTTGTCCCGAGGACAATATGTAAATGAACCTTCCGTACAGCATCCAGGCTTTACCAATATCAGCTGTTGTGTAATAAGCCAGATCATCGATCAGCTGGCCAGACGAATCGAAAATATAAAATCCTGTCTTCGTGCTCAGGCCATAATTTCCTTTGCTATCACGCTGGATATCTGAAATGTGAAACGCCCAGTATTTTAGATTGTCATCCACATCGAAAGTGAGCGGAGTCAATTGATAGTTTTTGGTATTGAGCAGATAAGCACCATATTGCGTCCCGATGCCAATTTCATGCTGACCCAGATTTTTTAAAGCAGAGATAAATTGATCGGCTTTAGTAAAATCATTATTGATCGAGGTGAGGTTGATAAAGGAAGTGCCGTCAAAGCGATTGAGGCCGTATTCGGTGCTGATCCAGATAAAACCATTACTATCCTGGCAGATATCATGGATATGGTTATGGCTCAATCCCTCCCGCGTAGTGTATTTTCTAAATTGAGAAAGGTGGAGTTGAGCCCATCCGGGGGTACCGGGGATAAAGTACAGCAGTACCAGCATACAGATAGTACGCGTCAGTGATCTCATGAGGAAAGCCCTTCTGAAGCTATGCAGCATGTCGGATCATTGATATCTGTCATTTGCAATTTATCTGGTTTGTCATTTGTTCCCGGCAGCGTTCAGGAGATGTCCGGCAGCAGCCATTGGTCCCTTATAGGTATGCGAAGGAATGTATACAAAAGTATAAGGAATCCGCCGAACATTGGTACCCTGCAGAGCACCGCTCAGAGGATCATATCCACCACTCACTTACTTTAACAATGTAGCTACCATCGAGGGTGGATATTTGCAGACATACCCATCACTTGTAAACCGTCAGGTATGAACCTTATACTGCGAATTAACCTTTTTCTTTTATTGACCTATACAACCGGCTTTTCACAGCAAATCGGAATCGGGACAGAAAAACCGCACAGCAGTGCTGTGCTCGATATCCAGAGTGCTGACAAAGGTGTTCTCGTGCCCCGGATGGCTGCCGATCAGATGCGCGCTTTCAAAGAACCTGCGGAAGGTTTACTTATCTACAATACGTCATCGCAATCCTTCTGGTATTTTAAGAATGTTACAGATGGATGGATTGAAATCGTAGCCAATGACCAGGCTAATCGACAATCGATGATGATGACCTCGATTTCAGATGCAGACGGAGATACCGGAATAGAAACTGAGCTTACTGCAAATGAAGATCGTATTCATTTTTCCATAGCTGGAGAAGAAGTGCTGGAGATCAGAAGGAATGGAAACGGCTCCCCAATGTTCAATATGGACTTCTTGTCCAAATCTGTAGTGATCGGCCAGGATGCGGGATTAAATAATGATCCGGATGAGAATTATGATGAAGGCATTGAAAATGTTTTTATTGGTTTTGAGTCGGGTTATTTCAATAGTGCAGGAGCGGACAATACGGCAGTAGGGGCAAACACTTTGTATCATAACACTTCCGGTGATGTGAATACTGCATTTGGAGCTTATGCCTTAGAGGGAAATACAACAGGGCAGTCAAATATTGGCGTCGGCTTTACGCCATTAACCAGAAATACGACTGGTAATTCAAATATAGCTATTGGTGGTAGCGCACTTTATTATAGTGAAACGTTAAGCAATCAGATTGCCATCGGCGATTCCGCCTTGTATGCAAACCTGGAAGGTGAAAATAATCTTGCAGTTGGAACAAAAGCACTACAGATCAATACTGCAGGTGAGGATAATCTGGCGATCGGGAATTTCTCATTAAGTGCTAATATAACGGGGAGTTCTAACCTGGCTCTAGGTGTAGAGGCATTAAAATTGAATACAACAGGTGGCATGAATATAGCTATCGGTGCAGGAGCCATGACCAATAATACCACAGGCGAACATAATGTATCAGTCGGTGATGCCACCTTGCTCAATAACACAACCGGTAATAGAAACGTATCCATCGGCGGGCAAAGTTTAGTATTTAATCAGGATGGCAATAACAATATTGCTATAGGAAACAATGCACTGGAATCTAATGCGCATGGCTCCGCCAATATCGCTATCGGTATCGATGCACTGGCGCAATCGACTGACAGAAGTAATAATGTGGCGATAGGTGATTCGGCGCTGCACTATAATGGTCTCGGGGCTATCGAGGAGTATCATGGAACTGCAAATACAGCAGTGGGCACTTCTAACTTAAGAAACAATACAACCGGATATGCGAATACAGCCGTAGGTACCAAGTCCATGATCGATAATACTGAAGGAACGGGAAATACTTCATTAGGTGCCAGTGCGCTGAGACGAAATATTTCAGGAAGCAAAAACACCGCCATTGGCCTTTCCGCGATGTTTTTTAATGAAGAAGGTAGCGGCAATGTTGCTATTGGTAGTTATGCATTGGCCAACAGCCCATATGCTATTGACAATGTAGCCATAGGCGATTCGGCCATGTTCTATAATGATGGCGACGAAAATACTGCCATCGGTTCTTCTTCCCTGGCTTTTAATCAAGGAGGCTATTCCAATACCGCCGTTGGTTTTAAGACGCTGGTCAGTAATACAGAAGGGTATATCAATACCGCAATAGGTGCCGATGCACTTGCAGCCAATACGACAGGTTATGGTAATGCAGCTCTGGGTAGCGATGCATTAAGGAACAATACAACAGGTCAGGCAAATGTCGCCATCGGAACCAATTCATTACAAAACAATACGACTGGACTTTTCAATGCTGCCCTTGGAGCAAACTCACTCAGGAATAATATTGTAGGCGACACCAATACAGCGGTAGGTCACAATGCCATGTTTCAAAATGTGTATGGATACAACAATACAGCTACAGGTGCCTTTAGCCTTTATTCTAATATAGGCGGCATAGAAAATAATGCCTTTGGGGTAAGTGCGCTGAGTGGAAACCTGACTGGATCGTTTAACACTGCGATAGGTTTTAATGCGATGTACAGTAATACGCTTGGGGCTCAAAATACAGCGTTAGGCAATCACACACTTGAAGATAACACGATCGGAAACCAGAACACGGCCATTGGCAGCTATGCCCTGCATAAAAATTCAATTGGAAGTTATAATACCGCTACTGGTCTCGAAGCTTTACGCAACAATACAACCGGCATCTCAAATACGGCCGTGGGTATAGTAGCCTTAAAAGAGAATACGACGGGTAATTACAATACATCGATTGGAGCTGGTGCCTTGCGCGAAAATACCACAGGCTATAACAACACCGCTTCCGGTTACGCTGCATTGGTGAGCAATAAAACCGGTTATAAGAATACCGCAACAGGCTATGAGGCCCTCAAGTCAAATACCTCAGGTAAGTGGAATACAGGAGTTGGAGAACAAGCCTTGTACACGAATAAGACCGGTAATGCGAATACTGCGGTTGGTTCTAAGGCCCTTCAAAATAATGTGACAGGTTACAGCAACACAGCAATCTCCGCAGATGCCCTTAAATCAAATTCAACCGGATCTGAAAACACAGCCATCGGAGATGAAGCACTCTACGAGAACACCACCGGTTATTCCAACACTGCTGTTGGTGTAGTCGCACTCCAGGAAAACACCTCAGGAATTTTTAACGTGGCGCTCGGCGCTGGAGCTGCAGATGCCAATACAACCGGCAGCAGGAATGTGTGTATAGGCTCTTTTAGTTCCAGCACATCTACTACAGGCCAGCAGAATACCATTGTCGGTCATGCAGGTGCCTTCACACTCACCACAGGTTCAAATAACACCCTTATCGGCGCATGGACAGATGTCAACAACCAGGCCATTGTCAATTCCACAGCAATCGGATATCTCGCCAAGGTCAGCACCAGCAATATGATGGTCTTTGGCAATACCAGTGTCAACCGCTGGGCGTTTGGAACGACTGCTTCTGAAGCTAAAGCTATAGTCGTTGGTAATAACAGCACCAACGGTAACGGTGCTTATCTCGGGTTGACAGGAACGTGGACCAATGTTTCGGATGCAAACAAGAAGGAAGATTTTACGCAAGTGAAAGGCGCTACCATATTAGAGCAAGTGATGAAGTTGCCGATCACCAGATGGAAATATAAAGGGAGTGAGGATTACCATATCGGTCCGACGGCACAAGATTTCTACCGCATTTTCAAATTGGGGGCGGATGAGGTCAGTATCAGTACCATTGATCCCGCAGGTATTGCGCTGAGAGCCATCCAGGAGCTCAACTTGCAATTGCAGGAAAAAGAAGCTATGATCCTGGCTTTACAGGATGAAGTAGATCAACTCAAGCATCTCGAAGGAAAGGTTGATGCACTGGAGGCAACACTGGATACGATCCAACGCCAGATAGCTGCCAGAAAATAATTGAATCATCCTATCAAATTGCCCGGCGTAAATCTGTCACCTATGCACCAACATAGCTTTTGTTTAGCAAGGATTGTTGCTTGTCTTTTTTTCTGTTGCACGGCCGGTGTCGGATATGCGCAGACGAATACTTATTTGTTTACCCAGAGCGTGCAGTCTTTTAGTCAGTCGAGTCATGGAATCGTGCTTGGCACAGAGTCCAATACAGGTCTGCGCTCTTTTGTGGATCCTTCACTACCTGCTGGCAGCACTACGGCGACGACTGGCCCAGGATTTCCCATCGGATTCAATTTTATGTATAGGGGCGTAGCGTATGATCGTTTTGGTGTTATGAACAGCGGATGGATTGGCCTTGGCAGAAGCCAGTATGGCAACGAGGCCGTCGATATAGGGCAATTGCAATATCAACCTTTAGAAAAAATCGGTCCTGCTAATGATACACTTCGGGCAAGAATAGTTGGATTCGATGCCAACCTGATTGGAAATGGAACTTCATCATCATTGGCCTATGATATCACAGGTGATTCAACAGACATGACGCTCATCATCAAATGGAAAAACTATAAACTATTTCAATCCTCAGGTACAAACTATACAAGCGTCAATTTTGAAATAAGACTCAATGCCCTCGATCATTCTATTGATATCCGGTATGGAGAAGTGGCTATCCTAGGATATAACAGCAGCTCGTTTTGTAATATCGGACTGGGAGGATTTTACCTGAGTGATTTTAATAACCGCAAGACACCTGCCAACAGAAATTGGAATCAAACTACAACTGGCCTGGCGTACACGGATGACTGTGCCATGCAATCCACCTCCATTCCACCTGAATTTGGCCTTAATTTTCATTGGTCTCCAGCTGCCTGTCCCGCTATCCCCCAATTGTTGCATGCATATGTCACGCAGGATTCCTGTTCATTGATTTGGCCTTCGCCAATCAATATCTCCGAACCTGAATTCGAATATGCCCTGACAACTTCTGCGACACCACCGGCTAATGGGACCATCACACAAGACACAACATTTACAATGTCGGGGCTATCACCGGGCTTATCTTATTATTTTCATATTCGCACCAAATGCAATCCGGGTTTGTCGAGTGCCTGGAAGACATATCCGCTGGTGACATTGTGTAATGCCTTTACACTCCCGTATTTTGAAGACTTCGATGATGCGCCTGTTCCCAATCTGCCAGGCTGTATTTCAAGGTTGAATAATCATCCGGATACAAAGACCTGGGTGACTGATGATGAATCCGGAGCTTCACAACCCGTTGGGCTGGTCATTCCTTATGATGGCAATTTCATCAACGATGATTGGTTGTTTTTACCTGTCCTTCCACTGCAACAGGATTCAACCTATATCATCTCCATGGACTATGGATCTGATGGAAAGACACTCAAGCTATACACCAGCCTCTATCCTGACAAGGAGAGTATGGTTCTGGTGGATACCGTTGTTAATCTGAGCGAATCCTCGGAGTATCAACAAAAGACCATTTATTATACACCTCAAGCGACCGGCGATTATTATTTCAGCCTGAGATCAACCGCTGCTGATATCCGGGTGGATAATATTTATATCGATCATTATCAATGCACATCCCCTGATAGTTTGGTGGTGGCCGCTAATGAGCTGAATCATGTGGTACTGAAATGGAATGCGACCACCATGCTGAGTGACTCTTTTCAGTATGCTGTATCTGCGGGTGGATTCTATCCTCCCTCCTCTCCATTGTTTACGGTCGGAGATAGTGTTGTATTTACAGATCTCGAAGCTGGAAGGCCTTATCATTTTTACCTGAGGTCTATTTGTGGACAAGATCGATTCTCGCCCTGGCAGAAATTTTCATTCGAAACGAAATCACCCATAGACGAATGTATATCAGCAATGGAGATTATTCCTTCACCTACAGCCGAATGTGATGCAGATACCTATACGACTCATGGAGCAACTGATTCGGGTATTTCAGCGACACTTTGTTCCGGAATTCCTGATGATGATGTCTGGTTTAAGTTTACTGCCACTGAGCATAGTCATTCCATTTCCTTTGTCAATTTTTGTTTTGGTGGAGGCACTGGTACGAGTCCGGCCAGGTCTGTCATGGCAGATGTATGTCAGCCCATGATCGTTGAATTGCGAGGTCAAGCCTGTGGTGATTCTCTTTATGCATGCATGGAAGTGTTACCTGGTTTGACGCGTACGCTGGGACAGCCCGGTCTGGAGATAGACAGCCTGTATTATATCAGGGTGTATCCTGCCGATACTGTTGCTGCGGGACAAGTCTTTCGGATTTGTGTTGGTTCATTTCCAGAGGAGACTAACAATGGATGCCAGTCGGCTGTGCTGGTGCCGGTCTCCACAACAACATGTCCTACATCACCTGTGAAAAATATTGGTGGTGCTGACGCAGCGACTACGCCCGAGAGTAGTTGCGCCGAAGCACCATATTTTGATTTATGGTATAAGTTTGTCACGACCGCGACGACGCATAGTGTGGAAGCCAGTTTTGGCCAGAACGGAGATGGTGTAGTAGATGTATTTGATGGAACATGCGCGTCCATGACATTGCTGGCTTGTTCAGATAGTACGACCTTTGGTTCTGAACAATTGACACTGACCGGACTGACAATCGGTGATACGCTTTTTATCCGTGTGTATGATGCGCCTGGAGTAGGTACGCCGATGAATGTGACCGTCTGTGTCAAGGTGCCCATTGCAAATGATCTGTGCGAAAATGCAATACAGATTGATTCTGTCAGCGGGATAACGTTTGCCTATCCGGCTAATGCTAATTCTTTTCCATCGACCGGAATAGGTAGCTGTAACGGATATTATGCAGATGATGACCTTTGGTATAAGTTTACGGCGATACAAGACACCCACCTGATGGTCATCATTCCCATCAGCCCTTCACCGATGGTGACTCCCGTAATAGAAATATTTGATGGCAATTGTTCATCCAATTCAATGGCTTGCTCAAATGGAGGCGAATTACTGGCCACAACACTGACGCCAGGACAGGAATATTACCTCAGGGTCTATAGTGCTGCAAATGGGAGCGGCAGGGGAAATTTCCGTCTCGGGATCACCGTGCCTCCACCCAATATTTATTGTACCAATGCAATCAATATCCCGGTCAATGAAGGCCAGGATTGTACACTTTCCACACAGGTGCGTATGATCGGAGCAGGGGTGAAAAATGAAGTCTGGTATTCCTTTGTGGCCACGAATCCCAACATGCTTATTGAGTCGGATAATACCAGTGATTTTAATTTCTCCCTGTATGATGGATGTAATGGTGTGTTTATCAACAGCCTGAAGTATGCTAAAAACCTGATCGTAGGACACACGTATCTCATCCGCATATGGGCCGTTGTTTTTCCATCACCGAACTATCAATATTTCCAGGAGGATTTTACGATTTGTATCATGGAAAGCCCCGCGCATGATGAATGCAACGCTCCGATTTCATTCTCCCCGGTGTTGGATCAGGAAGTGAGCGTCGTCGGCCATACCAGAGGTGCAACGCCGTCTATCACCGGAGGTAGTTGTAATGCTAATCAGTACGATGTCTGGTACAGTTTTACGGCCGCTGCTCCCGTCCACAAACTTTTACTTATTGCTGGCCCAACTTTTGGAGTCGTCGCATCTGGTCAGGTATTCAAAGGGCATTGTCCGGGTGAACCACTCCTTTGTTTTTCAAGTCCTGTTGGCAGTGGAGGGGGAATAGCTGTATTGCAGGATCTGGAAGTGGACAGTCAGTATCTGGTTCGAATAAAATCCAGCGATGTCATCAATCCAAATAATTGGGGTGAGTTTACACTTAAAGTGACAAATCCACCTGCCAATGACCATTGCCTTTATGCTACTTCAATCATACCCTCTTACACCAACGAATGTGTTGGTGGAGTGCCCGGTACCTTAATCAATGCCACGGAAAGTTTTGGACGAACGAATGTATGGTATACGTTTACAGCCCACACCAGGACAATCACCATGGTCGTCAGCCCAACTTCTGCAGGTTTTGATCCCGCCATCAAAGTCTGGAACCCAACCACAGGAGGACATCTCGAAAATGGTGTGTTTGATATCGTAACTACGTTTGATGATACCCATGCAGATTTTCAGCCTGAAGTACTGAGTCTAAATAATCTCACTGTAGGCAATACATATATGATCGAGTTGTACCCCGGTGAGCAGAGCGATACGACTGGAACTTTCGAATTTTGCATGTTTGATCCTGGGGATAAAATGATCGTCCACTCAAGTTCTTATTCCACTTATCCTTACGATACAGTCGTGTCAGCAGGAACCTGGAATCAACCCGTCGTGCGGGTAACTTTGAATATGTCGGGTATCAATTTCAATAAGACAATCCGACAACTGAAATTTAATCTAACGGGTACCACCGATCTGGCGGATATCTTGACAGCCAGGGTATTTGTTGATACAAAAGTCTGGACTTTTAATAATTCAGCAGACCTGCCGTTCAGGCCTTTTGGCAGGCCAGGCGATGATCCTCTGGCTGAGTATCCGCCTCCGGCTTTGTTCGGGGAGGTCATAGAAAACCCTGGAGCTGTTCTTGAGTTCAATGGTGAGTTCCTCTTGATTGGAGAAAAGTATGGTCCGTCCAATTCATCTGCTAATAATTATGAGCGTTTTATATACCTGGTGCTGGAGATCGCCTGTGATGCGGACACGAATCATATCATTCAGGCGATCTGTGAATCCATTACGCTCGATAATGAGGAGTATATTCCTTTGCCGCGATTTGTGTATCCTTTGCCTATCATCCCCCTTGACAGTTATGATACCAGGGATGATGGAGCATGGACATCCGGATTCTCCTGGGTCTGCGGACAACCACCTCCTGACAATCCAGGAAATGCGCAGACGAATATCTACCATCAGATTCGCTTGCAGGATACGACACAGATCGGATCACTTTCCATTTATTATCAGCGGTCGCTGACCATTGATGAGCATGGATACCTGACGCTGGGAGCTTCTTCTCAGGATACTAGTTCAGGTTTTTCAAATTGTCTCCTCAATTGCTCCGAAGGCTCTTTGAAGCTGGAGGATGCAAAACTGGAAATCAATGGAGGGTTTAATTTCGGAAGCGCAGGCGGAGAAATGGATGGCAATGGGCTCTGCTGTAACTATGGCCAGGGATATTATCATATCATCGTCAATGATTCTATCATCAGGGACGGAGGTAAATTTTTGAGTGTGGATCATTTTTCTTTTTGTGTGGCTGACGGAGCATATGTTGGTGAAAGCCTTCCTATACAATCAGATCAACCTGTATCAAAGCGTGCCGATAGAAGCCCGGAAATTCTTATTCAATTATTTACAAGAAATGAGAACAGACATTCAATCGCCATTCCCGAACAGCTAAAGTCGTATGAATTATTGTCAGTGGATACGACTCGCTTGAAATCCCTCTGGCATGCACCAAAACAGCATATCACATTTAGTATCCCCGCCGATCAACGCACTAATATTGTAGTGGAATTAGAACGTGCCGATCAGTTTATGCAGTATGCAGTCGTGCATACGGCTCCTGATATGCGTGAAGTGCCGGTTCAACATGCCTTGCATTATAGAGGACATATTAAGGGAGATCCACAAAGCATGGTGACACTGAGTATTTTCGAAGACGAAATTGTCGGAATGATATCATCTTCTAAAACTTCAAATCTCACATTGGGGAAAGTGGATGAAACAAATGAATACATTCTCTATCATGATATTCATCTTCAAAAGTATTTTCCTTTTACATGTGGAACATCAGATGAAGGTAGACCTTATCGGCAGGAAGAGATTCATTATAAACCTTCCAATCGTTCAGCTGGTGATTGCATACAGGTCTATATGGAGATTGACTATGATATCACTGAAGATAAAGGAGGGCTCACACCTACCGTCAATTATGTAACCGCGCTCTACAACCAGGTGGCAGCCTTATACGTGGCGGAGAGTATTGATATGGTGATTTCAGATATACTGGTGTGGATCGCACCTAGTGTTTATACGCAAGGAGATATGATTCAAACCCTTGAAAAATTTAAGGAAGTGCGGCCCACCTTCAATGGAGACCTGGGCATTTTACTTTCGTATAGGTTTGAGGGCGGCCTATCCCAACTCGATGGTCTTTGCAAGAGTAATCAGCAGTTAAGCCTGTGTTATGCAGGTATATATCCTTCGTTTTCAAATGTGCCGACCTATTCGTGGTCTGTGGAAGTGATGGCGCATGAGCTCGGCCACTCCCTGGGCTCGCGACACACGCATGCCTGTATTTGGAATGGTGATCAAACCGCTATTGATGGGTGCTACACCACAGAGGGAAATTGTGAGCCCTTGATAGAACTGCCACCGCTGGGAGGTACGGTGATGTCTTATTGTCATCTGACAGAGGTTGGTATTAATTTTATGGAAGGCTTTGGTGAGCAACCTGGAAATGTGATGAGGTATGCGGTTGATCATGCGACCTGCACCCAGAGTTGTGTTGGCGATACATGTCTTGAAAATGAAATCACATTAGTGATCAAAATTGATAACCTCCCTTATGAGACCACATGGACGATCGCGGATTCGACAGGCACCATCGTGCAGGAGGGGGGGCCATATGTGCAAGCTAATTTTGTGTATACTAAAAATATTTGCCTTCCGGATGGGTGTTATGATTTCACGATGATCGATACAGACAATGGTAAACCAGGTGGTACCTTAATCGGTGTGGATAGCGAGATCATCATCGATGGCAATGATGGAGTCAGTGCACCTGATCATGATTATTTCAGAATACAAACATCCAATCTATACACAGACCATTTGAATATCCGGATACTTGATCCGGGGGATTTTCTATACAATGGTGCAAATGAATTCAATATTGATTGGAATGGATCAGTGATGACCGGTGGTGGAGATGATACCCTTGGATCTACAGGATTTTCTATACATACCAGCGGAGCAGGTTACGGTTTGATGATGATCGACTCCCTGATCGTGGGTGGCGGATACGCATCAGAAAAACGACAGACACATTCTTCAGGAAATTTCACATCCTGCAGGGATGTGTGGATCATGCCAGATGCAGAGCTTACAGGTGGATTTGGTATCAGTGGCAGTATGCGTAATGATGGCTTGTTTACAAGTTCACTCAACCGGAATCTATCTTTTTGTGGTAACATGGATATAGGACAGCATTACACAAATACCCAGAACGTCCAGACCTTGTATGGGTCCGGACTTTTCAGGCCTGATGTCAATGCACCTGTTCCGTCAACACAGGCAGACAACCAGATTACGATGCTACGCGCTGACAATACCTTTAGTGGTCTCAACCTGGAGATGCCACTAAGTGTAAGAAATACTCTGCGTATCCGAAGCGGAAGGATCAATACGAGTAGTACAGCACTACTCACGCTGGGAGATAGTACGAACGCGGGCATCCTCAGTACAGATCCATCGAATTCGCAATGGTGGGCGGAGGATCCTTTCAACGGATCGATGGCCACCTGGGACGGAGGTATAGTCAATGGGCCATTCAGGCGGTGGTTTGAGGGTGCTGGCTCAGATCAGGAAGCTGTAATGCCTATAGGGATCGGTTTGATAAGAAGGATGATGGATATTGAATTTGACAGCACACATGCCGGGTATCTGACAGCACAGTTTTTCATGCAGCAGCCGGGTGTGTCAGGACTTCCGGTAGCGGATGAACAAGGCATTGATATTGGATTCGTTTCTCCCGATGGATTTTGGCGCATCATTGCAGATAGTACTTCTGGCTTGTATGATATTGCGGTACAGGCAGGCAATTTTACGTATGATGGAGTTGATCCGATATTTTCTTTATCTGATATTCGATTGATCAAGCGGCCAACCGGTGGTGATTGGCAGCCTTCGGGATCTGCGACAATGATGGGACCTGCTTCATTGAATAATCTTACATCCACCAGACTTTCCGGGTTTTCGGAATTCGGGGTGGGCATGGGCTGCGGAAACATAGTCAGTACAGATGCCGACAGTGGAGTAGGATCACTGAGATATGTTTTGGCCAATTGTATTTCCTCAGGTGATACAGTCAAGTTCGATTCGAGTCTGTCCCTGTTGCTGATCACATCCGATACCATCCAACTGGATAAAAATGTAACGATCTATGCAACAGATCAGGACAATATTACGATCCAGGGTGATGGTGCACATTCGCTTTTGAACGTTAAGCTTGGCGTTAGCGCCAAAATTCAAAACCTGGAGTTGATTTCTGGAACTGCTATAGATGGCAGGGTTATCCTCAATTCAGGAAGCTTGCAATTACAGGATATTGAGATTCATGATGGAGGCACCGGAGGCAGCACCATATTAAATCGTGGTGAGTTGATTGTGATTGGACAGACAGGGATTTACAATCAATAGCCCATTTACCCCTAAATCCCCTAAAGGGGACTTCAATTCTGGCTACAGAATTACGTTGCAGGAGCGTCGTGGTGAGCGTAGTTGAACTATTTGCTCCTGCGACCACGTGAATACTTGGAGAGATTCCCAGCGAGATTCCCCTTTTTTGGCCACTGGCCTGGTGTCCTCACCACCAGTGGGAATTTTTGTGGTTGTTGGTGAGGGCACCAACAACGGCCGATGGCCGAATGTGGATTTGAAATGTATCATGGTGGTTGGCGGCGAAATAGTTCGACTCCGCTCACCACACCGCGCCATCCAACGGCATTTGACTGCTAACTGCTAACTTCTCACTGCTAACTTCTCACTCTTCTTTTTTCTTCTTGCTCTTATGCTTCAGCACCTTCGCCTCAATGTTGAAGATGATCTCTTCAGCGATGTTCTTGCAATGATCACCTACGCGCTCCAGTTTGCGGATCATCGAGATCAGGTACAGGCCTTCTTCGATTTTTTCAGGATGGTTTCGCATAAATTCTGCGACGACCGCGTTGGATTTTACATTGATGTCATCGACAACTTCGTCTCTCTTGAAGATGCTTCTCGCCAGGCGGGTATCTTCTGTTTCGAAAGCCTTCAGTACATCTTCAAGGATATTGTTGGTTTCGTCATACATCCGCAGTATCTCCGTTTTTTCAAGGATCTCTGCATCAAATGGATGATCAGCAACGATGATGTACTTGGCGATGCCTTCCGCGATATCTCCTGAGCGTTCGAGATTGTTGTTGATTTTCAGAATGGCAAGAACAGTCCGGAGATCGACAGCTACCGGATTGAAGAGCGCGAAGATGTTTTCACAATCGCGGTCTATCTTGAGCTCGAGCGAGTTCACCCGCTTTTCAGCAGATACCACTTCGCGGGCCAGATCTTTATCAAATTCAAGGAGTGCTTCGCGGGTCTTGTATAACTGGGAAATAACCATCTGCCACATCACGGTGATCTCTGATTTGAGCATGGTTAATTCTTCCTCTAAATGAGTCATTGTATCGGATTTTAGTGCATTAGATTCGATAGGTTTGCCTGGTGCTTCCATAGTAAGGTACAAAGGTTATCCGAATCGTCCGGTAATGTAGTTTTGGGTAAGTTCTTTTTTTGGATTAATAAATATTTCTTTAGTCGCTGAATATTCAATCAGTTCGCCGATATAAAAGAAGGCCACCTTGTCGCTGACACGGCCGGCTTGCTGCATATTGTGCGTGACGATGATGATCGTGTATTGTGATTTCAGCTCGTGGATCAATTCTTCGATCTTGGCCGTCGAGATAGGATCCAGCGCTGAAGCAGGTTCATCCATCAATACGATGGAAGGTTCCACCGCCAGCGTCCGCGCTATGCATATGCGCTGCTGCTGGCCACCGGACAGCGAGAGAGCAGATTTGTTGAGATTGTCTTTGACTTCATCCCAGATGGCAGCGCGGCGCAGTGACCGTTCCACCGTCTCGTCAAGGATCGATTTTTTATTGATTCCCTGTATCCGAAGGCCATAGATGACATTCTCATAAATGGATTTTGGAAATGGATTAGGCTTTTGAAAAACCATGCCGATTTTCTTGCGCAGTTCCTCCACCCTTACTTTCTTGTCATAGATGTCTTCACCATCAATCAGGATCGTTCCCGTCTTACGGAATCCATCGATGTAGTCATTCATCCGGTTGATCAGCCTGAGGAAAGTTGATTTTCCGCACCCGGACGGACCGATAAACGCAGTGACGGTATTAGCTTCGATCGTCAGGCTCACGTCTCGGATGACATGGGCCTGGTCGTAATACACATTTACATTTTGGGCGTCTAATTTATGCGTTGTCATGTCTGTTACCATTTTACTTTTTTCTGCCAGCGGTTACGCAGGTAGATGGCTATTCCGTTCAAGATAAAGGTAATCGCCAACAGCACAATGATGGCTGCCGTCGCGTTGATGATAAATCCTTTCTGTGGACGTGAAAGCCAGTTGAATATCTGGATCGGTAAAACCGAAAAATCATCCATCGGACTGGAAGGGAGCGTAGTGATGTACAGCATCGCTCCGATGACAATCAATGGCGCGGTTTCTCCGATAGCTCTCGAGATCGCGAGGATGACCCCGGTGACAATACCTCCTGCGGATGCCGGCAATACCTGGAACCAGGTCGTCTGCCATTTGGTAGCCCCAAGTGCAAAGGATGCTTCCCGAATAGTTTTTGGTACAGCTTTCAATGCTTCACGCGTCGCGACAATAATGATCGGCAGGATCAACAATGCAAGCGTCAGACTTCCGGAAAGTAAACTCTTTCCTAACCCCAGGATGCGAACAAATATTTCCAGCGCCAGCAACCCGTAGATGATCGATGGTACACCTGCTAGATTGGTGATGTTGATTTCGATCAGGGAAGCAAGTCTGTTTTTCTTGCCATACTCTTCGAGATAAATACCTGAAGCTACACCAAGCGGTATCGAAATAAGTGAAGTCAGCACCATCACCCAGATAGTACCAAACAAGGGAATCAGGATCCCGGCCTCCTCCGGTTTGCGGGAAGGAAGGGACGAAAAGAACTGCGCATTTAATCGCGGCAGACCTTCACGTAGTACACTATACAGGAAAAACCCTAGCATCAATAAACCGAATAGGGTACAGCCAATCCCGACGTAGCGGAACAGGTTGTCCTTGATTCGATTGATGTCTATACGCTTACTCATATTTTTCCTGGAATTTCTTCTTGATGTAGAAACTAACGTTGTTGAGAATAAACGTCAAGGCAAATAAGGCAATTCCAGCAGCGAAGATGGTTTGATATTCTATTGAACCCTGCACTACGTCTCCGAGACTTACCTGCACGATATAGGTTGTGATAGTTTCTACTGGCACCAATGGATTCAGCGTGAGTCGTGGTTGCTGACCTGCAGCTATTGCTACAATCATAGTTTCACCGACAGCACGTGATATACCGAGGATCACCGATACGATGATACCGGATGAAGCGGCTGGGACTAGTACTTTGAAAGAAGTTTGAAACCGTGTAGCACCAATTCCATACGATGCCTCCCGAAGGGATGTAGGCACTGCATACAGGGCATCTTCACTCAGGGAAGAGATCATCGGGATGATCATGATCCCCATCACGATGCCTGGTGACAATGCATTGAACCCTGCCATCTGCGGAAAGATCTGCTGTAAGAAAGGCGTGATGACCATCAAGGCAAAAAAACCGTAGACGACAGTCGGGATGGCAGCAAGAATTTCAAGAACCGGCTTAATGGTGCTCCGGAAACTTTTAGGCGCATATTCGTTCAGATATACGGCTATCGATAATCCGATGGGGAGTGCAACAGCAATGGCAATGAATGAAGTCAGCAACGTCCCGGTCACCAGCGGAAGGATGCCAAAATGCTTGTCGGCAAAAAAAGGCGTCCACTGGGTATCAAATAAAAACTCGCTGAGAGGCACTCGTGCAAAGAACACGGAGGATTCTGAAATCAGAACCCAAAGGATGCCAATGGTCGTAAGGATGCTGACAGCTGCACAGAGGAGGAGTACTCCTTCAATGATTTTTTCTTTTACACTCATCAGCTGTGCATTTCCGGTAGGAGAGGTTCAAAACATGCGGCATGAACGTACAGTCCATGCCGCATTTTAGTTTATTGAGCCGCAGGAAGTGAAGTGATAAATGCTTCCCATTTGGCCTTCGCATCAGCTGACTCTTGTTCAGTCAATGAGATAAATCCTACTTCTGCAGTGAGTGTATTCGTATTGTTGAGATAGAACCGGACAAATTCCTGTACTTCCTTGCGTTGACCCGCTTTACTATTTACATAAATAAATAAAGGCCTGCCCAGTGGAGAGTATGATTTGTTTTTCACAGTTTCAATGCTTGGCAGAATCGGTCCTTCACCATTTTCAGCTTTACCATCATCGATGCCGATCACCTTGAGTTTGTCCTTGTTTTCTTCAAAATAGGCAAGTCCGAAAAAGCCAAGTGCATATTTATCGGAGGCTACACCCTGCACAAGCACATTATCATCTTCACTCGCCGTAAAATCACCACGACTGGAATGGCTCTTACCTACAATTACTTCTGTGAAATAATCATACGTTCCGCTTTCTACACCCGCGCCGAAAAGATGAATTTCTTCGTTTGGCCATTCTGGACGGATCTGGTTCCAGTTTTTGATTTTACCCTGTGCTTCCGGTTCCCACAGCATTTTTAATTCTGCTACAGTCATATCCTTGCACCAGTCATTTTTCGGATTGACCACGATGGCCATTCCATCAAAGGCAACCGTCAGTTCCACATAACTTACATTATGTGATTTAGCAAGGCTGTCTTCTGCTGGTTTGATCGGACGTGAAGCATCATTGATGTCCGTTTCAGCTCTTCCGAATTTTTTAAAGCCACCACCTGTGCCTGATAAGGCAACAGATACTTTAACACCAGGCTGAACCTTTTGGAATTCTTCGGCTACAGCTTCCGTGATCGGATATACGGTACTCGAACCATCAATATTGATGTTACCACTCAGCGCATCACCGGAGGCAGCATCACTGTTAGGTTTGGAGCCGCATGCAGTCAGCAGCAAAAAAGTAATCGGGATAAGGATTGATCTTGTATACATTTCGATTTTATTTCGGATGAATTGTTTGAATGTGCTATTGAAATTTCCTGTCTTTTGCTCCCTTTATCTCTAAAGGATACAGATATCAGATCATCTAAATTAGAGTGATTTTACAGTCCATTTGTTTGAAGACAGGAAATAAATCTGGAAATCTTCATTTTCAGTTACACCACCAGCATTTTTTTCAGGTCAACATACATTCTCTGCTTTTCAGAGAGTGTTTGGCAGATAGGGAATCCAGGGTGAGTATCAAGGTCGTTTTTTGATGGCGCAAAAGTACCCTTTAAAGGCAAGTCCATGGGTGATGCTGCGTTAATTCATGGTAAACTCTTTGTGGTTTTTTTGTCCGCTACCAAGGAAGGTTCGTTTAAACTCCTTTACAATGAAAGTCCTTGATGATGGTGAACTGTTCATCAGCGACTGTTTAGTTTCTGTTGACTTCTCCAGGCAGGGAAATGGGAAGCCGTAACGCTCCTTTCTCTGCTAAATGCTTTAGTACAATATTTTATATATGTCTGATGTCTTTAATATTGCTCTCATTCGAATGAGTTTGCCATTTAAGATTTCTTAGGATAGACTAAAAGCACAGGCATCTGTGTCCGGATTTTAGCGAGATTTTAGGAAGGATGTGGTCCGTCCAGACTCATTTCCAGCTCTGAAGCAAGGGGCGGTGAGCGCCTTTTTTAAGTCAATGTAAATTAATTGTAAATAAAATATTCCCTGATTGGAGGCAGAAACCGTATGGATTTTTTAATTTAGTAGCCATGCCGCTCATAGGCCCTGGCCTGTTTTCGGCAAGTATGTAAACGAAACGAAAATCATCACACCATGAAAAGAGTCTTTAAGATTCTGGGCATCCTCATTGGTTTGGGTGTCCTTGTCCTCGCCGGAGGAGCCACTTATATCCACACTGCGGGTATTCCTAACGTATGAAGTCAAAGCACCAGACCTGAAAGTGACCGCTGACAGTGCCATGCTGGCTGAAGGAAAACGCCTCGCTACGATGGTCTGCAATCAATGCCACATGGCAGCAAGTGGTAAGTTGGAAGGCCAGGAGATGCTCGATCTCCCTGCAGCATTTGGCAAGGCATGGTCTGCCAATATCACCAGGGATGAAAAATATGGAACCGGCAGATATACAGACGGCGAACTGGCCTACCTGATCCGCACCGGTATCAAAAGGGATGGCAATTATGCACCACCATGGATGCCTAAGTTTCCTCACCTGTCAGACTATGACCTTCATAGTGTCATTGCATATCTGCGATCTGACGCGCCTGAACTGGCACCAGTGGCTAAAGCACAACCTCCCTGTCAACCATCTTTTCTGGCGAAGTTCTTAAGCTATGTTGCCTTTAAACCACTGCCTTATCCAACTGCGCCCATCACCGCACCGCCTGCTACTGACAAGGTTGCTTTTGGAAAATATATTGCCACCAGCAAAGTCGAATGCTATGGTTGCCATAGCCCAAGTTTTGAAACGCAGAATATCATGGAGCCTGAAAAGACACCTGGTTATTTCAGTGGAGGCAATGCCATGCCAAATAAGGAAGGCGAAATCATATTGACCCGGAATCTGACACCTGATAAAACAACAGGCATCGGTAACTGGACCGAAGAGCAGTTTATCAAAGCACTTCGTTTCGGTCAGCGCGATGGCAAACCAGCCTTGCGCTACCCGATGGTCCCTTATGCCGCAATGACGGATGAAGAAGCTTCAGCGGTATGGGCCTACCTGCAGACGATTCCTTCGATTTCGCATGATGTTGATGCCATACAATCGAAGTAAAATACACGCTACTCAATCACGTTTTGTATTGCTTCACAACACTACTTGTTTAAAAGCCAAATCGCTGCATTCAACACGGACGCAAAACTAACCCACAGCAAATACGGTATCTGCAGGTAGGAAGCTATTGGTGAAAGTGTATGAAAATATATCATCATCATCAGGATGGCTATCCATAAGATGCCTATGATGATCAGGGCTGCGAAAGGTGATTGCGCATTGAAGAAGATAAAGCTCCAACTGAGATTGAGGATGAGTTGTACGGCAAATAGCATAATAGATTTGGTGCGCATAGCAGACTTTGGGGTCTGGAGGATCAGGTACAAACCAATCCCCATGAGGATATACAATACACTCCATACCGGGCCGAACAGGTAATTGGGTGGATTAAATGATGGTTTGTTGAGCGTGCTGTACCATGAACTTATATGATCCGCAATGGCAAGCCCTGACAGCGAACCTGAGACGAGTGGGATGGCAATGCAAATCAGGAGTAAAGGCCATTTTATTTCTTTCATGATTATTTTTTTTCAAGTTAAACCTTTAATCTGGAGATGCCACCATCCACATGCATTATCTGCCCGGTCACCCAGCCAGACTTTTCGGTGAGCAGGAACTCAGCCATGTGGGCTATATCAGCAGGCGTTCCAATGCGTCTCAGTGGGTGACGCAAAGCATTAGCGTTTCTTTTTTCTTCAGTATTCAGTAGCGCAGCGGCCATCGGTGTATCCGTGAGGGAAGGAGCAATACAGTTTACACGGATCGTTGGAGCAAACTCAGCGGCAAGTGCCCTGGTCATTCCCTCCAATGCACCTTTAGATGCCGAGACCATTGAGTGGAAATTTAATCCGGTCTGCACAGCAGCAGTGGAAAAAAGTACGATAGCAGGTTGGTTTCCTTTCTTCAATGCAGGTAATGCAGCCTGAATGGATTTAATTGCCCCGATCACTTGTAACTGGTAGTCATCCACAAAGTCAGCGGGCTTTATCCTGTGAAAAGGCTTCAGCACGATACTACCCGGACAATACACCAGTCCGTCAATTGCTTCCGGCAAAAAGCTGAAGTCAGGCTGTTCATCCAGAACATTACAATGATGAAAGGTGAGATTTGGGCTTTCCGAGGTTGTTGGCTTCGAATGAAAAGTACCAAAGACCCGATGACCTGCAGCTGCAAGCTGGTGAGCAAGTTGTTGACCTATTCCTGATGAAGCACCGATGATGAGTATAGCAGACATGGTCTCCTTAACACAAAGGCATCCTGCTTTGTTGGAGGATTTATAAGATTAGCAATTTCTCCTCAACCTCTGGGTTTAGGTATTGCGCTTAATATTTTCGCACGGAGAACACAGAGTGCACGGAGAAAAAAGTTCGAAATCGCTCACCGCGGCACTCCATCCAACGGCAATCCCGTTTTTCAACGATTACCGATTACCGATTACCGAATACCGAATACCGAATACCGAATACCGATTACCGAATACCCATTGCTCCCTTTCGCCTTCGCCTTCGCCTCAGCCTCAGCCTTAGCTTTTCACCTTCTTCGGCTTGACCGTCCTTAACTGGATAAAATCAACAAAGAAGGAGAATGCCATAGAGAAATAGATATATCCCTTTGGAATGTGGAAATCAAGCCCCTCCCCGATGAGCGATATACCAATGATCAGCAGGAAGCATAAAGCCAGGATCTTGAACGATGGGTGCCTGGAAATAAAATCGCTGATGGGCTTGGCGGCGAAAAGCATGATGCTGACCGATACAACCACAGCTGTGTACATAATCCACAGATGATCGACCATCCCGACTGCCGTGATAATAGAGTCAATGGAAAACACAATATCAAGGAGCAATATCTGAAACAACATATCCTTGAAGGACACCTTCTTTTTAAGGGCTGCATCTTCGTAACCATGATGCTCCTCCTCAGATTTGAGATAGATTTCCCGCGTGCTTTTATAAAGTAGAAAGGTACCTCCGGCTAGCAGGATGATGTCCTTGCCTGAGATGCTGATGTCCATGATATTGAACAGTTCATTGTCAAGTTTCATGATCCAGGAGATGACGGTCAGCAGGATCAGGCGCATGATCATAGCCAGGCCGATCCCAAGTTGGCGCAATTTCTGGCGCTGCTCAGGTGGTAGCTTATCAGCAAGGATGGAAATGAAGATGATATTGTCTATTCCCAGGATGACCTCGAGTGCAATCAAGGTAATAAGGGGCATGATAACTTCGGTGAAATCCATGGTGGGTGATTGTCGTTTTGAATGATTTTGTTTTCGCCTTTTTTGGGCGGTGAAATATACGATAGTTTATAAATTCCGGATAGACCCTCCTTCAGGCAGGAAGCAAAGAGCCTCGTGAAACCAGCTTTTATCCGGGTTGCACGAGGCTCATCTATTACTTAAGAAATGGTAACTGGCTTATTTAGCCTCAAATTTGACCAGCGGTGCCATTTTCGCCTTGTGGAGCATCATGAATTTTCCATTGATGGCATAGTTGTCCGCCATTTCTATGGCTTTTCCCAACGCACTTTCAATCGACATATCCGGACAAGCCATCATGGTGGAAGCCACACCGGAAAATTTGATGCGGTTTCCTTCCATCAATTCATACGATCCCATGAGGTTGTTACAACCACCAGAACCCTGTAGACGATTCCCTTCTTTTTTGAGAATGATGTGGGCTTCTTTCTGATTGGTTGCAGGATTGGTCACGGGTTGCCCATTGATCTCCACCACTTTCCAGTAGGTTTCTAATAGCTCAGTTGACATAGGTGTTTCAGTTGTTTTGACACCCTCCGGCGCTTTGGCTGGGGTATTGCAACTAAGGAGTGCAAAGACACCCAGGAGGGACGCAAGTAGTTGGATTTTTATCATGAGGGATTTGTATTATAAATGAACTATTGTTTTTTAAATGCAAACTTATGTGCGTCTGGACCTGTCACACGTTTTTCATAGAGATCAAGGTTGAAAAGGGTATCACCCGCTACCTCGAAATGTTTGGAGACCATACTTTCGATATTAAGGGTGAAAAATTTATTCGTTTCAGTCCAGATCATTCTTCCTGTTGTATCAGGTATAGTTACATCCAAACCGAGCGGATTGATTTTCAACAGGAAGGTGGTATCCTCTTTTAGCGTTATAGTAGTTTCAAGGCCTTCGCAATTAACACATGGTAATACTGATTTGTAGGTGCCGACCCAGCCAGACTCCTTTTGAGCACAGGAGGTAAGTACAAAAAGCAGCATCAATGGAATCAGGAAACGAATTCTTGCCAGTTTCATGTTTATAGGATTTGTTTGGTGATTGTTTATTGTTTTGTAAGGATATATTTATCAGCCAGGTTTCCGGTGATCGGATTGCCTTCCATGTCAAGCTGCGTGAGTTTGTTTTCGCCTACAGTATACATGTTGGGTGAATTTTCAAGGCCGCCAAGGACGATCAAACTTTTCGCCGGGCTCCACCTCAGGGTTCCCGTTTTCTCTGTAGCTGCCATATCCGCTTTGCCGAGGTAGGTGGTTCGTAGTAAGTAGGTGTTATCTGGGTTGAGCACCAGGACGGTTTCAATGCCTTCACAATCAGCGCATGGTAACACGCCTTTGTACATGCCAGCCAGTGCATCGGAAACATTCTCATATCCTGGAGGAGCGGTCATGGTAGTGTCAGCTGTCGGAGTCGTTGCTTCTTCAGTGGCTGCATCTTTCGGCTTGCAGGAGACCAGCCCGATCAGGACGACAAGAGAAAGGAGGAGGGTATTTTTCATAGAAAGTAAAATTTTATGTGTTAGTGAATCTGCCATAAACAGCAAAGAAAACGCTTTGTTCTGACTTTTTAGGCAGGCTTCTCTCCCCGGCCACCGGCCGTTGTTGGTGTCCTCACCAACAACCAAGAAATCCCCGCTGGTGGTGGGGACACCAGGCCAGCGGCCAAAGAGGTGCGCCGTTGGACCGGCCGTTGTTGGTGTCCTCACCAACAACCACGAAAATCCCCGCTGGTGGTGAGGACAGTTCGACAAGCTCACCGCGGCGCACCAGGCCAGCGGCCAAAGAGGATTATAACCCTATCTTTGGCCTGCTATTTCAGAATCTTCATTTTCATATGATTAAGGACGGGTTCGGACGTGTACACGATTACCTCAGGATATCCCTGACAGATGCCTGCAATTTCAGGTGTACCTACTGTATGCCCGATGAGGAGATGCAATTTAAAGCCTCCGCCCACCTCATGCAGGTTGATGAAATCGATGCCATGGCAGGTATGTTTGTCCGGATGGGCGTCAGGAAAATCAGACTCACCGGAGGCGAACCCTTAGTCCGCAAAGAAGCCGCTGAGATCATCAGGTTGCTCTCAAAATATCCGGTCGAACTCACGCTGACTACCAATGGATACAGGGCTCACGAATTTATTCAGGTTTTTAAGGAAGCAGGTATCCGGTCGGTCAATGTCAGTCTCGATACCCTCCAGGCTGAGAAGTTTTTCGCCATTACCAGAAGGGCTCATTTCCAACAAGTTTGGGACAACATTCAATTGTTGGTCAGGGAAGGTTTTCATGTCAAGGTCAATGTGGTGATGATGAAAGGCATGAATGAAGAAGAGATCATCGATTTTGTGGAATGGACGAAAACGCAACCGGTACACATCCGTTTTATTGAGTTTATGCCCTTTAGCGGCAACCACTGGGAAAATGAAAAGGTGGTGAGTTATCAGCAGATACTGGACACGATTGCAGCACATTACGATTTCATCAAGCTGCGCGATGATGCGAATGCGACCGCGAAAAAATTTAAAGTGTATAACCACGAAGGTACTTTCGCGATCATCAGTACGATGAGCGCTCCGTTTTGCACCACATGCAATCGCATGCGACTGACGGCTGATGGTAAGATGAAAAACTGTCTCTTTTCAAAAGGGGAGGTCGACTTATTGTCTGCTTTTCGCAGTGGAGAGGATATCATGCCTATGATCGAACAGTGTGTTATTGAAAAGGAAGAAGCACTCGGCGGACAGTTTACAAACGATTATGAAAAGATCGATGCCGATGAACTCACCAACCGGAGCATGATCCGGATCGGCGGATAGTATAGACAATAGAATCGCTAAAGCCGTTTACATAACGGCCAAATAATAAAAGATGATTTCCGTATCGGAGGCAAGAAAATTAATAGACGAAAATTGTAAAGGAGGCCGCAGTGAAGTATTGAGGCTGATTGATGCGCTGGACAGGGCTTTGTCTGATGATGTAGTCTCTCCCATTGATACACCCCCTTTTCATCAGTCAGCGGTTGATGGGTATGCATTTTCATTTAAGGATTGGGATGGGAAGTCAAAGCTTGAGGTTGCTGGCGAAGTGCAGGCAGGTAATGTGTTTACTGCGGAAATCAAGCCTCGACAGGCCATTCGAATTTTCACTGGAGCCCCGGTTCCTGCAGGACTTGACACCGTGGTAATGCAAGAGAAAGTCGAAGTGCAGGGTGATCAAATGACCATTAAAGATACTTTGCTTGTTGCGGGAGCAAATGTTAGATTGCAAGGATCCCAGACTAAGATAGGAGATGTGGTGCTGAAGAAAAGTCACCGGCTTACACCTGCTTCCATTTCATTTCTGGCAAGCCTCGGGATTACGGAGGTGCCTGTTTTTGCACATCCACATATTCGCATTATCGTCACCGGAAAGGAGCTCGTGGCTCCGGGTGGAATCATCCATGAAGGTCAGATATTTGAATCCAATTCATTTGCGCTCAAGACAGCATTGAAAGCCATGGGTATCTCCCCTGTGTCTGTTGAAATCGTGGAAGATGATGAAGCGTTGATCATGGAGGCCATCACGAGAGCTCTTGATTCTGATATCGTGATCCTCACAGGTGGGGCATCCGTAGGATTATATGATCTCGTTCCGTCCTCACTTGCAAAATGTGGCGTAAAGGAAATCTTTCACAAGGTGAAGCAGAAACCGGGTAAGCCGTTTTATTTCGGTACGTATGGGGATGTGCTGGTCTTTGCGTTGCCTGGCAATCCGGCGGCGGTGTTGAGTTGTTTTTATGAATACATCACACCCGCGATTGGAAAATTTACCGGCAGGCAATATCACAAGCGGCTTAAGATGATCCTCGCGCATGACTTTCAACGGAAGCCAGGGCTCACCCAATTTATGAAAGGCAAGACAAAAGCAAATACCGTATTCATCCTTGATCATCAGGAGAGTTATCTCATGAATTCATTTGCACACGCAGATGCGCTTGTCGAGTTGGAAGAAGATCGTGAAGTCATCCTGAAAGGTGATCTGGTCAATGTGCTGATGATTCTTTTCTAAAATACCAACACCTCGTGCATTCAGATATTCTGTTTTACATTTTATTGCCTGTCGTAGCCTTCCTCTATGCAGCCGTGGGGCATGGGGGTGCGAGTGGTTATCTGGCTTTGATGGCTTTCTTTTCTTTCGCGCCTGATTTCATGAGACCCACCGCCTTGTTGCTCAACCTGGCTGTCTCATTGATTGCTTTCATTCAGTATTACAAACAAGGCCATTTCTCCTGGAAATTATTTTGGCCTTTTGCATTAGCTTCAGTCCCTGCTGCTTTTATCGGTGGTATGTTGGTCGTCGATGCCGTTGTCTATAAAAAAGTATTGGCGGTCCTACTTCTCTTCTCCGTCATCCGACTAGTAGGTTTTAAAACGCAGGAAGCAAAAACAGAATCACATCCTCAGGTATTGATTGCACTTGCCATTGGTGCAGTAATTGGTTTGCTATCAGGCATGATTGGCATTGGTGGTGGCATCACCTTGAGTCCCGTGATTTTGCTTTTGCATTGGGCGGACATGAAGAAGACAGCAGCGGTCTCTGCCTTGTTTATTTTTGTCAACTCCCTCGCCGGCCTAGCCGGCTTATTTACAAAAGGCTTTCAATTAGAATCCCAAATGCTTTGGATGTTGTTGATTGCCTTCGCAGGTGGAGCATTAGGTTCATACTTCGGAGCCGGTCATTTTGAAAATAAAAAATTGAAATGGATCCTCGCCCTCGTCCTTCTCATCGCTTCGGTGAAGCTGATGACCGTGTGAGTTGCGGTTGCTGAGCTGTAGCACATGGGTGAGCGTTAGCAGGTCGAAGCATGAGTTGTGAGTTGTGAAGGTTGCTTGTACTGAGCGGAGTCGAAGTATGAGTCGTGAGTCGTGAGTCGTGAGTTTTTGGTTGAACAAGGTAGTTTGGATGGCGCAGCCATCCAAACTAGCAAAAATGTTAAGCTTAAGTTTACTTAAGCTTTCGCGTTTGCAAGTTTAAACTTGCGACCAGTGTTTTAGGAATTTCTTGCCATTTGGCCTCTTCCGCCCTTAAGGGATAGGCTGTTGAACTTTAGTACCTTGTGTCACAGAATAATCATGGATAAAGTAAAATCAAAAATAACCCTCCTCGCCTTCGGCCAACTCACCGACATCACAGGTCAAAGCACCTGGCAGATGGAGGATATCACCGATACAGATCAACTGAAAAATATTTTAATTGAAAAACATCCTGCCCTCGCAAATTCAAAATACCTGCTGGCAGTCAACATGGAGATCATCCGCGGAAATGTAAAATTAAATCCAGGGGATGTAGTCGCGCTCTTGCCACCATTTTCGGGAGGATAATAATGGAATAGCAGGGTTGGATGGTATGTTGATGCTGCGGTTTCAAGAATTAACTTTATTTTAAGGTTCTATTGAGTTGATATAAAGTATCTTTAGAACTAAGCCAAATCTACTCTTATATGCTGGCTGGAATGAAAAAGCAAATTGAAATTTGAATTAAGCTGAAGCTATGCGTAACTGGGTAGTAATAATCGTCATTACCGCTGCTTGTATTGGTTCGCTAAGTGCGCAATCAGAGAATGTACAAAAGTATTTCATCGGAGGCTATTACACCTTTCTCATTGATCCAGTATATATTGAAGAAACATCAGACTCCATCAATTTTGTAAGTCAATACCTCAATGTCAATTTCCGTTATGCCCTCAATCGCGCGTGGAGGGTGGGTGCTGAATACATCATGACATTTACTTCGACCGACGAAGTAGATGATCCGTTCTCTACTGTCGGATTGACGATAGATTATGATATTCTTCGTGCTAAAAGATCCAAGTTACATTTGCGGGCAGGATTGAGTTTTAGCAATTTTAGTGTTCGAACAGAAGGTTTGCCGCAGAAAACATTTATAGTCAATCGTATACTTGGTGGATCCTATGAGTATAGAATCAGCAATGTTTTGTGGCTATATGGTGGCTTGTACCATCATTTCCCTTTGAATAAAATTGAATTTAAAGATGCCATGGTCCAACCCTTCATTGGCGTTTGCATCGGCATGTGAGGTATCCGTACTTTTGATCCTGTAATGACAGAAAAGAAACCAAAGAAAGTCTTCATCGACGGCCCGATCTCTCCGGATTTCGTCGCCAAATCAATCGCCTCCCACAGCACCAAAAAGGATATTGGCGCCCACAGCATCTTCCTGGGTCAGGTCCGAAATGACATGATCGATGGCAAATCAGTCGCCGCCATCGAATACACCACTTACCCTGAAATGGCGGATCTCAAGTTCCACGAAATCAGAGAAGCCGCCTTCGAAGCCTATCCACTGACCTGCTTGCATATCTACCATAGCCTCGGCACTGTCCTGGCAGGCGAGATCAGTTTGTTTGTCTTCACTTCCGCCATCCACCGCGCCGAAGCCATCAAGGCCTGCGAATATATCGTGGAGCGAATCAAACATGAAGTCCCGGTATGGGGTAAGGAGATTCTGGAAGATGGCAGCGGATCTTGGAAGGTTAATACAGTCTAAGACGTCAGATACCAGACTCGCAGACGCCAGACCATTCTCAAAGATGCCAGATGCCAGACTCGCAGACGCCATATAATAAGAGGCCAGATGCCAGACTCGCAGACGCCAGACTCATGACGTGAGATTTGCCCACCGCTGGCTTTGCCAGCTTTTTTTATTTGTTTAAAAAACAAATGTTGTTCGTAGCCTCCGGCTGCGGACAACAGGAGCATTGATAACATGCTCTTGGTACAAATCAAACGATAGTAGCCTCCTGGCTACAGGCACAAAACAACCAGTTGTTCGTAGCCTCTGGCTGCGGACTGCAGGACATAGATGCCAAAGTCTAGTTGCAAATCAAATGTTAGTAGCCTCCTGGCTACAGGGGTAAATCTATCTCATCAGCCCATCGTGCCCCTCTCGAATAGCTTATAGGCTTATGTGCTTATTAGCTTATCAACAAATAAACCTATCAACAAATAAGCCTATCAACAAATAAACCTATCAACCAATAAACCCATCAACCAATAACCCTTTGTTGCTGGTGGGGACACCAGGGCAACGGCCGAAACATCCCTATCAACCCATCAACTTCCCCTAACCACATAAGCTTTTATAAGCCTATAAGCTTTTATAAGCCCCCTTCCCGGAGCATTTTCAATGCCCGTCGGGAAGAAAAGTCGGCTCAATTCTTGAAGCATAGCAGGGGTTTGAGTATATTTGAATGAGTGAAAAGTTCGTTTAAGATTGATACTTCCTTGATCAATGCATTTTGGGGGGAGGGACTTTTTTCAAAAAAAATAGGGGGCCCCCCCCCCCGCCCCCCCCCCCCCCCAAGTTTAAACCCGGCCCCCCCACCGACGGAAAACTTCCCCCCCCCGGGGCTTTTTTTTTTAGAAAGACATAATCTATTGATATTCAGGCATGAATGTTAAAAAATACAACGGTCTCTTTTACAAGGACGGGAAGTTTTCCCCTGTCCGCGATGTGCTCTCAGTCGAGATCGGCCTGAGCATCTCGGTCAATAACATCCCCTTTACCGTCACCATGCAGACTCCAGGACAGGAAAAAGACCTGGTCAGAGGCCTGCTTTTTTCAGAAAGTATCTACCGGGACCTGAATGTCCACCCCAAACTGGAAGCCACTGGAATCAACGAAGACGGCTATATCACCGCCATTAACCTTCAGATTCCCGAACATCTCATCCTCAAGGACTTCGCCGGCACACGCAATGTGATGTCTGCCTCCTCCTGCGGCCTGTGCGGGAAGACTTCCTTTGACGACGAAACACAAGTAAGTATCATCAATACAGAAATACTCGATCCAGCTCTGGTAGGTCATATGTTTGACCAGGTCAGCGAACAACAAAGCTCCTTCCAACAATCGGGAGGGACACATGCCGCAGGTGCATTCACCATGGATGGCACCATGCTCAGTATGCGAGAGGATATCGGCAGGCACAACGCGGTCGACAAAGTCATCGGTGATCTCATTTATAATAACCTCCTCAGCCAGGCAAAATGCCTGACCGTCAGCGGCCGGATCTCTTTCGAAATAGTCAGTAAAGCAATTTCCGCTGGCATACCTTATCTTGCCTCTGTCTCTGCACCTTCCTCCCTCGCGGTCGATGTGGCAGAGGAATCAGGCCTCACGTTGATGGCCTTCTGTAGAAACCATAAGTTAACTGTGTATTCAAACACCGGGCGCGTGCGGACAGATGATCTCGCGGAAGCATTGGCGCCGGTAAACAGGAAAGAAAATGTCTAAGAATCTTAGCGAATTGTCCGGCCGCAAAGGCCTTGAAAAGAATCTCTTTGAAGAACTCGGCATAGCCGCCCGTGAAACCGGTACGCCCGATCTCGATACACTCGAAAAACTCAGCGCATCCTTCCTTGTCGGCAAGTCCAATGTCTACGGATCAGTTTCATTCTACGATTTTCTCAGGCCTGAAAACAAAGGCAAGAAAGTCTATGTGTGCAACGGTAGCGCATGCATGACCGCAGGCACCCAGGATGCACTTACAGAAAAACTCAGCCATCATTTCAACTCTGAAGAAATAGGGGAGATGTGCTGTCTGGGTCGTTGCCATGAAAATAGTGCGTTTCATATCGACAATAAAAATTACAGCGGTCACGACATCGATCAGATAACATCTATCAAATCGGATCATACTACTACGTCTGAAAAATATAATGTTGGCCATATAGGCACACCGATTCTCACCAGCCCTTATGGCCCTGTCAGTGAGTACTACCAGATTTTTAAGGACTGTCTTCAAAAGCCAGCTTCACAGCTCCTCTCCGAATTAAAAGATTCCGGATTGAGAGGACGCGGAGGCGCAGGTTTTTCGATGGCGTTCAAACTCGAGAGTTGCCGTAATCAAACAGAGGAAACAAAATTTATCGTCTGCAATGCAGATGAAGGTGATCCGGGTGCTTATTCTGATCGCTACATCATGGAGCAGCGCCCGCATTCCCTGTTGATGGGCATGATGATCGCCGGATATATCGCCGGAGCAAAGTATGGTGTCGTCTACATCCGTGGTGAATATCCGGAGTCAGTAGATATCATCAACGAAGCAATAGCAGATTTGCAAAATCAAAACCTGCTAGGAGAAAATATTCTCGATTCAGGATTTGATTACCAGTTTAAAGTGATCAAAGCCCAGGGCGCATACATCTGCGGCGAAGAAACCGCATTGCTTTCTTCCATCGAAGGCCAACGACCTGAAGTACGCGTACGTCCACCTTATCCGACACAACAAGGTTTATTTAACAAACCTACGGTCGTCAACAATGTGGAGACTCTTGCCAATCTTCCTTTTATCATGAAGAATGGTGGCAAAGCATTTGCTGCCATCGGCACACAAAAATCCACCGGGACAAAATTGATTTCACTGGATGGTTATTTTAATACACCAGGCATCTACGAAGTTGATATGGGCACTCCATTAAAGGAAGTCCTCTATGGCCTCGGCGGCGGTTTCCGCAAACCAGTAAAAGCCATGCACATCGGTGGACCTTTGGGTGGACTAGTGCCAACAACCGAAGTGGAAAGGCTCACAGTGGATTTCGATTCTTTTGCAAAAGAAGGATTCCTGCTGGGTCACGCATCTGTCGTATGTATTCCCGAAGATTATCCAATCATACAATACCTCGAACATCTCTTCAGGTTCACTGCCCATGAGAGTTGTGGAAAATGTTTCCCTTGCCGTCTTGGCTCTACACGGGGCTATGAAATGCTGGCCAAAGCGCAGCAAGGCAATTATAAAGTGGACATTACATTGATGAATGATCTCCTTGAGACATTGGAGACAGGCTCATTATGCGCATTAGGCGGTGGCCTTCCACTGCCCATCAAGAATGCAATGAAATATTTTAAATCAGAACTCGCACCCTACTTTAATTCATAAGACATCATGTCACTCACAGCATATATCAACGATCAGCCATTCGCTATCCGCGAAGGGGATACGATCCTGAAGTTTGTCCGCCGACATTTTGGCCAGGACTTTGTTCCGACGCTATGCGATGCACCAAATCTCGATCCATTCGGTTCCTGCAGAGTATGCAGCGTAGATGTTGCCCTCGTCAAGGACGGCCCGGCAAAGGTGCAGGCTTCATGCCATACGCCGGTCATGGCCAATTCCTATATCTACACCGATAGCGAAAGGATTACCAGGCTACGTAAGAATATCATCGAACTGGTGTTAACAGACCATCCGTTGGATTGTCTCACATGTGAAGTCAACAACAATTGTGAATTGCAAACCGTAGCCGCGAGAGTTGGTATCCGGGACGTAAGATATCCTGCAGGTAAAAATCATCTGGACAAACAAAAAGATAAGAGTCATCCATACATGACCTCTGATTTTTCAAAGTGTATCAATTGCTTCCGATGTGTGCGCGCTTGCGACGAAGTGCAGGGTGAGTTTGTGTTGAGTATGGCCGGCAGAGGATTTGACAGTCACATTGTAAAAGGTTTTGAACAATCATTTTTCGAATCAGATTGCGTGAGTTGCGGTGCATGTGCCCAAGCATGCCCGACTTCAGCGATATCGGATGTATTCGAATCAAAATCTGTAGTAGCAGACGAAAAGATAAGGACGGTCTGCACCTATTGTGGCGTAGGTTGTAATCTCGATGTAGCCGTCGTCAATAAAAAAGTAAAATCTATCCAGGCGCCATACGATGCTGCCGTCAACCAGGGACATACTTGCCTGAAAGGGCGTTTTGCGTTTTCATTCTACAATCATCCTGATCGCCTTCGTACGCCATTGATTAGAAAGGATGGAGAACTGGTGCCTGCCACATGGGATGAGGCATATGACTATATCGCTTCTAAACTCACGACCATCAAGAATGAAAATGGTCCTGACTATATAGCCGGAATTTCTTCTGCCCGTTGCACCAATGAAGAAAATTACCTGATGCAGAAATTTATCCGCGCAGTCATTGGTACCAACAACATCGATTCCTGCGCACGTGTCTGCCACTCACCAACCGCGCTTGGTATGCAGCGGACTTTTGGAACAGGTGCAGCAACAAATTCTGTAATCGATCTCAAGTATACTGATCTGATCATGGTCATCGGTGCGAATCCAACCGATGCACATCCGGTCACCGGTGCCAAGCTCAAACAGTTTGCGATGAAGGGCACATCGATCGTCATTGATCCACGCCGTACTGAACTGGCAAGATATGCGACCTATCATCTCCAACTTCGCCCTGGTACCAATGTGGCGATGTTGAATATGTTGCTTTATTATATTATCAAGGAAGGTTTGGATGATACGTCCTTCATAGAGAACCGTACCGAAGGTTATGAAGATTTCAAAAACCATATCCTCAGCTTTGATGTCAACGATCTTGAAAAAATCACCGGCGTCAATAAAGAACTTGCGCGTAAAGCAGCAATAGCTTATGCAAGTGCCCCTAATGCAATGTCTTTTCATGGCCTCGGTGTAACCGAACATTCACAAGGAACATATACAGTGATGCTTATCGCTGACCTCGCCATGATCACCGGCAATATCGGAAGACGAGGAGTGGGTGTGAACCCATTACGTGGCCAGAACAATGTGCAGGGCGCTGCAGATATGGGTTGCCAGCCACATCAGGGTGCCGGATATCTTGATGTGACACTTCCAGAAAACCACCGATTGTATGAAGACTTCTATCATGCCAAGCTTCCTCTGCACGCAGGCTACAAGATTCCACAGATGTACGATGCCGCACTCAATGGTAAACTGAAAGCATTGTGGCTGATGGGAGAGGACAACGTACAGACCGACCCGAATACACAACATGTAGTTAGTGCGCTGAGCAAACTTGATTTGTTAGTGGTCCAGGAAATATTTATGACCGAGACTGCAAAACTTGCTCATGTTGTATTGCCAGCTTCGTCATTTCTCGAAAAGAGCGGAACCTTTACCAATGGTGAGCGGAGGATCCAAAAAGTTCAGGCAGTTGTTCCACCGATCGAAGGAACAAAACCTGACGGCCAGATCATCGCTGAGATCATGACCAGGATGGGTTATCCGGAACCTGATTATAATCCAGCCTCATTACTTGAAGAGATTTCAAAGATAGTACCCTTCTTTGCCGGTGTCAAATGGGATGAACTCGGAGACAATGGCAAACAATGGCCTGTCAAACCGGATGGCAGTGATACAGAGATATTGCATATCGATACTTTCAAACGTGGCAAAGGAAAATTTCAAGTCGCCACCTGGAAGGAATCAGAAGAGATCGTCAATCACGGAGCAGAGTTTCCATACATTCTCACCACTAATCGTGAGCTGGAGCATTACAATTGCGGCACGATGACCCGCCGCACGGGCAATGTTGAAATCCTCACAGATGATGTCTTATTGATCCATCCTGAAGATGCAGCTAAACATCTCATCCATGAAGGGGACTTTGTATGCATCATCAGTGCGCGAGGCAAGATCGATGTCAAGGCCCATCTCACCGATGAAGTGAGGCCCGGTATACTTTCCTCTACCTTCCACTTCCCTGAAGTCAAGATGAATGACCTGACCTCCAGCGTGAGTGATAGCGAAGCGATGTGCCCGGAGTACAAAGTAGTCGCAGTCAATATCCGGAAGAGCAAAGGGCAATTTAAAGCGAAGATGAACGGAGTCACTGTTTAGGCAAGGAGCAGGGAGCAAGGGGAAATCAAAACTGCGTCTCTGCGTCTCTGCGCGATTAATAAGTTTTTGACATAGAGCAAGGGGCAAGGGGAAATCAAAACTGCGTCTCTGCGTCTCTGCGCGATTAATAAGTTTTTGACATAGAGCAGGGAGCAAGGGGAAATCAAAACTGCGCCTCTGCATCTCTGCGCGATTTAATTGATCAAACTACTACGAAAGGGAAATGTCGGTACAGTAAATTTTAATTTGCTCCGTGTTCTCCGTGCGAAATATGACTAAAAATTTCAAAAGGCATAAGTTGATTAAATGGTAGATATTACAAACAAAATTGTAACTCATCGCTCTGCCATCGCTGAAGCGATCGTTGCAGTCAGCAAGCAAGAAACCATTGATGCCATCCTCAACAAGACCGTCCCTAAAGGTGATGTATTTGAAGCGAGTAGGGTAGCGGGATTGTTTGGTATCAAGCGGACGAGTGATATGATCCCTGATTGCCATCCACTGCCGGTCGAATATGCAGCCGTGCGCCACCGGATCGAAGGACTTCAGATCATCATTGAGACCGAAGTACATACATTATATAAAACGGGCGTTGAAGTGGAAGCCATGCATGGTGCTTCGGTCACTGCATTGACGATCTATGACATGCTCAAGCCAATTGACAAGGGGATAGAGATCAAAAATATAAGGCTCGTCAGCAAGAAAGGCGGAAAGTCGCAATATGCCGATATCCTCCACAAGAAATTGAAATCGGCGGTAGTCGTTTGCTCCGACAGCATATCAGCCGGCAAGAAACAAGACTTTGCAGGCAAGGCCATTATAGCGAAGCTGGAAAAAGTTAATGTAGACACCGAAGATTATACCATCATTCCTGATGAAATTCCTGTGATACAAGCTAAGGTGCAGACTTTATGCGATGACAAATTTGACTTGATCATCATCACCGGTGGCACAGGCTTATCTCCAAGAGACGTGACTACCGAAGCAATCCGTCCAATGCTGGATCGAGAGATCCCCGGCATCGCCGAAGCCGCGCGTCAATATGGCCAGCAACATATGCCCTATGCCATGCTCTCCCGAAGTATTGCCGGCCTGAAAGGCAAGACACTCATCCTTGCACTGCCAGGCTCCACCCGCGGAGCAGAAGAAAGTATGGATGCGTTGTTTCCTTACATCCTCCACATCTTCAAAGTGGCGGAAGGTATGCCGCATAGTGATTAAACATAATAGAAAAGAAAAATAGAAAGTACGGACAGGTCGCGACCTGTCCGTACTTTCTATTTTTCTTTTCTATGGAATCCAAACTTCGCCTGCTGCAAGAATGTATGCGGCATCTCCTCATCCCCCGGATACCCGAGTTCAATCGTCTCACCGCTATTCGGAAAATGTACGGTGCCAAACAGGTAATCCCACAAGCTCAGCGAAATGCCAAAGTTGATGCCATACTTGATATCGGAGGGCAGATATTTAGCATGATGCCAGCTGTGCATCTGCGGGTTGTTGAACAGATATTTGAGTGGCCCCAATGGAATCCTGATATTGGAATGATTGAAGTGACCTATACTCAGGGCAATGATATGTACCACAAAAAATTCTTGTATTCCAAAACCTATCATCCCGAGAGGTATATATTCAATCGCGCGATAGACTACATTTTCCATCCAGTGATAGCGCAGGTGGGTGGCGAAACCTAATTGCTTGGCAGAGTGATGCACCTTATGGAAATTCCATAAGAAGGGCACACGATGCAGCAGGCGATGAATATTCCATTGAATGAAATCCCGGACGATAAACATCGTCAGCAATTGCGCCCAAACCGCCCATGCAGCGATCTCGATCGCCACCAGGTTGCGGATCCCAAATACATTGGCCAGGAAGTTATTGAACGCCTCCACAAATACACTTGACACCGCATTGTAACCGATCAGGGAGAAGAGGAAGAAATTGAAAAACATATAAAACACATCCAACCAGAATTCACGCGTCCACGCACCCTGTTCCTTTTTCCATGGCCTGAAATATTCCAGGGAAAAGAAGAAGAGGGAGACACCGATCAGCCAATAGAAGTAATTGTGCCAGGATGGAGTCGTGATCTCATGAAAGAGATAATTGGCATAACCCTTATAGGCATTGATAAAGATATCCAGATAATGTTGCAGATCCATAGGCTCATGTGTTCATTTCAGGATTCAAAAGTACTGGCATTTTATACCCTGCGTGTGTCTCTTTAGTTACAATTGGTCTGGGACATTGGACATCTATTTTTCAATTGCTGAGTGCTTGATTATCAAAGTATTAAGCTATAAAATGTCAAAATAAACATACAAAATGTAAAATAAATATGTCTAAATGTAAAATAAACATTACATTTGATCAGTTATTGTTTTGTAATAAGCACAGAATCCTAAAATATAAGGCTGATGGCTTATAGGCTTATAAGCTTATAAGCTTATAACCTCATAAGCATATAAGCCACAACCCATCAACTCATCAACTTATAAACCCATCAACTCATAAACTCATCAACCCATCAACTCATAAACCTATCAACTCATCAACCAATCAACTTCAAATGAAACAAACACTCCTACTGCCCAACCGCTTCAAGACGATCGGTTGGTTTATCCTGATCCCCGCTACCATTGCGGGAATCTTTCTCATGGCAACAGAATATGAGGCCAATTGGCTCACGACTAAGGTGTTTGCCATTTTCAATGATGATTTGTTTTTTGGCAACAATGAATCAATTGGAGCTAGTAAAAATTTCACCGTGATTACGACTGATGTGACTAACACGCTTGTTGGATTACTATTCATTGTCGGAGGTATCATGGTAAGTTTTTCCAAAGAGAAAAGGGAAGATGAGTTTATAGCCAACTTACGCCTCACCTCCCTGATGTGGTCAGTCTGGGTCAATTATGCATTGCTGTTGCTTTCCCTGATTTTTGTTTGGGGTTTAGCTTTTTTCAATGTCATGGTCTACAACATGTTTACGATCCTCATCATTTTTATCATCCGCTTCAATTACCTTCTGTACAGAAGCACAAAATCCATGGCTGATGACAAATAGAATCAAAGTAGAGCGGGCGATTCTCAATCTGACGCAGGAAGACCTCGCCAACCGCATCTCCGTCAGTCGCCAAACCATCACTGCCCTGGACGCCAATAAGTATGAGCCATCCACTGTCCTTGCACTTAAAATTGCAAGAGTTTTTTCTAAGCCGGTAGAAGAAATCTTTTTCCTGGAAGATAAAGACTGAGTGAGCAGTGAGCATCTCACAGTGAGCAGTTCAAAGTGGGTGAAGCCGCACTGGTCCTGCGACGGCACAGGGATTTGTTTTTAAATAATGATTTATAATTGCACCCGGTTTAAGCCAGGGGGGCTGATACAATAGCTTAATTTTTGCCCCTTTTTATAATTTCAGCTTTTAACTTTTCCGGTATATCCCGACACAGGCAATGTTTGTGATGTTCAGTATGCCAGGCAATTCGCTGGTCCAGTGTAGCATTTTTTGGCATTTTATTTTTCTCATGCCAGGCCTTGTTGATTTTGTTACCCATGACCATTATGATTTATCCGTTAAACGATTTACGCTCCAAGGGGCATTAAAAAATTCCGATTGGATAGATTCATTGAAAGAATTCATTGCAAATGGAAGCCAGTATATTTTTATCCACTGATTCCAATGGATGCCGGAAGCCCTCAATGATTTTCAAGTGCCCGTTTTTTAGTTGCTTCGCCGTCCTTTCAGATTCTTCTATACTCACCATGTGATCATCAGTTCCGATACAAACCAAGACTTCGTTTTCAATGGAAGCAAAATCTGTTTCTGTCATGGCCTTTCCTCCACCTAATTCTGTCATCATTTCAGAAGTGCGCTTCATGATACTCTTCCAGTCAGCCGGCTGATGCCTCACCGCCAGTGACGCGGCAAATGCAGGTATTTTTTGTTCGATGACATCCGGATTCATCATCCTTACTTCTTTAGCAGCGGACTCCGGATTCCAGCTATACTTAGTACCCAGTGTGATGATCTTAACGGCTCTCCCCGGATGGTCATGAGCCAGCTGTAACGCAACATATCCACCCATGCTATAACCAAAAATATGGGCCACTGGAAGTTGATGTCTGGCCATTAATTGAATAGTATCTTTTACAAAAAGGTCTATCGAAAAAGCGCCTTCATGCTCCAGGCCCCCATGCCCCGAAAAGTCAAGGAGGAACACATTAAATGCTTCTGCAAGCAATGCCTTCAATTCAGCCAATTGCTCCTTGCTCCCCAAAGCTCCGTGCAGCAGGATCAAATTTTCTTTCATAACTATGGAGTGACTTCAGGAGTATCGCCATCGCTGCCAGCATGTGGCATACGGAATACCTGCTGCGGATATGGAAAGCTGATCTTATGATCGGTCATTGCTTTAAAAATGGCTACCCTTATTTCACTCTTGATATTCTCAACGCGAAACACCTGGGAGCACCAGAACATAACCGTGATTTCAATATACCAGTCGCCAAAGCGGGTGATCCGGATTGAAGGCTCAGGAGCGGTCTCAACGGCTTTGTGCTGGAGCGTAACTTCTTTAAAAAGGTTCATGACGCTGGTGACGTCTTCTTCATACGCGATGTTGACCACGATTTCAAATCGGGAGGTATGGTGACTATACGTCCAGTTGACCACCTTGCCCTGGGTGATGACTGAGTTAGGTAGAATGATGAATTTGTCTTCACGCGTCATGACAGCAGTAGTCCTCAACTTGATCTCCTTGACGCGACACACGATGCCATCCACTTCAATGACGTCATTGACCTTGATGGTACCGTCAAACAAAATGATGATGCCCGAAATAAAGTCGTTAAACAAATGCTGAAGTCCAAAACCGATACCGACCAGGAGCGCTGCGGAGCCTACAAACAGCGCTGATAGATCAAACCCGATAATGGTGATAGCGACTACAATGGCAATGACAATGATGCTGTACCTGGCCAGTTGCTTGATAGAGTATTTGGCCCCTTCATCTATTTTTTGGTTTTTGCGTATTCCCCTCGAAAGTAATCGCAATATGATCCAGGTGACGATGAACAGGATGACCAGCCCAAGCAGATTATGCGCGTGCAAGGTGAAATTCCCGAAGTTGAGAAGTTGATAATCAAGTATTTCTTTCATAACCCGGCTGGTTTTTCCATTTCTGAAATCACTGACAGAAATTTGAAAGTAAAACAATCTTTGGACTTATACACCCGCCAGGTGGGTGCAGTGACTCAGGAATAAAGTTGAAAGGGCATCGTTTTGACTTCGGATGCTTTTATATCCGCAAAAATAACTTGCTGGAATGCAAGCCTATTTTTTCCATTCGATTTTGACAGCGGAGATTTTTTCATTCTCCAATCGCGCATGGGGAAGGGCTGTAAAGCCGTTGTTGATGTAGAATGTTAGCGGAGAGAGGTAGGGCTGCCCGTTTTGTTTTCGATCATTTGGATGGTCAATAACCCATCCGTTGAGTCGGTTCTCTTTTTCTTTGATCAGGTTTAAAAGCACATGCCCAAGTCCTTTGCCCTGGTGTTGATGGCTGATAATGATGGAAAACCATCTGTCACCTTCCCGGTCAAAGGTATACGCCCAACCCACAAGATCTCGCTCGTTTTCAAGGATTAGAAAATGGGTCTGACTGGCAGAAGATTCCAGGAATGCATCAAAGGCAGTTGAGGTGATAGCCAGATTTTGAGGGTATTCCGTATTCCAGAGCTGACATATCATTTCTTTCTGCTCTGATCTGAGCATTGTTGCTTTAGTTATTTTCATGGACATGGGCAGC
The DNA here is from genome assembly GCA_016721905.1 of Candidatus Opimibacter skivensis. Classification (GTDB taxonomy): domain Bacteria; phylum Bacteroidota; class Bacteroidia; order Chitinophagales; family Saprospiraceae; genus Opimibacter; species Opimibacter skivensis. The sequence goes on along the minus strand of JADKHH010000026.1, from coordinate 115,491 downwards.
ATGCAATTCAGGTGGTGGTATAATTATTTCTTTTCTGGAGGAGCAGCGATTGATGCATTGTTTCCTTTTGCTATGAGTTATGCTGATTCTTGTATTTGCCATTGGCAAATCAGGTAATAGTAAATATAGATATACATTCGAATGGATGGAGGCAGGCTGTCAAAAGGTTTTCTCAAACGGAATCAATAGTAGTTGAACAGGTAAATAAGGGCAAAGAAGAAAAAATAGCCCGTCAGTCCTTGCTATAGAATTGAAGGAGCAAGGACTGATAAGCATATACGTCTTTCGGTTTTGCCTTGATCATCGCTGCAAGTATTTTAAGTTTGTCTTTCGCCTCAATATGCATGGCTTCAGCCCACAGCGCAACTTCAGTAAGCACCAGGTTTTCTGCTGATGATACTGGTTCATCAATCCCAGTCTTACGCAGAAACCTCAACCGACATTCGTTTTCTGCCATCAGCCTGTCACCTCCGTAGTGTCGCCTGATCATCTGTGTCACCCTGATGGCAATGTCCGGCACATTCTGTGGAATTTTTCGGTCAAGTGCAAGGGCAATATTGCTGCCTGTTAACTCAACCAACACTTTGTGGCTGGTTTTGTAGCCTTTTCTGGCTTTTATTTTCTGTTCTTCTTTCAGCGCAATCGCCTTGAGTTGTTTATCCATTGGCCTGAAACCAAAGCGGTAATAAAACCAGAATGCACCTGAGGCAATGCCTTCAGGATTGTTGAGCCCAAACTGGTATCCTTCCACTTCAAAATACCGGATATCAAATACATGACGGTACAATCGCAATAGCTGGGCCATGACAAAGGCAGATTCCCCGCTTCTGTATGGCGTAAAAATATTGATACCAAAATTGGCCCTTGCCCCGAATATCCATGCGCCGCCGTACGCTACCGGGTATCCATTTTTGAATGCGGTATACCCCACATAGGATTCCAGGGGCATTTGCCGGGAAGGTACCATCCCATAGATCGCGATCGATATGCCTCTTTCAAGTTGGTACAAACGGAAGGAGTGCTCATCCATGTAGGTGCAGGGATCAGTTTCCCGTGCAGTCAGCACCATTGTATTTTTTACAACGATGATCGCTTGAGCCATGCTTGCGTGATCTAAATCAGCAGGTGCGCCAACAGGTGTGTCCAATAGGGTAGTGGTGTCGAATTTTTTTAAAAGGTCATTATGGAAATATATGCTTCCTGCAGGCAGGCGGTTGTAGGCTTTTGAAAAAATCTTGTCCTTCGGTGTCACACATACAAGGGCTTCCAGGCGCTCATACAGATGGTCCTTGATATAGGGCAGATGGTCCAGCCGCGCCAGTTCATTGACCAGGAACTGTAGTCGTTGTGTTGCAGGTATCTTGAGGCTATCCATCAGATCAAGGTTATCACGACCCGCTGTGGTTTCACTGCGCTCAAGGGTAGGCAGGGTAAGTGTAAGCACATCATTGAGGGAATGCGATGGGTCGACAAAATCTTCCAGGGTGGTCTTGCAGTGTGGATGGGCCAGGAGCCAACGCACTTTGTCATGCGAAAATCGGGTGATGGTGTGTGTAAAAGGTAAGCCTGAATTGACCAATTGTTTATGCCTGTCTTTTACGCTTGATTTCAGGAAAGTTGAGATGCGTTGCATTTCTTTTTCTGCAAGAGATTGTTGCGCTTCATCAGCGGGATAGGCGAGGACAAAGAGTAATGCTTCATAATAATGGATGAGGTCCTGATGAATAGTGAAGGGTAGGGAGGATAAATTTTTCAGGCAGGCATACCGTGATGCATTACGTTCAGGATCAAAACTGTTCAGACAGCTTTGCAGCGCATTGACCTGGTTTCGGAAGGAGATCCTCATAGCGTGAATGAGTTTTGGCTATGGTGAAAGATATTGTTTTCTTTTAGGTCCCCGCAATATAATGCTAGCTTTGTGGCCTTATTTAGAAAGGTTATGGAAGATAAAATCGTAGTAAAAGACAGCAATGGTACCATTCTCGCAGAAGGCGATTCCGTGCTGCTGACGAAAGATCTCAAGGTAAAAGGATTTAACAAGGACCTCAAGAGAGGAACCCTGGTCAAGAATATCCGTCTCACAGATGATGCAGGAGCGATCGAAGGCAAAGTCGAAGGCAGCGTACTGGTAATCAAGACGATGTACCTGAAGAAGAAATAACCAGGACCCTGGCATAGCTATTGAAGTCAATCGATGACTTCAAGGCCTAGTATATAGCTTCAATCTGGTATTTGGTGCCATTAAACTGGAAGGAATCCCCTTGCTTCAGGCCTTTCATATGGCTGTATAACGGGGCTTTTTCGGACATCCCAAACACTTTTGTGCCTTCCACTTCAATTTCTTCACTGGATACGCCGATGAAGAATATCCGCTGGTCAGTGACGACCACAGCTCCTCTTTCAACATGATCGGCACCATTTTTAGGATCTATGGAGCGGAGGATTTCCATTTCGGCCCTGACAAATTGAAGTTCCTGTCCCATCACCTCCAACATTTCTTCTGAAGAGTCTGAACCTTCGTCCGTCTGGCTTGGTGTCTCGGTATGGCTGTAGGCTTCTGATTTTACTTCATCAATCCGTTCAGTGAAATTTCTGATCAGATCCTCTTGTTTATTCAGGCAGGTGGCTAATATGGCTGCTTTAGATATTTGATGGCTCATGTGTATTGTTGATGTTTGGATTCCAAAGATAGGCTTATACAGGCAGAGTTATCTAGGGATTCTCCAGCAGATTGGCGATAGCCTCCAGGATGGGGTTCCAGCCTTCACCCTTATTAGACACTTCAATGTATCGCTCCTCACCCCTTGTGGCGGTTTCGAAACCATCTTGTGTGACGGTAAGGGTGGTCTTGCCTGACGATTCCTCCAGTCTGTAGGTCACAATCAGGTAGTTTTCTGGAATGTCCTCCATGGTGGAGTTGGGATCAAATACAGTATATCTCAACAAATGCGGCGGATCGATCGCGGTGACATAGCCCTTAACAAACACCATTTTTTTCCCTTCGTATTCCCCCTCCCACAGTAATAAACTGCCTGGCTTCCAGTCAGAAAGTGCTTCGCAACCATACATATAAATCCTGGTCATTTCCGGATCCACCAGTGCCTTCCAAACCCTTTCGATCGGGGCATTGATAGTGATCGTGTTCTGTACAATCATCGCTTCTTTCATAGGCTGTAAATTTAGTAAAATCCAATCCTCTTCGTTGAACTGGGTTTTAGATGCCAGATGCCAGACTCGCAGATGCCAAATTCTCGCTTTAGATACCAGATGCCAGACTCGCAGACGCCAGACGTGTTATTCTCGTTTTTTGTGCACGCTCTACCTGCGACCTGCGTCTGTTTTTTCTTAATAAAAAAAAACAGACGTTGTTGGTAGACTCCGGCTGCCGACGGTTAAAGCACTATGAACATGTTCTGTTTCGGAATTGTCGTAGTAGCCTCCTGGCTACAGGTAGAAAACATATGTTGTTGGTAGACTCTGGCTGCCGACGGCTAGCACTATGAACATGTTCTGTTTCGGAATTGTCGTAGTAGCCTCCTGGCTACAGGTAATAATCACTTAACCTTAGCGCCTCCGCCTCCGCCTCACTTTTCACTTTTCACTTTTCACTTTTCACTCTTCACTCTTCACTTTTCACGATTCATCCTCCCAAATCAGGCATTCAGTAGCCATTTTTTTGGAGGCTGCACCAGCCTGCCGATACATTTGAGCCATCAAAGGAAAAACAAATACCACCCTATAAATCATAACAACATGAAAATCATTTATACACTCTTCATTTCAATCTTGTTCGGGACCAACCCGATTGCTGCCCAGCAAGTGTCAGGCGCTGAGGGTCCGCTACTGGCTGCTGATTTGGTCTGCAATGCCATTGCAACGCCGGGAATGCAAACACAAGGTTCCCTGGAACTACCATCAATTTTGGAAACTTCTCCCAGAATTGATACCGGGTCACAAGAACCACAACCAGGTTATGCCAGTGCGGAAATCGAGACTACTACGATCACACAGGATTCATTGTCTCAGCACATCGATCCTTACCAACAACAGGAGCTCATTGATCCCCCGGCTATTGATGCATTCTTCCTGTATCCTAATCCGACATCAGGTATTGTCCAGGTGAAGCTTAGTGGAAAAATTTCAGTCCTGGTCTATACCATTTCCGGACAGCTGGTCAAAAAATACGCATTGGACCATGGAGAGAGAGTCCTTGATCTCAATGACCTGCCTGCAGGGATATACCAGGTGAGAGCCAGGAGTGGTGACGATTATTTCTCCGGAAAACTTTTAATCCAGTAATCAAATCACGCTAACATAAAATCATTTTATAACCACATAAACAAATTGAATTATGAAAACCATGCTTTTAAAAAACGGAATCTTCACGATGTTGATGTTTGCCTTCATCCTGGTAGCACTTCCATCATGTGACAAGGATGAAGAAACACCTGAGCCAACTTTTAAAGAAACCCTGGTAGGTACCTGGGATATCGATTCTTACCTGCTGGACGATGACGAATGGATCGGCTTTATTTTAGATGAAGCATCTATCACCTTCCAGGAGCCTATAGGCAACAGCGGCATCTTCATCCAGGAAGGTTTATTTGCTGATGGTGATACCATGGATCTTTCAGGCAGATATATCTATGATGAAGTGGCCAGCCAGGTGACCATGTATTATGAAGGAGAACCTATTCTGGCTGACATCACATTCACCGGCGGCAATAAGATGCTTTGGGAAGGCATCGAACAGGAATTTCCACTGGTGATCAAGGCAACAAAACGCAAGTAATTCCAACAGGTGTTGCAGGATCCCGGTCCTGCAACACTTTTTATTAATTTTCGCCTGTGATCAATAGAGTCTTCTATTTTTAAGGCGTGATTTCAGATCATAAAAAAGTGCTCATCTGATAAAAATCAAGAGCTGAATGAACAAGAGAAGATGTTTGCTATTCCTTTTGATGACAGGTTTGTTATCCACTGCGGCATGGTCCCAGTCCAAAACTGATAGTCTGTGGAATGTATGGAATGATCCTACTGCAGCGGACACTAACCGACTAAAAGCAATCCAAAGATTAACGTGGCCAATGCTCAACACCAACCTGGACAGCGCCTATATTCTGGCGAATTTGCAGCTTGATTTTGCAAAAGCTAAAAATAATCAGAAGTGGATAGGCAAGGCCTGCTACAATATTGCTTCCTATCATTACCTCAAAAGTGAATATCCCCAATCCATAGCCTTCTATAATCAAAGTCTCGAGATCCGTAAAAAAACGGGTGATCTCAAAGGAGAAGCCGCGATCTATGGTAATCTGGGGCTCATCTACGGGGACCAGGGAAACAACCTGAAGGATCTCGAGTACCAGTTGAAAGCCCTGAAGATCAACGAACAGATCCGGGATACGGCCGGAATGACGAGCAACTATAGCAACCTGGCCGGTCTGTATCAGAACCAGGAGGATAGTACCAAAGCCCTGGAATACTATGAGAAAGCTTTGCGCATGTACAGTATCGGCGATAATCAACAGAGTATCGGTCTGCTCTACAATAATATCGGCAATATGTACAGGGGATATCATATGTTTGAGAAAGCCCGGTGGTACCTGATGGAAAGCCTTTGTATCCGAACAGAATTGCAGGATATACTGGGCATGGCCATCACCTATATCAATCTGGGCACGCTATACATTAGCATGAAAGATTATGCCCAGGCAAAAACATACACCAGGAAAAGCATTGAATATTTCGAGAGACTAAACGATAAGGCAAGCCTGGCCAATGGGTATTACAATCTTGGGGATATCGCGAGAAGGGAGCGACAATTCCAGGAGGCGTTGAAATGGTGTACTGCATCATTGGAGATTGCGCGGTCAACGAATAAAATGAACATTGAAGCTGCGGATTGCTCCTGCCTGTATCGCACTTACAAGGAATTGGGTGATCCTGTTAAAGCACTATCCTATTTAGAAGAATTTGTCGACCTCAATGATAGTCTTCGAAACGATGAGCTCAAGCTGGAAATGAGCCGGTTGAAATTTGAAAAAGAAAATCTGACGGATAGTATTTCACGTGTCCAGGAATTGAATCAGCTCAATGATCTGCATGCATTGGAAATGCAAAAGCGCGGACATCTCACCAATATCGTTTTAGTGGCAGCGATCGGCTTCCTGGTTTTAATGTTGATTTTCCTGGGCAGGATGTTAGTTCTTCAGCGCAATTCCTCCTCGCTCAAACGAAAAACCCAGAAACTGGAAAATCAGCAGTTGGTCAATCAGATATCTTTATTGAAAACCCAGGTCAACCCACACTTCCTCTTCAATAGCCTCAGTATACTTTCCTCATTGGTCAGGATCGATCCGGATCTGTCTGAGCGTTTTATTGATCAGTTGTCAAGATCCTATCGGTATATCCTGGAACAAAAAGACCAGTCACTGGTCACCCTGCGCACTGAACTCGGATTTATTGAATCCTATTCCTTCTTGCTAAAAATCCGTTTTGAAAATAAATTTTCGGTGGAAATAAATTTGCCGGATAACATCCTGGATAAATATAAGATCGCCCCGCTGACCCTTCAGTTATTGATTGAGAATGCGGTCAAGCACAACAGGATGTCTGTCCAGGAACCCCTAAGTGTATACATCTCGGTAGAAGAAGACCAAATGCTGGTCGTAAAGAATAAACTGCAACCCAGGAGTACACCCTCCATGTCAACAGGAGTAGGGTTGGAAAATATTATGGACCGCTATGCTTTGGTGACCGGACGTCATGTATGGGCAGGAGAGTCTGATGATCAGTTTGTAGTCAGGATCCCATTGCTTAGTTGACATAAAACTGTTGAAAATTAATTTATGGCCATTAAAAGTATAAACCACAAACCATGAAGACAATCATTATCGAAGATGAAAATCTCACCGCGAAGCGTCTCGAGAGTTTATTGCATAAATGGGACAGTACGATTCAGGTAGAGGCTATATTGCCATCCGTTGACGAAGCAGTGAAGTGGTTCGGATCAAATGCAGAGCCTGACCTGATTTTTATGGACATTCATCTGGAAGATGACCTGGCGTTTAAAATATTTGAGCAGGTACGTATTGCAGCTCCGGTGATCTTTACGACGGCCTATGATGAGTATATGATCCAGGCGTTTAAAGTCAATAGTATCGACTATCTGCTCAAGCCTATCAATTATGATGAACTGGTGCAGGCCATTGAAAAATTTAAACGCCTTAAGAATCAGTTTGCCCAACCCAATCTCGAAACGTTGTTAAAGTCACTTGGCCATAAAGAGCCGGAATATAAGAGCCGGTTTATGATTACGGTAGGCACCCGGATCAAGAGTATTGAGACAAGTGATATCGCCTATTTCTACTCGGAGGAGAAGCTGACGTTCATGGTGACCAAGGAGGGCCAGAACTTACCGATTGATTTCAGCCTTGACAAGCTTACCACCATGATGAATCCCAGGGATTATTTCCGGATTAGCCGTCAGTTTTTAGTCAGCTTTCAATCAATCCAGACAGTGCATGCGCATATCAAGGGAAAGCTCAAGCTTGAATTAACACCGAAGACAAAACTTGAGGTACTCGTCAGCGGTGATCGAATGACGGACTTTAAAGAATGGTTAGGGAGATAAGTATTATTCACCGCTTGATTTCTGTAAGTCATAAGCCTTTATTCCATAACTTACTTCCACACACCTGTTATCTACTTCATCGTACGCATCACATTTCAGTTTGTATAATTCCAGTTTGTTCCGCTTAAATTTAAAACCAAAATATTCCATTTTGTCTGCCGTTTCTCCAAGCCCTACCTGGTCAATCTGTAATCCGGCATCAAAATAGTCGATCAGTGGTTTGTAATATTTGTACTTTCCGAATCCACTCACTTCGCCGTTGGACTTAAATTCGATATGCTCGCCCTTTTTGGTGATGTATGTTCCTTTGAATAGTATTTCTTCCAATATCCTCGGTTCGTTGCCAGCTGGAGAGGAGTTGATTTTAATAAAGAGTTTATCGTCGATTTTAATGGTGTCCCTGGAGAGTGGTTTGATGGTGTATTTGAGATTGGAAAGGGTGTCACCTTGTTTTTCCCACAGTTGGAAAACACCATTGTTGTTGACCGTTACCAGGTCAGAAATACCTTCGTGAAAATTGATCACCATGGTCGATGGGCGTAATGTATTATCGGGAAGTTGGATGTAGCATTCTTCGATGTTTTCCTGGGCTTTGCGGGGGGACTGGTGTTCCTTGATATCGCTCAGATAAGTTTCACTGATCCAGTTGCCGGCAAAGGGCACAGGGACGCTATTGGTTTTGAAGTTAATAGCAGGTGCTGTACTTTGTTCGGCTGGCTTTGTGTCTGAGCCACAAGAGAGTAGGGTGGCAGTCGCCAGGATGTAGAGTAGAATATGTTTCATGGTGGTTGTTTGATTTCTCCCTCAAAGATACATTTGTAAAGCAAGGAAAGCTTATCACATAACGTATGCAAGATGCTAATCCTTATTCCGCCGGCTGGATAGATGGAGAAGGGATCAGGCCGCCTGCATTTTTCTAAAGCTGCAGAAAATGTAGTTCTGTGTCGCTCCCGACGGAGTTATGTGGTCTATAGTAAAGCACTTGACCTTATGGAAGTACTTCTTCAGTTGCTCAACCATCGATGATTCAGAGTATTGTCTGATGTCGATTCCACTGCATTTTTTTGGGCCATTGGTGGAGAAGGTGCCTATGATCAGGATCCCCTGTGGGTTCATGCTTTGTTGCACGGTATCAATATAACTTTCAACTTCACTGTCCCTGGTGAGGAAATGGAATGCAGCACGGTCATGCCAGAAATCATATTTTTCAGCAGGCTTGAAATCAGCAGCGTCTGCGACAATCCATTTAACTTTTTCAGCGGCATCCCCCAGTCTTTCTTTAGCCCTCAAGATGGCCGTTTCAGAAATATCAAGTACGGTGATATCCTGGTAACCCAAATCAAGTAAGTGGTCCACGAAAAAGCTATCTCCGCCACCAACATCAATAATTTTGGCCGTAACGGGAATATTGAATTGTTCCAGGAATTGAAGGGACGTCAGGGGAACAGGCTGGTACCAGCCGACTTCGGTAACTTGTTTTGTCTTATATATATTTTCCCAATGACGATGTCGGTCGAAGTAATCCATCACGCTGATAAAGGTAGGGTCGTCAGGATAGAGGTGTCCTATACAATAGATAAATAATCAGTATTTGGCCCTGATACGGCTGAGACTGACCTGGGTGATGCCCAGATAAGAGGCAATATATTTGAGTGGTACCCGCTTGAGTGCATCCGGATATTCCTTGAGAAAATTGGCATAGCGAACTTCTGCTGAATGAAATTGAATACTCTCTATCCGATTGAGGATACCAATGAATGCTTTGAGAAATAATTGCTTAAACAACCGTTCGATTTCCAGGTAGGAATCGTAGAGGGCATATAATTTGTCTGTATTGATTACAATAAGTTCGCAATCTTCTATGGCCTGGATACCTTTTTTAGAAGGTTGGCCCGTTACCAGGCTTTCCACCCGGGCCACAAAAGCTCCTTCAAATTCAAGACTGTCTGTGATGTCTGTTTCGCCTTTGTAGTAATATACCCTCAGCGCTCCCTTTTTTATAAAGTAAATGGATTTGCAGATTTGACCAATAGACTGTAAATCGGCATTTTTCTTGACGGTCATTGGCGTGCAAATACCAAGAAATGCCTCGTATGCTTTTGGCGTAAGAGGGTGGATGGAATCAATAATTTCCTTTAGCTTTTTCACTTGGGTGTGAGAAGAGTCAATACGAAAGTTAACGTTTTAAACTGGCATATGCTTCTTTTGACGAGAAAATATATGCAAGGCAGGAAATGACTGAAGCCTATCGCTTATGTATTTCCGTCGGACTTAGGGATAACGCTTTTGCGCATGCATACGCTGGTTGCAACATTTTCATACGGACCATAGTTTGGAATCACGCTATACCCGGCTTTCGTATACAACGCTATGGCCTCCGGCTGGTTGAAGCCTGTTTCAAGAATACTTGCATGAAAACCGGTTTCCCTGGCCCACCTTTCAAGCGTATCAAGGATCATAGTGGCAACACCTCTGCCGCGGTGATCAGGGTGAACGAACATCCTTTTTATTTCAATGGACTGATCGTCATAGGGTCTGAATGCACCGCATCCTACAGCATGGTCGTCTACATAGGCTACGATCACATGGTTGATATTGCTGAGGGTATTGAATTGTGCATAGAATGGATGGTCATCGCCATCCCTTATCTGCAGTTCGTGATCAAGCATGTTGACCAGCATCAGGAAATCCGGGTTGGATGAATCCGTTTTTTGCAGGGTTATCAATGCACGATTTTTATTTGCTATTGTATACGGGACAAGCGCTGGCTAGTAGACGATCAGCTTTTTAGCAAAAACTCCTTGTTCATTTCGTATTTCTACGAAATACATTCCGGGGGCTAAAGTCAGGTCATCAAAGTCGATCCTGTGTCTGCCAGGTGAGAAGGGTTCAGGTGCATTCGTCCGCATATTCCGTCCATTCGCGTCAAGGACCCGCACGGTGCCGGTAAACTTTTCTTTTATCTCCAGCACAACAGAAAATTGGTCATCTGAAGGATTGGGAAGTATATCAAATGAAAGCACCTGTTCTGCTTCCGTAACAGCAGAAAAAGGTATCAACAATCCGCTCCTCGGACCTTCCAGGACATTGCGCATCAACGCTACCTGGCCGTTGGTAAACATGTTCATACATTCTTCGCTGGCATAGTCCATGTAGTTTTCAACCAGATCTGGTGTATCCTGCCCATAATGCATTTCAACCTGTGCGCAGGTGTTTTTGGTGGTATCGCAATCGAAAGCTGACTGTGCATTGGCAAAGGGCGTATCGTCGATCCCATCACTCTGGGCACAATCATTCGGACCTAGTGTCCCACCATCACCCCAGATATGCCTGAGTCCGAAATAATGACCGACTTCATGCACGGGTGTGCGCCCTTTGACAGGAAGCTGGCCACCACCACCTGGTATGTCAATCGTATTCGGATTGTTACTGCCAAATACCCTGTAGTCAATGACTACTCCATCCTCAAACGGATCTGGTGCACCGGAGTCTGGAGGCCAGTTGGCCAGGTTGTTAGGTGGAAAGGCAAATCCAAGGATCTGCCCTATTTCAATTCCAAAAATTTCGATCGGTTGTATTTTACAAACCCAGATATTGAGATATTGCTCAGGATCCCATGCCGTGCTGCCTCCAAGAATATCTGATTTCACCTCCGGCAAAAGATTGGTACCCAGGAGGTCAACGGCAAATTCAGCTTCCGTCTCGACCCTGATGATTTGAGCCAACTGGAAGTTGATACCTGCTGCTCCAGCCTCAGGTTGAAACTGAGACCGAAGGTTGACCTGATCTGTATTGAGTTGGTTGAAATCTTCATTTAAGATGCGGAGCTGATCCAGGATGATGCTTTCGTCCAGGTTTTCAGCTGCTGCTTTCCAAACGATATGGACGACTACATTCACCGTCAGCGGATCCTGGCCACGTTGTGGCCTGCCTGCCAATGCAGATGTAAATGTATTGTCAAAGGCCTCTTGCAATGCCGGATAGTTGTTCCGTACAATGTCTGAGAAAAGTTCGTTACCACACAGGATAGGCCGTGTTTGTGATTGGCCTTCTGTGCAGGTTGCCAGGAGAAAAGTTAGTACAAATAGCAGTCGGGTCATTTGGAATCGGATTGGTGTATATTAATTGCGGGAGTGAATATATAAAGACATCTCCTGGTTTCAAATTTTCCTTTTTAGGATATGTTCAAAACAAAACCGGCCCTGGACAGGGGCCGGTCTAAGAAATGGATGTAATGCAATAAGGAGTGGGCTTTTATTTTGCCGATCTATAGTTTGATGGCTTTGGTGATATTCAAGTTGTCACGGCCCAGCCTGATGTAATAAAATCCGGATGATAATTCACTGACAGGTACATTGGTGCTATGACCAGTCAGTTTACCTGATTTGATGATTCGGCCTGTCTGGTCCGAAAGACTATAATCAGTTCCTTCTTTCAGTCCGTTGCCGGTGATATGTAATTCTTCTGTAAACGGATTTGGAAATACGGAGACGGAGGAGATTGTTTCGATATCTTCTGATCCGGTCGCGTTGTCATTGTTGTCGTTAAAGGTTGGTGCTTGTATCACAAACCATCCTACGCCATTCGGGATCCTTGCATAAGCCATATCCATGGTTTGAGCACCATAAACAACACTGTCTAGAATATTGATTAATGGATCAGATAAAATCACAGCTTCGCCGCCGGCAGATAATTTAAAGTTGGTATGCAGGGCACCTTCTTCTTGTTCTTCATCAGCCCAGATGATCAGGTATCCTTTCGCTGGCAGGATAGTACCGGCAGGTATGATCCATTTCTGAAGGGATTCTCCATTGTCTGTGAGATAGAAACCACTGAGGTCAACATCCGTTTCATTGTTGTTGTACAGTTCAATCCAGTCTTCAAAATCCCCGGCCTCATCCACTTGTCCTGAATTGTTACTCGCCAGTATTTCATTGACCACCACACCGGTTGTCATTGACTGGATATCGTTAGTACTATTGAAGGTTGCTGCCTGGATCCTAAAAGCACCGAATCCGTTTGGAAATCTGGCATATCCGAGATCAGTAGTCTGTGCGCCAAATTCAACTTCATCCACCATGCTCAATTGGGAATCAGAAAAACGTATCGTTTCTCCGCCAGCGGAGAGTTTGAAGTTCGCATGAAAGGCTCCTTCCACACTTTCATCATCTGCCCAGATGATGAGGTAGCTATCTGCAGGGATAAGTGTTCCTGCAGGGAGTTGCCACTGATCAGGCGTAGTGACGTCATCAGACAGATAAAAGCCACTGAGGTCCACTTCAAAATCATTGGTATTGTATAGTTCAATCCAATCTTCATGGTCACCCGCTTCGTCCGTAGCTCCCACATTATTGCTGGCGAGTATTTCATTGATCACCACACCATTGGGACTTTGGTTTTCAGTGACGGTGTAGATGTACACATCATGCTCAGCTCCGGCCGGCAGATAGGATGCAGAAAGAGCTGCATTGTCAGCGATCGCTTCGATGTAGTACCTCACCATAGTGCCTGATGCATAGCCTGGAATGGCTGCACCATAGACCCCATCATCAGCAAGGCCATCTTCATGAACTCCGTCGTCAAACATGGTAGTGGCTGTAAAATTTCCAACGATGCCTGTGGCATAATACAGATTGACGTTGCTGATTCCGTTTGTAGCAGTCACCGTTGCTTTTACATAGACAGTTTCATCCGCAACAGGTGGTTGATATTCAATCTGAGCACTGTTGTAATAAGGTGCTGACTGTATCACCGGTGCCACTTGCGCAACTTCTGAATTGGAGAGCAGGAAGTTGCGTCGGTTTGCCACAAAGGTTTTCAAAGCCGACACTTCGCTTGTATACTGGGCATAAGAGTATAGCTTTTTCGTATCCGCATTGACCAGGTCTTTGATTTGCAGATTGAGCGAATCAATCAGGGCATTTGCCTTTTCAGTCGTAAATGTTTCTTGAAGGATGGTCCTGTAATGCGCGAGATACCGCTGTCTCCACTGGGGTATGTTGAGCAGTTTATTCAGCAGGGGATAATTAGCATTGGATACATTCTTGAAAGGTCCCCAGTTATTACTTGTTGCTGTATTGGTTTGAAAGGTGGAATTGCCATCATATTCAAGAGGTGTTGTCCGGTCCGTCTCGGGCTCATAATAGACGTAGTAGTCCATTTTGCCTTTCATGATATAGCTATCATCATCCGAAAATATATTTTCTACTGCAAGAAACCAGAGTGCTTTGTCAATATCAATCTTCGCGCTGACAGTTTCCATATTGGAGGCAGTGGCTGTGCCCAGAATCTGGCAGGCATCTATCAGTTTTTGCCATGGATCCTCGATGTCACTTGATTTGAGCTCATAGTTTTCCTGGTAGGTTGAGGTGTCTGCACCAAGGTAATTCATGCCGGCTTTTCCATCACCCCAGCCCGGACCTCCGCCTCCCATGCCTGTTTCTTCGGTGGTGGCTCTGAAACGCGCACCATCATTACTCATAAAATAGCCATCCAGAAAGGTTTTATCAATGGCTTGGATATTGGGATAAATACCCCAGTCTTGATTATTCAGGAAGAGGTGGATATAGTTTGCTTTTGCGATAGGCGTGTGACGCGCTGACATCTGACAATACACAACCTCCCGCATAAAACTGGCGTCCTGGTGCGCATTATTAAACTTGAGATTCTTGTAACCCATAAAAACCTGATCAGCATGGATGAAGTCTGAACTGACGGCAAATGATTTTTTGGATGAGTTGCCAATCATAAAGTAGGAGGTGTTTCCTCTAAACCTTACACCCACACTATCGTAGGTCACATTGTCCACCGTCATCGTAGCGGGGATTTCTGTTTCACTTTCATAATTGTTGGTCAGCAAAGTCCAATAGTTGGCTTGGGGAAAATCAAGATGTATATCCCTGATAATAGTTTTTTCATAAAGCCCAGTTGGAGCTTTTCCACCGGTGTATAGGGTTTTTCCATCGGGAGATAGATACATTTCTGTAGGGAGGCTCTGCGAATAAATACAGGTGCTCGTCAATAGCAGGTATAGAGTGAGAAACTTTTGCATTAGGTATCGTTATTTGTTTAAAAGTAGTCGAAAGGTAAATTTAGTAATCCTCATTGAGGAAGGAGTCAATTAAATTTCATTTGTACTCAGGAGCATGGACATGATTTCAAACGTTATACATGGAAATGTCGGCTATCTTCCATTTTCTTCATCAACCAAGTGCTGGCTAAGAGTAAAAGCCAGTGCGGCCATTTTGACAATAACTAAATATTACTGTAGATGAAAATCCTGTTTCCATTCGTTCTGCTCCTCACCGCCTGTGTGCAGACACCTCCGGACCTGAGTGAGTCGGCCAGATTAGAGATCATCAGAGCCGATAGCACGATGAGTGCAATGGCGGGTAAGGAAGGCTTTTATCAAGCCCTCCTTTCCTTTGCTCATGATAGTCTTATCAAACCTGATGAAGGCAGGCTGCCTATACTGGGTAAAGAAGCCCTGAAGAAGGAGTGGGCCAGTGCTTCTGGTTCAAAAGAAATCTCCTGGAAGCCATTCAGGGCCGAAGCTTCCAGATCTGGTGAACTCGGATACACGTTTGGTATCTGGAAGTTGGTAACTCCTGATACATCCTACTATGGCAACTATTTTACAGCGTGGAAGAAAGGTGTAGACGGATCATGGAAATGGGTGGTGGATGGAGGAAATAACACACCCGTCCCCCAATGGGCGTTTTGAAGCACCACATCTTATAATATTCCTTTCAAAATCTATCTATACCAAATGCAATTGCTTTTCCTCCTGATTTGATTCAACGCGGAGAGGAATCTTCCCGAGGGCCTGGTCTATATCACTCAGGATGTCATGATAGTTTTCCACGCCAATAGAGAGCCTGATCATTTTTTCAGTAATGGAAAGGGCTTCTTTATGCTCAGGTTCCACATCTGCATGCGTCATCGTAGCAGGATGTTCGGCGAGGCTTTCCGTACTTCCGAGACTCACCGCCAGTTTGATGAGTTTCAAAGAATTGAGAAATGTAAAAGCTTCTTTTTCGCCACCTTTAACATCAAATGATATCATGCCGCCATTGGTGAGGCATTGCCTGTTGCGGATGTGGAAGGATTCACCATCTGCTTCCGTCAGGTTGCCGAGGTAATATACTTTCTCAATCTTTGGATGTTCATTAAGATGTGCAGCGACGCGTTCAGCATTGAAGGCCTGGATGTCCATCCTGGCTTTTAAGGTTTCGAGACTACGCAAGAGTAACCAACCCGTCCAGGGCCCGGCCATATTTCCTAAGAACGTCCTCAATCCTTTCACCCTTGTGATCAGTTCCGATGAACCAAGACAAGCACCTGCTATCACATCGCTATGACCACCAATATACTTGGTGGCGGAATAGAGTATGAGGTCTGCGCCATGCTTCAAAGGATGCTGCCATACCGGTCCCATATAAGTGTTATCTACGGCAAGTAAGACGTTTCGTTCAGGTGTAGAAAAATGCCTTGCGATTTCCTTGCTACCTGCTATATCAATCAGATCATTGGTCGGATTGGCAGGAGTCTCGATAAATACAAGAGCCAGTTTATCCGCCATGCCGGTTGCTTCCACGATGTGCATGATTTCATCCCTGGTCTGACCAACCTTGAAAGACACAGCATGGATTCCGAATTTCGGAAGGATTTTTTCGATAAAGTGATCTGTGCCCCCATACAGAGGTGAACTGGCCAGTACAAGATCGCCTGGCTTTAGAAATTCAAGCAGGACGGTAGTGATGGCAGACATTCCGCTTTCAAATACCGCGCATTCTTCGGCTTCATCCCAGAGGCACAATCTGTTTTCGAGAATTTCCAGATCAGGGTTGTTGATCCGGCTATAGATGAGTCCCATGACTTCACCTTCTTTTTTTTCACGGAGGCCATAGGCTACTTCGAAGAAAGCTTTGCCTTCTTCTGCGCTCTTGAAAACGAAGGTTGACGTTTGGAAGATCGGACTTTTTATCGCCCCTTCCGAAAGCTCCGGCCTATACCCATAGGACATCATCAGGCTTTCGGGTTTCATTTTCTTATCAGTAGACATACCACTATCATTTAACGGTTGAATGGTTGACGGATCTTTGCCTTTGCAGGTCCGTGATGAAGCAGGTGGTATAATTTCAAAAACGCTACTGAGGTTTATGACAACAACTGACCTCAGTTGACTCTTTCTCGAGTTTAGGACTCAGGTAGGGTATGCCCAGGTTCATTCCCCGAAGGATGAGCATCACCGCCATGAGTCCAACAAAGTATGGAACACTTCTGTTTATTTTTTGCCTGATATTGATGGATATCAGATGGCCAAACATCATCAATCCCGCCATCACGGGTATCGTGCCGATGCCAAAGGAAAACATCAGGAGCATAGCATTTAGCGAACTCATGGTCGCCAGAGCAGCAGCAATGGCCACGTACACCAGACCGCAAGGGAGGAGGCCATTTAACAGCCCGACAGGAAACAAGGAGGTTGGATTCTTAGCATTCGAAAGCAACTTCCCAAGCCCTTGTTGCACCCACAGGTTTAATCTGTTCATGCCAGGAATCTTCGATGCAAATGAAAATCGCGATAGGATAAATAAAAGGATCATGACCCCGGCACCAATCGATATCACCTGCTGCAATCCCCACAACCGAAACTGGCTGCCCACCAATCCAAATGCAAATCCTAATAAACTATAAGTAACCGCACGCCCGAGATTGTACAACAAAATCCCCCCATACTTCTGCACGCCCGAAAAACGATGCACCGGCAATGCCAATGCAATCGGTCCGCACATCCCGATGCAATGAAAGCTCCCTAAGAATCCTATGGAAAGCCCCGTCAGTATGCTTAGATATATAACTCGTTCATTTTTTTCAGCTATCAGTTTTCAGCTTCTCTTTCCCCTTTCCCTTAGGCCCTGCCTCTCACCTCTCTACTCTCCCCTCCCACAAAAACACTCTCCTCCTTATAATACTCCTTGCCCGCACTCGTCCATCTTATTCTCGCCTTATACATTCCTTTTATCAAAGTGCTTTTGGAGATCGTACGGACATTCCATCCATTTACTTCTATGGGCAATTGCACATCCTTGCTTTTCGAATCAATTCGAAGTAATTCAATATTCCCTTTTTCGAGTTTTTCAAAGGTTCCAACAGGAAGTGTAATCATAACCTCGGTCAATGTCTGACTGACTAAGTTGTCACTAGTCAGATTGACCAGGTTCTGACTCGCATCAATCACATCCTGAAACTCCAGCTCCTTCTGGTAGTAGTGATCATCGATCATCTCATTATCCTGCATCAATGCATAAGACACCATGCCCAGCATCCCTGCCACGAATAGTATGATGACGATTGTTATTTTATGTCCCCAGTTCATTTAGTCTTCAGTCTTCAGTCTTCAGTCCGCAGTCTTCAGTCCGCAATATGTAATTTGCAGTCTTCAGTTTGCTTTTTAAATAGTTAATTATATCTCTGATTATTTTAATGTCTATTTCGTTACATCACTTAAAACAACTCCTCCCCATTGCCCATTGCCCACTGCCCACTGCCCACTGCAGACTGCCCACTGCCCACTGCCCTTGCCCACTGTATCAATGAAGATCTGTCTCCGGACAGCCCCCTTGCTCCTTGCTCCTTGCCCCTTGCTCCTTGCTATTTAAACGGCCCCAGAAATTTAGTCTTCACTGACTGTATCTTCTGTCCTTCTGAATATACTCCGATCGTGATATTGCTGCTTCGCTCCCGTATTTCACTCTTTGGAATCTCTACGAAAAAATTATAATCATTGATAGCTTCCTTCTTTAGCAGGAATTGCTGTCCACCGACCAGTTTGATTTCTCCGGACATTCCTTCTACTTTTAGTTCGACCGGGATCTCCTTATTGGTCTTATTCAGAATCTTGGCTTCAAAGAGATTGCTGAGTTTTCCTCCGTCCACTTCCTGGTACAGCTGTCCTTTGACTCTCGAAATATAAGTGTCTACGGTCTTACGCGTCACAATCATCACAGACATCACCACCAGCAGGATAAAGAGCAGGGCTGTATATGCCTTCATCTTTGTTGTAAACCTGAAGGCGGTACCATTGGCAATCTGGTTTTCTGATGCATAACGAATAAGCCCTTTCGGAAAGCCTACTTTGTCCATGACTTCATCGCAGGCATCAATGCATGCGGTGCAACCTACACAATCCAGTTGGACACCATCCCGGATATCTATGCCGGTAGGGCATACCATCACGCATTTGTGACAATCTATACAATCACCAAGTGTCCGGGTTTCCGTCTTTTTCAGCTTTCCCCTTTCCTCACCCCGTTTGTAATCATAGGATATCTGCATGGTGTCTTTATCAAACATCACTCCCTGCAGCCGGCCATAAGGACATACTGTAGTGCAAATGATCTCTCGTACAAACGCAAACACGGAATAAAATAATAGGGTAAAAACAATCAAACCTACCAGCAAGCCAATGTGTTGTGAGAAGGGCTCACCAATGATCTTGACCACTTCGTCTATACCCAGGATATAC
The DNA here is from genome assembly GCA_016721905.1 of Candidatus Opimibacter skivensis. GTDB lineage: Bacteria > Bacteroidota > Bacteroidia > Chitinophagales > Saprospiraceae > Opimibacter > Opimibacter skivensis. The sequence continues at coordinate 96,328 of JADKHH010000026.1, read as the reverse complement.
GCCAGGAAGGCATGGGCGATCAGGAAAGAAAAGACCAGGAACAAGGTGTGCTTCAACACCATTTTCCAAACCTTTTCAAATGTCCAGGGTCCGTCGCGGAGTGCTTTTTGCCTTCCGGGCGTGCCCTCGATCAGCCACTCAAGTCTTCGGAATACAAACTCGAGAAAGACGGTCTGCGGACACACCCAGCCGCAAAAGAGACGGCCATAGATCACCGTAAACAAAACGATAAAGACAATAAAGGCAATCATCCCCACCGCAAAAATGAAAAAGTCCTGCGGCCAGAATATTTTTCCAAAGAGGATAAACTTGCTGTCAATGATGTTGACCAGGAAAAGTGGATTGTCATTGACTTTAATAAATGGCAATACAAAAAAAACAATCAGGTAGAGATAAGATACAATATTCCTGTAGTTATAAAATCTACCTGATGGTTTGAGTGCATAGATCCAGTTACGTTTTCCGGATTCTGTCACTGTGGTGACCCGGTCACGAAAGGTCTCTGCGTGTAATAGTTCTTCCTCTGTCATTTTACTTTTTCATCATTGAATCCGGCTGCATAACCTGAGCGGCTGTGGAATCAGTTGTAGGGACTGCATCGGGCACATACAAGGTGCCCTGCTTTTCCTTGGCATCCGGTGGATTGGTGCCCTTGAGTGTCAGGATATAGCTTGCTACCTGTGCCATTTGCTGCGGATTGAGCTGCTCTTTCCAAGAAATCATCCCCTTGTCAGGCACACCATATTTGATGGTGGTAAACAGGTTTTTAATTGAACCACCATGGATCCAGTAATCATCTGTTAAGTTAGGTCCTACCATACCTCCTCCATCTGCTTTATGACAGGCGGCACATAAGGTGACAAACGTCTTCTTGCCGGCATCCAGATCTGCACCAGTCAGGATGGTTACACTGTTTTCATCAATACTGCTCGCCTGTGTCTTCAGGTACTCATCGTGTTTGAGGTTGGCCAATGCAACTTCATTCTGGTATTCTTCGATCTGCATCGGAGCGGCCTTGGCGATATGGTAACGGTACAAGTAACCAATACCGAATAGGATCGTCAGCAGGAAGGCGGTCGTAAACCATGGTGGAATGATATTGTCGAGCTCCCGGATACCATCATAACTGTGGCCGGTATCGATTTTATATTCCTCCTCGATGGGTTTGAAATTCATAGCCGCCCATTTAGCCTGCAGCCATGCCATCAGCGTTCCATGCTTTGTTTCAGTTATTTCCCTGACTTCCATTTTCTGGATGAAGTCATTGGTTTTGGAAGCAAAGAACAGGATGAGCAGCAATTCAGCACTGATCACACAGATCAGTAAGATGGTCATGGCTGTAGCTGACAGACCAGGTGTGCTGACCGGAGCGGTTCCCTGCGCCATGAGCGATGAACTCAACATCAGTAAGCCCAATGGGATCAGCACCTTTGCCGATCCTGATTTAATCCGGTTGGCATAGTACCTGTTAGCGGCAGTAATAAATGTATTGGATAGAATCCAGATCGGAAGCAGCAAGAAGACTGCAAAGATGATCAACAGCGTATTGGTGTCAATGGTGAAACCCTTTTGGGCCGCGGCGGCAGGTGTTGCCTGTCCATACATGGCCGCACTTACCAGCATCAGCGCTGCGCTAATTATCGTTTTCATATGTTTTGCTATACGATTCATGATTTAGGATTAGTCGTTTAATGGAAGATTTTCCATGTGCTCAATCTCTTTTTTATCGATGCTATAGATCCAGATGAGCACACCGGTAAAGAAGGCAACAAAAAGCACCAGGGAGATGACAGGGAAAATGCTGACCCCCATGATTTGTTCGAGATAAGTTGAAAATTTCATGGTCCGTTATTTAGTGGTGGCAGCTTTAACTTTAATATCCGTTCCGAGGCGCTGGAGATAAGCGATCAACGCGATAATCTCGCGGTCAGCCGGTATCTCTATCTTTTCATTCTTCAGGCTTGCAGCAATCGCTTCTGCCTGCTTCTTCAGATCATCGTTGGCAATCGCTTCATATCCTTCCGGATAGGGAACCCCCATCTTGCGCATGGCGTGGATCTTCGAATTGGTAGTCCCGATATTCAGTTCGTTTTCAAACATGAATGGATAAGATGGCATGATCGATCCAGGGACCATCGAGGTAGGATCATACATGTGGTTGAAATGCCAGCTATCGGGATATTTACCCCCAACTCTCGCGAGGTCAGGCCCTGTTCGTTTACTACCCCATTGGAATGGATGGTCATAGACAAATTCACCTGCTTTGGAATATTCGCCATATCTCGTCACTTCATATCTAAACGGACGAATCATCTGGGAGTGGCAGTTGTAACAACCTTCACGCAGATAGAGATCACGACCTTGTAACTCCAGTGGAGTATACGGTTTCACAGAAGCAATGGTCGGGATATTGGATTTGACGAGAAAGGTGGGCACCAGTTCAAAAAGACCACCGATGGCAACCACAATAAGACTCAGAACCAAAAGCATGAGCGGTTTGCGCTCGATGACACTATGCCAGAAACTTCCCTTAGGTGCTACGTATTTTTTCTCCAGTGCAGGAGCTTCGCCATATTCTTCTTTGAGGAAAGTACCTTTTTTGGCCGTTTTCCAGAGGTTGATGATCATCAGGATGACACCGACGAGGAATATAGTCCCACCGATAGCCCTAAGTATATAGAAGGGAATAATTGTTTGAACAACATCAATAAACTGGTATTGTAACTGCCCTTCCGGTGTGAACGCTTTCATCATGAAATAGGTACGGAACGCACTCCAGTACATCGGAATCGCATAGAGCAGGATTCCAAGAGTGCCAATCCAGAAGTGCGTGCCAGCCATCTTGCGGGAGTGAAGCGTGGTATTAAACAATTTAGGGATCAGCCAATACAGCATACCGAAAGTCAGGAAGCCGTTCCATCCTAAAGCGCCAATGTGTACGTGCGCAACTGTCCAGTCACTGTAGTGGGAGATGGCATTGACATTTTTGAGCGACATCATCGGGCCTTCAAATGTGCTCATACCATAAGCGGTGACAGCGACAACAAAAAACTTAAGTACGGGATCTTCACGCACTTTGTCCCAGGCTCCTCTCAAGGTAAACAGACCATTGAGCATACCACCCCAGCTCGGCAGAATCAGCATAATGGAGAATGCAGTTCCTAAGGATTGAGCCCATTCAGGGAGCGCGGTATATAACAGGTGGTGAGGACCAGCCCAGATATAGAGAAAGATCAGACTCCAGAAGTGAACGATACTCAACCTGTAGGAATATACAGGACGATCCGCAGCTTTTGGCAGGAAGTAATACATCAGACCCAGGTAAGGAGTAGTAAGGAAAAACGCAACAGCATTGTGTCCATACCACCATTGTACCAGCGCATCCTGCACACCTGCATACCAGGAATAGCTTTTAAATAAAGAAACCGGAATTTCCACGGAATTGACAATGTGCAGCATGGCCACAGTCACCCAGGAAGCAATAAAGAACCAAATCGCAACATACAAGTGACGCTCACGCCTGGTCAGAATGGTTCCAAACATATTGATACCAAACACCACCCAGATCAGAGTGATAAGGATATCAATCGGCCATTCAAGCTCAGCATATTCTTTGCCGGTGGTGATTCCGCACAGCAAGGTCACTGCTGCTAGTACAATGATGGTCTGCCAGCCCCAGAAGTGAATTCGGCCGAGCAGATTGCTCCACATCGATGTTTTCAGCAATCGCGGAAGGGAATAATAGACCGCGGTGAAAATTCCGTTACCTACAAATGCAAATATGACTGCATTGGTATGCACCGGCCTGAGCCTTCCAAACGCCAGGTGAGGAAAATACTCGCTGAAGTTCAGCACCGGGAATGCCAACTGAAAGGCGGCTATGACACCTAATAACATTCCCACTGCACCCCAGGTGATGGTTGCTATCGCAAACAACTTGGGGAGCCTGTTGTCGTAAGTAAATTTCTGTAATTCCATGTTTTCTATTCCGTGTTTGTATTGATGTTTATTGTTTATTGGTTGATGCGTTGATGCGTTGATGTGCTTATTGTTTGTTGGTTGATTTGTTTATGTGTTCTATTTTCACTTTTCGTTTTTCGTTTTTCGTTTCACTTTTCACTCTTCACTTTTTGTCGTCCTCGAAAAGAATCCTCCTCGCCGGCGAGAAATCATCATCAAACTGCCCGTCCCGGACACTCCAGAAGAAGGCCACCAGGAAACCACCAGCGATAAAGATGCTGACGAGAAGAAGAAGGATGATTGCACTCATTTTATGTGAGTTGTCAGTTGTGAGTTGTGAGTAATCAGTATTCAGTTGTCAATTATCAGTATTCAGTTGCCATTGTTCAGTTTTAGTTTCGGAGCGTTTACTTCGCCTCAGCCTCAGCAAACATTTTTCATTTGCTCCTTGCTCCTTGCTCCTTGCCCCCTGCCAGTTTGTATTTCTTCGCCATCAACTCGCTTAATCCATACGTAATCAGGATAATCGATATCGAACTGCAAGGCATCAGTATCGCGGCAATAATCGGCGATAGGGTACCCTGAACTGCAAAATATAAGCCGATGATATTATAGATGATCGAGATTCCGAAACTGAACATAATGATGGATCTGCCGGATCGTACATACGCCAGGATCTTATCCAGTATGGATACCTTTGAAGCATGGATGATGCCATCAGCAGCAGGCGTGAAATTATTGTCATCATCGCATACCGCCAGACCAACATGGCTTTCCTTCAACGCGCCGGCATCATTGAGCCCATCCCCGATCATCAGGACATTCGCCTTTTTATTTTCCTTGAGATAGGTGATGTAGGCAAGTTTGTCATGCGGAGACTGCTCAAAAAGTAATTCACTTTCCACGCCCATCTTTTCGCGCAATGTCTTTTCTTCAGCAGGATTGTCACCGGATATAAGGGCCAGTTTGTATTGAGGTATAAGGGATTTGAAAAGGTCGAAAATGCCTATGCGATATGCATTGGTTATGCGGAACGTTCCGATAGTCCGGTTATCCATGCTGACGACCACAGCGCTTTCCCTTTGATCTGTCACCTCAACGCCTGCAAATGATGGAGAGCCAATCCGGAAATGATGTTCATCTATCCAGCCTTCTATCCCTTTGTTGTCTATAATTTTAAAACTGTCTGGATCATTGATGACTGGAGTCGACAGATAGTGTAATACGGCTTTGCTTAAAGGATGGCTCGAATGAACAAGAAGCGAGGCTATCTGGCTCTTAAGCTCCTGCGACATCACCTCTCCTTCGTAACGCACTTTCATTTTATTGTTCTGGGTGAGTGTTCCCGTCTTGTCAAATACGATCGTGTTGATGCGGGACATCGTTTCGATGACCCCCGCATTTCGGAGATAGAATTTGTTGTTAGATAAGATACGCAGGATATTCCCTCGGGTAAAGTTGGCAGACAATAGCAATGCGCATGGGCAGGCGACAATGAGGATGGTCGTGAGCGCATTCCACATGAGGTGAGGCTGACCTTGCCACAGCCAATAGCCTCCGGCAATAGCCCCTATCACTAATACGATGTAAGTAAAATATTTACTCAGCGCATCAATGAAAGAATAGGATGTTGTGGTTGCATCTGCAGGGCTTTCTTTGTTCCATAAGTTGGTGAGGTACGATTGGGAGACTTCCTTGACAACCACGAGTTCGATGATGCCTCCTGTCTGTTTGCCACCGGCATAGATGATTTCACCCTTATTGATTTGTACCGGAAGACTTTCACCCGTGACGAAACTATAGTCGATCTCTGCAGTGCCTTTCGACAGCATGGCATCTACCGGAATCAGCTCTTCATGATGAATCTGGATGACATCATTTGCCTTGACCTGGTCTACCGGAACGGCCTTAACAGCACCATCCTTGAGTATATTGACCGCGATTGGAAAAAATGCCCTGAAATCCCTGTCGAAAGAAATAGTCTGGTAGGTCCTGTCCTGCAACCATCTGCCGACCAGCATAAAAAATACAATGCCACTCATGCTGTCCAGATAACCAGATCCTGTTCCTGTGTAAAGTTCATACATGCTGCGTCCAAAAGTAATTACCAGTGCAAGGGCAATTGGAGCATCGATGTTGAGGTATTTATTTTTCAGTCCATTCCATGCATTGACAAAGAACTCACTGGCACAATACGTAATCACCGGCAATGAAAGCACTACGATGATAGCGGTGAGCGTGCTCTTGATGATAGGCTCCAGGACTTCACCGTCGGCGAAATATTCAGGAAAACTCAGCATCATGATATTAGCAAAACAGAACCCTGCAAGACCTATTTTATACCACCTTGTCCGGTCGATTTTACGGAGTTGTGAGGTGGATACTTCTTCCAGGCTCAGGTGCGGTTCATAACCGATGTGGGTGAGGGTCTCCACAACTTCCCGGAGTGTTATCAGCGAAGGATCAAAGGTGATGAAGACTTCTTTTTTGGTAAAATTGACTCTGGACGAAAGGATGGCGGGGTTGATCCTGCGTATATTTTCCAGGAGCCACAGGCAACTGCTGCAGTGGATTTGTGGAAGATAAAAAGTAACATGGGTTTGGCTGCTGTCTGCATACTGGATTAGTTTCTTAGCGATATCCGAATTGTCCAGGAAAGCATACTTGTCTTTACGCACATTTGATTTCTGGGTGATCCCCGGATGATTGTTGAGATCGTAGTATGCGCAGAGATTATAGTCGTTGAGAATCTGGTAGACACTTCGGCATCCATCGCAACAAAACATTTTCTCCCCAAGCATGACAGGCTTTTGGTAACAGGTGTCGCCACAATGGTCGCAGAGGGTGAGGGTATTTGTTTTATCAGGCACCATGATTCTTATAAAGAATATAATATCTTTTTGTCTTTTATTATGGGTTTAAAAAATCAATTTACTAAAAAGAATTTGCCTGAATCCAGTTTTGTATTGAAGTCACCGATGGTATTCTCTTCGATCATTTTGATTAGGTTTTTCTTGATGTCCCTGTATTGGTCATGCACCGGGCAAGGTTTTTTTTCATTGCAGGTTTTCAGCCCCAGGACACAATCACTATAGATGGAATTTCCATCCAGGGCCCGGACGATATCCGCCAGCGACGTCTGGAGGTCAAATTGGTCCATATAAAAGCCCCCGTTCGGCCCTTTGACAGAATGAACGAGTTTTTTACGACCCAATTCCTGCATGATTTTAGCGACAAAATGCTCTGGCGCATCGGTCCCTTTCGCGATATCCTTGATCCCGACACGCGAGCCATCCTTTGATTTCTGCGCTACAAAAATCATTGCTTTGATCCCGTATTCACATGTCTTAGAGAACATTAGCTACGTATTTGTTAGATGGTTGAGTGATTTCAGGGTCAAATATAACAGGTCTTTTAATATATAAAGAGTTTTTTATCTTTTTATATTGAAATTTTACAAAACCCTCGCCCCAGCCTTCATCTCAGCCTTTATCCATCACCTCCTGGTAGTGTTCCATGAACTGCCCCACATGCCACCCATCCATCAGGCCATGATGCACATGAATAGCAACGGGCATTAACTTCTTGCCATCCACTTCGCGCATCTTGCCAAAAGTGATCTTGGGAATACTGTCTTTGAAAACAAAGCTGCGGGCATGGGAGATCGCTGTAAAATGGATCCAGGGCATGGAAGAGTAGTGAATCACATTCTCACCTGCTATGGCCGGTTCGAGGCCTTTGGTGTGCCTGACACGCTCCATTTCGATACGGGCATTGACCAGGAAGAGATGGAAGTCTTGTTCGAAATTCATGTACGCAAATCCAAAGGTCCCATCAGGCCTGTTGATCGTAGGAGAAGCATTCACCTGGTCGTAAACCCAAACTGCTCCATCGATAATCCGGTAACGGAACGGTTCGATGTAATTGGCAGCAAGAAGGGATTTATGCAGATAATACAGGAAGAAAGAACAATCCCTTGCCTTACAGGCATCATAGGCTATGGTACAATCTATATCAGCAGTAATGCCAAAGAAGGGTTCTTCAAACTGACTGAAAAAGTGGAAATGATCCCTCCTGGACCAGGTTTCCATATTCAACAATTTTCTCATCATTCGAGGTATGAGGTGATGTCAGCGATATTGCCCATTTCATATGGCAAAAGTAGTCTTTAAGGAAAAATAGCCAGGCTCTAAATTTTACATGGATCAGACTCTGGAAGCGAAACAACTCGGACAGCAATGCTGTATTTTTACCAACATGTATCAGCAAGAGAAGATGGATAGTCGATTTTGGATATTAGTCCTCGCCATGCTCATCAGTTATCTACCATTGTCCAGTCAATGTGACGAAAATCACCTGATCAACCCTGGATTTGAAACGGTTGGACCGCCTTGCGGCACTGTTCCCCCAGGGGGGTTAATAAATGGGTCGTTTAACCAGGGATGTATGATAGGATGGGAAGCTGCATGGGGTACGCCTTCTGTCTGTTCTAACAATCCCAGTGAAGGGGATTATTACGCCTGCCTTGGTGCTAACAATGAAGGCTTCTTCCAGACATTGATTTTGTCAACAGATTCAACCTACTGCCTGTCTTTTTATTTCAGGAGTCTCAATGCTGGCTCAGGTGATCTTGATGTCTACCTCGCCAGCGGGCTGGTCAATCAACCTATAGGCAATTCAGGGATTCCACCAATTACGGTGCAGCCCTCCTGGCAAGTGCTTGGATCATTTCCATCGACAAGCAACCAATGGGAGCAAATCATCATCCCATCAATTATGCAGTTAGATCCTGCCAATACTCAACTTTTGTTTTTAAATGCTCCAACCGGTGGTTTGGATGTTGGAGTTGATGATGTCAAGCTTTCAACACCTGAGATTTTGGATCCCAATGTAGAGGTTGACATTGCATGCGCAAACCAATCCGGTAGCACCTTTACATTTGAAGGATCACTGAATCCTTTTCCACCTGGATTTGAAGAAGCGCAATGGGCCTGGTCATTTGGGGATGGTCAATCAGGCACAGGTCAAGTGGTAACACATACCTACGCTGCATTTGGTGAGTATGAATTATGTCTTACTGTTTTCCTGGAATGTGGTTGTGATTTCACTGGATGCATTACATTTTCCTATAACGCTTGCACATGCACCTGCTCAGAGGATATAGATCCACCTCAGTTTGTGAATTTTAACCCTGGGCCTTACCTCGTATTTTGCCTGGAGGATATACCTGTTGCGCAACCGCCGGAAATCACTGATTGCGACCAGGGCGCTTTTCTGCTGCTGGAAGAATCTGAAACCGGACCACCCTGTAACCGAGTCATTAACTATACATGGATTGCCGCAGATCTCTGTGGTAACACAGCAGCAATGTCCCAGGTGATCATTTATGAAGACACATTACCTCCAGTGTTTACTGCCCCACCAGTCGGCCTGAATATACCTTGTCCGGACTATTTGCCGGAGTTTTTACTTTGGATCAATGATTTTGGTGGTGCTTCTGTCTCAGATGAATGTGGAGTGGTGAATTTGTCTGTTGAATATGATTCCACATTTTCCGGAAGCTGTGGTGAAATCCTTGTTGACTTCATTGCCACAGACGAATGTGGTCATCAGACTTCAATGCAGGCGGTGTTTAGGTATACGGATACAAATGAGCCTGAGCTTGTCCAATTGCCTCAGGATCTTGTCTTGACCTGCTCAGGTGCCGGGCTCGATGAAGTAGTGCAGTGGCTGGATACAAATGGAGGCGCATCTGTCATTGATGCATGTGGTAATGTCACCTTCTCAAATGATTTTTCAGGTACCATCAATGAAGATACCACCGAGGTCTTATTTGTAGCCGAGGATCTATGCTTTAATGTATTGAGTTTCTCTGCTTTGATTATTCAAACGGATACTTTTGAAACCGTCCTTGACACGATGTATACCTGTGATATTCAGTCAGCAGGCATCGACACCTCGTTTCAGGTAAATCAATTCTGCAGTTTGCAGGTCATTACTAATCGAATGTTTATACCGGCTGATCTGATCTTTGACAGTATGCTGGTTTGTGACCCACTGCTGGCCGTTACTGACACCACTTTCTTTGTCAACCAGTATGGCTGTGACAGTCTCTTCATCCGTACCGCATTGCTGGCCGCATCAGACACAATCAGGATGGAGATGTTTACATGCGATCCTTTGCTTGCTGGTATAGACACAGTTTATTTTACCAATAGGTTTGGCTGTGACAGTCTGCATATCCTTACTTCAGTGCTGACTCCATCCGACACGATCGAGATACTGACCTTTACCTGTGACACGGCAGCTGTATCGATTGATACGATGTACCTGTTGGGTGCTGATGGTTGTGACAGTGTCGTCATCAGCACTATTCTTTTTTCAGGCGATCAATACATCGTCGAGGATGAAATTGTATTGTGCGGCCAAGGCGTAAATTTTTCAGATACCCTCCAGATACAAGCTGACCCTTGTGATTCTATTTTCATCACCAACTATCGTTTTATTCCATTGGACACAACACTTTTGACGACAAGGGTGTGTAGTCCTGCCGACACTGGAACATTCAGCATGGTCTTGCCAGGTATCAATGGATGCGATAGTATTATCCTGATGACTAATATGTATGTTCCGCCTGACACATTGTTGGAAATGGAATACGTTTGTTTTGGTCCTGACACAATGGTGGAAATGGTTTTACTCATTGATCAAATTGGATGCGACAGCTTGTTTTTATTGTATTATCAGGTGAATGTAAATCCGGATACACAATTTGTTCAGAATATATCATGTGATACTGCTATGGCCGGTATATCGATAGAGACCATACCTGGACAATATTGTGATACGGTACTGCAGATTGAGACGCTATGGCTGCCTGCCTTGATCTCCAGGGATACCCAATGGCTTTGTGTTTCTCCGCAGGTTCCAGGGGATACCTTTTACTATATTTCATCCCTGGGATGTGATAGTTTATTCATCATCCAATATCTGCAGAATAGTCTGCAGATAAATGTTTTGACAAGAGATGAAACTTGTATGGGTTTAGAAGATGCTTCTATCCTGGCTACCTCGGTGGATGGAGGTTTGCCTCCGTATGTTTTCAGTTTCAATGGCGGGCCTTTTGATACGATTATGGAATGGAGCTCTCTTTCTCCTGGGGAATTTATTCTTGTCGCTGAGGATGCGGCCATGTGCAGAGACACCCTGGCTGGAATTATACTCGAAGCCGGTCCCCCATATACAGTGGATGCCGGACCTGATGTATTGGCCACGAAGGGTGAAGTGATTCCTATTCAGATTGACTCAGGAGTAGAATGGTCATCAGTCCTATGGGAAGCGTTTGATCCAGTCGTATGCCCAACCTGCCCGGTCACTTCTGTCGGGCCTATCAACCAGGAACAATATGTCTACGCTGCTGTAACTAATACGGCAGGCTGCACATCTATAGATTCATTCCGGGTCTTTCTTTCGGAGGTATTAAACTACTATGTTCCGAATATTTTTTCTCCGAATCTTGATGGTATCAATGATTACTTTTTCTTATCAGGCAGTGGTCCCACACTTTCGACCTATGAAATGTCAATATTCGATAGGTGGGGGAGTCTGTTATTTGAAGCAAAAGAAATCAGCATCAATGACCCAACAGCCGGATGGGATGGTTATTTCCGTGGGAGTATACTCAATCCGGGTGTATATACTTTTATAATCAAGATCAACCAGGAAGGCCAGGGTTCAGAGATTATAGCTGGGAATGTAACCTTAGTCAGGTAAATATATTGAAGCAGTTCTTGTACGAATATTAAAGAACTGCAGGATAAATTCATTTATGCCTTAAGGATTGCCGGGTTCTTTTCTCTGCAGTAAAAACAGCAATGCGGCAAGCAGGGCGACGTTTTTAATAATATACTGACCAACTAAAGTAAGCGAGTATATAGGCTGTCCGAAAGCTGCTTCAGGTAGCAGGAAAAGCGGCGTAAAGGTGAACAGCAAATGGAGTATGGTGATGTAGATGATCCATCTCTTAGGCATATTCAGGAGCATGAATATACCGATGGTTACTTCCCACATGGCAAGCATGGTATAGGAAATAGTAGATGGAATCAACCCAAGGGTCAGTTTGTCCAGGGTAGCTTTAGCTAAGGCCTCTGCCGGACTCAGGCCCGGGAAAAATTTCAAGGCACCGAACCAAAAGTACATGACCCCAAAACCGATGCAGAGCAACCTGCTCCGGTGCTTTATAAGTTGGTCCATCATGTTTTCAATTTACCCTACGACTTGCTCCTTGATTACTGATGATTACTGAATACTGAATACTGAATACTGAATACTGAATACTGAATACTTTTCCTGACATAGTCAACTCTGGTTTGTACCGCAGCATATTCGGATCATGTAGTCCGTTTGCCAGAAACTCGGTAAGGTCATCCATTTCATCCTGCGTCATGTGCAGTGGCCTGAAGAGAGGGGTGATTTGAGTGCCAGGAATATCCTTGTTTTCCGGAATCCCGTTATTAAAGTATTCCACTACATCTTTAAGGCTTGTCTTGCTGGCGCCGTGAAAATAAAATCCGAAGTCCTTCAGGTTGTAGAGCTGTGGAACTTTAAACTGATTCATGTCTTCTTCCCGGCCAGTAAATCCACCGCGCCCCAGGTTCCTTTTGTCATGGCTGTCTGTCCTGAACACACTATATCCGGTCTGGTAATGATTGTTGACGCCTAATGAGAAAAACAAATGTGGATCACTGTTGAGTGAGGGACTATTATGGCAACTGACACAACCTGCTTTTCCAAAGAAAAGGATTGCGCCTCTTTTTTGTTGTTCGGTCATCGCTGTCACATCCCCCTTAAGCCAGTTTTGGAAGGGAGCCTCATTCGTGAGAATGGTCCTGAAATAAGCGGCTATGGCAAAGGCTGCAGTTTGTCTGGTATAGCGCTCACTTTCTGGTATTTCCGGAAAAGCTTCGTCAAACATAGCTGTATACCCTAATGAATCTGTGATCTGTTTGTTGATCAACTGACGGTGTACAATAAGTGCTCTTTCATTGTTGGCCTCCAGTCCCATCAGGCCTTTGTAGTTTATTTCCACCAGGGTGTCCTGGCTCCAGACAGATTCGGTACCTGTATTCACTCCGAAAGATCCGAAAGTACCAGCCCAGAGTGCATTAGTGACATAGGTTGTATTGATGACCGGAAGCGGGCGAGCACCTTGTGCATCAACTTCGCTGCCGTCATAATATGGATTCTTTTTTCTTTTCTCACCACTGATGCCAAACCCAACAGCGCCATCAGCAATGCCCTGGAAGCGGCCTGCAGTAAAACTTCTTTCCGGAATATGGCAGCTGCTGCAAGAGTATGCCTGTTTGGATACCGGGTACTTCGGTTCGAGCCCAATACCTGTTTCGAAAAACAACATTTTACCAAGCGCGACCTTCTCTGCGGTAACTGGATTTTTAGGATCCTGGTTAGGAAGAGAAGCATAATCTGTGCTCGATGGCATGATGTACCCTTGGTATGACCCAGTCTTGGAGTTTATGTTAAGGGAGTTTGTCAGATCGAGATCCAGATCCGCCACGTAATCATGTGTACATCCCAGATAGAAGATGGCTGCACTCAGGATAAGCGCGCTAAGCAATGGTTTATGGAGACGATTTGGGTGTCGTCCTTTGAGGAAAATATTCATGGTAATACAATTTCCTTTATAAAAAGCCCAGCTTGCTCAGATACAAGGTGGTGAGAGTCAATTGGTCAGGTTCCCCGTGACCGGGGACAAATATAATACCAATTAGAAAAATACAAGAGGGAAAAGTCTTTTTTTCCTGAGCGTAGGCCAATTGTAATGCATATTATTTTAATGCAATATGTATTTTGTTTATTAACAAATACTTAAAAGACATTGTCTAAATTTTATTTGTCATAAAAAAATTACAATATTCTCACATTGTGAAAATAATAATGTAAAAAAGCTAACATGAAGGAAGTGGTAAGGTATAAACCTCTCAAGGACTTGACTGGGCAAGAAGACCGATTGATATGTTCATGAACGAAAAGGTACTGTTCAGATACCTAACCAACGTTCATACTCTTCCTTTTGAACCGGACCTGCGGGAACAGGCTTCGGCGTCTTTCGACCCCGGAAGAGGTTTAAGATTCGATTAAATAAGCGCATCATGGGATATAATTGTAAGTATAACGATCCTGAAACACAATATGTTGATGACTCAACACTTATTTTCAATTAAGTTACCCTACAAATATAATGTTTTTTTATAATATATAACTATTTTATTTTCCGCCCCCGATATTTGGATCTATGGCCAGTGCTTTTGCCCGTATTTCATTAGCTCTGGCCATATTCCCTGCCAGTTGATAAGCATTAGCTGCATTCCACATGATAGCGGCAGACTGGGGAAAACGTTGCATGGCTTTTTCAGCGATAGCTATGTTCTTGTCATGGGCACCGGTTGTCCGGTAGACAGACATAAGGTTAGCATAGGTGGCAAGGGTTCCGGGCTCCAGGGTCAGGGCCTTCTCGAGGAGGTCTCCAGCTTCCTGCTGCCTGTTGAAATAAGAGTACTGCATGCCAAGGTTGACAAGAGCCGGGACGTGGTTTGGATTTGCTTGCACGGCCTTTTCAAAAAAGGCCAGGGCCTCATCGTTTTTATTTTGTGCCCTGAGTTCAAGGCCCATCATATTGTTAAACCGTGGACTATTAGGTGAGGTTTGAAGTGTAGCTACAGCCAGGGTGTAGTTATTTTTCCAGTCACCTGACCTTGTCCAGCTGCGCCATGTGAAAAGAAGGAGAAACAGGCCAAGCAGTATAAACCCGGGTATCCTGCCTGACTTGAGGTCAAGCACCTTCGTGAGCATTACAGACATCAACAGGATCAAACCAATGGAAGGGATGTAGAGGATCCGTTCCGCCTTCAGAAATCCGGCCGCAAAAACAAAATTGGAAACTGGAAGTAGCATCAGGAAGAAAAAAAGGATTCCCCATGAAGCCACTGGTAATTTTCGTCTGAGATAGTAGGCAAGACTCAGCATGCCCAGGATAACAAATACCCCAAATAGCACTTTTACATTGCCAAAACCCACGATGGGCACCTCATCAATCCAATAGTCAGCAGATAGTGGGAACGGCCAGAGATGTAAACCAATGTATTCGGCAGAAGTCCGCACGGATGTAGCCATACGATCGGCTGATCCAACATTTGCCCATAACTCATGGGAAGCAGTCGGTCCCGTAATCGAACTCCGAACCATCCACATTCCAAGCGAAAGGATGGCCACACTTCCAAAGGCTATCCACTTTTTACGCTCACTCCATGAAAACGTTTTGGTGGTGAAATAATAATAGGTTTCCTGCAATGCCATAATCGCTATCATCAGGAATCCGTGTTCCTTCGAAGTAATAGCCGCAAGCGTAGAAACGAGCATGAGCACCAACCATTTTATTTCTCCTTTTTGTCGCCATTGATGATAACACACCATCGATGTCAGTATAAATAAGGCAGCTAATATCTCCGCCCGTCCTACGATGCCCGCAACAGCTTCAGTATGGATAGGGTGGATGGCAAACAACAACCCTGAAATGATCACCAGCCTGAAATCCAAAAACAGGAGTGAGGCCATTGTCATCACCATTAGACACACGAGCGCGTGAAGAAGTATGTTTAGTATATGAAAGGCTGCCGGTGATTCACCCGTCAGTGCATATTGTAAATTATAGGTGGTCAGCGTCAGCGGCCTGTACAATCCGGTATCCGTGGCGTCGACTTTGCCAGCCCAGTAATGCGATGTCCAGATGGCAGGTATCTGATCAAGTGACTTGACGAAAGTGTTGTCCTCCACAATGAGCACATCATCAAGCGTAAAATCCGCATTGAAGGATGGAATATAGATCAGGATGGCGATCATTGGAATCAGCCACCATGTATGTTTATACCATGCAGGTGCCGGGGCAGATGTTTTCTTTTTCTTAGCCATAATAAATAGGTGGCTACGAAAGTAGGAATAAACGGGAAATGGCTGAAGAGGACAAAGAGGCCGAAGAGGTCGAAGAAGGCTAAAAGGGCTAAAGAGGCAGAAAGGCTGAAGAGCAGAGGAGGATTCACTGCGTTGCGAAATTTTTTGGAGGATTCAAAACCTTAGAATACTGAAAGGGCTAAAGAGGTCGAAGAGGCTCTCACAAAATAACTGCTAATTGCTAGCTTCTCACTGCTAACTCCTGCTTCCTGTCTCCTGCTTCCTATTCCCTAATTAGCATCAATCACTTTTCCTGATCCGGTTATCGAGGAGCTGATAACAGGGTGTCCTTTATAAAAAACATCACCGCTACCGGAGATCAAAATGTCAAGATCATTGTCAACAGTTACTTCAGCACTACCGCTTCCGGAAATGGTAATGTCTGAAAAATCCGAATTCAGATTAAAGGACCTGACCCATCCGCTGCCTGTATTGGCAATGTCTACGTTGTCTGCAAATCCTTCAACGTATACGTCGCCGGAACCTGATAAAAAGACGTCAAGGTTATCCAGGTCGAGGTACATATCGATTTCTCCTGAACCATAAAGTCCGAGTTCCATATTGCCGTTTTGCCGAAATTCACTTTCCCCATAAATATCACTGCTGCCATAGGAATCTAGCTGACGGATTTCAGGAACGAAGATGGTGATCACCTGGTGCTGATCAATGGAGCCATGCTCTTCGATGATTAGCCAGTTATCCGCCACACGTACTTCAGTATCATAGACATCTCTTTCCTGGCCTTCAACTATTACCTGGAAGTAATTAGCCTGCACGATACGAATGTCAGAGGAAGTGGCAAGATCTATTTTTTCAAAAGGGATCGTATCATACGTAACGGAGATCGGGTCAGCAGAGTAATCATCATCGCAGGACAATAATCCAAGGGTGATGAAGGAAAGCAGGAGGAGGTAAATGGTTTTCATCGCAATGTTTTTTGATTTGGTTTCAAGGTCAAAATTAAGGCATAGGCCGCAAGTTAAGTTCTTGCGATAGTGTTAATGCGGACAGTGTTCACGTTAAACTGTGTTAATAGCTCTATTGTCATTACCTTTGCGCGCCTAAATGCATAAATGATGGGAAGAATATTCGAAGTACGCAAGTCAAGTATGTTTGCCCGGTATGACCGGATGGCCAAACAATTTACGCGGATCGGAAAGGAAATAGCGATAGCGGTAAAAGCCAGTGGCCCGGATCCTGATAATAATTCTTCCCTCCGACGCGCCATGCAGAATGCCAAGAGCGTCAACATGCCCAAAGACAAGGTTGAAGCCGCGATCAAGCGGGCGATGGGTAAGGACATGGCCAATTATGAGGAGGTGATGTACGAAGGTTACGGTCCTCATGGAGTAGCCGTGATCGTCGAAGCCGCTACAGATAATATAGTCCGTACAGTAGCCAATGTTCGTTCCGCTTTCAATAAAGGTAACGGTGCCCTGAGCACCAGCGGCAGTGTGAGTTTTCAATTCAATAAAATGGGGGTTTTCAATCTGTCACCGGAAAACCTGGATCCGGAGGCCCTTGAACTTGATTTGATAGATCACGGACTCCAGGAGATGGGTGATGGTGTGACAGAAGATGGGAAAGAAGTCCTGGTGGTAAGGTGTGCATTTGCTGATTTTGGGAAAATGCAAAAGGCACTTGAGGACATGGATATAAAGGTGCTGAATTCACAATTTGAATGGATACCCTCCACCACCGTGGAATTGCCGGAAGACCAGGCCGAGGAAGTACTCAAGTTAATGGCTCGCCTGGAGGCTGACGAGGATGTTCAGCATGTTTTCCATAACCTGGCTTAGGATAAAAATATAGTTGCCATGGGTGCTAAAGAAGGTAAAAAGTGATTTTTACCCGAAATCGAAATTTAGTTAAAACACCCCTGGAGACGTTGATAATCAAACAGTTACGACAGTGTGGCACACCTAGGTGTGCCACACTGTCTTAACTGTTTGATTGTGAGGAGGTTTGGAGCACATTTAACACTTTTTTTACACTTCAATTTTGCCACCCTCTAGCCGCCATTCCTAACCACAATTTTCGCCCTGAAGTACTGACCTTTATCCTCTATTATCAGAATGTAAATGCCATCCTGAAGGTTAGAAACATCTAATTGACCAAAAGCGTATTGACTCACAGGTAAGACTTTACCATCCACGTTTTGAATTGAAATTTTAGCATTTTCTGAAAGAGCACTGCCTTCCATTTTTGTCAGGTAAAGGTGACCAGAAACAGGATTAGGATATACATGCAGCTGATCATTGTATTCGTTTATGACAGAGTTGATAAGGATATCGATTCCGTTTGACCTCGACTGACAGCCTGTGGCAAACATGGTCACCACTACTTCATATTTTCCGGTGGAGGTTGGAATATAGGATTGTCCTTCAGCTCCCGAAACAGGAACGCCATCCTTGAGCCATTGATAGAATCCGGATCCAAGATTGCATGTCAGGATACCATCACTCTCCGTGATTGATGCTACAGGAACACCGATCGGATTTGAGGTGAGCGTGAGTTCATCAGAAGTATTTCCACATGCATCCTTTCCGATGACACTTATCTCCCCGGGCATTGATCCTATGATAACTTCTATCGTTGAAGTGTTCGGGTTGCCATAGATCAACCAGTCCCCTGGAAAGGACCATTCGAATACATCTACTTCCGTTGAGTTAACAGAATAAGTTGCCGTATCATTCTGGCATGGCATTTCATCACCGGTCAGACCTGATAAGGAAAGATTAAAAGTACAGGGTGAGTATTTTTCAATATTTCCACCCAGTCCGGTGGCCCAAACGGTTTCCTTTCCTGGTATCGCATACAGCCCAAAGAAAGACTCTGGAGCCTGATGATCAACAGCCCACGTTTGACCCCCATTGTTGGTACGAAGGATGATTCCAAAACCAGAACTGCCTCCGGCAATCCAGCCAGTATCTGGATTAGTGAAAGAGACTTTATTCCAATAAATCTTATACGGCAGTAGGGAGGGCTGCCAATCAACACCACCATTAGTAGAATACCACGCGGTATCTGAATAATTGGAAGTTACGGCCCAACCTTCTGTGTCTGTTGTAAAGTGAATGTCTACAAATTGATGATATCCATCATGGCGTTGAGATGTCCAGTTAGCTCCGCCATCTTCAGTGTGCAGTATCTGTCCAAACCAACCGCATGCCCAGCCATTTTGGGCATTGATGAAATCTAAACCAAACAACAGATCAGGATTGCCTGTATATACTTCATTCCATTGATTTCCCCCGTTCGTCGTTTTGTAAATCTTACCAGATTCTGAAGTCACCACTGCAGACTGGAGGTTAAACGCATGGATGTCAGTGATCTGGCCAAGATTTTCTCCCAGCAAAGACCAGTTGGCACCCTGATCATTGGATCCAAATACTTTTCCGGAGGACGATCCAACCATCATGGCCTGGTCGGTAATCATCTGTGCAGCAAAGAAATATTCGTTAGGGCCTAATTGCATTTTTTCAAAGGAAGCACCACCATTCGTTGTTTTTAAAACCGTCCCTTCTGAACTTCCGATGATCCCCAGATTTTCATTGATAAAATGAGGTTCGTACATGATCCCTTTTGCATTAGGCACCTGGTCTGTCCAGTCTGTGCCTGAATCAGAGGAATACATGATCGAAACATATTTACCACTGACCCACACTTCTCCATCTTCATTGGCATAAATTCCAGTGGTCTTATTGCTACTGATAATATTTGGATTGATTTCGTGCCATTGGTTTCCTCCGTCCAGGGTGTAAAAAATAAAACCATTGTGCAGGCATGTCCATATTTCAAGTGCATTGACAACATGCATGTCCAGGATAGAATTGACAGGATTGTCATGCATTTTTATCCATGTATTACCGCCATCGGAAGTAGCATAGACGTAGTCTCTGGAAGCGAGATAACCATTGAGATTATCTTTCATGAATATCTCAGAGACCACCGGATGCTTCAATGGATCCCTTAGATTCCAGGTCTCCCCTCCATCTGTAGTAACCCAAACCTGGTTGTTATCAAAACCACCATACACGACCCAGCCATTCATTTCACTGGTGAAATATCCCGCAGAGGTGAACGATCCGGGCATTTGGAAATCTTGCCAGGATTCTCCATTGTCCTTACTGATGAGACCCTTATCACTATCGAGGACAATGATGGTGCCATCTGACAGGGCCTGTATCGTATGCACCAGTTGCGTTGATGCAGAGGTCAGGTTCCATGTTATTCCCCCATCCCGGGAGACGATGAGCTGATATCCGCCAGCAAACATTAATTGTCCGTTGGTACCAGGCACAACCAGTGCGGTCTGGAATAATGATTCTTCAAAAGGTGCCTTTCGAGGTATCCAGTTTACACCACCATTTGAGGTTGTTAAGATGGTGCTTTCATTACCTACCGCGATACCGTGCAGGTCGTCAAAATCAATGGCCTGGAATTCAGCGAGTTTTGGGAAAGGGTTCTGACGTATCCATGTCTGTCCGCTTAGAATCGGGATTAACGAAAAAAGGACCAGAAGGGTAGTGATTAGTTTCATAGGATTTATGATTTACAAGCCAACAGGATGGTTTTTAATGCTCACAAATCTGCTGATCTTAAATGGAGGCTTTTTCACCCGAAAGGGTGAAATGGACGGGACTCGCACCCGTCCCGGCTGAGCCGGGACCGTGAGAGGGCAAAAAAAAAGGGACACCTTGTTGAGGTGACCCTTTTTTTGCGGACCGGACGGGACTCGCACCCGTCCCGGCTGAGCCGGGACCGTGGCAGGGCTATTGTTGACTTAGAGGTTTGAAGGCTGTAATACGAGCCATTCAAAGTATTCACTTTTGCATTTTTTCAGTTTTAACTCTCTAATAAGGGCTGAACGTTTGCTGGAATGTGATTCAACATAAATCATCTTCCAAGGCATTTTACGTGAGGTATATTCAGATAAACCGGAATTGTGTTCCTTAAGTCTCTTTAAATAATCCATAGTGACACCCTTATAATAGGTCCCATCAATTTGGCTTTTTAAAATATACACATAAAACATCTTTAAAAGGAGTTCGACTTTTCTGACTGGTAGAGAATGGCTTAGACTAGCTGGGATTGTATAAATATTAAATAGGTAAATAAAATTAGTGGAAATTTTGTAACAAGTGTATTTGGGACTAACCGGTAGAATCAATTTTTGGAACAAAGGGAAAAGGGAAGGGACACTATAAGGTGACCCCCTAGGGACTCGCACCCGTCCCGGCTGAGCCGGGACCGTGACAGGGCAAAAAAAAAGGGACACCTTGTTGAGGTGACCCATTTTTTGCGGACCGGACGGGACTCGAACCCGCGACCTCCGCCGTGACAGGGCGGCATTCTAACCAACTGAACTACCGATCCGGCTAGTCTCTAAAAAGAGAGTGCAAAGCTAAAAAAACTTTCAATTGTCCACCATTTTTTTCTGAATCCTAAACTATACTTCATTTCGGGTGGCGGGTTTCTATCTTGTGGAACATTTTGATACCATGAAATTATTTCTCTTTCTTCTCTGTATCACCACATTAGCTTGTGCCCCATCCAAAAAAGCGATCATGCAAGCAGACCACAATATGTATCAATATGCGGTTGAATTAGCCCACAGATTTATTATTACAGACGGTCATGTTGACCTGCCGTATCGTTTGAAGGTTAAAAACTTCAGGCTTGACAGAGAATATCTGGGCATTCCTGTCTCTACCACTGATGGGGATTTTGACTACGAGCGGGCCAAACAAGGTGGGTTGGACGCCCCGTTTATGTCCATTTTTATTCCGTCATCCTACCAAAATGATCCGGCATCAGCTAAAGCACTGGCGGACACCCTAATATACATGATCGATGGGATCATTGCTGCCCATCCCGATAAGTTCGCCAGGGGAGATTCACCGGAAATGATTGAAAATAATTTTGAAAAAGGCCTGATTTCACTTCCGATGGGCATGGAAAACGGTGCCCCACTTATCTCCCTGGACGATATACGATATTATTATAGCAAGGGAATCAGGTATGTCACCCTGACCCATGGAAAGGACAATCATATATGTGACAGTTCTTATGATACGACCTCGACCTGGGGCGGACTCAGCCCATATGGGTTCCAGGTCATTGCTGAAATGAATCGCATAGGCATGATCATAGATGTCTCTCATATTTCGGATAAGACCTTTTACCAGGTCATGGAGCATTCCAGGGCACCTGTACTTGCCACGCATTCTTCTTGCAGGTTTTTTACACCCGGGTGGGAAAGAAATATGAGCGATGAGATGATTGTCGAATTAGGCAAGCATGGAGGTGTCATACAGATCAATTTTGGATCTGATTTCCTGGATGCCGAAGTCACAAAAGGTAGGGCTGCAAACCGAAACGAGCTGAATGCAAGATTGGAAGCAGCAGGCCTGGAAGCTGACGATCCACAGGCCAAACCCATTATTGAAGATTTTAAGAAAGAACATCCCGAGCTTTATGCGGATGTCAAGCGAGTGGCGGATCATATTGATCATGTGAAGGCTCTCGCCGGAATTGATCACGTTGGGATAGGTTCTGATTTTGATGGAGTAGGGGATAGTCTTCCTACCGGGCTCAAGGATGTCAGCATGTATCCGAACCTCATCTATGAATTATTGAAAAGGGATTATAGTGAAGAGGATATTGAAAAAATTTGCTTTAAGAATGTCTGGCGCGTTTGGAACCAGGTCAATGAGATAGCCGCCGCACAATGAAATCGTCAATCTCTGAGCCTGCTGCGAGTGTCAATGATTTTAAAGGTTGGGCCACTTTTGTCATCCTTGCTTTTGTCTGGGGTGGATCGTTTATACTGATCAAGAAAGGCCTTATACATTTCACTGCACTTGAAGTAGGTGCTTTACGAATCGCTATCAGTGCTATTGCCTTTCTACCTATTTTCCTTGTCTCCAAAGTCACCTTTCCGAAAGGAAAAGTCTTGCTGGTTACGCTGGTGGTACTCACCGGAAACGGTATTCCGGCTGTACTTTTTGCTTTAGCAGAAACAAGATTAGGTAGCGCAGTGACGGGTGTATTAAATAGCCTTACCCCAATCTTTGCACTTTTGATGGGTGTTTTCTTTTTTGGAACAAAACTTAAGCGGCATCATATTATTGGACTGCTGCTGGGATGCGTAGGTATAGCAGTCTTAATGATCGGAGAAGGGGACTGGTATATCAGTTCGTATGTTTTTTTTGTAGTGTTGGGTACCATGTGTTATGGACTAAGCGCAAACCTCGTGAAACGTTTTTGTCAGGATATTCACCCCATTGCGCTGACAACTATAGGTTTTTCATCACTTGGTGTCATATCATTAGTAATCCTGTGGATCACCGGCGCATATGATAAGATGGCATACGCACAAACCTGGAAGGAATCACTCGGTCCGTTGTTTGTATTGGCATTGGTATGCACCGTATTTTCAAATATTCTCTTTTATTGGTTGATCCAGCGTACGACGGCTATTTTTGGATCAGCCATAGCCTATGCGATACCTTGTATGGCCCTGGTATGGGGTAGTCTGGACGGGGAGATTATCTCCTGGTTCCAATTAGCTGGATTTGGTTTTATTATAGCTGCCGTTTATTCGCTCCGACGTCATTAGATTCATCACCACACGGTTCCATTTTATGCTACAACAACATCCTGGTTTATACTTTGCCCCGAGTGGAAAACATCGCTATGGGATGTTCTGCACCGAAGATATTCTTGCAGACAGTGTGATCGAAATCTGTCCTATCCTGATCATTCCTGGCGAACAGGCACGCGAAATTGTGCGCGGGTATATATTGTATGAATATTATTTCGAATGGAAAAAGGATAGCATCGCCCTGGCGCTTGGTTATGGTTCGCTGTACAATCATGCTGCGACGCCAAATGCGTTTTTTGAAGCGGATTACAAGAACCAGTACATCATCTTTAAAGCAGCAACGGATATCCCATCAGGCACCGAGATCCTCGTAGATTATCATGCAGGTAATCCGGATGAACAAGTATGGTTTGAAATAAAATAGCGGATTCGATGCCGGCCCTCAGCTTTTGGTATTCTTGTATTTCTGGTGCAGCGTGCTGAAATCCACCGCAAAGAGAATTCTCTTTTTCCAGTAGTCACTGACTAAAACATTCTCTTCAATCACGCCGCGCTGATTGGTGCTGTGAATCACCCGCAACTCATCCGGTTTGTTTTTTTCCACTATGCCAACATGGTGTATACTGCCTTTTTCACCAAAAAAGATAAGATCACCAGGGTTTGCCTTTTTCCAGGGGATGTGTGGGGCAGCGGCAGCCATAGAAGTTGAAGAGCGGGGTAATACGATATCTTGCTTTTTCGCGACGAAGTAGACCAGTCCTGAACAGTCAAAACCTTGTTTTGGATCTATGCTGCCATATTTATAACGGGTGCCAACATATTTTTTTGCTGTTTCAATGACGGATGATTTCAGGGCTATTTCCTTGCCTGTCTCTGAATTTGAAAAGGCCTTCTTCGTTTCAAGCGCATATTCCTGCCTTTTCTGATTGTCATAGAGGGCAAGTTTGACATTGGAGCAGGCGCCCAAGGTTAAAAAGCTAAATAAAGTGCATATATATTTGATTGTCTGCATTCCTATATATTACAAAAAATATTAATACAACAAATATACCATCTTAAAGGGTAAAAGGGTCTCTGTCCTGGAGAAAACGGAATTGATCCCTGTAAGCGCTTAGCAATTGCTTGTCAAGAGCCAAAGTTTCAAACCCCTCCTTTTCTCCAAGTGCCAGTATTTCCTGGCCATTCATGTCAAACACGGTACTGTGTCCATTGTAGTGAAGTCCGTTGCCATCCGTTCCAATGCGATTGACGGCAGCTACATATGATTGGTTTTCGATAGCACGCGCTTTAAGCAAGGCATCCCAATGATGGATTCGGGCTACTGGCCAGTTGGCTACAACCATCATCAGGTCATAGGAATCCGTATTTCGGCACCATGCCGGGAACCGAATATCATAACAAATGACAGGCATGATTTTCCACCCTTTAATCTCAATAAAGGTTTTCGAGCTACCGGCAGTATAATGCTTGTCTTCCCCTCCATAGGAAAACAGATGCTTTTTATCGTACTGAACCATCTGGCCATTCGGAAATACGCAATACCATCTGTTGAAATATTGTGTTCCTTCAGCAACTGAAATGCTGCCTGTAATGGCTGTATTTCTTTTCCTGGCCTGAGTTATCATCCATTCGAGGGCGGTACCAGGTGCCGGCTCAGCTACTTTATCAGGTTGCATCGTAAAGCCGGTAGACCACATTTCGGGGAGTATAACGAGGTCAAGATCAGAAGATTGTCCCATGAGCTTTTCAATACGTCTCATGTTCTCGCCAGGGTTTTCCCAGGCGATGTCAAATTGGACCAATCCGATATTTAAAAGAGATGCTGGCATACCTCAAAAGTAAAAAAGCATCCCGAAGGATGCTTTTTATCTGTATTTAATGGTGAATACCAAGTTGATGGCATCTCCGGGAAAATAGTATTATTTCTTAGCGGCTTTTGCTGGTGCTGCAGCTTTAGCAGGCGCTGCTGCTTTTGCAGGAGCCGCGGCTTTAGCAGGCGCTGCTGCTTTACCAGGTGCTGCAGCTTCTTCTGTAGCTGCACCACGGAGAGCCCTTGGGATATCTATCGTGGCAACTGGTATATTTTCGTTGTTGAGAACTTCGACGCCCTCAGCAAGCAATAAGTCTTTGATCCGCTGTGATTGGCCAAGGCCCATGGAAGTAGTATCAAGGACAATCTTGTCAATGAGGTTTTCCGGTAGGGTCTTTATTTTCACCTTCCTCATCTTCTTGATCAGTTTGCCACCAGCCTTAAGACCATGTGCAACTCCTTCAAAACTGATAGGAACCTCGATCTTAATCGGGTGATTTTCAATCAGGCGAAGAAAATCGATGTGCATGATACTGTCAGTGACCGGATGGTATTGAACAGATTTGAGGATACATTTATGCACCTGACCATCCACGTTGATCTCGACCACTTTAAATTCTGGAGAATAAACAAGTGTCCTCAGGTCCAGGGGAGCGAGGGTAAAATGTTGTAACTCATTACCTCCATACAGTACACATGGGATGAGATTGCTTTTGCGAACCGCCTTTGTAGCGACTTTTCCCAGGTCTTTCCTGGTCGAAGCGTTCAGTGTCATTACTTCCATAACCTAAATATTTGAGCCCCTGTTTCCATTAGGGCACGCAAAGGTATGATTTTAAGATAAAAAATCAGGTGTAAAGCGTAAAAATATTCCGGGGCTGAAAAACCAGGTGTTTTGCAGGAGATAAGAATAGGTCAATTTTAAGGCAGCTTATAGCTGAAATACGATAAATAATTATTTTTTATTATATATAATATTTTAATAAATAGTTATCTATAACAAAAACCTCACTGTTAATCCCCTAAAAACAAAGCAGATATCGACCGGTGCTCATGCGTATTCCGGATCGCATGCGCAAAGAGTTTGGCCGAAGACAATACCTTGATCTTTGGTGAGGTCCTCCTCAAAGGCAAAGTATCGGTGACGATCAGCTCCGTCAGTTGGGATGATTCAATGTTTTCATACGCCTTACCGGACAGTACCGGATGGGTACATATCGCCCGGACGCTCTTCGCCCCTTTCTGCACCAGCGCATCAGCCGCCTTGCACAAGGTACCGGCCGTATCCGCAAGGTCATCTACCAGGATGACATCTTTGCCCTGGACATCCCCGATGACCGTCATACCGGCTACTTCATTCGCCCTGCGACGATATTTATCACATATCACCAGTTCACACTGGAAATGATTGGCATAGTTTCTGGCTCTTTTGACGCCGCCAACATCAGGGGAAGCAAAAATCACAGATTCACGATCCAATCCTTCCAGATAAGGCACGAAAATGGCGTTGCTCCTCAGGTGATCCAAGGGTATATCAAAGAATCCCTGAATCTGGTCAGCATGCAGATCCATCGTCATGATGCGGTTTGCACCCGCTGCTTCGATCAGATTAGCAATCAGTTTGGCTGAAATCGGAACCCTGGGCTTGTCTTTCCGGTCCTGCCGGGCATAACCGAAATATGGAATCACCGCTGTGATGTAATCAGCAGAGGCCCGCCTGGCCGTGTCGATGAGCAACAATAATTCCAGGAGATTATCAGCCGGAGCAGCTGTGGACTGAATGAAAAAGACATAGGAACCCCGGACAGACTCTTCGATGACAGGTTGCATCTCGCCATCGCTGAAACGCAGGCAATCCCATTTTCCAAGGGAATAACCATAATAGTCTGCTATCTTCTCTGCCAGGTAACTGGAGTACTTTCCGCTGAATAATTTTACGTCCACGATGGTTGGTTATGTTACAGGGCCAAAATTACTTTAATTTTCACCATATGATTCTATCCACTTTCTTAACTTTCTTGTTAGGCGGCCAGACGCATTTGGTCTAAAAGGAAGAATCTTTCCTTCGAAATACATGTTATCTTGCCAACAACCGAAAATGTAAGTGCCAGTGACTAAAGGCTTTTCTATAAATCAATGGTGGGATGCCCTCTCTTCTCCACATCAGGTATTTTGGTTTATGGCCATCATTTTCAGCGTCCTGTTTTTTATCCAGTTTATTCTGCTCCTCATAGGTTTTGATTCCGATAGTGATACAGACTTTGACCATGGAGGTGATTCCGGATCATTGGAGCACGAATTTTCTGCACTCTCCGCGAGGAGTATCATTGCTTTTTTTACTTTTTTTGGTTGGACCGGCGTCCTGGCGATGGGCAATCAACTCAGTGTCTGGATTTCAGTTGCACTGGCTACCGGGGTAGGCCTGACAGCCATGTTTATTGTTGCCTACCTGATGTTTAAATTTGCTCAATTGGAACAATCCGGGACACTAAATTTTTACCACGCACTTGATCAGCATGGAGAAGTTTACCTGCCGATACCCGCCCATCAGGTTGGGAAGGGCAAAATCCATCTGAAGATTGATGGAACAGTGCGCGAAATGGATGCTATGACAGATGGGGAGATGCTGAGGACAGGTGCCCATGTTAAGGTCGTAGAGATCATGGAGGATAACACCTTGAAAGTTGTATCGCTTCCTGTTGAATTGGAAGCAGAAGCAAATAGTTTCACCTGATAGCCGCACCTTTTGTTTACAAACAAGTATATATTATATAACAGTCATACTCACTAACCTCACCTAAAAACACCATCTCACATGGATTTATCAAGCTCTCTTGTAGTTATTGTTGCCGGCCTCATCGGGTTGGTTTTTATTATGCTCTTATGGTTTGTTTCCAGGTACAAACGATGCCCATCTGATAAGATATTGGTCATCTATGGTAAAACGGGTACTGGCCAGTCTTCCAAGTGTCTCGCCGGAGGAGCAGCATTTATATGGCCTGTCATCCAGGACTATCAGTATATGGACCTCACACCGATCAGCATTGATGTTGATCTCCGGGGAGCACTTTCCAGGCAAAATATCAGGGTGAGTGTTCCTTCACGCTTTACAGTAGCGGTGAGTAATGAGCCCGGCATTATGGAGGTTGCTTCTGAGCGCCTGCTTGGTAAATCTACAGATGAAATCAGGGAGACTGCAAAGGACATCATCTTTGGCCAGCTCAGGTTAGTAGTGGCCACGATGGATATTGAAGAAATCAATTCGGACAGGGATAAATTTCTGACCAACGTCAGTTCAAACGTGGGCAGCGAATTGAAAAAAATCGGTCTGACCCTGATCAACGTAAACGTAACAGACATCCAGGATGAGAGCGGGTACATTGAAGCATTAGGTAAAGAAGCTGCTGCGAAAGCCATCAATGATGCCAAGCAAAGCGTAGCTGAAAAAAACAGGGACGGAAGTATCGGTGAAGCAAATGCTAATAAGGAGAAGAGAGTATCTGTTAGTGCCGCAGATGCTATTGCTAAAGTCGGGGAGGCCACTGCGGAAGCGAATGCAATCGATGGAGAAAATGAAGCTAAGGTGCGGATGGCTATATCCAATGCAGAACGAAGACTAAAAGAAGCTGAAGCACTGCGAAAGGCAACAGCCGCA
This sequence comes from Candidatus Opimibacter skivensis, assembly GCA_016721905.1. Lineage (GTDB taxonomy): Bacteria > Bacteroidota > Bacteroidia > Chitinophagales > Saprospiraceae > Opimibacter > Opimibacter skivensis. The sequence continues at coordinate 67,270 of JADKHH010000026.1, read as the reverse complement.
GAAAAAATTCAGGCTGCTAATTCTCTCCAGGAGGCTTATCTCGCGGAGAAGAATGCAGAGCTTGCACGCGCAGACAGGGAAAGGGCATCGCGCGAAGCGGATGTCATCGTCCAGGCAGAAATAGCCAAGCGCAGGATAGAAATTGATGCCGAAGCAGAAGCGGAGCGGACCCGTTTAGTAGCCAGAGGTCTGGCTGATGCTGTGTTCATGCAAAAGGAAGCTGAAGCCAAAGGTCTCTATGAAGTACTCCAGAAGCAAGCTGATGGTTTTGACGAAATCGTCAAAGCAGTAGGTGGAAATCCAAGAGATGCTGTGTTGATGCTCATCGCCGACAAACTCCCTGAACTGGTCAAGACGCAGGTAGATGCCATCAAGAATATCAAGATCGATAAGGTCACCGTTTGGGAAGGTGGTAACCAGGAAGGATCTGGCAACAATACTTCGAAGTTTATCTCAAGCATGTATAAATCCGTTCCCCCGTTGAATGAACTTTTCAATATGGCCGGCATGGAACTTCCAACATATCTGGGAAAGGTTAAACCAGAAGAGGCAATTGAAGAAAAAGAGCCTAAAGAATAATAGGCAATTGGCAGTGGGCAATTGGCAAACAAAAATGCAATGGCGCAAGCCATTGCATTTCTCTTACTCTCTTACTCTCTTACTCTCTTACTTACTCTCTCACTCTCTTACATCTAGAATTTCAGGTGTTTCACCGTCAGTTTATTGTGGATCAATTGCCGCAGCGAATCAATCCCGATTTCAAGATGCGTTGAAGCATACGTACTGGTGACTGTAACGTCGCTGTGGGTTGTCTTGACTCCTTCAGGCACCATCGGCATGTCAGAGACCAGTAACAATGCGCCTGTAGGTATTCCATTGTGAAAGCCAACACTAAACAAAGTGGCTGTCTCCATATCAATAGCACTGGCGCGTATTTTATTGAGGTATTTCTTAAACTTCAAATCAAATTCCCATACCCGCCTGTTGGTGGTATAGACCGTGCCGGTCCAGTAATCCTTCGCATAATCACGGATGGTGGTAGAAATAGCTTTTTGAAGCGCAAACGAAGGCAAGGCTGGAACTTCAGAAGGAAAGTAATCATTAGAAGTTCCTTCGCCCCGGATAGCTGCTATGGGGAGTATGAGGTCTCCGACATTATTTTTCTTTTGTTTTAATCCACCACATTTGCCGAGAAACAGACAAGCCTTTGGTTTGATAGCCATGAGTAAATCCATGATCGTGGCAGCATTGGCACTCCCCATCCCAAAATTAATGATGGTGATATGCTCCGCGGTTGCACACTGCATGGAAAGACCTCTTCCATATACATCCACACCAAATTTTTCAGAAAACACATCTACATAATGTGAGAAGTTGACCAGGATAATATACTTCTCAAACATGTCCAGGGACATCCCTGTATACCTTGGCAGCCAGTTATTGACGATATCCGCTTTTGTTTTCATACCAGGTATTTTGTCTATGATTCTTAAATTTCATACTTAACCTTGTCTGCTGTTAACTGCTAACTGCTAACTGTTCACTGCTCACTGCTCACTGCTCACTTTTCATTTCATGATACACATCCGCCCGTACCCCTTCATGCTTGCGGACCTCTATTTTTAAAATGCGCCTCAATACCTCAGGCGATGCACCTTCAATCCATTGATCAATTTCGCCACTTGCATTGGCTCTGTTAATATGGATTTCATCCCTTACTGCATACAGCACTGCCGCGATATGTTTACACACCGGACCATGTTCGAAAGGACAAGTGCAGTGCCATTGTGAAATCACATCATGACCTTCGAGCAATACCTGATAGGTTTCAGAACCTTCGATGACTGCTGTCCATCCTTCCGTCGTCTGTTGAAGCATGAGCACCTGGTGGGCATCGAAATATTCTTTTCCCCGCTCGGCTATGAGGAAATGGATTTCTTCTTCAAACTTGTCTATGTGGATGCTCATTGACGAACAAACCTAGCCATCCGGGTTTCACCTTCCGCCGAACTGATGATCACATAGATGCCAGCCGGTAACTGGTCAACCTTGACCCTATTCAGATAACTATGACCTCTGGTCATCGTCTGCCCATTTGCATTAATTATTTCATAGTCCATTCCACCCTTTGCCTTTTCCCAGTCAATGAGGATTTCATCATTTGCAGGGTTTGGAGAAATCCTTAGTTCCTGAGCTTTCAGATCCAGTCCGCTAATAGAGGAAGGATTGACAAACGATTGGAAAAAATCTATCGATGACAGGATTGCTGGAAAAACGCACTGGCCATGCGAAAAGGTTGGGTTCAGGTTGACAGCAAGGACATCTGCCGCACCGTTAGCCTGCATGGTCGTTTCCGCAATGAGTGAATTCTGAAAAGGCACTTGTTCGTCGCCACCACAATAATATAATCGGGTTGGTGCAGAAGGAGCCCAGTCATAGGTGTCATTGTCTCGGAGAGCTACGTTGATTGGATGATTCGATTGGGTAGAAATGGCGGTGATGACACTATCCTGGAACATACGCTTGTTGATCGTATCGCCATCTACAGCAAGTGCTGAAATCAACTGGGCATTTAAAGTGGTGAGGTTGATAGCCCCGGTATAAAAGTCGTTGATACTGGTTGCAAAAGGCTCTTTAAAGACATCGTTGACAGTATTAAATATATTGCCATAGATCGTCTGGTAGCCTAAAGCGATATAGGCAATATAGGCAGGTGATCCATAAGAAACGTCACTTAGGATAATGTCACGCATCACACCTGAAAGGCTGTATGGACCAGACATATGTGTTGCCGCTGTCACGGGATAAACAAAGGACCAGAAATCTTCGATTTCCTTGTGTACAGCCATGGAGGCATGTCCACCTTGTGAGTAGCCCGCTACAAAAAGGAAATTCGGATTCCATTCCGGTTCATTGAAATCCAGATATTCGAGGGATGCATTGAGCATATCCAGGGATGCGTATGCCTCTGTGGAAGCATGCACATAGGGATGGAATCCCCTGGAATCACCCAGGCCCAGATAATCGGGGGCCACAGTAATGAAGCCAAAAGCAGCATAGGCCATGGCTACTTCAAAACCGCCACGAAGCTGGGAAGGCACATCTGTTGGGCCTGCTGTTGTTCCATGTTCATAGAGGACGATCGGTAGCTGAGTACCGGCCGGTACCTGGGGTATCACTAAAAGTCCGGATGCTGTATCAGGAAGCAAATCCGAACCAGGAGTCTTGTATCTGATCCTGTACAGGTCTACATCATAGTCAACGGCCTGTCCAAACAGCACCAGAAGTTCAAATTTGCTGCGGCTGCCCAGGAAAGTGGATTCAAGCAGGTAATCCTGTGCAAATACGGTCTTTCCGCAGAAGAGGGTGATAAAAAGGAGTAAAAATTTTGTGATGGATTTGTTCATGGTGTTAAAGGTTGTGTTTGAATTATATAGGATACATGGCAGCTCAGAGGTCAAAAATATAATTAATTTGCCGAATATATAATCCAAACCGGCTGACATATGTATACTGTTGAGCACATCGGAATTGCGGTGAAGTCCCTTGAGCAGAGTGACCCCTTATTTAGCAGACTGCTGGATGCTTCCCCTTACAAGCATGAGGAGGTCCTTGAACAGGGTGTCATCACGTCATTCTTTCAGGCCGGGCAGGCTAAAATTGAATTACTGGAGGCGACCCATCCGGATAGTCCGATAGCTAAGTTTATTGACCGAAAAGGAGAGGGCATTCACCATATTGCGTTTGAAGTGAAGGATATCCGTGCAGAAATGCAGCGATTGAAGGAAGAAGGGTTTCAGCTCCTGCAGGAAGAACCATCCATCGGGGCTGACAACAAATGGGTTTGTTTTATTCACCCCAGGTCGGCTAATGGAGTGTTGATAGAAATTTGTCAGACGATTCCTGAAACCGAATTGACCGTAAAGCATGGATTGGACCTTTGACCATTTTGTGATTGCATTCACGGGGGCATTTTTTGCCGGAATCATTAATGCCCTTGCAGGAAATGGTTCTGTCATTACGCTGACAGTTTTGACTGAATTACTAGGGCTTCCAGGTAACATAGCAAACGGGACTAATCGGGTTGGCGTACTGATGAATGCGGCCGGAGCCATGACTGGTTTCCGGGGCAAAAGAGAAATCGAGTATAGCCGGTATTGGAAATACATCCTGCCGGTCATCTTTGGTGCTATTGTCGGGACCATTGTAGCCACCTATGTCACCCATGCCCAGTTTATGGGTGTGTTCAGGTTTCTCATGATTGTGATGTTGATAGTGATTTTGGTAAAGCCGGAGCGATGGCTGATCGCGCATGCTGAAAAGAGTATACTGCCGGGTTGGGTTGTCTGGCCGATGATGTTGCTATTGGGTTTTTACGGAGGGTTTATCCAGATGGGAATGGGGGTCTTCTACCTGGCGGTATTAGTGCTGGTTGCGAGACTCCCGATGATTGAGTCAAATACGATAAAGGCAATTACGGTAGGATCATTTACACTGATCGCGGTTATTATTTTTGCATGGGCAGACCAGATTATATGGACGATTGGACTCGTCATGGGTGCCGCGCAGTTTTTAGGAGGCTGGATGGCAGCGCATTATGCCAGTAAAATTCCCGGGGCCTCAAAAGTGGCTTACATTGTCCTGATCATTGCTGTTTCACTTTCCGTACTCAAGCTTTTCGAAGTTTTCTAAGCAAACCCAATTGATCTGAAAGAACTATTTTTACCATCAAGATGTTACCACAAGCATTATGAGCACACTTAAAAATTTGTTTCTACTGGTTATGATCCTTTCGCCAGTCCTGTCCATTGCCCAGCAAAGTGGAATTGAGGCCGCCCTGCAAAAAGGCAATGCCACAGAACTAGCCACATTTTTTAGTAAAAGTGTTGACCTGTTAATTCCAGGCACCGAGGATACTTTCGCTGCAACTGAAGCGGCTACGGTACTCTCAGAATTTTTTACAAAACAGACTGTCAAGGGCTATAAGCAGAATCATGTCAGTACGCCTCAGGAAGGTCGTGCGAAATATACCATTGGAGATCTCTACACCGCCCAGGGAAATTATAGGGTAACGTTATATTATGACGCCCAGCAAAAGATCTCAGAAATCCGGATCCAGAAGTAATCCTGTCTGGTAAACGGTAATCAGTAATCAGTAGTCAGTAATCGGTAATCAGTATTCAGTATTCGGTAATCGGTAATCAGTAGTCGGATATATTCAGTATTCAGTAATCAGTAATCAGTAGTCGGTAAGCATTTATCGGTAACGATAAATGGAAGATTTTTAATAATACTTAGCCTTCGCCTTCTCTCCTTGAGCGCACACGACTTGAAAGTCGTGGCAATTCAATTCCTGGCTTGGGAGCCAGTTTTTTTGCTCAAGTTTTTACTTCGCCTCAGCCTTAGCCTTCTCTCCTTGAGCGTACACGACTTGAAAGTCGTGGCAATTCAATTCCTGGCTTGGGAGCCAGTTTTTTCGCTCAAGTTTTTACTTTGCCTCAGCCTTTTTTCACTTCCGGTTGGTGAGCGTAGTCGAACCATCACTTTTCACTTTTCACTCTTCACTTTTCACTAATAAGCCACAGTCCTGCGAATGTCAACAGTCCATTCACAGCAAGGATCAGAAATCCAAAAGTAAGGCCATTGAAAAGCTGCACGGAATACGCATTTAGAAAATAGGAGATGATGGGAGCTGCAATGCAAACCAGGATGGAGTACTGATCTTTTAACTTACGACGGGTCAATAATCCAAAGGCAAACAAGCCAAGTAAGGGCCCATACGTGAATCCTGCCGCCCTGAACAATTCATTGATGACAGAACCCTTGTTGATGAGTTGAAACAACATGATCACGCCGGCAAAAAAGATAGCAATCAGGATATGGACACGTCTTCTGATTTTGGTTTTATAAGCTTCATCTTTGTATTTAGCCTCTTTTTCGAAACCGAGGAAATCCATACATACCGTGGTCGTCATGGCGGTGAGTGTTCCATCCGCGCTGTTGTATGCGGAAGCTACAAGCCCGATGATAAAGGCAATTCCTATATACAGTGGCAGATGACCCATGGCCAGCAGGGCATAAAGTTGATCTGATCTTTCAGGGGCTGCAAGCCCGAGATGGTCCAGATAGATCCATAGTAATGCACCAAGTGTCAGCACGAGAAGATTAGCGATAATCAGGATCACCGAAAAGAAATACATATTCTTCTGAGCTTCACCGATATTCTTACAGGAGAGATTTTTTTGCATCATGTCCTGATCCAGCCCGGTCATGACAATCGTAATTAAAGCACCGCTGAGAAATTGCTTGAAAAAATTGTTTTGATCAGCCCATCCGCCTTCAAAGAAAAATACTTTAGCAAAGCCAGCATCCCGTATCGCCTGAGGAATCGTAAACAATGAAAGGTCCAGTTTGTGCATGATCGCTACGATCGTCAGTATGACGGCTGCCAGCATACAAAACGTCTGGAGCGTATCTGTAAATACAATCGTACGGATTCCCCCTTTGAACGTGTATACCCAAATCAAAAGGATGGCTATCAAAACCGTTATATAGAATGGAATCCCGAATGGCTCGCAGAGTAAAGTGTGCAGCACCATGACGGCCAGGAACATCCTGAAGGCTGAGCCAATCATGCGGGATAGCATGAAAAAGGCTGAACCTGTTTTATAGGATACAGGTCCGAATCTCATCCCAAGGTATCCATAGATAGATATGAGGTTGAGCCTGTAGTACAAGGGCATCAATACCAGCGAGATCGTCATGTAACCTAGCAAATACCCAAGAACAACCTGCATATAGGAGAATGCCTGGTTGTGACCACCTGCTCCGACAACGCCGGGTATAGATATAAACGTTACACCGGAAAGACTACTTCCGATCATGCCGATAGCAACGAGGTACCAGGGTGACTTATGCCGGTTGATGAAAAAATCATCGGTCGTGGAGCCTCTGGATGTAATCCATGCCAGGAAGATGAGTAACAGGAAATAGCCGGCGACTATAGATAGGATAAGAAGAGGGGAAATGCCGGTTGTCTGCATGGGGCGAAAGATATGTAAAAGGCTGTGAGTGTTGGGCATATCGAAGCGCAGCGAATACTTCGGCTCCGCTCAGTCCGGGGATCCCGCCAAATGCATAGCATTTGCTGTGGGAGGGCATAGGACATAGAGCAAAGGGCAATGATAAATCAATGCCCCGAAGGGGCAAAAGGATGTTAGCCATTGGAGCATGAAAATCAATTCTCGATCCGCAGGTGCGAGGCTATATATCAGAAAAGCATATAATTATATATTCAATATATATTGTATGTGTATAATTTGAACCATATCAGGGTACCCATATGTTCGAAATTCCTTTGGCATCCCGGTTACAAACCAATTTCATTCGATCCTAATCAATTGTTAAGATGACCGGTTCTCTTTGAGAATCTGGGCCAGATAGTGGCTTAATTTCATCCAATTCATTACCTTGAACCCCGGTCTCTGTTGAACACTATCAGTTTTTCCTCATCTTGCTGTGCCATTTAGCCTGAAGCGAGCTTTACCAAATACGCTTTATTGCTATTATGGGATGGAGTGGACCGATCCTTTGCTTTCAGTCTTGGAGGGAAAAGTTGGCATAGCATTTAATTCACACACCACAGATGCTGAATTCATTCAGAAAGGAAATAAACCTTTCTGTTCCGGCTTTATGACGGGAAAAATGTCATTCGGGCTGCCCGCATTTTTGCAGAAAGCATTCAGGATGGCTTCAAACGATTTTACGATACCGGATAAAAAGTAATCCTGCCTTACCCAAACCCTGCTTCAAAATATCAGCGTTTTTTTTATTCTTTCTTTATTAATGCTATTTATGAAAAATCATCTACATGCTGTTTTGGATTCAGGAATGCACCCTTCTGTTTCCACATTTTCTGTTTACAAATATGTAAGCCGCAAAGTGCTGTCGTTTCTACTTGCAGCTTGCCTGCTGATGTCCCTTCCTACAACAGGCTTTGGACAGAATGTAAACGTCAATCCTGGTGCCGGCACCTTCTCGACCTTGAAGGAAGCCTTTGATGCTATTAACCTCGGTTCGTATACCGGGGCTATAACTATAGACATCGTCAACAACACTACTGAGACAGCAAGTGCTGTGTTGAATGCCAGCGGAACAGGAAGCTCATCCTATACGAGTATCCTGATCCAACCCAGTGGAGGAGCTGGACGGACCATTACCGGAAGTATCACTTCCCATCTGATCAGTTTCGACGGCGCGGATAATGTCACCATCGATGGATTAAATTCCGGCGGTAACAGCCTGACCATAGCAAATACGTCGGTCGCATCAGGCAATACCATTCATTTTATCAACGATGCGTCTACCAATACGATTCAAAATTGTACACTTCAGGGATCCTCCTCGATTGCAGCCAATGCTGTTTTGTTTTTCAACACCGGGCTCACTACGGGTAATGATGGCAATACAGTATTCAATTGCAACATTACTGGCGTAGGTGCCAATTTGCCTGTGAATGGAATTTATTCTGCCGGCACAAGTACGGCCATAGACAACAGTGGCAATATCGTCAACCAAAACAATATTTACGATTTTTTCAGCCCCACCTCTGCATCCCAGGGGATTAATATTACGTCTAACGGAAATTCCGGATGGACCATTACCAACAACCGTTTGTACCAGACAGCCAACAGGATTTTCACTGCCGCCACTACACATTCCGGTATTTCTATTGGGATTGGATCTGGATATACCATTACCGGCAATACCATCGGGTTTGCCAATGCCGCCGGGACAGGAACAACTAACCTGGCCGGGATCACTACTGCTGGCACGTTTAGCGGTACATTCCCAGGTTCCTATGCTTTAGGAACTGCAACGTTGAATGCTACTCGGTATGTAGCTATCAATTGTGCATTTACAACTGGCGGTACGGTTTCTGAAATTCAAAATAATACCATTGGCGGTTTCGCATTATTGACGTCCAGCCCTGCGAATACGACAAATGGCATTTGGTGTGGTATCAACGTTATATCCGGTAACGCCAATATAGGCACCACCACAGGTAATACAATCGGTTCGACCTCAGGAGTCAGTTCGGTCTATACCGCATGTTCGGCCACTGGTGGGACAGCCGTTGGCATATATTCCACATCAGTTAATACCATTTCCATCCAGAATAACAACATCGGAGGGATTGATGCGGTTGGAACTTCTGCTACCCTGACAGGTGGATTTACCGGAATCGATGTGGCCGGTGCAGCAGGTGTTTTTTCCATAACAAACAATAATATAGGGAATACAGCTGTCGATAATATCCGGACAGGGTATACGCTACTTTCTGGAAATCTATCCAATGAAGGTGTATTGACATCTTCCACTGGAGCCACTTCGGCAATTATGGGTATCCGTAATTCATCTACAGGTGCCACGCTTACGATTACCGGGAATACGATCAGGGGCATTGCCACTTCCGGGACAGTTACTGCTGTAACAGGAATATTAAATTCCGGAGCTATCACGACTACCATCACTATCAATGGAAACTTTTTAGGAACGGCATCATTGGATTGGATAAGATATGCGGTTGCTACCTCCGGAGCACTGATCGTAATTAGTAACACTGGTGGCGGATCTTCCAGCGCACTTTCCATCCAGACCAATGCCATACGCGGGATTACCTATGCTTTAGCCGGAACAAATTCAAATACCTATCTGACCAATTCCGCAACTACCTTATCTCAGAATATCAGCAGTAATACATTCGCTAATCTTACGATCAATTCAACCGGAAGTATCACTTTTATTACCAACACATCCTCCGTTCCGGCAGCAGGAACGCAAACCATAAATTCGAATTCCATTGTCACGGCATTCAACAAAACCAGTGCCGGTGGGACAGTGAGCCTTTATGTTTCAAATGCCTCATCTGCTACAGGGGCATTGATCACCCAAACCGGGAATAACTTTTCCAATATTACTGTTACAGGAGCCACAACGATTGCGGGCTGGTCAAATACGGACGGTGGAACGCCAACAAAAAATATAAGCAGCAATACCTTCAATGCCTGGACAGGAGGCACAAGCACAGTGACAGGAATGAATTTGAATTTTAACGGTGGAACCACCACGTTTAATTTAAATACTATTACCAATATCACCGGGCAAGGGGCCATCACCGGGATGGCCATAGGGTCTTCAGGGGCTGCGACATCAGTCACGGCAAATGGAAATACCATTACGAATCTAACCTCCAGCGGAACAGGGGGTACAGTGACCGGGATATCCTCCGCTTCACCGGCAACCGCTGTCAATATCAGTAATAATATCATCAATACCCTTACCACAACAGCAGCCACTGTCGTAGGGATAACTTCTTCGGGAGCTACTACCAATATTTTTCAAAACCAGATTTATACACTTTCTACTACGAATAGTTCAGGAGTGGCTAATGGCATTACTAACTCAGGCGGAACAACGGTGGCTATCTATAAAAATAAAATTGCAGATCTTTCCGGTAGCCAGGCAGGTTCTATTGTCAACGGGATCAATGTCACCTCTGGTACCACCCTCAATATTTCAAACAACCTGATCGGTGACCTGCGGGCCCCTGCAGCCACTGGCCTCAATGCCATCAATGGGATCAACGCCGGCGCGTCCTCGACCTACAATGTGTATTACAATACAATTGTCCTGAATGCCACCAGTGCCTCGGTGACCACTTTTGGTAATTCCTGTATCACTTTCAGCAGCACGGCTGCCACCTTTAATAACAGAAACAATATCCTGGTCAACTTTTCCACTCCGGCACAAGACGGAAGCAATGTCGCTGCCAATGGTGTTGCTGCCTGCTTAAGGAGATCATCCGGCACCAACGGAACAGTACCCACGAATTACGCAACCACATCTAATAATAATCTCTATTGGGTCAATCCATCAGCCGGCACCAACAACCACCTGACCTATGTGGAAGGAACATCAACGATCACTAATCCTTTCAACACCTTGCCCCAGTTTAAGACATTTTTAGTCAACAGGGATCAGGCTTCAGCGACAGAAACGGTTTCGTCATCAGCAGGTGTATTCTTCCAGAATTTCACCGCTTCAAGCCCTGTCTTTCTCCATCTTGTGGCAAGTATTACAACGCAGGCAGAGAGTGGAGCAGTCAATATTGCCTCATACACGGATGATTATGATTCCGAGGTGCGGCAAGGTAATGGTGGATATGCCGGATCAGGTACGGCTCCGGATATGGGTGCTGACGAATTTGCCGGTGTGGCAGCTGATTTAAGCAGTCCGACGATTACCTATACCCCGCTGGCTAATACCATTTGTCTTGACAACCCTGCACTCAGCGCAACGATTACAGATGGCAGCGGCGTCAATATCCTCCCGATGACAAAACCCCGGATATGGTTTAAGAAAAAGACAAATGCCAATTCACTTCCAGGTACCAATGATAATACCACGAACGGATGGAAATATGCCGAAGCCACTAATGCATTAAGCCCATTTAATTTTATCATAGATTATATGCAGGTTTTTGGAGGAGTAGCAGGAGGAGACACCATTCAGTATTTCGTGGTGGCTCAAGACAATGCATCGACGCCGAACCTTGGGATCAATAGCGGCACGTTCGCCGCTCCGCCTCCAACCGTGGCCTTGAATGGAGGAGCTTTCCCTTTGACCGGAGTTATTAATAGTTACAGGATTGGAGTTTCGATACCTACTACAGTGACTATTGGAGCCAGTGGGGCAACCTATACCACACTTTCAGGAACAGGTGGATTATTTTCAGCCATCAATGCTGGAGGATTATCCGGAAATACGGTAGTCACCATCCTTGATGCCACGCTTCCGGAAACAGGTGCCGTGGCGTTAAATTCAATGGCATACGCATGTGGCTCGGGCCCTTATACGTTGACCATCAAACCTGGTACCACTGTAACCACTGTGCTTGCCGGGTCAAGTGCAACGCCATTGATTGATATCAACGGGGCGGATAATGTCACCTTTGATGGTTCCAATGCGGGAACTACCTCAAAAGACATGACCATCAGAAATACCGGCTCCGCACCAGCCTTCCGGTTGATCAATGATGCCACAGGTAATACCATTAAAAATACTATTGTGGAAAGCCAGAATGCCTCCTCAACGAGTGGAACGATTTTCTTCAGTACCTCCACAGGCACTTTAGGCAACAGCAACAATACGATCAACAATTGTGACATCCGTGACCGTTCAGATGCCGCAGGTGTACCTGCCAATGCGGTCTATTCCAGTGGTAGTGTTGGAGCGCTCAATGGCAGCAACACCGTATCAGGCTGTAATGTATTCAACTGGACCAATGCAGGGGTTCTGGTAGAAACTACCGGGGCCGGAAATGGATGGACAATCAACCCCTCCCATTTCTATCAAACGGCAAGCCGCACAACTGCTTTAAAAGTTATTTCCATTCTGGGTGGAAGCGGGCATTCCATCCTGAGCAATACCATCGGAGGATCTGCCCCTGACAGGAGTGGAAGCCCTATGTCCACCACCAGTACTTTTTCAGGTATTACCTTGACAGTAGGAACAACTTCTACGACGAATGTCCAGGGAAATACAATGTCTAACCTCAATATCAGTGGCGGAAGCTCACAGACCTTTAAGGGAATCAACATCACTGCAGGGAATGTCAATGTCGGGACGACATCAGGTAATATTCTCGGAGGGAATGCTGCTGTGTATGATACGATCCGCACTAACTATGATTCTGATTTGATTGAAAATAGCGGAGCAGGAATTGTCTCCATCGAGAATAATACGATCGGTAATGCTGCTTACTACAATGCAGGAGGAGACAGGTTGTTTGGCATCCGGGGCTTGGCAGGGACCATCAGTATCAAAAACAATATCATCAGGGATTTAAAGTCCAATGGCAACTCTACAGGCTTTTCATTCTTTCCCGGAGGTATCTGGCTGGCCACCACAGTGGCCGGTGCCAATGTGGAAGGTAACCAGGTGTACAATATTGCTCATTCCAATGCAGGCACAAGCGCTTATACGATTGCAGGTATATATGTGGCCAGTGTATCGTCCACCGGAACTCCAACGACCATCAGCAAGAATAAAATCTATAATCTCACCGCTGCCGGAGCAGGTACTGGCACAAGCTCACCAAGGATATGGGGTATTCACGTGGCCAGCGGTAGTGCAACCTATGCCAACAACATGATTGCTGTAGGATCCACGGTAGGTAATGAAAGCAGGATACATGGTATCGAAGATCTTGGGACCGGTGCAAATAATTATTATTTCAATTCGGTTTCGCTGACGGGTACTACCGGATCAGGATCAAACAGCAGTTATGCGTTCAGGCGGAGCGGCACCGCTACAGTCAGCATTCTGGATAATATTTTCAGCAATGCACGTACCGGAGGCACTGGCTTTCATGTGTCCATTGCCAATACAAACGCTTCTGCAACAGGCTGGACGGCAACAGCTTCCAATTACAATGACTTGTCCAATAATGTATCCACCAGTCTGGCGCAATGGCTTGGTACCGCAGCAGGCAATAACAGGGATCTTCCAGGATGGCAGGCCGCACAGGGGGCCGGTACGCCTGGGTCAGGAGGCGATTTAAATTCAGTCTCTGTATTTCCTGTATTTACATCTACAACTGACTTGCATTTAACTCCCGCCAATGGATCACTTGACAATTATGGCAACCCTGCGGGAGGATTACTTACGGACATAGATGGAGACACCAGGAGCCTGACCACTCCGGATATGGGTGCTGATGAATTTATGGCAGCCCCATGCTCCAGCGCCCTGGGGGGCACAGCATCGTTAACAGGTCCATCTTCCTTTTGCGGTTCAGGTACACCTGTGATTACAGCATCCGGGTATTCCACAGGAACAGGTAGTGCTTATCAATGGATGTCGTCTTCTGCTTCTGGTGATTTTCCAAATTCAGGATCAGCAGTTTCAGGCCAGACTAATCCGGCTACTTTAACGACCGGGTCGGTCAGTGCTACTAAATATTATTGGTTACGGGTTATTTGTACAGCCGGCCCTGACACCATGTATTCCAATCTTATCACCATCACCATTTATCCATCTGCGGCTGTCATCACTGGCCTGACGGTTAAATGCGATAATGAACCTGCAGTTACGCTCAATGAAACTGGCGGCACAGGTACTTCCTGGTTATGGAGCACCACGGAAACCACACAGTCCATTTCAGTCAACCCAACGATGACTACCATATATACAGTCACGGTGACCAGCCCTGGCTCATGTACAGCGACCGCCACACATTCCGTCACCGTAAACCCTGCCCCCACACCTCCAATTGTCAATCCTATTACCATTTGCAATGGAACCAGCGGAAATTTAGTAGTGACCAACCCTGTAAATGATCCACCCATAGTCGGATCAAAAATTGGCTCCGGGACCTCCACTACATCTATCCCCGGTCCATACCGGAGATTTTACGGAGGACATCGTTACCAGATGCTATATACCGCTTCTGAGATTTTAGCTTCAGGCATTACTGCCGGACAGTTGGTTTCACTTTCTTTTTATGTTGGCTCGGTCCCGGGAGGTACCACTATACTTGACAATGTTGAGATTAAACTTAAAAATACATTAACCGCAACATTAGGGACCACGTTTGAAACCGGCGCAACTTCTGTATATACCGCATCAAGCTACCAACCAGTCGCAGGGATCAATACCCACACGTTCAATGGAAGTACATTTGTATGGGATGGCAGCTCAAATCTTCTTGTGGATTTTTGTTTTAATAGTTTAACAGGAGCTACCTCTACCTCCACGGAGTATACTACAGTTACCGGATCTTGTACAAGTTATCCGGAGACGGGCAATCCAAACGTTTGTACTAACGCAACCGGAACAACTTCCACTTTAAGGCCCAATATCAGACTGGAAAAGTTTGGCGCGGTAGCAACCTATACGTGGAATCCTGGTGCTTTGTCAGGTATATCCGTTAATGTATCCCCTGCGGATACCACTGAATATACAGTGACCGCTGCATTCCCTTCGGGATGTTCAAGTTCTTCAACAGTTACTGTAAATGTTATCCCGTCACCAGGAATCACCCTAGGTGCCAATCCTTCTGTTTGCAGCGGTATCACTACAGCTAATCTCACCTACAGTGGAACATCAGAAAGCCCTGATGAATACAGTATTAATTACAATGGAGCTGCTGAAGCACAGGGATTTGTGGATGTGACTAATGCACCTTTACCTGCAAGCCCTATCATGCTTGTTGTGCCCGGTGGCGCTGCACCTGCAATCTATTCTGCCACACTCACGGTCAGAAACAGTATTTCAGGATGCGTCAGTAGTACTACACCAATCACTGTAACCATACTTCCATTGCCTGATGCAGGAACTGTAAACGGAGCGACTCCACTATGCGTGGGCGCAACTGCGTTTTATACCAGTTCAGGAGACATGAATGGCACATGGAGTAGCGCCAACCCTGCGAAAGCAACAGTCGACGCTATGTCAGGGTTAGTCACTGCTATAGCGCCGGGAACCACCTATATAAAGTATATAGCTTCTAACGGTTGCGGAAGCCCTGATGCTGATTCCTTATTGCTGACCATTGACTCTATCGTGGTGGCAAATAACAATGATGTCGGTGCCGGCTCCTTGCGGGACATCATCGACTGTGCACCATCCGGGTCTACCATCACTTTTGCTCCGGCCATGTCAGGCCAGACTATTGTGCTGCTCACCGGCGAAATTGTCATCAATAAAAACCTGACGATCATCGGCCCGGGTGCAACCAGCCTGACGCTGTCTGGAAATAATTCTACAAGGATCTTCCATCTTTTGTCTGGATACACACTCACGCTCCAGGATATGGGAATGAAAAATGCCACTTCGGTGACCAATGGTGGTGCGATATATGTGGAAGGAAACCTGAACCTCAATAATGTTCTCTTACAGAACAACTTTGAAGACGGTTCACCCAAGTCATTGACGGTTACAGCAACAGCAAACATTGATGTCACAGGAATGGTAGACCTTAAAAATTAAGCTTAGCTACCATGTCAGCGCTGGTGCATGTTTTGAAGGTATAACGAATTCAACATATTCATTGCTCTATTCGAAGCAAATGCTAAAAAGGAGGCCATGTTCCATGGCTTCCTTTTTTTTACAGGTGAAAATATATTTCAGGGCTTCAAATTGCCATCCGGACGGGAAAACTTTGCCAATCCCTGATTATCCCGATTTACAGGTAAAATAGCTTGTAAAATTTTGATAAATATAGAATTATAAATATGGGAATACGTGTATATTAAGGTATGAACCTATCTGGATATTTTCTTTCTGCCGGTAATGATGTAAATGATCAGAAGAATTGGATTACATTTAAGGCAGATGGGAATTTGAAGTTTCAATCTTGTTTTAAAGCATTTCACCTCCAGGGACTAATGAGCCGTGCTTTAAGAACATTAAGATATGACTCACCTCCATTGTCCCTGCCTTTGGTCTATTCCGGTCAGGCAGTTTTCTGACCCAATCTCCAGCATTTATACTATCTATCGTTTCGTGCGCCAGCATGACTCGTGGCATTCCTATATCAGCATGCATCATCGCCTGTGGATTCATCTCCATTTGGGCCTCCCTGTGCAGGGGAAAATCAAAAAAATAAAAAATCAATAACTGATCATGACAAGAACAACCAATGACGCCACCACCCAAAAACCTACACCAACAGCCAGATTCTTTAATAAGCGCTATCACGTTTTTTGGGCGATGTTACTTTATTTGTTCTTCAGCACATCGCTCTATGGACAGTCACCATATATATCCGTTGCAAGTGGCAACTGGAATGATGATGCCACCTGGAGTGGATCGGGTATTCCCGCATCAACTGATGTAGTTCAGATAAGGGGTGGATTTACGGTTTATGTAAACACAACCAATGCTGTTTGCGGAAGCCTGAAAGTTGGTGGCGATAATGCAAATAATAATACCGGAACCTTGAATTTTGCAACATCTGGAAATCCAGTATTGAAAATTTCAGGAAACCTGCAGATTGGAGGGGACGGGAATTCGGTAAGGCGAGGTACAGTCATCTTCCAGAGTGGTGCTACCCTGACGGCCACAAGTGTCATTCTTGGTGGTGTTGGAAGTTCACCAGCACCAGGAGTACTATCCATGAATAATGGAGGCACCTTGAAGACAGGTAGTCTTGCACTCGGGGCAGGAAGCGCTACCTGGGAACCGGGGTGGGGTACTGTTGAATTAACAGGTACCAATTCGATTCCCAACACCGTCTTCACCTTGTTTTATAATTTGATAATCAATAGCGGCACGACCACCATGGGTGCGGCAAAGTCTATAATGGATTTAGGTACATTGACGCTTAACTCCGGTACCTTAAACGCGGGTACTAACCTGTCGATGACGACCAACTCAACCATCAAGCGTCATGATGGCAGTATGACAGGTACACTTCAGGGGTCGGGGGTGTTTGATGTTACGTATACAGGTAATTCTAAAACTACAGGCCCTGAATTAAATAACGGTGGCTTGAGAAATCTGACCATCAATCTGCTAGCTGGTAAAACAGTGACATTAGGTGCAAACGCTACTCCTGATGGTAACCTCTCTGTCATCAACGGAACATTTGATTTAACCACGTTCACGATCAATCGCTCAGCAAGTGGTGGCACGATGAGTATTGGCAACGGTGCTTTTTTAAAGATTGGGGGTACAAATCCTATTCCTACCAATTATAATTCACGAATTTTTGGCACGACCAGTACAGTTGAATTCTATGGTGGTGTGCAAAATATTACTTCCGAGAATTTTGGTCACCTGATCATCAGTGCCGGCACTAAATCAACTTCAGGTACCATCAGTGTGTCCGGGAATTTTACATGTTCCAGTGGTGCAACAGTCAATACAGCCAATAACTGGAATCCGATGGCCCATTGGACGGTAGATGGATCCTTTAACCAGACAAATGGCACTACCACATTTAGCAGCGGAAGTACGCACGAAATATCAGGTGCAGGTATAAGTCAGTTTAATAATTTGATGACTAGTTCTTCAACTATTAACGCTAATGATCACTCCATCTATCTGGCCGGTAACTGGACACATGGTTCAAGTGGAATCTTTAATGCGGAAGTAAGTACAGTTCGCTTGAATGGCGCTGGCAACCAGACTCAACCAGCCACTGAATTTGTTCCTTCTTTTTATAATTTAATAGTGAATAAAGCAGGAGGAACATTAAGCAGCAGAATCTGGACAGTGACCAATGATTTTGAACTCATGCTTGGATCCTTCGCGCCAAATGATGGATCATCCTTTTTTAATGTTAAGATCACAGATGGTACGTTTACAGCTCCATCCGGAAATATAAATGTGACGGGCAACTGGACGCGTAATGGCGGGATATTTGTTCATGGTATCGGTAAAGTAACATTCAATAACGCATCCGCAGATCAAAGTATCAATGGTTCCCAGAATGCGCAGGATTTCTATAACCTGACCTTGATCAAAGGGAGTAAGAAACTAAACTTTTCAGGTAGTATATCTTTAGTTGCGGTGAGGAATGTCCTGACAATGAATTCCGGGAATATAGATCTCGGGATGACAGGTGTTCTGGAGTTGGGTGCATCTCCTTCGTCTGTAGGAACTTTAAATTATACTTCAGGAACGGTGATCAATGGAACTTCCGGAGGTTTCAAGCGCTGGATTGCTGGATCATCTGAACCGGGAATTGATTTTCCGGTCGGAACCAGCTTGAATACATACAAGGCCAGGATTATATTTAACAACAACACGCAAGGCTCACTTACCGCAAGATTTGATCCGGGAGATCCGGGCAGTAACACAGGCTTTCCGTTAGAGGAAGATATGCTGCCGATCTATGAAGATGGACTCTTTACCGAAGGTACATGGTCCCTCATTCCAGAATCATTGACGAGTACAGATTATGATCTTGAACTGACTGGTACAGGATTCACCAGTGGTGGCGAGGAAGATGGGACGGTCCGAATACTGAAAAGACCAGATAACGGAGGTGACTGGATACTGGACGGTATGCATGTGCCAGGTTCAGGAGATGTAGCCAAACGTTCAGGTCTTAGTGGTTTTTCACGTTTTGCCCATGGTCGGCCATGTCATAATCCAGCTACGGTTTATGCTGGTGTTGACCAGACTATATGCAAAGGCGGTTCTGCAACTTTAGCGGGTACAATTGGAGGTAGTGCTTCCAGTGCGACTTGGAGTGATGCGGGTGTTGGTGGTAGTTTTTCTCCAAACAATTCCACGCTCAATGCAGTCTATACACCGCCTTCCGGATTTACAGGTGCGATTAATCTCACGCTCACAACGAACAATCCTCCTGGCCCGTGCAGGGCAGTGAGTGATGTCATGGTGTTGACCGTGGTAGCAGACCCTGCTGCTCCAACAGCAACAAAGTCACCGGCGGTTGAAAATGTGTGTGAAGGACAGACTTTGACTTTATCGGCTGTAACAGATAATGGTGGAGGTACAGGCACATGCGTGATAGAGTACCGCTTTAACGACGGCTCTGGGTTTAGTGGCTGGAGTGCAACACTCCCATCTTTTTCTGCAGTGGCAGGAATAAATAAAATAGAAATCCGAAAAAATTGTAACGGAGCAGGTTGTGACTTATCTGCTGTAAATACTTATGTCTGGACAGTCGTTGCTGATCCAGCGGCACCAACAGCCATTCAGTCACCAGATGATGCTACCGTTTGCGCAGGTCAGCTATTGTCCTTAATGAGTGTAACGGATAATGGTGGTGGGACCGGAACATGCACCATAGAGTACAGGTATGATAATGGATCTGGTTTTACAACATGGAGTACAACGCCGGCAAGTTTTCCAGCCGTTGCAGGCACTAATACAATCGAGATACGAAAGAATTGCACTGGCGCAGATTGTGGGGTCTCCTCTGTGAGCACGTATAGCTGGTCTGTGATGGACGATCCAACAGTCGATGATCCATTGGGAACATCTGTTTGTGATGGACAAACTGCAACATTGAGTGTGTCTCCTCAGGAAGGAACCGGGGATTTTAGCTACCAATGGCAACAGATGAATCCAAATTGTGCTGCACCTGAAGATGTAGGTTCTGATTCACCATCCTATACAACACTCCAACTCACACCCGGAACATATTATTTTCGATGTGTAATCACACAGTCCGGAGGCGGATGTGATCCTTTAACTACAGGCTGTGCCACCGTCGTTGTCCATCCAAATCCATCATGTTCGATTACTGGACCATCTTCACTATGTCCATCCACTAGCGGGACGATTTTTGAAGGTCCTCCAGGACTGACAGGATATGCCTGGAGTATTTCAGGTAGCGGCACGATCACGGGGAGTATGACAGGCCAGTCAGTTACGGTGAATGCAGGTTCCGGTTGTAATACTTCTTATGAACTCACTCTTTCAACAACGGACGGGAATGGTTGTACCTCCGTCTGTACAAAGACTGTGAATGTGTTAGACCCGGTTGCACCGACAGTTACTTGTCCGACGGGTGTTATCAATAGGAATACCGACGTCGGGGCATGTACATATTCGGCAGTAGGGACGGAGTTTGATCCAATTGCTTCATTTGACAATTGCGGTATAGCCGGCATGACAAATGATTATAGCAATACAGGGACGTTGGCCGGAGTTCAATTTCCGATTGGAACCACAGTGGTCAACTGGACATTATCGGATCATTGCAATAATACAGCCACATGTGCGATAACGATTGTTGTAGGTAATGACGTGGATCCGTTGGTATCCTGCCCGTTAACAGTCAATCCTTATTTCACTGATCCTGGACAGTGTCATGCAAGTTTGAGTTTTGAGGCTGACGTATCTGATGACTGCGGCCTGGCTAGTACCCAATACAGTATTCTTGGCAACGTGATTGCCTTTCCGTATGATTTCGGTATCGGAAACACGATTGTTGATGTTTTGGCAACGGACGCTACGGGCAATACAGCAATGTGTTCATTTAATGTCATCGTTGAGGATCATGAACAACCGACAGTGGAATGTCCTAAACCACTCTATCCATTTCAGGTTAATGAAGGGCAATGCAATGCATCCTTGAGTTTTAGCGCTACCTCTTCAGATAATTGTGGGGTTGCCACAACTTCATATTATATAGGTGATACACCGATTGAGTTCCCATATGATTTCAGTGTGGGGTCAACAACAGTCTATGTGGTTGTAACTGATGTCCATGGTAACGCTAAGACATGTTTCTTTACAGTTGTCGTTGAAGACAATGAAAGTCCATCAGTAGAATGTCCCAAACCACTTTATCCTTATCCTGTTGATGAAGATGGATGTACTGCCCATTTGAATTTTGCAGCTTTCTCTTCGGATAATTGTGGTGTCGAGGCTACTTCCTATTTTATTGGCGATACTCCGATTTCATTTCCATATGATTTTCCAGTTGGTTCTACTGTCGTATATGTTGTGGTGGCCGATATTCATGATAACACAACAACTTGTTATTTTACGGTGGAGGTAGAGGATAATATAGATCCTGTGATTACCTGCCCTGTACCATTGAGCATGTATACTACTCCTCCGGGAGCCTGCCATGTTGCCTTGAGTTTTGCAGCGACTGCTACTGACAATTGTGGAGTAGCGGGTACAGTCTACAGTGTTGGAGAAAACACGATCACCTTCCCATATGAATTTCCGGTAGGTTCAACGACATTGAGTGTGATAGTGACGGATATCCATGGTAATAGTGCTGCATGTTCATTTGCTGTAGTGGTGGCGGATCAGGAGAACCCGGCTATTGAATGCCCTGTTCCGATGAATCCGTATACAACGGATGCAGGGAGCTGTGAAGCAACATTAAGTTTTGCTGCAACGTCGACTGATAATTGTGGAATAGCAAGCACAACGTATAGTGTGGGAACAAGTACCATTACTTTTCCCTATGATTTTCCGGTTGGATCAACCGTGGTCAACGCGGTAGTAACCGATATGCATGGCAATATGTCATCATGTTCCTTTACTGTCCAGGTCATCGATCAGACAGCTCCGGTGGTGACATGTCCTGTTCCGGCTAATCCATATACAGCAGACGAAGGGGATTGCGATGCGACGCTGACACTGAATGCTGTTGCTACAGACAATTGTGGAGTTGCTAGCATGGCCTATAGTATAAATGGAAACGCGATCACCTTTCCATACAATTTCCCGGTCGGGACGACTGTAGTGAGTGTATTGGTCACAGACATCCATGCAAACACAGCCGCGTGCTCCTACACGGTGGTCGTGGAAGATGATGAGTTGCCGATAGTGAATTGCCCACAGGCAGAGATAGAGTATACAGCAGATGCAGGGGAGTGTAATGCGACCTTGAGTTTTGAAGTGGCCTCGACTGATAATTGTGGAGTAGCTACGACGCAGTATAAAATTGGAGGACAACCGATCACCTTCCCATATGACTTTCCGATAGGATCGACGATGGTGCAGGTCTATGTTACAGATATCCACGGGAATGTAGCCGTATGTACGTTTACCATCATCGTAGAAGATCATGAGAATCCGATCATCGAGTGCGAGGTTCCGGCGGCATCATATTCAGCGGATAGTGGTGATTGTGATGCGACCTTAAGTTTTACAAGTACATCAACCGATAATTGTGGGATAGCCGGTACTGAATACAGTATAGGAGGCAGCCTGATCACGTTCCCATATGACTTTCCGGTCGGCACGACTGAAGTGAATGCGGTGGCCGTAGATTATAGTGGCAATATGGCATCCTGTTTCTTTCTGGTGACAGTGACAGATGCAGTCAACCCGATCATTGAATGCCCGGATCCAACAAATCCGTATCCGACGGATCCAGACAATTGTCATGCGGTATTGAGTTTTGAACCATATGCGACAGATAATTGTGGTATCGCGAGTACAATGTACAATGTAGGCGAGTCGACTATTGATTTCCCCTATTATTTTCCTGTTGGTTCGACCATCGTCAATGCGGTGGCTACGGATATCTATGGCAACTCAGCATCCTGTTCATTTGAAGTCATCGTGGAAGATCAGGAGCATCCAGTGGTAGAGTGTCCGTTGCCAAACAATCCGTACATGACAGATGCCGGTGAGTGTAATGCTACGCTTGGTTTTGAATCCTTTGCTACGGACAATTGTGGAATCACTACAACGGAATATAAAGTAGGAGCCAGTACGATTACGTTCCCATATGATTTTCCGGTTGGATCTACGGTAGTGACTGCGCTGGTAACAGATTTACAAGGGAATATAACATCATGCAGCTTTACCGTGGTGGTTGAAGACCATGTGAACCCAGTGGTGGAATGCCCGACTGTAGAGAATTATTATACTGCAGATGCTGGAATGTGTAGCGCAAGCCTGAGCTTCGTGGCTACATCAGCAGATAACTGCGGGATAGCAACCACGGCATACAGTATTGGAGAGGATCTGATCACATTTCCGTATGCTTTTGCAGAGGGCATGACGACCGTCAATGTAGTGGTGACTGATTTAAGTGGCAATACAGCCTGGTGCTCCTTCGATGTATTCGTTGACGATGCAGAATTGCCGGTTGTGGAATGTCCCGTAGTCTTGAATTCATATACAACGGATCCGGGTGAATGTAATGCGTCTTTAAGTTTTGAGGCAGAAGCCTCAGACAATTGTGGGGTGGCCAATACGACCTATAGTATAGGGATCAATACAATCACCTTTCCTTATGTCTTTGCGGTGGGATCAACAATCGTTAATGTCCTTACAACCGATATCCACGGCAATAGTGCTGAATGTGCATTTACAGTTGTGGTTGAGGACGAAGAGCAACCTATTATAACCTGTCCTGTCCCTTTAAACCAATATGTGACAGATGAAGGTCAGTGTAACGCAACGTTGAGTTTTGCAGCTACCTCTACGGATAATTGTGAAGTTGCCAGCACGACGTATAGTATAGGAGGCAATACGATTACTTTTCCACACGACTTCGGGGTTGGTTCAACAGAAGTTGTAGTGCTGGTGACCGATGTTCATGGTAACTCATCTATTTGCGCTTTTAACGTTCTGGTGGAGGATACACAAGATCCGGTTGTGACATGTCCACTACTGCAGAATTCATATGCAGCAGATGCAGGTCAGTGTTATGCGTCACTGAGTTTTGAAGCTTCAGCTACGGATAATTGTGGAGTAGCGGGTTTGGCGTATAGTGTTGGAGAAAATCTAATTGCGTTTCCGTATGATTTTCCGGTTGGCTCTACTCCGGTTAATGTAGTCGTGACGGATATTCATGGAAATACAGATGCATGTTATTTTGTTGTGATAGTAGAGGATTTACAGAGTCCTTTTGTAGCATGTCCGACGCCATTAAATCCATATGCTATGGATGCCGGTGAATGCAATGCGTCTTTAAGTTTTGCGGCAGAAGCCTCAGACAATTGCGAAGTTGGTGGCATAGCGTATAGCGTGAGCGGGAATCCAATTGATTTCCCTTATGACTTTCCTGCTGGCACTACCTTGGTGGATGTTTTGGTGACTGATATTCATGGTAATTCAGCTGTATGTTCTTACGCAGTTGTAGTGGAGGATGCTGAACAGCCTGTGATTACCTGCCCTGTACCATTGAGCATGTATACTACTCCTCCGGGAGCCTGCCATGTTGCCTTGAGTTTTGCAGCGACTTCTACAGACAATTGTGGAGTAGCGGGTACAGTTTATAGTAATGGAGAAAACACGATCACCTTCCCATATGAATTTCCGGTAGGTTCAACGACAGTGAATGTTGTAGTGACGGATATCCATGGCAATAGTGCTGCATGTTCATTTGCTGTAGTGGTGGCGGATCAGGAGAACCCGGTTGTTGAATGCCCTGTTCCGATGAATCCGTATACAACGGATGCAGGGAGCTGTGAAGCAACATTAAGTTTTGCTGCAACGTCGACTGATAATTGTGGAATAGCAAGCACAACGTATAGTGTGGGAACGAGTTCGATTACTTTTCCATATGATTTTCCGGTTGGATCGACCGTAGTCAACGCGGTGGTAACCGATATACATGGCAATATGTCATCATGTTCCTTTACTGTCCAGGTCATCGATCAGACAGCTCCGGTGGTGACATGTCCTGTTCCAGCTAATCCATATACAGCAGATGAGGGAGATTGTGATGCGACGTTGACATTGAATGCTGTTGCTACTGACAATTGTGGAGTTGCAAGCAAGGCCTATAGTATAAATGGAAACGCGATCACCTTTCCATACAATTTCCCGGTCGGGGCGACCGTAGTGAGTGTATTGGTCACAGACATCCATGCAAACACCGCCGCGTGCTCATACACGGTGGTCGTGGAAGATGATGAGTTGCCGATAGTGAATTGCCCACAGGCAGAGATAGAGTATACAGCAGATGCAGGGGAGTGTAATGCGACCTTGAGTTTTGAAGTGGCCTCGACTGATAATTGTGGCGTAGCTACAACACAATATAAAATAGGAGGACAACCGATCACCTTCCCATATGACTTTCCGATAGGATCGACGATGGTGCAGGTCTATGTCACGGATATCCATGGGAATGTAGCAGTATGTACATTTACCATCATCGTAGAAGATCATGAGAATCCGATCATCGAGTGCGAGGTTCCGGCAGCATCTTATTCAGCGGATAGTGGTGATTGTGATGCGACCTTAAGTTTTACAAGTACGTCAACCGATAATTGTGGGATAGCCGGTACTGAATACAGTATAGGAGGCAGCCTGATCACGTTCCCATATGACTTTCCGGTCGGCACGACTGAAGTGAATGCGGTGGCCGTAGATTATAGTGGCAATATGGCATCCTGTTTCTTTCTGGTGACAGTGACAGATGCAGTCAACCCGATCATTGTATGCCCGGATCCAACCAATCCATATCCGACGGATCCAGGCAATTGTCATGCGGTATTGAGTTTTGAACCATATGCGACAGATAATTGTGGTATCGCGAGTACGGTGTACAATGTAGGCGAGTCGACTATTGACTTTCCATATTATTTTCCTGTCGGTTCGACCATCGTCAATGCGGTGGCTACCGATATCTATGGCAATTCAGCATCCTGTTCATTTGAAGTCATCGTGGAAGACCAGGAGCATCCAGTGGTAGAATGTCCATTGCCAAACAATCCGTACATGACAGATGCCGGCGAGTGTAATGCGACGCTTGGTTTTGAATCCTTTGCTACGGACAACTGCGGAATCACTACTACGGATTATATAGTAGGAGCCGGCACGATTACGTTCCCATATGATTTTCCGGTTGGATCGACGGTAGTGACTGCGCTGGTAACAGATTTACAAGGGAATATAACATCATGCAGCTTTACCGTGGTGGTTGAAGACCATGTGAACCCAGTGGTGGAATGCCCGACTGTAGAGAATTATTATACAGCGGATGCTGGAATGTGTAGCGCAAGCCTGAGCTTCGTGGCTACATCAGCAGATAACTGCGGCATAGCAACCACGACCTACAGTGTTGGAGAGGATCTGATCACATTTCCGTATGCTTTTGCAGAGGGCATGACGACCGTCAATGTGGTGGTGACTGATTTAAGTGGCAATACAGCCTGGTGCTCCTTCGATGTATTCGTTGACGATGCAGAATTGCCGGTTGTGGAATGTCCCGTAGTCTTGAATTTATATACAACGGATCCTGGTGAATGCAATGCGTCTTTAAGTTTTGCGGCAGAAGCCTCAGACAATTGCGAAGTTGATGGCATCGTGTATAGCGTGGGCGGGAATCCAATTGATTTTCCATATGACTTTCCACCGGGTGCGACCGTAGTGGATGTGGTGGTCAATGATATTCATGGTAATTCAGCTGTATGCTCCTACACAGTTCTGGTGGAGGATCATGAACAGCCTGTGATTACATGCCCTCTACCATTGAGCCTATATACTACTCCTCCGGGAGCCTGCCATGTTGCCTTGAGTTTTGCAGCGACCGCTACAGACAATTGTGGAGTAGCGGGCACAGTCTACAGTGTTGGAGAAAACACGATCACCTTC
Organism: Candidatus Opimibacter skivensis; assembly: GCA_016721905.1. Lineage (GTDB taxonomy): Bacteria > Bacteroidota > Bacteroidia > Chitinophagales > Saprospiraceae > Opimibacter > Opimibacter skivensis. The sequence goes on along the minus strand of JADKHH010000026.1, from coordinate 40,207 downwards.
CCATATGAATTTCCGGTAGGTTCAACGACAGTGAGTGTTGTAGTGACGGATATTCATGGCAATAGTGCCTCATGTTCATTTGCTGTAGCGGTGGCGGATCAGGAGAACCCGGCTATTGAATGCCCTGTTCCGATGAATCCGTATACAACGGATGCAGGGAGCTGTAAAGCAACATTAAGTTTTGCTGCAGCGTCGACTGATAATTGTGGAATAGCAAGCACAACGTATAGTGTAGGAACAAGTTCGATTACTTTTCCTTATGATTTTCCGGTTGGATCGACCGTAGTCAACGCGGTGGTAACCGATATACATGGCAATATGTCATCATGTTCCTTTACTGTCCAGGTCATCGATCAGACAGCTCCGGTGGTGACATGTCCTGTTCCAGCTAATCCATATACAGCAGACGAAGGGGATTGCGATGCTACCTTGACACTGAATGCTGTTGCTACAGACAATTGTGGAGTTGCAAGCAAGGCCTATAGTATAAATGGAAACGCGATCACCTTTCCATACAATTTCCCGGTCGGGGCGACCGTAGTGAGTGTATTGGTCACAGACATCCATGCAAACACCGCCGCGTGCTCATACACGGTGGTTGTAGAAGATGATGAGTTGCCGATAGTGAATTGCCCACAGGCAGAGATAGAGTATACAGCAGATGCAGGGGAGTGTAATGCGACCTTGAGTTTTGAAGTGGCATCGACTGATAATTGTGGAGTAGCTACGACGCAGTATAAAATTGGAGGACAACCGATCACCTTCCCATATGACTTTCCGATAGGATCGACGATGGTGCAGGTCTATGTTACGGATATCCACGGGAATGTAGCCGTATGTACGTTTACCATCATCGTAGAAGATCATGAGAATCCGATCATCGAGTGCGAGGTTCCGGCGGCATCATATTCAGCGGATAGTGGTGATTGTGATGCGACCTTAAGTTTTACAAGTACATCAACTGATAATTGTGGGATAGCCGGTACTGAATACAGTATAGGAGGCAGCCTGATCACGTTCCCATATGACTTTCCGGTCGGCACGACTGAAGTGAATGCGGTGGCCGTAGATTATAGTGGCAATATGGCATCCTGTTTCTTTCTGGTGACAGTGACAGATGCAGTCAACCCGATCATTGAATGCCCGGATCCAACAAATCCGTATCCGACGGATCCAGATAATTGTCATGCGGTATTGAGTTTTGAACCATATGCGACAGATAATTGTGGTATCGCGAGCACAGTGTACAATGTAGGCGAGTCGACTATTGATTTCCCGTATTATTTTCCTGTTGGTTCGACCATCGTGAATGCGGTGGCTACTGATATCTATGGCAATTCAGCATCCTGTTCATTTGAAGTCATCGTGGAAGACCAGGAGCATCCAGTGGTAGAATGTCCGTTGCCAAACAATCCGTACATGACAGATGCTGGCGAGTGTAATGCGACGCTTGGTTTTGAATCCTTTGCTACGGACAACTGCGGAATCACTACTACGGATTATATAGTAGGAGCCGGTACGATTACGTTCCCATATGATTTTCCGGTTGGATCAACGGTAGTGACAGCGCTGGTAACAGATTTACAAGGGAATATAACATCATGTAGCTTTACCGTGGTGGTTGAAGACAACCAACCTCCGGTTGTGGAATGTCCTGTGCCAGCGAATCCGTATGCGGTTGACCCGGGTGAGTGCAATGCTACATTAAGTTTTGAAGCAGGATCATCTGATCAATGTGGAATACAAAGTATTGTGTACACACTCGGCCAGGTTCCAAATATCCTGGAGGAGGAGTTAACGATTGAGGCACCACCCATATCTTTCCCTTATGACTTCCCGGTTGGCTCAACCGTGGTCAATGTCCTGGTGACAGATATTTATGGAAATACATCCGCCTGTTCATTTACTGTTGAAGTGGTTGATGATGAGGCGCCTTTGATCCAATGTGCATTGCCAGCTAATCCATATCCAACAGATGCCGGCAGCTGCAGTGCTGCTTTGAGTTTCGGTGCTGAGGCTAATGATAACTGCGGAGTAGAAAGTATTGTATATGCCATCAATGCGAGTCCCATTACCTTTCCTTATCAGTTTCCTGTTGGATCAACAGTAGTCAATGTCCTGGTTACAGATATACATGGCAATAGCGCTGACTGTTCGTTTACAGTTGAAGTGATAGATATGGAGCTGCCAGTCGTGACATGTCCATTGCCAGCTATTTCATATTCAACTGATCCTGGCGAGTGTAACAGGACTTTAAGTTTTGATGCAACATCAAGTGATAATTGCGGCGTAGCGACTGTGTTGTATAGTATCGGTGAAAATCAGATCACATTCCCCTATGAATTTCCTGTTGGCTCAACCGTAGTGAATGTCCTGGTAACAGATCTTCACGGTAACTCAACTCCATGTGAATTTACAGTCGTAGTGGAAGACGATGAGCATCCTGTCATAACTTGCCCTGCACCTGTAAATCCATATGCGGCAGAAGCAGATGAATGCAGTGCAACCTTGAGTTTCGAAGCATTATCATCAGATAATTGCGGAATAGCGGGCACCGTGTATGTCATCAGCGGAAATCCGATCGTGTTTCCATATTCCTTCCCGATTGGGTCTACAGAAGTGAGCGTCCAGGTGACGGATCTTCATGGCAATATTTCCGAATGTGCATTTACAGTGGTAGTGGAAGACAATGAACTACCCACCATCATCTGTCCTGTACCTGTCAATACCTACATTGTTGATGCAGGTGACTGCAATGCAACCCTGAGCTTTGAGGCAACAGTGGCTGATAACTGCGGAGTAGAAAGTACCCAATACAGCGTGAGTGGGAATCCTATAGTTTTCCCTTATGACTTCCCGGTTGGTGTTACGGCAGTACATGTACTCGTGACCGATATTCACGGCAATTTGACCGAATGTTCATTTGAAGTAGTCGTAGCAGATAGTGAGATCCCAACAATCACCTGTAGTGCGGACCTTACCCTGGCAGCAGATGCAGGTGACTGTAGTGCTGTTGTGGTTGTCTCTACACCAGCAGTCAATGACAATTGTGGTGTCATTTCTGTTTTAAATACCTACAACGGAACGCCTGATGCATCCGGCATTTATCCTGTTGGGACAACCATCGTAATATGGACGGTGACTGATGTATATGGTAATACAAATACATGTGCTCAATCTATAACGATTACAGATGATGAAGATCCACAGATAGTCTGTGCCCCCGCGCAAAGCCAGATAGCAGATGCCAGCCAGTGCAATGCCGATGTAGAGATTTCAAGTCCAGCCGCTAGTGACAATTGTGGAGTAGGGGCTTTGATCAATAGCTATAATGGAACGGCTGATGCCTCAGATAATTATCCGGTTGGGACAACAACGATCATTTGGACATTGTCTGATATTCATGGAAATACTAGTACCTGTGTCCAGGCTATTACCATCGTAGATACACAGGTGCCATTGAGCGTTTGTGCACCTGATCAAATCCAATCTTCAGATGTTGGAGAGTGTAATGCAGATGTAGAGGTCACTGGACCTTTAACAAGTGATAATTGCGGAGTAGCAACCGTTATCAACAGCTATAATAACACAGCCGATGCCTCTGCCAACTATCCGGTAGGTACAACCATGGTATTGTGGACGGTAACTGATGTGCATGGAAATACAAGTACATGTGTTCAGTCCATCACTGTCACGGATGGCGAAAATCCTGTGATCAATTGCAACGCTGACCAGTCTCAGACAGCCGCTGAAGGGGAATGTTTTGCAGTGGTCACTGTATTAACTCCTTCAACAGGCGATAATTGCGGTGTTGCTTCCGTATTGAATAGTTATAATGGAACGGCCGATGCCTCTGGGAATTATCCAGTGGGTACAACCACCGTGATATGGACAGTGACCGATATCCATGGTAATACAAGTACCTGCGCGCAGTTGATTATCATAATAGATGATGAAGATCCATCCATCACTTGTGCTCCGAATCAGGTTCAGGTAGCTGGCCCTGGAGCATGCTCAGCATTTGTGAATGTTGCAGCGCCATTGACAGGTGATAATTGCGGAGTAGCTACTTTGACAAATAATTTCAATGGTACATCAAATGCTTCAGGCAATTATCCGGTGGGCATGACAACAGTGCTTTGGACGATCACGGATATTCATGGAAATACAAGTACTTGTGCCCAGGTGATTACAGTGACAGATACAGAAGCACCAGTGCTCTTTGCCCTGGCAGCAGATATTTCAGTGGAATGTGATGGTACCGGAAATCTGACGGAGCTGGCAAACTGGCTTTCTGCTCATGGCGGAGCATCGGCAGCAGATAATTGTGGGGCACTAACATGGAGTGATGATTTTGTTTCCATGAGTGATGGATGTGGTATGACCGGCTCCATTATTGTCATCTTTACGGTAATGGATCAAAGCGGGAATTCCGCGCAGACAACGGCCTCGTTTACGATCATAGACTCTACGGGTCCGACGCTTACGATGGGGGCCTCCAATCAGGTAGTCGAATGTGATGGCAACGGAAATATAGATGCACTTAATGCATGGCTCACTTCACATGGAGGAGCAAATGCAAGTGATATGTGTGGTATGGTGATCTGGAGTCACGATTTTAATGGACTGTCAAATAGTTGTGGTGAAACAGGCACGGCTGTTGTCAATTTTACCGCTACAGATGAGTGTGGCAATGCGATCACAACAAATGCTTCTTTCACCATCTCAGACACACAGGCTCCTTCCTGGATCAACATCCCTGTAAATGAAAGTGAAGAGTGTGATGGTAGTGGAAATCTAGTTGGGCTCAATGCCTGGTTAAGTAGTTTTACAGCTGGGGATATCTGCGGAAGCGCAGTTGTCACGCATAGTTTTGTTCAGATGGTTGAAGCATGCGGAGCGACAGGTAGTATGGTGTACAATTTTATAGCAACAGATGCCTGTGGCAATTCGATTTCTAATACAGCCAGCTTCACGATTACAGATACGACGGATCCGGTGTGGGTAAATATGCCAGCCAATCAAACAGTACAATGTGATGGAAATGGAAACACTGGTGAACTGGCCGCATGGTTGAATAGTTTTACAGCCGACGACCTTTGTAACGATGTTGCTGTGACGAACAACTTTACCAGCCTGAGTAACCTATGCGGAGCCACTGGCAGTGCGACTGTTACGTTTACAGCTACAGACGAATGTGGAAATAGTATCCAGCAGGCTGCCAGTTTCTCCATCGTTGATACTTCAAATCCATATTGGGTGAATGAGCCTGTCGATCTGACTGTGGAGTGCAACGGTACAGGCAATACGGTTGAATTTAATACATGGCTTAATGGGTTTACGGCTGATGATAATTGCGGAAGCGCAAGTGTGACCTACACATTTATTTCATTCAATGGTGGTTGCGGCTCGACCTTGAGTACTACTGTCAATTTCAAGGCCACTGATGAATGTGGCAATATGATTACTAAAGTCGCCGTCTTCACGATCAGCGATACAGCAGATCCATTCTGGGTGAATATGCCTCAGGACCAGGTAGTGGAATGTGATGGCAACGGTAACTCGGTTGCACTTAACGCATGGTTAACCGGATTCACAGCCGATGATGCTTGTGGAGACGCGACGGTGACCTATACATTTACATCGGTAGAAGGTGAATGTGGATCAACAATGATCACTACCGCCAATTTTACAGCTACCGATGAATGTGGAAACACGATCACCAAGCTCGCGACCTTTACCATTGCAGATCATACCATGCCGATGATCACCTACTGTCCGCCGGATGTGCTGATAGGGTGTGGTGCTGAAAGTGGAGTTGAAGCATTAGGTAGTATTACGGCCACCGATATTTGTGATGCTAATGTCACTGTCAGTTATACGGATAGTGACACCCAGGGAATGGATCCGGAATTGTGTGATTATTATTCATACACCATTACCAGAACCTTTACAGCATCGGATGCATGTGGAAACAGTGCTTCGTGTGTGCAGGTTATCTCGGTACAGGATAATGAAGCACCTACGGTGATAGCAGGGGTCATCGATGATTGTTATCCTACTGTTGAACTCGCGGAAGCAGCTGCCGTAGCAGCGACAACCGTTTCTGATGAGTGTGACATGATGGTGTCTGTCACGGTGATGACCGGGCAGACTTCCGGATGTGATTCATTGATTACGGTGACTGCTACGGATATCTGCGGCAATGCAAGTCAGGTGACCTATACCGTCCTGATTGGTTGTGCTGTGATGAATGCATATGACAGTGGAGCCGGATCATTGAGAGATGTACTTACCTGTGCTACGGAGGGAGCTGAAATTACTTTCGATCCTGATATGGCCGGACAAACCATCATCTTGACGACTGGGGAAATTGCCATTGACAGGAACATTACACTCAATGGACTGGGTATGCCGAACCTGACGATTTCAGGGAATGGCTCTTCCCGTGTTTTCCACATTATGCCTGGTTATGTTGTCACGGCAAAGAACCTCACCTTGAAGGATGGCCATGATCCCCTCAATGGAGGTGCTGTGTTTGTGGAGGGAACCTTGAATCTTGAAAATGTGATGTTCACCAACAATTTTCAGGGGGCAGTTCCAAAAGCAATAACATTGACACCTACTGCCACGCTTAATGTGTCAGGGAACGTACACATTAAATATTGATAAATAGGAAAGCTAACTAGCAAAGGGGGGCGATTGATTTGCCCTCCTTTTTCTCCCGATTGTATGATGACCCATGCCGCTGGCCAGATGTGCCTCGGAGAGCGTAGTCGAACTGACCTCACCACCAGTAGCTGATGAGTCTGGCATGACCTGGAGAAGGTGCTTGATTTGCTGCCTAAGTATTTGATATATAGATGTATACAGATGCAATATATCGGTGATTAATGGAGTCAGATATTGGTCGTATATTTCGTTCGGGTCCGCAGTCATTTTGTGAAAAGTGAGTAACAAGGTATGATTGTTGTCAAATAAAGGGACTTTCTCCACATTGCATCTACCCTGGAGGAACTAATGTCTTAACCCTTTAATTTTGAGCCATTTATGAAAAGACCGAAGATCTTCCATCAGGATATTATCCTGCGTGGGAATTCGTCTGTGGACATCCCTCCGCTGACTCCATAGCCTCCGGATATTCCCCTCTCCCGGATGTAAGGTAAACTAACACCACACAGAGCTGATTAACAGCCGATAATATCGGCACGGTGCTTGCTTTGCAATGGTGTATTCTTTTACCGTACTAGCATTCTACGTTATTCCCCGACCACGTGAAAAAGAACTAATGATCACAATAGTCAGATAACCAGAATATTAAGCTAATGACGAACACATACACCCCGCAGGAAAGAAGGTTTTCTCTCCTGGGACTTTGGACCACCATCAAAATCCTTTTGATTTTGGGAGGAAATTTCTTTGTCCTGAGTGGAGCACTCGGGCAGACGAATACGTGGACTGGAGATACGGACAACAATTGGAATGTGACTACCAACTGGTCTGAAATGGCGGTGCCAACTTCTTCTCATGATGTTGTTATTGACGAGGATGCAAGTATCATTTTGGGTGCAGCCGCCTATACTATCAATTCCTTAACTATATCCAACTCCTCTGCAGTAACTTTTACAGCAGTTACATCATCAAGGACCATCACTATTGATGAGACTGGCAGTTCTATTGGAGCAGGGAGTACACTGACATTAGTTGGAGGTGCTTCCGGTCAAGTTATGGGTATTGCTTTTTCCGGTTCTGCAAGGACGATGGATATTAGTGGCTCTTTGATTCTTGTATCCACAGGAGGCGGTGGCAAATACACAGCAACTAATAGTGTAACCACGGTTTCAGGTTCTTTAATTAATAGTTCAAATTCAAGTGCAATTACATCCACTGCTTCAAATCTTATTTTTACAGATGGTAGTCAGTTCGAGCATGCGATTGTTGCTGGGTCATTTCCAGCAGCGACATGGGAAGACAATTCCACATGTGTCGTTTCAGGTTCAACTACTAACCTGCCAACTAATGGAGGACAAACTTTTGGAAACCTGGTCTACAATTGCCCGGGTTTAACTGGAACGCTTAGTCTTCCCTCTTCGGGAATGACCATTGCGGGGGATTTTGAAATTTTAAATACAGGTTCAGGTGCCATTACAATGTCTCAAACTCCCCTTGGGGTTGGGGGTGATTGTAGGCTTAGTGATGATTTTAACGTAGCATCTGGTGCATCCAGAAGTTTGAATATAACTGGTAATTTAACTATCGATGGAGGAACAATTTCAATGTCTACAACTGGATCTACCATTGGTACAATTAACGTTACAGGAGATGTCGCTTTGACGGGAGGTACCATCACCGAAAACGGTGGTTCAGGTTTGTTCGTTTTTAATAATGCTGGGGTGCAGACCATTTCTACAGGAAGCACTGTTACAAATACGATAAATTATACCGTGAGCAGTGGAACAACACTTCAAATGGCTGCTTCAGGCACAACCGTAATTGGAGGAGGAACATTTACACTTTCTGCAGGTGGGACTCTCGGTGTTACTTCTGATGATGGAATTTCAACTTCAGGTGGTACTGGAAATATTCAAACCACAGGCCGCACTTACACAGCAGGTTCGAATTTGATCTATAATGGAAATGCTAGTCAAATTGCAGGTTCAGGTCTCGCTAATACAACTAAGGCCAATGTCACGATTAACAACCCCGGTAATACCGTTACACTATCTGGTAATACGACTATCTCAGCAGGATTAACTGTGACAGCAGGCTCAACTCTTGATGTGTCAACCTATACTTTCAGTGGTCCGACAAGTATTTCCCTTGGATGCGGCTCAACTACAGCAACCGCCATCACAGGCACAGGTCTAATCACCCTTGCCGGCCCGATTACAACAACTGATGCTGGAACAGGAACAACGGAGCAACCATGTCCGCGCCAATCGCATTAGCTGCAAACCGGACTTTTACAGTAGCTGATGATGGATCATCAGCACCCGACCTGACCATCAGTGGTATCATCAGCACAGGCTTCGGCATTGTTAAAGCCGGTGCAGGAGAATTGGTACTCTCAGGTAATAATACCTATTCAGGCTCAACCACCATCAATGCAGGAACAGTCCTGATAAGTGCTTCAGAAAGAATATCAAATTCTTCTCAAATCATCCTCGGCGGTGGCACTTTCAGCACAGGTGCTACCACAGGATATTCAGAAGATGTGGGGACCTTGCAGCTCACTGATCATTCTACTATTAATCTTGGTACTGGTGTTCATACCCTTACATTTGATAATAGTTCAGGTGTGGGATGGACATCAGGAAAAGTACTAACTATCAATGGTTGGACAGGTATCATCGAAACTTCAGGTGGTGGAGATGCCGGCAAGATTGTCGTCGGTTTAAATGGATTAACCACTACGCAATTAGCCCAGGTTGCTTTTACCGGATATTCGCAGGGCGCAGTCATTACCGGTTCCGGAGAGTTAGTACCGAAAGCAAAATTTTTCTACTCGACCTCCAGTTCCACACCAGAGACGCCGGGCAACTGGAATACAGAAAGGAACGGCACTGGGTCTTCTGCAGTCTCAGGAGACTTTACAGCTTCCGGTGTTTATTTTATAATTCAAGGTTCTGGTAACGGTGGTACAACGCCTCATACCATGACGACTTCTTCCACATGGGCAATCTCAGGAGCTGGTTCAAAGTTGCAGATTGAAAATGGAGCAACCTTAATAACCCCTGCGGCTGTTACACTCAGTGCAAGTGCCATTTTTCAAATTGACAACGGAGGAACCTATAAACATCAGAATACAAGTGCATGGGCCTCCACTATCTTTCAAGGCATCGAATCTTTCGGAAATTCCAGTACTGTTGAAATCAATTCAACAGCTACTACACTTCCTACAAATTCCTCATACGGTCATTTGATCATCAACCTGACTACAGACCCTGGAGCTGATTTAAGTTTTGGCGGCGCACTAACGACCATCAATGGAAGCTTAACTATTTCTAATACGCAAAGCAGGGATATTCAGCTAGGCACTTCAACTTCGTCATCTTTAAGCATCACAAATAATTTATCAATTTCCGGAACCAGTGTTTTTGTTTTTACCGCAGGAACAGGTTCTCCGGACATCACGGTAAATGGTAATGTTACAGTATCAGGTGGTGAACTCGATTTTTGTAGTAGCGGTGCATCTGGAAGTAGTACGCTCAATGTAAAAGGTAATTTTAGCCATACCGGTGGCTCTGTCACGAGTGCAGGTTCCGGTAGTAACGGATTGCTGATGAATGGAAATTCCATGCAGACTATCGAGAGTCCGGGATTTGCAAGCCCTAACCAAATCGCTGTCACCATAGCTCCGACCGGCTCAGGCCAGGTAGAGATAGCAACAGCTAAATCATTTATCATCACCTCATCTGCATCTTTCACGATCAGTAACACATCAAGTGCAACCGAGCTCCTCGTTAACGGTACATTGTCCACTGGATCATCCATTGTTAATAATGGAGCCGTTGCCCTCAATGGAACATTGCAGATAAATGCATCCGGAAGTGTCACCAATAACGCAATTGTATATGGTGCAGCATCAAACCTGATTTATAATTCGACCGCCTCGCCATTCAACGTGGGCGCAGAGTGGACAGGAAATTCCACAACAGCAGGTGCTGGTGTTCCTCAACATGTAACGATACAAAATTCGAATGTGGTCACGATGCCATCATCGGATCGAGGCCTGGCAGGAAATCTCTTGCTCACCTCCGGAGGCTTAACACTCAATGCTACCTCCGGCAATCTCTATGCAGGAGGTAACTGGACGAATAATGGAATCACCTTCACGCCTAATAACAGAAAGGTGGTCTTTAACGGCGGTGCCGCACAAGTTATAGGTGGATCAACTTCAACCTCTTTTCATGGTCTTGAGATCGCCAATACAAGTGGAGGTGTTAGCCTTGCCGCGCCTGTATCGGTTGCTGGAAATTTAACACTCACCAGTGGTATCATCACCACAGATGCGACCAATCTTCTATCCGTCACCAACACAGCTACCTCTGCTATTTCAGCAGGGTCTACCACCAAATTTATTAAAGGCCCGGTCAAGTGGTCACTAGGCACAGGGACTTATGTATTCCCTGTTGGAAAGAGTTCAGGTAATTATTTTCCTTATACACTTGCTGTTTCATCAGCATCCTCACCGGTTGTTACTGCAGAGGCATTTGATTCAGATGCCGGACCAGGTGCCACTTTTGACGGAACGATTACAGGCATAAGCCATACCGAATATTGGAAGGCAACGCTTAACTCCGGATCCTTTACCGGGAAAGTTTCACTCACCAGGCTAACGGCGCTCGGCGATGAAGATGGTATCGCGCAAAGCAATGCACAAGGAGGATCATACTCCCTGATTGGCGGGACAGCATCAAGTCCATCGATCGTCAATTCAAATGACATCACCAGCCTCGGCTATTTTGTAATGTCCACTTCGTTTAAGAAGTGTCCTGTTTCAACAGCTACTGCTCCGGGAGCAGACCAGACAGTTTGCCAGAATGTCGCTGCTAATCAGCTCACGGCTACAGTGACACTGGGATCCGGAACAGGTACTCCAACTTTGCAATATCAATGGTACTACAATACATCTAATAGTAATACGGTTGCAGGCGCTACGCTCATTTCAGGCGCTACAGCTCAGACCTATACGCCTTTATCCGGCGCACCTGAAGCGGGTACCGTCCGCTATTATTTTTGTGTTGGGTATGCCGTCGATAATGATTGTGTGCAGGACAACGCAACTCAATCCCTGGCTTCTAATGTTGTAAAGGTCACCGTGAATACCCTGCCTGCATGTTCAGTATCAGGTGCTGCACAGGTATGTCCGTCTTCGACCGGAAATGTCTATACAGCTCCGGGCGGACTTTCTTATGTGTGGAGCATCTCGGGCAGTGGAAGTATTCCAGGCAGTACTACAAGCCAGACTGTTTCTGTAACCGCGGGCTCCGGATGTAATACTTCCCTTACACTTTCACTTACTGTGACCGATGGAAACGGATGCAGTTCTGTTTGTACTAAAGAGGTGACCGTGCTTGATAATACAGCCCCTTCCCTGACAGGAGCTCCTTATGCAGGTACAACAGGGACCAATGCATGCAAGGCCAATGCTGCCGCTGCTGCTCCCTTTAATGCGACGAATGCTATAACCGGGTACACAGATGATTGTAACGGCACCATAACCGCTGAATTAACAAATACAGTCGTTACCGGCACAGATTGCAGTTGGACAGTAACCTACACTTTTTCAGTGAAGGATGTCTGCAATAATACTTTAACCAATCAAACTTATTCTAATACCGGAAGTGATCAGACAGCCCCTTCATTAACGGGCGCACCATATGCAGGTACCACAGGTACCAATGCATGTAAAGTAGACGCTGCTACTGCTGCTCCATTTAATGCGACTAATGCCATTACAGGATATACAGATTTATGTGGTGGATCAGTTACAGCTACTTTGACGGATACACAAGTGACAGGTACCGATTGCAACTGGACGGTGACATATACATTTACGGTCAAGGATGCCTGCAATAACGCATTGACAGGTCAGACCTATTCCAATACAGGTAGCGATCAGACGATTCCTGTCTGGACTACCGCTGCAGGTGGATTAGATATTACAAAGCAATGTAGTGATGCCGCCGGTATTGCAGCAGCGCAGGCCATGTTTCCAATTGCAAGTGATAACTGTGACGCAGATGTTACCAACATTGTGAAGACATCCGGTGCTTTTGTGGCAGGTTCCTGCACAGAGGCCGGTACCTATACCAATACATGGGTCGTCACGGATGCCTGTGGAAATACCAGCGCTGTATTCACACAAGTCATCACGATCATAGATAATACTGCACCAACCTGGACTACCGCGGCAGGTGATTTAAATGTTACAAAACAATGCAGCGATGCAGCAGGCATTGCCGCAGCCCAGGCTATGTTCCCCGTAGCGGCTGACAATTGCGATGCAAATGTTACAAACATTGTAAAAACATCAGGTGCATTTGTTGCTGGCGCATGTCCGGAAGCAGGAACCTATACAAACACCTGGGTAGTTACGGACAATTGTGGTAACACAAGTGCCACCTACACTCAGGTTATTACCATCATTGACAACACGGCTCCGACCTGGACTACTGCCGCTGGCGCATTGAATGTGACAAAGCAATGCAGTGATGCTGCTGGTATTGCCGCAGCCCAGGCTATGTTTCCGGTAGCAAGTGATAATTGCGATGGGAATGTGACCAATATTGTAAAGACATCGGGTGCATTTGTTGCTGGTGCATGTCCAGAGGCAGGCTCCTATACCAATACATGGGTGGTCACTGACAATTGTGGAAACACCAGCGCGGTATATACACAGGTCATTACCATTACAGATAATACGGCCCCAACCTGGACGACTGCGGCGGGCGCATTGAATGTGACTAAGCAATGCAGTGATGCTTCGGGCATTTCAGCCGCACAAGCCATGTTCCCCATCGCAAATGATAATTGTGATGCTGATGTAACGAATATCGTAAAGACATCAGGTGCCTATGTTGCAGGAGTATGCCCAGAGGCAGGGTCCTATACCAATACCTGGGTGGTCACTGACAATTGTGGAAATACAAGTACAGTTTATACACAGGTTATCACCATCATAGATGATACAGCACCGACCTGGACTACAGGTGCAGGTTCCTTGAATGTTACGAAGCAATGTAGTGATGCAGCGGGGATTGCAGCTGCGCAGGCTATGTTCCCTATAGCGATTGACAATTGTGATGCCGATGTCACGAATATCGTAAAGACATCGGGTGCCTTTGTAGCCGGCTCATGTCCGGAAGCAGGGAGTTATACCAACACATGGGTCGTCACAGATGCTTGCGGAAATACCAGCACGGTATTCACACAAGTCATTACCATCATAGATAATACAGCACCCACCTGGACAACTGCCGCAGGATTTCTCGATGTGACTAAACAGTGCAGTGACGCTGCCGGGATTACTGCAGCGCAGGCACTTTTTCCCACTGCAACTGATAATTGTGATGTGGATGTTTCCAATATTGTAAAAACATCAGGTGCATTTGTCGCTGGTGCATGTCCGGAGGCGGGAACCTACACCAACACCTGGGTAGTTACAGATAATTGTGGTAACACGAGTGCAGTCTATACACAAGTCATCACCATCATTGATAATACAGTTCCTGTATGGACTACTGCCGCCGGTGCTTTAAATGTTGCAAAACAATGTAGTGATGCTGCTGGTATCGCTGCAGCGCAGGCCATGTTCCCCGTAGCGAGTGATAACTGTGATGCGAATGTTTCAAATATCGTGAAGACATCAGGCTCCTTTGTCGCTGGTTCATGTCCGGAGGCGGGAACCTATACCAACACCTGGGTGGTCACTGACAATTGTGGAAATACAAGTGCAGTCTATACACAGGTCATAACCATTACGGATAATACAGCACCCACCTGGACAACAGCTGCCGGTGCTTTGAATGTCACCAAGCAGTGCAGTGATGCAGATGGTATTGCTGCAGCCCAGGCCATGTTTCCTGTTGCGGGTGATAACTGTGATGCAGATGTAACAAATATTGTAAAGACCTCCGGTTCCTTTGTGGCAGGATCATGTCCTGAAGCTGGCACCTTTACGAATACCTGGGTGGTCACTGATAATTGCGGAAATACCAGTACAGCCTATACGCAGGTGATTACCATTATTGATAATACGCCACCGACATGGACTACTGCTGCAGGGGCCTTGAATGTTACAAAACAATGCAGTGATCTGTCCGGTATTTCGGATGCCCAGGCATTGTTTCCTATAGCTACTGATAACTGTGATCCAAACGTTTCAAATATTGTTAAGACATCCGGCGCCTTTGTTGCGGGATCATGTCCGGAGGCAGGTAGCTACACCAACACCTGGGTAGTGACCGATAATTGCGGCAACACAAGCGCTGTTTACACCCAGGTCATTACCATCATAGATGATACGGCTCCAACCTGGACCACTGCAGCAGGTGCCCTCAATGTCACTAAACAGTGCAGCGATGCAGCCGGAATTACTGCTGCACAAGCGATGTTTCCTGTAGCAACCGATAATTGTGATCCAAGCGTTTCGAATATTGTAAAGACATCTGGTTCTTTTGTAGCAGGATCATGTCCGGAAGCAGGCACTTATACGAATACATGGGTGGTGACGGATGCTTGCGGAAACACAAGTAACGTATTTACACAAATCATTACGATCATAGATGATACTGCACCTACCTGGACAACAGCCGCCGGAGCGCTGAATGTAACTAAGCAATGCAGTGATCTGACAGGTATCTCAGATGCGCAGGCCATGTTCCCTGTAGCAAGCGATAACTGTGATCCGAATGTTTCGAATATTGTAAAAACATCCGGCGCCTTTGTAGCCGGATCATGTCCGGAAGCAGGAACGTACACCAATACATGGGTAGTGACAGATGCTTGTGGCAACACCAGCGCTGTTTACACCCAGATCATTACGATCATAGATGATACTGCTCCGACCTGGACAACAGCTGCCGGCGCACTTAATCTAACCAAGCAGTGCAGCGATTTGACAGGTATCGCAGCTGCCCAGGCATTGTTTCCCGTAGCTACCGATAACTGTGATCCGAATGTTTCGAACATTGTAAAGACATCAGGTTCCTTTGTAGCAGGATCATGTCCGGAAGCAGGCACCTATACGAATACATGGGTGGTGACGGATGCTTGTGGCAACACCAGTAACGTATTTACACAGGTCATTACGATCATAGATGATACCGCTCCGACGTGGACTACTGGTGCAGGTGCATTAAATGTTACCAAACAATGCAGTGATGCGACAGGTATCTCAGATGCCCAGGCAATGTTTCCTGTGGCAAGTGACAATTGCGACGGAGATGTCACCAACATTGTAAAGACATCAGGTTCTTTTGTTGCTGGATCATGTCCGGAAGCAGGGACTTTTACGAATACATGGGTAGTGACGGATGCATGTGGCAACACAAGTGCTGTATACACCCAGGTGATAACCATCATAGATAATACGGCTCCAACCTGGACCACTGCAGCAGGTGCCCTCAATGTCACTAAGCAGTGCAGCGATGCAGACGGGATTATGGCAGCACATGCTATGTTTCCTGTAGCAACCGATAATTGTGATCCAAACGTTTCGAATATTGTAAAGACATCTGGTTCTTTTGTAGCAGGCTCATGTCCGGAAGCTGGAACATATACCAATACATGGGTGGTCACAGATGCTTGTGGCAACACTAGCGCGGTATACACACAGGTCATTACGATCATAGATAATACTGCTCCCACCTGGACTACCGCTGCAGGCGCATTGAATGTAACACTGGAATGCAGTGATGCCGCCGGAATTACCGCAGCACAAGCCGCGATACCGGTTGCCACTGACAACTGCGATGGCGATGTGACCAATATCGTGGAGACTGTCGGTGCGTTTGTACCCGGCATGACATGTCCTGAAGAAGGTACTTATACCAATACATGGACCGTAACAGATGCTTGCGGTAACACCAGTGCGGTGTATACCCAGATTATTACTCTTACAGATAATACAGCTCCGACGTGGACTACTGCGGCCGGTGCGTTGAATGTTACGAAGCAATGCAGTGATATCGACGGAATTGCGGCGGCACAAGCCATGTTTCCTACAGCAATTGATAACTGTGATCCGAGCGTTTCAAATATAGTGAAGACATCAGGTTCCTTCGTGCCAGGATCTTGCCCTGAAGCAGGAACGTATACCAATACATGGGTAGTAACAGATGCATGCGGAAATACAAGTGCTGTATACACCCAGGTGATTACCATCATCGATGATACAGCTCCGACCTGGAGTACTGCAGCAGGTGCATTAAATATTACTAAACAATGCAGTGATGCATCGGGCATCTCAGATGCCCAGGCTTTGTTTCCTGTAGCAAGTGATAACTGTGACCCGAATGTTTTAGATATCGTTAAGACATCCGGTGCTTTTGTTGTAGGATCATGTCCGGCATCAGGAAGTTATACCAATACATGGGTAGTAACAGATGCATGTGGAAACACAAGTGCTGTATACACCCAGGTGATTACGATCATCGATGATACAGCTCCGACCTGGACTACTGCCGCCGGGGCATTAAATGTGACTAAACAATGCAGTGATGCGTTAGGTATCTCTGATGCCCAGGCTTTGTTTCCAATCGCCATTGACAATTGTGATGGAGATGTTAGCAATATTGTAAAGACATCAGGTTCCTTTGTGGCAGGATCTTGTCCTCAAGCAGGCACATTTACTAACACATGGGTTGTGACCGATGCTTGTGGTAACACCAGTGCGGTGTACACTCAGGTGATTACGATCATAGATGATACCGCTCCGACCTGGACTACCGCTGCAGGCGCATTGAATGTAACACTGGAATGCAGTGATGCTGCTGGAATCACCGCGGCACAAGCTGCGATACCCGTTGCTACTGACAACTGCGATGGCGATGTGACCAATATCGTGGAGACCGCTGGTGCTTTCGTACCCGGTATGACATGTCCAGAGGAAGGTACGTATACCAATACCTGGACTGTGACAGATGCCTGCGGAAATACCAGTGCGGTTTATACCCAGATTATTACACTTACTGATAATACAGCTCCGACATGGACTACTGCTGCCGGTGCGTTGAATGTCACAAAACAATGCAGTGATATCGATGGGATTGCTGCGGCACAAGCCATGTTCCCTGTGGCAAGCGATAACTGTGATCCGAATGTTTCGAATATTGTAAAGACATCTGGTTCTTTTGCAGCAGGTGCATGTCCTGAAGCAGGCACATTTACGAATACTTGGGTGGTGACCGATGCATGTGGAAATACAAGTGCCGTTTACACCCAGATCATTACGATCATAGATGATACTGCTCCGACCTGGACAACAGCTGCCGGTGCGCTAAATGTTACCAAGCAATGCAGTGATGCATCCGGTATTTCAGCGGCCCAGGCTTTGTTTCCTGTGGCAAGCGATAACTGTGACCCGAATGTTACGAATATTGTAAAGACATCCGGTGCTTTTGTAGCAGGATCATGTCCTGAAGCAGGCACTTATACGAATACCTGGGTAGTAACAGATGCTTGCGGCAATACCAGTGCAGTGTATACGCAAGTCATCACGATCATAGATGATACCGCTCCAACCTGGACAACTTCAGCCGGTGCGTTGAATGTCACAAAACAATGCAGTGATACAGACGGTATTGCGGCAGCACAAGCCTTGTTTCCTGTGGCATCTGACAACTGTGATGGAGATGTCAGCAACATAATAAAGACATCAGGGGCTTTTGTGGCAGGATCATGTCCTCAAGCAGGCACCTATACCAATACATGGGTCGTAACGGATGCTTGTGGAAACACCAGTGCAGTGTACACCCAGGTGATTACGATCATCGATGACACAGCACCAACGTGGACGACCGTTGCAGGAGCCTTAGATGTAACACTGGAATGCAGTGATGCGGCAGGTATTGCAGCAGCACAAGCTTTAATACCGGTGGCGAGTGATAATTGCGATGTTGATGTGACTAATATCGTAGAGGTAGCTGGTGCATTTGTGCCGGGTATGACCTGCCCTCAGGAAGGGATCATATACCAATACATGGACTGTGACCGATGCATGTGGGAATGTGTCAGCAGTGTACACACAAGTGATCACGATCACAGACAATACTGCACCGACATGGACCACATTGGCAGGCGCGTTAGATGCAACATTGGAATGTAGTGATGCGGCAGGCATAGCATTAGCGCAGGCAGCGATACCAGTAGCGAGTGATCTTTGTGATGGCGATGTGACTAATATCGTAGAGGTATCCGGAGCATTTGTGCCAGGCATGACTTGCCCTCAGGAAGGGACATATACGAATACGTGGACCGTGACCGATGCGTGTGGTAATGTATCAGCAGTGTATACCCAGGTCATCACGATCACAGACAATACCGCACCGACATGGACAACCATGGCAGGTGCATTGGATGTGACGCTGGAATGCAATGATGCAGCAGGTATAGCAACCGCTCAAGCACTGAATCCTGTAGCGAGTGATCTTTGTGATGGCGATGTGTCTGATATCGTAGAAGTATCAGGAGCATTTGTGCCGGGTATGACATGTCCCCAGGAAGGGACGTATACCAATACATGGACAGTAACTGATGCATGTGGTAATGTATCAGCACTGTACACCCAGGTGATTACGATCACAGATAATACCGCACCTACATGGACAACAATGGCTGGGGCATTGGATATGACACTGGAGTGCAGTGACGCGGCAGGTATAGCAGCTGCTCAGGCTTTCATACCTGTAGCGAGTGATCTTTGTGATGGCGATGTGACTAATATCGTAGAGGTAGCAGGCGCATTTGTTCCAGGCATGACCTGCCCTCAGGAAGGGACCTATACCAATACGTGGACAGTAACCGATGCATGTGGTAATGTATCAGCAGTGTACACCCAGGTGATTACGATCACAGACAATACCGCACCTACGTGGACAACAATGGCAGGCGCACTGGATGCGACACTGGAATGCAGTGATGCGGCAGGCATAGCATTAGCGCAGGCTGCGATACCTGTTGCGACAGATCTATGTGATGGTGATGTGACAAATATCGTAGAGGTAGCAGGCGCCTTTGTGCCGGGTATGACTTGCCCTCAGGAAGGGACATACACCAATACATGGACTGTGACCGATGCATGTGGTAATGTATCAGCAGTGTACACACAGGTGATCACGATCACAGACAATACTGCACCTACATGGACAACAATGGCAGGCGCACTGGATGCGACACTGGAATGCAGTGATGCCGCAGGCATAGCATTAGCCCAGGCTGCGATACCTGTAGCGAGTGATCTGTGTGATGTAGATGTAACTAATATCGTAGAAGTATCCGGAGCTTTTGTTCCGGGCATGACCTGTCCTCAGGAAGGTACGTACACCAATACATGGACCGTGACCGATGCATGTGGTAATGTATCAGCAGTATACACGCAAGTGATTACGATCACCGACAATACCGCTCCGACCTGGACAACGGTTGCAGGGGCATTGGATGCAACCCTGGAGTGCAGTGATGCAGCAGGTATTACTGCAGCTCAGGCTTTAATACCGGTTGCGCTTGACCTTTGTGATGGCGATGTAACTAATATCGTAGAAGTATCAGGCGCTTTTGTTCCGGGCATGACCTGCCCTCAGGAAGGGACGTATACCAATACATGGACCGTGACTGATGCATGTGGTAATGTATCAGCAGCATACACGCAGGTGATTACGATCACCGACAATACCGCTCCGACCTGGACAACGGTTGCAGGGGCATTGGATGCAACCCTGGAGTGCAGTGATGCAGCAGGTATTGCTTCAGCTCAGGCTTTAATGCCGGTTGCGATTGATCTTTGTGATGGCGATGTAACTAATATCGTAGAAGTATCAGGCGCTTTTGTTCCGGGCATGACGTGTCCTCAGGAAGGGACATATACCAATACATGGACGGTGACTGATGCTTGTGGCAATGTGTCAGCAGTATACACGCAAGTGATCACGATCACAGACAATACTGCACCGACATGGACAACAATGACGGGCGCACTGGATGCGACACTGGAGTGCAGTGATGCAGCAGGGATAACTGCAGCTCAGGCTGCTATACCTGTAGCGACCGATCTTTGTGATGGAGATGTAGCGAATATCGTAGAAGTAGCCGGCGCATTTGTGCCAGGCATGACGTGCCCTCAAGAGGGGACGTATACCAATACATGGACGGTGACCGATGCGTGTGGCAATATTTCAGAAGTATTCACACAAGTAATTTCGATTACAGACAATACCGCTCCGACCTGGACAACAATGCCAGGTGCATTGGATGTTACACTTGAATGCAGTGATGCAGCAGGCATAGCCGCAGCACAAGCTTTGATACCCGTGGCGAATGATAATTGTGATGTAGATGTAAGCAATATTGTGGAGGTAGCTGGCGTGTTTGTGCCAGGTATGACTTGCCCTGAAGAAGGTACGTATACCAATACATGGACCGTCACGGATGCATGCGGCAATATTTCAGTCGTATATACACAAGTGATTACTATCACGGACAATACGGCTCCTACATGGACCACCGTTCCGGGAGCTTTGAATAGAACGCTTGAATGCAGTGATGCAGCCGGTTTACTTGCAGCACAGTCACTGGAGCCTTTTGCAAGTGATCTTTGCGATGGTGATGTGAGCAATAGTGTAAAGGTGACAGGTGCATTTGTCCCAGGTGTCCTCTGTCCTGAAGAAGGCACGTATACCAATACATGGACAGTGACAGATGCATGCGGCAATGTGTCAGGCGTTTATACACAAGTCATTACTATCACTGACAATACGGCTCCGACATGGACCACACTTCCCGGCGCCCTCAATGTGACACTCGAATGCAGTGACTTATCAGGTATTGATGCTGCACAGGCGATGTTTCCCGAAGCAGACGATAATTGCGATGCCGAAGTCAGTGACCTGATGAAGATATCCGGTGCTTTTCAAGCTGGCGCATGCCCTGAGGAAGGTACATACACGAATACATGGACCGTAATTGATGCCTGTGGTAATCTTTCTGCAGTGTATACCCAGGTGATCACTATCACGGACAATACAGCTCCTGCTTGGGTCACCCCGGAAGGTGCACTGGATTTGACACTACAGTGTAGCGATCTTGCGGGGATTGAAGATGCCCTTTTAATTTTCCCTGAAGCCACTGACAATTGTGGGGCTGATGTAAGTGGTATTATAAAGACTTCCGGCTCATTTGTGCCAGGAGCTTGTCCTGAAGAAGGCACCTACACCAATTCATGGGTCGTCAGTGATAATTGTGGCAATATCAGTGCCTCTTATGTTCAGGTCATTACCATTATTGACAATACGGCCCCGGTATGGAACACCATTCCGGGAGCATTGGATTTGACTTTGCAATGCAGCGATGCAGCTGGTATAGAAGACGCTCAGTTAATGTTTCCTGAAGCAATCGATGATTGCGATGGAAATGTGTCTGATATTGTCAAGACGTCAGGTGCTTTTGCTCCTGACGGATGCCCGGAAGCAGGTACCTATACGAATACATGGGTTGTAACAGACAATTGCGGTAACACCAGCTCAGTGTACACGCAGGTGATCACCATCATAGATAATACAGCTCCAACCTGGACCACCGTGGCAGGTGACCTGGACGTCACCAAACAATGCAGCGATTTAATGGGAATAGCACAAGCTCAAGCTTTATTTCCTGTAGCTGCTGATGACTGCGATGCAAACGTCTCTGACATCGTGAAAACATCAGGAGCATTCGTTGCCGGGTCTTGTCCTGAAGCGGGTTCGTATACGAATACCTGGGTAGTGACAGACAATTGCGGTAACACCAGTGCGGTATACACACAGGTGATCACCATCATAGATGATACGGCTCCGACCTGGATCACTCCTTCCGGAGACTTAAACATCACCAAACAATGTAGTGATATGGCAGGCATAGGAGAAGCACAGGCTATGTTTCCTGTAGCTGATGATAACTGCGATCCAAATGTGTCCGACATTGTAAAAACTTCAGGGGCCTTTGTACCAGGTGCATGTCCGGAAGCTGGCACATATACCAATACATGGGTGGTCACAGATGCATGTGGCAATACCAGTGCAGTGTATACCCAGGTCATTACGATCATAGATAATACAGCACCGACATGGTCAACGCCGGTGGGATCTTTGAATATTACCTTACAGTGTAGTGACATGCCGGGTATTGAGGATGCACAGCTTATGTTTCCGGAGGCCAGTGATAATTGCGATATGGATGTTACGAATATCATGAAGACCTCAGGTGCCTTTATACCCGGCGCTTGTCCGGAGGCAGGTACATATACCAATACGTGGGTGGTCACTGATGCTTGCGGAAATACAAGTATTGTGTTCACACAGGTCATCACGATAATTGATGATACAGCTCCGGCATGGACAACCATGGCAGGAGCTCTGGATGTGACCTTGGAATGCAGTGATGTAGCAGGGTTAGCTGCAGCACAAGCATTGATTCCGGTTGCGACCGACAACTGCGATGGCAATGTGACGAATATCGTAGAAGTAGCCGGTGCCTTTGTTGCAGGCATGACGTGCCCTCAAGAGGGGACCTATACCAATACATGGACAGTGACCGATGCATGTGGTAACATTTCAGAAGTATATACACAAGTGATTACAATCACAGATAATACCGCTCCGGTCTGGACAACCATGGCAGGCGCACTGAATGCAACACTGGAATGCAGTGATGCCGCAGGCATAGCTTTGGCACAGGCAGCGATACCTGTTGCGACCGACAATTGTGATATCGATGTGGCGAATATCGTTGAAGTAGCTGGTGCTTTTGTGCCAGGTATGACCTGCCCACAGGAAGGAACGTATACCAATACGTGGACAGTAGCGGATGCATGCGGCAATATTTCAGCAGTATATACACAAGTGATCACGATTACTGATAATACAGCACCTGCATGGACAACCATGGCGGGCGCATTAGATGTGACGCTGGAATGTAGTGATGCGGCTGGGATAGCTTTGGCACAGGCAGCAATACCTGTTGCGACCGATAATTGTGATGGCGATGTGACGAATATCGTAGAAGTAGCCGGTGCATTCGTACCGGGCATGACCTGCCCTCAGGAGGGGACGTATACTAACACGTGGACAGTGACCGATGCATGTGGCAACATTTCAGCAGTATACACACAAGTGATCACGATTACTGATAATACAGCACCTACATGGACAACCATGGCGGGCGCATTAGATGTGACGCTGGAATGTAGTGATGCAGCAGGCATAGCTTTAGCACAGGCAGCGATACCGGTTGCGACCGACAATTGTGATGTCGATGTGGCGAATATCGTAGAAGTAGCTGGCGCATTTGTGCCTGGGACCTGTCCGCAAGAAGGCACATATACCAACACATGGACAGTGACGGATGCGTGCGGCAATATTTCAGCAGTATACACACAAGTGATCACGATTACAGATAATACAGCACCTACATGGACAACCATGGCGGGCGCATTAGATGTGACGCTGGAATGCAGTGATGCAGCAGGCATAGCATTAGCACAAGCTGCAATACCTGTAGCGAGTGACAATTGTGATGTCGATGTGGCTAATATCGTAGAAGTAGCCGGGGCATTTATTCCCGGCATGACCTGCCCTCAGGAAGGGTCGTATACCAATACATGGACGGTGACGGATGCATGCGGCAATGTTTCAGAAGTTTATACTCAAGTCATCACGATCACAGATAATACCGCTCCGGCATGGACAACCATGGCAGGTGCATTGGATGTAACACTTGAATGTAGTGATGCAGCAGGCATAGCCGCAGCCCAAGCTTTGATACCGGTGGCGAATGATAATTGTGATGTAGATGTAAGCAATATTGTAGAGGTCGCCGGAGCTTTTGTTCCAGGTATGACATGCCCTCAGGAAGGGACATATACTAATACGTGGACCGTGACAGACGCATGTGGAAATGTTTCAGACATATATACCCAGGTGATCACGATCATAGATAATACAGCACCTACCTGGACAACCATGGCAGGCGCATTGGATGTAACGCTGGAATGCAGTGATGCAGCCGGCATAGCGTTGGCTCAGGCTGCGATACCGTTTGCAACCGATAATTGTGATGTCGATGTGGCGAATATCGTAGAAGTTGCCGGCGCATTTGTACCCGGTATGACCTGCCCTCAGGAAGGGACATATACCAATACCTGGACAGTGACTGATGCATGCGGCAATGTGTCAGCAGTCTACACACAAGTGATTACAATCACAGACAATACAGCACCTACCTGGACAACCATGGCAGGCGCATTGGATGTAACGCTGGAATGCAGCGATGCTGCCGGCATAGCGTTGGCTCAGGCAGCAATACCAGTTGCAACAGACAATTGTGATGCAGATGTTGCTAATATCGTAGAAGTTGCCGGCGCATTTGTACCAGGCATGACGTGCCCTCAGGAAGGGACGTATACCAATACCTGGACAGTAACCGACGCATGTGGCAATATTTCAGAAGTATATACCCAAGTCATCACGATCACGGACAATACTTCTCCAACATGGACCACAATGGCAGGCGCATTAGATGCGACACTGGAGTGCAGTGATGCAGCAGGCATAGCTGTCGCACAAGCAATGATACCTGTTGCGAGTGATAATTGCGATGGCGATGTAGCTAATATCGTAGAAGTAGCCGGAGCCTTTGTGCCGGGTATGATATGCCCGCAAGAAGGTACGTACACCAATACATGGACAGTAACGGACGCATGTGGCAATATTTCAGAAGTATACACACAAGTGATCACGATCACAGATAATACAGCACCAACCTGGACGACGACTGCAGGTGCACTTGATGCAACACTGGAATGCAATGATGCAGCTGGTATCGCATTAGCGCAAGCAGCGATACCTGTCGCGACCGATAATTGCGATGGCGATGTGGCAAATATCGTAGAAGTGGCCGGTGCCTTTGTGCCAGGTATGACTTGTCCTGAAGAAGGGACGTATACAAATACCTGGACCGTGACCGATGCATGCGGCAATATTTCAAATGTTTATACACAAGTGATCACGATCACAGACAATACAGCACCTGCATGGACCACAATGGCAGGCGAATTGGATATAACACTGGAATGCAGTGATGCAGCAGGCATAGCCTTAGCGCAGGCAGCGATACCGGTTGCAACCGACAATTGTGATGTAGATGTGGCGAATATCGTAGAGGTAGCAGGTGTATTTGTGCCGGGTATGACCTGTCCTCAAGAAGGAACATACACGAACACCTGGACCGTGACCGATGCATGCGGCAATATTTCAGAAGTATACACCCAAGTCATCACGATCACGGATAATACAGCGCCTACATGGACAACCATGGCCGGTGCATTGGATGTAACCCTTGAATGCAGTGATGTAGCTGGTATAGCATTAGCTCAGGCTGCGATACCGGTTGCGAGTGATAATTGCGACGGGGATGTAACTAATATCGTAGAAGTAGCAGGCGCATTTGTTCCAGGCATGACCTGTCCTCAAGAGGGTACCTATACCAATACCTGGACCGTGACCGATGCTTGCGGCAATGTTTCAGGAGTATACACACAAGTCATTACGATCATAGATAATACAGCACCTGCATGGACTACCATGGCAGGCGCATTAGATGTGACGCTGGAATGCAGTGATGCAGCAGGTATATCAGCTGCACAAGCATTGATCCCGGTGGCGAATGATAATTGCGATATAGATGTAAGCAATATTGTAGAGGTAGCTGGTGCTTTTGTACCAGGCATGACCTGCCCACAGGAAGGGACGTATACCAATACATGGACCGTGACCGACGCATGTGGCAATATTTCAGAAGTATACACCCAAGTCATCACGATCACAGATAATACAGCACCTGCATGGATCACAATGGCAGGCGCACTTGATGCAACACTGGAATGCAGTGATGCCGCCGGTATAGCTTTAGCACAAGCTGCGATACCTGTTGCGACCGATAATTGTGATGGCGATGTGGCCAATATCGTAGAAGTAGCCGGAGCATTTGTGCCAGGTATGACTTGCCCACAGGAAGGGACGTATACCAATACATGGACAGTGACCGACGCATGTGGCAATATTTCAGAAGTGTACACACAAGTGATCACAATCACAGACAATACTTCTCCGACATGGACAACCATGGCAGGAGCCCTGGATGTAACACTTGAATGCAGTGATGCGGCCGGCATAGCTTTGGCTCAGGCTGCGATACCTGTTGCGACCGACAATTGTGATGGCGATGTGGCTAATATCGTAGAAGTAGCCGGCGCATTTGTACCAGGCATGACCTGCCCTGAAGAAGGTACCTATACCAATACGTGGACAGTGACCGATGCATGTGGTAATATTTCAGAAGTCTACACTCAAGTGATCACGATCACGGACAATACCGCACCAACCTGGACAACATTAGCAGGCGCGTTAGATGCAACGCTGGAATGCAGTGATGCCGCAGGTATAGCATTGGCGCAGGCAGCGATACCTGTAGCAACTGATCTTTGTGATGGCGACGTGACTAATATCATAGAAGTAGCCGGCGCTTTTGTTCCAGGCATGACCTGCCCTCAGGAAGGGACTTATACCAATACCTGGACAGTAACCGACGCATGCGGTAATATTTCAGAAGTATACACACAAGTCATCACGATCACGGACAATACGTCTCCGACATGGACCACAATGGCCGGAGCGCTGGATATGACGATTGAATGTAGTGACGGGGCAGGTATAGCCGCAGCTCAAGCTTTGATTCCGACGGCGAATGATAATTGCGATGGTGATGTGACTAATATCATAGAAGTAGCCGGTGCGTTTGTGCCAGGCATGACATGCCCTCAGGAAGGGACCTATACTAATACATGGACAGTAACGGACGCCTGTGGTAATATTTCAGAAGTATACACACAAGTGATCACGATCACAGATAATACAGCACCTGCATGGAGCACGATGGCAGGCGCACTTGATGCAACACTGGAATGCAGTGATGCAGCTGGTATCGCATTAGCGCAAGCTGCGATACCTGTTGCGACCGATAATTGTGATGGCGACGTAGCTAATATCGTCGAAGTAGCCGGAGCATTTGTGCCAGGTATGACTTGCCCTGAAGAAGGGACTTATACCAACACGTGGACCGTGACAGATGCGTGCGGAAATATCTCCGAAGTGTACACACAAGTGATCACCATCACGGACAATACATCTCCGACATGGATAACAATGGCAGGTGCTTTGGATGTGACGTTGGAATGCAGTGATGCTGCCGGCATAGCTTTGGCTCAGGCTGCAATACCCGTAGCGACCGATAATTGTGATGGCAATGTGGCTAATATCGTAGAAGTAGCCGGCGCATTTGTTCCCGGAATGACCTGTCCTGAAGAAGGAACGTATACCAATACGTGGACAGTAACCGATGCATGTGGTAATATTTCAGATGTTTACACACAAGTGATCACGATCACAGATAATACATCACCTGCATGGACCACAATGGCAGGTGCACTTGATATAACATTGGAATGTAGTGATGCAGCTGGTATAGCATTAGCACAAGCTGCGATACCTGTTGCGACCGATAATTGCGATGTCGATGTAACTAATATCATAGAAATAGCCGGCGCATTTGTGCCAGGCATGACATGCCCTCAGGAAGGAACGTATACCAATACATGGACGGTGACCGATGCTTGCGGTAATATTTCAGAAGTATACACACAAGTGATTACGATTACCGATAATACAGCACCAACATGGACCACAATGGCAGGCGCATTAGATGCGAGCCTGGAGTGCAGTGATGCAGCAGGCATAGCTGCCGCGCAAGCCTTGATACCTGTGGCGAGTGATAATTGTGATGGCGATGTGACTAATATCGTAGAAGTAGCGGGGGCTTTTGTACCGGGTATGATATGTCCGCAAGAAGGTACGTACACCAACACATGGACGGTGACAGACGCGTGTGGTAATGTTTCACAAGTATTCACACAAGTGATCACGATCACAGACAATACTGCTCCCGTCTGGACGACGGCTGCAGGTGCACTTGATGCAACATTGGAATGCAGTGATGCAGCTGGTATTGCAGCAGCACAAGCTTTGATACCGGTAGCGACCGACAATTGTGATGGCGATGTGGCTAATATCGTAGAAGTAGCCGGAGCCTTTGTACCAGGTATGACCTGCCCTGAAGAAGGGACCTATACCAACACCTGGACCGTGACAGACGCGTGCGGAAATATCTCCGGAGTGTACACACAAGTGATTACCATCACGGACAATACATCTCCGACCTGGACAACAATGGCAGGAGCTTTGGATGTAACACTTGAATGCAGTGATGCAGCCGGCATAGCTTTAGCCCAGGCTGCGATACCGGTTGCGACCGATAATTGTGATGGCAATGTGGCTAATATCGTGGAAGTGGCCGGCGCATTTGTGCCCGGTATGACCTGTCCTGAAGAAGGAACGTATACAAATACATGGACAGTGACAGATGCATGTGGAAATATTTCCAATGTATACACACAAGTGATCACCATCACGGACAACACAGCTCCGACATGGACAACCATGGCAGGCGCACTGGATGTAACACTTGAATGCAGCAATGCAGCGGGTATCGCACTAGCCCAGGCTGCAATACCGGTGGCCTCCGATAATTGTGATGGCAATGTGGCTAATATCGTAGAAGTAGCCGGAGCATTTGTACCGGGTATGACTTGCCCACAAGAGGGAACGTATACGAATACCTGGACCGTGACCGACGCGTGCGGCAATATTTCAGCAGTTTATACACAAGTGATTACGATCACAGACAACACTTCTCCTGTGTGGAGTACTGTTCCAGGCGCACTGAATGCGACGCTGGAATGCAGTAATGCAGCCGGCATAGCCCTGGCGCAAGCTGCGATACCTGTAGCGACCGATAATTGTGATGGCGATGTTTCTAATATCGTAGAAGTAGCAGGAGCATTTGTGCCTGGCATCACCTGCGATGAAGAAGGTACTTATACCAATACCTGGACCGTGACCGATGCATGTGGTAATATCTCCGCGGTATACACGCAGGTCATTTCGATTTTTGATGACACCGCTCCGGTTATTATGACGGGTAGCATAGCTGAATGTTATCCATCCACAGCAGCAGCAGAAGCAGCATCACTGGCAGCCACATCAGCGACGGATAATTGCACCGGTCTTGTAACGTTTGCCGCCAGTACTGTAGGCATTTGCAGCGCGGAAATAACCGTCACGGCAACTGACCCTTGCGGCAACCAGTCGTTCACATCCTACAATACAAGGATTGACAATCAGGCTCCGGTGATTACAGCAACTTCAATTGCGCCATGCTATCAGTCAACAGCAGCAGCAGAAGCCGCCGCACTTTTAGCCACCTCTGCTACAGATGATTGCCTTGGCACCATCACTTTTGAGGCAAGTACAGCAGGAACCTGCAGTGCAGTTGTTACGGTAACAGCCACTGATGAATGCGGCAACCAATCCATGACTACATACAATACACGTATCGACAATGCCATCCCTATCCTGACACCTGGCGTTATCGCTGGATGTTATCCAACTGCAGCAGCGGCAGAGGCCGCAGCACTCGCAGCTACAACTGTAACCGATGATTGCCTCGGTACCATCACCTACTCAACCAGTACTGTCGGTACCTGCAGTGCAGTGATTACCGTCACGGCAACAGATGGATGTGGTAATGTGGGCTTTACAACCTATAATACCAGAATAGATAACACTTCACCTGTCATCAATCCGCTGCCAGCACCAGTTACGATTAACTGCCCAACATTACCTGCATTTGCAACAGCCGTAGCAACGGATGCATGTAGCCTAGCACCTGTACTAACTTTTGTGGATGTGACAACTCCCGGAGCTTGCGCAGGCAATTATTCAGTGACCCGAACATGGACAGCCACAGATGAATGCGGCAACACCTCAACAGCATCACAAACGATTAATGTCCAGGATGTGACAGCTCCTGTTTTTGATCCACTCCCTGCACCTTCGACGATCAATTGTCCGGCAGTACCATCATTTGCAACACCTGTCATCATTGATGCATGCGGTAGTTCTTTCACCCTGACGCATTCAGACCAGTCAACCCCGGGAGGCTGTGCAGGTGCATACAGTGTGACCAGAACCTGGATTGCAACAGATGGCTGTGGTAACAGCTCATCAGCTTCTCAAACGATCAATGTGCAGGATGTCACAGGTCCGGTGATTTCAACATTGCCCGCACCTTCAACCATTAATTGCCCGGCTACACCTTCCTTTGTTACAGCAACAGCCACGGATGCTTGCGGCAGTTCTTTTAGTTTAAATTTCGCTGATGTCAATACACCAGGTGATTGCCCCGGTGAATACAGTGTTACCCGCACATGGACTGCAATAGACGCTTGCGGAAATATCTCCACAGCAGCCCAGACCATTACAGTGCAGGATGTTACACCACCAATGATTTTTGCAGTACCGCCAACCGCTACGATCAGCTGCCCATCACAACCACAATTTTCTGTAGCTGCATCAGATGGATGCGGATTTCCATTTACACTTTCGTCCATGGATTCCACGATACCAGGAGATTGCCCTTCAGAATATACCATTACCAGGATATGGACAGCAACTGACTTATGTGGTAACGCTGCCACAGCAAGTCAGTCCGTGACCGTGCAGGATATCACAGCCCCGGTTATCGCTGCGCTTCCTGCACCCACAACGATCAATTGTCCACTTACTCCTTCATTCGCAGTAGCAACAGCCACAGATGCATGCGGTAGTCAGTTTTCCCTGACATATACTGATGCAACTGTTACCGGTGATTGTGCTGGCGAGTATAGTGTGACGAGGACCTGGACAGCACTGGATGTGTGTGGTAATTCATCCACCAAATCACAAACCATTCATGTAATCGACACAGATGCACCTGTGATCGCAACACTGCCCGCACCTTCAACAATCCAATGTCCATCAACACCTGCATTTGCAGTTGCTTCCGTGACAGATGCCTGCGGATCAGCTTTTACCCTGACCTATAATGATGTGACTACTCCAGGTGACTGCGCAGGGGAATACAGCGTGACCAGGACATGGACAGCGACCGATGCTTGTGGAAATGTATCCAACGCATCACAGACGATCCATGTCATCGATGTCACCGCGCCCGTTATAGCGTCATTGCCTCCAGTGGATACTATTGATTGTCCTGCAACTCCGGTATTTGCCATTGCTTCGGCAACTGATGCATGTGGAAGTGCTTTTACATTGACCTATAATGATGCCACAGTATCAGGTGCATGTAATGGGGAATACACTACGACACGAACCTGGACCGCCACAGACGCCTGTGGAAATGTTGCCATAGCAGCGCAAATCATCCATGTGCAGGATGTCACTGCCCCTGTGATCGCAACATTACCGTTGCCGGATACAATTGATTGCCCGGGATTACCAGTGTTTGCTGTGGCCACTGCGACTGACGAATGTGCAAGTGCATTTACACTCCTCTTTGAAGACACCACCATTCCAGGTGCATGTTCCGGATATTATTCAGCCGTTCGGACATGGACAGCAACAGATGATTGTGATAATGTATCTACAGCAGTGCAGGTTATTACGGTGCAAGACACAACGGCACCAGTAATAAATGCATTACCCGCACCTTCAACGATTGAATGTCCTGCGGCACCTGTTTTTGCAGTAGCTACCGCTTCAGATCTTTGCGGAAGTTCATTTACGTTGGTTTCTACCGATCAGACAACGCCTGGCGAATGTGCAGGAGAGTATAGTGTAACAAGGACATGGACAGCCACAGATCAATGTGGCAATTCGTCCACAGCAGCACAGACGATCCACGTGATTGATGTCAGCGCACCTGTCATTGCCGCATTACCTGCGCCCACGACCATCAACTGTCCTGCAATACCTGCCTTTACCCAGGCCATAGCTACTGATGCATGTGCAAGTTCTTTCACACTAACCTATTCGGATGTAACAACCAATGGTGAGTGTGCAGGCGAGTACGATGTAACCAGAACATGGACTGCAACAGATGCATGCGGTAATGCATCCACCGCATCACAGACCATACATGTCATCGATACAGATGCACCTGTTATTGGCGCACTACCTGCTACATCCACCATCAATTGTCCATCCACACCATCTTTTGCAACAGCAACTGCTACAGATGCCTGTGGTAGTGCCTTTACGCTTGAGTTTGCAGATGTGACTGCGTTGGGCGATTGCGCAGGGGAGTACACAGTGACCAGGACGTGGACAGCTATAGATGATTGCGGAAATGTTTCTACAAAGGCTCAGGTCATCAACGTCATCGATACAGATGCACCTGTCATCGCAGCCCTGCCTGCACCGTCTACTATTAATTGTCCATCAACTCCATCATTTGCGGCAGCATCGGCAACGGACGCATGTGGCAGTGCTTTTAGCCTGGTGTTCAATGATGTGACCACCAATGGCGATTGCGCCGGAGAATATAGTGTGACCAGAACATGGACAGCTACTGATGACTGCGGAAATATTTCAACAGCATCACAAACCATCCATGTGATAGATACGGACGCACCTGTCATTGACGTGCTGCCTGCGCCTTCCTTGATTGATTGCCCTGCAACACCTGTGTTTGCAATAGCGACAGCTTCAGATGCCTGTGGATCTGCTTTTACCCTGACCTATAATGATGTGACTACTTTGGGTGACTGTGCCGGCGAGTATGCTGTCACCAGAACCTGGACGGCAACAGATGCATGTGGCAATGCTTCAACTTCTTCACAGACAATCAATGTTCAGGATATCACTGCACCTGTTTTCGATGCACTGCCTGGCTTGTCGACCATCAATTGTCCTGCAACGCCTTCCTTCGCGACCGCCACAGCTACCGATAACTGTGGTAGTAACTTCAGTATAGTATTTGATGATGTGACCACCTTTGGTGATTGCGCTGGAGAATATAGTGTAACCCGCACGTGGACAGCTACGGATGATTGTGGTAATGTGTCCATCGCGGCACAAACGATCAATGTGCAGGATGTTACAGCACCTGTTATCGCCCCACTACCTGCGGTCAGTACGATTGATTGTCCTGCCACTCCATCCTTTGCTACGGCCTCAGCCACAGATGACTGCGGCAGTGCCTTTAGTCTTGTATTTAATGATGTGACGACTTTCGGAGATTGTGCAGGGGAATATAGTGTGACCCGCACCTGGACCGCTACCGATGATTGCGGAAATATTTCCACTGCATCCCAGACGATCCATGTACAGGATGTCACCGCTCCGGTTATAAATTCACTTCCTGCTCCAACCACCATCAATTGTCCGGCAGTACCATCTTTTGCTACAGCAGTTGCAACAGATAACTGCGGCAGTGCTTTCAGTTTGGTATTTGCAGATGTGACCACCAATGGTGATTGCGCGGGAGAATATAGTGTGACCAGGACCTGGACGGCCACTGATGATTGTGGAAATATTTCCACTGCATCCCAGACCATCCATGTACAGGATGTCACAGCACCTGTTTTCAATGCACTTCCTGCACCGACAACAATCAATTGCCCCGCTACGCCTGCATTTGAAACGGCTGTAGCTACAGATGACTGTGGTAGTGCATTCAATCTGGTATTTAATGATGTAACGACTTTTGGAGATTGCGCGGGAGAATATAGTGTGACGCGTACCTGGACGGCTACCGATGATTGTGGAAATATATCTACAACACTTCAGACGATCCATGTCCAGGATGTCACTGCTCCCGTCATTAATTCACTTCCTGCTCCATCCACTATCAATTGCCCTGCTACTCCTTCCTTTGCAACAGCGACGGCTTCTGACAATTGTGGCAGTGCGTTTAGTCTGGTGTTCAATGATGTGACCACCAATGGTGATTGTGCAGGAGAGTATAGCGTGACCCGCACCTGGACAGCCACGGATGATTGTGGAAATGTATCCAATGCATCACAAACCATCAACGTAGAGGATGTTACCGGACCTGTCATCGCATCATTGCCTGCACCTTCCGTTATACATTGTCCTGCTGTGCCTTCATTTGCGCAGGCAACCGCAACTGATGGTTGTGGAAGTTCCTTCACACTCAATTTTGCAGATCAAACCACACCAGGTGTATGTGCCGGTGAGTATGTTGTGACCAGGACCTGGACAGCAACAGACGCATGTTCGAACAGCACAACGGCCACACAGGTCATCAGTGTAGTGGATGATACTCCGCCATCTGTCTCAGGCAGCATTCCATTGGTAAACGTCACAGGATGCTCAGCTTCCAATGCACCTGCTGCCGTGACAACTGTTGCTGCACTTGAAGCACTCGGCTTGTCTATCTCAGATGCTTGCGCCAATGATGCTTCGCTAACCGTCACAAGCAGCCAGACATCAGCGGGCACTTGTCCGATCGTGGTCACCAGGACATATGTCATCACAGACCTTTGTGGAAATTCCAGTACCGCCGTAGCGATCATCCATATCAATGACACTACACCTCCGGTAGGTTCAGCTCCACCGGGATCCTTTAGTAATAATGTATGTTTGTCAATGGCTGTGGTGGCAGTACCATTTAATGCTACTGTCCTGGCCACATACTATACAGACAACTGCGGAGGACCAGTCACTGCGATACCGGTGGATACGACATTGATCGGAGACGATTGCGGATGGATCATCATCTATGCATACAAAGTGGTGGATATCTGCGGTAATGCCTTGCTCAATCAAAACATTACCCATTCAGGTGGTGACCTCACGGCACCGACAGGTATGCCACCGATGACATCGCTCAACAATAATGCATGCAAAGCCACTGCGATCGCCACGTATCCATTTAATCCTGTCACCGCCGGAGCAGGGTATACAGACAATTGTGGTGCATCGATCATTGTCACACTGACCAATACGCAATTGATAGGCAATGATTGCTCATGGGCTATCATATACACCTTCAGTGTCAAGGATCAATGCAACAATGCATTGAATGCACAACAAATGGTTATTTCCGGTGGTGATCACACGCCACCTTCGTTTACCCGTCCTCCGGATATCACCATTTTTGCAAATGAACTTTGTCAGTACAATGCCACTGTAGGCATCACCGGTGATGTGACCAACGAGAGTGATGGTTGCAGCAGTTCACTCAATGCCACCTTTACGGATAATGTGGTCAATGGATCCTGCGCATGTACCTACATCATCTCCAGGACATGGCATCTTGTGGATGCTTGCGGAAATGCAGCGCCTAACCAGGTGCAGACGATCTATGTATACTCGGTGATTGTGACCAATAACAATGACAGTGGGCCGGGCTCATTGCGTGAAGTGGTCTCATGTGCTCCTGCAGGTTCGACCATCACTTTTGCGCCATCCCTCTCAGGCAATCCGATTGTCTTGACCAGTGGGGAGATCACGATCGACAAGGATCTGACGATCACAGGTGTAGGGTTGTTTGATCTGATGATTTCAGGAAACAACGCATCCAGGATTTTCCATCTGCAGCAGGGCAAAACCCTGACCGTAGCCTATGTGGCCTTGAAAAATGCCAGCGCTGCCACCAATGGAGGTGCCATCTACGTAGAAGGTAATCTGAGGTTAAACAACATCCTGCTCCAGAATAACAAGGAAAATGGACTACCCAAGGCCATGACCCTCACTTCCACCGGAAGTTTTGAAGCCATGGGAACGATACAAATTATGAATTAGCGAAGCAGGGAGGTGACGTGAGTCACCTCCCTGGGTTTTATTCCCTCTCGAAGTTCCAGCAATGTTCGTCTCGGCTACTTCGGCTCCGCTCAGCACAAGTCCGTTCTCGACGACCGGGATTTGTGCTCATGACACAGCCTCTAAAGTTATTACCCATTCGAGTGACATTGCACTTGTCGTCTCGGCTCCGCTCGACGTCTTCATTGTTTCCTGGGCTCATTTTTATTGACGTTGAGCGGAGTCGAATCGTCATCGAGTAGGATCTGCATCTAGTGGGGAATCAAAAGAAATCTGTGCTCCGCGTAATAATCCCGGTCGTCGAGCGGAGCCGAGACGACAATTAGAAGGAGCTGTGTCTAATGCAGAATCAAAAGAAATCTGTGCGCCGTGTAAAACTCCCGGTCGTTGAGCGTAGCCGAAACGATCCCCCCTGGATTTCCATGCGCGGGATGGAGTGGAGCGGAAAACAGGCGCTGTATTGTAGTTCGACCTGCAGACGCTAATCCTGTTGCTACAGCTCACCAACCGCGGGCGTACGAGGATGCGTTTAAGGCAGTCGAAATAGGAAGGGGCCTCCCCGCTCCGTGATCTTCCCGCATATAACTTTCGTTATATAGGAAATTTCATTTTATTTTTCATCAGGATTCCTTTCGGAAGACACATGTAATTAGTATTTAATATCTATCACCGGCCAGGTGAAAGAGGTTTAAGTATTGAAGTCTGCATCTATATGTTTGGTCAGGAGTAATTTACAGATGCGCAGAATTTACAATCTATTGATCTGCGATGATCAGTATATATATTTTGGCCCTGTATCTTGCTGCCCGATCCTTGAGGTGTCATCTGAACGATTATTTGGAAAGCTTCAAAACAAACTCAAAATAAAGTTGCAATCCAAATAAAAGTATATTTTAGCATCATAGTAACACCCAAACACACTAGAGAATCCTGTCGATATCACACGATAGAACCCAAAAGATATTAAACTGATGAAAGCCAATTCTCTTCAAGTGTTTCCCCCTATACAAGTCATGCTCTTCAGTTCTTCGTTAATGCTAATACGTTGACGAATGACCAATTAGTACATTCTATTTTGCAATATCCCTTTTTAAAAGACCTGACCCGAGTGAAACCTAACCTTAAATATCTTCTCCTCTTCGCACTCACTTTTGTGATGGAATTTTCCTTTGCACAGGTTGTGGTCTTTAATGATGACTTTAGTGACAGTACAGATCCTGCATATACAACATCTGGTAATATTGGTGGAAGTGCATGGGATGTATACAGAATGGGTGTCGACTGGGGTGCAAGAAGGAATACCAGCCCTCAGCAATTAGAACTCACTAATGATGCAAGTGGAAGTGGAAATGTGGACGGCTACGTACTTGTAACTTCACCAACTTCAGATTTCCCTGCTCCTTATAATACAGTCTTAAACAGTGGTGGTATCATCACCTGGACGTTTAATATGCGGCAGATCCGAACAGACCCTGCAGGTTTTGCACCTGGCAGCTATGGTGTTGCTTTTATTATTGCTGGAGAAACAGCTACAAGTAATAGTACCGGTAATGGTTATGCAGTAGTATTGGGCCAATCAGGAACCACGGATCCAGTGAGACTTGCTCGGTACTCTACAGGATTAAATGCAATCGCCGATGTCACGAATATAATAACTTCCAATACAACAGGTCTTACCGATTTTGGAAATCAGTACTTAAGTGTAAAAGTCACTTATAACCCCTGTGCAGGTGGTGTTTGGGAATTATTTCTTAGAAATGATGGAGCGAGTGCATTCGCTGATCCACTCTCCGGAACTTTGGTGTCTCAAGGTACTGCAACTGACAATACATATACCGGTACAGCACTCAATATGATGGCCGCATATTGGCAAGGCTCAACTGCAGCTAACCAGACTGCTTTTTTTGACAATGTTACTGTTGAAGTTAATGCCAAACCCTCCGCCACCATCGGCTCCAACCCCATCGTCTGCTCCGGTACCACGATGGCAAATCTATCCTACTCCGGCGCCATGGGCAGCCCCAATCAATTCAAGATCAACTGGAACCCAGCCGCAGAAGCCGAAGGCTTTGTAGATGTACCACCGACCGCCCTGCCAGTCAGCCCCATCATGCTAACGATACCCGGAGGCGCAGTGCCAGGAACCTATAATGCAGATCTCACTCTCATCAATACAACCACAACATGCGAAAGCGTGCTGTATCCGATCTCGGTCACCATCAATCCACTACCAGTCGTCACGTGTCCAAATGACACCACACTCTGTAGCAATGAACCCGCCTACACCCTCACAGGTACTACACCTCCAGGAGGTGTTTATTCCGGAACCGGTGTATCCGGCGGCATGTTTGATCCCGCTATCGCAAGTCCAGGTGTCAATGTAGTCACCTACACGTATACAGATGTCAATCTCTGCTCCGCCAACTGCACCATTGACATCACCGTCAATACGGCACCTGTCGCGGATGCAGGCACCTATCCTCCTGCTTGCGTGGACGATCCGGATATCACACTCACGGGCACACCTGTCGGTGGTACATGGAGTGGCACCGGCGTGACCGGCAATATGTTCGATCCAAGTTTTGGCACCCAGACACTGACGTATACATACACAGATGTCAATCTGTGCACAGATAGTGATATAGTCATCATTACCGTCAACTCCTGCCAGCTACCATCGACGATGCGCTGGGTATTATTGCAGGACGGTGAAGACAACAGCGCACCTTTTCCTTGCGTCAGCAACAGCGATTGCCAAAACAATGTCCTCTGCTATGCCCTGGAATACACACCGCTCTTTACAGGCAATGTGACCAGTTACACCACAGGATTTTTTATGGATTGTAATAACGGAGCTAATCCGGTCGTCTTCAATGAATCTTGTGTGATGACTGATATGAGTCAGGAATTGAATGCGTGCGGATCATTTAATCTAATCTTGTTAAATAGTTCAGGCAATAGCGGATCCCTGGCGGTCACCATGGGCGTGCCCGTCATCATCCATCAGGTGTGTTTCACGATCCCCAATCCGGGACTGCTCAATATCACCCGTGACCCGACGCTCGGCCTGACCGTCAGCGTGGATCTCGCGGGAGGCGGCTTTGGTGATGATACGATCACCTATTATACACCCTATGTCATCGACAGCACGATCGAATGCGCTATCCTCCCACTGACCTGGCTCACTTTCAATGCACAGGCAGCCGGCGATCAGATCGCACAACTCGACTGGACCACCGCCGATGAAATCAATAATTCACATTTCGAAGTACAGCGCTCTAATGACCAGGGACGCACCTTCCGCACCATCGGCAGGGTAGAGGCAGATGACGAATCGAGAAGTGTCCATGCTTACGAGTTCACAGACCGCAATGCCTCACCAGGCAAGAACTATTACCGTCTCCGCCAGTTTGATTTTGATGGCCGTTTTGATTACTCCCCATTGCAGAGTGTCACGTTTGCTGCATCGGGATTTGGTGTCAAGGTCCTTCCGAATCCAGCCCAGGAGATGGTCACTGTCTATATCGACGAGGCTATCACAGCAGGCCAAATGATGCTGGTCGACATGTCCGGCAGGGTAGTGCATGAGCAGAAATTTGATGCCGGCACCAATGCCCACGAAATCATCACCGATCACTTTAATCCCGGCGTCTACACCCTCGTGGTGACTTCCGGCGATCAGCGTATCGTACAAAAACTAGTCATCATCGAAT
>JADKHH010000025.1:130000-212046 GCA_016721905.1 Candidatus Opimibacter skivensis | reverse complement strand
ATACTTGTATCTCCTGTTGGCGATATATCGATAGATTCCATCCCGCCATTTTTTTGGCATAAGGTATCCTGCGAGACCCAAATTAAATGGAAATCCAAGCGCCTGCAAAATCTTCAACGCAGCCTCACTTCGAATAAAAACCTCCCCTTCGTCAAAAAACACAATTGTATTCTCCTGCATATAATCAGGTAGTAGTGGAGTCAATATCTCCGCAGCCAGTTTGCCTTCAAGCGGTGAAAACCTGATTTCCTTTTTCGTATCCGCACGGATGATCCGCTTCACCCAGGAGTGACACATCGGACAGTTACCATCGAAGAAGATTATTTTCATACGCGTGTAAGAGAGTGAGAGGTAAGAGAGTAAGAGGTAAGAGAGGAAGAGGTAGAGGTAAGAGAGTAAGCCAATTTACTCACAACTCACAACTCACATCAACCAAAAACCAGTTCAAACAGATCTCTCAACAACTTTACCTGGACAACAGTTGTATTGGATTTTGGAATATCGAGTTGGCCGGAAGCAGGGATATAGATTTTCTTGTACCCCAGTCTTGTTGCTTCTGCAATTCGCTTATCCAACTGTTGTACCGGACGGATCTCGCCTGACAAACCTACTTCGCCTGCAAAGCAAATATCCCTGGGAACTGGAATATCCTGCAAGGAGGAGACCAGGGCTACAGCCAGTGCCAGATCAATGGCAGGTTCTGTCACTTTGAGTCCGCCCGCTACATTAAGAAACACGTCCTGGTTGCCAAAGAAAAATCCGCATCGCTTCTCCAGCACTGCAAGCATGAGGTGGAGTCGCCTGACATCATAACCGGATGTGGATCGCTGGGCAGTACCATATACCGCTGTGCTGACCAACGCTTGTGTCTCAATCAAAAATGGACGGAAGCCTTCACACACGAGAGAAATACAAGAACCTGATGCACGGTGATTGTGGTCAGCAGGTATCAGCCATTCGGACGGATTTTCAACAGGCACCAGGCCCATCCCTTTCATTTCATAGATGCCGATCTCTCGTGTGGACCCAAAACGGTTTTTCACACATCGAAGCAACCTGAAATTGTATTGCCTGTCTCCTTCAAGATGCAATACAACATCAACGATATGCTCCATCAGCTTCGGACCAGCGATATCTCCTTCCTTGGTAATATGCCCTACCAGGATGATCGTGATACCGGTCTGCTTACTGAGTTGTTGTAGCCGGTAACTACATTCCCTGATTTGGCTTACTGAGCCTGGAACGGATTCAAGGTCAGGAGAATAAATAGTCTGAATGGAATCAATGACGACAATCCCCGCCTGTATGTTCATGATGGCATCGATGACTCTGGTGAGATCAGTCTCCGCAAGAATGTGACAGTGCTCTCCTTTAATGCCCAGGCGATGAGCCCGCATTTTTATCTGGGTTGCACTTTCCTCTCCCGAAATGTATAACATCCGGAGGCCTGGATTAGCAGCCATTTGAAGCAGCAGTGTTGATTTGCCTGCACCTGGCTCCCCTGCCATGAGGATAACCGATCCAGGCACTACACCTCCTCCAAGCACTCTTTCTAGTTCAGGATCCCCAACTTGTACCCGCATATCCGTTTCCATACTGATCTCAGACAGCAAGGTGGGTATAGGCTTGTCACCGGCCATTTCTTTTGATACAACCGACCCACCCTTTCCGGATATAACCTCCTCTGTCATAGTGTCCCACGAATTGCATTCAGGGCATTTGCCCATCCATCCGGAAGCTGTGGCCCCGCAGTTGGAGCAGATATATCTTGTTTTAGCTTTTGACATGTTTTATGGGTGCTTTCTACCGGTTAACAGTTTATTAAAAGATTTTGTACCTTAAATGTAAATATTACTAAACTCTGCGTATTTTTAGAGTGTTATAAGATCATATTGCATTTGATGCAGACCGATAGATACTGGTTTAAACGTAAACCTAAGGCCTGATAGAAAAATATAGTGCAATATCGTTAAAGATATACCCGTTCGTTTTGTCATATCACCCAACCGATCCCCTCTAAAGAGGTTTTCCTAAATGTGTATTACCATGCGAACAAAATCTGTTGAAATAAGTGCAATTAGTATAGTGGTTGGATGCTTGGTTATCAAATGATAAAAAAACCCATCCAATGTGAATTGCATAACAATTAAGTTTGTCAATGGATGTATCTTTGTCTTTCATTTGATATAAAAACATATCTGTTTTACAAACAGAATAAGATATAGTTTTCAATTGGTTTTTTGGGGTTTTTGGGGTGCCGAGTGCTAGCTCGGTGCCCCCTTTTTTTTGTGAGAAACTTGTGAGAGAGTGAGAGAGTGAGATCATCATCTCTAAGCATTTTTCTAAGGTTTTGGCCTTTTTCCCCCCCCAGTCCTATGCCCTCTGCCATTCCTTTTAGCCTCTTCAGCCTTTTCTGCCCGTTCTGCCTTTTCAAACACTGCTGTTTGAAATTTATATCTTGGTTCCCATGAATCCATGGTTTACCAACGATGCCGTTGTTTTCGGCATTCTCATCTGCACACTTGCGGTTATTTTCTATACCTCCAACTCAGAGGCTCCTTTCTGGAAGAAGTTTTACACCTATGTGCCCGCCTTGCTCTTATGCTATTTTATACCTGCCTTGATGAACTGGCCCCTTGGCCTGATTTCAGGGGAGGAAAGCAATTTATACAAGATAGCTTCACGCTATTTCCTACCGGCCAGTCTCATCCTGCTCTGCCTGAGTATTGACATGAAAGCCATCCTGGGATTGGGGCCCAAGGCATTGATCATGTTTTTCACTGCCACGATTGGGGTTATCCTGGGAGGTCCGATTGCCTTGATGGCAACTACCTGGTTATTTCCAGGCGTCATAGAAGCTTCTTCTGATGATCTGTGGAAAGGGCTGAGCTGTATTGCAGGAAGCTGGATAGGAGGAGGAGCCAATCAGGCTGCCATGAAAGAAATCTTCAGTGTACCTGAAAGTCTTTTTGGCACTATGGTCGTAGTGGATGTGGTGGTGGCGAATATATGGATGGCCTTTCTTCTCTATGGTGCCAATACCACAGCTAAAATTGACAAATGGCTAAAGGCAGATACATCGGCTATTGAAGGCCTTAAAAAGAAAATCAATGATTACCGCCTAAGTATAGAAAAAGTACCATCCACCCTGGATATGTTCATCCTGATGGCAGTAGCTTTTGGAGGCGTTGCTCTCTCACATTGGGGGGCTGACCTCATAGTTCCTGCATTACAGTCGATTGAACCCGAATTGAAAGCATGGCGACTCGAGTCCATCATCAGCGGATTCTTCTGGATTGTCTTGATTGCGACCACCTACGGGCTTATGGTTTCATTTACCCGCTTCCGCAAGTTGGAAGGCGTGGGAGCCTCTAAATGGGGAAGTGTGTTTATATACATCCTGGTAGCCACCATCGGGATGGGCATGAACCTGAAGGAAGTTTTTGACAACCTGGGTTTGTTCGCCATTGGCATTATCTGGATGCTGGTTCATGCGA
Source organism: Candidatus Opimibacter skivensis (assembly GCA_016721905.1). Taxonomy (GTDB): domain Bacteria; phylum Bacteroidota; class Bacteroidia; order Chitinophagales; family Saprospiraceae; genus Opimibacter; species Opimibacter skivensis. The sequence continues at coordinate 208,549 of JADKHH010000025.1, read as the reverse complement.
CCACCATGATCATCGTTGCAAAACTGATCAAAGCCCCCTTCTTTTTTATGGCCGTGGGTTCACAAGCCAATATAGGTGGTGCTGCCTCCGCTCCGGTCGTAGCTTCTGCTTTCAGCCCTTCTCTGGCTCCTGTCGGAGTATTGCTGGCAGTATTAGGTTATGCGCTAGGAACTTATGGAGGGATTATCTGTGCTTATCTGATGAAAGCCGTCCAAGGAGTATGAGACGTGAGAGAGTGAGAACGTGCCTTTAAAACCGGATTTCTCTGCGCCTCTGCGTCTTTGCGCGAAAAAATAAAATGTGAGGGTCTGAGAGTGGTTGTGGGTAGTTTTTTTTGCAGGAAAAGCTGAAATAAATTGCCACAACTATTTAAAAGGAAGCTTGTTTCCTTAACTCGCCAAAATGTGGAGTTAAAAAACCCTATTTTTGCGGCCTCCAATGAGTGATCAGATCAAACATGAGTGCGGAATCGCACTGATCAGGCTTCTTCAACCGTTACAGCACTACCAGGAAAAGTATGGCACAGCTCTCCATGGACTGTATACCATGCAATTGCTCCTCCAAAAGATGCGCAACCGCGGGCAGGACGGGGCTGGCGTCGCCACGATCAAGCTAGATCCATCCCCCGGGACCCGGTATATCAGCCGGAAACGAAGCAATAGCCCCCAATACCTTAAGGAAGTTTTCCAGGGCATTTTTCAGCATTTTGAAGATTGTACCCCGGAACAGCTCCGGGATGGTGAATGGCTCAAAGAAAACAAGCCCTATACCGGTGAAGTCCTCATGGGCCACCTCCGGTACGGCACCCATGGTGACAATTCTATTGAAACCTGCCACCCTTTCGTCCGACTCAATAACTGGATCACCCGAAATCTCGTCCTGGCAGGCAATTTCAACCTGACCAATGTTGACGAACTTTTTAACGAACTGGTCCGCCTGGGACAATACCCGAAAGAAAGATCAGACACGGTCACCGTGCTTGAAAAAATAGGCCACTTTGTAGATAGTGAAGTGGAACGTCTCTTTAAGTGGTACAAGCAGGATGGCATCGAAAATGAAATGATCACCCCACTGATCATGGAAAATATGGATGTACAACGCATCCTGAAAAATTCCTGCCGCAAATTTGACGGCGGATATGTCATGGCAGGTATGATCGGACACGGAGACGCCTTTATCTTCCGCGATCCGAATGGTATTCGCCCGTGTTTCTATTATGCAGATGACGAAATCATCGCAGCTGCTTCGGAAAGACCAGCTTTACAAACGACGCTGAACATCAGTGCCCGCTTTGTCGAAGAACTCGAACCCGGCCATGCCCTGATCATCAAGAAAGCCGGCGGACATGAAGTAGTTCCCTTTATCGAAAAACGTGAAAAGAAAAGCTGCTCCTTCGAGCGCATCTATTTCAGCCGGGGTTCTGATAAAGACATCTATGTCGAACGCAAGAACCTTGGTAAAAACCTGGTCGAACGGATCCTGCAGGCTGTTGATTACAAATTTGATGATACTGTATTCACCTATGTGCCCAATACTGCTGAAGCTGCTTTCTATGGCCTCATGGAAGGGTTGCACGATGCATACAGCAAAGTAAAAGCAGAACAGATCATAGCGGCAGGCGGAAAAATGACTGCTGAAGAAATCAGTACCCTGCTGGCCAAACAACCCCGCATAGAAAAGCTTGCCAACAAGGATGAAAAACTAAGGACGTTTATCGCCAATATCGATACCCGTCATGAAATGGTATCCCATGTGTATGATGTCACCTACGGTATCATCCGCAATGATCTTGATACGCTTGTCCTGTTGGACGACTCCATCGTCCGTGGCACTACACTCAGGGATTCGATTATCCGGATGGTAGCCCTCAGACTGAAACCAAAGCGCATCATTGTCGTGAGCAGTGCCCCGCAAATCCGCTATCCGGATTGTTATGGTATCGACATGTCCAAGATGGGAGACTTTGTCGCCTTCAAGGCGCTGGTGGAAATCCTGCGCGAAGAAGGAAAAGAATCGCTTTTGCAGGATTGTTATGAACGATGCAAAGCACAATTGTTACTTCCTAAAGATCAGATCACAAACCAGGTACAAAGCCTGTATGATCATGTATCGGAAGAAAGGATTTCAAAGCGTATAGCACAGATTGTTTCACCAACGGATATGGATGTCAACGTAGATGTAATTTATCAGACGATTGACGGCTTACATGAAGCATGTCCGGACCATACCGGCGACTGGTATTTTTCAGGTAACTATCCTACGCCGGGTGGCAATAAAGTAGTCAACAAAGCCTTTATCAATTATATGGAAGGCCGGGATGAAAGATCTTATTGATCCATATCCATATATGTAGCAGTATTACATCGCCAGACGTTAACAACACCTTTGAATTGTCACTATGCCGGATATCATTAGGCTTCTTCCCGATTCGATAGCTAACCAGATCGCTGCAGGTGAGGTTATACAACGTCCTGCATCCGTGATCAAGGAACTGCTTGACAATGCCGTTGATGCGCAGGCTACTGAGATCAATGTGATCATCAAGGATGCCGGTAAGACCATGATTCATATCCAGGACAACGGAAGTGGTATGTCGCCGACTGATGCAAGGATGAGCCTGGAGCGTCACGCTACTTCTAAACTCAGGAAAGCAGAAGATCTGTTTGATATCCGTACCATGGGATTCAGGGGTGAGGCCCTTGCCTCCATTGCCGCTATTGCGCACCTGGAAATCAAGACCCGCAGAGCGGAAGATCAGATTGGTACCCGGATTCTTGTGGAAGCTTCGGTGGTGACTGTCCAGGAAGGTTGTCAATGCCCTGTTGGTACCTCTGTCATCGTCCGCAACTTATTCTATAATGTTCCGGCCAGAAGAAAATTCCTGAAAAGTGATCAGGTCGAGATGCGTCACATCCTGGATGAATTTCACCATCTCGCACTAGCCTTCGAAAATATACAATTCAAACTTTATCATAACGAGCAGGAGATCTATAGTCTTCCTGCCGGTTCATTGCGCAACCGGATCATCAATATCTTCGGAAAGAAGATCAATGAACATCTCGTACCTGTCGAAGAGGAAACCAACTACGTCAACTTTGCCGGCTACATAGGAAAGCCCAAGCTTGGTAAAAAATCAAGAGGGGAGCAATTCCTCTTTGTCAACCGCAGGTTTATAAGGAGTTCATATCTGCAGCACGCAGTCAAGTCTGCCTATGAGGATATTTTACCTGCGGACCAATACCCGTTCTATGTTCTTTTCCTCGATATCAATGCAGACAAAATTGATGTCAATGTCCATCCGACCAAACAGGAAATAAAATTTGAAGACGAACGAATCATCTACAATTACCTCCGCGTAGCTTGCCGGCATGCACTTGGAAAATATAGTATTACCCCATCCCTTGATTTCGAACAGGAAGTTGGGATCAACCGCTCTACAGGAGATGCTCCTGCGCGTACATCCTTCCATTCAGGCATGAGCGGCATGGAACGCGATCGTCACCAGGAAAAAGAAAATATCAAGAAATGGGGTGCACTGCTTGAATCGATTGAGGGATTTTCAATTGAAAAAAGTGAGGACGTTGCATATCCTTCGCCTCCTTCTGCAAACGTATTCAACAACGACACAAATGACACGATTTTAACCGATCATGTGGTGCCGGTGCAACTTTGGCAACGATATATAGTAGTGACTGGTCTTGCAAACATGTTAGTTGTCGATCAGCGTGCTGCCCATGAACGGATATTGTTTGAGTCGATGATGAAAGACCTTGCCTCACACAATGCAGCTACGCAGAAATTGCTTTGGCCTGAAACGATACAGAGCAGTACAGCCGATGCTGCTGTCCTGAGGGAATTAGTCCCGCATCTGCAAACCCTGGGTTTTGATGTTGCTGAATTTGGCCATGATACCTTTATCATCCATGGCATACCGGCCATCATGACTGACCTTATTTCGCCTCAGCAGGCCATTGAGGACATCCTTGACCGGTTTAAGGAAGGACACCAGATGATGGAGATGAAGCCGGTTGAAAAGATTGCCTTCGTGATGGCTTCGAACCTCAGCAGACGTCGGGGTGAAATCATGACGACTGAAGAAATGCAGAGCCTGATCGAACAATTGATGGCCTCTGACAATCCATATGCAAGCCCCTCCGGAAGAAAGACCTTTATCACTTTCGGCAAAGAAGAGATACTCAAACGATTTCAATCCTAAAGCTTACGTGATCCTGTAGCCCTATGATGCCACTGACCGGTATAGTAAAACATCTGTTGATCATCAATGTCGTCGTATTCATTGCTGTCCAGCTGATACCTCCAGAATGGGGCAATATGCTGCCTTTTTACTCTCCGGCTACCGGGTTGTTTCAGCCTTTCCAGATCATCACCTACATGTTTACGCATGCTGATATTTCGCATATTCTGTTCAATATGCTGAGTTTATATTTCATGGGCCCAATGGTGGAAATGACGCTTGGGCATAAAAGATTTCTGGCTTTGTATATGATTGCAGGACTCACCGGTCTGGCAGCTCACTTTGTAGTTGGCTATCTGCCCTTCTATCTGGGATGGACCCTCCTGCCTCCTGAGTTTGCTGTACTTGGAGCATCCGGAGCTGTTTTCGGGGTGGTTATTGCTTTTGCCACTTTATATCCGGATCGTGAGTTGATGTTACTCTTTCCACCTATCCCTATCAAAGCATGGGTAATGGCCTTGATACTCATAGGCATTGGTCTGTATTCTGGTCTCACCGGTACAGGAGGCAACGTAGCTCACTTTGCACACCTTGGTGGTGCTTTGGCTGGTTTCATACTTGCCCGCCACTGGAAGCATGGTGGTGGTTTCCTCCGATAAAGAGAAGTAAGAGAGTGAGAAGTAAGAGAGTAAGACGCGTGAAACGCGTGAGAACGTGAGACGCGTTATTCTCCCGGCAGATTAATAAATCTCATTGCCTTCTGCTTTGCCGTGGGGCTTTATAAACGCCTGTATTGTTTCGCATTCCTCTTGCTCCTGGCTCCAGATTATAACAGATAATCCTTCGCCTTTAGCCTCTGGCCCTTTCCGCCTCTTCAGCCCTTCTCTTACCCAACTTTAATCAGGGTATATTCGTTTTGTACGATAAGACCTACATTTGATACAGTGTTCAACTCGATAGTCAACGACATACGATACCAGTTCCAGTCCGGCAATACAATCACCAGGTTGATCATTGTCAATGTGGCACTGTTTCTGGCTATAACGCTCTTTCAGCTGATTCTCCTCGTGAGTTCAGGCTTCAAGCCTCAGCATGGGTTGTTCGGGGAAGTGACGAACTACCTCTTCCTGTCGGATGACCTCCTTTGGGATGCCAAACATCCATGGACGATCGTGACCCATATGTTTACCCACATAGGGTTTTTCCATTTGCTGTTTAATATGATGATCCTCTATTGGTTTGGGAGGATAGCCGGGGACCTGCTGGGTGATCACCGGATGCTGCCGCTTTACTTGTATTCCGGATTAGCAGGAGCACTGATCTATTTGCTGACCGCACCTCTGATCTATGATGGGGGCAGCAATCTGCATGGAGCATCAGCAGCGATCATGGGTATCGTAGCGGCTGCAGGTATTACGGCTCCTGATTACCAGATGCGGTTGTTATTAATTGGAGATGTCAGACTCAAGTATATCGTTGCCGGGCTTTTGCTCATTTATGTCGTTGGCATCGCCAATATGGAAAATGTGGGAGGGCATATGGCTCATTTGGGTGGAGCAGCCTTTGGATTCTTTTATGTCCATATGTTGCGCCAGGGTGTTGACCTCACACGTGGCTTCCGACGCTTAATCTCCTTATTTAAAAAACCTGTTCGCCCTCCTTCAAAACCTATAAAGCGAAAAGTCACTATGGAGGTGCGTCATCGTGCGGCCAACCAGAAATCAGACAGCACAACTCCGGACGAACACGCATTTGATGGGGATCAGGAACGCCTTGACGCTATCCTGGATAAAATCAAAGAGTCAGGGTTCGAGAACCTCAGTGAGGCGGATAAAAAATTTCTGCATGACGCGAGCCAAAAGTAACCCGAAGACAGGTTTGCTGAAAAAGTGGATCCTCGGGATCAATGGCTGTTTCATCTTGCTACTGATACTCACCTATGTCACCCCTTATGTCTCCGTTGGAAAATGGGGTTGGCTTTCCCTGCTGGCACTTACATACCCTTTTATCATGGTGGTCAACGGGCTGTTTGCTACCGGCTGGATTTTTTTCAGGAGCTGGTATGCCACATTCTCAATTGTAGCCCTTCTTGCCGGTTTCTCAAATCATACACGCTATATAAAACTCTTTTCTATTGGCGGTGGAAAAGCACCTTGTGAAGAATCTATACGCCTGATGTCCTACAACATGCGAGGCCTATCCATGATCCCGGTGAAAAAAGGGACAGGTATTGAAGGAAAAATAGATTCGCTTTATAATGCCCTCAATAGTCTTGTAGAATTCCCCGACATCCTGTGCCTGCAGGAAGCTGCCAAAGGAGAACTCATTGCCAAGAGGTTTGGAATGAATCACAGCTTGCATGCTCCAAAATCTTCCCTCTGGATATTGTCCCGTTACCCTGTGTTAAAGCATGGCGAACTTGAAGGCGAGGAGACAAGCCCCAGTTGTATGTGGGCAGACCTCAAGACCCCTCAAGGCACGCTAAGGGTGTACAACATGCATCTGGTTTCAAACAGGGTCACCAATACCACTGAGGAGCTTATACAGGATATGGATCTCAAGAATGAAAACACCTGGCAGAATATCCGCTTTATCGTCAGCAGGTATAAACAAACCACAAAATTGAGAGCTATTGAAGCCCAAACCCTCAGGGATCATCTCATCAAATCGCCCTACCCTTCTGTCATCGCAGGCGATGTCAATGACACGCCTTTGTCCCATACGTATCATATCCTGGCTGATGATCTCAAGGATAGTTTTAAAGAACGTGGATACGGACTGAGCACAACCTATGAGAGTAAACTGCCGCTGCTGCGTATCGATTACCTGCTCGGCACCCCCTCTATTTACTTCAAAGACCACTATACCCACCATATCCGGTACAGCGACCATTACCCTGTCAGTACAGGAATTTGTCTCCAGGCACAGGCAGGGTCCTGATCTCCTCGTTTCAATAGCTTATTTTTGCGGCTATGAGCCTGAAAATCTATAACAGCATCAGCGGTACAAAAGAGACTTTCGTTCCCATTATTGAGGGTCGTGTAGGCATGTACGTCTGTGGTCCAACCGTTTACAACGATGTCCATATCGGAAACTGCCGGACGTTTGTCAGTTTTGATGTCATCTACCGATACCTCATGTACCTGGGGTATAAAGTGCGCTATGTCCGTAATATCACAGATGTAGGCCACCTCGAAGGTGATGTAGACTCTAATGCCGAAGATAAAATCAGTAAAAAAGCACGGCTGGAGCAATTGGAACCCATGGAAATCGTCCAGAAATATACCAATGGCTTCCATGAGATCATGCGCCGCTTTAACAACCTCGAACCGAGCATAGAGCCAAGAGCCACAGGGCATATCCTGGAACAGATTGAGATGGTAGAAGAAATCATCAAGCGTGGTTATGCCTATGAAGCCAATGGCAGTGTTTATTTTGATACTAACAAGTTGCTCCGCGAGACAGATGTGTATGGCAAATTATCCGGCAGGAAAGTAGAAGACCTCCTTGTCGAAACCAGGGAACTGAAAAGCCAGGATGAAAAAAGGCATCCATCGGATTTCGCAATCTGGATCAAAGCAGACGAGCGTCATTTACTACGCTGGAATGCCCCTTGGTCCAATGGATTTCCAGGATGGCACCTGGAGTGCTCTGTGATGAGTACAAAATACCTGGGCGAACGATTTGATATACATGGCGGAGGAAATGATCTCAAGTTTCCGCATCACGAAAATGAAATAGCACAGAGTTATGGAGCGTGCGGCAACACACCAGCCAATTACTGGATCCATAGCAATATGCTCCTCCTCAATGGCAAGAAGATGTCGAAAAGCGAAGGCAACAATATCACGCCTGTCCAGATTTTCACCGGTGATAGCCCACATATCAGCAAGGCATATTCACCGATGACACTGCGCTTCTTCTTTCTACAGGCACATTACTCCAGCACGCTGGATCTCAATGATGCCTCCTTGAGCGGTGCGGAAAAAGGATACCGCAGACTGATCGAAACCTACAATACACTCAAAGGTCTCACCACGGATGTAGCTAAAAGTGATACCCCACTGGCAGCAGAAATACATCAGGGTATCCGTGATGCGTTTGATGAAATGAATGACGACTTCAATGCACCAAAAGCACTGGCGAGGTTGTTTGAACTCTGTACGACCATCAACAAACTTGCCGATGGACAACTGAAGACGGATGATGCAGGACAGGAAGCTTTGGATGCACTTCAAAAAGGTTTCAGTGACTTGCTGTTTGTCGTCTTCGGCCTTTTTGATGAATCAGCAGCGGGTGCTGATGACCACATGGACCAACTGCAAGGGTTGATGCAACTGGTGATCGATATGCGCCAGCAAGCGCGTGAAAACAAGGATTGGCCTACTTCTGATAAAATACGCGACACCCTCAATGCCATTCATATTGAGTTGAAGGATGGGAAGGAAGGAACTTCATGGAAAGTAAATGAAAATGAAAAGTGAAAGTGAAGAGTTAAAGGCAAGTTAGAGGCGAGTAGCAGTTACAGAAAGTTACACTTAGCAGCCTCTAAAAAATTCACCCGTACGCTCGATCTCTCACAACTTCACAACTCACACTCACACTCACAATTCACTACTCACAACTCACAGATTTTAAATCATGAAATACATATTCTTCCTTTTCACCATTCTCATCTTCGCTTCATGTAAGCAAGATCCGGCTACTACTGCGCCAACAGACAATCCATCGGTCAAGACGGAACCTGTTAAGGTGCCTGTGTTTTCAAAGGACTCTGCCTTTGCATTCGTGGGTAAGCAGGTTGCATTCGGGCCGAGGGTGCCGGGAAGTGAAGGACACAAAGCTGCACGTCAGTGGATGGTTAGTAAATTAAAAGGATATGGCGCGAAGGTGACTGAACAAACATTCAATGCAAAAACCGCAACCATTGGTGAAGTGAGGGCTGCCAATATCATTGCTTCTTTCAACCCCACGTATGCAAGACGGGTAGTGTTGGCAGCACATTGGGACACACGATATGCTGCGGATGAAGATGATGAACGCGCTGACAAACCCATCGATGGCGCGGATGATGGAGGCAGCGGTGTTGGTGTATTAATAGAGATCGCAAGACTCCTCAAAGAAAATCCTCTTCCCATCGGTGTAGACATTATACTATTTGATGCCGAAGATCAGGGTGCAACGAATGGCGGTGCTGAAACATGGTGTCTTGGCTCTCAATACTGGGCGCAAAATCTGCATGTGCAAGGCTATCGCGCCGAATTTGGAATATTACTTGACATGGTGGGCGCAAAGGGAGCTACCTTTCAGAAAGAAGATCTGACAGGTGTTTTCACCCCACAAAAAGTAAGCAGGATACATAGCCACTACGAAAAAGTATGGTCGCTGGCGAAAGGCATGGGCAAGTCTGCGCATTTTGTGGATGTCAAAACAAGACCCATCACAGACGATCATTACTTTGTCAATTTGTATACCGAGATCCCGATGATCGATATCATCAACAAATCCATGGAGAGTGGAAGTGCTTTCGGACCACACTGGCACACGCATGATGACAATCTGAGTGTGATTGATCCCAATGTACTCGGTGCTGTAGGCCAGGTCGTGGCGGCTTATCTGTACAATTCATCCAACACTCAATTATAAAATTACATCATCAGTGTGCATCATCACCTGATGCATGCCGCTAACCGTAACCTCATGAAATTCGAGACGCTCGCTATCCGGTTACAAACAGCCCAGACAGGAGAACGGGAACACAGTACACCGATGTTTCCTACCTCCAGTTTTGTGTTTGATGATGCTGAGCAGATGCGTGCTGTTTTCGCCGATGAGGAAGAAGGCAATATCTATAGCCGGTTTACGAATCCGAATTGCACAGAACTCGAAGATAAAATTGCTGCACTGGAAGGTACTGATGACGCAGTGACCACAGCAAGTGGGATGGCAGCCATCTTTGCTTCTTTTATGGCCTTTCTCAAGGCAGGGGATCATCTGATTTCATCAAGGGCAGTGTTCGGTTCCACGCACACCATTCTTCATCAATACTTGCCTAAATGGGGCATTGAAGTTACCCTCGTCGATCCGACAGATCCGCAAACCTGGAATGATGCTGTCAGAGGAAATACTAAAATGTTTTTTGTAGAAACACCATCTAATCCTGGACTTGATATCATAGACCTTGAAGCTGCGAAATCATTCTGTGTAAAAAACAACCTCATCCTGAATGTGGATAATTGCTTTGCCACACCATACCTACAACAGCCTGCTCAATGGGGTGCTGATCTGATCACCCACAGTGCAACAAAATATATAGATGGACAAGGCAGAGTGGTCGGTGGAATCGTAGCAGGGAGAAAAGAACTAATCACTGAGATCAAGAAACTTTGCAGAAGCACAGGCCCATCCCTCTCTCCGTTCAATGCATGGGTGTTGTCCAAAAGTCTGGAAACACTCGCCGTCCGAATGGACAGACATTGTGATAATGCTGAAAAGCTCGCACAGTTTTTAGCACAACATCCCCAGTGCACTCATGTCCGTTATCCTTTCCTGGACAGTCATCCCGGAGCCGCCATCGCAAGGAAACAAATGAAACGTGGAGGCGGACTGGTCACCTTCGAAATTGCAGGAGGTCTTGAGCAAGGCAAACGTTTTCTGGATGCACTAAAGATGTTGTCGCTCACTGCTAATCTTGGTGACACGCGAAGTATAGCAACACATCCTGCTTCTACCACACACGCCAAGCTCACACCTGAAGCAAGAGTCGAAGCCGGAATCACCGATGGTCTCATACGCATCTCTGCAGGGCTCGAACATATCGATGATATCATCCTCGATATCGGACAGGCTTTAATCATGAGTGAACAATGAGCATTGCTCCTGACTATGTATTGCCTGTTGAAATCCCGGGCATCAGCTACTTTCGTGATTCTACTCCATTCTCCCTCGAACTCGGATATACGTTTGCAGATGGTATCACGATTGCCTACCATACCTATGGACAACTCAACGAAACAAAAAACAATGTCATCTGGGTATGTCACGCATTGACAGCCAATAGTCGTGTTGATGATTGGTGGAGCGGACTCTTTGGTGAAGGCAAGACCCTTGATCCAACAAAATATTTTATTGTCTGTGCCAATGTACTGGGCTCCTGCTATGGATCTACCGGAGCACGAAGTATCAATCCTGTCTCTGGCCAACCCTATGGAATGGATTGGCCTTTAGTGACTGTGAGAGACTGGGTCAGGGCGCATGATAGATTGAGGATACAACTTGACATTGAGGAGATTCAATTTTGTATAGGTGGATCATGTGGTGGACACCAGGTCCTTGAATTTGCCTACCTGATCCCTGATAAAATAAAACATCTCGGTCTCCTGGTCACTAGTGCTAGAGAATCAGCATGGGCTATAGCCGGCCATGAAGCTCAACGGCAGGCTATGCTCGCTGATCAAACACTGCATGACAATAATAATGAATCAGGTGCTGCAGGCATGCGTGCTGCAAGAGGAATGGCCCTGCTCGGATATCGAACGATCGAAGCCTACATTGAAACACAAACGGACCAGGATGATATCATAGCGGATCATCGTGCATCGTCCTATATCCGCCATCAGGGAGAAAACTGGTGAATCGTTTTTATGCGCATTGTTACTGGCACCTCATTCGCACACTGGATACGCATCACCTTGGAAGAGGTCGTGGTGGAATAGAAAAAGTACTTCAGCAACTCAACATGAAGGCTACCATCATCGGCATTGATTCAGATCGTTTGATTCCGGTATCACAACAACTTTTTCTAGCTGAACACATGCCGGATGCAACACTTCATATCCTCCAGTCCCCGTATGGACATGATGGCTTCCTTATCGAAACGGATCAGATCAACAACATCTTTGTATAGTACTTCTACTCCAGTTTTATACGGACCGTAACACCACCTTCGACATTCACGACGAGATAGGAATTACTGACGTATGGTTGTTGACGACGGTAGTCGACGAAAAACCGGAGACTGACATTCTTATTGACGTCATAACTGATCGCAGGCGAAATCGTGATATCCTTTGATCCTCTCGTTGGCCTGGCCCCTGCTTCCTGATCCAGCAGGTGGTTGAAGGTGATGTTGTCAGAAAAGGACAAGTCAAAGAGAATGCTGAGATCGTTACCAAGTTTTGGTGTTCCACCGCCCCCACCGGGTTTCGGTGTACTTGGTTTCTTTTTATTGGCCTGACTATTGAATCCGGGAAGGAATCCGATGCGGACATCCTTTAGCTTCCAGTCAAATCCAAAATCAACAGTGGTAGATCTCGTCTCTGCCAATTCGTACGAAATAAAGCCCATGGACAATCCGCGTCGTTTGGTATAGCTGAAACTGAAGTTCATGTCGTTCTTCATCTTGACATCGAGACCGATCAGTGGAGCAAATGACTCTTCAATGATGATAGATGGAAGAAGGAACTGGGAATAATAGTTTTTACTGATGGAGTCAAGGTTGAAAGGGTTTTGCTGCCCAACTTCTTGCTGAAGACTCTCATCATAGTCATCATAACTCAGGTCGGTCTCAAACGTATTGATCGAGAGAGTTGACTTATACCCATGCGTGAGACGGACATTTGTAAATATATTCTTAAACATGGCGAGTTTACTCAAACCGCTATAGTTAAGGGTCCAGTTTGGTTTCGGTATCCAGTTAAACATGTCGGTGAACTCAAAATTCACAGGGTCCTTATTTGTATAAGCAGATAAGAATGCCGGCACGAGGATATCCTGTTGTTTCCGTCCAAAACCTTCTGCGTACTCAGTACCATCGATGGCATGCTCTCCTATACCACGCTCCTTGGATATGATCGCTCTGTTCGTTTCAAATTTATCAAAGAGCTGATTGACCCGCAGAGAGTCGCCCATAAAGAGGGTTGGTATAGCCAGGTAGGATATGGTGAAATTGCCGATTTCGCGTGGAGATCTGCGACCGATATCTTCGATGGTATTACCTGTTTTATTATAGGTCTTGAAGAAGACTGAATAATTTGTCGTCAGGTTGCGTGTGAAATCAAAATCAATCTTGAAATCCGTAAACGGCTCGACAGACAGACGACTGTCAAGAGACTTGGTTTGGAATTGCAGGACAGGTGCATTTTGAAATGCATTGGTCGTGATCCAACCGTTATCTCTTGCATCAGCCAGATAGTCACCATCGTCATCGTAGGCTTTTCTATTAATCTTAGGCTGAATACCACTGATAAAACTCCAGCCTGGTGCACCAAATCCGCTACTCATACCGAGTATCTCTGACTGAGGTGTAAAGCCCGGAATGGTCGTGCCATTGGTTTCACCATAATTGACTCTGAATTTGCGCACAGCCATCAGCATACGCAGCGCGATCTTCAGGGGTGGGCTAATCTCCTGAGACTTCTTCTTATCGTCTTTAGCTTTGTCGGCGTCTGATTTATTCGGATCATCCTTTTTCGGATCTGCGGAAGGATTAGATGGTTGACTTGGGGGAGTACGTGGCCCTTTATTCGTAGTGGCACCAGCTGGTTTATTCACCTTAGCCAGATATTTTGATTTGTTATATAGCTTGGTAAAATCAAATTCAGTTGATACTGTACTTTTTTGCCCGTTCTGGATCACATTACCCAACGAGTCTGTATTGATAGCAGCCGCTTTCCAGCTATAGGTTGCATCATAACCAAGATCCATCTTGACCCAGTCTACGAGTGGTATAGATTTCAGCGGTACCGCGAACGTGGCACGCATCTGATGGTTATAATCCTTAGTACGACCACCTTCTCCAATATTTTTCCAAATGACATCTTTCCTTTCCTGCGGTGTTATACGTTCAAGATCCGGGCGACTGATGTATTCGTCAGGCTCATCGATGACGGCTGCATTGGCTGCATTGAAGTTGATCTTGATCGATCTGGATAGGTCCCATCGCAGACTGTAGGTACGAACCCATGTAAAGCGCTTTTCAAACCACGTTTCATAGATAGGATCTGAAAAACGATAGGTACGTTCTCCAAACTTCCGGTCCATCACTGTACCAAAGGTGAAGCTGCTTGGCACAGGATTGAGGTTCAACTCTGTGAGCCATTTCAACCACACGCTCTTTGAGAGATTTTTAAATGGCTCTATAGGTTTGGATTGTATACCGTAGACATAATCGAGGGAAGCCCTGTGCTGATCAAGTTGATCCAATTCAACAACTTCATTCCGAACATTAGATCTGGAGTAGGCGTAACTCGCTGAAAGATTAGATACATCCCACGGCATGGGCTTACCGCCACCGCCTCCTTCAACCCGCAGGTTGGTCACACTGATCTGCTTAAGTGAAGCAAAATCCTGTGACTGTTCACGCACACTATCGCGTTTTACAGGATCGGATATACTTCTGAGTTTTTCATCCAGTGGTAAGTCAAGGTCAAGCGCGTCAAACTGTGGCTTGCGAACTGTTTCGCTGTATTGATAATAAAACGGGATCTGCACTTTGGAAGTCGCTCCGAAAAATTTGCCAAGTTGTAAGTTGGTAGAAAAGTCCACCTGGGTGACGCTTTCTTTAGCACGGTCATCGAGCTTCTGATCCAACGCGCCAAAACCTATGCTCGAATAAGTCCCTGAAAGACCTACGCTACCTAAATCAGCGAGATCAGCATCCAATCGCGCGAGACCTGCTACACCACCTCTTTCTTCAAGTCCCACCATCCGCAACTCATTGACCCAAACCTCACCATAATAAGGACTCATAAATTCATCACCAGCCTCATTGCGCACACCAATCATTACATTACGTACGTATCCGAGTGTTGGATTCCCGATGATACTAAATTTCCTTTCTACACTTATACCGTTTATGATCTGTGTAACCATTTCTGAATACAATTCAGTTACTGGCACCATAGCCTCATTTCTGGCAATCTTGAGATTCGTGAGTTCCTCCAGGGCAAACTTAATATTATTTTCCTGGCGCCAGAGCTCCTCCTTATATGCATCCCCTTCCAGGTCTGGATTCCTGGACATGACGAGCGGGATTTCAAACTCATAATAGTTGCTCTTGAAATCGGATCCGAGACGGATAAACAATTTCACTGCGCCATCCGGTATCTGCAGCGGTACTATATTTCTGTCCCTTTCCTCAGCATGAACAAACATCTCAATGTTTTTAAATACCCGGAGATCGAGATCCAGCGTCTTAAATACCTGGCGCTCACATCCGTCTACCAATTGATCAAACTTTAATGAAAGCGATTGCTCATTCTGGTACACATCCTGATACGTGCTACTGGTGATCTGCTCACGCTGAATACCCAATGGAATTTCATACCTGAATGGTGTACGATTTGAATGCTCTTCAATGTTGACAGCATCAATAAAAAATTCAGCCTGGCTCCCTGCATCTCCGCATGGTGACAGGTCACGTGTAACTTGTCTCCATTGGTTACGGACGAGGTCCAGGGTTGCAAAACGTATTGTTGTCCTTTCCGTAAACTGTGTCAAAAACAAACGCATAAACCGGATAGACCTGAAATCGCTGATGCCGCCTACCGCTCTGTTGTACTCATCAAGCGAAATCCTGAACCTATACCATGCACCATCCGGGGTGTTCACGATATCAGTGATCAATGGATTATTCGGATTGAGGTTACCATCTTCATCATTTCCATTCGGATCCTTCCTCAGATCAATGACATACTCATAATACGATTCGTTTTCACTCATCGTGTTATCATTGTTGATATCCTCGCTATCTGGAATATTGGTAGCAGCGTTTACATTATTATCGCCTTCTTTCGGTGGTGGTGAGTTGCCTTGTGTTCCGTTAAACTTTTTATAGCGGTCATAGACACTGGTTCCATCCGGATAGACGTCTTCGTCGAGGAAGTAAACGAAGTTATCATTGGCCGGGTCCATCTGGGCTTTGATTAAACAATCTGCGTTGACCCCAGAGAGCGCTTGCAGGTAACTGCTAAACCAATCTTGCTCTTCTTCATCTGTGAGGCCATCCAATCCAACGTCTTGCTTTGCCCTGGAATCTGGATTATTTGAAAAAGCATTGACCGTAGCGGGTATACGTGGTATTTTACCCCAGTTGGTCGTATCTGTTGGTCCATCATTAGGAGATAATGGAAGACCGTGTTCAAACATTTTACGACTGTCGCGCAGTATATCCTCAGAGATATTCCCTAGTTGAAATATAATTTTACCATTCTCTCCCCCCATCGTATCATTCTGGAAAGGATCGAGCATCCAGAATTCTATGTACTCGATATTGGCTTGTTCAAAGTTGACCTGATTGAGACTTCGCATGATACCGCCCCATCGGGTATGTGGCGCAATTAGTTGGCAAGTGGCTGGATCAATCCCTTGAGATCTCGGAGTACCTCCTGGTATGTCAAAATTATATGGTCCTCTTTCATATGGCAAATAAGTCAAGTCGAAAGTCCTGAAATCATTGAGTCCAAAAGTTGGTGTTTGATTTTGAAAGATTTCCGTCTGGGATACGAGCCTTGTATATGGATTGTCATTGTCATTACTACTGTTGCGGGCTCCCTGGTCAATCCTGTACCAGTTGATGTGCGCACGATTGACACCATACAGCAGGCTATCAATTTCTTTTGACTCCGTGAATGCATCTGCCCCATCAATCTTCGCTTCCTGCGGTGTGGAAGCAAGATACCATGCAGTCGTCGGTGTACGTAAGTCAAAATTACTGGTGGTGCCTTCGAAGTCATCGAGATATACTACCCCTTCCGAATCTTTTTTATTGGCGTCAATAGCCCTGGAGTGACTTGGTTTCAATGCCGCCATCTCCGCTTCAAAAGTTATGTTGGAAGGTGCATTGGTATTGATCAATGGAATTTTATCAACGAGTTTAGTCAGCCATGGTGCTTCATTGCTATAGTTCATGTCGAGACCATAGATCCGGTTATTGATCGGGTCATCGCCGATATTGACTTTCTGCGTGTATGGTCGCTCATACATATGCAGATAGGTACCTCCGATGCTGAAATGCTTGTTGATTTCATAATCAGCACGAAGCCCCAACATCGTCTTCTTGTTAAAGCTGAAGAGCGCATTGTCTTCAAAGGACACATTGATCGGTGTGCTCGGTTGCAGGAAGGCCTGGTTTAATATTTTGATCCGACCGATGTTGTAGTCAATGGTATAATCCTCGTTCTCCTTTAGTAATTGTCCACCGGCAGTGACCCGCACCGAACCTGGCGGAATATTAAATGCACCTAGCGATATATCCGAAGAGGTGCTTGTTTTTGCCTTGCCTTTAAGTGTGTACCTATTGAGTTCCGGAAATTCTCGCGCCCTTACAATCGTACTATCATAGAGTTGCTGATACACAAAAGGTGTATCAACACCCATGTAGGCAGCAATCGAATCTTTCAAGGTCTTACCAAATGGCTCCAACACGGGAAACATAATAATACCTAATGGAGGATTGATGGTAATCCCTGGTATAAAGTCAAACTTTCCATCAGGCTGCGGGTCACCGGTGCGATTCAATTTGTCAAGATTGAAGATGGTGATCAGTGGAATATTTTCCATATTGGCAGGCTGCGGAAGGAAGCGCTTAAATCCCTTTCCCGGATCTTCAAAAAATACATCCAGCTCAAATTCTTCTGCGTTCAGATCTCCGCCACCAATACGATAGACGTTTTTCATCATCAGATCCCAGAGATGCAGATCCACACGCTGGTTAGTCCCTTTGAGCAATTTTACAAACAAGACTTTCTGTACACCTGAGGTATCGGTATTCTCTATATCCTGTGACAACTCACCTACCTGATATACCTTACCATTGTATGTATACTCATAGGCTACCCCAAGTACTTCATCTTGTTCGAGACGGATATTGAGTGAGATAAAACCGAGGTCAGGATTAAAGCGGTATTCGGTTGAATTCAGTTTCCTTGCCTGAATCTTTTCAAAATCTCTAGGCGATTTGAAATTGAAAGGCGGAGCTGTCAGTGCCTTGACGACATTATTGATATCCCTTATGCTCGGATCAGAACGAAGGGCCCTCATGATAAAGTTTGTATTGTTATCCGGAAGGATATCCTTCATACAGATATCCTTGAGTGAGGCGGTGTCGGGGTTACGCCATTTATCAGGCTCTGTGTTAGTCATATATCGCCACTCCCCTAAATCAGAGTGCGCTACTATATCACGAACATCAGTGGTCTGGTTGCGGTCATTGGTCACCCACACTTCCATACGCGTGATCCTGAAGAGACTGTTGATCTGCGGCAGGTTAGCTAATGTGGCTTCAAAACCATCCCGGTTGAAATGCGAAAGGAAGAAGTGGCGGTTTTCATCGTATTGATCCGAATAGACCGAAAACTCCTGCAACACACTACCGCCCTGGATCTGGATATCATTCTGCTTGGAGTTTTGCTGCGAAGCAATTGCTGTCAGACGCAGATGTCCAAACTGTAGTTCTGTCTTAATACCGAAAAGACTCTGGCTTCCTTTGATGAGGGTTGATTTGAGAGGGAGACTTACATCGCCCGCTTCAATGGATTTCAATATTTCGTCTTCACTGAAAAGGTCCGAGTTATAATCCAGTTTCAGTTTGTTCTGGAAATCGAAGGTCCTGGAGGTATTGTAATTAAAACTGGTATTCAGTTTTTCACCGATCTGGCCGTTGACATCCACCTGGATGTCCATGTCAAAGTCAAACTGCGGGCCTCGTCGTTGCTGCCGTACCGGAAGAATCGGATTGTCCTGGCGGTAATAGTCGAGGCCAAAGGTCAAATCCACATTCCCCTGTGGTCGGATATCTACCGTTGTACCACCAAAAAGGCGGTCGATAATATCATCTGATACATCCACTTCGGCTACAGGATCCAGATTGCCGCTTTTACTTCGGTCTCCCTGGGCCGCTCCGGCTAGCTTTTTAAAATAATCGCCTTCTTCCTCCCTGGCATTCCATTCAAGGTATTCCTCATAGGTCATGCTGGTGGGAGCACGATAGTTTTCCCCGCCGATCGTTTCGGTCAGAATATAAGTATTGGTAACAGGATCGTATTCGACAGTTTGGATGAGATCTTCCGGGTCGAGCAGGTCAAATGGGTTTTCATTCGGGTCTTCGATCCAGTTGCCAAAACGATCCTGGAGGGGTATGGTATCGTTGGTGATCTGGGCGCCGGTTTCCTGTATAACCTCGTAAGGATCAGGGAGGTTATAGGATGCAATAGCCTTTCCGTAGGAGAACAGGATTGAGACCAAAGCAAGGGATGCTCCTAAAAAAAACGACGCAAGTCTTCTCATGTAATTGTTATGCCTTCAATACGCTATGAGGGGTTATTCATCCCTTTTTTAAACCCCCAAAAGGGGTGATCTATTATGTTAACAGGTTGTATAACGATACAATCCCGTTTGAATTATGTCCATTTAAGCAGATAACAGTCGCAATGCCATTCGGACCAAAGTTTCGGTAGGCTGATCCCTGCCTTCGTCCCTGATTATCTGGCTGATAACCTTTTCAGCCTGGCTTTTTACAAAGCCCAATGTGATCAAAGCTGCCATCGCTTCTTCTACAGATTGGTTCTTATTGCTCCCTGCCTTCACATTGAGTGGATCACCTGCTGTCTTGAGCATTTTATCCTTCAATTCCATCATCACCCGCTTGGCTGTCTTCGGACCTACACCCTTTACTTGCCTGAAAGCCACCTCATTGTCAGTCAATATAGCCTGTCTGCACTCTTCCGGGGTCATCCCTGACAGGATCAGTCTGGCCGTATTAGGCCCGATTCCCGAGACACTCACGAGGTGTAGAAAGACATCCCGTTCAGCCGGTTCTTTAAATCCCCACAGCCGGTGCGCATCTTCCTGAACCTGAAGCCAGGTATATACTTTTTCCACCTTGCCTTCCTCAATCAGATCGTAACTATTGAGCGTAATATTGAGCAGATAGCCAATACCTCCGGCCTCTACCACCACATGTGTAGGTTGCCTGGCCACCACTTTCCCCTGTATATAGTCGAACATATTATAAAAGTTGCAAATATAATGAAACTGGGTTTATAAAGGCCTATGGCCACCTAGGATAGTTGGGTACGTCGGGGGGGAAAGCGAAATCTTAGCAACGGTCGTAAACTTTACACATATCTTTGGATTCTTCTTTTAAAGAAAAATTATGGACGAAGTTATTTTCATGGTTAAGGAATCTGACGAGGGCGGCTACCAGGCTTCTGCGCTTGGCCATGCTATATTTACCGAAGCAGATAACTGGGATGAGCTGAAAGAAAACGTCAAAGATGCAGTGATATGTCATTTTGACGATCAGACCGGACTCATCTTCTTAGTATCCACCTGACCATTCCAAATCATAACCCTTTCAGAATCGGGACGCTCTCCGATATACTTAAAGAAGCAGCAATACAACTTGAAATATCAAAAGAAGAGTTGGTCCACAAACTATTCCATTAAACAAAAGAAACTATGAACATACTCATCATCGGTGCCGGAGGCCGTGAGCACGCCCTGGCAGACAAAATAGCTTCAAGTCCCATTTGCACCGGACTCTTTATCGCCCCTGGAAATGCAGGCACTGCACTACTTGGAAAAAATATCAATATCGATCCCAATGACTTTGAAGCCATTAAGGCTTTGGTCCTGCAGGAAAATATTGAATTGGTCGTCGTAGGACCTGAAGCACCCCTCGTGGCTGGGATTTCAGATTATTTTTCACAGGATGAGGCATTGAAATCTATCGCCATCATCGGCCCTTCGGCTGAAGGAGCTCAATTGGAAGGAAGCAAAGCTTTTGCTAAAGAATTTATGGGCCGTCATGGAATCCCTACTGCGGCGTACAAGTACTTTCAAAAAGAGGAGCTGGACGAGGCTTTGACCTATTTGAGTCATCATACTTTACCCGTAGTCCTCAAAGCAGATGGCCTTGCAGCCGGCAAAGGTGTTTTGATATGCACCACATTGGAAGAGGCTCAGCGTGAAGTTGAGGAGATGTTGTCCGGGAAATTTGGTGACGCGAGCGATACGATTGTAATCGAACAATTCCTCTCAGGCATTGAGTTTTCTGCATTTGTCCTGACAGATGGTAATCAATATGTCTTGTTGCCAGAGGCTAAGGATTACAAACGTATCGGAGAAGGTGACACAGGTCTCAATACCGGTGGCATGGGTGCCGTTTCACCAGTGTCCTTTGTGGACGAAGCCTTATCTCAAAAAGTATTAACACAAATCATAGAGCCTACCATCAAGGGTCTCCGTGAAGAAAAAATAAAATACAAGGGCTTTATCTTCTTCGGTCTCATCGTCGTGAACAACGAGCCTTTTGTCATTGAATACAACTGCAGGCTTGGTGATCCTGAAACCGAAGTGATCATACCTAGATTGCAGACAGATCTTGTCGAGTTGTTACTCTCTGCATGGCATGGCACCTTGTCTGTATCCACCATCAATATCGACAGCAGAACCGCAGTGACGATCGTATTGGCATCCGGTGGATATCCCGGTGCATTTGAAAAAGGAAAAACCATCAAAGGACTCGATCATGTGGATGGCAGCCGTATCTATCATTCAGGCACAAGCATCTATGACAAATCTGTCATCACTTCAGGTGGCCGTGTGCTGGCAGTGACTAGTATGGGCAGTACCTTGACCAGAGCACTTGAGAAAAGCCTGATCAATGCGGAGACGATCCAGTTTGAAGGGAAGTATTACAGGAGAGATATAGGGAAGGATTTGATGTAGTTTTCAGCTATCAGTTTTCAGCTGTCAGCTATCAGCTTCAAAGCTATCAGCTATCAGCTATCAGCTATCCGTTTCAAAGCTTCCAGCTTCCAGAGCATTTATAATCACTCTCGTGACATACTCTCGCGACGTACTCTCACGACTTACTCTCATGACTTACTCTCGTGACTCACAATTCACAATTCACAACTCACACTACCGATTCACGATTCACGAATTACTCACACCTCACAATTCATACTTCGACTCCGCTCAGTACAAGCAACCTTCACAACTCACACTCACGACTCACGATTCACGAATTACTCACACCTCACAATTCATACTTCGACTGGTTCGACCTGCTTTCCCTCCATCATGTGCTACAGCTCACCAACCGTCCGCTCAGTACAAGCAACTTTCACGACTCACGATTCTCGAATTACTCACACCTCACAATTCATGCTTCGACCTGCTCGCGCGCATCCATGTGCTACAGCTCAGCAACCGCAACTCACATCAAGTGCCACAGATTTTCTAAAAGAAAATAAATGAGCACCGTGATCAATAGTATCGAGATCACATTCATGATAAATCCAGCCTTGATCATATCCGTTATCCGGAGATATCCTGATCCAAAAGCAATCGCATTAGGTGGCGTACCTGCCGGCATCATAAAGCCACATGACGCAGCCATGGTAGCAGCTACCATCAGCATGAATGGGTGAATACCGGCGGATACTGCAATTGGTGCAAGCACCGGAAGGATCATCGTGACCGTGGCGAGATTGGAGGTAAACTCAGTGAGGAAATTTACGATAGCTACGACAAGCAAGATCACCAGGAAAACACCAAGCACAGACAATCCTGTCATTTGACCTCCGATCCATAATGCGAGGCCACTGCTCTCAAATGCATCTGCAAGTGCCATGCCTCCTCCAAATAACAAGATGATCCCCCAGGGTAGCTTAGTGGCATCCTCCCACACCAATATGCCTTTTCCCTTACCATTGCCTGCAGGAAGCAGAAAGAGAATGATCCCTCCCGCAATGGCGATAATCGTATCATCAATACCGGGGATGAATTTTTGAAGAATGAAAGATCTGCATATCCACGCTAAAGCGATCGTCACAAAAACAACCGTTACACTTTTCTCTGCCCATGACATTATACCTAAACCAGCATGTCGCTTGTTCATCTCCTCATGTCCTCCATGAAGTATTTGCTGCCCTAACGGAAAACCAATCCGGGTGAGATAAAACCAGCAAATAATTAACAGGACAACCGCCAATGGAAAACCAATCATAAACCACTGTAGAAATGAAATCTCCGTTTGATACATATCCCTTATCACGCCGGCTAACACAAGGTTTGGTGGTGTGCCAATCAGTGTTGCTACTCCACCAATCGATGCAGCATAAGCAATCGCCAACATTAGCGCTTTATTAAACCGCGTGGTATATTCATTTTCAGTGCCTGCTGCCACTTTGATGATCGCTAACCCAATAGGCAGCATCATCACTGCCGTCGCGGTGTTGGAAATCCACATGGACAGGAAGGCAGTTGAAATCATAAAGCCCAGGATGATCATGTGGAGTTTGACCCCCATACTCCTGATGATATTGATCGCAATCCGGTTATGCAATCCTGTCTTCTCAATAGCAATGGCCAGAAGAAATCCACCGATATAGAGAAACACGAGTGGATGACCATAGGCTGAAGTGGTATCCCCGATCGCTGAAACTTTAAGGAGCGGAAAAAGGATAATAGGCAAAAGCGAAGTCACCGGCAGCGGAACAGATTCAGAAATCCACCAGACAGATATCCAGACCGTCACAGCCATGACGGCTATTGCTTCCTGGCTCATCCCAGCCGGATGAACACCCAACCAAAGAAAAAGAAATAATAAAGGGCCTGCCCAAAATCCGATCCTGGTCAACACAGCCCCCTGATTCCCTTCGTTTTGCGCCTGTTTATGTTCCGGTTGTGCCATATGCAGGCCTAAACTACTACAGTCAGGGACATCGGAGGTACACCGTAGCGGAACTTTAAACGTTAAACTAAAATCAGGACAGGTTTGTGGTACTGATTGATTAACCGATCTTTATTCTATGGAAAAGAAATTGTTTGCTTTTGCCTCCGTGCTCGTAGGCTTCTGCTGCCTGGTGATCTTTAGTTCTTTTCACGACAAAGAGACCATCCAGCCTGACACTACAAATGTCTCACCTGGCTTACAGCAACACATTGCCAGTTTTGACCTGGACAAACCATTCTCCTTCGCAGGTGAATCGATTCCCGTTGACAATTTTGATGCACTGGAACGACTGGATCGCGAATTGATCATCAACACCTATCTGCACTCAGCATTGCTGTTGAATATCAAACTGGCCAACCGATACTTTTCAGTGATTGAACCCATCCTTGAGCAGTATGGCATACCGGAAGATTTCAAATACCTGTGTGTGGCCGAAAGCAACCTTCGCATGGCTACATCACCTGCTGGCGCCAAAGGACTATGGCAGTTTATGGAACCTGCCGGCAAGGCTTATGGCCTCGAAATCAATGCCGAAGTGGATGAACGATACCATGTAGAAAAATCTACCGAAGCCGCCTGCAAGTTTATCCTTCACTTGAAAAAACGATTTGGCTCCTGGACGATGGCAGCGGCAGCATATAACATGGGTGAAACCATCCTGAGCAAACGAATCACCGACCAAAGAGCGAACTCCTTTTATGATTTAAACCTCAACGAGGAAACGTCCAGGTACCTCTTCAGAATTATCTCTATCAAGGAGATTATGAATGACCCTGAGCAGTTTGGTTTCTTTGTCGATGAAGACCATCTCTATCCCCCATACAGTGATTACTATTCCATACATGTCGAGGAGCCTCTTCCGAATCTCGCCGATCTTGCCGTAAAGCATGGCACGAGTTACAGGATGCTGAAGGTGTACAATCCATGGCTGATCGGATCATTGCTAACGAATAAGAGTGGTAAAAGATACGAGATACGGGTACCGAAAAAGTAGTGGGCAGTTTTCAGTCGGCAGTTTTCAGTCGGCAGTTCGAGCGCAGCGAAGATCCCGCCAAATGCACGGCATTTGTAGCGAAAGCAGTATTCAGTAAGCAGTATTTAGTATTCAGTAAACTGTATTCAGTCAGCAGTTCGAGCGCAGCAAAGATTCTACCAGGGCGCACCTTCGCCTTAGCCTTTTTCACTTTTCACTTGGTTGCTGAGCTGTAGCCCGAGGTTGAGGGTATGCAGGTCGAAGCATCACTTTTTCCCTGCTTCCTATCTCCTATTTCCTGTATCCTATTTTAAACAAAAGGCTCCATCAGTTCCGGATGAGCAGCAATGGCTGCACCAATGATCCCTGCATCATTATAAGCAGTAGCATTGACGACCGGGGTACGCAGGTGATTGAAGTGATGTGCAAATTCGTCAAACCTGAAACTGATACCGCCTCCTAATACAATCAGTCGTGGAGACACCATCAGGATCATATAATCGAGGAACTCGGACAACTCCTTTGCCCAGGTATCATAATCCAGACTACGCTCTTTGCGTGCGCGATTACTGACCCAATTTTCAGCGATATCCCCTTTGTATTGGATGTGGCCAAATTCCGTATTCGGAATCAGTATGCCATCATAAAATAAAGCTGAACCGATACCTGTGCCTAACGTGAGCAGGAGGACTGTTCCTTTTATGTGATTGATCCTGCCATACATTCGTTCAGCAACACCTGCTGCATCCGCATCATTGATGACGTAATACTTATGGCCGGTATAGCTATGCAACAACTCCTCTACGTTAGTGCCGATCCATGCTTTATCAATATTGGCAGCTGATAGTGATACACCATCTACGATGATAGCCGGGAATCCAACACCAATTTTATCTCCTTTCCAGTTGAGTTGCAGGATAGCATCACGAATGGCCGCTGCTACGGCATCTGGTGTCGAAGGCTTAGGTGTATCAATCTTCACACGATCACCGATCATTTCGCCTTTGTCCACATCAATCAACCCAAACTTAATGCCGGATCCACCAATGTCTATACCGAGTGCAGGGGCCTTCACAGATACTACCGGATTACCTTTACAGTCATCTTGATATCCTTTGTTGGCCGGTCACGGGCATCTTTAGGCGCCCTGGCTATCTGATCAAGGACATCAAAACCGGAAATCACTCTGCCATAAACGGAGTAGTCCCTGTCAAGGAATGGAGTGCCACCATGCTCAAGGTAAGCGGCGCGTTGCTCCTCTGAATATTTAAACCCTTTTCTCTTTTCAAGCATGTCCAGCATACTTGCGTCTACTGCCGTTCCCTGCACGATATAAAACTGGGAACCGGATGATTTACGCTCAGGATTGACACCATCACCGGTCCTCGCCGCTGCTATAGCACCTCGGATGTGAACAAGGCTGTCGACAAATTCACCAGGCACCTGGTATCCCGGACCTCCTGAACCTAAAGCTGCACCGGGTGCTGCATTGCGTGAGTTGGGATCACCTCCCTGGATCATAAATCCATCAATGACTCTATGGAACAGGAGTCCGTCATAATATCCTTCTCCGGCAAGCTTGAGAAAATTGTCCCGATGTTGTGGAGTGGCATCATACAATTCCGCCATCATGACACCAAAATCAGTCGTGATTTCAATGAGGCATTTAGAAGGAGGATCTATCACTATGGATTGTGTCATGGTATTGGTTTTTTTTCCTTTGATTGCTTTGAGTGTAACATCATATTTTCCGGCATGGGTATACCGGTGAGTAGTGGTGGAATCTGTGGACTGCACACCATCTCCAAAATCCCAGACGTAGGTATCAGCGCCTTCTGATGTATTGTTAAAATCAACTGAGGCCGGCGCTTCCGCGTGCTGGGCGCTCATCGTGAATCTCGCCAGTGGATTCATGCAGGCCGTAAACCCTGCGAAGGAGAGCGTCAATAGAATTAAGGTTCTTTGTTTCATTATTTTAGTTTTATAGTCATGCGGACATCCTTTACCGGACGATCCATCTGATCTTTTTCAAGTTTACTGATTTTATCTGCAACCTCCATACCGGAGAGCACTTCGCCGAACACAGTATATTCCATATCCAGGTTAGGATAACCGCCCTGGTCCAGATAAAGTTGTTTCTGGACATCATTGTATTTTATTTTCTTGGAGAGTTCGGCCGTCATTAATTCCTGGGCTGATACCTGTTTGCCGGTCACAATATAAAACTGGCTTCCGGAGGATTTTTTTAATTTATTAGGTGTCCTTGCTGCAGCCAGTGCGCCTCTGATGTGTGGTGAACCGATTTCGGCATCGATTTCATACCCGACCGTTCCGCTGCCAAGCCTGGTACCTGCAGGAGCATTTTTGGAGTCAGGATCACCGCCCTGGATCATAAAACTTTCAATGACTCTGTGAAACAACAAGTCATTGTAAAATCCTTCCTTCACCAGCTTGACAAAATTATCCCTGTGTTTTGGTGTGCTGTTATAGAGCAGGACCGTTATATCCCCGTATTCGGTGGATATAACTGCCTGGTATTCTTTCTCTTTGCATCCGGAAGCCAACAAGGCTGCACAAACTAACCCGGTGACAAAGAGGGATTTAAGTTGCTGAAACATGATCAGTTATTTTCTGGATTGGACAGCAAAGGTGCAAAATATGCGATTACTTTTCGTTGCAGTAATTGCTCCTGGGCATGCAATCCCTTAATATCAAGCGGCATTAAGGGTTTCCAATGTGGCCAGCCATCCGCATCGATACCTTCAAATTCGAAATATCCATCCTCTGACAGCAGGTGACAGATCGCCAGATGCATGAGATCCTGTTTTTCCTCTTTGGTAAACTTTTCCTGCCTTTTCCCAAGCTCCTGCATACCGATCAGGTATAAGACTGCATTGAGATCGGGCAGCTCCTTTCGGCCAAACCGGTCCTTAACCCAGTGGCGCACCCTCAACCATTCAAATTCCTGCTGCCAGTCTTCCATAGCCCGCAAAGATACATGATGCAATTTAACGATGCTGAGGAGCCATATAACAGGCTAATTAATACTTCCATAAGCCCGCTTTGCAAAATCACCTGAAAGGATGACCCGACCAGCCAGTTCAAGGTCGAACTTTAACTTTTTAACCATTCGTTCATGACTGGTTTGTGCCCATTGCATTTGATAATTGGGATAAGTCTGGTAATTTGGAAAAAAATACAAATCGTCTATGCGTTACATTGCCATGTTCGCTTTGCTGTTGTGGTTTTCCCTCAGCCTGATGGCCGAGGAAAGCAACGTTGATTCACTACGCAAGGCATATGATGGGTCCACCGATCTGGAGAAGAAGATCACTCTTGCACTGACACTTGGGGACTATTATTTCTATACTAAGCAGGACAGTGCTGAATATTTCTATTCAGCAGGACGACATAGCCTTCCCACAACAGGGTATGACAGCCTTTATATTAAAGTATACGAGCGATCCAGTTCACTGCTGGAAATACAAGGAGAAAATCAAAAAGCCCTTGCTCTTGTCCACAAGGCTTATTTGCGGGTTAAGCAGACCGGCCGCCAAAATGAACTCGACCAAATGTATATTCTCCTGGGCAGGTATCACATGCGAGCCACCAGGTATGATTCCGCTTCCTATTATTGGACCCTACTGCTACAAAACAAGGAAGCCAAAGGAGAAGAATATCTGAAATGGTTGCCCCATCATTACCTCGGCGGGTTGTATGACCTGATAGATAACTGGCCCATGTCCAAAATGCATTACGAGAAGTCGCTGGAGTATCTTAGGTTGGAAAATAAGCCAAAGGATATTCTCTACCTGCTGTATATGTTCATGGAAGTATGTAAGATGAGGAACGAATTTGATTTGTACTCCAGGCTCAGGAATGAATACCTCTCTATCAAGCAAGGGATGGGACAAAATATTCTGAATGCCGAACATAGTATGATGATGCAATTTGGGCAATCCCCGGAAGAACAAAGGCAGACCATTTATAAATTCCTTCCATATCATCTTAAAAACAGGAGTCTATTTTCCACCTGTGACTCCTATTACCGCATTGGTCAATCCTATCTTGAAGAAAAAAAATATGCTGAAGCCATAGCCCTTCTGAAAACCATGATGGCCTACACGGATACAATTAATGTCCCGTTTCTGAAATATAACGGACATCTGGCCCTCCAAAAAGCCTATCTCGCGCAAGGCGACTATAAAAATGCTTATACGCAATATGAATACATGTATGTCCTCAGGGATACACTCCTTGATATAGAGAAACAAAAACAATTGGGCGAGTTAAATATCAAGTATGAAACAGCAGAAAAAGAAAAACAGCTTGCTGAAACATCTCTGCGCCTGGGGACCGCTAAAAAGAAGCAGCAATTTCTGAGTTTTGGACTACTTGGGGCCCTCCTCATATCCGGGTTGAGTTACTACGCGTTCCGGACAAAAATCAAATCCAACAAATTACTTGAAGAGAAAAACCAGGTTGTTTCCAAGGCCTTGCAAGAGAAGGATATCCTCCTTCGTGAAATACATCATCGCGTCAAAAACAACCTGCAGATGATCTCCGCCCTACTCTACCTGCACGGAAAATCGCTCGATGACACACCTGCGCAGGCCGCACTGATGGAAAGTCAGAATCGCGTGCAGTCCATGGCCATCATTCATCAAAATCTTTATCAACAGGAAAACCTGCTGGGTGTTGGTGTCCAGGAATACCTGGACAAGCTGATCCATCACCTGATCGATTCCTACAATATTGAAAAGGACCGGATTGAAATCTACAAACGAATTGAAATCCAACACCTGGATGTGGACACGGTCATTCCCCTGGCCCTTATCATCAATGAACTGATCAGTAATGCACTGAAGTATGCTTTCAGGGATGGTCGCCAGGGTGTCATCCATGTCAATATCGGGATGGTGGATGGAGTGATTCAATTGGAAGTAAAAGACAATGGTATAGGCTTTCCAGAAACGAATGCCGACGGTGGAAACTTCGGATTTAAACTGATCCACATCCTTTCTGAACGACTTGGGGCTACGCTGAATATTAATTCCGACAAAGGAACTTCAGTGACCTTGCTTGTACCACAAATCAAAGCAGCTTAAGAAAATGGATTGCGCATGAGCTTAAGTCTCCATACCTACCTGTCAAAGCGGATCACGATCTCGCTGTATTTACTGGCGATGTCTTCATCCATATGTGCCCAACATGAGGAAATATTTGATTCCCTTCAAAATCTCATCCGTAAGGAGGTGACAGAGGGAACCAATACTTTTCTACCCGTAGCGCTGGCTTATGATTCTGTTGCCATCCTTTCCGGGGACACGCTGAAGATGGGAAAAGGGAAAAACTTTATAGGGATGTATCACTATTACAATGGAAACCACAGGCAAGCGATCAGCTATTACCTGGAGGCCCTGCCCTATTTCACGGCTATTCGAGACACCTACTATATAGCGATGATGCACAATAACATCGGAGCGGCTTATGAATACCGGAAAGAACCGGAAAACTCCATTTCCTACTACCAAAGCGCCCTGCGGTATTTTACCATGTTACAGGATACGCTGTGGATGGCTAATGTGCTCAATAACATCGGTATTCAATTGAATATAGCCGTGCGACATGATGAATCGCTTGAAAACTTTAAAAAGGCGCGCTTACTTTATGTGGCACTTCAGGATTCATCTATGCTGGCGGTCATCAATACCAATATGTCCGAATGCTACCGGCTGAAAGGCGATTATCAAAAAGCAAAGGCACTCAACCTGGAATATCTGGATGCCTATAAACGGTTTCACACAACGGATGTGCTCGGCAATGTCCATAGTTCACTGGCCAATACCTATCTGGCACTCGGACAACTGGAGGAATCAAAAGCGCATAATGCAATGGCCATCCAGATACGCACCGAAAATAATTTCCGCTTTAATCTGCCCAATAACTATCAAACCGAGAGTTTGATTTTTGAAAAAGAAGGCGATTACAAAAAAGCACTGATGGCCTATAAAGATTTTAAAGCCGCACAGGATTCGATGTTCAACAAAGAAAAAGATGAACGCATCACACAGTTGATCACGGAATATGAAGTCCAGGAAAAAGACCAGGAAATACAAATGCTGGCTTCCCAAAATGAATTGAAGAACCTGCGTATCGAAAAATCCAACCGGCAAAAACTGCTCTTCGGACTTGGCGCAACGAGTTTGCTGATCTTTGCCATCGCCCTCTTTTACCTGTTGCGGCTGAAATCGAGAACGAATGCAGATCTGGCTGAAAAAAATATACTTATTTCGAAAGCCCTTGCTGAAAAAGATATCCTGTTACGCGAAATTCATCATCGTGTCAAGAACAATCTACAGATGATCTCTGCCCTGCTCTACCTGCATGGCAAATCAGTTGATGATTCAACTGCCCAGGAAGCCTTGATGGAGAGTCAGAACAGAGTCCAGTCGATGGCGATGATCCACCAGAACCTCTACCAGGATGAAAACTTACTCGGCGTCAGTATCAAGGATTACCTTGACAAATTGCTCAACCACCTGATCAGCTCCTATAATATCGAGAAAGACAGGATCACCATCCTGAAAAAAATTGACATCCCGCAGATGGATGTCGATACAGTGATCCCGCTCGCCCTGATCATCAATGAGCTGATCAGTAATGCACTGAAGTACGCTTTCCGTGATGGACGACGTGGTGAAATAAAAGTATCACTCGAACAAACCGAGGGCTTGATCAACCTCGAAGTCAGTGATGACGGGATGGGCCTTCCGGAGCATTTCTCTGTGGAGTCCTCTTCTAATTTTGGACTTAAACTGATCAATATCCTATGTGACCGTCTCGGTGCAACCTGGTCCGCCCATTCCGGAAAAGGAACCCGTATTGAAATCCATATTCCTCAAAAAATAGCCGCCTGAAAATCGTGAACCAAATCAATATCCTGATCGTAGAAGATGAAGCCCTCGTGGCTGCCATGATCAAAGAAGCCTTGTCCGGATCAAAATATACAGTACGAGCTGTCGCCTTTACAAAAGCATCAGCTGAAAAATACCTTCTCACTGAACCCATTGATGCCGCTTTGCTCGACATCAACCTGGATGGCCACTTTGAAGGAATCGAGATCGGCCGACTGATCAGGGACCAGCACCATATTCCATTCCTGTACATCACCGCCCATGCGGATGACCAGACCCTGCACAATGCAAAACTGACGCAGCCATCAGGGTATATCATCAAGCCGTTTACCGAACGCGATCTGCTCGCCGGACTGGAAATCGCGATCTACAATTTTCACCAGAAGCATTCTTCTTCCAGGGATCTTAATTCAATCAACCAACGCTTGAAGGAACCACTGTCAGCCCGTGAGCTGGATGTCCTCAGACTGATATTTGACGGACGTACTAACCAACAGATGTCTGAAGAATTGTTTATTTCCATCAATACCATTAAAACCCATCTTTCCAGGCTCTTTATAAAGCTCAATGCCGGATCCCGCACCGAGGCTATCGCAAGGGCTCGGGATCTGATGTGACCAGTTGTAGCGGTGAGCACGAAGGATGCGGACTCCACCCAATCAATTTTATACCTTTGCGGAACACAATAAGCAGATAGCGAATGAAATTTGGCGTCGTAGTATTTCCTGGTTCCAACTGTGATGACGATATGATCCACGTCCTGGGCACTGTCCTGGGCGCTGAGGTGCATAAATTATGGCACAAAGACACATCCCTGGAGGACTATACTTCCGAAGACTGTATCATTTTACCAGGGGGGTTTTCCTACGGTGATTATCTCAGGGCAGGAGCTATTGCCAGGTATTCTCCGATCATGCAATCCGTCATCTCCTTCGCCAACAACGGTGGAAAGGTATGGGGCATATGCAATGGCTTCCAGATCCTTTGTGAGTCCGGGTTATTGCCTGGGGCCCTTGTGCGTAACCGTGACCAGAAGTTTATTTCCAAAAATATTCATCTCCGCGTGGAGACCACGGATTCCCTGATAACCAACAAGTGTAGCAAAGGACAGGTGCTTAAAATGCCTGTAGCACACGCTGAAGGAAGATATATAACAGATAACCAAGGGCTTGCAGAACTACAAGCCAATGACCAGATCCTCTTCAGGTATTGTAACCCTCATGGAGAACTGTTCAGTGACAACGGTGCCACTGATTATATAGCCGGGATTTGCAACAAAGACAGGAATGTCTTTGGCATGATGCCACATCCTGAACGGGCCGCTGAAGCTATTCTTGGAAATACCGATGGCCTTGTCCTCTTTCAATCGATGTATACATCTGTTCTTCAGTCTGTCTGACCCTAAATTAACTTTAGTTTAAGACAACAGTATCCGTAATGTGGCCTTTTGGGCCCTATTGACCCAAAGCAGTTAAGGATTTATTAAACTCCCCATACTGAACCCTTTAAAACCTATTTTTGTATCGCCTATTCAAGAAAAGGTTGGGTTTCTATTAAAAATCCTGCCTTTTGGGGTTTGGTTATCTATTAAAACGATATGTGTATGCGTGCTTCTCTTCTCCTGCTAATTTCCCTTATAACCCTGACGGTTTCAGCACAGATTTACAATCCTGTCAAATGGGCTATAACCCTGACACCTGCCGGAAACGGGGATTAT
The DNA here is from genome assembly GCA_016721905.1 of Candidatus Opimibacter skivensis. Lineage (GTDB taxonomy): Bacteria > Bacteroidota > Bacteroidia > Chitinophagales > Saprospiraceae > Opimibacter > Opimibacter skivensis. The sequence goes on along the minus strand of JADKHH010000025.1, from coordinate 175,003 downwards.
ACTTTTACAGCCAAGGCCACGATCGATGAAGGATGGTGGGTGTATTCCCAGTTTCTGGAAAACGAAGACGGCCCGATTGCCACGACTGTCAATTTTGATGCCGGGGCACACTATAAACTAGAGGGGAAGAGCAAGGAATCTGATAACGCCAAGAAGATCTTTGACAAGGTGTTTGAGATGGAGGTCGTTAAGTTTCAGAAGTACTACACGATCCAGCAAAAAATAAAAGTCACCGATCCTTCCAAACCGATTACAGGCTATGTCAATTTTATGACCTGTAATGATGAGCGGTGCCTGCCTCCCACGGATGCCGAATTCGAACTCTTCGCCACAGGCGGATCTACTGGTGATGCCGGCAAAAAAGGTTCAGATCAAAAAGCAACCGCAACCACAGCTAAAGCACCTGAAAATGTGAAAACCGGAAGTGATGCTTCCGCTGAAAAAAAAAAGATAACCGAGAATACATCCGTTGAGTTAACCCAAGCTCCTCCTTCAACATTTTCCAACGTCAGTGTAGATCAGACTCCAACAGTAACGCAATCATCCGGAGTCCTGAAGCCAGTAAAATGGACATTTCGTTCAGAAAAAACCGCTGATGATACTTACGTCCTCGTTGCAGAAGCCAAAATCGACGAAGGGTGGAATATATATGGTCAGGGGGTTTTCAAGGAAGGAGGACCTGTGCCTACCTCGTTGGTCATCACTCCGGGTGAGACCGTATCTGTCGAAGGGCAGATAGGAGAACAAAGCAGCGGCAGGACAGAGGGCATGGACAAGTACTTTGACATGCAGGTGGTCAAATTCAAACACGACCTTAAACTCACCCAAACTGTAAAAACGAAAGGTGCAACCACCGTATCCGGATCGCTTGAATTTATGGCTTGCGATCATTCACGTTGTCTCGCACCGGAGTTTATTGAATTTACCATTGATCTTGCTACAGGGAAAGAAATGACAGCCAGTGCCACCTCGGAGCCAAAAGGTGATGACAAAGGCTATATCGACCATCGCATCACCTCTCTGAAGACAACCTACGCGGCACCTTTAAGTGATTGCGGAGAAAAACCGAAAGAAGAAAAAGGGAACTTACTCTGGATGTTCATCTTCGGTATGATCAATGGATTTGTAGCACTTCTGACCCCATGCGTATTTCCGATGATCCCCTTGACAGTGAGTTTTTTTACAAAGGATACGAAGCGTAAAGGATGGGAAAACGGACTCTGGTATGGAGCCTCGATCATAGCGATCTATGTTGTGCTGGGACTGATCATTACAATATTGTTCGGGGCAGGCTCTTTAAATGAGCTATCCACCAATCCCATCGCCAATACGATTTTCTTTTTGATCTTCATTCTGTTTGCCTTCTCCTTCTTTGGATTTTATGAAATCACATTGCCGAGCAGCTGGAGCAATAAGAGTGATGCGATGGCAGACAAAGGAGGGATGATAGGTATCTTTTTCATGGCTGCCACTCTGGCCATCGTTTCCTTTTCCTGTACAGGACCACTCATAGGTACTGCTCTCGTAGAAGCTTCATCCGAAGGATTCCTCGGACCTTTGGTGGTGATGGGAGGGTTTTCACTCGCCCTGGCCATTCCATTCAGTTTGTTTGCCGCATTCCCGGCTTGGCTCAACTCACTGCCTAAATCCGGAGGCTGGATGAATAGTGTTAAGGTCATCCTTGGATTTGCAGAGTTAGCGCTGGCTTTAAAATTCCTTTCCATCGCGGATATGACAGCGCATTGGGGTTTCCTTAAGTATGAATTATTTATGGGACTCTGGGTGATCATTGCATTAGCGATGGCGGCCTATATGTTCGGCTGGATCAGGTTTCCGCATGACAGCCCCAACAAGAGGGTCATGCCGATACCTGCCTTGTTAGGATTGGCATTTGCAGGGCTTGGCATTTATCTCGCCACCGGACTGCTGGGAAGTGAAAAAACAGGAACGTACAATTCTTTAAACCTGATGAGTGGACTGGCACCTCCCGCACATTACAATTTCTTCAAACCCCTCGGCGAAGTTGATCAGGAAATCACCGGTCAATATGTTTCGCTATCCAAATGTGCCAACAACTTTAATTGCTTTCATGACTACTATGAAGGGTTGGCCTATGCAAGGGAAAAGAACAAGCCAGTCCTGTTGGATTTCACAGGGTACGGATGTGTCAACTGTCGTAAAACCGAAGAGCACATCTGGTCTAAAGAAATGATCCGGCAAAAAATCAGTGACGACTTCGTACTGGTCTCCCTCTATGTGGATGATAAACTGGCGATGGATACCGTATTAAAATCCATTGTGACAGACCAGAAGATCAGGACCGTCGGGCAGAAATGGACCGATTTTCAAATCGCCAATTTTGACCAGAATTCGCAGCCTCTGTATGTAATCCTGAGTCCGGATGAAAAAGTACTGACTACTCCCCGTGGCTATGATCCTGATGTAAAAGGCTATCAGGCTTTCCTGGAATGTGGTTTAAATACGTTTAAAGAAATCAACAGCCCCACCATTGGTGATGCCAAATAAAAGTTTTGGAAAATGGTGACAAAAAAAATGTCCTGCTGAAGATGATATCAGCAGGACATTTTTTTTACTTCTTATGAAGGATTAACTCTCGATTGAGTAGTATCGGATCATCGACTGTATATCTCTGTCTGCTTTTCCCTTAGGGGCCATCTTGAAGAATATCTTATGTGAATCAAAATCCTCAGGGAGGATTTCATCCAGGCATTCGATGGCTTCTTTTTTCTGACCCAGGCGATACAGGCATGCAGCCTTGCAGTACGAAAGTCTCGCACCTACCGTGTGCTCATCGGCCTCTTCCAGGACATCCAGTGCTTTTTCAAATTTATTCCGGCGCATCAGGAATTTGACATGGGCCAGCCAGTAAGTTTCCTCTTCGGGTCCGGTTTCAGTTGACTTATTGTAATAGAAATCCGCTTTGCCAAATTGCTTTGTCTTCTCATAGCAATAAGCAAGCTCAGCATAATATTCTTCACGACGATCATCCAGCCTGATCGCCTTGATCAGTGAACTGATGGCGTTTGAATAATTGCCTTCCCGCGCATAACAAATACCAAGGAGGTAATAGACATCGTCTATATACTGATCCATTTTAAGTGCTTCGATGAGACACTCTTTAGCCAGCGCATATTTCCTGAGCTTGAGCATGCATTCAGCTGCAGGCACCAGGTATTCCTGCTGGTGGCCAAAACGCTGAAGCAAGTCCTGATATATGCCCAACGCTTTCTTGTAATCTTTGATCTGGCAACACAGTTCAGCACAATCGAGGTACCCGTTCTTAAATTCAGGGTTTACGATATAGCTGTACTCCAGTGAACGGATGGCATTCTTGTAGTCGCCTTCACAACTGTATGCGTGACCCAGATTAAACCAGGCCAGGTAATTGTAGGCATCCTGGTCGAGGATATCGTTGTGAAAATCTATACTCTCCTGATATAAACGTGACCATTCTACACAGAGCCAGATATGTTCGAGTGCTTCTTCGTTCTTCGGATCGATGGTTAGGACATCCCTGAGCTTGTTGTACATGAGACTGTATTCGCGCATGCACTCATAGATGTAGGCTTCAGCAAGATAGAGATCCACGCAGGAATTGAGGGTCATCTGATCGCTGCAATTGTCCACCATGGTAAACGCTTTCTCATAATCACCAAGCTGTGCAGTGACTTTGATTTTCATCAATTGCAACTCAGGGTGACGGGGATAAAGGTTGAGGGCAATGTCGAGCGTTTCGTTAGCTTCTTTAAAATCCTCTTCCTGCATCAACAACCTATTCTTGATCACATAGAAATCCGCATGGTGACTTGAAAACTGTAAAGCATAATCGAGTGCTTCCATGGCTTTCTCCGTGAGGGATTCAGAGATATAGTATTGGATGAGATTGAGAAAGTCTTTGTCGTCCCAATGGGAGGGGTTCCCGTGAAGTATCATGTTTTCAAAAACAGATACAAATTCGGGAAGAGACAGGTTGGGTTTTGTTCTGTACTCCATTCAATTGAATGTATGGGATTAAAAAAATATCGTTGGTAAATATAACCAAAACGGTCCCAAACATACGATATCCAAACACAATTGCATCCTTTCACCCATCGGATACATACGCACCAACTGCATCTGTAATAATCACATTCATAGACGCTTATGGAATGGCTAAATCATACTCCATTTTTGCTTTATAGATAAACCGCTCACATACATATCACTATGTATCTATGTTGGGATATATGACTGGCAAAAAAACTTGTATTTTTTTTCAACAATATCCGGAGATCGGCCTCTTTATCAACAAAATAAGCCCTTCCAGTCACCTGGCTACAAAAAAAGATGGGATGCTTCCATCAGGAAACCATCCCATCTTTTTGATTTTCACCAACTGTCTATACAGCAATTCGGTTTGAAGTTGATGTATCAGGGCTTTCTATGCTCCTGGACTTTGCGTAGCAGTTCGCGATTAAATTCGTTTTCTGCTCTTTGAAGCATCAACACTTTCTTATCAGGTATTGCAGTTCTCAGTCGTGTGAGCAGAGAGCGTTTCAATTCGAGTTTACGCTGCTCTTGCTGAAGGTGTTGTTCGATGATCACTCCTGCTTCTTCCTCCGTGATTGTTTCAAGGTCAGGTCGATCAAAGTCCTCACGCATCACTTTGAGGGCATCCCTGTATTCATTATAGATCGGCCAGAACCTGGCCGCTTCTTCTGGGGTCAATCGCAACTGCTGCGTGATAAAGGCAACACGTTGAGATTCGATTCGCTCACGCACTTCCTTTGACATATAACCTGGCTGTGCATTGACCGCGAGTGAAGTCAAAAAGAGAAATAAGGATGTTATACTTATACTGATTTTCATAGTATCATTAGATTTACTTTTTTAAAATATCGATTCAAATTCTTCTCCGTCCAGTTCCTCCATGAGGTATTGTTCCATGGATGATGCATCGGGTACCAGTGTTTCATTTATTTCTGACCATTGTTCCTCTTGCAGGATCAATGGAGCGAAATCGTCTATGTTTTCCAAAATATATTGATAGGCCTCCCCCGAACTGATGTCATCGGTTTGAGAAGAAGTGGCCGTCTGATGAGTCCACAGTGCGATTCCAAGACATACTCCAGAGACTATTGCTGCGGCAGCCACCATTCTTCTAAGCATCAATGGCTTGCTAACCTGATGGGCCTTTTTATTTTCCAGAAGCCAACGATTCATGACCTGATCCGGCAATGTGTCAAAATATCCATCAGGTGCCAAGGTGGATCTTTTGACCGAAGGCCCAAAGGACATGTCCTTCAATTCATCATGTAATTCTTCTTCTTTTTCCATGTCGTTCAGACAATTTGTTTTGCTTTCAATTCTTCTTCAATTTTCTTCACCGCATGATGAAACGATGCTTTCAGTGAGCCTTCCGTAAGACTCAGTAATGCGGCCATTTCCTTGTAGGATAATTCGTCGTAATACCTCATCCTGAATACCATTTGTTGCCTTTCGGGTAGCGTGCATATGATTGTTTCCAGTGTTTCAGACAAATCGTCAGTATTGATATACACATCTGCTTGTCTGGAATCATTCGTTTTCAGTTCTTCAACTCTGTTTCTTTTGCTTCGGTTGAGATGGTTGATCACCTCATTATTGGCGATCCTGTACATCCAGGTGTAGAGTTCAGACCGGTTTTCAAACCCGCTCAGGTGTCTGAATACCTTGATAAACGTATTCTGGAGTACATCGTCAGCATCTTCATGCGATGGCACTTGTCTCCGGATGACATGGTACAGGCGTTGCTGATACGTGATGACGAGTTGCCTGAACCCTTCTTCTCGGGTATCAGGTTGGGTCGCCAGTGTAAGTATTGCTTCGTCTGTCATTTATGATTTCAAACTGTTATTTGGACTAAGGAAGATAGAAAAGGTTTAACGCCACGATCAGGGTATTTCGGCGAAATATATTTCGTAGAAATACGTTTTCGCGCCTCATGGGCTATCTTTATCCAATGAAATTCCTTTCAAGACTCCTCCTTAAACTCCTCGGCTGGAAAGTTATAGTGGATATCCCCGCTGATCTCAAGAAATATGTGGTAGCCGTTGCACCCCATACCAGCTGGAAGGATTTCCCGCTTGGTCTCTTTGTCCGATCCGCTATGGACCGTCATATTTTCTACCTGGGTAAAAAAGAATTGTTTGATAGCCCGTTTGGCTTTTTCTTCTGGTGGACTGGAGGCAGACCCGTCGACCGTAAGCACAATACTGGCCTGGTAGACCAGGTTGCTAAGTTATTTGCCGGAAGTGAAGAATTTGCCATTGCCCTCGCCCCGGAAGGTACCCGAAAACAGGTCAGTGATCTTAAAACGGGATTCTATTTTATGGCCCGCAAAGCAGGTGTCCCTATCATTCCGTGTCTTTTTGATTACGAACACAAAACAGTCCATTTCCTTAAACCTTTCTACCCAACCTCGGATACAGAAAAAGACATGGACACTTTATGGAGTTTCTATAAAGACGTAAAAGGTGCGAAGCCGGAGTATAGTATTACCGGCGACCGCATCAGAAGTGAAAAGTGAAGAGTGAAAAGTGAAGAGTGAAAAGTGAAGAGTGAAAAGGCTTAAGGGGCTAAAGAGGCTAAAAAGCATGCACTACCATTTCTAAAAAAAGATCGATGATTACAAATCATCGATCCAAGTGCCGTAGGCACGGCCGATATTGTAAAGTGGGGTTTTAACCCCACTAAAAAAAGCGAAGCATCATAAGCCCTGAAGGGGCGCTGCAGTAGGAAGGGGGTTCTTTTGAAGTGAAGAGTGAAGAGTGAAAAGTGATAGTTCGACTACGCCCACCAACCAAATAAAGTGAAGAGTGAAAAGTGAAGAGTGAAAAACGGGAAACTAAATATTTAAAGCCCTCAGTCTTTCATTAAAATCCTTCTCTGCCACTGGGATGCATACCTTATCAAACAGCTCCTGTAACTCAGCACTATGCGCTGTGCTTTTTCCCTGCCGTATGTCAACATGTACAAACTGGGCCCACAATAATGACTTTAACTTTCGGTCCGAATCGAGCATCCGCATCTCAACCTGGATGAATTTGGGCTTTGATTCCATCAACTGGCTTTCCATCGTGACTTCTTCCATCAGCAACGCAGGCCTGAGATAAGCAATCTGATTCTGCGTCACCACCCAACCAAGTCCTGTTGTGCGGCTGTATTCATAGATATTAAAATCATAAGCCTTCCATACCATGTCCTCCCGTGCATTCATAAAGTAATCCAGGTATCGCCCATTGTTGAGATGGGAATAGGGATCGCAATCCTGGAATCGAATGATTGCTTTACTGGTGAGCACCTCAGGTACTGGTTGGATGTTATTGACCATAGAATACGAATAATATTTGCTTATAGGCTTATTTAAACTGAAAGGTAATTATTCTTCAGACAGGGGTCAAATCACCAAATAAACTCATCAACCTATAAACTTATCAACCTATAAGCGCATAAGCCTATAAGCTTATAAGCCCATAAGCACCCACCCTTTCTTCTTTTCAACGTAAATTCACCCCTTCAATTACGATCTGCTCAAATGCGTTACACCACTCTTCAGCAACAGGCTTTTTACGAGGATTCCAAAAAATATCTTGGCCATAAGGATGAAACTACCTTGCTCCCGGCCGACCTGCCAATACTCGAAGACCTCGTACGTTTTCACGAATACCGGTACTACGTCCTCAATGATCCGTTGATCAGTGATTTTGAATATGACAGGCTCTATAAGTTGCTCGAAGCACTGGAGAAAAAACATCCGGCATCAGCATCTCCCACCTCACCAACCAAACGAGTTTCCAGTGACCTGACCGAAGATTTTGCTACCGTCACTCACCTGATTCCCATGTTATCGCTTGACAATTCCTATGACGCTGAGGATCTCAATAAATTTGATGCCCAGGTCAGGAAACTCACGGAACGCGAAAACATCACCTATACTGTCGAACCAAAATTTGATGGTGGAAGTATTGCCCTCATTTATGAAAATGATATGTTGGTTAGGGCAGCCACCCGCGGCAATGGAGAAATGGGAGAAGAGATAACCATACAATCCCGGACCATTAAATCCTTGCCTCTTGAAGCAGCCTTTTCATCCAAAGGAATCTATCGTGCAGAAGTACGTGGTGAAGCTGTCATTTCCAAGGAAAGATTTAAAGCCATAAATGCTTTTCGTGCAGAGGAAGGGCTTTCCCTGCTGGCCAATTCGCGCAATAGTGCTACAGGCGGATTGCGCACCAAGGATCCCTCGGAGACCGCACGCAGGCAACTGGATGCCTTCATTTTCCAACTTGGATATGCCGTGGATAAGAATGGCCGAGATGTCCTGCCCACCATCAAGTCCCATCATGATGCGATTGACTTCCTTGGCAATATTGGCTTTAAGGTATCCAGAGGTGAAAAAAAACTATGCCATGGCATACAGGAAGTGATTGATCAATGTAATCATTGGGCCCTCATCCGCGATGAGTATCCTTTCGAAATCGATGGCATGGTCATCAAGGTCGATAGTTTTGATCTCCAGGATATGTGCGGCTATACCAGCCACCATCCTAGATGGGCTATCGCCTATAAATTCCAGGCCAAGCAAGCCACTACCAAACTGCTGGATATCGAATACCAGATTGGAAAAATCGGATCCATTACGCCGGTGGCCAAGGTTGAACCTGTTTCATTAGCCGGTGTCACGATCTCCTCGATCTCCTTGCATAACGAAGATTTCATCACGTCAAAAGATATCCGGATAGGCGACCAGGTATTGATCGAACGCGCAGGTGATGTCATCCCATATATCGTAAAATCACTTCCCGAGTTACGGACCGGACACGAAAAGATAGTTAGTTATCCAACCCAATGTCCTTCATGCGGCACAACGTTGGTGCGTGAGGAAGATGAAGCTGCCTGGCGTTGTCCGAACATGGAATGTAAGGCTCAGATTCTCCAACGCCTGATCTTTCACGTTTCGAAAGATGCAATGGACATCGATGGTTTTGGAGAAAAATATATACTCCGGTTCTATGAACTCGGCTGGATTAAAAATATGGCTGATCTCTATCAATTGGATTATGACAAAATTGCTGCGCTTGAAGGGTTTGGCAAAAAATCAGCAGACAAACTCAAAGCTGCCATTGATAAGGCAAAATCAAATCCAATACACAGGTTGCTCCACAGTCTCAGCATCCATCATGTGGGTCAACGTGCCTCAAAGTTGATAGCAGAAAAAATAAACCACTTACTGGATCTGGCGGGTTGGAGTACTGAAGACTATATCGCGATTAAAGACATCGGACCGGTCGTAGCGCAAAACGCGATCAATTGGTTTTCGCACGAAAAAAATATAGCGATGCTCCGGGAGATGGAAGCGCACGGTGTCAATCTCACACAGACTCCTCAGGATAAACCTAAAGAACTGATATCTGATGGTGTGTTTTCCGGAAAAACGATTCTCTTCACAGGGACCCTGACCCAGATGGGACGCAAAGAAGCACAAGAACTCGCCGAGGCAAATGGAGCAAAAAACATCAGCGCCGTCAGTGGCAATCTGGACATCCTCGTCGTCGGTGACAATGCCGGTTCCAAACTCGACAAAGCCCGAAAACTTGGAACCGTTCAGATCCTTACTGAAGAAGAATTTATTGCTTTGGCTCAGTAAATATTCCAAAAGCGGCAGATATCGAAAAAGTAAATCGCGCAGAGATTCAGTAATTTTCACTTTTCATGAGCTTCCACGGCTTGAAAGCCGCGGCAATTCAATTTTCATGGCGTGGGCGCCATGTTTTTTGCTCATGTTATACTTCGCCTCAGCCTTCTCCTCTTTCTCTTTTCACACTTCACTTTTCACTTTTCACTTTTCACTTTTCACTCCCTAAGGCACCACCGGTGTTTTCTCTCCTTTATCCTGGATATAATGTCTTGTATGCAACAACTGCATTTTGGTAGCCAGGATACCTCCTTCAGACCTTGGAGATTCGTCGATGACAAACTCAAACACATCATCGAGATTGACATAATGTCTTTCAGGCAACTGAGAGAAGTGGAAGAAGATATCACGCCATGTGCGGAGGTCAATGTCCAGGTATTTCATAAAGCCGTATCCATCCTGTACCGAATAACAATACCCTCTGGCTCTGCATCCGATGGCGCCCCAGTCCTCTGCGCGCTGCTCAATGACAGGCAGTAGGTTGGGAATGAGATACCCTGATAAAAACTGATCCGCTTCGTGCAGAAGATCCCGGCTGATATAGCGGAATGCCAAAATCTCAACACGTATACCCATATTTTGGAGTGCCTGAACGACACGCTTAAAATCTCCATCTCCTGTCAATAAATAGATGACATCAAGATGCTGGCTTTGCAGCAGCATATCGACTGCCATATCCAGATCAGCATTTGCCTTTCCGATACGTTGGCCGTCTTCATCTTCAAACCATTTGATGGCTTTGGTGATAATTTTAAATCCATAACTGCGAACGATACTTAGGAAGCCGTTAGTGCGGTCTTTATACTCATAGTCCGTCCGCATTCTGGCTTCATCGATCGACATGTACGAATTGAGGCGGATGGGATCTCCGTATTGAGAGACATAATCCCGAAGTACATCATAGCGTATACCGTAACCACCGCTGCGCCTGATATTCTCGGCGTCAATAAAAACTCCAATCTTCATTTCATGCGTTTTAAAAACCTAACAATAATCTATAACCTGTATTAAAAAAATACTTCAAGCCTCTCTGTATGCAAGGAGGGACTAAAAGGGTGTAGTCAATTCATTGGTTTCTTGAGTTGCCATCGAAATCTGAATTCGGCAAGCAACTGCCCAGCCTCATCTCTGGCTGTTACCTGTAATATAACAACGCTGGTATCGTTGGGGTTTACGATCTGTTCAATACTCCGCAGCACATCTGACCCGGTCTCACAAAAATAGTAACTTTTACCTTTTACCTTCTTAAAAAATTCGCCCTCCACCCCGACCAGGATAAATTTCACATTTCTCCCCTTCGCATGCGCAAAAACCAGCGCCCCTGAACTTAACTCGGCCGCCATCCCCATCACCGCCCAAAACACTGAGCCAAAGGGGTTTCTGATCCACCACCGCTCCTTGAGCACGACCACACAAGCCTGTTCATCAAGTGATTGGATATACATGCCCGACAGCAGTCCCATCGGCAGGCTCTTGACCATCCAGAGACGGAATTTCCAGGGGTTAGACAGCTTTTTCGCAAGCGAACGGTCAAATGCCATGTCACTGTTTTTTAAGCAAGTTACAGATTTTGAAATGTAGCCATCAGCTGTCAGCCATCAGCTATCAGAACTAGGAAAATAACAAGAATGCTCCGACTGCAAGGATACTAATGCAAAAGAAGGTGCTAAATATTAGTTTGCCCAACCTGCTAATTAAACCAGAAAGCATTTTTTTTATTTCCTTGCATTGGGTGTCCAAGTTGTTGTACGTTTCTTCATCAAGGTAATTCAGGCAAAAGGATAAATAGAGCAAGTACTCGAGTTCATTTGCTGAGCCAAATGCAATGCTCACATATCTTCTGAAATCCATATCAGTTAATTTACCTGCACCTTCAGCAAGATTAGTTGGTATAGATGAACTACCCCTCCTTATGAGATGTAAGACCAAACATTTCATGGCTTGGAAAATCCCTGGTGACCTGATAGATATCTAAAGTCAATTGATGTGCCTTTTGCCAGACAAATAAGTTTCTGAAATTTTGCATAAGTAGTGATGTTATTGTTAAAATGATCCTTCACTACCTAAGTGTCCTGAAAAAGCAAAATGTGACTGCCGGGCACTACTTTTTTTGTAATTTGTTTCCCCTGATAGCTGATAGCTGATAGCTGATAGCTGATAGCTGATAGCTGATAGCTGATAGCTGATAGCTGATAGCTGATAGCTGATAGCTGATAGCTGATAGCTGATAGCTGATAGCTACTTCAACCTCTTCTTCAACGCCAGCATCTCATCCCGGTACTGTGCCGCAGTAATAAAATCCAGATCCTTAGCAGCATCTTTCATCTTCCGTTCAGTATCACTGATCATACGCTCGATCTGGTCTCTTGACATAAATGCGAGTACCGGATCTGCGGCCATTGTGGCCTCAAGCGGTCTTTCAACATATGCTTTCTTATTACCCTCCCGTATATCAAGAATGGAATTCTTAGCGAGGATTTGCTCTCTGGTTCTGGTAATCGTCTGTGGTGTGATGCCGTTAGCTTCATTATAAGCTATCTGAATGGATCTCCGCCTGGTAGTTTCATCAATCGTCTTCTGCATGGATTCAGTGATCTTATCCGCATAGAAGATGACCTTCCCATTGGCATTACGCGCAGCCCTGCCTGCTGTCTGCGTGAGTGATCGGTCGTTGCGCAGGAATCCTTCCTTGTCAGCATCGAGGATGGCCACCAGCGACACTTCAGGAAGATCAAGTCCTTCACGCAATAAGTTAACCCCAACCAATACATCAAAATCACCGAGGCGTAAATCTCTCAATATCTCCACACGCTCCATGGTCTCTACTTCGGAATGTATATACTTACACTTGATATTGAGTTTGGTAAAATATTTACTCAACTCCTCTGCCATGCGCTTGGTCAGTGTTGTCACTAAGACACGCTCACCGGATTTGATCCGCTCATCCACTTCCTCCATCAGGTCATCAATCTGGTTGAGACTAGGCCTGATTTCAATCGGGGGATCTAACAGACCTGTCGGCCTGACAATTTGCTCCACCAGGACCCCACCCGTTTGCTCAAGCTCATAGTCAGCGGGGGTAGCACTCACGTAGATCACCTGGTTGATAAGCCCTTCGAACTCCGTAAAATTCAAGGGCCGGTTGTCAATCGCCGAAGGCAGCCTGAAACCATAATTGACCAGGTTGAGTTTCCTGGCGCGGTCACCACCCCACATGCCTTTGACCTGAGGCAACGTAGCGTGACTTTCATCGACGATCATGAGATAATCATCAGGAAAATAATCCAGCAGGCAAAACGGCCTCGTCCCCTGAGCCCTGCCATCGAAAAAACGACTATAGTTTTCTACTCCGCTACAATACCCCAGCTCACGGATCATCTCCAGGTCAAAGGTGGTCCGTTCATGGATGCGCTTTGCTTCAAGATATTTTTTCTCGCGCGTGAAATATTCTTCCTGTGCAAATAATTCATCTTCAATATCCCGGATGACAAATTTGAGCCGGTCTTTAGGTGCTACATAAAGATTAGCCGGAAAGATAGCCGCATGCTCCAATGGCTCATGACGTTGACCTGTATTGATATCGATGATATCTATTTCTTCAATGACATCACCATAGAAACTGATCCTGTATCCATAATCCACATACGGCAAACTGATATCGACGGTATCTCCTTTTACCCTGAAATTTCCACGCCCCAATTGTCCTTCAGTACGGCTGTATAAGCTCTCTACCAACCTGTAGAGAAATGCATTCCTCGCAATCGTTTCTCCCTTTTGGATACGGATGATCCCAGCTTTATAGTCTTCAGGATTACCCATACCATAGATGCAGGATACAGAGGCGACGACGATGATATCTCGGCGACCGGAAAGAAGATTTGAAGTGGCTCGTAAACGAAGCTTGTCTACCTCCTGATTAATTGCAAGATCCTTTTCAATGTAGGTGTCCGATACCGACAAGTATGCTTCCGGTTGATAATAATCGTAATAGGAAACAAAATACTCCACGGCGTTATCCGGAAAAAATTCCTTGAATTCACCATAGAGTTGTGCCGTGAGGGTCTTGTTATGCGTCAGCACTAACACCGGCCGTTGCACTTCCTGGATGACATTAGCTACTGTAAATGTCTTACCAGAACCTGTAACTCCGAGAAGGACCTGGGCATGTTCTCCTTGGGTGACGCCACGCACGAGTTGACGGATGGCTTCCGGCTGATCCCCGGTAGGCTGGTATGTTGACGTTAGTTTGAAAGACATGGAAGGTAAAAATAGGTGGAAACTTTAATTGTTTCCGGGATTGATTAAACACCTGTTTGACAGAAAAGATCAATCCACTACTTATTCCCGTTGTAGAATAACACGGACAACCCAAACCTGGTCCATTTCTTCCCGACAGGACCAGCTTCCTGATTCAAATATATACTGAGGGGATCCAGATTGTAGCTGTCAAACGGCAAGACAATATAAGGCTGAAGGGATGCGTCAATTCCTCCACTACCTTCCAACGTGAACATCATATAACACTTGAGTGCCAGCATGTTCTGTACATACTGAAATTTCTCAGTAGCACTTTCCAGATCTACCTTTGTCGTATACCATTGATATTGAAGGTCAGTCCCTATCCCAAAAAAATCTCCGGTGACTTGATAGCCGATAGCCCCGCTCTGAATGCCCAATCTGATCTTATCCCTATAAAACCCGCTTCCATCCATAAGTTCGTCCTTAGCTTGCAAAAGCTGATAAGCGTTCTGATAGCTGATTTCTAATGAATGGATATCTGCCTTAAACCGAAATCCGAGCTCTATCCCATGCATCCAGGAGAATTTGTTAAATGCAGAGATATAGGATTGGGAACTATTAAATGTTTCCACTACCTGGTTGACTCCCGGATCTGATACGAGAGAGATATTGTAACCTGCCTTGAGATTGACCTGGGCATTGACTGGCGGGAGGAGGAAACCAAGAAATGCCGCAAGTAATGTGGATATGCCTATACTGCGGTTCATTTGGGTGTATTACGAGGCGGCAAGATAATTGTCTCTCTCATAAATTCAAAATCCGATCTTGTCGTTAAATCAACATACGCTTATCTTTATCCGCCATGGCGAAAACCTCACCGAAGAAAAATCCGGTCAAATCCAAATCAAAACCGACCAGTTATACTACTCTTGACTTCACTCCGAGATTCTGGGGCAAGAGATGGAAAGAAGCACTGATCATACCGCTTCTGGCCTTTGCCCTGTATTGGATGTGCCTGCCGTATGGATATGTACTGGATGACCAGATAGTGATCACCGACAATAAGTTTACCCAGAAAGGCGTCGACGGAATCTGGGAAATCCTGAGTACAGAAAGTTTTACCGGCTATTTTGGCGGCCAAAAAGACCTGGTGGCAGGTGCCAGGTACAGACCCCTGTCCATCGTCACTTTTGCTGTCGAACAAACTGTCTTTGGGGACAATACCTTTATCCGCCACTTTATCAACATCCTGCTCTATGGCCTTTGTGGATTGCTGATCTTCCGGATATTTTCAATCCTTTTGCCGGAAAAACAAAACACTCCCTGGCTACTCAGCATCCCCTTCCTGGCTGTCGTATTGTACATATTGCACCCTGTTCATTCCGAAGTGGTAGCCAACATCAAGGGCAGGGACGAAATCATGACCACCATAGGAGCGATGGGTGCCTTGTACTTTGCCCTCCGGTTTCTTCCGACGCGAAACCAATGGTATCTGGCGGCCAGTGGGATTGCGATGTTCCTTGGCCTCATGTCCAAAGAAAATGCGATCACCTTCCTGGCTGTGATTCCACTCACGATGTATTTTTTCACCAAAGCCAGTACAAGGGATTACCTGCTTGCATTAGTTCCTTCCTTGATAGCGACGATCGTGTATATGGTGATCCGTACCAATATCATAGGATATGTCCTTAACAGTGGCAAGGCCATCACGGACCTGATGAATGACCCATTCCTTGAAATGAATGGCATGGAAAAGCTGGCCACCATCATCTATACGTTGGGAGAATATTTACGCCTTTTGGTCTTCCCACATCCACTCACACATGATTACTATCCCTACCATATCCCCATCATGAATTTCGGCAAGCCCGGCACACTGATATCCCTCGCATTGTACATCGGTCTGGCTTATGCTTTTTTCAAGTTGTGGAAATCAAAGAGCATCTATGCATGGAGCATAGGCTTCTTTATCGCAACACTTTCGATCGTCTCCAACCTTGTTTTTCCGGTGGGCTCCTTTATGAACGAAAGATTCATATTTATTCCATCCATTGCATTTTCACTAGTGAGTGCATGGGTGTTGATCAAGCATGGCTGGAATTCAGAAAAACCTTTGTTTAAATGGGGCGCAGTCGCTTTGATTGTTTTGATCTCCGGTGCTTATACCTTTAAAACCTACACTCGGATTCCTGCCTGGAAAGATGCACTCAGTCTCAATGGCACAGCCGCTATCATTTCTCCAAACAGTGCCAGGAGCAATTGTTTTATGGCAACTGCTTTGTATGAATTGGGACGGGATACCTCTGATGTCGAAGAGAAGCGGAAAATATTTGAAGAGGCGGAGTTTTATGCCGACAGATCACTCAAGATATATCCGGAATACCTGAGTGCCAATCAAATCAAATCCGGACTTGTGGCTGAACGCTACCTGGTCCACAAGAATCTTCCGCAATTGTTGTCTGAATTTACGACCATCCTCATGGCAAGGCCGCAGGTGGAATATGTTCAGCAATTTATGGAATACCTCAATGGACGGGAAGATCATCAACGACTGGTGGATTTCTATTACAAGACCGGGTATGAATTGTTTTCAAAGCAAAGAGGCTTACATCCGATGGCCATCACTTACCTCAAACTCGGTGAACAAATCGCTCCGAATGATCCTCGTATTTTGTTTGGTCTAGGCAAAGCTTTCTACAATGGAGGTGACCAGGTGCAAGGCACTAAATATCTGGAAAGAGCCTACGCCATCAATCCAGCACTTCGCAACACAGAATAAACGTTATCAAAAACATTAAAAGGAAAACACCAATCATGTTGAACATGATTGGTGTTTTCTTTTATAAATTTTAAATCCTTTTCATTTTTCGTTTTTCGTTTTTCACTTCCCGCATGGTATTTGAAAATTCCCTATTTTCGGACTACCAGATGAAAACCAGGAAAACAAAACTGGAGGAGATCGCTTTCACCATGATCCCCCTTGTAGGGCCCATACTAGGCCGTCAGCTTATATCCTATTGCGGGAGTATTGAAGCTGTGTTTACCGAAAGCAAACGACACCTCAAGACCATACCGGGCATCGGAGAAGAAATCGCATCGCAGATTTCCAACACCGGTCATGTCTTTGATGCAGCTGAAGCAGAACTAGTCCGAATGGAAAAAGAAGGAATCCAGTACCTCTTTTATCTCGACAAAAACTACCCTGCAAGGCTGTATCATCTTCCTGATGCCCCCTTGCTCCTTTACACCAAGGGCAATGTCAATCTGCATATGGAAAGATGTGTTGCGATCATAGGTACCCGAAAACCCACGGCGTATGGAAAAAGTGTGACTGAAGAGATGATCGAAACCCTATCCTCTTGTGACTTCACGATGGTCAGTGGACTTGCCTACGGGATTGATATCACTGCCCACAAGAGTTGTCTCCACCATGGTATCCCCACGATAGGAGTGATGGGCAGTGGCATGGGCAATATTTATCCGGATAGCCACCTCCCGGCGGTTGAGAAAATGATGGAAAAAGGAGGGATCATCACTGAATTCACCTATGATACCGGTCCTGATGCAGTCAATTTCCCAATGAGAAACCGGATAGTAGCCGGATTATGTGATGTCCTGTTGGTCGTTGAATCGGGTATCAAAGGGGGTTCGATGATCACCGCCACCCTGGCCAATGACTACAATAAGGATGTCGCGGCGGTGCCGGGCAGAAAGACAGATAAGAGCTCAGCGGGCTGTAACCACCTGATTCGCAACCAGCAAGCTCATCTGGTGGAGACCGGTGAAGACCTCATCGACCTCATGTCATGGAATAAAAAAACGAAGCAGCAGAACTTTCAGACCGATCTATTTACAGAAATGACCCAGGAGGAACAAAAAATTTACAGTCTGATCGTTGAGGAGAGGGAGAAAGATATTGATACCTTAGCCTATCAATCTAAATCGACCCCTGGTGAACTCGCAGCCATCCTTCTTTCCCTTGAATTTAAAGGCGCTATCAAATCGCTTCCGGGTAAAAAATTTATGGCCATTGGGTAGTCGTTTTTCATTGGCCATGAATGTGGTCCTGCTATTGCTGTTTGGCTCTTGCACCGCCACCCGTCAAACCGCTGTACCTCCACCGTCTGGACCTCAGGTGGAACTTGCTAAACCCAGGAATGTCATCTTCCTGATCGGAGACGGTATGGGACTCCCACAAATCACCGGTGCGATGTATATGAATAATAATATCTCGGTTTTCGAACGCTTTAAAAATATTGGTTTTCATAAGTCCAATTCCTCCGACAACCTGGTGACAGATAGTGCTGCAGGAGCTACTGCATTTGCCTCAGGTGTAAAAACCTATAATGGGGCTATTGGCGTAAATGCCAGAAAAGAATCCGTCCCCACGCTATTAGAAATGGCAGAACAAAAACAAATGGCCACAGGTCTGATTGCCAGCAGTTCCATTACACATGCTACTCCCGCTGCTTTTATTGCCCACGTGGCTGGCAGGGAAGACAAGGAAGGGATTGCTGTTGCTTTTCTGGACACCCCAATTGATCTATTTATTGGTGGTGGTTTGGATTATTTTTCCCGCCGGAAAACGGATGAAAGAGACATCGTAACCGAACTCACTGCAAAGGGATACCGCATCACCAATTTTATCGATCAGGATATTCAGCAACTCGATATCACTACAGACAAAAACATCGGCTACTTCACTGCCAATGCAGAGCCTTTGCCTGTCTCACAAGGAAGAGATTATCTTCTACCGGCTACAACCAAAGCATTAGAATTTCTTGATGAACGCTCCCCGAATGGATTTTTCCTGATGATCGAAGGATCCCAGATCGATTGGGGTGGGCATTCCAATGACGCAAATTATGTCATTAACGAAATGCATGATTTTGAAAAAATAGTCGCCGCCGCCCTCGACTTCGCGGCCCGTGATCAATCAACACTGATCGTCGTCACCGGTGATCATGAGACCGGAGGTTTTGCAGTCCAACCAGGTTCTACACTAAATGACATACAAGTTGCTTTTACCACTAAAAGCCATACCGCATTGATGATTCCTGTTTTCGCAGCAGGCCCTGGTGCCGAAGCATTTCGTGGTATCTATGAAAACACAGCTATATTCGATAAGATCAAGGCCGCCCTTGATTTGAAATAACTATTTTTTCCTACCAGGGAATTCTGTTTTCCATCCATATGAGTATTTCCTTTCGTACCGCTTTTTTACGCCACGTGGGGCAAACCTCCCCGGAGCCGGACGGATTTGAAGTGAGCCATGGAGAAGGGATCTTTCTTTTCGATAAGGAAGGAAATCCATTTATCGATTGCATTTCAGGCATAGCCGTTTCATCCCTTGGACATGGCCATCCGCGCATCAAGGATGCTATCAGGAAGCAACTGGAACTGCATCTGCATACCATGGTGTATGGCGAACACGTGCAAGAACCACAAGTAGCCCTGGCAGAAAAGTTAGCTCAGTTGTTGCCCGCTGAATTGAATTGCACATTCTTTACAAGTTCAGGTACAGAGGCGGTAGAAGGCGCTTTGAAAGCAGCAAGAAAATATACGTCCAGATACGAGATCATTGCATGCCGCCATGCGTATCATGGAAGCACTGCAGGCGCAGAAAGCCTGAGAAGCGATTTAACGCACATTGCCGGAGCCAGACCATTAGTTCCGGGCGTCAAGCATATCGATTTCAATGATTTCGATGATCTTGTCAAGATCACTGATCATACGGCTGCTATCATCATTGAACCTGTTCAGGGTGAAGCAGGAGCTATCGTTCCATCAGCAGGATATCTCCGTGCCGTTAGAGACCGCTGCCATGAAACAGGCACACTTTTGATTCTTGATGAGATACAGACCGGCATGGGCAGGACCGGTTCTATGTGGGCATTCCAACAGGAAGAAGTTATTCCTGATATTCTTTTATTGGCGAAAGCCTTCGGAGGAGGTTTGCCATTAGGTGCCTTTATTTCCAGCCAAAAAATAATGAAGGTGTTGTCACACGATCCAATCCTTGGGCATCTGACTACCTTCGGTGGCCATCCGTTGAGTTGTGCTGCAGGATTGGAGGCAATCAACATTCTTGAAGAAAATCATTTACCTGCAAGAGCAGTTTCGTTAGAAAGGATTATCAGAAAAAAGCTAGAACATCATCGGGCATTGCGCGAAGTACGAGGACGTGGTTTGATGCTGGCGCTGGAACTCAAAAATCCTGATAATCTTTTTCCGGCTGTCAAAGCATGCCGGAATGAAGGCTTGCTGGTCGACTGGTTTTTATTCAATAACTTTTCATTGCGATTTGCACCACCACTGATCATCAGTGAAGAAGAAGTAAATCTGGTTTGCGCTAAATTGACAACCGCTCTGGACTCCCTATAACTCCTTTCTCAATCTTGCTACGGGTATATTGAGTTGTTCACGGTATTTGGCCACTGTACGTCGGGCTATACTGTAACCCTTTTTCTCCAACATCTGCCGGAGTTTTTCATCGGAGAGTGGTTTACGTTTACTTTCTCCTGAAATGATTTCGCCAAGGATTGATTTCACTTCCTGGGTAGACACTTCATCACCTTCTGTATTGACGATGGATTCAGAAAAGAAATCCTTCAGGCGCTTGGTTCCAAACTCAGTCTGAACAAACTTACTGCTGGCTACACGTGATACGGTGGAAATATCGAGGCCGGTGATCTCAGCAATATCCCGGAGGATCATTGGTTTCAGTTTAGTAGAATCTCCTGTGAGGAAAAATTCTTTTTGAAACTGCATGATCGCATACATCGTCTGCTTGAGCGTATTCTGGCGCTGCTTGATGGCATCAATAAACCATTTTGCAGAATCTATTTTCTGCTTGATAAAAATGATGGCCTCCTTATTTTCTTTCTGGACCGTATTCTGTTCTTTCTTATGCTGATATGCCCGGAGCATGTCTACATACTGATCATTGATCCGCAGATCCGGGGCATTGCGCACATCCATGGTGAGGTCAAGGATACCATCCCTGTTGGTGACCAGGAAGTCCGGAATAATCGTTTGGGTTTGTGTATCAAACTGGCTGGTATACCCGCTGGCTGGTTTAGGGTTTAATTTCAGGATCTCATCGAGTGCACCCTTAAGCATACCTTCATCAATCTCCAGATTACGCTGTAGTCTCGAAAAATGCTTTTTAGAAAACGATTCGAAATGTTTAGCAAGGATCAGAATACCAAGTTTTAAGACAGGTACTAATTCTGTTTCGCCGGCTTCCTCCGCGATATGTAGCCGTTGTTGTAACTGAATCATCAGCGTCTCCCTCAAGTCACGTGCAGCGACACCCGGAGGATCAAAACGCTGGATCATGGATAAGACTTCGGTGACTTGCTTTGGGGTCACTTCAATATTGTAAGCAAAGAGAATGTCATCTATGAGGGAAGGTATTTCTCTCCTCAGGTAGCCAGTATCATCAATGCTACCGATGACCTGATTGGCGATGATCCGGTGTACTTCTGAATCGAGGTTGAGCATGCCCAACTGCTGATCGAGATAATCATGAAAGGTATTTGCTACGACGGCAGGAAGACTTTTATCCCGCTGTTCATTGGCCGGTTCGGTCGAATGGTAGCTAACCGGATCATCCTCTATATAATCACTGATATAGTCATCGATATCATAATCATCGTTATCGTCCTTATCCGATTCGCTTTCCTTTTCATCCTGGGTACTTTCCGCATTTGACTCGCTGTAGTCATCTGGCTCCTCCAGGGCAGGGTTAGCCTCGAGCTCTTCCTTGATGCGTTGTTCGAGGGATACAGTAGGAATCTGCAGCAGTTTCATCAACTGGATCTGCTGAGGGGAAAGCTTTTGGAGCAGCTTTTGGGATAGTTGTTGTCGAATCATAGTGAGACCTGTAGTACTATAGGCAAATATACCAAGAATTTCATATTATGAAAATATTTAATTTGTTTTTCGGCGATTTTAGGGTAATTATATTTTTCGCCTGGCTATTTCACCTTCCCGGGACCACATTCCAATCCTCATAAAACACCCAAAAGGTCTTTCTCGTTTAACTACCTCCCAGTTTTTTAAGCCCCTCAGCGTATAAAAGCAATAAACCTATCAACCCATCAACCCATCAACCCATTAACCTATCAACCCATCAACCTATCAACCTATCAACCCATAAGCTCATAAGCCAATAAGCTTACACGCCCCTTCCAGATAATCTTTATTCCTACCATTCCTTACCCTACTTTTGCGTCCGTATTTGAATCATACCCAATATCGTGACCACTAAGCACCCGGATACATCCGATATCCCTGTCCTGCTTGAGGTTTTCAGGACCCGAAGTGAGCTGCAGAAGATTCTGTGGATCACAGGGATATGGGTATTCTTTTCGATCGGCCAGTCCATTTATGACTACATGGTCCTGCTCGCGGCAGACGTGGCACCAGAGGGATATGCATTCTGGACCAATATGCTGATCACTGCCGTGGCGACTCTCCTGGCAGGTCTGATCGGCGGTGCTATCCTGGTAAGCTACCTACAGCGATGGGTCAGAAACAATCCCTACGGCCAGGCTATCCTATTCATCCTGCTCGCCTTCACTCTCATCATATGCTTTGTGACGATCCTCGCCTTTGTCACCAGGGCGACCATCACAGGAGAGGAGCACATCGAGCGGCAAGATCTGCTGTATCACATCGGTGTCCATGTCAGGAGTCTGCGGTTCCTTAAAGACTATTTACTCTGGCTGTTTATCGTGTTGTGTACAATTGCGGGATTAATGGTCAATGACAAGTATGGCCCGGGCAATCTTCGCAGTTTCTTCATGGGCAGGTACTTTCGTCCTCAGCGCGAAGAACACATTTTCATGTTTCTGGATCTGCGCAGTTCAACCTATATAGCCCAGGTGCTTGGCGAACAACAATATTTTAATTTTATCAAGGATGTCATCAGGGATGCCACGCCCGTCATCCTCAGGCATAAAGGAAGGATATACCAATATGTAGGCGATGAAATCACCGTGAGCTGGTGGATGAACCAGGGGCTCAACAAACTCAATTGTATCCGTTGTCCGATGGAGATCAGGAAAATATTTAATCACCGGTCATCATACTATACCGCACAATATGGTGTAGTACCTGATTTTAAAGCAGGTCTGCATTGCGGCCCTGTCATGGTTGGTGAAATCGGTGTAGTGAAGAGAGATATTGCTTTTTCAGGCGAGGTAGTTGGGACGGCAGCACGAATTCAAAACCGCTGTAATCATCTTGAAGTAAACCTTCTGATGTCACAAGACTTGAAAGACCTTTTGCCCTGGGAAGGATCAAGACTGATACCTGAACACAAAGGGGATCTGCTGATCAAAGGGAAAATGGTGAATCTGCCACTCTATACAGTGAATGCAGAATAGTAAAGCCAGCCTTAGTCTACTATTTTCTTTCGTTTCAGATCATTGAGGTTCACTCGCAACCCGAGGTGTTTACTTGAACCTGCCTGATGATATACTGCAAAGCCATAATCCAGGATAAAGCTTTTAACATTAATACCTATACCTGCAGAAAATCCGGCAAGGCTGCGGAGATTGACGACTGACAACTCCTGGTGTCGCTGGTAATTATAGCCCAGTCGCAGCATTAGGCTTTCCTTCTTACCGATGAGAAATTCACCACCAAAGGTCAGGTGTTTGAAGAAGTTGTCTACACTTTGACCAAAGTCACTCGGCTCAGCAGGTGCTTCGCCTCCAAAATCAATACTCGTCTCTTCATCCAGCGGACTGGTATAGCGTAGGTCCCATCTATTGATATCATGCATCAGAATCGATAGCCTGAATGGCACGTACTTTAATCGCTTCGAAAATCCGAACTGAAAATCTACCGGCATTCTGCCTGGCTCATCTCCTTCATAATATCTGGAAAACTGAAAACCAACACCACGAAGCACAAGTGCATAGTGATTGAATCCATCTTCACTACTATAGGTGATACCACCATCAAATAAGAGGCCGTTGGAAGTATAGGTCTCCAAAGTAGACTGGATATACTGCACTTGCACTCCGGCGGTCATGCGTTCATTCAGTTCCCTGGAAATACCAGCATTGAGAGAGAGGTCTTTTGCTTTAAACTCACCTTCAACATTACCCATCTGGTCTGCAGCAGTAAACTTGCCATAGGACAAGTAATGCACACCTCCATGGATCATTGACTTCATGCCTGGCATATACTTTGCAAAACCTGCATAGCCATTGTCAATGCCCGCAAAATAAAAATTGTGCTGAAATACAAAGGAGTTGTCCATGGAGCTATTGAGCATCCCGGGGTTGCCACCGACCAGGCCATAATCGTTAGTAGTGGCTGCAATCTGGCTTCCCCCTAGGGCAGTAGCTCTCGCAGAGGTGGGTAGTTTGACAAACTCGAATACCTGCTCACCCCCGCGCTGACTCCAGGCCGCAGAAATGCAGCTGACCAACAGGAACAGTATCCCACTACTCCTTCTTCCAGACCGTATAACACCGGCCGGAATCGCAAACCATTTCTTTTTGTAATTGTCCTGATTCATCATAGAGTTTTAATCTACCGTCTTCATTCGGGCCATGAAGATAAGTTCCTTCCGCTTGTATCTTTCCGTTTGGGTGATATTCCTTAAACGGCCCCATTTCTTCATTGTTGATCATGGTCACTTCTTCAAACAACTTTCCGTCCCGGGTGTACTTCCTCCATTGTCCATGCATCGCTCCATCGATATAGTATCCCTTGAGCTCAATGGTGCCTTCCGGAAAATAATACTCATACAGGTCATCCAGTTTGCCTTTCTTATAACGCTCCCTGATCTTGACTTTGCCATCCGGGTAGTAGAGTTCACGGATACCATCAGGCTGCCCCTGGTTCAGTACCCCCTTCTCCATCAGGAGGCCGGCTGAGTCTGTTTTGGTATATGGCCCATGATGTTGGCCGGTCTTCGGGTCATCCAGATAAGTTGTTATAAATCCTAAATCCGGGTCTGTTTCTATGACGGTCTTGCCTTTTGAACACCCCATTAAAATGAGTGCCGGCAGGATCAGGAAGCGCAAGATTGGGGACATCATCATTAGAAAACGAATGACTTAAAATGAAATTGCCCGGGCACTTGATTGTACCCGGGCAATTTTTATACGGTATCGTATTTACAGTTTCTACTAATAGAAAGTGTACCTGTTATCTTTTATTTCGGCCGAATTTTTAATCGCCTCCATTAATCTGCTGTCCACACTACCCCTGGCCGTCATAGATACCTGGCGACGGAAAGATGCGATATCCGTAGAGATACTTGCCTCGGTACGGTTTAGAACCTTGATCATGTATACCCCATTGACTCCAATGATCGGTCCGGCAGTTTCACCATTGTTCAGTGCGGTAACTTTTCCAATCAGCGTACTCTCATTACCCAATCCCTGGAGATATGACATATTGAAGTTGACGTTGTTGAAGGTATCAATCGCTACACCAAACTCACTGGCTACGCTGTTCATGTCTTTACCTGTCATCTTACCAGCGAGGATTTCACCTTTCTTTTTGGCGGTCACCTGCGCTGTAAATGCTTCCTTAGCTTCGGCCAATGTTGATACACCTGCTTTGACAATGGTTCTCAATACAGGCACCACATAACGTGCATTATAGAACAAGGTAGGTTCATCATAAACAAATACCTCCGGAGCAACCATACCAACCTTTGTGCCTGGCTCGAATGCCCAACGAATGATATCTCTTGATGTACCACCACTACCTAGAGTGGAAAACTGGTATGCATTTGCAGTCAGTCCTTGAGCAGTCTCCAGAGTTAATTCTGGTTTCTTTTCAAGAGCAACCTTGAGTTCATCGAGATTCCGGTTTTGTCCGCTAAACTCAAGAGCATCATCATATATCGCTGCTTGTGTTTCTTCTGACGGTACGATAGGCTCTGACAGATAGGCAAGTTTTACGCCTTGTGCATTGTCCAGATATTTGCGGCCTGTGATTTCGATGAGGTGAACACCAAACTGGGTAGTCACGATGTTTAATTCGCCAGGAGCACCGGTATAAAACAATACATCATTGAATGGCTTAACCATCCTGCCATTAGCTGACCATCCAAGTCCACCGCCTTTTGGCCCACTGCCATCCTGGCTTAAGCGCATGGCTAATGAATCAAACCTGCCTGCTCCTGCCTCTATGATCGTTTTAAGACTGTCCAGTGTTTTTGTTGCAGCCAGGATAGCATCTGCTGTTTCTGCCCTGATCAGGATATGACGGGAATCTACTGAATCCGGGATAACTTTTTTGTCAAGGACCTTCACTGCCTTGTAAGCTACTCCATCGATGTATGGACCATACACCGTTCCGATCGGAAGGTCAAATACGGTATCAGCGATTGCTTCTACCAGATCAGCCTTTTTAAAATAAGTGGCATCAAGCACACCATAATTATTCTCCACAAACTGGGAATCATTATCTGTCGTGCGGAATGCTTCGATACGTTCGGTGATAGCCTCACGAACGATAACTGAATCTTCGGGAGTTGGCGTCACATTGAAGACAACAAAATCAACAGTCCTCATTTCCTCTTTGCGTTTGATCGCACCCTCATTGTCTTTCATCCAGGCTTTGTAATCATCATCCGTCAGCTTGACATCAGCATCTGCTACCTTGTCAAAAGGAACTACAGCATAGAGAAAATCAAGTGAGGATCCTTGCTCTGCCTGAAGCTGTTGAGCCATCCAGGTTGGAGTATAGATTGTTTTCTTCACCAGCGTAGCCAGTTTGTTCTGGAGCCTGTCCTTGATGATTTCACCTGTCTGGAACTTCCAGAACTCCTCGAGTTGTGGCTGGAGTTTGCCTGTGCCCAGATTGGCTTTGATCTGATCCAGGGTAGCTCTGTCCATCTGGCCGGTATTGGGGTCACGGAAATTACGCTGGATGATCGGGCTGAGGCGCTGACCAAACTGAAGTTCTTCCATTTCTTCCGGGCCTACATGGAGACCGAGTGCTTCTGATTCTTCTTTCAGGAGTTGCTCTTCGACCATATAGTTCCATATATAGTTGCGTTGGCCGTATACGTCACCGGTGGCATTTGGATACAGGATACGTTCAGCGCGCTGAAACTCATTCCAATCCAGTTTTTCACCATTGACC
Source organism: Candidatus Opimibacter skivensis (assembly GCA_016721905.1). GTDB lineage: Bacteria > Bacteroidota > Bacteroidia > Chitinophagales > Saprospiraceae > Opimibacter > Opimibacter skivensis. Next base: position 147,900 of record JADKHH010000025.1, on the reverse strand, counting down.
TGACCGATAGTAAATTGATTTCCACTTGCCTTCGAAGCGGCACCTACCATGTCCATGGCCACAAAGCCTCCAAGGCCCAATGCGAGCATAAGGATCAGGAGCCAGCTGTGTTTACGAATCTTACTGATTAAAGCCATAATAATAAAACTATATATGTATATTGTTGTTAATCTGATATTTGCACAATAATTCTGACGTATTTTTTGCCCTATTTTATGCAACTTTTCTAAAAAAGCCCTGCAAAAGTACAATGTTAAGCATGGATTATCAAATCTGAAGGACAAGAAAGGCGGAGGCGGAGGCTAAGACTGAGGCTATGCTTCGACCTGCTCACCCACATCCAGGTGTGACAGCTCAGCAACCAGCTAAGGTAATGGCACTGATTTGGTTGTTTCGGCGATCTTCCCTCCCATAGCTTCCCAAGTGCAACAAAGGCTTAATTTTGGCCCTTGAAGCTGAGGTTAAGGAAGTGCAATTAAGACTTCAGATGCCAGACTCGCAGATGCCAGACTCGTAACACGTTCATTATAAACTTCTCACGCTCTCACGTTCTCACGCTCTTACACATGAGTACCCGCAAAGCCGCCATTGGATTCATCTTCGTCACGCTCCTGATCGATGTCATAGGATGGGGGATCATCATCCCTGTGATGCCGACCCTGATCAGCACGATGGAGCACGTGGAGGTAGGTGATGCTTCCAGCCTCAATGGATGGATGCTGTTTGCTTTTTCGCTGACCCAATTTCTTTTTGCTCCCCTCGTCGGCAACCTGAGTGACAAATATGGACGTCGGCCAATACTACTCGTTTCACTGTTTGGTTTCGGGCTTGATTATATCCTGATGAGCTGGGCTCCCTCCATCGAATGGTTATTTCTCGGAAGGGTCATCGCCGGTATTACCGGTGCCAGTTTCACCACAGCCTCTGCGTATATCGCCGATATCAGTGATGATAAAAACCGCGCACAAAATTTCGGTATGATCGGTGCTGCTTTTGGAATGGGCTTTATCCTGGGTCCGATCATCGGTGGGCTGCTTGGCTCCTTTGGACCTCGTGTACCATTCATCGCCGCAGCGGCTCTTTGTTTTCTCAACTGGCTCTACGGTTATTTTATTCTACCGGAATCATTATCTAAAGACCATCGAAGAGAACTGGATTGGAAGAGAGCTAATCCTATAGGGTCATTAATGCATTTAAAAAAATACCCGGATGTAAGTTACCTGCTTGTGGCCATGGTCCTTGTATATCTGGCAGCACATGCGGTGCAGAGTAACTGGTCCTTCTACACCATCGAGCGATTTGGCTGGGGAGAAGGGATGATTGGTGTGTCGCTAGGTGTAGTGGGATTGTTAGTTGGAATTGTTCAGGGAGGCCTCACACGAGTTATCAATCCTAAGCTCGGAAATGCCCGCAGTATTTATATCGGACTTAGCCTCTATGCAATCGGTATGTTACTTTTTGGGCTAGCTACTTCCGGATGGATGATGCTTGTCTTCCTTGTTCCATATTGTCTGGGTGGCATCGCAGGTCCTGCACTTCAGGCTACGATCACCAGTGAAGTTGATGTCCGGGAGCAAGGAGAGTTGCAAGGTGCATTGACCAGTCTGATGAGCGCGACATCCATCATCGGACCTCCGATGATGACTAATTTATTTGCCTGGTCGATTAGGCCGGGTAGCCCCATTTATTTACCCGGTGCTCCTTTTTTCCTGGGCAGTTTGTTGTTGGTGATTAGTGCGGTGATTGCTTTTATTTCTTTCAAAAAGCACCAGAAGAAGGTGAGTAGTTGATGGGTTTATTAGTTGATATGTTTATTGGTTGATGGGTTTATTTGATGAGGGGTTAAATCATCGTTCAATAAATTCTTGGATTCATATCAGCAATAGGCACCATTTGTGCTAGCCGCTAATTTTCGCCAATTCCCGCTAATACTTTGAACCCTCCATCAACCTATCAACTCATCAACCTATCAACTAAATCTTATAAGCATATTAGCTAATAAGCCTTCTCCTCTCCAAATCAGTATCTTCTTGATAAGCCTTCAATGAGTTAGGGCAGGGGGTGAGTTCTGCAGGAGCATGCCGGGGACAAGGTCTATCTGGCCAAAACACCTCCCCTATTGTAATACCTATTTTCTGACAAATGAAAATAAAAGGCAACAACCAGTGACAAGACTGCAAAGGAAAAAACAAAATTGACCGCAGGATTAAATACTGTCGAAATCCCAAACCAATCCCACTGACTACTGATCAGTATGAATAGCACAAGAATAAATCTTCCAGCTTCTGCCAATGGCGCATAGCTGACCTTATCCATCAACGATGTAATACTGAAAATGGAGACAAACAAATAAAGTCCATAAACCATAACGCCAGGAAATCCTATAGCTCCAAACCTTAAAAACAAATCCATCGTGAAAGCAAGCAGCACCCATAGCTGGATCCATGACCATGACAACATACTGGCGGAGAGATGTGTGTCATACTTATTGAGGTGATACACATCTTCCACTACTTCCAATGGGTGTTTTTGTTTGACATCATCAGGTCTCCAACCAGTGGGCATAAACCAAATTTTGATCTTGTCCTTCCAGCTTTGTGCTCTGATTGCATCTTTCAGGATAAGCCATATATGTTGGATGCCAATCAGGAGCGGATTCCACGTATGCACAGGACGTTTGACTCCATACACCGGTGGTACTTCCTTTAGTTCGGGTTGGAATGTACCAAACAGCTTATCCCATATGATGAAGATCTGTCCATAATTCCTGTCGATGTACTCAGGATTGATGGCGTGATGAACCCGATGATGCGAAGGGGTGACGATGATGTATTCCATTACACCCATCTTATTGATGAGCCGGGTGTGATACCAGAACTGCGCAAAGAGTTGAATAGGTGCAATGATAGCAATCACCTCCACTGGCACACCGATGACCGCTGCAGGCAGTAAGAATAAACCTACAAAAGAAAACACTTCGGATATACTCTGCCGCAATGCGCACGAAAGATTAAACTCTTCACTGCTGTGATGAATGATGTGCCGGTTCCAGAACACATTGATGGTATGTTCCATCCGATGGATCCAGTACCCTGCAAAATCCTTTGCAATAAAGGCTATCACAAAAACATACCATTGCGTACCGATGTCAAACAAAGCAATGTGATCTACCAACCAGGCATAGCTCACGATGGCTATAGAGAGACCCAGCACATCCTTGACGATATTAGATATACCGGAGGTCAGGCTAGATATCATATCCGGTCCGCGGTTGATCTTGATACCCATCTTCCATGAAACCAATGCTTCGAGGCCTATCAGGGCCAGGAAGGCAGGTATGGCATAAGTGAGGGCCTGGGCGTAGGATTGCATGGAGGTGGAAATATAAGAAAATTCTATCCAGAACATTTAGGATTCATAGAACCTCTCGACCCCCTTTGCCCCCTGAATGGGGGTACCTGTTTTCGAATTGCTTTTCCTCGACGCCATTTGACATTTTTCTTAGCACCTCCTTCAGCCCATCATTTAAAAAGTAAATACTTGGAGTTAGCCGTTGCAGGAGCGGTGTGGTGAGCGGAGTCGAACTATTTGCTCCTGCAACCATGTGAATACCTAACAAAATTCAAATATAGAATCTCAACTGTCACAAATGCGACAATTTGCACCTAGACTTGCACAGAAATAAAATAATGTATAAATTAGTTCAACTTTTTAAGTCTCCTTCCAATAATATTCAGTCCTTCTTCTCAAGGATTTGTGTGTATTTTTTTTATTCTATTGTAATTATTTTATCACTTATAAAACCTTTTTTATGTTACGTACTAGCAAATTTTTTGCCCCCCCCCTGGTAGTCTCCAGAAACACATTTAAGTTTCTTTTGGTAGCCTGCACCTTTACCTTTTGATTTCATCTTGTCATAAAGATGAGATTAAAGCAGATATCACAACTGAATCTGATGGCCAGTATGATATGTATTACCGTATTCTTTCCTTTATTGAAACGATGGAAGGAAAACCACTCAGTCAGCCTCAACTTCAGCCCAGGACAGTTTACTCACCATCTGATGTGATCCTGTATGTAGAAGGTGCCATGAATCTTCAATATGCAGATACAAGACCAAGTTGGACATCTTTTGAAAACCAAACAGACACTTTTACAATTGCCATTTCAAGTGGTTATGCTTCTCAAAGTGCTGTAGATGCGCTTTTCGATGAGGTCAGAGATTCAGCTTCTAACCATTTCTATAGCATCACAGAGCCTGATAAATTTCCTGCTCTTTATGATGGTGCTATAATTGCGTTTTCTTCAACCCAAGTGACTCTTACTTTTTTGAGCAAAGTAGGTACAATTTCAAGGGATCCTACACCTTTTGGCTCCACAGATTATTGGGATGTTCAGGGTGGCAAATGTTCTCCCTATAGTGGCGGAACATTAGAAGCTTCTGAAGTCATAGCTAATGCTTTAAATGACTACTATGCTCCTTACGGGTGTACATTTTACTCTAATGTTGAAACAGCATATTATTCAGATCTCTATACTTATGGATGGGGCAATCTCAATTCAAGCGACCCTACCCCGAGTGATTTTATCATAGATTACAGAACATATGAATTTTATTGTTGGGACTACCAAAGCTGGGGAGACCCTGATATATATGGATGCTACGAAGCAATTGGATTTCCTGATTGTGGTGATTTCGATATGAGTGATATAAGATGTCTTGAGCCATGGGAGATGAACTACTATTTCGAATCCATTACGGAGATTTATGAAGATTATCTTGCCGGTCAACCTAATCCATATTTGACACATGCCGTTTCCACCATTACCTTGAATGGCCCTCTATGCCTTCAAGTCCAAGAAGGATGGGATCCAATTATACATTTTGGTCAACGAAACTCTTGTCTTGCTTCAATATTTCCCACAACCTTACCTCCTTGTTGCTAATTAGTCTATTAATGGAAGAGGATGTATTCAATTTATATACGTCCTCTTCTAATTTAACGCCAATTATACTTCGCTATGAAACATCTATATATTTTCCTAATTACCATCTCTTTTGCATTCAGTGGTTTCACTCAAACAGGTTTCATTTATTCACCTATTGAAGCCAAGAACAATATTATTCTTGATGTCTACATGCTGGAGGATACCGTTTTAGCTTTACAGATTAGTATTGATGCCCTCAAATCATCCGAACTTTTGATACTTGACCTAAATGGCAACCTAATATCCAGAAGTGAAATTGTCGACACCCTATTCAATGCTATGCGCTTTTTAAAAGTCATTGGCAGTGATGTCTATATGCTTGGCCGATTCATAACAGATTCCTGCAAATCTACTATTGCTACTGTAAAATATAATCTGCAAAGCGAGGAACTCATTGTTTTGTCCGAGGTGCCTTTTTGTGATAAAAATGTCCAGCACCTAAAAATTGCAGATAAGCTGGATTCCGGTTGGTTTGTTAATGGCTACTGGGTGTATCAGGGATATCAGACATTTCTACTCGATATGGATACCTCATTTAATCTGACTTTATTTATGGACTCCCTCGGCCATCAACAGGTTTCTATTGATTTTTCAAGAAAGGGATATGTACTTAAAACAGAAAAACTATGCAATTTCTATGATCGGGACTTTAATTATCGGAAGCAACGATATAATTTTGAAGAAGGCAGATTTAGTTTGCATCAAACCCATATTCCATTTGGGGAAAACTATATCCTTGAAAGTTATGGTGCATCTCCTGATTTTCAGAATACCGGACATTATGTTAGATTAATAGACAGTGCATTTCATATAAAAAAGGAGATCTATGTAGTTCCCGCTGAACCCAATACTACTGGAAGTAGTGAGCATCCATTTTTTGGTGGAATTGATTTTGTCCATGAATCCAATATTTGGCTAGTAGGCAATAATAACCTGAGTGCTAATTTTTCCATTCCGACTCATTTTAGTGTATCTAAAATAAGTGACCAACTTGAAATAAAATGTAATCAATATATCGGATTCGATGCCCCTTATATTATGTATGGTTTGAGGGCAACTGATGATGGAGGTGTTATCGCTTATGGAATGAAATATAATGACTCCTATGACCCATACATTATCAAAATAGGCCCAAACTGCGAACTTCCTACAGTCTCCACCAACGGCCCTGACCAGCCAATAATATCCATTTCCGCCTATCCTAATCCCGGCACAAACGAACTCTCATTTACGATACAAGGATTTGATCCAGCTTCATTAAGCATGGAGCTAATAGATGTCACAGGTAAGATATTGTTTACAGCACATGATTTAAGCAACAGGGTTGAAGTGGCCGATATGCCCGCGGGGCAATATTTTTACCGGATACTGCAAGGGGATAGGTTGTTGGGTGTGGGAGCGTGGGTGAAGCTGTGATGTTTTAACTTTTTATTTCCTTTATAATAAATATCGCTTCAATTGACCATAAAAATGCAGTCCTCAATTTTTTCAATCATCCTAGTAATAACCTTTGTTACCTCCTTTTTCTCTCAAAGTTCATTTATATTGAATGAAGAGAGTGGCCCCAATATTGATATTATTAGCGACATTACTTCAATTGATAATAAGTACTATTGTCTTTTTATCCATCTCAGCCCAGCTGGCTCGGACAACACATTTAGCACACTAAATGTTTATGATATTTCTGGCAAGAAACTAAGCGAAAATAAAATCGGAGGTTTGGGGTATTTTGCTCGTCAGTTTTTACAAACAAGTAATGAATCTTTACAAATACTAGGATCAATCCAGTCTGATTCTTGCTCCTCAGCCATAGTTATTTCAGAGTTTTTTTATGAACTTGACTCAATAATTGAACAAGGTAAATATGATTTTTGCAATCAACAATTCATTCAAAAGGCAATCCAAATAGTCGGGTTAAATAATGACAAATTTATTGAGGGATACTACGTTCAATCTGGACCTGCATTCTACAAATTCATACTGCAACAATCTGAATCAAATCAACTCACAAAAGTATTCGATAGCCTGCCACCAACTTCTCATTTAAGTGTGGACTTTAGTGGATCGGGATATATAATAAGAGACAACAATCTTTGTGATTTTTACACTTCAGATTTTATTTATAGAAAACAGAAGTTCAATATTTTGGAAGGGTTTGAACCATCCACACACGCAACAAGGACACCATATGGCAATCATCTTCTTCTAGAACACTTAAAGAAACCCAGTGGCGACCCTCCAAACGGGCAGGTGGTTAGGCTGGTCGATAGTACATTAGCTATTCGAAAAATCACCACCGTAATCCCACCTTTTCATGCAAATAGCGGCGCAATGGACCTTCCATTTAATGGGGGTCTCAAGAAAACTGAAGATAACAACTATTGGGTAGCGGGAACTTATGGATTCTCCCCACAATGGGATACAAACTATTATAGTATAACTAAACTAGATGCCGAACTTAATATCATTTGTAATCACTTTTTAGGTTTTGATGCCATTTACAGGCTTTTTGGAACCACAGTTACTCCTGATGGTGGCATCTTGGTTTATGGGTGGCGACTACCCAGAGGAGGTGTAGTAAATAGTGGAGATGAGGATGCCTTTGCCATAAACCTCGGCCCCAATTGCGAACTTCCTACAGTCTCCACCAACGGGCCCAATCATCCAATGATATCCATTTCTGCCTTTCCTAATCCAGGAATAAACGAACTCTCATTTACGATACAAGGATTTGATCCAGCATCATTACGCATGGAGCTTATAGATATCTCAGGTAAGATATTGTTTACAGCACATGATTTAAGCAACAGGGTGGAAGTTGCTGATATGCCCGCGGGGCAATATTTTTACCGGATACTGCAAGAGGATAGGTTGTTGGGCGTGGGTGCGTGGGTGAAGCTATGAAAAATTCATATCCGGTTATTTCAATAATATTTGTCCTAAGTTGCATTGTTCAATCAACACAAAGCCAACCAACTTTTATACTCACAGAAGAGCAAGATGAAATTGACTTTATAAGTGATGTAACATACATCGACAACAATTACTACTTCATTCAAAATCGTCTCGAAAATATAGGCCCAGATTTTGACAGTGATGCTTATAGTGATGTGTTGATTACCTCAGATGATGGCTGGATCCTTGATCTAGTAAACTTGAATGGATACCGTAGCTTGTACCACCGAATTCTTAAAGTTGAAAGTGGTGAGATTATTTTACTAGGCTCATTAAAGTCAGATTCATGTCAGTCAAAGCTGGTTATATCCAAATTCAATATATTCAATCACACACTTGAACATCTTTCTTTCTATAATTTCTGTGAAAGTATTATCCAAAATATTGACTATGTCACTGGTCTTAATGGGGATACATTTATTGAGGGATACAGCTATGTCAATGGCGGCTTTCCGAAATTTATACTGAAAATAGATTCTTCATACAACTTAGTCCCTCTTTTTGACAATCTCTCCTCAACTGTAATGCTTTCCATTGATTTCGCTAGAACTGGCTATGTAATTGCTTCTTGTGGATTATATAATTTTTATGACTCTGAATTTAATTACAGAAAACAAAGGTACACCACTGAACCGCTGGTAGCCTCAAATCAAACACACTTCCCTTTTGGACAGCACCTGATCCTTCAGCAAACCCTCAAATCTCACGCATTCCCTGATGGTGGAGCTCAAATCAGACTTGTGGATAGCAATTTGACTGTAGTTAAAAAAGTCGTCATACATCCGGATAACTCTCCTTCGGGCTTGATGGTGCTTCCGTACTACGGAGGTATTTCTGTTAAGAATGATAATGAGATTTGGGCTTCCAGCATGTTTCGATTTGAGCCGAATATTGATTCTTCTTTTTTTACAATCACCAAATTGGATAGCAATCTAAATATTCAGTGCCATCATTTTCTGGGATATGACACATGGTATAGAATCTTTGGAATTAAAGCACTCGAGAGTGGTGGTGCTATTGTGTATGGCAATAAGGTTCGTGAGGGATTCGGTCAAAATCAAGGTGAAGATATATTTGCGATCCGCGTTGGACAAAACTGCGAACTTCCTACAGTCTCCACCAACGGACCCGATCATCCAATGATATCCATTTCCGCATACCCCAATCCAGGCATAAACGAATTGTCATTCACCATAGAGGGATTTGATCCGGCATCATTGCGCGTGGAGCTTATAGATGTGTCCGGCAAGGTATTGTTTGCCGCACATGATCTGAGCAACAGGGTGGAAGTGGCCAATATGCCTGGGGGACAATATTTTTACCGGATACTGCAAGAGAAAAGGTTGTTAGGTGTGGGAGCGTGGGTGAAGCTGTGATTGCGTGTACTCACTTTTCTCTCTAGCCCTTTTTCCCCCTAGCCCCCTGAAGGGGGTAAAAATTATCATTACAATTCATTAGTGTTGTCTATTTCTAAATTGAGATACTTTTTCCTGCGCATTGAAAGGGTCTCATGGATTTGAAGCATGACTGTTTCGATGTCATTTAAGACTTCCTCATTGGTGAATCGTTGAACCAAAATACATTTGGCCTCAAGATCTTTGTCTTTATGATCATCTTCCAATTGATGCACAGCATCTTCATGGATGTCTCCATCCACTTCAATGACATATTTCAATGCATGGCAATAAAAGTCAACGACGTATTTAGAAAAAGGATGTTGTCTTCTGAATTTATATCCTGTTTGTTTGCCTCGAAGTCGGGACCACAATAAAGCTTCTGCTTCCGTAGGATTATTTCTCATCGTCCTGGCAAAACCAAATAAAAGTGGGGACGCACTAAAGTGCATGTTTGTTTTCATGGTGAAGGTTTAAATTAAAAAGACTAATTTATTCCTTCACTCACTTCATGTCAAGAGCAAACTCTTAATAATTAAAAAATAATTATGAATTTTTACCCCCTTCAGGGGGCTAGGGGGTACACGGGGCTAGGGGGTGGGGCTAGGGTGCAACAGCCTCCGCACAAACCTCCAACTGCGCATAAAACTCCTCACCCTTTGCACGAATAATGGCGTTCTTCAAAAATTTATAAACAGGAACTTTAAGTTTCTTCCCATTCTTACAAGCCGGCGCACAAATTTTCCATCGGTCGTAGTTCCATGCTTCGGTGCCATTGTTGAGATACCTGACACGGATAGGATACAAATGACATGATATAGGTTTGGGCCAATCAATCTTTCCTTCTTCAAACGCTCTTTCAAATGCACATTTTCCGATGCCCTTTCCATCCCAGATGAGATAAGCACATGCACCACCTTTCACAAGCGGCGTGCCCAGCACTTCATTTTCTCCAAAGTGCGTCCCGAAACCCTGTTCTTTCACCGCCTCTTTACTTTCTTCACTTAAGTATGGTGCTACTTTTTTCCACACTTTCTTGATGATCGCCGGCTCTTCATCCAGTAAAGGCGCCCCCCACTCTCCTTCCCAACAGCAAGCACCCAGACAGGCGTCGAGGTCGCATACAAAGTCTTTAGTCACGATGTCATCACTGAGCAATACGTCATCTATCACGATCATGGGGCAAAGGTAAAGAAAAGGCGAAGGCTAGGCTGAGGCTGAGGCAAGGAGCAAGGGGCAAGGGGCAAGGGGTCTGTCCCGAGACAGATATTGCTTTTTATAACCTATTAAACCCCTAACCTCCTAAGCCATTTACTAATAAACCTATCAACCCATCAACTTATCAACCCCAAAGAATATGTGGCGATAACGCCAATCAAGTGGCAGCATCAATCTAACCTCCTAAACCCCTAATCTCCTAAGCCATTTACTTATAAACCCATCAACTTGTCAACCTATCAACCCCAAGTTGTGGCACGCCAATCAAGTGGCAGCATCAATCTAACCTCCTATACCCCTAACCTCCTAAGCCATTTACTTATAAACCCATCAACTTATCAACACATAAACATATAAGCCTATAAGCTTATAAGCTTGATAAGCTTTAAATTTGCTGAATCATCGACTCATTGACAAATCACAAACCAACACAAACATGAAATACCTCCTGGTCCTCCTCGCGATCACCATACTATCCTGCAGTGAGCGTGCAACCACTTCCAGTGCCCAGGCACCGGAAGCACCAAATGCACAAACGGCGCCTGCCGCCAACGAAGCGAATGATGCACCTGCGGCTCAGACTGCACCGTCAGCCAATACAGCACCGGATGCGCCTTCAGCCCCTGCCGCTCAGACAGCTCCTTCCGCACCTACGCCAAGCCAACAAGCCCAGGTCAAACAGGCAGCAGGCGCTCCGCAGGTCCCTGTGGCTGGCATCAACTGGAAGCTGGTCGAACTAAATGGTAAAAACATCGAAGGCAAAACCGCAAAGGAGATGTATCTCTTCCTCGACCCGTCATCTCCCCTTTTCAAGAGTCATAGCGGTTGTAACCTGGTGACGGGCGAGGTCAAACGCGGCGGCACTGACCAAATGTGGTTTATCAACCTGCTCCCCACCACCATGGATTGCAATACACCTGATATCGACGCAGAATTCCAGCGAGCCCTTGAATTAGTCTCCTTTTATAAGGTCACCGGCAAGACACTAGTCCTGAGTAAGAAAGGAAATGTCCCTGTGATGACTTTCATCGCTAAAGGCTAAAAGTGAAGGCGAAGGCTGAGGCGAAGGCGAAGCATGAACCTCTGTGAAAAACTGGCGCCCACGCCAGGAAACTGAATTGGATGGTTTTCAAACCATGTAATGTATGTTTAGGCAGGATTAAATTGAATCCAGCTTAGCCTAAGCCTAAGCCTAAGCCTTTTTCCCAAACATTTCCCTACCCCTATCCGTTATCCAAATAGCTTTGGTAATTAAACCTTAACTTAGCGACCACATATCGAACATTATTTTTTTCCATTCCCATGGACAGACTGAAAAGCAAGTTTTACGAAAAAGCAATGGCCGCCATCGCTGAGATGAAGCCATTCATGAAGGAACACGATAACACGATCATCGACCAGGTCACGATCGGCCAGGTGTTCGGAGGCATGAGAGGTATCAAGAGCATGCTTTGGGAGACCTCCCTCCTCGATGCCGAAGAAGGCATCCGTTTCCGCGGCTACTCTATCCCTGAACTAAAGACTCAATTACCTTCCAGAGGTGGCGAGCCCCTACCCGAAGGCTTATTCTGGCTGATGCTCACAGATGAGATACCCACAGAAGACGATGTCAACTGGCTCAGCAATGAGTGGGAACGCAGACGCCAGATTCCCGCGCATACATGGAAAGTGCTGGATAGCCTTGATTTGGATACACACCCGATGACCCAGTTAGGCATCGGCATCCTGTCCCTCCAGGGTAAAAGCGAATTTTCACGCCAATATGCCGAAGGCATGAACAAGCGTGACTATTGGGATGCCACCTACGAAGACGCTATGAACCTCATCGCTTGTCTTCCCCAGGTTGCAGCCTATATCTACCGCAGGACCTATAAAAATAACGAACAGATCGCACCGGATGACAGCCTTGACTGGTCGTCTAACTATGCGCACATGCTAGGCATCACCGAAGATGAAAACTTCAAGAGCCTCATGCGCTTATACATGACCATCCACGCAGATCATGAAGGAGGAAATGCCAGTGCACATGCTGTTCATCTTGCAGGTTCAACGCTAAGTGATGCCTATTATTCATATGTCTCCGGTGTCAATGCGCTAGCCGGACCACTCCACGGACTGGCAAACCAGGAAGTGATCAAATGGATCTTTGAAATGGTCGATCACCTCGGCACTTCTAAGCCAACCGCTGAACAAATTGAAAAATATATCAAGGACACTATTGCTGAAGGAAAGGTAATTCCAGGCTACGGTCATGCCGTCCTCAGAAAACCAGATCCACGATTCCTGGCACAGCAATCCTTTGCCATGAATCACATGCCCGATGATGATATCGTCAATATCGTTTGGAAGGTATTTGATATCGCCCCTAAAGTCCTTGGTGCCCTGGGCAAGGTCAGCAATCCATGGCCAAACGTAGACGCACACTCAGGGGCTATCCTCGTGCATTATGGATTGAAAGAACATAATTACTACACTGTCCTTTTTGCAGTCTCCCGCGCATTGGGCGTATTAGCTATGCTCTGCTGGAGCCGCATTCTCAATCTCCCACTCGAACGTCCGAAATCACTGACGTATGAGTGGATGAAGAAATGGGTAGAAGCGAGAAAGCAATAAATTATAAAATGTACGGACAGGTCGCGACCTGTCCGTACATTTTATAATTTATTGATCCCGTAATTCCCGTCGGAGTATCTTCCCAACATTCGTTTTCGGCAGCGATTCCCTAAACTCAATTTCCTTAGGGACTTTGTAAGAGGTCAGATTTTCCTTGCAAAAATCAAGGAGCTCATTCTTCGAGAGATTTGATTCCTTTTTGACCACAAACAACTTCACGCATTCGCCGCTCTTTTCACTTGGGATACCCACAGCCGCACACTCCTTGACTTTGGGGTGGCTGGTCACGACATCTTCCACTTCATTTGGGAATACCTTGAAGCCGGAAACGATGATCATATCTTTTATCCTGTCCACAACACGGAGATAACCATCTTCATCAATGATTCCTACGTCGCCAGTGCAAAGCCACCCATTGCGGATTGTTTTTGCTGTTTCTTCAGGCTTATTATAATACCCTAGCATCACCTGTGGTCCCTGTACCTGAATCTCACCGGGGTTGCCAATCGCTTGTACTATATCATTCTCGTCAGCGATTCGGACATCTGTTGAGGGGACAGGCATTCCAACAGTACCAATTCGTGCTGTACCATCGAGTGGGTTTACGGACACGACTGGTGATGATTCTGTCATCCCATATCCTTCCACAAGATTTTTTCCTGTAACCTCATGCCATCGGTCATTGACGCTGCGTTGGATGGCCATGGCACCTCCGACGGCTACCTTAAGGTGACTAAAATCGAGGGCCAGAAATTCTTTCTCATGCAACAACACATTGAAAAGGGAATTCACACCAGTCATCACCGTGATCTTGTGATTCTTAAACTCCTTGATGACTGATTTAACATCGCGGGCATTGACCACTAATATATTCATAGAGCCGTAGGACATCATCGCCAGGCAATTGACCACGAATGCAAAAATGTGATACATCGGCAGCGGACAAAGTGTGATCTCCTGCCCTTCCTTCATCTGCGTATCGAGACATGCCTTGATCTGGAGCATATTCGATAGCAGGTTTCTGTTGGTCAGCATAGCCCCTTTTGCTACACCGGTTGTACCTCCTGTATACTGATGAGAAATGACGCGATCGGGAAGATCATCAAATGAGTTGATCGTAAACTTTTTCCCTTGCTGGATGGCCTCCTTGAAACAGATCGTATTTGGCAATTCATACTTAGGTACCATGCGCTTGATGCTACGCACTACAAAATTGACCATCGGCCCTTTGATAGGTCCGAGCATTTCGCCGATACTCGTCAGGATGATCGTTTCCACCTGTGTTCTACCCAGTACCTCTTGCAGATGGGATGCAAAATTTTCAACAATGATGATTCCCTTTAAACCACTGTCATTGAATTGGTGCACCATTTCACGTGGTGTATAGAGCGGATTGGTGTTTACTACGATCAGGCCCGCGCGAATGCATGCAAATAATGCAATAGGATACTGCAGCAGATTGGGCATCATGATCGCGACCCTGTCACCTGGCTTCAATCCCCTGGACTGGAGATAGGCACCAAAGGCGTAAGACATCTTATCTACCTCCCCATAGGTCAGTGATTTGCCCATGCAGTAAAAGGCGGGCTGGGAGGCAAATTTTACCAGTGCCTCCGAAATAAAAGCATTCAGGTTTGGATACTTATCGACATCGATATTGGCAGGAAGTCCTTTGGGATAATTCTTTAGCCAGGGCCTGGTCTCCATTTGATACAGATTTGGGTTGAGTTGGATTGATTTACCAATGTATGTTTTCTTTTCGAAATGCTGCCTGTGGGCAGCTGATTTCGTTTGCTAAAGAGGCTGAAAAGGCGAAAGAGGCCGAAGAGGCCTTAAGCGGTCATCAGTTGCAGAATCCACGAAATATAATAATCGCGCAGAGGCGCAGAGACGCAGTTTTGATTTCACCCTGCCTCTTGCCCCTTGCTCCTTGCTAAATGCCTCTTGAGCCCCTTTTGTCTTTTCAGCCTTTCTGCCCTTCCGCCTTAAAACCTCCTTAGCCTCAGCCTCAGCCTTCATTTTTCACTCTTCACTATTCACTTTTCACTTAATTTCTTACCTTTGCGACCCATTTTAATTCAATTATTTAACCTCCGGTCCTGATTTTCAATAGATTAGGAACGTACAAACACAACAAGCTCTCTGAAATGTCAGAAGAAACAACAAATCCAGAGGAGTCCCTCGAGACTCCAATCACAGAAGCTACCGAAGTAGTAGCGACTGAAGAAGCTCCTGTAGCCGAAGAAACTACAGAAGAAACTGTAGCAGAAACTACAGAAGAAAAGCCGGTAAAGGAAGCACCCGCTCCAAAAGAACCGGAAACTCCACATGATGAATTTGATTGGTCCATTTCTAACCGGAACCAATACATCTACACAGCAGCAGAACGTGAACGCCTCGAAGCAGCCTATGACAAGACCCTCGGTGCTGTCAATGAAAATGAAGTGATCAAAGCCAAGGTACACCAGATCACCGGTGGAGATGCGGTACTTGATATCAACTTCAAATCAGACGGTCTGGTCTCTATGTCTGAGTTTAAAGACATCGAAGGCTTTAAGATCGGCGATGAAGTAGACGTATACGTAGAACGCCAGGAAGATGAGAAAGGCCAGTTGGTACTCTCCCGCCGTAAGGCCAAACTCCTGAAAGCATGGGAACGTCTGGTTGATTCATTCAACAATGGCACGATCATCAACGGTACAGTCATCAGCAAGACCAAAGGTGGTCTGATCGTTGACGCAGGTGGTCTTGAAACATTCCTTCCAGGTTCACAGATCGACATCAAGCAGATTGTTGACTATGATCAGTTTGTCGGAAAGACCATGGAATTCAAGGTGGTCAAGATCAACGAGAACATCAAAAACGCCGTTGTTTCTCACAAGGCACTTATCGAAAGTGACCTGGCTGAACAGCGCGAAGCTATCATCTCCGGCCTTGAAAAAGGTCAGGTACTCGAAGGGGTGGTTAAAAACATCACCGACTTCGGAGCCTTTATGGATCTTGGTGGCGTAGACGGTCTCCTCTATATCACAGATATCAGCTGGGGTCGTATCAACCATCCATCAGAAGTTCTTTCTATCAATCAGAAAGTACACGTCGTGGTACTTGATTTTGATGAGAACAAAAAAAGGATTTCACTTGGTCTCAAGCAACTCCAGCCGCATCCATGGGATGTCGTTGGTGATACCATCAAGGAAGGCAGCATTGTCAAAGGCAAGATTGTCAACGTTGAGGATTATGGCGCATTCCTGGAAATCACTCCGGGCGTAGAAGGCCTGATCCACGTATCAGAAGTTAGCTGGAGCAACCAGCCAATCCATGCAAGGGATTATTTCACGGTAGGAAATGAATACGAATGCAAAGTCGTGACTATCGATCACGAAGAGCGTAAGATGTCCCTGTCGTTGAAACAACTGACGCCTGACCCATGGGGTGAGATCGAACAGAAATACCCTGTTGGCAGCAAACACACCGGCCGCGTGCAAAACCTTACACCATATGGTGTATTCGTTGAGCTCGAGCAAGGTATCGGTGGTATGGTCCATATCTCTGACCTTTCCTGGACAAAGAGATTTGCACACCCATCTGAATTTACCAAGGTAGGTGCAGATCTTCCGATCCAGATCCTGGATATCGATCGTGAAAACCGCAAACTATCACTTGGTCACAAGCATGTGGAAGAGAACCCATGGGATACATTCGAAAATGTGTTCCCAGTTGGATCTTACCATGAAGCAACGGTGATCAAGCGTGATGACAAAGGCGCTATCGTTCAATTACCATATGGTCTTGAAGCTTTCTCACCATCACGTCACCTCCGCAAGGAAAATGGCAAGCTGGCTGAGGTAGATGAAACATTGACTTTCAAAGTGATTGAATTCAATCGCGATGACAAGCGCATCATGGTTTCTCACCTGCGTTACCTTGAAGATATCCAGCGTGAAGCAGAGGATGTTGTAAAAGATGAGCGTAAGAAAGAAGGCAAGGAAATTACCAAAGCAGTCAAGGAGCAACAGTCTAAGTATGAGCCTACCACCCTTGGTGATATGGCGATGTTCTCTCAGTTGAAAGAGCAGTTAGCTGATGCAAAGGAAGCTAAAGGTAAAGCTGATGCCGATGCAAAAGAAGAAGCTCAGGCTCCCGTTGTAGAAGCACCTGTAGTTGCTGAAGAAGCGGCTCCGGTTGCTGAAGTTGCGGAAGAAACTGCTGCAGAGGAAGTAAAGGAAGTTAAAGCTAAAGCTACTAAGGCTAAGAGCACTGGAGATGATCTGAAAATCATTGAGGGCATAGGTCCTAAGATTGAAGAGATCCTTCATGAAGCAGGTATCAACAGTTTCGCAGCATTGGCAGCTAAGTCTGCTGATGAAGTTCGCGAGATCCTGTTGGCACAAGGCAGCCGTTACAAGATGCACGATCCTGAAACATGGGCAGAGCAGGCACAACTTGCTGCTGATGGTAAGATGGACGAACTCGAAGCTTTGAAAAAAGAGTTGAATGCCGGAAAGAAAGAGTAATCTTTTCTTCTGACCGATAATAAAAACGCTCTGCTTAGGCAGGGCGTTTTTTATTTATCCATGTCTGGAAACAGATCATTCAATTATTCAATAAGGAATAGCCAATAACCAAGTTGAAGGTAGAAGTTAGGCAGATGGCAAGGTGCATGGGGCAGAGAGCAAGGGGCTGTCAAGAGGCAGATTTTACCTTGCTCCAATAATCAACATGGAAGGAAAG
>JADKHH010000025.1:0-125000 GCA_016721905.1 Candidatus Opimibacter skivensis | reverse complement strand
AGCTTGCTTGAGTGGACGGGATGGAAATAAAAAAACCTTTCGTAGAGAGTGATGATTTGCCGAAATCAGCTTGTCAGTTCCCCACCCCGGATCTGCGCAGCCAATACGTTATCCTCCACTTCTCGAAGGTCATTCGTTTCATACGGATGGTCTTTTAAAAAACTAATATTTCATGGCCTAGGGGAGTATGTCGGAAAACGAATGTGGCGGGGGGCTTTGTATGGGGTCAAAGCCAACCTCTACATCAATATCATATTCATCCCCTCCGTATTAAATCTTTAAAACCTTATTAATATCTATCAAATTTCCACTCTTGTCAGATAATTTCAGAAAGTATATCCCATTAGTCAAAAACGATAAATCTAGTTTCCCTGAATATTCCGCTGCAATTTTAATTTTTTCAATTATTTTTCCGTCAGCACTAATAATGGACACATACAATTCTACTATAGATTCCGTGAGATTACTAATATGATAATGCAAATCACCATCAGTAACTGTTGGAAATATCTTCATATACTGATTAGTCCCTGGTACTTCCTCAATTCGTGTTAAAATTTGAAGATCTTTACAACCTATGTCTAAGCAGCCTTCATCGTCTAACTTCACTAACCATATATTTTGATTTGCTTGATTAGGATTTTGCTCTGAAAATGTGTCAATAATCATACCCGTCAAAACAAGGCCACCATTTTCAGATTCTAGAACAGCGTTAAAACCTGAATACATTGCAGGATATCTAGAATCAACAATTTCCTTATTCCACAATAATTCTCCATTTGGGTTGAAGCTAAATACCCATCCAGCATAGCCATACTCCAATTTATCTATTGACCCCGCTCCTACGACCATACCACTGCTTGTCAAAGCAAGGTCATTAATTATACTTTCGGTTTCACTTTGGAAATAATAAATAGAATTAACATTTCCCAATGAATCCAACCATATCAAAATAGGAGGGTATATCCAATTACCCTCATCATTATACTCATAAAAGGAAACAACGAAACCACCATTATTTAATGGGATAATTGTACTATTACCCCAAATGTCAGTAAATTCAAATATTGGTTTTGACCATAATTCTTCACCTAAATTATTGATTTTGGCAATTATCAAAGTTTTACTTTCATCAAAACCACAATCATTATTACAACCTATATACGTATAAATTATATCATGCGAGTTCAATTGAAGAATATCTTGCCTTCCCACTATGGCATAATCACTTCCATAACGGTAATCATGAATCACATTTCCATTGAGATCCGTATATAAAATCCATATTTCATCTTCCGAAGAATTAATTCCATAATCACTAAATAGAATTAAACTAGTATCAGTAGCTTGAATTAAAGTAGAATTTATATCATCAAATTGTCCTCCATATTTATGGAACCAAATGCTGTCTGCTGTTAAAGTTAAATTATAAATAAAACAATCATAGTTATCAATACCTTCTCTAGTTATTCCACTAATGTAAATATTATTTGTGGCTTCATTTATAACAAGACCATGGTTTGAATAATTATCTGCTAGTTTAATATTCCCGTTTAGGTTCTCAATTTGTTTTTTCCAGAGAATATTTCCAAAATAATCCGTGCCAATAATTGATGTACAATCATAATCACAAATTGATCCAGCAAGTATTATATACCCCTCATCCGTGCGAGCCAATCCAACTCCAACATCTGCACTATTATTAATATCTAAAGATTTTGAATAAGTCACTTGCGCACCAAGGCTATGCATTGATACAAAAAAGAAATAATAAAAAACTAACTTCATACTATTTTATTTATTATAGGTCCTATCATTTATGTATAATTACCTTGTCAATGCCAACAACTATCCCGTCAATTTGAACCTGAATGTATATGCCATTAAGAGTTTTCTTATTTGATTGGGGTGGTCCAATATTAATCACAAACACTGAAGTCGGCAAAAAAATCAAAATACTGAGGGTCTATGGTATCGGATTTTAGCCCCTTGTATATTTCACACCAGTCAAAATATTGTCCCTTAGCTGCCTTATATACTGAAACAAATGCAGATTGAAGCAAATATTTCATCAATAATGGTTCTTGGATATTTTTTAAATACCCATAATTTTTAAGAATATAGTTATCACTCTCCGAGAACTTATTCTCTGTTAATGTCGAATAATACAGATCATAATAATTTAAATTGTACAAAGATCTATTAATAAGATTTTGATCCAAGTTTAAATGTAATAAAACTTTTTCTAACATTTCTTTTTTACTTTCCTCAAAAGGATAACCTTTTTCTATCCAACCTAACATTTTAATTAATTCTGATGTCATATAAAGTTTAATGCATTGACTTTTACGACTTTCAATTGGAAACAGATTTTCAAAGTATTCAATTTCGAAGGCAAGTTTTTCGTTGATATCTTCAATGATCTGCATGGATGTCCTTAAGTCAAAGGTTGCATAGTCAAAATTCATTTTATATAAATCAAAGTTTCCTTTCATTTCATTATAAATCTTATGCAATTCAGAATTTGACCCTTCAAAAATATAGCTATTTAATTTTACATCAAAATATATTTGAATAGAATCATTTTGCCCAACAAATAATTCGATTCCATGTTTATTAATAAGTATGGCGATTTCAATATCTTCCTGCACAACGGAAATGGAATAAGAATTCTTATATTCTTTCTGATCAATCTCAGTTGACCATGAAATATTTGCGAAACTATCCCTTGGGCTAAAGTATTCAACTTCAATTTCACCATTTAAAGCAATAATATTGATTATAGAAGTTGCGGAAGCGGTATTGGAAACAATAAGATACGTTAGTGACATACTTATAACTAGCCGTAAGAAATTATTGATAATTCTCATCACGTTAATATATTGTAACAAAAGTAACATAAACAGATAATGCTAAGGTACTTTTTTTTACGCTAAAATTGTTGCTTTACTAATACCAATTATAAAAATAAATTGGTGTGCATTGTGCTACAGCAGGTCCGCAAATCCTGTATATTTCCCCAAAATCAATATCGGGCTCCTGTGCAGAGTAACCGGTAAGAGAACCATTACATTCATACCTCCATACATCAGGACTACCACCCTGCACCACAGGCAACGGAATCTGGTAATTGAGAGATTGGATAATTTTACGGTTAACATTCCACCCAACACCATTTCAAGACAGCGCCTCATCGGATAATTTAGGTCATTTGCTAAATGGAATCTACCTATTGAAGATTATTGGTGATGGGCATAACGAAGCACATAAATTAATGCTTAACAAGTGATTAAATTTAAGCTACCACATGAAAGCCTTTTTATTTCCCTAATCCACCGTCTCCGCAAACCTCATCCAATTCGTCCCATTAAATACCCGAAGCCCCGGCGTCAGGTCTGTCTGATATATCACCATTCCTTCAACTGGCGATGATATCGCATTGCGCTGTGCTTTGGTCATTCGTGGCAATACGAATCCCATTGAAGCAGATGAAAGCTCGGGCAGATTGGGGGTGATCGGTGAGGGAATAAAACGATAGTTATTTCTGCCTTATAAATCTGTACTCTTTGTCCCTGCATACCACTCTTCCATAATACACCCCATCTGCAAGATGCTGCGTTTGTATGATACCATTATCAAGATTCTGCCTGTTCACCAGCTGCCCTACTCCATTCCAGTTACAATTCTCTCCATCTGGATGACCCGGATGGTTCATCTTCAATAGATCATTGCATGGTTTAGGGAAAACACGCACGTCATCGTCTGGGCCGCAAAATTATTATCTACTGTATTACAATAATCTGTTGATCTTTATCACATCTCGCCCAATCAGCTCACACTGCATCCTGATACCTTTTAGTCAATCGAAAGTTTAAATGCTATGAAACACATATTCCAACTAGCCTCGCTATTCCTTTGGATTCCATTCCCATCCCATGCCCAGCTCATCCTCTCTGAGGTCTCCCCTACCAACTATTACCAACTGGCTGACGAAGACAATGACTACCCGGATTGGATTGAAATCTTCAACGTCGGACCATCCGATCAGAACCTGGTCGGCATGAGTCTCAGTGACAATGAAGACCTGAAATGGACCTTTCCGGAACACACCCTGGGGGCTGGCGAACGAGTGCTCGTCTATGCCTCCGGAAAAACAGAGGTGGCCTCAGTCAATCCGTTATTGACCATTGGGAGACTGCTATCTATGAAGGCGATCAATGGCGGTTATTCTTAGGAACAGAGCAGCCGCCAGCAGATTGGCACAGTATCTCTTTCGATGAAAATACCTGGACGAGTGCTCCAGGCGGATTTGGTTATGGCGACGATGATGATAACACGCTGGTACCGGATACTACAACCTCCTTCTATTACCGACGCATATTTACAGTAAATGATCCTACCAAACTGGACAGTGCTATTTTAAGTATGGACTATGATGATGGTTTCATCGCCTACCTTAATGGTACCGAAATAGCACGCAGCGGTAATATGCCCGACGGCGCGGTTGATTATCTGACAGTCACCCAGACTGATCATGAAGCCCAGATGTATGGAGGAGGTGACCCTGATGTGTTCCACATATCTAAAGCAAAATTGGCATCATTTCTGGTCATCGGTCAAAACGTACTGGCCGTTGAAGTTCACAATGTCGTACCACCCTCCAGCGACCTTTCAGGACGGACCTGGCTGCATTTTGGTATAAACACTCCTGATGTTTTTTACGGGCCGAATCCACCCTTTTTTGGTAACGTTACGACGACTGCTTATCATACAAATTTCAAGATTGGTTTCGGAGAAACAGTGACGCTGTATGGCACTGATGGGAGCCTGATAGATTCAATTACGGTTGGATATCTTTTGCCTGGCCATTCCATCATGCGCAGTGACGATTCAGGCACCTGGTGCCTGACGGACAATCCTACTCCCGCTGAAGCGAATGGTAACACTTGCTTGCCAGGCTATGCAGTCAAACCAATCATAGCTCCATCAGCAGGATTTTATCAAAACGATGTAACCGTTACCATTTCCGGAAACTTTATTCGCTATACGACCGATGGCAGTGACCCTGTGGAGACCTCCACTTTATATACTGATCCGTTTACAGTCAGTGCCACCACTGTCATCAGGGCAAGGAGTTTCGAGCCCGGCAGATTAGCAAGTCCGACTGCAAGTGCTTCTTACTTTTTAGGTGTGACACATGAACTACCGGTACTCAGCATCACAGCCAGCCCAGGAGATCTATTCAATGACGGCAGCGGCGGATTAGCGGTGTACGATAACTACAATTCCGGAAATCGGGCACCGGCACATCTTGAATACTTTGATCAGGATAAAAACCTGGTATTCTCCGAAAATGCGAGCCTTCGACCTGTTGGAGGTTATTCGATTGCCTTCGAACAGAAATCCATGCAGTTTGCGTTCGATGAGGATTTTGGTGCAGTAGATGAAGTACATTTTCCATTGTTTGCCAGAGATAAACCGGGCATCACCAGCTATCGGGAATTTCGTGTACGCAACATGGATGATGACTGGAACAGCACCCGCATGCGTGATATCCTTGCCAATCAATTGACACTGCCCACACATTGTGCATCGACAGGCTATCAGCATATGGCCGTATTTATCAATGGTGAATACTGGGGACATTATGGTGGCAGAGAAGTGACCAACGAATACTATGTGCGTGACAATCATGGAGCTAATCCCGATGAGGTAGATCAGATATTGTCCTCCTACTTCGAAGACGAAGAATATCTGGTCGATGAAGGCACCGGTGATGATTTCTATTCCATGAGTGATTTTGTCATACAAAACGACATGAGCGATCCGGCACAATTTGCCGCTGCTCAAAGACGCATCGACTGGGAAAACTGGGTAGACTATTTCGCCGCCGAAATGTACCTTGGCAATGGCGATTGGTTTTCGAGTATGTATTTCAACAACACCAGGATGTACAGGGCACCCGATGTGCGCTGGAGATACATTCTGTTTGATGTGACCTATGCACAAGGCAATGGACCCTCCACCACCATCAATATTCTCGAAGAGGCTTTGGGGAATCCCGCTTTCCCTAACCGCTATACGGACATGATGAATAGTCTCCTTGTAAATCCCGGATTCAAGAGTTATTTCATCAATCGGTTTGCAGATCTGATGAACGAATATTGGACACCAGAAAAGGCCGATGGCCTGATCAATGAAAATGCCGCTGAAATTGCTACCGAAATAAATCGTCAAAGCGCCCGATGGGGCTCACCTGATTCGTTGCAATGGCGCGACGAAATACATGACCTGAAAGAATTTCATATTGTCCGAAGGATCTATCAGCGTAACCAGATTGAAGATTATTTTGGATTAAACAACCAGGTGGATATCACCCTTCGCGTAGAACCAGCTGAAGCGGGCGTCATCCACATCAATTCCATCATTCCTAAAACATATCCATGGGCAGGTATTTACTTTGATGGCAATCCGGTCACCATCACCGCCATTGCCAATCCAGGCTACTCTTTTGACCATTGGGAAGACAACCTATCACTGGATACACTGTCGGAGCGATTTACCATCAACCTGACCACTTTTGCAGATTTCACTGCACACTTTACGGGTACTGCCCAGCCGGCAGCTTTAGCTCTGACTGAAGTCAATTATCATTCTGATCCAACTACAGATGCGGGTGACTGGATTGAGATCAGCAATACGGCTGACTTTCCACTCGACCTGTCTCATTACAAGATGCAGGATCGGGAATGGTACAATGCATTCCCTATTCCGGCAGGCACCAAACTCCTTCCTGGTGAGCGTATGGTGATCGTTGAAGACAATGATTTGTTTTCTGCCCTACATCCTGAGGTAGTGAATAAGGCAGGAAGCACTTTGTTTAAACTGGATAACAGCGGAGATCAGATTCGGATTGTTGACCGTAGTGGTGCCACGATACTTCAATCAACCTATGCTGATAAAACTCCATGGGCCTGCACACCGGACGGTTACGGACGCACGCTTGAACGAATAGATTCAAACCAGGATCCTGATCTGCCCACAAGTTGGTTTGACGGATGCATGGGCGGAAGTCCGGGAGTCGCCTATACAGCCTGTGAAGATGATCTCATCGTCAGTGAGATCAATTACCATTCATCCGATGTGCTTGATGCAGGGGATTGGTTTGAAATAAAAAACCAACTCAACATCGCTCTTGATCTTTCCGGATGGTCTGTTCGGGATGATGACGACGGGCACATTTATTCCATACCTGCAGGAACCATATTGGGTGCAGGGGAATATCTGGTGCTGTGTGAAAATATGACTGTATTTAGTGCTTTGCATCCCGGAGTACCGAAGCTAATCGGAGACCTTGACTTCGGGCTTGGCAACAGTGGTGACTTGATTCGTCTCTATGATCCAGAAGGAACCATACGACTCAGTATCTGCTATGATGATAGTGCTCCGTGGAATACGGATGCAGATGGTGAAGGTTACACCCTTGAACTTTCAGATCCGGGGTTGAACTTAAATGATCCTGGTAACTGGTTTGCGGGTTGTCTTGGCGGGTCACCTGGTGGGGCGTATGATCCTGATTGTATTCCTGTCGGAATCAAACCTGTCACATCATCTGCTGATGTATCGATCTTTCCAAATCCATTTGATGTATCCTTTTCAGTCCATCTCAAGCATGAAGAGAAAGGCACGTTACGCGTATATGATGTATTCGGAAAAATGATCCTTCATCAAAACCTCACTCATCAATATTCGACTATCCAGTCAGATGGATGGAGTGCAGGAATGTATTTTGTTGTAACGGAGGTAAATGGTGCGGAGTATGTTGAGAAACTGCAAAAAATGTGAGTCTTGTCATCCGGAGTGGGGAGATATATAGGTTAATGTAATATATAATTTTTATGTAATATGTAAAATTATTGTTACTATTGTTCTATTCTCTAACAACAAAACTTTTACCCAAATGAAACTTTTTACAAAAACCACTTTTACTTTCATCGTCCTGATATCGCTGACCAGGATAGTTTCTGCCCAGACCGTCAATTCAGGTGCCTGGATGGTCGGTGGTACGGTAGGATTTAACAGCATCAAAACGGATGGTGATGACAATTCCGAAACATGGTTTAACCTATCGCCAAATGTAGGCTACTATATTATCAACGATCTGGCTATCGGTGCCAGACTGAGCCTTGTGAGTTATTCCTATGATGGCTCATCAAATAGCCAGTTTGGCTTCGGTCCATGGGCTCGCTACTACTTTGTCAATTCTCTATATGCCCAGGCAGGTATTGACTTTGGATCTACTGGAATGGATTTCTTCTCCCTGCTCGCAGATGAAGGAAGCACCACCTTGAATTTTGGAATAGGCTATTCCTGGTTTCTTAACAACTCAGTGGCTATTGAACCTTCATTATTATATAGCATCTATAGTGGCGTTGATGATGGTGTATTTGCAGATTATACCCGCTTTGGCTTTAATATTGGCGTCCAGGCGTTTATTGGTCGCGAGTGACCCTGGCATTTTAAGGTGCTGACAGTGAGAGGAATACTTCGATTCAATTCGCTGTCAATAAAAGAATAACAGCTTTTCCAGGACAGGGAGAAATCTTCCTGTCCTTTCTTTTACACTACCTATAGGTGAATATTCACAGGCACAGGCAACTTTTCCGTCTGACTCGTATCTATCCTTATTATATGCTGATAGAATTCAAAATTTCAACACAATCTATCGTTATATAAAAGTGAATTTGTATATTTCTGCCTGTGAAATGGGCCGCATACCATCCTTTAGGGGTCTTGGGTCTGCTTTTCAGCAAGTTATATATTCTCTTATTTCTTAACCAATTTTCTGGCTATTCAGGAATCTATACCGCTTTTGGGCTATGATTAAAAGACTGGCATTATTTATTTCACTTGGTTTCATTTTAACCGTGAATGTCGTTCGTGGACAGGATATCCACTTTTCTCAATTTTACATGTCTCCGCTCACGCTGAATCCTGCGCTGACTGGTGTAATGAATTGCAATACCCGTCTTGTAGGTAATTACAGGAATCAGTGGGCTTCTGTATTGGGCAAGAGCTCCTACAATACCTACGCTGTCTCTTACGACCAGAAAATGCCGGTTGGCCGATATGATAACTTCGGTTTCGGAGCCAACATCTGGAGTGATGTGGCGGGATCCCTTGATTTTGCAACGCTGACACTCAAGCTATCAGGTTCTTATGCCCGTCGTGTTGGCGGTGACAGGAGAAAATCACATTATATGGTATTGGGAGCGGAAGCAGGTATTTCACAACGCAGCCTGGATTATACCAATGCTCAGTGGCCATCACAGGTCACAGATGGTGAGTTTTGTCCTACTTGTCCAAATAATGAAACCGGCCTGGCTGACAATTTCCTTTTTGGCGATGTTGGTGTTGGACTTCTATGGTTCTCTGTCCTTGACAAAAGAACTAACTGGTACATGGGTGCCGCTATCAATCACCTCAATCAGTCTAACCTTTCCTTTTACAGGGAAGATGGCAAAGCTGTTGAAAAATATTACACGAAAACCGTATTCCACGCTGGAGGTCAATTCCCAATGGGCGGTGGAGATATATCCCTCGTACCGGGCGCGGTATTTTTCAATCAGGGACCTTCCCTCGAAATCAATGCTGGTAACAGCTTCAGGTTCAACCTCGATGGCCAGGACCAATCATTCCAGTTTGGTGGATGGGTACGTTTAGCCCGCCATTTTGAAAAGCCACTCCTGATGGATGCTTTTATCCTTTCCACCCGATTTGATTATTCAAACTGGGGTATCGGTTTCAGTTATGACATCAACGTATCCAGCCTGAGTGCTGAGAGCCGGGGCAATGGTGGATTTGAATTCTCCATGATTTACCTCGTATGCGGTCCACAAAGCCGCGGTGTATACTGCCCTAAATTCTAGGACAACAAAAAGTAAAAAGAAGAGTGAAAAGTGGAGAATAATGTTCTTCACTTTTCACTTTTCTTTTTTAACTTTATCGGCAACCCCTTTTGTCAGATTATAGTCTCCATGACATAGTTGATTTTTCTTTTTAACGACTTTAATTTATCGAAGGGATGTTTGGCAATACAAAGAATGAACAGAACGGTAAGGCAAACGGTATCAGTACCGCTTCAACTACCTCCAGTAATAGCCTTGTACACGGAACCAACGTTGAAGGCTCATTACAAGCTGACAAGGATATCCGTATCGACGGTACGTTGAGAGGATCCCTCCAGTGCAAAGGCAAAGTAATCATTGGCCCCACGGGATATATCGTTGGTGATATCACCTGCGAGAATGCAGTGATCGAAGGACGGTTTGAAGGTGTCCTGATCGTGGGTGATGTGTTGCATGTCAAGGAAACTGCTAAGATTGAAGGCGATGTTTCTACCTCAAAACTGGTTGTTCAACCTGGATCCATATTTAACGTTAAGTGTAAAATGGGTGCACAGAGCGGGAGTTCACGTAAAGCAACAATGAGTGAGGAAGAAGTCATGGAACTGAGTACACTCGGGAAATCCAAAGCAGCTATGTCTTGACCGCGAAACCATCGCAGTCCAATCAATACCTGAAATACAGCGGAATGGCTTTGCAGCTATTCGCCTTGTTAGCTATCGCCGCCTGGTTAGGTCAGAAACTTGATCAATGGGTACATACACCACAACCGTATTTTACCATAGCCCTTATCCTGCTATTCACAACAGGTTTTTTCTACAAGCTTGTAAAAGAACTCAACCGTAAGGATGAATCCTAAACAGTTTTTCACAGGACTGGGCATCACGGTGGCCATCCAATGTCTTCTGATTTTTATTCTACTTCTCATCGTGCCGGCACTTCGCACGCATATTGGATTCATCGCGGTATGCATGCTGACCATGATTGGTTTTTGTATCATGATGTTTGCAGCTGCCAGGATAGCGGCAGACAGCAAGGTGACAAGGCTGTATATTCAGTTGATCATGATTGCCGTCTTTTTGAAGATGCTGGTTTGCCTTGCACTGGTGGTGGGGTACAAAAAAGGTTATGACCCTGCAGACCATTCGTTTATCTGGCCATTTCTGATTATCTATGTGTCATCCACCGTGTATGAAGTCATCTTCCTGGAGAAAGTTGGAAGACAAAAGAAAGTTAACCTACCATGAATAAATCATCCTCAATGGTTGTCGAAATCGAAGGCAAGCGCTTTGACCTTGAATCCGCTGACTGGCAAAATCTGGATTGTATACGTATCGATGCGGATACCTTCCATCTGCTCGAAAATGGTCTTGCCCATACGATTTCGATTATAGCCTCTGATCCCTCATCCAGAAAGTATACGCTCAAGATAGATGGTGAAATCAAGGAGGTTACCCTGATGGATAACCTCGATCTCCTGATTGAAAAAATGGGTCTGAACAGCACTAAAACGAAAAAGCTAAGTGTATTGAAAGCCCCGATGCCAGGCTTGGTCACCGGCATCAAAATCGCAGCAGGACAGGAAGTTGAAAAAGGCACCCCACTGATCATTCTCGAAGCGATGAAAATGGAAAACATGATCTCAGCTCCACATCAGGCGATCATCAAGTCTGTAAACGTGTCTATTGGCCAGGCTGTAGAGAAGGGATCTGTGTTGGTTGAATTTGATGTGTAAAATTGAGCTACCAGCCTTCAGCTAATAATTCCAGCTTAGTCGATTTGCTGTTTCGAGTACTTATACCTGGTTGATAGCTGATATAAATAAGCCTGATCTAGCGAGTCATAGTTCCTGGGTAAGCTGATTTGCATCACCCGCTGATTTATGTCTTACTCAGACTAAAGCTGGAAGCTGGAAGCTGATAGCTGGAAGCTTTAAAATCAATAATTCGCTTCAAAAAACGCCTTATACTCCGTCAGTGATCTCGCTTTGATCACTTCACGATAGTTCTTTTGCGTAATGGGGTATACTTCGAAAATAGCTTTCTCCGGAAGGAAATCTTTTGGATTCCTGATGGCGGTTTCATAATAGGTCATCGCCTTTTCCTTCGTATTGAAAGATCGCACCAATACAAGGGAGTGATTCTTTGCAGGATCGAAAACCAGGTTTGTAAATTTTAGATTGTCGAGCGCGAAATACTTCTTGTGAAATTCTGCTAATCCCACCTTGGTTTCGGCGAGTGTCACCTCTTCCTGATTGCTGACATATACAATAGCAAAATGCAGGGCATTTTCTTCCATTGTAAATGTAGCAGACTCGAGCCCTGACTCTCCATATGCTTTTCCTGAACCCGTATCACCAAGCAGCAATAACATATCCTTTGCCTTCTTCTCTTCATCGCTGTTAGGATACCTGGCGATCACATGCTTCAGTCCATCGACATATGCATCCTTACCCACCGTGGCTCCCATGCTCATAGCTCTCAACAAATCAAACTTGGCCATCAATACATTGTTGACGCCGAATTTATCTTCAAGATCACGGATGTGGGTCAGCACTTCGTCATGCTTTCCCTGCTCAAACAAAATGAAGGTCTCATCATAATACTGGACCAAACGGTCATGTTCAGACATCTGGGTGGCAGCAAAATTTGGATCCGAGAGGACCTTGGCAAACCTCGAGTTAGGATATTGTGCAAGGATCATCGCCTTGTACTTTTCCGCCCTCACATGATCTCCTGCCGAAAGAGATGAAAGGTATAGCTGATAAAATGTTTCCAGTTCTTCAGGAGCATCCGGGTACTTCTCCAGCAGTGATTCCATGATCTCTATCGAGCTCTTAAAATCATCGAGCCTGTCCCGGTAGAGTTGCCCCAGAGAAAGCATTGATTTTCTGATTTTCGCATGGCATAATGCTCTCGCCGAATCATTCTTAGGTACGTCTTTAAAGAAGTCTTCAATCTCACTTCCATAAAGACCAACCTGACCTTCTGCATCTTTCGATTCTTCTTCGGCTGTGGATGCAAACTGGCTTGCTTTTGAACTAACCCTCCAATAATCCGTCAGTGGAATATCACCCCACTCCTTTTCAAATTCCCTCTTGGTCTTCTTGATATTCTTCTGATCAAAAGCCCAGAAAATACCTGTGCCTATATCTGTGCCTCCAGTAGGACGGGATGGAGGCAAACTACCCGCTAAGCCGCCCGCGCTTGCTGCTGTGCCCGATGGCGAAGATTTATTACTGGCCGCCTGGTACTTGCTTTTTTCAGCAGCTTCTTCAGCCTCTTTCTGCTTCTGAAGTTTAATATTGACCGCTACGATCTTTAATTGTTCCGGGGTCAGATTGGAGAGATACAAGAGACTATCCTGCAATTTAATCGTATTGAGATTGAGCGCGATGTCCGTCAGGTTGTCAGCTAATTTCTTGACCTCCTTGAATCTTGGGTCAGTAGATTTCATGATCGCTGCGCATGCCTTGTAGGCTTGTTCAGCTTCGACGTATTGCAGTTGCTGCATGTAAAGTGTAGCAAGCAAATACTGGCTTTCAATTTCCTGGAAGGCATCGGCGCCAACTGTTTCCACACTCTTTTCGAGATGCGTGATGGCCAGCGGGATATCTTTTGCATCCACGGCCAGTGTACCCATCAGATAATATATCCGACCCAGGTAGTTGACATTCTTGATGTCCTTGACCATCTTCTCGAGTTGTGCCATGGCATCAGCACTGGTCATGGTGTTGTTTTGGACCGAAGAGCGAATGATAGCCAACTGCGTATTGAACGTCATCTCATAATCATTGCTGAATTCAAGTGCTTTCTGGTAGTATTTTCTGGCTTCTTCTCCCCTGCCCTCACGATAGTGTAATTGTGCTATGATATAGCTATACCTCGCCTTATTTGCATTATTGTTTGCCCGCTCAATGGCCGTCTCCAGGAAAGGAATAACCTGGGGATAATTGCCCCGCTGCAGATGATAATAGGCACGTGCTACCGGCAATTCCATATAGACCCTTGGTGGCAGGATATCATCGCCCTCGAGTCTCCTGAACTGATAATCAGCAGAGGTCCAGTTTTCGCGCTCAATATATGTTTTAGCGAGCCACAGAATCGATTCATCATATGCTGCTGCGCGAAGGAAGAAGTTGGCCTGGTCACCTTCAGCTTTGGCCTTTGCCTTGAGTTCGGCAGCTGTGGCTTCGTATTTCTTCTCTTCAGACAATGGGATGGCGGTTGTTCCGTCCGCAGCTTTTGTAGTACCTGGTCTTACCAGATCATCCGTAGGTTGTCCTTTCTTCTTTCGTTTACGAAGTTCTTTATTGTACTTCTTTCGTTCCTTTTCAGCCTTCTTACGTGCTTTCTGCAATTCCTTCTTCCGCTTGTTGGCTTCCTTTACCTCTGAACCAGATTTTCCGCCTTTCTGAGAAGTACCTGATTTATACCCCTTTTTATTCTTTATAGTAGCCCTCTTGCCGGTGGGAAGAAACTCATCCATATAGAATTCAAAGGCATTTTCGGCAGACTCGTAATCCTTCTTGAGATAAAGCGATTTTCCAATGAGCAGATAGCAATCATCTGCCCAGTCACTGTATTCATGAAGGGTGACGACCACCGAAACCTTCTTTATGGCTTCATCCAGGTCCGCTTTGACTGCATCTGCGTTGTCGACTGCGGCGTATTCATATAATGGCAGGATTTCGTTGTAATTATCCTGGTATTGGTCTTCCAGCTTGACAATACTCGCATTGACCAGTTCGTTGGCGTTAAACCAGCCGTTGAACCTGGAAGTGAGATTGTGATAGTATTGCCCTATTTTTGACTGGTCATTCCGGCTTTTTTTGGTCACGCACCCGGTTAGGAATCCCAGGGCCAATATGATCAAAAAGGCATTTTTCACGTTAATAGGGTATAAGAGGCTGTTTGATTTCAAACTGTTAGGGAATTTCCTGAAATGTTTAATGCTATTTAACTGAATCGGAGGCAAATTTATTTTAAAAAATCAGTATCCGTCTCATCATCATGATAGAGCAGGTCAAAACCCGCAAACGCAATTGGCATACGATCTACAGGTTAGTCCTCCGCAAGGATGAGACCCTGGAGGAAGTAGGCTCCTACAGGCTTACCCTCCTGAACATCTATATACTTCTCTCCTCGCTGATCCTGGTGGCTATGGGATTGATGGCTGTGGTCATCTTTTTCACGCCACTCAAACGCCTCGTGCCGGGTTATGCCGAGCCCACCCAACATCCGGAATATATCAAATTGAGTAAAAAAATGGCAGCTCTGGAAGGTGAATTGACGAGTTATAAGCTTTATTATGAGCACTTTAATCAGTTGATCCGTCCCCCGGACAGCATCAATGCCCCCAAGGTGTCATATACTTCCAAAGTCGTGACGGACAAAAAAGGAAAGGACACCAATGGGAAAAAAGTAAATTCAAATGAGCCAGCCAAGGCGCCAAATACGGTTCTTAACAGTTCCCCTGGGATGACTATTCTGAATCTGGCTGATTACCGTTACCTCATGCCGCCTATTTCCGGGGTGATCAGTAGCGGATTTGATGCTGAAATCGACCATCTGGGAGTAGATATCCTGGCTCCACACGATACTCCGGTCAAAGCCATTTGGGATGGACACGTTATCACTGCGGACTGGACGCTCGAAACAGGCTATACCATCGGAATCCAGCACAACAATGACATGGTGTCTTTTTATAAGCACAATGCGACCCTACTAAAACGGACCGGAGCCTTTGTGCGCGCCGGGGAAGCCGTGGCCATCATTGGCAATACGGGGAAGATGTCTTCCGGGCCACATCTTCATTTTGAACTTTGGCTCCAGGGCAAGCCAGTCGACCCTACCCAGTATATTGATTTTTGATGGACGCCGTTATTTCAATTACAATCAACAGATTTTCAATTATTTACAATAGTTTAACCGTCACGTATAGCCTCCACCAGCATTTTGGCTCATTCTTTGTGTGATCTTCTCTAATAACGATGAAAAAACAAATGCTGCAACCTGCATTTAATGAAAAGGGCGAGACCCTCAGCCCCATTTTGCCTGAAGAAGTCAAGAACTTCCTGATAGACATCGATGGGACCATATGTGATGATATCCCCAATGAAGAGCCTGAGCGCATGGTGGACGTACCTTTCTATCCTGATGCCCTGGAGATCATCAACACCTGGTATGACGAAGGACACATCATTACTTTCTTCACATCCCGGACAGAGGCACATCGCGAAATCACCGAGACCTGGCTTAAGAAGTGTGGATTTAAATATCACGGACTGCTGGTCGGCAAACCAAGAGGTGGTAATTATCACTGGATTGATAACCACATTGTAAAAGCCACCAGGTTTAAAGGCAAGTTTACCAACTTTGTCAAGAAGAATAAGGAAATCGAAATATTCGAGCCTTAAACTAAGTACCAAGAGGTGTGCCGTTGCAGGAGTCCCAATTGTTGCAATCTTATTTCTTGATCAGGTCATCCATGGCTTCTTCAATCCTATTGAATTTAAAGAGAAAATTTTCCTTGATCAGTCTGGCAGGATGTGCATTACAACTTTGGATGAGCATTTGATGCATCTCTCCTAACATAAGTCGAAGTCCGAACACCGGAACTGGTATAACAAGACGATGTGGGGAGTACACATCATTAGCCGCTTTAACTATTTCCTTGTTCGAAGCAGGGAAAGGGGCAACAGCAAGATATGTACCCTGCATCTTATCGTCCTCAATAGCCAGGAGCATGATGTCCACCAGATCATCAATGTGAATCCATGGCCAGATCTGGTGCCCGTCTCCAAAGTATCCCAGGAATCCAAAGGGGGCTGTCTGGATGATTTCTGGCAATGCGCCACCTTTTTCACTCATGACTATTCCGATCCGGGGTATGATTGTTCGAATGCCCAATGATTCAATGGCAGCATGAGCTTTTTCCCATTGTTGGACCGTGTTGACCATCCATTGATCTTCGGCAACAATCGGAGAGATTTCGTCAAGTGGTTCAGATCCCCTGTCGCCGTAGATGCCGATTGCAGATGCCCCGATATACGTTTGCGCTTTCAGTAATCCCTGCTGCAGATATTTTTCAAGGGTGGCGGCTGCATCGACGCGGCTATCGACAATTTCCTTCTTCCTGGCGGTGGTCCATTTGCTGCCGGCAATCGAAGCACCGGCCAGGTTGATAATGGCATCAAAAGTCATGACTTCGGTCAACGAAATAGTTCTTTTCGCCGGATTCCACATCATCTTCCCAGGTCCCGGCTCCCGGCTGAGGATCATCACCTCCCAACCACGACTTAGTGCGCTTTCCTTAATAGCTGTTCCTATCAGGCCTGTACCTCCTGCAATCAGCAGTTGTTTTTTCATATGTCATACAACAGCTATAAGACAGTATGGTTATGATATCTGCCTGAAAAGTTTGTACCCTTCCCCTACCCTGTCTGTTATGTTTTGCTGAATACGCCTTTGCATGTTTATCTTTGATAGATGTACAGGAAGGGAATTATAACTCACACCATTTTTTGCGTTTTACTGGCAGCAGGAATTTTTTCCTGCAAAAACGCAGCAGACATTTCATCACTAGCCGTAACCATCAGGTTACCCAATGAGCCGGAAAGCCTGCATCCTATCTTTTCAAAAAGCGCCTATGCTTCACCAATCGAGAGTCTTATCCTGCTACCGATAGCGGAATATGATCCTATTTCGCTTACACTGACACCCTTGTTGATTACAAAAATGCCTGTACCCGAAATGGTCAAGGAAGGAAAGCATGCCAATGGCAAAGTCTTTAAACTTGAATTCCGACCTGAGGCCGAATGGGCGGATGGCAAACCGGTGACAGGCGAAGACTATTTATTCACTTTCAAGTCCATTTACAATCCGTATGTCAATGCAGACAGCTGGAAAACCTTTACGGATTTCATTAGTGAAATCGTGATCGATCCAAATGATCCGAAAAAAGTGGCTGTTTATTTTGACAGCACGTATATCCTTGATTTTGAGGCCGCCACCAATTGGAATCTATATCCAGCGCATATTTACGATCCGGAAAATATCATGTCGAAATTTACGCTCGAAGAACTCAGAGCTACGGATAAAGTATGGACTGCAGAACAAGACTCCTTATTGAAAAGATTTGCTACCCTGTATGAGTCCCCTGCATTTTTCAGAGAGACGGTATCAGGTGCAGGCGCCTATGAACTCGCTGAATGGATGACCGGTGAATTCATCCGACTCAAAAGAAAACAAAACTGGTGGGGTGATAAAATCGAAAATCCTCCTTCGTTGCTCACAGCTTATCCAGCGGAAATAACCTATAGGATCATTCTGGATGCTGCCGCAGCAGAAGCAGCACTCAAGGCTGGTGAAATAGACCTCATGGCCGAGGTACCTGCATCATCTTTTAAAGCATTAAGTACAGACCCGGATTGGAAAGATAAATTACAGTTTGTAACTCCACCCCTGATGGTCGTTAACTACCTTGAGTTGAACAATCGTGACTCTATCCTGGCTGACTCCCGCATCAGGAAGGCACTGGCCTACACATTGGATTATGATGGTATCCTCAACAATGTCATGGCAGGTCTTGCCAAAAGAACAGTCGGCCCGATTCATCCTGACAGAAGTTACTACGATAAAGAACTGAGCCCTTTGAAGCAGGATATCAATACATCACTGGCGCTAATTAAAGAAGCCGGTTGGGGAGACACGAATGGCAATGGCACACCGGATAAAATGATAGGTGGCAAACGGGAAGAATTAAAACTCAGCATTAAACTATCCAATAAGGCAGAGGGAATGGCTATCGCCAACATCGTGAAAGAAAATGCAGCAAAAGCTGGATTTGATATACAACTTGATGTCATTGACCCCGGACAAGTGCAACAGGACTTGCGCCAGCATAATTATCAAATCATGCCATTGCGCATATCTTTCTATCCATCACCTGATGATCCTTTCACGCTCTGGCATTCTACCAATGATAGCCCAGGGGGCAGTAACCGAAGTGGATTTCATACACCCGAACTGGATCAGCTGATAGAAAATCTTCGCTCCAGTACTGATTCAAAGGAAAGAGCTGCGGGTTATAAAAAATTCCAGGAGATCATTTATGCTGCCCAGCCGGTGATCTTCCTGTACGTACCTCTCGAGCGTATCATTGCATCAAAGCGAATACAACTTCAAACCTCATCACGCAGACCTGGTTATTTCGAAAACCTAATTAAACCAGCCGGATCCTAATACACCCCTATGTTCAGATCCCTGCTCAGGCGATGTTTAAATGCCCTTGTACTCCTTGGTGTGATTTCAATCATTGCCTTCTATCTGAGCAAGTTGGTGCCGGGGGATGAAGTACTTGATTATCTAAGTCTAGATGATTCGAAATATGCAGCATCTGTTGATCCACTCGAACAAAGAGTAGCGTATGCAAGAGTAGCGAAGAAGCGTAGCCTTGATCTGCCGCTATTCTATTTGTCTGTTTTACCATCCAATTATCCTGATTCGCTGTTTCTCATCCTCCCTGTCAGTGATCGCCAAACTGTAAAAAAATGGGCTCAGGCATCCAACCAAAAGGAAGGAACCATAGACTTGTATCACGACTTGCAGAGAGGCTTAGGCTATGCCTGCCCTTTGGCGGATGCATCACCGGCAGCGAATCAATTATGTCAGATGGTCAGCGAGCTCCTGCATACACATGATCTTTTCTCTGCGCATCATATTATTTTGCGTCATCATTCGCTTATAGCAAAAGATAGTTCTGCAACACCGGAGACATTGGCCATTCTGGACACCCTTAATAAAGATATTGAACTACTAGTCAGATCAACAGGAAAACCACAAATGGCAAAATGGTTGCCTGTCTTTTATTGGCATGGAACACACAATCAGTATCATCAGTGGATGGGAGGCTTTATCACTTTCAAGCCTTTAACCTCCCTGATTGATGGAAGGAATGCATGGTCAAAGATTTTTGATGCATTATCATGGACACTACTTTTGAATGGGCTGGCTTTTATCCTGGCGATTGTACTTGGTGTATTGATTGGATTGTGGAGTGGAAGACATGATGGATTAAAAAAAGAAAGAGTGGTCAATATTATTTTGTTCACACTCTTTGCATTGCCTTCGTTTTGGCTGGCCACACTCTTTATCTATTTTCTATCTTCGGGAGAATGGCTTTCCATTTTTCCTGCGGGTGGTCTTGGCCCCTACCATAGCGCAAGTAATGTCTTTCAAAAGTGGGCTGTACTACTAACGCATCTCACGTTACCTGTGCTGTGTTTAGCACTTGGATCGCTGGCTTATATCTCCAGGCAAATGAAACAATCGGTGGTGAATCAATTTCATCAACCCTATGTTCTTTCTCTTCGATCACTGGGGGTCTCCGAAAAAACAATCCTTCGAAAACATGTATTCAGGAATGCGTTGTTCCCGGTGATCACGATGATCGGAGGTGCATTACCCGCATTGCTTTCAGGATCTTTAATCATTGAGGTGATATTCAGCATCCCGGGCATGGGCCGGTTGATGTATACGAGCCTGGTGGCGCGGGACTGGCCCGTAGTATTTCCTATTCTTATGTTTGGTGCGGCGATAACTGTCTTCAGTTATATACTTACGGATGTTATTTACAAATGGGCGGATCCACGTGTTAAATCTCTGGAGACATGAAAAAGCTAATTTCGCTTATTCGAGCTCTTCCGGGTTGGTCATCAGGTTTTAGCGTACGTTTTGCCTGGTTGTTTTTATTCTTCATTGGATTTATTGCCTTATTCGGGCCATGGATCGCAAATGAAAAACCCTATTACTGCA
Source organism: Candidatus Opimibacter skivensis (assembly GCA_016721905.1). Lineage (GTDB taxonomy): Bacteria > Bacteroidota > Bacteroidia > Chitinophagales > Saprospiraceae > Opimibacter > Opimibacter skivensis. The sequence goes on along the minus strand of JADKHH010000025.1, from coordinate 104,278 downwards.
AGCTGGATGGTCAGTCCTACTTTCCACTATTCACAAGTGTTTCTGAATCTGGTTTTTCTTCCAAGCATCCTTCTCATTCGCCGGTCAATTGGCATACAACCAAATTTGAATCGGTGTGGAGAACACCGATACCTTTTGGCTATCGAACTATTGACCTGAAGGCGGGATCCTATATCAGCCCTTTTGCAGATCAGGCGGGAAATAATCGTTTTAGACACTGGCTGGGGACGGATGCATTAGGACGTGATGTGTTAGCAGGCATGATCAGGGGATGCAGAGTGAGTCTATTGATCGGGCTGGGGTCGATGTTGATTGCGTTATTGATTGGCGTACCTCTGGGATCAGCAGCAGCCTGGTGGGGCAATAAAGGTTGGAGGCTCACCATATTACAGTTCATCATCATGCTCTTCACCTGTACTGTAGTGTTTCTTGTTTGGTTTACACCAATAACGATACTCACGAAATCTCTTGTTTCAGTTTTCCTTGTGCTGGCAGCGATCTACTTATTATGGAAATCACGCAGTTATTCCCGGGGTAGGATTGCTGTTCCGATAGATCAACTGGTGATGGGATGGGTCAGTATCATTGATGGATTTCCGGCGCTGTTTCTGATCCTCATCCTGGTAGCCATTGTTCCTTTAAAGGGTTGGGTGGTAGTGATGTTGACGATCGCATTGCTGAGATGGCCGTCGATGGCGCGATACATGCGGGCAGAGGTATTTAAGATGAAGGAGAGCAATTACATCAAAGCGGCGCAGATATTAAATGTGCCTTCGTGGCAGATATTGCGCAGACATATTGTGCCCTATGCTTTCAGGCCAGTGATGATTTCATTTGTATTTGGTGTTTCCTCTGCGATCCTTGCTGAGTCTTCACTTTCATTTCTGGGTATTGGCTTGCCTACGGAAGAAATCAACTGGGGTAGATTACTCGCACAATCGAGAAATCACTTTGATGCCTGGTGGCTGGTATTGTTTCCGGGGTCAGCTATTTTCTTTACGCTGTTATCGTTGTATACGATAGGAAACGCATGGCAAAAGCTAAGTGAAAAGTGAAAAATGAAAAGTGAAAAATAAAAAGCAAGATGAAATAATAAAAGTAGAGACGCGATTAATCGCGTCTCTACTTTTATTATTTCATCTTGTTGAGATGCTAACTGCCCACTGAAAACTGAGGACTGCCCACTGAAAACTGAGAGCTGATAGCTGATAGCTGACAGCTTCTCAATTAGAATGTTTCTCCTTGATCTTCGGCTTATACGCCCCTTTCTGTTTTTTATAATTTTTCTTCTTAGGGAGCAGTCCGGAGGTGGTTTTGCCGGCTTTGTACTGGCCGTTTTTGTCCACTTTGGTTTGGGCGGAGTCTGCGGGGCAGCCGGATTTCTTACTACAGGATGGGGCTGAAAGGGCTATAATTATTAGAAAAAAGAGGGCGATCAGGTGCTTCATGTCGTAAAAATAGGGGTTCTGGGGCAACAGAAAGAAGAAAAGGCAATAAAATCAGGCATTTCAGTCCATTTTTCATGTATAAAGTTTGTTTTTAATATAACAGCGACCTACATTTACCCCCGAATTCATATATTATTTAACATTAATAAGCTGAAAATGAACAAAGGCGATTTAATTGAAGCTATTGCAAAAGGCTCAGACCTGACTAAGGCTGACGCTGGCCGCGCACTTGATGCAACCATCGAAGCGATCACAAAGACCCTCAAAAAAGGTGATAAAGTGACTCTTCCTGGATTTGGTACATTCTCTACCAGCAAGCGTGCTGCACGTACTGGCCGTAACCCAGCTACTGGCGAAACGATCAAAATCAAAGCAAAGAAAACAGCTAAATTCAAAGCTGGATCTGCTCTTGCTGAGGCAGTGAAGTAATCATTTCACTACATCATCGATCGTGCCGCAATAGCGGTACACAACATGAAGAAGGCACTCTGATCTTAGATTGCCTTCTTCTTTTTAACCCCACGCCTTAGATGGGGCTCAAGTTTATACAAACAAATTGCAATGCCAACCAACGAGGAACTCAACAAAATAGCAAGCCAGGTAAGGCGCGACATCGTTCGCATGGTGCACCAGTGCCAGAGTGGACATCCGGGTGGATCATTGGGCTGTACGGATTTTATGGTCGCCCTTTATTTCCATGCCCTGCATCACAATCTTCCTTTCTCGATGGAAGGAAAAGGGGAAGACCTGTTTTTCCTATCCAACGGGCATATCTCCCCTGTCTGGTATAGTGTATTGTCACGCAGCGGATATTTTCCAATATCCGAAATGGCGACTTTCCGAAAAATAAATTCACGACTCCAGGGCCACCCAACTACACATGAAGGGCTGCCAGGTATCCGGGTCGCTTCAGGCTCACTCGGGCAAGGCATGTCAGTGGCGATCGGAGCAGCATTTGCCAAACGAATGGACAAAGATGCAAGTCTCGTGTATGTACTCACCGGTGATGGTGAGCTTGACGAAGGACAAGTATGGGAAGCCATGATGTCTGCATCACATCATAAGATCGATAACCTGATCGTCACGGTTGACTGGAATGGTCAGCAAATCGATGGTGCTACAAAGGATGTCATGTCTCTGGGCGATCTCGAAGCCAAATGGAAATCTTTCGGCTGGATGGTGTTGCACATGAATGGCAATAAAATGAGTGAGGTGGTTGATACGCTGGCACAGGCGAAAGCACTGACCGGTAAAGGACAACCCATTGTCATCCTGATGAAAACAGATATGGGCTATGGGGTGGATTTTATGATGGGTAGTCACCACTGGCACGGTGTGGCACCTAATGACGAACAAAAAGACAAGGCGCTGGCGCAGTTAGAGGAGACTTTGGGATTACTATTGAGGCATAGGGCATAGGGCAGGGAGCATTGGGCAGAGGCAGGCGGTGAAATAATAAAGCCCCGTTGGGGCGAAATGTTTGTAGCCCCGTAGGGGCGAAATGTCTGTAGCTCCATAGGAGCGAAACAGAAAAGCAGGATCAAATTCAATTGATAAAACAACAACATACACATGTTAACAGATTTTCCGGTTACAGGTAAGAAGGCTACACGTGATGGCTTTGGGGATGGATTGCTGGCTGTTGGAGAGCAACATTCGAATGTAGTAGCCCTGTGCGCAGATCTGATAGGATCGCTCAAAATGAATGCTTTTATCAAAGCTTTTCCTGATCGGTTTATCCAGACCGGTATTGCAGAAGCGAATATGATGGGCATTGCCGCAGGTTTAGCTACAGCAGGTAAGATTCCGTATACCGGCACCTTTGCAAATTTTTCAACAGGACGTGTATACGATCAGATCAGGCAATCGATAGCATACTCTGATAAAAATGTAAAAATATGTGCTTCGCATGCCGGCCTTACACTCGGTGAAGACGGAGCCACACATCAGATCCTTGAAGATATCGGACTGATGAAGATGCTACCGGGCATGACGGTCATCAATCCATGCGATTATAATCAGACGAAAGCAGCCACTATTGCTATCGCCGAACATCATGGTCCTGTGTACCTGCGATTTGGACGCCCATCATGGCCTATCGTGATTCCTGAATCAATGCCCTTTGTGATCGGCAAGGGAATCCTGATGCAGGAAGGAACAGATGTTACGATCATCGCTACCGGCCATCTCGTGGCATATGCCATGGAAGCTGTACAGAAATTAAAAGAGCAAGGCATCTCTGCCGAACTCATCAATATCCATACGATCAAACCACTGGATGAAGAAATCATCCTTGATTCAGTTTCCAAAACACGTTGTGTGGTTACAGCTGAAGAACATCAGTGCAATGGAGGCCTGGGCGATTCTGTCGCTCAGCTGCTAGCCAGGAAAAATCCTACCCACCAGGAATATGTTGCGGTCAATGATAGTTTTGGCGAAAGTGGTACCCCTGAACAGTTGTTACTGAAGTATGGATTGGGGCCGGATGATGTAATAGCTGCGGTGAAGGAGGTGATGAAAAGAAAGGGCTTATAAACTTATTGTTGATAGGTTGATAGGTTTATAGGTTTATAAGTTGATAAGTTGATATCTAGAGCAAGATATCTTTTGCTCCATTAAAAAGCTCTTAATTTTCTTTGAGCTCTTCGGTGGGCTCTCCACTATTCGGTAGCGGTGCTATAGGTGTATTTTCTACTTCATTTGGATCCGCAGGGCTTGGTTTCTTCTGATTATGATCTTCGTAGGTCTTTTTTTCAATGAGCTTGGTGGTTTTTTCCAGTCGGGGGCGTTTTGGCTTGATAGGCATACAGCATGAGATTAGATGTGAAAGTTTATCACTTTACAAAGGTGACCTTATTGGAAGAGATAACTCTTATAGGATAAAGAGTAAGTTTTACATGATTCACAGGTTTGTAAGAGAGTGAGAAATGTAAGAGAGTAAGAAATGTAAGAGAGTAAGAGGAGCCTCAGATTCCATCTTCGCCTTAGCCTTAGCCTTAATCTTCTTTCATTACCTTTGTGTCCATGACGACTAATCAAGAAAATCAAGGCTTTGGTACCCGCGCCGTACATGCAGGCGTGACTCCTGATCCCACCACAGGCGCGATTATGACGCCTATTTTCCAAACCTCCACCTATGTTCAGGCTGCACCTGGCGTACACAAGGGATATGAATACGCCCGCACTCAAAATCCAACGCGCGATGCATTACAAGCGAGCCTTGCCGCACTGGAAGGTGGCAAGTATGGGATCTGCTACAGCAGCGGACTGGCAGCAATGGATGCGGTGATCAAGCTATTGCAATCAGGTGATGAAGTACTATGTTCCCATGATCTGTATGGTGGCTCATATCGTCTGTTGGTGCGCGTCTATGGACCGATGGGTATCCAGAGCCGCTATATTGATATGACGGATCTTGATCTCGTCAAAAAATCAATTCGCCCGGAAACGAAGATGATCTGGCTGGAGACTCCGACCAATCCAACTTTGCAAATCACAGATATCAAAGCCATATGTGATATTGCACTCGAACATGGTATCCCTGTTTGTGTTGATAATACTTTTGCATCCCCATATCTACAGAATCCATTAGCCATGGGCGCTACGATCGTGCACCACTCTATCACAAAGTATATCGCAGGTCACAGCGATGTCATCATGGGTGGACTGGTGACCAGTGATGATGCACTGGCAGAACGACTTAAGTTTTTGCAAAATGCAAGCGGCGCTGTTCCGGGACCACAGGATTGTTTTCTCACATTACGTGGTATCAAGACACTGCACATCCGCATGGACCGCGCTTGCGAAAATGCGATGAAACTCGCACACTTCCTGGATCAACATCCTAAAGTTGGAAAAGTAATGTATCCGGGATTGAGCCATCATCCGCAACATGCATTGGCCGGCAAGCAAATGAGAAACTACGGAGCAATGATCTCCTTCGATCTCAACGCAGACAATATCGATGCTGCTATGACCGTGCTCAGTGGAACTCATTTATTTTCATTAGCTGAATCACTTGGTGGTGTTGAATCACTCATTGGGCATCCCGCATCAATGACACATGCATCTATACCGCGTGAGCAGAGACTTGCATCCGGTCTTACAGATTCGCTCATCCGATTGAGTGTGGGTATCGAATCTTACGAGGATCTGGAAGCGGATCTTGCAAACGCAGAGCCACAACCTCTGCAATTTAAATATTTGCTTGCATTTGCCGTAAACAAATCTCTTGCATTTCGTGCCCAGTTGCATGATTTCATGGCTTCCTGACGCATCTTCCAAGATTTATTTCTTTCGTCGCCACGCCGCAGCGACACTTAAGCCTCTTAAACCTCTTTAGCCTCTTTAGCACTTAAGCAAACGAATCTATCTCCAATATTTATTTAAACTTTCTCCTCTCCGTCCGCACAATTTCCCCTAATTTAGTGTGTAAACTTCACCGTTTATGCACCAGTCGATCAAACAATGGTCTGCCGGAGACCAGCCCAGGGAGAAACTCATCCTGATGGGCTCAAAATCCCTGTCCGAAGCCGAGCTCATCGCCATCCTCATGCGCGCCGGTACGCGCAACAAATCGGCACTGGATGTTGCGAAAGAATTACTCACCCAAAATGACAACAGTATCGCGGCTCTGGCGAAACTCTCCGTACACGAACTCATGAAGATCAAAGGCATCGGGGAGGCTAAAGCAGTGTCCATAGCTGCCGCTCTCGAACTGGGGAGAAGACGAGTGACGGAAAGTGCCATGCAAAAAGGCCAAATCACCTCAAGTCTGGATGCCTACGATCTGCTCCACTCGCGCATGCGTGATCTCACTCAGGAAGCATTCTGGATTATCCTGCTCGACAGACGCTCAAAAGTGATTTCAATCGAAGAAATCCACGTTGGCGGCATGTCAGCCATGGTGGTTGATCCCAAGGTCATTTTTCAGCGGGCACTCGAACGAAGAGCCTGCTCGGTGATCTTGTCACACAACCACCCCTCCGGAGCTCCCTCTCCGTCCATTGAAGACATCCGTCTGACGGAAAAAATCAAATCGGGAGGTAATTTTATGGATATTAAAGTCCTGGATCATATCATCATCGGCGAGGGGTCCTATTACAGCTTTGCAGATGAAGGGAAATTGTAATCCGGGCAACAAATACCTTTGTTTTGGTATTTACCTTAGGTTAGCGTCAGAATTCACACCATCGTCTTGAGTCAGGAAGCAGTAAAAGAGAAAAAGAGCCTTGATTGGCATTTATTGGTCAGGTTGTTTAAGCTAGCTATGCCTTACCGCAAGTTGCTGCTACTCAGCGCACTGCTGGCCATCATCCTGGCACCACTCAACACGCTGCAGCCCTACCTGATCAATGTCATCGTAGACAAATACATCATCATACCCAGACCCGAAGGTTTGGTAGGAATGTGTATCCTGTTTGCGGTCGTCCTGATCACCACCGGCATCCTGCAATACACCTTTATTTACCTGACCAACCTCCTCGGACATTCGGTCATCAAGGATCTACGGGTCAGCGTGTTCAATAAGATCACTAACCTGAGGCTATCTTATTTTGATAAGACACCCATAGGCAACCTGACCACCCGTTCGATCAATGATATAGAAACTATCAAAACCGTTTTCTCCGAAGGGGTCATCACGATTGTAGCCGACTTGCTGAGCATCATTGTAGTGGTGAGTGTTATGTTTTATACGAGTCCAAGGCTCACCCTGATCTGCTTGCTCACGATTCCTTTGATTGTAGCGGCGACCTGGGTGTTCAAGCAAAAAGTAAAAGTCTCGTATCAGAAAGTAAGGGCGCAGATAGCCAGGCTCAATGCATTCCTGCAGGAGCGGATCAGCGGCATGTCGGTCGTACAGATCTTTAATGCAGAAGGTCAGGAACGTGACAAATTCAGGACGATCAACAGGGAATACACAAAGGCAAACCTTGATGCGATTTTATACTATGCTGTCTTCTTTCCTGTGGTAGAAATCATAGCTGCTATTGCCTTGGGGATGATGGTCTGGTGGGGAGCGCAGAATGTTGTTGGTGGTTCAGTCTCCATGGGTGCATTGATTGCATTTCCGGTGTATGTCAACATGCTCTTCAGGCCGATGCGTTGGCTTGCTGATAAATTTAATACGCTTCAGATGGCACTCGTAGCAGGTGAAAGAGTATTCAATATTCTCGACAGCGATGAGATGACTGAAGAATCAAAGACACCTACACTCATCAAGGTTCCCTTGCATGGGGAAGTTGAATTTGATCAGGTGTATTTTGCTTATGATGGAGAGAATGATGTGTTGAAAGATGTCTCTTTCAAAATACCTGCCGGTCAGACATTGGCGATAGTGGGTAGTACGGGATCAGGAAAATCAACCATTATCAATCTGCTCAATCGGTTTTACGACATTCGTGCCGGCCACATCCGGATTGACGGGCTTGATATTCGTGACTACAAGCTCGATGAACTGAGAGACAGGCTAGCCATCGTGTTACAGGATGTGTTTCTTTTTTCCGGCAGTGTGTGGGACAATATATCCTTACGCAATCCTGAAATATCAAGAGAAAAAATGCTGGAAGCTTCGAAGGTCATCGGAGCACATCCATTTATTGAGGCACTACCTGGTGGGTATGATTATCATATCGCGGAAAGAGGAGGCAACTTATCGATGGGCCAACGGCAGCTGATCTCGTTTGTTCGCGCACTTGTCTACGATCCTGAAATATTAATTCTCGATGAAGCCACTTCCTCGATTGATACAGAAACAGAAGGCATCATTCAATATGCGATCGAAAAGCTTATTGAAAAGCGGACCTCGATTATTATCGCACACCGATTGTCTACCATCAGGCATGCAAATCGTATTTTAGTCCTCGATAAAGGCAAAGTGGTGGAATCAGGTTCTCATGATGAATTGCTGAAACAGGCGCAAGGGAAATACAAGAAGTTGTATGATATGCAGTTTAGAGTTTCTGCGACTGCTTAAAGCAAGGGGCAAGGAGCAAGGAGCAAGGGGGAGTAAGCAGTAAAATGTTTTTCTTCGAAAAACATTTTACTATTTAATGACTGCAAACTGAATACAGATTACCGAACACTGATTACTGATTACCGAATACTGAATGAGTTATAATAACGATAGAAAAATTATCAGATCACAAAATGGCAACGCAGGGATTTAACATCAGATTTAACGGGATCATCGGATTTGCTTTTATGGTCCTCCTCTTTGTGGGTTTGTTTTTTATTGCAAAAGGTGTCTTCACGGTGCTTGCATGGGTAGCGCCTGTGCTGATCATTCTTGCTTTGCTGATCAATTACAGGACGGTACTGAATTATCTGAAATTTATGCTGGGCTTGTTGCAGCGCAATCCGGTTGGAGGTATCATAGGGATCCTGTTGAGCTTCTTTGGCTTTCCGATTCTTGCAGGGGTTTTGTTTGGTAAATCTATCCTGGATCGTAAAGTGAAAAAACTCAATGAGGCCTATCAGGCGGAGAAGGATGGTGAATTTGTAGAATTTGAAGAGATCATCAAACCTGAGCGTGAAACCAAACTTGATCTTCCTCCTATGGAAAAACAAGCCCCTGTCAAAAAGGATAACCAATACGAAGACTTGTTTTAATAGATAAAAAAGACCTGGTTGATGACAGTAGTTTTAATCGCACTGGGTTTTGCACTTCCCTATTTACTCCTGCAGGCTTATTATCTCTTCTACTGGCATAAAACAAAACCAGTTTCCATTCCGTCAGATTACATTGGTTCAGCGTCGGTGACTATCGTTGTCGTAGCGCACAATGAATCAAAATCCATTACCTCCTGTTTGCAGGGTATTTTGCAACAGGCTTATCCTGCCCATCTCATGGAGATCATCGTTATCGATGATCATTCGACCGATGCTACAATCGACGAGGTTCAAAAGATCGGAAGTGAACGTATTGCACTTTATAACCTCAAGGATTATCCGGAATACATCAAAGCAACGGCGTATAAGAAATCCTCCATTACCCTTGCGGTCGATAAATCAACAAGCGAATATATCGTGATCACAGATGCAGATTGTGTGCATTCATCACAATGGTTGAATACGGTGGTGTACGGGCTGGAAAAAAATCAAAATGCTTTTCAGACAGCGCCTGTGATCTTAGATGGGAATAATAGTTTGCTTTCTGAAATGCAGGAAACTGAACAATTGGTCCTGATGCTCATCACCGCTGCCGGCATCACATCCGGTCTGCATGATATAGCCAATGGTGCCAACATGGCTTTCCGCAAAAGTGCATTCCTTCAAGTAGATGGATATGCAGGGAATGAACAATTTGCTTCAGGCGATGATATGTTTCTGATAGAGAAAATGAGGAAAGCTTTTCCAGGTAATATTGCATTCAATAAATCCATAAACGCATCCGTCAGTACACAAGCCAAGAAAAACTGGTCATCCCTGATCAAGCAACGCCTACGGTGGGCGGGTAAAAACAAAGGGCTGGAAAGCCAAACAATAAACCGCATCTGGGCTTTTGTTGGCTTGTATCATTTCATACTTCTCTTTTCACTGGCAGCATCCCTTTTCAATCTGATATCACCCATACCCTTTATCATCCTGTTTGTGGTAAAATGGTTTGCGGATTTTCTGGTCATCACGACGGCAGCCTCCTTTTTTCGGAAGACATCATTGCTGAAGTATTTTGTTCCACTACAGTTTTTATATAGTTATTATATCCTTCGTTTGGGACTGTCGATGGTGATTGGGAAAAAGGGCGATTGGGTTCGCACATCACAGAATTCACCGGATTAAAATCCGGTGTTACAAAATGGTCCGTGCCTACGGCACTAATGTCGATTCATTGCATTCATCGACTCCTATCCTTGTACCTTAGCCTTTGCCTCAGCCTTCGCCTTTTTCTTACCTTTGCCCACCTTATCAAAAAAATAAAAAATGAGTTTACTGGTTATTGGGTCTGTTGCCTTTGATGATATCGAAACCCCCTTTGGAAGAGCGGAAAAAATCGTTGGTGGGGCCGGCACTTACATTGCCTGGGCGGCCTCCTATTTTGTCAAAAACATCAGCATTGTTTCCATCGTAGGTGAAGATTTCCCGCAGAGCGAACTGGATGCATTGGAAAGCCGCGGTGTGGATACCTCAGGCATCAAGATTGTCGAAGGTGGAAAGTCCTTTTTCTGGGCCGGCAAATATCACCTTAACCTCAATGCCCGTGACACCCTGGTGACTGAACTCAACGTACTGGCTGACTTTGACCCTGTACTTTCACCCAAAGAGCGGGAAAGCGAATTTGTAATGTTAGGTAACCTGACGCCTGCGATCCAAATGAGTGTTATCAACCAAATGGATAAGCACCCGAAGGTACTGGCACTCGATACGATGAACTACTGGATGGACAGTGCTATGGATGAACTCCTGGACGTACTGAGCCATATCGACCTGCTGATCATCAATGATGAAGAAGCCCGCCAGCTATCCGGCCAATACTCTCTCCTGAAGGCCAGCGAATTGATCCTGGCCATGGGGCCTAAGTACCTCGTCATCAAGAAGGGGGAACATGGAGCCTTGCTTTTCGGAGACGATCAGGTCTTTTTTGCGCCGGCATTACCGCTGACAGAGGTACAAGACCCGACAGGAGCTGGTGATACCTTTGCGGGAGGCTTGATGGGTTTCCTGGCCAGCAGGGACATGATGAATTTTGAAGTATTGAAGCAAGCCATCATCTGTGGCTCTGCCATGGCGTCCTTCTGTGTGGAAAAATTTGGTGCCGAAGCGCTCAGAAACCTGAACATCGATCACCTACAGGAACGGTTGGATAAGTTTACCGAGTTGGTAAATTTCGAAGCTCCCGTATTATAAACAGTGCTGTTTAGCTTAGAAAGCGAGCTTGAAGTTTTTATAATACACCCATATCAGGAGTATGATAAAAAGCAGGAAAAAGAGTACAAATTTGAGGAAACATCCTCCTTTACGACCGTAGTTTGGGCTATCCATCTCGTGTTTTGAATAATTGCGGCTAAGATAGCCATTATTCAATATTTCTGTCATTTCAGCCTATCAGGATTAAAATAAAAGCCCGGAAAAACCGGGCTTTTATAATTAGTCTTTTACCACTTTGGAGAAATCAGGGGTGATCCCCATATTCTCCCAGGTAAAGGCATACATATCTGTCTGTAATTCAATCTGCTGTGTCGTAGATACCGATCCGTGACCAGCCTTGGTCTGGATCCTTATCAAGGTCGGAGCATCCCCACCCTGGCTCTCCTGCAGTACCGCGGCAAACTTAAATGAATGCGCCGGAACAACCCGGTCATCATGGTCTGCCGTTGTAATCAGGGTCGCCGGGTAGGCAGTTCCTGGTTTAAGGGCATGTACCGGGCTATAGGCCTTCAGGTATTCAAACATTTCTTTTGAATCTTCTGCAGTGCCATAATCCGCTGACCATCCTGCCCCGGCCGTAAAGGTGTGGTAACGAAGCATATCCATCACCCCCACAGCCGGAATGGCAACTTTCATCAGCTCAGGTCTTTGCGCCATGGTAGCTCCTACCAGCAAACCACCGTTTGAGCCCCCATAAATGGCGAGGTAATCAGAGGAAGTATATTTTTCCTTTATCAGGTATTCTGCCGCAGCTATAAAATCATCAAACACATTCTGCTTTTGCATCTTGGTGCCCGCCTCATGCCATTTTTCTCCATACTCACCTCCCCCGCGCAGGTTTGGCTGTGCCCATATACCCCCTTGCTCGAGCCAGGCTACGCGCATAGCGCTAAAGTTTGGAGTCAGGCTTATATTGAAACCCCCATATGCATATAACATCGTCGGATTGGTGCCATCCAGCTTCATGCCTTTCTTGTGGACGATAAACATGGGCACCTTGGTTCCATCTTTACTCAAATAGAATATTTGCTTGGTTTCATAATCTTCCGGATTGAAATCCACTTTAGGCTGACGATAGAAGGTTGATTTTCCTGTCGCGATGTCATAGTGATAGATCGTAGATGGGCTAGTGAAAGACGTAAAGGAATAATAAAAATCCTTATCCTTCTTCTTAGCACCAAATCCTGCTGCCGAACCAATGCCTGGTAATTCGATATCACGTTCGAGTTTGCCATTGAAGTCAAATTGCTTGACGGCCGATTTAGCATCGATGAGATATTCGGCAAATAATTTTCCACCACCTGAACCTGCGCTTAATACATTTTCAGTTTCAGGGATTACAACTGTCCAGTTTTCCTTTTCAGGTTTTGACAAATCAATAGCTATCACTTTATAATTAGGAGCATCAATATTGGTCGATAAAAGAAAACGTGTGCCTTCATGGTCAACGTAATTGATCGACGTGAAATAATCATCACTGATCTGAACTAACGGGCGATCAGGATTATTCAGGTCCTTCACATAGAGTTGATTACCACTGGTATTTTCTGCGGCAGAGATGATCAGGTAGTTATTGTCCTCAGTTACATATCCTCCGATATAACGATTTGGCTGCTTAGGTCCACCGAAAACAAGTGCGTCTGTGGATTGCGGAGTACCCAGTTTATGATAATATAGTTTGTGAAATTGTGTTTTTCCAGATAGTTGACTACCATCCTTCGGATTGTCATAGCTGCTGTAATAGAAGCCTTCGTTCTTGTACCAGGAGGTGCCGCTAAATTTGACATTCATCAGTGTGTCTTCAAGGACTTCCTTTTTAATCGCATCCATCACGATGACTTTACGCCAGTCGGAACCACCTTCGGTCACCTGATGAGCAGACAGTGAGCCATCTTCTGTAAAGGAGATACCAGACAATCCAACGGTACCATCTTTTGAAAATCCGTTTGGATCAAGATATACTTCAGGTTCAGCATCTGTATTATCCTTAGGCTTGCGATACAGTACGCTGTGATTTTGCAAACCCGTATTGCGATAGAAATATTCAAATTGACCTTCCTTAAACGGAGCTGAAATACGCTCATAGTCTGTGAGGGCTTCAATACGTTTCTTAAGATTGGCTCGCCAAGAGATCTGGTCGAGATATCCGAAAGTGACTTTATTCTGCGCCACGACCCATTCTTCAGTAGCGGCTGATGTATCATTTTCAAGCCAACGGTATGGGTCCGGGACTTCGATGCCATGATAGGTATCGACATGATCAGATTTGGTGGTTACAGGATATTCCAATTTTTGTGTTTTTGTGTCAGCTGGTTTACAACCAATGATCAAGGTGAGGGCTGTGAGCCCGGAAAGAAGAATTACCTTCATGATGTGAGAGTGATTTTTGAAAAATGAGACGCTTCTTTTGAAAAGAGGCACAAAATAAGCAGAGAATACAACTGTACAGGCTAATTTTAGAAAGTTCTCTACAAGATCCTGTATGCAATCGACAAAATGATGACCATTCATTGGGGAATATTATCCACGGCGCATATCAACAGGAGAGTCATACCTGCCATACAGCAATCTAACAGGGGCTTACTGATGGGCGTAGCGAGCCGGGACATACTCAGGGCAGAAGCATATGCTTCATCCTGGAATATTCCAAAAGCTTATGGCTCCTATGAAGCACTTTTAGCTGACCCGGATATCCATGTGATCTATATTTCGCTGCCAAATCATCTGCATGCTGAATGGATCATCAAATCACTAGAGACAGGTAAACAGGTACTGTGTGAAAAACCAATGTGCTTGTCACTTTCAGAAATGGATTCTGTGGAAGCCACCTGCAGCCGAACTGGTAATTTTGTCATGGAAGGCTTTATGCATCTACATCATCCGCAAACCCATCTGTGGAAATCTATTTTAGATTCAGGCACTCTGGGAGATATCCATTCCTTACGAAGTACATTTTCATTCAATCTCGAACGGCCGGCAGATAATTATCGTTGGCATGCCGCAGCAGGCGGAGGAGCCCTATGGGATGTCGGGGTCTACCCTATCAGTTTATTTCAATATCTACTTGGGGAGTCACCCATATCTGTGATGGCATCCATGCATGAAGAGAATGGTATTGATCAATCGACTTCCGCACAACTGACGTATTCAGGGGGCCGCACGGGTCAGTTCTTTGTGAGTTTTAGATCATCGTTTTCTACGGACACCATCATTCATGGAAGCGCAGGACAATTACATATCAGCCACCCGTTTACTAATCCGGATGCATGTGTGGCATCCATCATGCGAGGAAATACGAAAGAGCGTCTTGATGTACCGAGACAATACCTCTATAGTGGAGAAGTGGAGGCTATGCATGATTTTATGCTTGCAGGAAAAATACCTGTGGTCACTACATCATTTTCGAGGAAGGTGCTGGAAACCATTCTTGAAGTGAAGAGTGAAAAGTGAAGAGTGAAAAGTTGTGAATTGTGAGTTGTGAGTTGTGAGTTTCTTTAATTATTTCTCTGTGTACTCCGTGCACTCCGTGCGAAATATTTAACCCTTCCCTGGTCGGGTAACGAATCCGAAGACACTACCGCATACACCTCCAATGATGTGGGCAAACTGTGAAATCTGATCCGTATTAAGACTCTCAATGACTTCCTTGCCGATAAAGAGGAGTGCAACTAAAATAAAAGTCACAGGAATCTCTCCACTCTTTGTATTGGTAAAACTCACAAGCAAGATCAGCATAAAGACAATACCGCTTGCCCCCATCAGGCCAGTGTGAAAGAATAGCAGATTCAGGATGCCAGTAACTAACGCCGTGATCAGCATCATGAAGAGCGTACGCGAATCTCCATACTTCTCCTCCACAATGGGACCGAGTAAAAGAATAAACGTGAGATTGCCCATGAGATGTTCGATGCTGGCGTGACCTATAACATGCGTAAAAAGGGTCAGCAGGGAAAGAGCACTGGAGGTATTGACATTGCCTAGGGTGAAATAGGGCATCAAGGTACCCACCATGACTTTATCGAGCACGAAGACGGCTACACAGATCAGTGAAAAGCCAAGGATGACAGGGGAGTTGAACTTTAATTTCATATGAGCGGGTTTTTACCGGGAGTGAAAATAGTATTAATCAGTGATTCGTAACTGGTAAACAAGACGTGAGTCGTGAGACGTGAGACGAAAGGCGTGAGTCGTGAGACTTGTAAGAGAGTGAGAGGTGAGAGGTGAGAGGTGAGAGGTGAGAGGTGAGAAAAATAGTAGTCTGGCATCTTCGTGTCTGGCATCTGGCATCTCATCAGGAGTTAAAATACTGTTAATGAAAAATCACGGCGTATGCAATTACTGTAGGCAACGCATCTATCTCATAATTCCGGCCGGAAGACCTTCTTTTGTAAACCGTTTAAAATCCATTTGTCATGAACACAATGTCCCTGGCAGTCCTTGTGATTGCAAGTAGCCTGGCTATGTTATTTACGAGCCCGGCTTCAAAAACCATTGAACCTATTACACCGATTCCACACGAAACAGACGAAACAGACGATGTGCTCTGGGATGACCAGGCCGTCAACTGGCTACTCGAAGCACAATCACCGAATGGAGGCTGGGGCGCAGGCTCACACTCCTACCAGAACATAACTGATCCGCATGCTGTGCAGACTGATCCGGCGACCACGGCATTTGCTGCCATGGCGCTGTTGAAATCAGGAGGCCCCTTAAGTTCAAATCCGTATCAGGAAGAAATTAAAAAAGCACTCGACCGTATCCTTAAAGACATAGATGCCAGACCAGATAATGGGCGCATCACTTCATTGACCGGCACACAGCCTCAGGTAAAACTCGGAATACATATCGATGCATCGATGGCGCTTCAGTTTCTGACCGATATCCGCGAGCAAATCAATGATCCGATACAAGAAAAGAAAATTGATGCAGCAGCTGAAGTTTGTATTCAACTCATCCAAGGCAGCCAGAATGCCGATGGCGGATGGGCTGGTGGTGGATGGGCACCAGTGCTTCAATCAGCCATGGCCAACAATGCATTAGAACAAGCCCAGGGAAGATATAATGTAGATGAGAAAGCCATTGAAAACTCAAGACAATATCAGGCAGATAATATCAGTGCAGATGGTGTGCGCTCAGAAGATGCAGCAGGTGTTCCACTCTATGCTGCTGCCAGTGCACAACGTGCCACTTCTGCTGAAGCCAGAGAGTTTGAAATGAATGTTCCATCAGCAAAGGTTGCTGCATACTCTACCGGTAAAATTAAAAAGGATGAAATCATTACTGCACTTGAAGAAAAAGGAATGGACAGAGACAAAGCAGAGCGCCTCGCCACTGCATATGATGTCAATGTGTCTTCCACTAAGACCCTTCAAAGCGATGATATCTGGAATGGCTTCGGCAACAATGGCGGTGAAGAGTATCTCTCCTACATGATGACCAGTGAAGCTATCGCCCAGGAAGGAAAAGATAAATGGCTGAAATGGAGACAATCCATCGAACCAAAATTCAAACAATCTCAAAATCCAAATGGAAGTTGGAGTGGGCAGCACTGCATTACGAGTCCGGTGTTTTGTACAGCTGCGATCATCCAGGCGTGGAACGCCGGATTGTGAGATGTGAATTGTGAGATGTGAATTGTGAATTGTGAATTGTGAGTTGTGAGTAACATCTAATCTATAATTGCCCCGGCCTTCAGGCCGGGGTTTAGAATGCCGGAGATTCCGGCTTTAGCCACTACCTCTAATCATGAGTATAGTCACTAAAACGCAAAACACAGTACTGCGTAAGCACAAGCAACAAAACAAAATACGTCTGGCGTCTGCGTGTCTGGCATCTGGCATCAAAAGCATGACTACTGAAATCTTCAACAAATGAAAAAGAAATTTATAGGGCTCATACTTTCATTCGTGATACTTCTGGTTACAGGATGTAAATCCAATGATGTCAGACTCCATGAGACCATGCAAAAATCAATCGCATGGCTGTGGCACCAGCAATCACCAGATGGTGGATGGCACAGCCAGACCCATGCGGTACTCAAAGATGGCAAGGCGCTCACTCCTTACATCCTGTATCATCTCCTGCAGATCCCGGAGGATGAATTCAACAGACCTGAAGGCGGAGTACAACGAGGTGTTGAATTTATCCAAAGGGAGATCAGGGCATCGATGACGATGAGTGAGGATAGCCTGCCGATGCTTAACTACCCAAATTACAGTGCAGCGTATGCATTGAAGGTGCTATGTTTTTTACAACAAGACACAGCTCTTCAAAATATCCTCGTCGGACATTTATTACGCGAACAGTTTATTGAGCACCGTGGTATCACTCCAGACAATCTTGCGTATGGCGGATGGGGATATGGTGAGCCGGGGCTTCGTCATGGAGAGCATGGGCATGTTGATGTTTCGCATACGAGGAGAATAATTGAAGCATTGACCATGAAGGCGAAGGCTGAGGCGAAGGCGAAGGAAACACCTACAGTCTCACGTTCTCACGCTCTCACGCTCTCACGATTTTTCCTCCAGGGCGTACAACGCACACCAGAAGATTCAAGATTGTACGAAGGTTGTCTCTCCAGGAAAGACCTTCCTTACGATGGGGGGTTCATTTCTTCTACGGTCACACTGGCTACTAATAAATGCGAACCTGTTTTGCTAGCGGGTGTAGGTCATCATTATCCGAGTTATGCGACTGCTACCTGTGATGGATTTCTGGCTTTGCATGCACTTGGTATGACCGATACAAAAGCATATGCTGATGCAAAGAATTGGCTTGAAAAAAATCAGGACATGAGCACGATAGAAGGATTGTCAAAGGATGATCCGGAGCAGTGGCATGAAGTGATGCATTATTATCATTGGGCAGTCCGTGCCGAGGCAATGACTGCTGCGGAAATTAATGGACCCTGGTCAAAAGAACTGGAACGTATGTTGATCAAAGAACAACATCCGGATGGATACTATATCAATCCGATAGGTGGGGTCAATAAAGAAGATGATCCGTTGATGGCGACGATATTTGCAATACAAGCTGGAATTGAAGTGAAAAGTGAAGAATGAAAAGTGAAGAGTGAAGAGTTAAAAATGAGGCTGAGGCTAAGGCTGAGGCGAAGGAAGGATTAAGGGAGCAAGGGGCAAAGAGCAAGGTGCAAGGAGGAAAAGCAAGGAGGAAAATGGAAATAACGCATTTAATTGGATGGCGCAGCCATCCATAAAGCGACCTGTTAAGCTTAAGTTCACTTAAGCTTTCGTGTACGCAAGTTTAAACTTGCGTACACTCGAACGCAAGTAAACTTACGCTCAATTTTTCTTTGTACCGGCAGCCATATGATTATTACCTGTAGCCAGGAGGCTACTACGACAATTCCAAAATAGAACATGTTCGTGGTGCTTTATCCGTCGGTAGCCAGAGTCTACCAACAATGTTTGTTTTTTTTATTAAATAAAAACAAACGAAGACTGCAGGCGGAGCCTGTACAAAAAACGAGCATACCACGTCTGGCGTCTGCGAGTCTGGCATCTTACACCTCTCACTCTCTTACTCTCTTACCCTCTTACACGTGAGTCTGGCATCTGCGAGTCTGGCATCTCAAGTCTCATAAACCTCAACTGTTAAATTTTCAGGAAAGCAGCCTCCACTATTGTTTAAGCCAAGTTTAGACCTTATATTTGGAAACAAGTTCTCACCCCAGTAAAAACCAAACGTCTTGAGAACACAATATCTATCGGTTCAATTATATTTCCTTCAAAGGCTATTTGAGCGGAACCTGCCTGTAACAACCCATGAGTTGTAGCTTGCTTTGGCGGACTCGGTCAAGGCAGGGAAAAGGTTCACAAATATCTTCTGATCCTTTAGAGTTTTAAGCTAAGTAATCAATTCAGTTAACAAAGAGCACCAGCCTCTTTGCCTCGATAGCTAATTGAGGCCAGTGCTCGCAACAAATAATAAATTGAAAAATAATAATATATTTCTGATTCTTATACTTTCACTGGCATCTATGTTCATAATTCTCTCATGTGACCAGGCTTCGGATCAGCACAACTCAAATCTAAAGCCTAATGATGATGTGGCGCTAACTACCCGAGGCGATTGTGATTTATGTCCTGGAGATGATGAATGTTGCTGTGCAGTGTGGTATCAACCTACTCAGACTGGAACATTTATACTCCAATTTTGTGGTACATCAACTGCAGGAACAGCATGTATTGGGGCACCAACCGGAAATTGTCCATCATTCTCTGGGGGTGGTATTTCCAGGACGCTTACAACTATGGATAACCGTAAAACCTTTTGTGTTAACGAAAATTCTCCCTTCTACATTTATAATTCACATACCACTGACACAGTTAGGATTATTATATCATGCCAGATTGATATAGCACCTCCCGATACAATGTGGCTGAAAATTCCGCCTTTGCAATTCAAATATATTGAGACTAACGCGAATTGTGAAGTCGGACCATGTTAGACCAATTTCATTTTTACTATAATCAAAGGGGGAGCAAAGATTTTTGCTCCTCCTATTTTTCAATAAGATATAGAATTTTTAAATGGAGTCAATTGAATCTTAGGATAATTATTATTCTATCAAATTTTATAATAGGACATAATGCATTTCTACAATCATATTATGGTTATGGAGATAATGGCCAGTATTATCAAATTGATATCGATAACTCTTCGTGTGGCTGTGAGGAGCAATTATTGGGCTCCAATACGGATATGGCATTTGGATTTACGTTTTGCCCTAATGGGAATTTTTATTATCCAAATATGGATGGGTTGCTTCAAATGGACCTGACCACCGGTGACATTCTCCTTATTTCATCCTGGCCTCTTGGATTTGACCCGAATTTTCTTGGCATTGCTGCTGAGACGGATAGCACTTTTTTTCTTATTGAAAATCCATCAGGTAGTTTATTGTATTGGAACATCGATGCAAATACAATAATCGATCTCGGTCCAGTTGGAGTTAATCCATGGGCAGATTTATGTCTTGCAGATGGGCAGTATTATACTTCTTCTGCAGCAGGTATTTGGAATATTAATGTCAACGATCCTGGGAGTAGCTCCCTTATTATTCCTTATATTCCACCATATAGATTTAGCAGCCTTTCCGCCAGCATTTATTGCCATACCCTTGTTGCTATATTATCAATATCAAATGGACCGGAGTTTTTAGCCTACGTAAGTTTGATAGATGGGGCTATCAAACAAATTTGTCAAGTTAGTGATGGGATGCATTATCTCACTTCGGAATTGGAATTTATTTCACCTACAGTTTGCGACAACACCCTCGACCTCGACTGCAACGACAGCTCCGGTGCCACAGGTGCCAATTATAATTCTTTCGCAGTAACTTGTCTCATGCGTCAAGCTACGGTGGCAGATGAAGATGTACGAATGTTTTATGATGCTATCATCTCAACGATGACGATCCGTGTGACTGGCTTTGTGCCGGATGGATTAAATGAAGTGATCGATATCACTGGCAGCATACCTGGTATCGATGTATCTGGTCAAGGCACCGATATCCTCACACTCAGCAATGCAGGTGGTGCCAAATCAACAGATTTTATTGATGCATTACACCTGGTGCGATATATGAATACCGCTCTCAATCCCACTGGTGGTGAGCGTACGATTGAAGTGCAGTTTACCACCGAATCCGGAGGCATGAGTAATGTCGCTATCGCTTATATTCAGGTCAATGAGTTGCCATCACTGGTAGTCGACCTCGGGCCGGATCAGATGATCTGTGAGGGAGATGCGGCAACATTTAATGCAGGTCATCCCGGAGCTACGTATCAATGGTCCAATAGCGAAACCACACAAACTATTTCTACAGCTGATGATGGGCAGTACATCGTCACCGTGAACAATGGCATAGTCTGCCCTGGCACAGATACAGCAGAGTTGGTGACCATTCCCCTCATCACGGTAGCACTCACAGGCGATGTAGAAATCTGCGACAATCAATCCGCCACCCTCACCCTCAATACAAATGCACCTTTCCCCATCACAGTAGAGATTCAAGCTGATCCGGGATTACCATTTACATTCGATGATGTGGCGGGCAATTATTCCTTTACCGATCTGCCTCAAGAAAATACTACATATTCAATTACCTCAGTAACGCCTTCAATGGAGGCATGCATCACCGTGACTGATGTCGAACAAGTGATTGATGTCTATTCTGCCTACAATCATTCGTTTGACGCATCCATCTGCGATGGTGATTCGGTATGGCTTGGATTTTATTGGGAGACAGAAGCGGGAGTATATGAAAATACATTCAACACAGAGCATGGTTGTGATAGCAACGTCATTACAAACATCTCTATTCTACCTGCTGTGATGATACAGTTACAAGCTGATACGTGTGATCCTGCTGCCATTGGTGTATTTATCACTACGATCGATAATCCGAGTGGGTGTGATACAGTAGTGACCACAACGGTCACTCTGATCCCAGCGGATACCACATTGATGACACAATCCACCTGCGTATGGAGTCAGTCCGGTACACACACGGATACGCTGACCAACCAGGCAGGATGCGATAGCCTGATTATAAACGAAGTCATTTACATACCACCTCCTGATATAACAACCCTGACAGAGTTGACCTGTGATTCATCCCTATTGGGTACCGTTTATGATACCCTGTCAGGGATGACAGGATGTGATAGTATAGTGGAGCGAAACGTGATCTACAACCTTGTCGACACCACATACAGTTCAGGCACCTCTTGCATACCTGCACAGATCGGTGTGTTTGAAACTGAATATACTGATACGCAAGGTTGCGATAGCCTGGTGATCAGCACGATCACACAGGGGACGACAGACACTACTCGTCTGTTTGCAACCTCATGCGATCCGGCGAGTCTGGGTGTATTTGAAGATTTATTGATTACATCACAAGGTTGCGATAGCCTGATCATCACGACAGTGACATTTGCGTTAGCTGATACAACCTATCTGTTTGAAACAACTTGCGATCCATCACAGGTAGACGTGATAAATCACGTCTCTACTGGGGTAGATGGATGTGATAGTCTAGTCATCACAACGATTACACTCAACATCAGCCATCAGATCGATCTTGCATCCTCTTCATGCAATCCTGCTGACACCGGTGTCTTTGTACAGCAGCTCACCAATCAATTTGGCTGCGATAGTATCATCACAGAGATAATCTCCCTACTACCTTCAGATCAAACACAACTCTCAGGCACCACATGCTTGTCATCCGAGGCCGGTATGTTTATCACCACGCATCTCAATCAATTTGGCTGCGACAGCATCGTGACACTGACCGTCTCACTTGTAGCAGCAGATACAACCCAATTTAATTTCAACACATGCGATCCTGCACAAACCGGAAGTATTGAAACGTTGTTCGTTAGCCAGGATGGTTGTGATAGTCTTGTGATACAAACCACATCGTTATATCCATTACCTGTTTTGATAGTTGAATCTGCAATTGATTACAATGGATTTGATTTAAGTTGCGAAGGAAGCACAGATGGAAGTGCAATAGCCAATGTCACTGGAGTACCTCCATACACCTATCTCTGGTCAACCAATGATACCGATCAGATGATCACTGGACTCAGCGCAGGTGATTACGATATAGCCATCACGGATGGCAATGGATGCATGACAGATGGTGCAGTTACCCTAACAGAACCTGATGCCTTCATGATTGGATTCGAAGTATCAGAGCCGGATTGTTTTGATCAGCAGTTGGGCAGCATCACGGTGCTGCCAAGTGGAGGTGTGGCACCCTACACATATTCGATTGATGGTACAGTCTTTCAGACCACACCTGTCTTCACAGGATTAGATGAAGGGATCTACCAGATAACATCCCTTGATGCAAATGACTGCAGCACCACAGAGATAATCTCTATCGATGCACCCCTCATGGTCAATGTAGAGCTTGGAGCTAATCAATCGATATCCATTGGCGATTCTACTCTATTGGAAGCGATTATCAACCTGCCTTTTGATTCACTGTCGTCTGTCATGTGGACAGGTATTGACAGCATAGGATGCGCCAATTGTCTGACACAGATTGTGGCGCCGATTATAACAACAGCGTATACGGTATCAGTGACCTCAGTCGATGGATGCGCAGATAGAGACAGCCTCACTATCTTCGTAAACACAGATTTTAAAATCTACATTCCAAATATATTCTCCCCCAATGGTGATGGTATCAATGATATGATCATGATCAGTGCAGATGAAAGTGTACGCGAGATATCTTCCTTCAGCATCTTTGATCGCTGGGGCAATCTTGTGTTTGGTGCTGAGCATTTTCAGCCAAATGATTCTTCGATTGCATGGGATGGCAGGATGAAGGGAGATGCGATGAATCCGGGAGTGTTTACGTATCTCGTAGTCGTTGATTTTGCTGACGGGGCGAGCGAAGTCATTTACGGGGATATTACCCTGGTGCGGTAGTGAGCATAGGGCAGAGAGCATAGGGCATAGGGCGGCAGAGAGCCTAAGGCATAGAGTAAAAAAACATAGCATTGCTGGCTTCTGGTGAGAAATGGATGGCGCAGCCATCCATAGGATCATCTGTTAAGCGTAATTTTACTTACGCTTGTGCGACCGCAAGTTTAAACTTGCGTACACTCGAACGGAAGTGAACTTACGCTCAACTTTAACTATAAGCCATGAGCAACAAACTGGCTGCCAAGCCAGGAATTGAATTGCCACGGCTTTCAAGCCGTGAGGCTCATGGCAAGACTTTTGAGTCTGCGTCTGTGAATCTTGCATCTCAAATCTCATAAACCACGATGATTAATCTCTACTGTTAAAGTTTCAGGATTCTCGTCTTACCTCTTGTTTCTACCAATTTTACACTTTATATTTGGAAACAGGTTCTTACCCCAATAAAAACCAAAAGTTATGAGACCTCCAATTCTCTTGAAAATTTCATTTTTCCTCCCTAGACTCTTTGAGAGGAATCTGCCTGTCACAACCCATGAGGCCTTGCCCTCTTTCGTCTTATTTGAAGGGACAAGAGATAAGGCAAAGAGGGCCCTATAAAACCAAAAAAGAACTTTCTACTCTGTACTAGCGAATGTTTTATTTGCATTTTTCCAAAATTCATTTATCATGAAAAACTTATTTCTAATTTATATTTTGGCTTGTATGACAAGCCTATTCCTCTTCACATCTTGTGAAGAAAATACAGACCAGGCAATTAAAGTAAAGCCTGATACCACAAAGGAAATTACGACCAGAACGATTGAAGATTGCGAGGATTGCCCCAATGTGCATTGTTGTTGTGCTATAGAACTTCTTGATGGGGAGACGGCAGATCTATTGTTTTGCGGAGTATATACTGCAATGATAGGAACCCCTTGTGGTCCGTTTACTCCTCCAGGTAATTGTCCAACAGTTTCAGGAACAAGTTCAACAATTTCACTTGGAGGCTCGAATCCAACCAGAGGACTGTTTTGTGTAGGAACTGGGGGTGCTTTTCGCCTTGAATATTTGGGAGTAGAAACAGTATCCATTCGAATCACATGTCAGTATGATGATGTGACACCAGACTGGGAGTATATTAATCTTGAAGAAGATGACGTGCTTTATTTTGACAGTAATGGTGGATGTTTCCTCATTGAATGTAATTAATTCCAAATAAATTTCATTCTACCAGGACGAATCCTGAATATGTGAATCGTCCTTGTTTTATTGAATTGACAGAGAGATTCAATTGGCTATAATTGCTTGCTAACATGTTATTTAACACTAATTCAACACTTGTATTGAGCTTTCTCATTTGTTGTTTGGTCCTAATAGGCCCAAATAATCTATGCTCTCAGGATTATTTATTTTTTAATCGTACAGACTACAGTATATATGAATTTCAATTGGGAAATGCGGGATGTAGTTGTGATTTTGAACCGCTTTTTTCTTACTCAGAACCTTTTGGAATAGAAACGTTTACCCCTGAAGGTGATGTTTTGTTTTTTAGGGAACCACCGGATGGAGCGCCAGGTTTGTACCACGTAGATCTATTGACCGGAGATACAAGTCTCTATTATGCATTTGACCCGGCACAAATTCCACCACTTAGTTATGATTACTTAGTAAGCGTTGGGAATGGAATGTTTTATACAATGAGATGGAGTTCGCTTGGTGTGGATGAAGTTTGGAAGTTGGACACCATTAGTGGATCCATTACAAGTATAGGGCATACAGGGTTTAATCCATGGAGTGATTTAACGTTGTTTAATGGTGAAGTTTATTATTATTCAAAAGAGTCCGGCATTTCAGGGATCGTTCAATTAGATATTTCGGATCCTTCGAATAGCACACTTGTTGTAAATATTCCACCCAATTTTCTTTTTGGTGGATTAACTGCTTCTCCATATTGCAATACGCTATTAGGTGCTGTTAGAGATTTAACGACTGATGAACGTTACTTTGCATTGATTAGTTTAATCGATGGAGCCGTATCAAAAGTTTGTTCATTTCAATTCAATATGAGTGGGCTGGTCTCCATGCTCGAATTCGCCGAGCCTGCAGATTGTGAAAACACCCTCGACCTCGATTGCAATGACAGCTCGGGTGCTACAGGTGCAGATTATAATTCTTCCGTAGTGACTTGCCTCATGCGTCAAGCCACAGTGGCAGATGAAGATGTGCGCATGTTTTATGACGCAATCATCTCAACAATGACGATCCGTGTGACTGGCTTTGTGCCGGATGGATTAAATGAAGTGATCGATATCACCGGCAGCATACCTGGCATCGATGTGTCTGGTCAAGGCACTGACATCCTCACACTCAGCAATGCAGGTGGTGCTAAATCAACTGATTTTATTGATGCATTACACCTGGTGCGATATATAAATTCCGCTCTCAACCCCACCGCTGGTGAGCGCACGATCGAAGTACAGTTTACTACTGAGTCCGGCGGCATGAGCAATGTCGCTATCGCTTATATTCAGGTCAATGAATTGCCATCACTGGTAGTCGACATCGGTCCGGATCAAATGATTTGTGAGGGAGATGCGGCAACATTTAATGCAGGACATCCCGGAGCTACGTATCAATGGTCCAATAGCGAAACCACCCAAACTATTTCTACATCTGCCGATGGACAATACATCGTCACTGTGAACAATGGTGTAGTCTGCCCTGATATAGATACCGCAGAGTTGGTGACCATTCCACGCATCACGGTAGCACTCACAGGTGATGTAGAGATCTGTGACAATCAATCCGCCACTCTTACGCTCAATACCAATGCACCTTTCCCCATCACTGTAGAGATCCAGGCCGATCCCGGATCACCGTTTGTGTTTGATGATGTGGTTGGAAATTATTCCTTTACCGACCTGCCGCAACAAAACACGACCTACACCATCACGTCAGTGACCCCATCGATGGAGGCCTGCATCACGGTGACGGATGCCGAACAAGCCATAGATGTATTTCCTTCATACGTGGATTGGTATGATGTGGAAATCTGTGAAGGTGATTCGGTATGGCTGGGCTTCTACTGGGAGACGGAGGCCGGTGAGTATGAAAATACCTTTAACACGATTCACGGCTGTGACAGTGTGGTGACGACCACCATTACGATATTGCCAGCGGTGATGCTCCAGGTCCAGGAGGATACGTGTGATGCTTCAGCCGTGGGGGTATATATCACAACCATTAACAATCCGAATGGATGTGATACAGTGGTGACCACGACGGTCAGTTTGATCCCCGCGGATACCACCTTGATCACGCAATCCACCTGCGTATGGAGTCAGTCCGGCACACACACGGATACGCTGACCAACCAGGCAGGATGCGATAGCCTGATTATAAACGAAGTCATTTACAATTCACCTGCAGATACCACAAGACTGACAGAAATGACTTGTGATTCATCCTTATTGGGTACCATCTATGATACCCTATCAGGTATGGCAGGATGTGATAGTATCATAGAACGAATAGTGGTCTTCAGCCTTGTCGATACCACATACATTTCAGGCACGTCTTGTATCCTGGGAGAGATCGGTGTCTTTGAAACCGAATTTACAGATGTACAAGGATGCGATAGCCTTGTGATCAGTACGATTACGCAGGGTTCGGCAGACACTACCCGTCTTTTTACAACCTCCTGTGATCCGGCGAGCCTCGGAATCTTCGAAGAGTTATTACTTACATCACAAGGGTGCGACAGCCTGATCATCACGACAGTGACTTTTTCTGCGCAGGATTCTACATTTATTTCCTCAGCGACATGTGATCCAGGATCTGCAGGTGAATTTGTCACATCCTACACCAATCAATTTGGATGCGACAGCATCGTCACCGAAACCGTGACGCTCAACATCAGCCATCAGATCGATCTTGCATCCTCTTCATGCAATCCTGCGGACACCGGTATCTTTGTACAGCAGCTCACCAATCAATTTGGCTGCGATAGTATAATCACAGAGATAATCTCTCTACTACCTTCAGATCAAACACAACTCTCAGGCACCACATGCTTGTCATCCGAGGCCGGTATGTTTATCACCACGCATCTCAATCAATATGGCTGCGACAGCATCGTGACACTGACCGTCTCACTTGTAGCGGCAGATACAACGCAGTTCAATTTCAACACATGCGACCCTGCCCAATCCGGAAGCATCGAAACATTGTTCACCAGCCAGGATGGTTGTGATAGTTTGGTGATACAAACCACATCGTTATTTCCTTTACCTGTTTTGATAGTTGAATCTGCAATTGATTACAATGGCTATGATGTTAGTTGCGAAGGAAGCACAGATGGAAGTGCCATAGCGAATGTCACTGGAGAACCTCCTTACACCTATCTCTGGTCTACCACTGATACCGATCAGATGATCACTGGCCTCAGTGCTGGAGATTATGACGTAGCCATCACGGATGGTAATGGATGTATGACCGATGGTACAGTTACTTTGACAGAACCTGATGCCTTCTTGATTGGCTTCGAAGTATCAGAGCCGGATTGTTTTGATCAGCAGTTGGGGAGCATCACTGTACTACCGATTGGAGGTGTTGCGCCTTACACTTATTCGATTGATGGCACAGTCTTTCATGCATCACCTGTCTTCACAGGATTGGATGAAGGAATCTATCAAATAACATCCCTTGATGCAAATGACTGCAGTACTACAGAGATCATCTCTATCGATGTGCCCCTCATGGTCAATGTAGAGCTTGGAACCAATCAATCGATATCGATCGGTGATTCTGCTTTATTGGAAGCGATTATCAATCTACCTTTTGATTCATTGTCATCTGTCATGTGGACAGGCATAGACAGCATTGGTTGTGCAAATTGTCTGACGCAGATTGTGGCACCCATTATCACCACAGCTTATTCAGTTTCGGTGACTTCTGCTGATGGTTGTGCCGACAGAGACAGCATGACCGTCTTCGTCAATACAGAATACAAAATCTACATTCCAAATATATTCTCCCCCAATGGCGATGACATCAATGATGTGATCATGATCAGTGCGGACGAAAGTGTGCGGGAGATCACTTCCTTCAGCATCTTTGATCGCTGGGGCAATCTAGTCTTCGGTGCCGAGCATTTTCGACCAAATGATTCTTCGATCTCATGGGATGGAAGGATGAAGGGGGAGGCGATGAATCCGGGGGTGTTTACTTTTCGTGTGGTCGTTGAATTTTCGGATGGGCACAGTGAGGTGAGGTATGGAGATATTACCTTGATGAGGTAGCAAGGAGCAAGGAGAAAGGAGAAAGGAGAAAATGGAAATAGCGCATTTAATATGGATGGCGCAGCCATCCATAAGACAAACCGTTAAGCGTAATTTTACTTACGCTTGTGCGACCGCAAGTTTAAACTTGCGTACACTCGAACGCCCGTACGGACGCTCAACTTTTCTTTGTGCCGGCAGCCAAATGATTACTACCTGTAGCCAGGAGGCTACTCTCACAATCTCGAATTAGAGCATGATTCTAATGCTTTTACCGTCGGTAGCCAGAGTCTACCAACAACGTTTGTTTTTATAAAATAAAAAACAAACGCAGGTTCCAGGCAGAGCCTGCAATAAAACGAGCATAACACGTCTGGCGTCTGCGAGTCTGGCATCTGGCATCTATTTTGAGAGTCTGGCATCTCAAGTCTCATACACCACAACTGTTAATGTTTCAGGAAATTAGCCTCCACTATTGTTTAAACCAAGTTTAGACTGTATATTTGGAAACAGGTTCTTACCCCAATAAAAACCAGATGTTGTGAGACCACCAATTCTCTTGAAAATTTCACTTTTCCTACCTGGGCTCTTCGAGAGGAATCTGCCTGTCACTACCCATGAGTCTTTGCCCTCTTTGTCTTGCTGAAATGGGCAATAAATAAGGCTAAGAGGGACCTCTGAAACCAAAAAAGAACTTTCTACTCTGTACTAGTGAATTTTTTATTTACATTATTCTAAAATTTTTCAATAATGAAGAACTCATTTCTAATTTATATATTAGCTTGTGTGACGAGCCTTTTCATCTTCACATCTTGTGAAGAAAATGGAGACCAGACTATTAAAGCTCAGCCTGATAGCACAAAGGAAATTACGACCAGAACTATTGAAGATTGTGAAGATTGCCCCGATGTGCATTGTTGTTGTGCTGTAGAGTATCTTGATGATGGCCCTGCCAGTCTATTATTCTGTGGTGTATACACAGCCATGATTGGATCGACCTGCGGTCCATTCTCTCCACCAAGCCCTTGTGGCACAGTATCAGGTACGAGTTCTACGTTGTCGCTTGGAGGAATGAATCCAACCAGAGGGCTATTTTGTGTTGGAACGGGTGGATCTTTCAGGCTTCAGAATATCGGTGACCCTGTATACATCCGAATCACATGCCAGTATAATGATATTACGCCTGATTGGGAATATATTGAACTCGGTGTTTCAGATGTACTTTATTTTGATAGTGATGGGGGATGCTTCCTCGTCGAATGCAATTAACATTGAACAAACCTTGACATATCAGTGTGAATCATTTTTAATGATTTGCACTGATACACATTGAAATGGAAATGATGGCTAACTTTCATAGTAACTTTACTCCTTCATCCTATATTGAATTTGCAAGATTCCGACTTAGAATCCTCACGCTGTTCTTACTAATATTCGTGATGGATTCCCTGTACTCTCAGGATTATCTTTTCTATAATCAAACCCAATCATCAATATTTGAATTGCACCTTGCCAATTCCGGATGTAGCTGTGATTTTGAGCCCGTATGTGCATTCAATAATGGTATTGATTTATTCTACACTCCTGATGGTGCACTATTATCCTTCGAAGCACCAACAATGGGATCTATTGGAATGTATCAGTATGACCTTTTAGTATGCGATACAACATTATATTATGGATTTGATCCTTCACAAATTCCACCACCACTTTATTTTACTTATTACGTTAGCGTTGGAAACGGTATTGTTTACGCAATGAAATGGAGCTCGCAAGGGATTGATCAAGTATGGGAGTTGAATATGAATACAGGCATTATAACAAGCTTAGGGAATACAGGATTTAATCCGTGGAGTGATTTGGCGTTATTTAATGGCGAAGTCTATTATTATACATTAGAGCCTGGAATTTCAGGAATTGTTCATTTAGATCCTTCAGATCCTTCGAATAGCACCTTGGTGGTCAATATTCCTCCCATTTTTCTTTTTGGCGGTTTAACCGCTTCTCCATATTGCAACACGTTATTAGGCGCTGTTCGAGATATAACGACAGATGAACGTTTTTTTGCTTTAATAAGTTTAATCGATGGAGCCGTAACAAAAGTTTGTTCATTTCAATTCAATATGTTTGGAATGGCATCCATGTTCGAATTTGCCGAGCCTGCTGATTGCGAAAACACACTTGACCTTGACTGCAATGATAGCTCCGGCGCCACAGGCGCCGATTACAATTCTTCAATAGTATCTTGTGCCATGCGTCAGGCTCTGGTAGCCGATGAAGATGTACGGATGTTCTATGATGACTGGATATCAGAGATGACTATCCGCGTTACAGGGTTTGTGCCGGATGGTTTGGATGAGATTATTGATATTACTGGCAATATTCCGGGTGTAGATGTGGACGGTCAAGGCACAGATATCCTGACCCTCAGCAACGCGGGCGGAGCCAAGTCGACTGACTTTATCGATGCCCTCCACCTCGTTCGATATATGAATACCGCACTGAATCCCACCGCCGGTCCGCGCACGATCGAAGTGCAGTTCACCACCGCATCAGGTGGTATGAGCAATGTCGCCATCGCCTATATCCAGGTCAATGAACTACCACCTTTAGAGGTGGATCTCGGTCCCGACCAGATCATCTGCGAGGGTTCTTCAGCTTTTTTTGATGCTGGCAGTTTCCCGGGCGGTATGTATCAATGGTCCAGTGGACATATGACCCAGACGATCACTACGGTGGATGATGGCCAGTACATCGTCACTGTGAGCGATGCCACCCACTGTCCCGGCACGGATACAGCAGAAGTGGTCACGATACCATTGATCAGCGTGGCCCTTACAGGTGATGTGGTCATCTGCGACAATCAATCTGCCACCCTCACCCTCAATACCGATGCCCCATTTCCCATCACTGTAGAGATCCAGGCCGATCCCGGATCACCGTTTGTGTTTGATGTTGTGGTTGGAAATTATTCCTTTACCGACCTGCCGCAACAAAACACGACCTACACCATCTCGTCAGTGACCCCATCGATGGAGGCCTGCATCACGGTGACGGATGCCGAACAAGCCATAGATGTATTTCCTTCATACGTGGATTGGTATGATGTGGAAATCTGTGAAGGTGATTCGGTATGGCTGGGCTTCTACTGGGAGACGGAGGCCGGTGAGTATGAAAATACCTTTAACACGATTCACGGCTGTGACAGTGTGGTGACGACCACCATTACGATATTGCCAGCGGTGATGCTCCAGGTCCAGGAGGATACGTGTGATGCTTCAGCCGTGGGGTATATATCACAACCATTAACAATCCGAATGGATGTGAGACAGTGGTGACCACGACGGTCAGTTTGATCCCCGCGGATACTACCTTGATCACGCAATCCACCTGCGTATGGAGTCAGTCCGGCACACACAGGGATACGCTGACCAACCAGGCAGGATGCGATAGCCTGATTATAAACGAAGTCATTTACAATCCACCTGCAGATACCACAAGACTGACAGAAATGACTTGTGATTCATCCTTATTGGGTACCATCTATGATACCCTATCAGGTATGGCAGGATGTGATAGTATCATAGAACGAATAGTGGTCTTCAGCCTTGTCGACACCACATACATTTCAGGCACGTCTTGTATCCTGGGAGAGATCGGTGTCTTTGAAACCGAATTTATAGATGTACAAGGATGTGATAGTCTGGTGATCCGTACGATCACGCAGGGCATGGCAGATACCACCCGTGTGTTTGCAACCTCCTGTGATCCAGCGAGCCTCGGAGTCTTCGAAGAGTTATTGCTATCATCCCAAGGCTGTGACAGCCTGATCATTACGACAGTGACATTTTCTGCGCAGGATTCTACCTTTATTACTTCAGCGACTTGTGATCCAGGATCTGCTGGTGAATTTGTCACATCCTACATCAATCAATTTGGTTGCGACAGCATCGTCACCGAAACCGTGACACTCAGTATCAGTCATCAAATCGATATTCCATCCTCTTCGTGCAATCCTGCTGACACCGGTGTCTTTGTGCAGCAACTCACCAATCAATTTGGATGTGATAGCATCGTCACCGAGACAATCTCGCTTCTTCCTTCTGATCAAACACAACTCTCAGGCACCACATGCTTATCATCCGAGGCCGGCATGTTTATCACCACGCATCTCAATCAATATGGCTGCGACAGCATTGTGACATTGACTGTCTCACTTGTACAAGCAGATACAACGCAGTTCAATTTCAACACATGCGATCCGGCACAAATCGGAAGCATTGAAACGTTATTCACTGGTCATGATGGCTGTGATAGTCTTGTGATACAAACCACATCGTTATATCCTTTACCTGTTTTGATAGTTGAATCTGCAATTGATTACAATGGCTATGATGTTAGTTGCGAAGGAAGCACAGATGGAAGTGCAATAGCCAATGTCACTGGAGCACCTCCATACACCTATCTCTGGTCTACCACTGATACCGATCAGATGATCACTGGCCTCAGTGCTGGAGATTATGACGTAGCCATCACGGATGGTAATGGATGTATGACCGATGGTACAGTTACTTTGACAGAACCTGATGCCTTCTTGATTGGCTTCGAAGTATCAGAGCCGGATTGTTTTGATCAGCAGTTGGGGAGCATCACTGTACTACCGATTGGAGGTGTTGCGCCTTACACTTATTCGATTGATGGCACAGTCTTTCATGCATCACCTGTCTTCACAGGATTGGATGAAGGAATCTATCAAATAACATCCCTTGATGCAAATGACTGCAGTACTACAGAGATCATCTCTATCGATGTGCCCCTCATGGTCAATGTAGAGCTTGGAACCAATCAATCGATATCGATCGGTGATTCTACTTTATTGGAAGCGGTTATCAATCTACCTTTTGATTCACTGTCATCTGTCATGTGGACAGGTATTGATAGCATTGGCTGTGCCAATTGTCTGACGCAGATTGTGGCACCTATCATTACCACAGCCTATTCAGTATCGGTGACATCAGCCGATGGTTGTGCTGACAGAGACAGCATGACCATCTTCGTCAATACAGACTACAAAATCTATATTCCAAACATATTCTCCCCCAATGGCGATGGTGTCAATGATGTGATCATGATCAGTGCAGACGAAAGTGTGCGCGAGATCACATCCTTCAGCATCTTTGATCGCTGGGGCAATCTTGTCTTCGGTGCCGAGCAGTTTCAAGCGAATGATTCTTCGATCTCGTGGGATGGCAAGATGAAAGGAGAGGTGATGAATCCGGGGGTTTTTACTTTTCGGCTGGTCGTTGATTTTTCAGATGGGCATAGTGAGGTGAGGTATGGAGATATCACCCTGGTACGATAGGCTGAGGCTAAGGCTGAGGCGGAGTAGGATAGGGCCGCAGGGGCAAAAGTAGAGCAATGGAGCGCATTTGTATGGATGGCGCAGCCATCCATAGGCAAACTTAAGCTTTCGTGATCGCAAGTTTAAACTTGCGATCACTCGAACGAAAGTAAACTTACGCTCAACTTTTCTTTTTACAAGTTGCCAAATGATTTTTACCTGTAGCCAGGAGGCTACTGCTACAGCTCCAAAAATAGAACATGACATCCATGCCTTATCCGTCGGCAGCCACAAGCTACCGACATCGTTTGTTTTTTTAAAAAAAAACAAACGCAGGCCGTAGGCAGAGCCTGCGCAAAAACGAACATAACACGTCTGGCGTCTCACGTTCTCACGCTTTCTCACGCTCTCACGCCTCTTACCTCTCACTCTCTCACGCTCTCATAAACTTTCCACCCCTACCCTGACGTTATACATTCTTACTTAAGCATGTACTTTTACAGCCACAAACCGAGTGTTATGAAGAGGAAGTATTTATTGGGTGCTATCACAGGGTTGGTCCTGGTCGTGGGAATGGCGTTTACCTATCAGCAGAAAGAGCGCTATTTCGATATCATCAAGAACCTGGAGATCTTCAGTAACATGTATAAGGAGGTCAATTCCAACTATGTAGACGAAATTGACCCCAATCAATTGATGAAAGTCGGGATCGATGCGATGCTGGCGACCCTGGATCCGTTTACCAACTACTTTTCAGAATCCCAGATCGAAGGGTGGCGCTTTAAGAATGAGGAAGGTGAAGCCTCCTCCGGCCTGAAAGTGAAGAAAATAGGGCTGGATCTGGTGATCAGCGGCATTATCGAAGACTCTCCGGCGCATGAAGCCGGTCTCAAAGTGGGCGACCAGATCAAGGCTGTGAATGGCGAAACCACCGAAAAACGGTCCGCAGAAGACGTGATGGATATCATCAGCGGTATCCCAGGCAGTGAAATGAACCTGGATGTAGTGAGACCCGGCGAAACCGAAATCAAGAATATCAAAATCACCAGGGGAGGCATGGATGGTAAAAATGTGCCCTACTCCGGGATGGTTGAGCCCGGCATAGGATATATCTCCCTGACCACCTTCACCCGCGATGCTGGCCGCAATGTGGCCAATGCACTCAGGGACCTCAAGACAGAGAGCACTGACCTGAAAGGTGTCATCCTCGATCTTCGGGGCAATGGTGGTGGACTTCTCAGAGAAGCTATCAATGTATGTAATGTATTTATCCCCGCCGAAGAAACCGTCGTGACCACCCGCAGCAAGGTTGTGGAAGCTGACCAGGAATATAAAACCCGCACAGAGCCTGTGGATACGGAGATTGAACTTATCGTGCTGATTGATGAAAACTCAGCTTCGGCTTCTGAGATCGTATCAGGTGTGATGCAAGATCTAGACCGTGGTGTAATCATCGGCCAGCTCTCCTATGGCAAGGGCCTGGTACAAAACACCTTTGATATCGGCTACAATGCCAAAGTGAAGCTGACCACTTCTAAATATTATATACCAAGTGGCAGATGCATACAATCCGTCGAATATAAAAACGGTGAGCGTGTGCATATCACTGACGACAAACGGGCTAAGTTTAAAACCCGCGCTGGCCGGACCGTGCTGGATGGCGGTGGCGTGCAACCTGATGTCCCGCTGACAGCGGAGCAACGCCCGCTGATCGTCAAGAAACTGATGCAACAGGACATCATCTTCAACTATGTCACCCAATACTGTATTGGAAAAGACAGCATCGAATCGCTGGAGACATTCCACTACAAGGACTTTGCTTCTTTCAAGGCATTCCTCGATAAAAGTGATTTCAAGTTTGAGACCGAAACGGATGATGCATTAAAGAAACTAAAGGATGTAGCTTCCACTGAATCGTATTCCACAGAAGTGACTAGCCATGTAGATCAACTAAAGACCATTGTCGAAAAAGAAAAGGCAACTCAGGTGAATAAATACGAAAAGGAGATCCTGCAGGCTATCGAACGGGAGATCCTGAGCCGTTATTATTTCGAAACCGGACTCGTGAGGCATCAGTTGAAAAACGATCCTGAGCTTGCGGAAGCGATCAAGGTGCTGAATAACTCGCAACAATACACCTCTATCCTGCAAGTTAAGTAAGAGACTCTTTGAGCAGGAGGGAAAAACTTAGCTTAAACCCAGCCTTGGCTGGATTCCGGGCTGATCGTAGTCGTATATAATAGTTATGTATATTCTTCATATTGAGACATCCACCATAGTTTGCTCGGTCGCCCTGAGTAAAGGAAAGTCTGTGTTGGATGCCATTGATTTGCAGGATGGCATGAACCATGCGGCGCTACTTGCCCCGACTATTGAAAGACTCCTGCAATCTGCTTCTATCAGGCCGGCTGATCTGGATGCCATAGCTGTTTGTTCTGGCCCAGGCTCCTACACAGGATTAAGAGTGGGTAGCGCGACAGCAAAGGCTATGGCCTATAGTCTGGGGAAGCCATTGATTGCTATTCCAACTCTCCAGGCTCTTGCCCAAGCAGCATTTGATCTACATCCGGAGGCTGAATTTGCCCTACCGATGATCGATGCGAGGAGACGTGAGGTATATACAGCTATATATAACCGTTCCTTAGAGGAAGTACTGTCTGTTTCGTCGGCGATCCTTACGGAGGAGTTTTTTACCCATGGGATCCCGGTCAGCGGGATGATCGTGAGCTGTGGGGATGGGTCCTTAAAAATCGGGGACCTCGCAAACTTTGCTCCGGGGCTACGGGTCGATACTACTATAATATGCAGCGCCAGGCATATGGTTGCCCTGGCAGTAGACTCCTTTATGAAGGGTAATTTCGAAGATCCCCTTCATTTTGTCCCTCATTATCTCAAGCCTCCCAACATCACGGAGCCTAAAAAAGCTTGATTTTCCTGTAAAAAGGGCTCATCCGGGTCAGCACCTGAATGGATTAAATATGAAAAAGCATTTGTATATAAATCAAATGCATAACATATTATTATGAATATCAGTCACTTAACCATTGTTAAAATTAATATGGTACGGTTTATGATAAATCATACATGAATCCGAATAATCTCGCTCATGATGAAAAAGAAGACTGAAATTGTAAGTTTACGTAAAGGGACCAGCGAAATAGAATTGAACTATGCTGATCTCAGAAAAGCTGTGCTTGTCCTTCGGGCAGTTAATCACAAATTAAGACAACGTGTGATTGATCTGTTAGAAGAACATGCCACCATGACTGTAACTGATATTTACATTAAACTGCGCCTTGAACAGTCCGTTGCTTCCCAGCACCTGGCTATTCTTCGCCGTGCCGGAGTCGTTCT
This sequence comes from Candidatus Opimibacter skivensis, assembly GCA_016721905.1. Taxonomy (GTDB): domain Bacteria; phylum Bacteroidota; class Bacteroidia; order Chitinophagales; family Saprospiraceae; genus Opimibacter; species Opimibacter skivensis. The sequence goes on along the minus strand of JADKHH010000025.1, from coordinate 66,536 downwards.
GACCGAACGCCAGGGTAAATTCATTTACTATTCCCTGGACAAAGACAGGCTCAACCAGATATCCAAGCTGGTCGAGGAGCTAGCCGGCTAAATCTTTGCTTTAGGTAGCCCCTTTAAGGGGTTGATAATGTGAGGTTTAAAAAAATATTTTGTCCCCCCATTTTTTTACATTTCATTAATAATCAGACATTTAGCATACATCCTGTGACAGCCATAGGTTTACAAATGTATTTTTTTTGTAATATCATTTGGTTGAGTCAAATCTTAATTGCAAATTTGTTGCTAAGGTTTAACTCAAAATAAGGAAATGTATGAAAAGGACTAAGGTCACCTTTCAGCAGGAAAAGCTCACGGTGTCTACGGAACTTATGCGAGCTTTAGCGCACCCACTCCGTTTAAAGATTCTTGAATTTCTGGATCAGAATAAGAACATCCAGGTGAATCAGATCTACAACACCCTCAAGATTGAGCAATCCATCGCTTCACAGCACCTTCGGATACTGAAGAATGCTGGTGTGTTGGTCGCTGACAAAGATGGTAAGTATATGCACTATACTATCGATTATCAACGCGTAAGCAACGCTGTGAAAGCCATCAACCGATTTATGTGTAAGTAAGCCGGGGTCTATCAGCAAAAACGATTACCACTATTCCCATCCCAAAATTTTTCCTCTTCAGGGCCTTCCCTGGACTAGACGTTTGTCCAGATCCTAAAGACAATTCTGTTTTCCAATATCTGTATCACAGGCCCAAACTACATGCCAGGATATCACGATCACACAACAGGTAACCCGTTTACCCGCGATCTGCTGCATGCTATAGTCTGGTAAGAGTGAAAATTACCTGGTGTTTATACCAATGGTTTGTCTGAATTGCCTTCCGGCATCATGTCAGTGGCATGGTCGTGCTTTGACTTGAATATCCGGCGATGGAATGCGAGTAAGGTGAGGACACCTGTGGAAATGGCTGCATCAGATATATTAAACACAGGCCTGAAAAACTGGAACCGGTCACCACCCCAGATAGGAAATCCCTGAGGAAGTGTCGTGTCAATCAGCGGGAAGTAAAGCATATCTACTACTTTTCCAAAAAGGAACGGAGCATATCCGCCTTCTGCTGGAAACAAGGTGGCCAATCCACCATGATAGGGCGTGTTTGAGAAAATCAAACCATATACAGCACTATCGATGATGTTGCCCAGTGCTCCTGCGAGGATCAAGGAAAAGGAAAGAATAACACCAAACGTCTCTTTTGTCTTGATGAGCGTATGAATGATATACATCAGGAATCCCACGGCAATCAGTCGGAATACGCTCAAGGCGAGTTTGCCCCAGTTACCTCCAAGGGAAAGTCCAAAGGCCATACCTTCATTCTCCACAAAATGGATACGGGCCCAACTCAGTCCGAGGATTCCAAATTCCTGTCCATACTCCATATTGGTTTTGACCCAAATCTTGAGCGTCTGGTCAATGAGCAACACCAGGAAAACGATGATAAAAACCGCACGTGTACGATTTGACATAAACAGTCGTTAGCAGAAACAACATCCATCCGTAAATCCTTCCTGACCTTTCCCTTTTAAAGAAATGGTCCTGATGGTTTCTACGATATGGAAATCAGTTCTGGTTAAATTAATTCTGGGCCTGTTTGGCTTCAATGGACAGCGTAGCATGTGGCACGGCACGAAGTCTTTCCTTGGAAATGAGCTTGCCTGTTTCCCTGCAGATTCCATAAACCTTATTCTTGATCCTGATTTTAGCGTTCTCCAGGTGTTGAATCAGCTTTTGCTGGCGTGAAGCCATCGAGCTGACGCGCTCACTTTCCAGGCTGCTCAGGCCGTCATCGAGTCCCTTGATTTTGTTGTCAGGGTTTTCGGCCATATCCTCAAGTTGCTTGAGATAAAACTCGAGTTGCTCCCTGGCCACAATCAGTTTCTGATCGATAAGCTGATCAAACTCCTCAAGTTCCTTGTCGCTGTATCTTGATTTTTGTGGTTCTTCTGTGATTGTGGTTCCTCCCACCGGTCTGATTTCTTTTTTCTCTGACATTTTTTCGGTTTGCTTTACTACAGGTGCAGCAAATGGCTTGTGGATTTTTTCTTCAGGTTTTTTATGCTCCACCGGCTTTGCAGCTGGTGTATTGGTGCTCACTGATGGCTTTCCGGTCTTATCTGTAACCTTTGACCCTGATGAAGGAACTGACGTAGTTGGCTTAGAAACCACTACTGGTTTACTCACTACTGCCTTTGGTTCGATCTTTTTAGGTACCTGGGCAACTGGCTTGGCCACCGGAGCTACGATTGGTGCTTTAGGTTGTGCTTTGGCTACGACCTGCGGCACTGCTTTTGGTGCAACCGGCTTTCTGGAAGGAGACCCTGTTGCAGCTACAGGAGCTGCCTTGGGTGCTTTCTGAGCAACAACAACTTTTGGTTTGGAAACCGGAGTTGCTGCGGAAACTTTAGCTTTCGGAGCAACAACAGCCTTGACAGGAGGTTTAGGTGCCGGTTTTTTGGCTTCCACCTTCTTGGCGACTGGTTTGGGTGCAGGTTTTACTACCTTTTTAATGACTGGTTTTGCTTTGGCGACTGGCTTAGCCGGAGCTTTTGCTTTTGGGGCTGCCGGTTTAGGCTTTTGAACAGGCTTGGCTTTGGCTACGACTTTGGGCTTAGCCGCTACTTTGGATTTTGCGGAAACTGCCTTCTTAGGAGCTGGGGCGGGCTTTTTAGCTTTTGCAGCCGGAGCTGGTTTGACCGTGGCTTTGGCTTTTACTGGTGCCTTTGGAGCTACCTTCTTAGGGGCAGCACTTTTGGACGGCTTTGCTTTAGCTGGTGCCGGCTTTACTGATTTGGTACTTTTCTGAGTGGCCATAACCTCTCTGTTTTAAAAAATTAAAATGTGGTTTTCAGAGCTTTGTCCAAGGCGGAGATCCTGATGTGCAGACCCAACGCCTAAAAACGCCGCAAATTTACATGAATGAACCTAATACTTGCTATCGCTTCAATAATAAGCCCGTTTTTGCCTTCTAAAAATGAAATTATATGTCAAAAAGTTCTCAAAACCAATTTTTATACGCCCCAAAGTGAAAAATTCAAAATTAAAATATTGCCTGTTAGCCATTTACATATCTGTAATTAACTCCTGTACAAACAACTGATTTATAGTATTTTAATCAAAATTTATTCAGGTTGCTTCTATTTATTTGAATGAGACTAAGCCATTTTAGCCTTTAAAAGCTTGGTGACCAGACATAGAAATCTCGTTTTAAACGAGTTACATATTGATATAAATATTTTTACCCAGAAAATCAGGTATTAGCAAATAGAAAACATAAAAAATCAGGGAGTCGAACCTCTACAGCCCATAGATTTGGTCACTAAACCACGCTGAAAGCCTCAAGAAGTGAGTTTGGAGCCTCGTAGAATCCTAAATTAAAGAGCTCGCTCCCGTTTTGATCATTCAGTATCTTTGCGGCAACATATTTGAAAATCATGGGAAAGCTATTACACAACCGTGTCAACCGTGACGAGCTGCGGCACCTGGTCCAGTTAGAAACTAAACCCCGTACTACCCTATCATTTTACGCGTATACCAGGCTGGCCGATCCACATGCCTTCAGGGATGCCTTCTATGCCAGCCTGCATGAGCTGGGTGTCTTTGGTCGGATTTATGTAGCCAGTGAAGGGGTCAATGCCCAGATATCCCTCCCTACTGAGCACATGGAAGCTTTTCGTCAATATCTCGACACGATTCCTTTTCTACGAAATATCCGTCTCAATATAGCGGTCGAAGATGATGGCAAGTCATTCTTCACCCTGGCTATCAAGGTCCGTGAAAAAATAGTCGCTGACGGCCTCGATGATGCCCAGTTTGACGTGACCGATCGGGGAGTTCATTTGTCAGCCTCTGCGTTCAATCAACTCACCGATGATCCGGATACGATCGTGGTCGATATGCGTAACTATTATGAAAGTGAAGTCGGGCATTTCGAAAAAGCAATCCTGCCGCCGATGGAAACATTTCGTGACGGACTCCCGATGGTAGCAGAAATGCTCAGCGATGCCAAGGAGAAACATGTCGTCATGTATTGCACCGGAGGTATTCGTTGTGAAAAAGCTTCTGCGTATATGAAATACAGGGGCTATAAAAATGTTTATCAACTGGATGGTGGAATTATCGAATATGCCAGACAAGCCGAAAAAATGGGAATACCCAATAAGTTTCTCGGCAAGAACTTTGTATTCGATGAACGCCTCGGAGAACGGATCTCTGATGATGTAGTTTCCACCTGTCATCAATGTGGTAAGCCATCAGATGATCATACCAATTGTGCTAATGACGCCTGCCATATCCTCTTCATCCAATGCCCTGAATGCAAGGAAAAATATCATGGTTGCTGCACAGTCGAATGCAGTGATTTCAGTGCGCTATCAAGAGAAGAGCGGCGGATACAGCGGAGGCAGCGGGTGTTTAATGGGAGTAAGTATTCGAAAGCAAAACCTGGGTTACTTTTAAACGAAAAGTGAAAAGTGAAGAGTGAAAAGTGAGTTGTGAGTTGTGAGTTGTGAGTGATATCGTTAGACGTCAGTCGTGAGACGTGAGGCGTGAGTAGTGCAGTGTTATGGAGCTTCGCTCCAATAACCACAATACATCAACAGATCAACCCATCAACAGATCAACCCATCAACTTATCAACAAGCGTCAGCTTAGTGCGCCGATTACATCGCGGGCGCTTCGTTTGGCCAATGATTTAGCATATCAATAACGCCACCCATCAGGCCAATCGTGATGATCCAGTAGAGGGTATTGATAGCCAGGTTTTTCAGATTCTTTCTTTCAAAGAGGCCATTGGTGACCAGTACGGGCATGGCTACCATGAAGCCAACCAATACACCGTGGAATACACCGTGCTTGAAGGTATCAAATTCGCCTTCCTGACCTGGGCCGTCAACATTGACGAGCATAAAAAAGGATAGGAGAACAGACATCACCAGGGATATACCCATGATGGCACCCATATTTCCCTTCTTCAGATCCTCTTCTTTTAATCCGAGGGAATCCATCCAGACCTTTCCGAAGACCTTAGGATGATAGTAGATAAAGCCCATAAACATAGGGATCAGGGCTGCAATGACAATAGCGAGTAAATTAGGTTGAGGCATACGTGGTGAGATTAAATGGTTAGAAGATTAGATGCTTAGGAGGTTAGGGTTAGGAGGTTAGCTTTTTTCGGCGTAAAACTTGAGGCCCTTCAGGCCGTTGTCGAATTGCTTCTTGAGTTCGCCGCGCATCATCAGGCCGAAGTATTTATTCCAGGGAAGCATACCTACTTCCTCATTCATGGTCCAGGTGACTTCTATATTATCTCCCTTGTGGGTAAACTGGAATTTGGAACTTCCGGTGTCTTTGCCTCCAAAGTCCATAGAGGTGACGATCTCTTCATTCATGGTTACGCTGGAGAGTGTGAGCGTACCGGTTCCCATGCGCTTGTTTTGAGATTCCCATTTATAGAAGGCGTTCTGGCCAACGGGTGGATTACTGAAGGTCATGACCATGCTGGGATCCATTCGTTTCCAGGGGGCCCATTTCTCCCAATTTCGGAGATCGTTGACCTGCTCGAATACCCGGTCAATGGGGGCACTGACTTCGATGGAGCGTTTTACCTTGATTTCGGAAGGGAGGAGGAAAGAAATCAGGATGAGGGCGAGGAGGAACAAACCGAGCCAGAGGCCGATTTTCTTAAGCACATTTTTCATAGTTGGTTATTTCAATCCAAATATCTGCAAAATACTTAAGCCTGATTAAAAATCAATCATTGGAGATTGATATTTCAATCAGGTTGATGGTTTATTAGTTTATGGTTTATAGTCCTATAAGTAAACAATAAACTATAAACCGTAAACTAAATATCTACGAATCTTGGGAAACCAGTGTTTAAATCCTCCTTAATTGTGGGACTGAAAATATCAGAGCAATCCCTCGATCACCTTTTCTTCATTAATACCCTCTGCTTCAGCCTTATAGTTACGTACGATCCGGTGGCGGAGGACGTAGGTGGCTACTGCCTTGACATCTGAGATATCCGGGGAATACTTCCCGTTAATGGCAGCATGGCATTTGGCACCCAATACCAGGTACTGTGAGGCACGCGGACCAGCTCCCCAGGAAATGTACTGGTTGACCTGCTCAGTGGCCCTTGAAGTGCCCGGACGTGTTTTAGACGCCAGAGATACAGCATACTCGAGGACGTTGTCAGCAACCGGAATTTTCCGGACCAGCTTGCTGGAAAATGCAAAATCTCTCCTGCGCTGAGGATATGGCTGAGTTTGGTATTCTGAACCGTTGTCGTGGTCTTGACTACCTGGATTTCTTCGTCATAGGAAGGATAATCCAATGGGATATTGAACATAAACCTGTCCAACTGGGCTTCAGGTAGAGGGTAAGTTCCTTCCTGTTCGATCGGATTCTGGGTAGCTAGTACAAAGAATGGTGAAGGCAGCAAGTGGCGCTCCCCATTGACGGTGACAGATCGCTCCTGCATAGCTTCCAGCAGGGCGGCCTGGGTTTTAGGCGGGGTACGGTTGATTTCATCCGCGAGGATAATATTGGCGAAAATCGGGCCCCGGTTAAACTTGAAATGGCGGTCTTCGTCCAGGATCTCCGTACCCGTGATGTCGGATGGCATCAGGTCCGGGGTAAACTGGATCCTCTTGAACTCAAGATCCAGTACTTCGGAAATAGTGCTCACAAGTAAGGTCTTTGCTAGTCCGGGTACACCCACCAGGAGGCTGTGTCCGTTGGAAAACAAAGAAATCAGTACGGCCTTGACGACTTCGTCCTGTCCGACAATCACCTTGGCGATTTCCTTGCGAAGGACTTGATATTTGGCCGCCAATGCATCAATTGCCTGTACGTCAGATGTATATTCTTGACTCATATGTGTTTTAAATTGAAACTTCTTAATTCCTATAGGAAATAAGAATGCCAAAAATAGCATGAATATTGTCAAACATGGGATTTAGAATCATCCCACGGGAATACCTGGTTTAAAAAAGGGATTTGTAGGGGTTCAAGATTTTGAACCCCTACAAATCCCTTTTTTAATTTCAATTCAATAGTGATCAGGAGTTTTCCAGTAAATCACTCCCTTATTTCATCAACGTAACATCGCCTTTACGCAAATAAACAGAACCTGAAGCCAGGTGAACTTTAATCAAATACACGTATACACCGGGAGGAACCATTCTACCGTCTTTTGCTCGGCCATCCCAAAAAAGTGACCCGGCTGTATTGATGAAAAGATTATTGCCCCATCTGTCAAATATCTGAATTTCGGCCCGATCAATACCGCCATCAGGATTGATACCCCAGATATCGTTGATGCCGTCTCCATTGGGAGAAAAGACGGTGGGAATATAGAGCTGCTCTATCAGACATGCTTCATCCGTGACGACGGCTGTGCTATCCACATAATGACAATCAAACATGTCTGTCACATCTACCCAAACAGTGCCTGGCTCGGTCACAACCAACATCGGCTGACTGGATCCATCAGGCCACCGGAGATCGACATTGGAAATGGAAACGGTGAACTGAGTAGAATCACCAGGGCATAGCATTCTGTCTGGTCCTAGATCAAATAATGGCTCTGTATAAATACGTACATCAAACCTGGCACTATCTGACGGACAGTAAGGATCATCAATGATGTAATAATAACTTCCTGGGATATCCTCCTGAGGATCGAAGGCTGCATCTGGAGACCATTGCCCTCCTATGGCAGCATCTGAGGAGAGTAATATATCAAGTGCCAGCTCATCGTCATTCCTGCATAAGGAAACTGTGCTATCAAGCCCTGCATACGTAGTCCTACCGATAAGGGTAATGTAGGCATAGGCTGTGTCTGTAATCAGGTAATCTGCAAATCCGCAAAATCCTATTTTTAGATTGGTCGTGCCATCGGGCATATCACCGACGATAGAAAGACTGGTCAACTGAGATGATAAGGCACTAAAGTCAACCAAATCAGCAGAAAGATAACTAAGTCTTGATGTCATCTGACCTTGCAAAGTAGCATATGAAGCAGCAGTGCCATCAAGTGTCAATCCAGCTGAACCTGTTTCTATCCATACTATCAGACTATCCCACGACTTATCACTGAAGAGGTCTGGAACAGATAGTAGAAATGGATCGGGTAACTTACAATAAAACGTGTCGATATAATCGATCCCCTGTATGGTCTCATCCAAAAAATCCAGATCAAGACTCATCTGACATGGCTCAGGTGGCATAAACATGAAGTTTGGTGAAATGCCCTGGAAATTCTCATCAAGATTATGAGGAATAGTACAATAAAAAGTCAATGAACAATCTGAGGTATCCATTAAATAAACATCCCCTCCACCATAAAAAGCAAAAACAGCTATACTATCACAACTAATAGCAACTTCAACTAGTGATAAAAGTCCTGATAAAGGTAAGTTACAAAGAACTGCACTATTTGGTATGTCATTCAAATTAATCTCAATAATTCGCGTATTTCCACCACCCATCAACCTGTTATCATACCAAAATAAATTACTAAATAAAGCCGTTGCCGTTGGTAGACGACCATAATAAGCAGTTAATCCGGAATTCAAGTCATAGGACCCAATATCACGTTCACCAAAATAAAGCACACTGTCCTTTGAACAATAAAGCCCCTTACTCCAAAATCGAAATGGAGGGCTTTGTGGTTCAATTAATTTTATTTCTGATTGATTTTGTATATCTATTTCGTATACTCCATCTTGTCCAAGTCCGAACAATCGACCATCAGGACACAGGGCTATATCTACCCATTCATAATATCCTATCCCCCCGCCTGCTGAAACACTATAGATTGTAGTATCGATATAATATGGTACTGCTTCACATGTTAGTAAGTTAAATTCACCTATTTCTGTTTTTAAAAGAGAATCTATTGCCAAATCTTCAATTGAGGAATAATAAATGCGTTGAGCCTTTATATCATAAAAGAAGAATATGAATACAGTTAGGAAAATTAATTTCATAGGAATCCCCATAAATTTTCATGGGTGATAATTTGACAATTACCACCCATGAAAATAATTTAAAACAATATCAATTTGGAACTTCTCGCTTGGTCCTTAGATTTAATCAAGTAGTAATAAATACCTGGTTGAAGTCGGAGATCTAAGGCACTTACTTTTCCAAAGATAGATCGGTCAAAGAGTTTGGTGCCTTGCAAATTGTATATTGAAATATTTGCAGTTTCACCAATGTCTAAATCAAGAACTATATTAATTCTTCCATTTGTGGGATTTGGATATATTTCTGCAACTGGCTTGCTCTTAATTCTCAATTCAATTGAAGAAAGGTTGTTCTCCACAACTATTTCGTTCTGAACCCTAGTTCCAGATACTTTTGACTCACCCAAAGACCCTTCCAAGACCAGAAAAGGCTGGTCTTGCATAATATTTTCTCCTTTGTCAATCGAACTAGCGTAGGAAATATAATAAATACCATTCCGATACAGGGTTATAAAATTATTCCGATTCTGCAATGCATTGTATTTGATCCTGGGTTCAACATCACAAGTAAACGCCATCATCAATACTTCCAGACCTAATACATCTGTCGGAAACGACAACGAATACTCCTGCTTATCAACCCTGGTCAGCTCTATTACTTGTGGTGTGCTCCTTACTGCTATATTATCACCTGTAAGGGACTGAGAACAAACTGTACAAGTACCATTGGCATCCCCCATCTTGATACCAACAAAATCCATATTTGTATAATCATCATCGAGATCCTCAATATCAATATATGGGTTATACGACGGGATGACATTATAGTTCATACTCAGACAACTCGGCACGGACATACCATTGTATGCAGCGGATGGTACAAATGTCCAGGATGCCCAATCCGCCCCATCAATTTCAAGTATAGCTTCCTGGATATCCACTAAATCATTTACATTGAGAATCTCATTCTGGTCTACATCACCTGACAGGAACGCCCATACATCTTCAATACACGCTGATCCCAGTAAATGATCCATGTAGATATCAATATCAAGAGAACTCAGGCCACATGTCCGATTAAAATCATGAACCGGTGTGATCCGGTAATCAAGTCCTTCTGCAAGAAGGCATTCATAGTCGCCATAGGTATCTGTTTCTTCAGTACAATTAAAGAATGGATTATTAGTGGATTCTTCGATTTCTACAGCAATGCCTATGATCCCACCATCTTCACTATCATCGCAATCCAAAATCGGACTTTCAATTGTTCCTCCAACCATAAATCCCGGAATACAATAATCATCGATTTCACAACCTGACTCAACATCCCCGGCACAAGCTTCCCAATCATTAAGGAGAGGGAATGATACATAAAGATCAGTTTCAACAAAAATAAAATCAACGCACTCCCCTGTAGTTGATGAAAAATAAATAATGTAAATTATTACTTCACTTTCTGAAGTCAGCTCTGGTCCATCATCAAGTGGGGGTTGAATTCCACCAAGTATAATCGTCCCTTCCGTTTCAAAATTAAAAGTCGCGTTACAACCTTCCTTAACTGTACTTAACAGACTTTCTTCAGTCTTACCTTGATTGATTTCAATGTCATTATTCGTATAATCAATTCTTAGGTTAATACCAGCTGCATTCAGAAAATCAAAGTTCAGTAATTTCACTTCTACCGCATAAAATCCTTCTAACTCGTCATAATATGGTTCTTCCAAACAGAATCCAAAGGTAGGACAGGTTTGTGCATGTAACGTAGTGATCATTATCTGGCTAAGAATAAACATAAATAGCCATTTACAGTAAAATTTGCGATTGAAGAATTGAGCTTCTAATCGAAATTGGGGGGGGGTAATAAATAAAGTTTTCATATAAATAAAAATTTAGTTACTATGGGTTAGGGTACTTGCCATGTACTAAAAAAGAGGAGAAATAGCAAAAATTATAATCAAAAAAGTATAATAAGGAGACTAATATAGGTCTCTTTTATCAAAAAAGCAAGTGGAAAAATAAAATTATTTTAGTTTTTCAGTTTTTAACCATTCTTTCATTTGTCGATGATTGAATGTTTTGAACTAACTGATGCACTTTTTTAATCTGGACAAGCCCATTGCCAATCATCCAAAGGATAGGAACCCTTGGTAAATGAGTAATGCCACCACTCCGTGCGGATAGATTGAAATCCATTTGCTTCCATAGCACTTCTCAAAAGTTGGCGATGTTTTAAAATTTGCTCAGGTAACTCCTGAAAATCCCGATGTGCTCTGGGACCAAAAAAATCATAGGTGGTACCCATATCAATTTCTTTCCCTTGCAGATCAGCCAGGGTGAGATCAAGCGCAACGCCTCTGTTGTGCATAGAGCCCTCCGAAGGTGGAGCAACATAATTTCTGTCAGGCACTTTGTCCCATAGTTTTTGCTGAGCCGGTCTTGGCCGATAGCCATCAAAGAGTTTGAGTTTGTACCCTTTCGGCAGCAAGTCTGCGTTTACTTTAGCAAGGGCGACGGCCACATTCGGACGCAAAAACATACGGCCACATGGATAGATAACCTCCTTGACAAAATTGTCCTTGGTAGCGTACTTGATATCGATGACATATCCATCTTCAGCCTTCAGTTCTGTCCACAGTGTTGTATCATAATCTAGGACAGCTTTCTGAAGGACAGGAGAGACAATAGGTTCCGGGGGAGGTGCCATTTTCTGATCCTTTTTACATGAGGTAATGATTCCGGGCATCAACACGGTCAGCACAGCTATCCCAAACCATCCGGAAATGCGCATCATGGGATTGAAGGTAATACAAGTAATCCTAGCCCATGTCCGCCAAAATCATGACATCGTCTAAATTAATCTGTCCGGCCTGAGGCAGGAAGTACATTAGTATCCGTTCTAAAAAATGGAATCAAATGAAACCAGCAAGCCTGCTATTACTGACAGCTGTACTTACGATGTTGTCCTCAGACATGATCCGGAGTCAATCGACTTCCAATCACGGCAATAAATTTGAACAGCTCGGGACCTTACTCCCTACTCCCAATACCTACCGTAATATGGATGGTAGCCCGGGCCCGGATTACTGGCAGCAAAGGGTGGATTATGACATCGAGTGTGTGCTGGATGAAAAACTAAATCAGCTCCGAGGGCAGGAGCGAATTACCTATTACAATCAGTCACCCTCTACGCTGACCTATCTGTGGATGCAGCTGGATGAAAATGAACATAGTGCAGAATCCGACAAACATAAAATGGATTCAAGGCAGATCAACGGTGTGATGAGTGAAGACGCTCTCCGGATGCTGGAGCCATGGCGTGAACTCAACCAGTACGGTGATAAGATCATCTCCATCCTGGATGAAAATCAAGCTGCAATGAACTATACCATCAACCAAACGATGATGCGTGTTGACCTACCTCATCCGCTGAAGCCTGGTGAACAGTTTTCATTTACAGTCAGCTGGTATTACAACCTGATCGACCGTATGAACAGTACGAGCTGGGGGCGGGGTGGCTATGAGTACTTTGAGAAAGACGGCAACTCGCTATACACCATCGTGCAATGGTATCCGAGACTGTGTGCCTATACCGATGATGCAGGATGGCAAAACAAACAATTTGTTGGACGTGGTGAATTTGCACTCACCTTTGGAAACTTCATCGTAAAAATGACGGTGCCAGAGGATCACATCGTAGGTGCTACCGGAGAATGTATCAACTATGCACAAGTGCTAACTCCGGATCAATACAAGCGTTGGAAAGAATCCCAGGCCGGCACTGAACCAATTGAAATCGTTACGCTCGAAGAAGCGAAGAAGGCGGAGAAAAACAAAAATCCAAAAGGAACAAAAACATGGATCTACAAAGCTGACAATGTGCGGGATTTTGCGTGGACATCGAGCAGGAAATTTATCTGGGATGCGATGCCGCACTTTAATGAAGACGGCAAGCGGGCTATGTGCATGAGCTATTATGCCAAAGAGGCCTACCCTATCTATAGCCGATATTCTACAAAGGCAGTTGCGCATACCCTGAAAGTATATTCCAAATATTCTATCCCCTACCCATATCCTAGTGCTATCTCTGTTGAGGCAGCTAATGGCATGGAATATCCAATGATTTGTTTTAATCCAGGGCGTGCAGAGGAAGATGGAACCTATACTGAATCATCCAAAGTTGATGCAATCTCTACCATCATCCATGAGGTAGGCCACACGTATTTTCCGATGATCATCAATAGTGATGAGCGGCAATGGGCCTGGTTTGATGAAGGACTCAATTCCTTCCTGCAATTTCTGGCAGAGAGTGAATGGGATCCTAACTACCCTCACAAATTTGGACCCACTGATGTGATCACCAGTTATATGGCCCAACCTAAAAATAGTCTTGAGCCGATCATGACCAATAGTGAAAACATCATCCAGTATTTTGCCAATGCATATATAAAACCTTCCTGTGCGCTGAACATCCTGCGTGAAACCATCATGGGGAGGGAGAAATTTGATTATGCATTTAAGACCTACAGTCAGCGATGGGCTTTTAAACACCCAACACCTGCGGACTTCTTCCGAACGATGGAAGATGCCAGTGGTGTAGACCTGGATTGGTTTTGGAGAGGCTGGTTTTATGGTATTGATGCAGTGGATATCTCCCTGGACAGCATCAAATGGTACAAAGTAGATCTGGAAAAAAATCCTGAACGGAAAGAATATACACAAACACATAAAGCAGAGCCTCCAGCTGACCATATCTCAAAGACGCGTAATAAAGAAGCAGGGATAAAATATGCCATAGATGAAGATCCTGATCTGCGGGATTTCTATGTCAGCTACAAGCCATGGGAAGGTGCAGACAGTGTGGTCACCTCAACGACATGGCTCTATGATGAGACCTTTACAGAAAAAGAAAAGCAAGAAAAATTTGGTGACAACAATTATTACGAACTCTTCTTTAGCAACAAAGGTGGCCTGGTCATGCCTGTGATTATCGAATGGACATTTGCGGATGGCACCAAAGAAGTCGAAAAAGTCCCGGTAGAAATATGGCGTAAGAATGAAACGAAGTTCAGAAGAGTCTTTGTGAAAAACAAAGAAGTGACGGGTATCGTCATTGATCCTTACAAAGAAACAGCAGATATCAATGTTGAAAACAACAACTGGCCAGTGAAGGAATTGCCTTCAAGGTTCCAGGTTTACAAGCAGCACAAGACTGAGGAAATGACCAATGCCATGCAGCGGAATGGTTCTGTTCCCGGCAGGAGTTAGAAGTGAGAAACTAGCAGTGAGAAGTTGGCAGTGGGAGGGTGACACGCTAAATAAAAAGAAGAGAGGCGATTTATCGTGTCTCTTCTTTTTATTTGGAAATAATCAAGTTGTTGTTGTTTTCGATGAAGATTCTTGGTTGGTGACCTAGGGAGTCAGGATGTGTTCAAGCATGTACTTAGGTAAGATACTTAACAAGAAAATATTTTCTGATATTTTAACACTTTTTATTTGGTCAATCGTTTTTTTTTCTCTAATTTAGCAATTCAAACAGTTGTTTTATTGTAGAAAGTGAATAGAAGTTTCATGTTACCCTTTATTTTTTTATCTCCTCTTTGTATTGTTTTATCTCCTCTTTGTATTGTTTTGAAAATAAGGATTGACATTTGAATTTTAGAATACGGATAAGGTATAAAAGCCTTATTCTGAGATTATTGTCTGACCCAATCATGCTATTGTCTTTGTAAGAAACCATCCGATGCTATGCATTCCACAAAATGCAACATCCGCCGTAGAAATAAAGTAGTAAGAACTGAAATGTGATGACCACCAATACTGAATATCGAAATACTTCATTCGAATATATATTCTTGCCACAGAATATACCTCGAAACAACTAAGTTCCTTTTTCAGGCTTGTAAGTCTATTGCATCTCTAGATTAGCCTGCAAAACAAAAGAGCCTGATATGTAATGAATTAAGTAGGCATTTTTTTTAAACTAACACTGACCCCAGGTTGCTGCGGAGCTAATGAGGCCAGTGCTCAAAAATAATAATATGGAAAGTTATAACTTTTCCCGTGTATATTCATGGGATCCTACCAGCAATATACTCAAGCTGGTACTTATGGTAATGATATGGATGACCACCATGTACAATGACACACTCAATGCTCAGGTAATTACATCACCATGCGGGTGTTCTTCATGGACTAATGTAGGCTCTCCTGGAGTGGATACAGATGTCAGCACAGTGTCACTTTCCCCAGGCACTTGTTACCTTATCAGGGGCACGCTCGTCATTGATGTATTTACTGCCTGGACTGGGATGAAGCTTCGAATGCAAGAAAGATCCTCGATTAGAGTAGAAGATGATTTTAGCATGACTAACTGTTATCTATCCGGATGCGGCGATATGTGGAAGGGTATAGAAACGGTGGGTCAGGTATATCTGCAATCCTACTACAGTTTTATAGAGGATGCTAATATAGGCATGAAATTATCCGGTCTGGCCGGTATGGTTTGTTTTGGAACGGATTTTATCAATAACTATATTGGGATAGCAACAGCCGATCCATGTGTAACAGATACAGAGGATAAGCTCATACATCGTGGTCAGATTTGGGGATGTGAGTTTTATACCTCTACGACTTTGCCTGATCCTTATCCAGGGCATTGTTATTATCCTTCGTGGCCAACCACACCAGCTGAAACACCCTATAACCAGGGCTTTGCTGCGATTTATTTGTCACGTACAGTTGGATTGAACATAGGATATGATGGTGCAGATAGCTCTGATCGGAATAAGATACATGATATGCGAAATGGAATTATTCTGAGGGATGAAACAGTATCTGATATTTCGGGTACGGATTTTTATGATTTTGAAGGGAACCTAAAAAGTTCAAGCCCCAATCCGTTGCTTGATTTGAATCAGTCTGCAATCAACATGATCAATGTAGTTTCTAATATTCGTGATAATACGATGGACAATCTTATGTATGGGATATATGGATACGAGTCTGCAAATACTATCCAGAGAAATGAAATTACATTGTCAACACCAACGCCCGGCTCTGGGTATACCAGAGGTATTGCACTGAAAAGACCTCAGAAGGCGATAATTACAGATAATGAGATCAACGAGGGTATGCGCGGCATCTTCATTGAAGATGTGGCAAATGATTTTATGATTGAGGAGAATGATCTGGTTACATCATTTTATTATGGCGGAATAAATACGCGTATTTTTATTAAGAACGCAAAGTTAGATCCAACTGAAGGTGTGATCTACAATAATGATCTGTTGATCGATGATGCATTGGCATCCACTGGTATTCATTTGATCAATACGACCGGGATAAGTGCAGAAGAAAATGATATTATTTTTATGAACGACGAAGAGCATCAAACGCGCGGAATCATTGGTGTAGGAGCTTATCGTTGTAATATACTACATAACAGCACAAATCGAAGTTTGACAGATGTGCTGTTTGGAAATAATGGTATCGAATTTGAAAACTCGGGTTTTAATACGTTGTATTGCAACGACATGGAAAACTTTTGGATTAACCTGCATATGTTTGGGCCCAATCTAATGACTGGGCTTCAAACAAACACAATGCATGAGGCTGAATTTGGATTTGGAATCACTTCTCCAACCATGCTTGGAATTCAAAGACATCATGGAAATAGGTGGCCGGCAACTTATAATGATTATGGAGCCTTTTTGTTCGGACCGGATCCTGATATAGAGGTACTATTTTCAAGGTTCATCGTTGATGAGGCAGAAGACTCTGAATTTATGCCATACCCAATAGGTCCGGCTATTGTTAGCAATAATGTATGGTTCAGGGATGAGAGTACGCTTCTGTCAACACCTAATTGTGTTTCTGGCCAAGTAGATCTGGTCAATGCAGACACATTAAGTAAGATAGTCCGGACCGAACTTACCTTTGAGGATTATAATGATGAAATGACGTGGATAGTCAAAGCCGATATTTTTGATATGATCTTGACAGATCCAGGATTAACTTCAAACACTGTGTTAGACAGCTTTTACTCTGCAGAAGAAAACACAGTCCTTGGAAAACTGGTTGCATGGCAAAAGGATTTGGCGTCCAGATTTGGAGAAGAGCGAATTCTCAAAGGACTGACCTTGGATACAATTGCTTCCTTATCTGAGGATGTAGTATATATAGATTCCATTCTTGCGCTTAGCCCAAATGACAGTGCAACCTGGATAGCACTGCGAGCGCTGAAGGCAGATACCCTGGAAAATGAAGTAGCAGAATTGAAAGGATATCTTGATGATGAGCAAACAGACTCCCGAACTGCGTATTTAGCAATAGCGTATGATCTGGGCAACCTGACAACAACGAATGATTTAGAGGCTTATCTTAAGGAAGCTTTGCTATTCAAATCCCAATTTCTCATTGGCTCAGCATTTAGCTCAGGTGACTCCACAGATCTGGCTGTACTTGCGGGTCTATGCCCTTGGGAAGGTGGTAGAGCACAGGCAGTAGGCCAGGAACTGTATTCAACGATCAACAACCTGATGATGCTTCCCTCAATGGATAATTGTCCATCACCGCGACCTTTTATCAGTATGCCGAACCATCAAACAACCTTTGATGTGGACATGTTTTCAGTTGCTCCAAACCCGGTAATGGAAACAGCAGTAATCAAGTGTGATGAGGTCATGACCTATTTGACAGTATTAAATGCTGAGATGAAACCAGTCTATACCAACCAACCAATGCAGCGTCAATGGTCGGTCGATATGGATAAATTTCCTGCAGGTGTATACATCATTTCAGTCACCACCATGAAAGATCAATTTGCTCAACGTATAGTCCGTATGTAATGAAGTATTTTCTGATATCTCTTTTTGTAATTGGTTTGGTTTCCATAAGTAAGAGCGTAGAGGCTCAGAAGGAAGGAGACACGTGGGTGATTGGATACTATAGTGGAGGTAGTCCAAATTACAGTGTGATGCATCTGGATTTTCGAGACTTGAATATGTCAATTAATTGGCATTTTGATGAAGTCATGCATATGAGCGAGACTGCTGCTAATATTTGTGATTCGGATGGCGATGCTATACTGTGGACTAATGGTATGGAGATATTTGGAAAATACGGAGAGTATATAGTAGATACAATTGCCTATTCTGATGATGTATTGAGTTATTGGAATTGGTTTAATGTAGAAGGAATTGGCCCCATCGGATTTCCATATCACGATGGGGCCATTATTTTACCAGTTCCTGATCATGAAAATGAATTCATGGTGTTATATCATTACATGAGCGTGGCAACTCAAGCATATGATGGTGCCATCGAATATCGGATGGCGAGGATTAGAATGCAATCTGACTCAAGCTTTGTGACAGAGTATAAGGATGCAGTGCTGGAAAAATATGATTTTTTATCGAGTACGCTATCTGCTACTCGTCATGCGAATGGACGAGATTGGTGGGTTTTAGCAATGGAAGCAACAGGCAGTAAGTATTTTGCCTATTTACTTGATCCAACTGGGATCAAACTGCATCATGTTGGCGAAGTAGACATCAATCTTATAGAAGGAACAGGACAAGCGAGATTTTCTCCCAGCGGGAATTTATTTGCACGTATGGACATATTAGATTTTGAAGATGGCCAGAATATAACGTTGTTTTCATTTGACAGATGTTCTGGCCAATTAGTTTATATGGATCAATTCAATACCAATTTTGGTTTTTTTACCGGCGTAGCCTTTTCCCCATCGGATCGCTATCTATATGCAGACGACAATCGCCACCTCTGGCAGTGGGATATGTCAGCGACTGATATAGCTTCTTCGCAGACTCTTGTAGATACATTCGATGGGTTTATTCAGCCTGGATGGTTTGAGATGGACTTCGGACCACTTGTCAACGGTCCAGATGGTAGAATTTATATAATTCCTCCGGCTGGAAGTAGCGAGTTCATCCATGTAATAGACAGACCAGATGAACTTGCTTCAGAATGCAGATTCCTGCAGCACCACATAGATCTCAAAGTGCCAAATGGAAGGTCAGCTCCTAATTTGCCAAATTTCAGATTAGGCCCACTGGATGGAAGTCCATGTGATACGCTCGGGTTAAATAATGTGCCAGTATCCAGATGGAGATTTGAAGAAGATCAGCCTGGGTGGAGATATGATGTACGATTTACAGATTTATCATTTTATGATCCACAGCAATGGCACTGGGACTTCGGAGATGGCGAGACTAGTGATGAGATCCATCCGATACATACGTTTGAAAATGGCTTGTATCATGTTTGTCTGACGGTGAGTAATACATATGGTCAGGATAGCACATGCCACTGGGTAGAGATTCTCCCTGTATCTACAGAAGAAGAGAATGCAGACATCTCAGATGATCTCTCAATCGCCCCAAATCCATTTACTGACCGCATTGAGATCAGATCCAAACGTGGTGACATCAGAACCACCTCGATGACCATCCATGACATACATGGCCGAGAGATGATGTCTCATCCTGCTGCACCAGTGCCTGTGGTCCTTCATGTGCCTTCATGGCCCTCAGGCATGTATCTGGTGACCATCACGGAAGAGAACGGAAAGGTTTACCAGTTTAAGGTGATGAAGATTTGAGGTGAATACCTCGGCTATGCAAATGTTAAAGCCTGCAGGCCTAAGTTTGCAGTTTGCAAGTAAATAAAAAAGTAGAGACGCGATAAATCGCGTCTCTACTTTTTTTATTTGCGTAAGAAACAAATTGCTATTGCCTGCAAACTTATAACTTACTTCTCATTGCTAACTTCTCACTGCTAACTCACTTAATCATGTAAGATCAACAACGGTGTTTCCGCATGTAGCGCCAGATTCTTGCTGACGCTCTTGTGGAAAAGGTCTAAAATAAAACTGCGGCTGCGCTCGACCACTACCAATAAATCACAGGGATGGTCATGAACGAACTGGGCGATACCGTGCTCTACATTATGATCATGTATGTGTTTGAAATTGAGTTTGTGTTCAGGAAATTGTTTCTTCAATACAGCCACCTCCTCGAAGTCATCCACGGTGTCGTGCGTCTCGTCTTTGATAACATTAACCACAGTGAGGGTGCTGTCGAACAGGTCAGCCAATTCGGACAATGGTTCAAGATGCTCGGGCTTAGCGAGTGTTTTTATATCAGCGGCCAGAATGATCTCGTGCAGCCCTCTAAACTGAGCATCTTCCGGCACGATGAGCAATGGAATATTGGTCGCCTTGATGAGGGATGAGGCATGGCTTCCGAGCAGAATAGCTGGCAGGCCTGTCTCGCCTTTAGTGCCCATGACCACCAGGTCAGGATGCTTTTCTTTGGCGACATAATTGACTGCCTCGTTGAGAAAACCGAGATAGGCCATCTTTTCAAATTGGATCGAAAGGCCGGTATGGTTCCGGATGATGTTTGCCTCTGCTTCCAATGAAGCATAAGATTCCTGTCGCATTTTTTCACTGAGCGATATGTTCACATCGGCTGTGGTATGAATGCGTGGATAACAATGGAGCAGGATATATTGGTAATCTTCCGGATGAAAGGCGCTCAGTGCATAATAGATAGCATTGCGCGCATGTTGTGAAAAATCCGTCAGTAACAGGATTGTATTTTTCATGAAGTCTATTTATAAATTACGAATAATATACACCAAATTATGGATACTGCCAACAGCAGACTACACAATAGAATTGGCGTATTCAGCTTATCAGTTTTTGTGATCCATCACTTCCTCCAATTCCTTTTCATGTGTATCATGCGTGAGATGTGTTTCGGGATGATTGTGAGGTGTATCAAACCATCTGTATCCAATGACATAGATGAGGATAGCAGATACGACCGCTGTCATAAAACCTGTCAGGGGCACCATCAGCCCGGTATAGAGCATCAGGAAAAGATGAAACTTATTCATGCCCAGGACTTCTTTCACTTCTCCCTTCTTTACCATGCCACTAGCAACATACAGCAGTATACCTCCAATGCAAGCCATGGGTACTTGCTCAAGTTGTGTAGCGAGGTAAAAAGCCAGCAGGAGTTTGAATGCAAATTTGGCGATTCCAGCCAGCGGAGAAACAGCACCGAGCTTGATATTTACTGCTGTACGTGCAAGTGCGCCTGTGTGTGGAAAACCATTCAACAGTGGTGTCACGATATTGACGATACCCTGGCCCCAGAGTTCCTTATTCGGATTGTAGGGCATGCCTTTATTGCCTGCAAGGCGATCAGCCATCCGTGAGCATAGCAGACTTTCAATCGATGCCACGATAAAAATAGCGCCTGCAAAATAGACGATATCAAACAGCACCTTGGCCGTCACCAAATCAGGTAATGCGGGTAGTGTGATCACTGAAAAATCTGTTGGGATCGCTCCATACTTGTCCATGATCAATACCAATCCTTTCCCAGCCCAAAAGGTCTTCGCTGCAATCAAACCAAATGCAAGTGCAATCAGTGGCCCCGGAATAAAAGGAGAGACCTTGATGAAAAACTTGCAGAAAATAAAGGTGATGAGCGCCAGTGCAACAGCGTACAGATTTGACTGGCCTATATAATTTACGAGAACGGTCAGCTGATCGATAATTCCGTAACCTACTTTCACCTTAAGCCCGAATACCTCACCGACTTGTGAAAAGGCAATCACAATGGCAATTCCAATCGTAAAGCCTACCACAATAGAATGGGGTACTTTTTCTACGATCTTACCCATGCGCAAAATGCCGGACAACATCAACATGATGCCGGCGACAATGGAGACAAGTACCAGAAACGTATGGTTATACGTCGCCATCAATCCTGCAATCACTGGAATAAAAGCGGCGGTAGGTCCATACACCTGATACTTTGAGCCGCCAAATAAAGCGCCCATCAATCCTGCGACAGCGCCTCCGACAATGCCCTGCTCTGGCCGCAGACCTGAGGCCATCGCAAAACCCATGGCGAGGGGAATCGC
Organism: Candidatus Opimibacter skivensis; assembly: GCA_016721905.1. Taxonomy (GTDB): domain Bacteria; phylum Bacteroidota; class Bacteroidia; order Chitinophagales; family Saprospiraceae; genus Opimibacter; species Opimibacter skivensis. The sequence goes on along the minus strand of JADKHH010000025.1, from coordinate 44,548 downwards.
CACCATCGCTACTATCAGACCTGCTGTGAGGTCTTTAAAAACATTCCTGGCTACATTTCCTTTCTTCAGATCTTCATACCGTCCATCGATCGGCGTGAGAAAAAAGAGAATTCGCTTTAAAGTTGTATCCTGATTCATTTGTTTTCATTTAAAGATTTAGATAAATACACCGGTCACACCACTGCGCCATCGTCAAACACATAGATGTCAGCCATCTCACTATTGTCACGCACGGTGCAATTGAGGTCAACTAACAATCCATTGTTGAGATCATACACTACGCCATGGACATAGGGACGTTTGGTTTTCGTCCATGCGTTCTGAATAATGGAGGTTTTACACAGGTCATATACCTGCTCGATTACATTTAACTCCACCAATCTTCTACCGCGTTCAATTGCGTCAGGTATGGCATCCAGTTCGGCCTGGTGTATTCGATATACATCCTTTATATGTCTTAGCCAGTTATCAATCAATCCAACCTGTGTATTGCCCATAGCGGCTAATACACCGCCACAACCATAGTGGCCGCAGACAATGACATGTTTGACTTCAAGGATATTGACTGCATAGTCGAGCACGCTCAGCATACTCATATCGGTATGCACGACCATGTTGGCGATATTGCGATGCACGAAAACTTCACCGGGAAGTGTGCCTGTGATTTCATTGGCAGGAACACGGCTGTCAGAGCAACCGATCCACAACAAGGGCGGTTTTTGTCCTTTTGCCAGCTTGGCAAAAAAAGCCGGGTCTTGTTCATTCATATCGTCAACCCATTTTCGGTTGCCTTCAAATATTTTACTATAAGATTCTTCCATTCTTCTGTATGTTGTAATAAGCGATTAAAAAAAATTGAAATGGGGAATAGTCAGCGGACACCATGATGATAGCAGCAGTGCTGCATGGATCATACGGCGATCAACATTCAGGATTGAATGTTACTATTTACGCTTTGAAGATTAGGCCTGGTTGGGCGGGGGATACAGGATCTCGAAGGGTAACGAAGTGTTTTTCAATCCGTCCCTGATAGCAATAGATGGCGTAAAAATGAGCATATCTGCTGGAGTGCTGAGATAGAGATGGATCTTGGATTCATCCATTTCCTTTTTACCTTCTTTCTCGCCTTTGTTGGAACACTCCTTATCTTCCAGGATTTCGGCAAAGACGAAATAACCGGGGATATAGTTGAGGCATGCGACGACATCCCTCACCAAAAGGCAAGCAATCAGGGCAATAATTGGTATGAAAAGGTGTCTCCGGGCCATACGATAATGGCAAATATAGGTTTTTTGAGCAAATAGCCTTCGCAGGAGTTAGCCCTCGCTTATTGCGGCTGCGCCAATAAACGATCCCTGTGTTCTCCACTGGTTCGTTTCTGCGAAACATCATGGTTCCGAAACCCCGGGATTTTAAAGTGAAAAGTGAAAAATGAAGAGTGAAAAATGAAGAGTGAAAAATGAAGAGTGAAAAATGATGCTTCGACCTGCTTTCGCTCAACCATGTGCTACAGCTCAGCAACCAAGTGAAAAATGGATTGTCTTGATACAGTGTTTTCTTGATATCAATAAGAAATAACGAACAAGGAAGGAAAAGTGAGAAGTGGAACACTAGAGTAAATATGTATGCGTGGTCTTAAAAGAAAAATCTCATAGATAAAACGGCCATAGCCGTTGCAGGAGCGTCGTGGTGAGCGAAGTCGAACTATTTGCTCCTGCAACATTGAGAATTCCTTTTGGGATTTATTTATGGAAATTTCGTAGGGTATTCGTGTGGTCGCAGGAGCAAACTCCTGCAACGGCATAAGAGACGCGATTAATCGCATCTCTACATATTTTGTTCGTGGTAACTGCTCACTGAAGACTGAGGACTGAAGACTGCTTACTTCTATCCTTCAGCCAGGGTCCGATGCAGATCCGTTCGCGAACCCTGGATCGCCGGGAGGACTGCGGCTAAAAGGCCGACAAAGAGAGCACCTCCGATGATCCACCATTCCTGCGGGATCCAGAGCATGCCGGTGAAGCGGTACTTGTAGCCTTCTTCGAGGATGCTGCCTGCCAATTCCATACCGAGGTGGCCGGCTAATAAACCAATGATGAGGCCCAGGATGGAGATCCATAAACCTTCTGCAATGATCATCTGGAACAATTTGCCTGGGCCCGCACCTCCTACACGAAGCAAGGCCATTTCATAACGACGCTCTTTGAGCGAGCTGTATAGGGAAATGAAAATGCTGATGGCTGCTACGATTGCAATCAGGATGGCGATGTATTGTAAAGCTTCCGTTCCGCTGCCCATCATCGAATAGAGTCTGTTGATCTCCATGGCTGGGGATGCGGCCATGAGGCCTGTGTTGGCATTGATATTGCGCAGGAGATTGAGGGATTGGATATTTGTCCTGGTTTTGAACTTGACCAGTACACTGGTGATTTCTTTATCAGGTTGAGCGCGCAATGCAGCAATGATTGAATCTGTAAGCACTTGTGCCTCGGACGAATCGATTGCTATGATCGGCATGGAGGTGTGGTTGTGCATGGCATCATCATGATGATGTCCTTCATGACCAGAGCCTTCCTGATCTGTGGCGGTGGAGTCGTGCTCATGGACCTTCCAGACTGTTTGTGGAGTGGTGAGAATCAATTGGTCAAGGACTGTGCCTGTTGGTTGCAAGATACCTTTCACGACAAATGGGTGCCCATGATCATGTGCAAGGTCCGGGTTGTCTTCCAGCCCATGCGTGGAATAAAATTCATCACCAATATGCAGATGTAATTTGTCAGCTACGTCTGAGCCTGTCACTACATCAAAATCCTTTTTATAGATATCTCCTTCCACTTGTGTGGCGCCATAGAATTTGAAAATAGAAGGTGTAGTACCCACTATTCGAAATGCACCATAACTATCCCCTAAAGACAGTGGAATAGAACCAGAGAGTAAAGGATGTTTAGGATTCAGGAATGGTGCAGCTTCGCCTATCGCAATATTTCCTGTAGGCGCATCGATGTGGTACATGCTGTTGAGGATGAGCTGCAGCGGACTTCCCTTGGCACCGATGACCAGGTCGATGCCGGCGAGATTATTTTCAAGTCCCTTTTTAAACTGATGGTTGAACAGCGTCAGGAAAGTAATCAGGCCGATGCTCAATGCAAAGAGCAATACACTCATGATGCTGTTGAGGGGTTTGGCGAGGATGTTTTTCCAGCTTAGCTTGAAAATATTCATTCAGGGATCATGTGATTAGGTTAAGAACACTTTCTTTTCGATCATTGATTTGATCCGGCTATCATGGGTGACGACGATCAGGTTTGATTTTTCTTCATTGGCCACCTGAAGTAAGAGCTCAATCATTTGCTGACAGTTTTGATCATCCAGGGCAGAAGATGGTTCGTCCGCAAGAATAATAGCAGGGCGGTTGATCAGTGCGCGAGCGATGGCAAGGCGTTGTTGTTCGCCGATACTCATCGAGTGTGTTTTATGATTTGCTTTTTGGCCGATGGACAATCGTTCGAGGAGAAGATGCGCTTGCTTTTTATCAGCTTCATTTCCGGCCAGGGATTGCGTGAGCAAGAGATTTTCTAAAGCTGTCAGTGAACGGATAAAATGTGGTTTCTGAAATATGATCCCAATCCGTTTGCCTCTGAACACATCCAGTGCATGGCCGCGAAGCTTGTCAACAGATGTGCCACCGATAGTAATCTCACCGGAGGCAGGCGAAATCAAACCTCCCAGCAAATGCAGCAAGGTCGTCTTGCCGGTACCCGAAGGCCCGAGAATCAGGGCGTGCTCATTTTCGCCGCATTGCACATCCGGAAATTGGATCGGGGATTGTCCCGGATATGCATAGGTGAGTTTGGATGTCGTGATCATAATGAAAGGGCAAATTAAGCAACCTGGAGGAATCAACAACTAAGGCTATCGGAAGTTGTGCAAAAGATTACTGTATCAGCATCGCAGCGCCGAATACACCGGCGCTGTCGCCCAATGCAGGCCGCACAATAGGTGTCGTGAGGACAGGATTGAAAATATTATTGGCCACCGCTTCCCGGCCTGCTGTATACAGAAAATCAATATTGCCCAATCCTCCGCCCAAGACAATGACATCAGGGTCGAGTACATTGATGATTTGCCCCAATGCCTTGCCAAAGAAATAAATCAGCCTTTCTTTAACTTCTGTTGCATAGGGATCCGCAGTATCGGTCAATATATCTTTCAGTTTCTTTTCGTGGCCTGACTGTTTAAGATAATAGCGCTGCAGGGCGGTACCTGATATAATTGTTTCAACACAGCCATGTCGTCCGCAGTAACAATCCTCGCCTGATTCATCAAGGAACATATGGCCCCACTCTCCTCCTATGCCATGACGTCCACCGATGATCTTACCGTCAATCACTACTCCCCCACCAACACCAGTACCCATAATCACTCCAAACACAACCTTAGCATCAGGAAAGTCACGGGCGACTACACCCAGATGATATTCGGCAAGTGCAAAACAGTTTGCATCATTGGCCATAGCCACTTTGACGCCAAGCAATTTTTCCAGATCCTTATCCAGTGGATGATGATTAAGGCAAAGGGTATTGCTGTTCTTAAGAAAACTTGTTTGTGGATCAATCGTTCCAGGTGTTCCGATCCCAATAGCATCTGGATGGTGACCTGTCACTTCTATCAGATGATCTAAGAGCGATTTGATCCGATACATGACATGCTCATACCCTCCCGATCCTTCTGTATCGATGCGGTGACGCGCGATGACGCTGTCCGGGTGACGGCTGGTCATGACCACGCCTTCTATCTTGGTGCCGCCCAGGTCAATTCCCCAAAACACGTGTAAGAGAGTGAGAGAGTAAGAGGTAAGAGGTATTGATCAGATGACTTATCATATTATTACTGTGATTTCACATTTATCCTAAAAATTAAATTGCTACTTACATTCTTATGGCTCTCACTCTCTCACCTCTTACTCTCTTACACCTCTCACTCTCTCACCTCTCACTCTCTCACTTCTCACTTCTCACTCTCTCACTCTCTTACCTCTCACTCTCTCACAATTTCATCTAGGGCGGCATTGAGGCTGCGCTCGATACCATCACCGATCCACTGAGGGGCACCGGGGATGGCGGTGGTGGTGAGGATTTGTTCCCTGGACCTTCCGCTTCTGATCTCCTTGGTTACAAACTCAAGCAAGGCTGTAAGATAATCCGCAAAAGCGGCCAGGTCGTTTTTATTCCCTGTGACGTCATAGCCTTCGCGGGCGTGGCCGAAAATAAAAAGGGCATCGTTGTCATAGTAGGATTGCATCTGCTGGAGGATTTCAATCCAGTTTTCAATGGAGGCGCCTGCTGATTTATCAATGTATGGATAACGGCGATTGAAGACGAGGTCACCGCAATGCACTACGTTGGCATTTTGGAAATGGATGATGCTGTCTCCGTTGGTGTGTGCGGGGCCCAGGTATTGAATATCGATGATTTCGTCACCGATGGATTGTTGCCAGCGATCGGAGTATGTAAGATCAGGAAAAAGCTGATCTGCTACATTGTTGTTCTTTTCGGCGGAGGTGCGTTGATTGATATTCGAATTTTCGTGCGCCAGGATGTGCTTAGCGATGCCTTTGTAGGCGATATTGCCTGATGTATGATCTCCGTGATGGTGCGTGTTGATCAGCAAATCAACGGGACCGGACTGTTGTTTTTGAATTTCTTCGAGAAGGTGTTGTGATTGTTCTTTCCATTGGGTATCGATGACAACGATTCCATCGGGTTGAATGAGCCAGCCGATGGTGCCTCCCTTTTCATTGAAGATGCCAACATTGCGGCGCAGGAGTTTCATTTGATATGTTGCAGGGTTGATCATATTTAACAAAGGAGTGAAGGCTGAAAAAGTAACTGCAAGGCTACCGGATTGAACAAAAGACCTTCTTTTCATAATTATTGTACTTTTAATGCCACGCCAATATATCTTCAAAACTACAAAACCCAGGGCTTTAGTGGCGATGATCATTTGTCAAGGCATCGTATCAAGTGTCATATGACATTCAGTAATAAAGATTTGAAAACTTCCAAAAACGATAATGATGAACAAAGGTTATCTCTTTTTCTTCCTACTGCTTCTGATCGGACCAGTAGAGGGATATGCTCAGATGAAAAAAGCGCCTCCAAAGCCTGAGGTGATGCCAGTTTTTCCTGGAGGTGCGGAATATATGTATAAGTACATTTATTCAGTTATAAAATATCCTGCTGAAGCAAGGCAAAAGAAGGTTTCCGGAACTGTCACGGTCGAATTTATGGTAGATGAAAAAGGAGTTTTATCTGATTTTTTGTGATCAAAGGGATTGGTTCCGGTTGTGATGAAGAAGCTGTGCGTGCGATCGCTTCGATGAATACGGCACATCGGTGGACGCCTGCCAAGACAAATGGTCAACCTGTGAAGGCCTTGTTTACCCTGCCGATAAAATTTGTATTACAACAATGATCATCTTTCAAAATTCAATCATGCGGATTACACTTCTTATTACTTTGGTCTTTCTGATTTCGATTAATCATGTCTGTGCTCAACAGGATAGCACGATAACTGAAAAAGATGTACTGCTGGCCGCACAAGTAGAGCAAAAGCCTTCATTTCCGGGAGGAGACACTGAGATGTACAAATTTGTTTATACAGAAGTTCGTTATCCTGCGGATGCCAAGCGGTTTGGAATTTCGGGTAATGTCGCTGTACAATTTACAGTTAACGCTGAGGGTAAGATGGAGGATTTGAAAGTAGTTAGAGGATTAGGATATGGATGTGATGAAGAAGCACTACGTGTAATGACCGTCATGCAAGAAAAATACACATGGAATCCAGGCATACATAAAGGTATTGCCAGGCCTGTTATTTTTACATTGCCCATAAAATTTGGTTCTCGATAGATCCTTTGATCTAGAGTGATTCAGGAGTGTCCGGAATAATCACTTCAAAACTGTGTGTAAGTTTTGCTACCTGATCTATCATCTTACTCACCGTGCAGTACTTTTCAATTGACATTGAAATTGCTTTTTCTGCTTTCTCCGGATTTACCTTTCCGTACAGTTTGTAATGCAGATGAATGTGTGTAAAGATTTTAGGCACCTGGTCCTGGGCCCTGAAACCTTCTGTTTCGATTTCGAGGTGTTCCAGGGGTTGCCGCATTTTTCTTAACAATTCGACTACATCGATGGCGGTGCAACCCGCCTGGCTCATCAAGAGGAGCTCCGTGGGCGACGGGGCAGAATCTTCGCCTCCGATATCCTTACTTCCCTCAACGTTTACAGTGTGTCCGCGCTCATTGGTGGCTTCAAAACGGACTGCCTGATTGGTTCTCTTCAGGTATATTTTCATGCTGCTTCGTCTTTTATTTGCATAGTTAATACTTTGAAATCGCTCATTTTGAAATATCTTTGCACGCTTCATCAGCATTATCATCTCAAAATCATCAGTTTATGTGGGTTTTAGCCGTTTTAGGTGCGCATTGGTACCTTTCGCTGTTTACACAGTCCTTTTTCAATCACCGGTATGCTGCCCATCGCATGTTTACGATGAGTAAGGGTGTTGAAAAGTTTTTTTATGTGATTTCCTGGGTTTTCCAGGGCTCTTCCTATCTGAGCCCAAGGGCATATGGAATCATGCACAGGATGCATCATGCGTATGCTGATACAGAACTGGATCCACATTCACCAAAATACGATGCCAATTTATTTGCCATGATGTGGCGTACACGTAATACCTACCTCCACATTTTTGAAAAATCAGTTCCGGTAGATCCAACATTCACCAAAGATATTCCAGACTGGGGTCCGTTTGATCGCTTTGCATCTAACGGATACATTCGTCTTCTCTGGGTAGCTATTTATGTCCTGATTTATTTTGCGCTTGATGCTCCATGGTGGTTGTATCCATTGATTATCATCCATGCGATCATGGGTCCATTCCATGGTGTCATCATCAATTGGTTTGCACACAGCCTTGGCTATATCAATTTCAAAATGAAAGATACTTCACGTAACCTGTTTCCAGTTGACTTGATCATGCTGGGAGAGGGATTGCACAACAATCACCACATGTATGGTGGACGTGCAAATTTTGCGGTGAAGAAATTTGAATTTGATCCGGTCTATCCAATCATTAAGGTACTGGATTGGACAGGGGTGATTAAGTTGAGGAAAGTGGTTGTGGAATAGCAAGGAGCAAGGAGCAAGGGGCAAGGAGCGTTAAGGTCACTTCGGCTACGCTCAGTGACCTGAAGAATTAACTGCTAACTTCTCTCCGCCAAATGCCTGCATGGACTTCACTGAGCTGCTAAGTGCTAACTGTTCACTTCGGCTACGCTAAATGGCATGAAGATTTCACTGCTGACTGCCTACTGTTACCTTTCAAACTGAAGACTGAAGACTGAAGACTGAAACTGAGGACTGAGGACTGAAACTGAGGACTGAGGACTGAGGACTGCTAACTTCTAACTTCTCCTCTCTTCTTACTTTTTGAGATAAGGCCAGGAATGAAGGTAAGGACTGAAGCCATCAACAGGATGATGATGAGGAGTTTTAGGTTACCGAGATCCTGGAAGAAAACCACAAAGAAGATAAAGGCGAGATTGACAATCAATAGCACGCTTGTGGCTTGCATATGCGACAATCCGGCATCAAGTAAAAGATGATGGATATGGCTCCTGTCGGGGTGCAAGGGAGATTTTCCTTTAGCCAGGCGAACCACAAAGACACGCAGGGTATCGAAGAGAGGCAGGATCAGGATGCCAACTGCAACGGCGGGAACAGCCTTGAAGGCGTAGGGTGAGCCTTGGATTTCGGTATGAATTTCAATAAACTCGATGACCAGGATGGCAGAAATCAGGCCGATGAGCATCGATCCGGTATCCCCCATAAATATCCTGGCAGGCGTAATGTTGTAGCGCAGGAATGCGATGGTTGCTCCCGCGAGTGAAAAGGCAATGATCGCAAGATCAACTCGGTCTACAAGAAAAAACCAGGTGCCTAGCGTAATCGAAATCAAAGTGGCCAAACTTCCTGTCAATCCGTTGATGCCATCGATGAGGTTGAAGGCATTGATGATCACCAGGATCGTAAACATAGACAGCAGGATAGAAGCAATCTCTGGCATCTCATACACGCCAAAGATGCCATACAAGCTGGTCAGCCGCACCTGCGCCTTGAAGACCAATATGAAACAGGCAAAAATCTGCCCCATCATTTTCCGGTAAGGAGACATCGGAAGGATATCATCCTTGGCTCCGATCAGGAAGATGATGATAAACGAACAAAGGATATACTGAAGATCTCCGAAGACCTCAAAGGGAGTCCAAAGGATAATGCTAAAGATGACGCCTGCAAATATGGCGACACCCCCCAGTGTCGGGACGACCTCGTCATGCGACTTCCGGTGATCCGGCACGTCATAGAGATGTTTCACCTTAGCGATATTGATGATACTGGGTATCGCGAGGTACACAAGTAAAAAGGCGGTGATAAAACTCAGTATGATATCATACATAGACCTGACAAAGATAATTTTTAAACCAGTCCAACTTTCTGCTAATATCCCCTTTCTTTTGCAATCTGATCAGGCATTGTCAAAGTCGTAAAAAAAAGAAGCCCCGGCAGATTGCCAGGGCTTCTTTTCTATGCTTATTGCCTATAAAGTGCTATCAGTTTATCCTGACCATCTTCTTGGTTGCGCTATACTGGCCACAATCGACCCTGTAATAGAACACACCATTTGTATTGATATCCTTGTTGTTGATCAATACTGAATGAGGGCCTGGCTTATAGAAAGCTTCCTTGAGGACCACCACTTTTCCTGATGCATCGAATACCGTGAACTTCACATCCCCTTCTTCTGGCAGGTCAAATCGTACGAGTGTTGTCCCGTTCCATGGATTAGGTTCGTTTTGATACAATGCAAACTCGAGTGGTGAATTAGCAGATCCAAAATGCAGTTGAGGCTGTACTGTTTCACCTGCAAGTGTATACCCTTCAGATTCAGTAACCCGACTGGTCATCCGAATCATGTCCTTGAGGTTGCCCCCTGACATCTTACGGAATAACATCGAGAAAGTTTGATCCTGTTGGTGTGCACCTGAAGTCTCGTTACCAGGTACCGCATTCCAGCTCATCGTCATCACACCATCCTGCAACAATCCGATATGACTATCATCCATGCTGATGGTACTGCTTTCCATACCCATATATTCCAGCCCGCTTGATTCAAGTGTCCATTGGAAGCCCTCCAGTTGTTCATCAATCGTAAAATTGATTTTAACCAGATCGCCTGCTTCCTCTGTATCGGCTTCGGTCACGTTGACAAAGACAATCCGCTGACCATCCCTTGGCAACACCTGTAGCGCATTTGCCTTGGCGGTATTGTTCACATCACCCACCTTGACCGCTACAAAATCATTGTACATCATACTGTCGGAGGCCAGATCTGTTATCTGGATGATTTCACTATGTTGCCATGGATTCTCCAGTGTTATGCCCGTACCTACATCTACAAATCTCCAGCTTTGATTTTGCGGGAATGTAGGATAGATACCCAGTACCAGTTTCCTGATCTCGATCATGTCAATGGCACTGACTTGCTGGTTGTTGTTAGCATCCGCGGCAATGAACTGATATGGACTGGTAAACTCCTCAAGACCCAACAGGTGTTTCTGGATTCTGACCAGGTCAAGTGTGCTTACCCCATTCTTATGATTATCATTCCTTGCAGGAGTGATCGTATAGGATTCGTTGTAAGGCACTGATCCAAATCTGAAACGACCATCCGTCAGTGTTGTATAGGATGGGAAAACATAATCCGGATTGCTCAGGAATACATTGACCAATTCGACTGCATCTGTACGAGGTGTCAGGATCTCACCAGCCAGTATACTTCCACTGCCCGGGCAGACACCTGCATTGTCGGTGATCACAATGGTGGTGGTGCAATGATCTTTATTGCGCTCACTCCATTCTATCTGACCGTTACAGTTATGATCCACTCCCGCATCCGCTACCCAGATATCCACAGAGAGCTGTGCTCCAAACGCTGGAACATTGTCACATGTGTAGGTGTAGCTTGGCTCGTAAGTATCACCACTAAAGCTATACAAGAGGTTTTCAGCCGGCGTACAATCATCAAAGCTTGATGCATTGAAGTCCTTAGCCCATACAGTTACTTCACCACCGATCGGCATGACGACTGTGCTCAATCCATTGATACATACCGGTGTTGGTTGCTTGCAGTCTTCGAGTCTGAACAAATATTCACAATGACTCCAGTTACCGCAACCGTCTTCCACACTCCACAGCACCTTGTGGTAATCACTACAATCAAGCGGATCGTTATATGGTAATCCGTTCTGACGTATACTGAACAAGCTAGCTAGTTCGGTATCAAAATTCAATGTTGCCAAATGTGCTGTATCGATAGTGGCCGCTGTTCTTGGTTTCAGTTGTATAAAGTCTGTTCCGTTAAACGGATACACTTTCACATCATAGAACACCACATCACTGCAGGTTTCCTTGATGGTATGTTCAAGCGTAACATGCACACTGCAGCTTGACGCATTCGGGTCATCTTCACCGAGGAATGCCTGATTATTAGCTGGCAAACGGATTCCCTGATCTGCAACACACAGTTCAACAGGTTCTGTAGGACAATCCTGGAATGCTGGACCATCTTCGTCATGAACCTTGATGACTTGTACATAGGACCACTGTCCGGCACCGGTCTGAGGAACGTACTGGCACCAGTCTATGATTTTCCATTCACGCAGAATCTTAAAGCAAGCTCCGTCGACAAAATCAAATCTGGTATCCTCAAACGTCACACCAATCAGGCTGCATCCGTCACTGAAGATCGTCGGCTGTCCTGTTCCCATTGGGTCTTCAGGACACGTAGTGATGAGTACATCACATGGCCAGATGACTCCATCCTGGGTGTTGCTGTTATTGCAAGTATTATCAGTAATGTAGAATGGATCGTAATTGACCACCCAGATTCGCTGTGTACATGTACCTGGTGCTACTCCATCATTGCCATCAAGTGCACTGAACCTGCGTTCAATGAGTTTTACGGCACCCGGAGGAGCATTAGCTGGTAAGTCATTTCCACTGCAATCGTCAATCACTCTGACGCGCACCTGCAGACTCACCTCACAATTATCATCTGCCCATCCATCGATACCCCAGAAATGAGGTTGATTGTATTGCTCATTGCCCGGGTCATTGATGATGATATTGTTACGTACGCTTTCATCGTCATTGTAAGAGAAAGCATCGTACATATTTCCAAATATCGGTGTCAGTGGGTCCTCATCGAGATTACCGTTTCCATTTCCTTCGGCATCGACAAAGGTTCCTTCCTGGACATTGAACCAGAAATCACAGCTTACGATGATATCCGGCGGACATTCCACGAAAGGTGACAGTTTATCCTGTACTTCCACTTCAACCATACATGTGTTGACATTACCGTGTATGTCAGTGACCTCAAGTTCGACCATCACTGGTCCGTTACCCACATCGCAGCATGCAAATACTGCACATTCACGTTGTACGGTACCACGGTCACGACTATTGACTGGTGGGATACCTCCAGGATTGTCATCGACACATGCCCCTTCGGTGGTCCAGTCAAAATCAATACAACTATCCATCCTGCGTACTCTGAAGGTAACCGGTCCACAATTATCCCAGCTACCGTCATCAAAGACAGATGCTGGTACTAATGTTACTCCATTAGGTCCGTCATTTGTCAGTGTCACGATCGTATGTTCATCACATATAGCGACTGGCTTGACATCATCTACCACCGTGATCTGGAATTGACAGGTCACTGTATTCTTGCAGTTGTCTGAAATCTTATAGGTCACGGTGTGTGTTCCGATCTCCAGGTTGGCCAGTACATAGTTATTACCTCCATAGTGCAGGAGTGATCCTGAGCTGGTCTGGACGGTAAATGTTGCTACATCTGAACAAACGTCACCATAATGCGGCACCGGAAGACTAATACCGGCCACACAACCATTGCCTGTACTCACGGTGATATCCTGTGGACAAGTGATGACTGGGTCAACATTGTCTTTGACCTGGATATTCTGGATATGGCGCAATGGATTGACTCCTTCTTCTAATGGAAGACATTCATCCTGTATCAGCCAATGGCGCAGGATCGAATATGATCCTTCACAATTTGCATCATATAGTTTTTCATCCCAGTAGCCTACGAATATTTCACAATAGTGATCACCATAGATGGATTGTCCATTGATCGTCGGTTCACCACTGTATGCAGGTGTTAGCAGATCTGGATTATTGACTACATCCACACAGCTATAGGCTATGACATGCGCCGGGAATTCAACCTGATCAAACCTGAAACTCTCTACCGTGATATTCTGCACACAGGTTGAGAAATTACCTGATTCATCGGTAACCTTCCAGGTCCTTTCTATAAAGATGCGTGGTTCACCACACTCTCCATTATCTGTAAAATCATCAGTGTACGTTGTCGTGATGGTTTGTTCGCATGACAGGACTTCAGGCTCTCCGGTGACGTCTATGTTGGTCGTTTGGTTACAACCCACGGTGATATCCGGAGGACAAAGTATCTCTGGCTTGAGCTTGAGTTCTACACAGATCTTACCCCAGCATGAGTTTCCTCCACCAAGACAATCTGTAACTCTGACTGTGACGCAGGTACCAACGTGGTCGAGTGTCAATATGCCACCAGGAACCACATTACCGTCTTCGTCTTCGATCGTGATACAGTAGTTTTCATAACACCTGTAATCATCTCCTTCAAGAATCATATCGGCGCCGACCTGTACTGTACAATCTTCAGGTAATGAAAGTTGTATTTGGTTATTACAAGCCAGTTCTGTGTTTCCAGGCAGGTACTCTAACACATTGATTGTAAATGTGCAGGTATCCGCATTTCCGGCAGGGTCATAGACGATGATCGTGCCTTCATGTGTGCCTATATCAAAGAACTCACCTGAGTTAGAATAAATGCTGTCAATCGAACAATTATCAGAGATAAATGACGGTACAAAATTTACCGGTACGTTGCATGCTCCCGGATCGAGATTGATCGTGATATTCTGAGGACAAGCTACTATCGGTGCTTCGGTATCCAGGACAGTGACATTAAACTGACACTGACTGACATTACCTGAGCCATCTGTAAGTGTATAGATGATAGTCGTGATTCCTACTTCAAAGAATTCAGTAACGGTCTCACCACCTTCAATAGGTCCGGCTTGTGGCACATCAATTCCATCCTCTGTTTCATAATCAACTGTAATCTCTCCATCGCAGCAGTTGTCGCCTACGATAGGGTGCGTCCATGTAAACGGAGCTCCACATTCGCCAAGGACATTTTCAATGATCGTATCCTGCTGGCTATATGGTACTTGTTCAAAGATCTGGAGTTCCCAATTGTCTATGCTACCGACTGCACCACTACTTGAAGATACTTCCAGCGTCCAAGCTCCTTGAACCGGTTCTTCGCAGAAAATGCTTAAGGCATCTTGCGGGATATAGAACCCGCCCTGACCTAATGGTCCACATGGTGCGAGGTTGACTGATACATCTGCTGTATCGCTGAGAGAGATATCAACATCCTGCAGACCTGGACACAGACCTTCGAATAAAGTTACTTCAGTTCCAGACGGACTGGTGATCGTCACTGTCAAGGCTCCAACATTCGGATAGGTGATCTGAAGATCAATCACATTTAAGTGTCCAACTTCAAATACATCCGTAACGTTGATGACAGAACTTGCGCAACCATCATTCAATAAATCAATTGCTACTGGCAGGTCGTCTGGTTGGTAATTGTTCTCCAGATTCTCAGCGCAGTAAGGTAGCTCTATGTCTGTCACCGTGACTGTAAACTGACATGTCACCTCATTTGGCAATTGGTTTTGCAAGGATGAGATTGTTCCGTTGTCAGGGAAGAACACCAGGCCTTCGTTGAGGACGCCTATGGTGCTTGGATGACAAGCATCAGCTACCACCCAGTCACCTGCATTGTCATGATCACAAATGTATTGCCTCCAGACGTCGCCGCCATTGAGCACACCTGTAAATCCTGCTCCAATATTGTATCCATTGGTGCTGACATGGTCATACTGTGTGTCTTCCAGTACAAGGATATATCCTGCCGGAGTACCCGCAGCTATGTTTGTGCTGAAGGTGTACACATAGGTTCCGCCAGGAGGGACAATGGTTCCATCAGGAATCACGTACGTCTCGAGACCTGCTCCAACACGCTGTATCGTCACACAACTCAGATCCATTGTGGAAGGTCCAAAGTTGGTGATCTCTATAGCATCGACCAGACTTTGTACGACCTCTGTAATGAGGACGATAGACTGATCGTATACTTTATAAGTTACTGTGTTAACACCGACTGGGAAGAGTTCGCCGCTGGCATCTGTGATACCGCAGGAAACTACATCTCCATTTTCGTCAGTGATTTCGTAAGTGATGGCGATATTATCCGGACAATTATCTGTCGCTTCGATCGCCAGGTTATTGACCACAGCACCGCATTCTCCGGCATCATTGACGACGCTCAGATCCTCCAGACATGTGATCACAGGAATCTGTGCATCGTTGACCAGAATCTTGATACGGCATGTATCACTTACATTTCCGGCTACGTCATACGCCAGGTATTTGAGTATGGTCGTACCTACAGGGAACATGTCACCTGAGGTCAGACCTGTCATATCGATTTGAATGAGCGTATCCAGCTCACAGTTGTCAGTAGCGATCGGCAATGAGAAGTTTACAAATGCTCCGCACATACCAGGCATAGCTTTCGTCTGGATTGGAGGGCGTGGGCAATTGAGCCATTCAGGCACTTCTGTATCATTGAGATGTACAAACAATGAGCAGGTATCCATATTACCATCTATATCGGTGGCAATGAGGAATACTTCAATGCTATCCTGGTGCGTGGAACCAAACAAGACACCTGCATCGGGGTATTGATCCAATGTAATCACCGGAGGACAATTGTCATTACTCATGATTGGAGGTATGACTACCGGAATCTTACCATAACAAACGTTAGGTTCTGTTTCTCCAGTGATATCGTCAAGCCAAGTTACTTCAGGGGCATCCACATCAATAACGGTTACCGTTGCTACACAAATACTGGTGTTGCCGCTGGTATCTGTCACCTGAAGTATAACCTGTACAAATGGGTCAATCAAATCTGCAATCGTGAATGTAGCCTCGTCTGCGAATGTAACGCCACCATCACGGCTGATCAGCAAGGTGTCAATCGCACAATTGTCTGTGCTACCACCATCCACATCATCCGGTGTGATCGTAAACTCACAATTGTCATCGACCATCACGAAGATGTCTTCGCATACGGCGACCGGATATTCTTTATCCTGAACTATAATCCAGAATACACAAGTATCAGAGAATCCAACACCTGGTAAACTCGGGATACTAGCACGCATCAGCACCTGGGTCGTACCTACTATATATTCAAGACCTGTAGGCTGGCCCGTGAGCCAAACATCAGTAGGTATACCTTCGGCACCTTGTCCGATGAGCATGTACTGAATCAGGCTATCTGGTGCTCCTGCACAAGTAATGATTTCAGCAGGCGGCAGGTTGAATACAGCTCTGCACCATCCCACATCATTTGGTGAGTACAGTGTATCCGGTACGTTAGGACAAATAATATCCACAAAGCAAGCCAGAATCACTGGGGTAGGAACATCATTGTTAGTCGGATCTCCATCGGCATCCGGATCAGGATCACTTCCGTTCTGAGAGTTATCTGTCACATCCGTACTGAATGGACTTTCAGCCAAACCTGTCGCAATGTTGATATATGGTCCATCAAAGCCACCAGGAGCTACACGAACGGTTACATAGATAGCACCTTCATTGCCCACGAGTAAGAGGTCATTACCCAATAAAAGATTTGGGTCAGTGCCTCCATTGAACATGTTGTTTACATTAAACTCTTCACTCTCGATGCTCACCAGTGTCCAGCTTTCGGCTGGTGCAAAGGTGATCGCAAGTGAATCTACCACCTGCACGCTGTCCAGATCTACATCACCGTAGTTTTGAACACGGATCTCATAGGTGAGTACATAATTATCATCTTCATCTAATGCAGGACCGGAGCTAACACGCTTAGACACCCCGATGATCGGATCTTCATTGAAGTCAACGATCGTCGGACTCTGTTCGTCAGGTACGCCGTCACCATTTGGATCAGGGTCAGTACCATCAACACTTTCGTCGACGAGAGGCACGCCACCAGGTCCTTCACCAGTGAGGGTTGCATTGTTTTCAAATGGGCCTAGGATGCCGCAATCCGAAACAAGGATGGATAACAAAATAGCACCCTTGTCATCGACGACGAGGTCATCAGAACCCAGCAATAGATTTATATCCGTAACTCCATCGTAAGCAGGATTGACCAGGAAGTCATCGGATGTGAGCTCTGTCACTGCTACTGAACAAGGTCCAGGGAATGCAGCTCCAAGGTCATCTACCACCTGGATAGAATCAATCACTACCGTAGAGAAGTTTTCAATATTGAATTCGTAGGTGATGGAGAATGTACCATCATTGTTGACCACCGCACTTACTACATTCTTGGCAAGACCGATATTGAGGACTTGTTCGAAGTTAATAGGTGTCGGATCTGACTCATCAGGTACACCGTCTCCATTTGGATCCGGATCTGAACCATTCTGACTTTCATCCACGATATCAACACCTGAAGGTGCTACACCGCTGGCGTATGCTGAATTGTCAAATGGTCCAGGATAGATTGGATTCTCCTCACAGCTTGCTATGTTGACTTCAAGGAGTATAGCTCCCTTATTGCCGATTTCAAGTGTTTCCCATCCATTCAGCAAATTGAAATCTGTAATACCATTGAAAGTTGGGTTGACAATAAAATCATCACTCGTCAATGTCAAAATAGAGATCGAACAAGGTGCACCGAATGTCGTAATCAAGGTATCTACTACCTGGAGACTATCCAGATCAACGGTACCAAAATTTTCAACATTAAATTCAAAGATCATGTCAGCGGAGCCATCGGCCAGGTATTCGATGCTGACCAATCGCTTGGCAATACCGATAGATCCTTCTGATTCAAATGAAACTTCGGTATCAACATTGTTATTGGTTGGATCACCATCATTATCCGGATCAGGATCGCTTCCATCCTGACTATCATCACTGATGGTGACGTCTGTTGGACTAGCACCTGTGATTGTAGCAGAGTTTGCAAATGGTCCGTCATTAGTACCACATTCAGCTACATTGATGGTCAATAAGATTGATCCGGTACCCGCTACTGGAAGCAGATCAGTACCCGTCAACAAATTGATATCAGCAACTCCATCAAAGGATGCGTTTTCAGCAAAATCATCAGAGGTCAGGCTGATAATCGTTGGTACACATGTAGGTGGGAAGGTAGCCGCCAGATCATCAGTGACCTGAATAGCTGAGATAGCTACATCTCCATAGTTACGTATGTTAAACTCGTAGGTAACATTTGCACTTCCGTCAGGCAGGTTGGTAACATTGACTGCCCGCTTGGCAATACCGACAACCGGATTTTCTGCCAAATCAAAAGTGGTTGGTTCATCATTATTTGTTGGATCACCATCTCCATCCGGATCAGGATTAGAACCTTCCTGTGAAACATCCGTCACCGGATCACCAATAGGTGTTTCACCAGTGATGGTTGCAGTATTAGAGAATGGTCCGAGTGCATCGCAAGGGCCTACCAGCACTGTAATACAGACCTCGCCTTCTTCCCAGCTCTTCAGTTCTTCACCTGGTAACAACAATTCAATATCTGTATCGCCGTTGTAGTTAGTGTTCACCTGGAACTCTTCACTGTTGATGCTCGTGACATCATAAGCGCAGAGTGCACCAAATGTTGCATCCAGATCATCAGTGATACTCAGGTCCTCAATATTGACGTTGCCATTATTTTCTGCACGGAGGCAGAAAGTGACGGTATATGTGCCATCTCCATTATTGATTGGGTCGTGACTTAAATATTTAGCCAGACCAAGATTTGGTTCTTCTAACAGACTCACAGGTGTAGGACTGTCTTCGTCCGGAGTGCCATCACCATTTGGATCAGGGTCACTACCATTGACGGTGCTGTCCTGCACGGTCGTGCCATCAGGGCTTACTCCAGAGACTACTGCGTAGTTGAGGAATGGGCCTGTACCGGCACAGCTATCCATCGTAATCTCGAGAAGAATGCTCGAAACTTCGCCAGGTTCCAGTGTATTGGTACCTAACAGGAGATTGATGTCTGTATCACCATTATAGTCAGGATTGATTTCAATATCATTGCTTCCTGTCAGTACTATATTCTGTATGGCACATGGCGCTGGGAATGTAGCGATCAGATCATCGGTGACTTGTACACTATCAAGTGTGACATTGCCGAAGTTTTCGATATTGATTTCATACAAGACTACAAAACTTCCATCCGAATTGAGGGTAGCTTGCGCAACGCGTTTAGCCGCACCTATCAAGGATGTATGATCAAATGACACCGGTGTAGGAACCGTGTTGTTGGTAGGATTTCCATCCGCATCGGGATCCGGGTCACTACCGTCCTGGCTATCATCGCTGATGGCAAGACTGGTCGGACTGACAGCGGTCACTTGTGCTGTATTATTAAATGGACCTTCGTTCAATCCGCAATTATCAACATTGACCACGATCGTAATAGAGCCTGATCCGGCAACCGGCAGGATATCTATACCCGTGAGAAGGTTGATATTGGATACTCCGTTGTAATTGATATTTTCAGTAAAGTCATCAGAGGTGATGCTAAGCACACTCACCTGACATGTTGCAGGAAAGGTCAGTGCAAGGTCATCCGTCACTTGGAGGCCTGATACACCAACATTTCCATAATTGCGCACATTAAACTCGTAGGTTACTGTAGAACTTCCATCCGGAAGATTATCTACACTGAGTGCACGTTTTGCAATCCCTATTACTGGATTTTCAGCAAATTCAAATTCTGTAGGTTCATCATTATTGGTCGGGTCACCATCTCCGTCAGGATCAGGATTTGTACCCGTCTGCGATACATCGGTGACAGGAACACCTGTTGGTGTTTCACCTGTACCTGTTGCTGAATTGGTGAAAGGACCCAGGTCATCACATGGACCAACAAGCACGGTCATGCAGATCTCGCCTTCATCCCAGCTCTTGATTTCTTCGCCTGCTACCAGTAGCTCCGTATCGGTGTCGCCATTGTAGCCGGTGTTGACCTGGAATTCTTCACTGTTAATACCTGTCACATCATAAGCGCAGGTCGTACCAAATGTTGCATTCAGGTCATCTGTGATGCTGAGGCTATCAATATTTACATTGCCATTATTCTCCACACGAATGCAGAATGACACTGTATAAGTTCCATCGCCGTTGTTGATTGGCTCGTGGCTTAGATACTTAGCCAGGCCTAGATTTGGCTCTTCAGTGAGCGAGAATGGTGTAGGGCTGTCTTCATTTGGGTTGTTGTCACCATTCGGATCCGGATCACTGCCATTGACAGTGCTATCCTGGACGGTAGTGCCATCAGGGGCAATACCAGTGACCACAGCCTGATTTGAAAACGGTCCTGAACCTGCGCATTCATCTACGGTTACTTCCAGCAAGATGCTTGAGTTTTCTCCTGGTTGAAGGGAATTATTCCCGATCAACAAATTGAAATCTGTAAGGCCGTCATAAGCCGGATTGATTTGTATGTCATTACTTCCTGTCAGCACGATATCCAGAATAGAACATGGTGCAGGGAAGGTTGTCGTCAGATCATCGGTGACTTGAATGCTGTCAAGGTTGACATCACCGAAGTTTTCGATATTGATTTCGTACAGCACGATAAAGCTGCCATCTGCATTGAGGGTGGCATCTGCTACGCGCTTAGAAGCTCCGATAGAAGGGTTCTGATCGAAATTAACAATTGTAGGTTCATCATTATTGGTCGGATCACCATCTGCATCCGGATCAGGATTACTTCCATCCTGGCTGTCATCCGTGATGGTGACATCAAATGGACTCGCACCGGTCAGGATAGCTGTATTTGAGAATGGACCAAAATCAGTACCACACTCATCTATATGAATAGTAAGACTAATAGATCCACTGCCTCCGATCGGAAGATTATCAGTACCTGATAACAGGTTAATATCTGATACTCCGTTGTAGTTTACATTTTCAACAAAATCGCTGGAAGTAATACTGATCACTGTCGGAACGCATGTAGGAGGGAACGTTAGAGCGAGATCATCCGTCACCTGAAGGTTCTGGATAAACATGTCACCATAGTTCTGAATATTCAATTCATACGTTACGTTCGCGCTTCCATCAGGCAGGTTCGTCACATTGACAGCATACTTAGCCAGACCCACCAGTGGTGTTGATCCAGGTACAAACCCAAAATCAATGGTCATGTTACCGTTGCTGTCTTCTACATCATCCTGGATACCACCACTTCCGCTTTCTGCAGCACCTGTTGGTTCTGAATTGACACTCAAGGTGATCACAGGAGAGAATACGGCTGTTGCTGGTCCTCCTGCTTGTGCTCCATTATCATTTTCATCTGTATTATCGTCCAGCGTGGTGCTTCCGATATCAGTGCTTGAGTTTGGAAAGAATTCTAATCCTTCATCTGCGAGGAAAGACTGTGCCGGAATACCAACGATATAATTTCCTTCAGGTAAACCACCGAAGAAATAATCTCCATCGCTATTCGTAATTGTTGTATCCAGTGGGTTGAGGTTTTCATCATATAAGATGACGATCACACCCGGGATTCCATTCTCGCCAAGTCCTGGCTCATGGAAAGCATCATTGTCCAGATCAGAAAACACGGTACTTCCGATACTGACGCCAGGATATAATCCGAAGTCAACGGTCATGTTACCATTTGTTTCATCTGCATCATCCTGATCACCACCTTGCTCAGTTTCAGTTGTATTGTCTGGCTCTGTGAGTGGCAAGAGTTCAACACTGCCACTATAGATCGGATCGCCGCTACTGACCTGCATACCATTATCAAATCCATCGAGGTCAGAGTTTGGATCATTTTCATCTGCTGCTTCATTACTGGAGAGCGGAAGATTTGAAGGAGGAATAATACCCACTACATAGGTGCCCGGATATAAGTTACCGAAGTAATAATCACCATTGACATCTGTAGTTGTTGTAGCCAGGATCACATCGATAACCGGTGTATATCCATCACCAGCAACGTCATCAAACAGGATCACTGTGATTCCTGCGATACCTGGTTCGGAAGGATCCTGGATAGTATTATTATTGTCATCCACGAAGACAGTACTACCCAATGACATAGCAGGTACTAGACCAAAATCAATGGTCATATCACCGTTGTTGTCATCAAGCGCGTCAAATCCGCCACCGCTTCCTGGTTCGTTTGCATCATTAGGTTCGGTGTTGGCCATCAGCATGATGGTATTGGAGAATATTTCATCTCCAGGAGCATCCTGAGCACCGTTGTCATTATTATCTATCTGGTCATCACCCTCACCACCTGTTGGCGTGCTGCTACCTGAAAGTGCCGCAGGAGGATCAATACCGATAATATATTTTCCTTCGGTCAAACCATCAAAATAATAGTCGCCGTTTCCATCTGTGAGTTGTGTAGCGATAGCAGGTCCGTCTGGAATGCCATCGACATTGGTATCAAGATATAAGTTGACCTGGACGCCGGCTACTGTGCTTTCTGTACCAGGCTGCTGACCATCATTGTCAACATCAAACCAGACATTCCCACCTACAGTGACCTCGATGACAAATCCAAAGTCAACAGTGAGGTTAGAGTGTTCGTCGGCTGCTGTACTGTTGTCATTGTCCGGATCTTCATTGAGAGGTTCATTGACAGACAAGGTCACCAGGCTGCTGACAACGGAACCTGGGAAATTTGGATTTCCATTACGGGTACCACTGTCATCGTCATCATTATTGCCATCCGGATCTGGTGCGGTTTCATAAGGTCCACTGTTGAGCGTGACACCATTACTACTGCTGGCATATCCTTGCAGTGCTCCGCCCGGTCCAAAATTAGAAGCCGCGATTTCTACAAGGTATTCTCCTGTAAATAAGGTATCAAACAAGTATAATCCGTTTATGTCGGTATACATCGATTCAATGACTGTGTAATTAGTGCCATCGAATGCATGCAGTATCACTAAAACGCTGTCTGCAAAGGTTTCTGCAGGGTCGATGATACCATTATTGTTATCATCAAACCACACCTGGTTACCTAAGCTGAATAATGGAACAAAACCAAAATCAACAGTCATGTTGCCATCAGAATCGTTGGCATCATCTTGTGTGCCGCCGCTTCCACTTTCTTGTGCTGCGGTAGGTTCTGAATTTACGGCCAGGGTAATGATTGGTGAATACACCGCGGTACCCGGACCCGAAGCCTGAGCTCCGTTATCGTTTTCGTCGAGATTGTCATCCAGTGATGTGCTGGCGATATCTGTACTTGAAACAGGGAAATGTTCCAATCCTTCATCCGCAAGGAATGCCTGTGCAGGAATACCAACGATATAATCACCTTCTGGTAATCCACCGAAGTAATAATCACCATCGCTATTGGTAATGGTAGAATCCAGCGGATTCAAGTTTTCGTCATATAAGATCACGAGCACACCAGGAATTCCGTTCTCACCTAATCCTGGCTCATGGAATGCGTCATTGTCAAGATCTGAGAATACGGTACTTCCGATACTTACGCCCGGATATAAACCGAAGTCAACAGTCATGTTACCGTTCGTTTCATCCGCATCATCCTGATCATTCCCTTGTTCTGTTTCAATGGTGTTGTCAGGTTCAGTTAATGGTAACAAGGTTATACTACCACTGAAGATAGAATCACCACTGGCAACCTGCATACCATTGTCAAAGCCATCCGCATCCGTATTCGGATCATTCTCATCCAGCGTCTCATTACTTGAAAGTGGTAAGCCGCTTGTAGGAAGGATACCAACTACATAAGTTCCAGGGAACAAATTGCCAACATAATAGTCACCATTTACATCAGTTGTTGTTGTAGCAACTATGGTATCAATACCAGGTGTATATCCATCACCGGCGATATCATTGAAGACGAGTACGGTGACTCCTTCAATGCCTGGCTCGGAAGGATCCTGGATGGCATTGTTATTATAGTCTCCGAAGACTGTACTACCGATAGCCATACTTGGCACCAATCCGAAGTCAATCGTCATATCGCCATTATTGTCATCGAGCAGGTCAAATCCGCCACCGCTTCCTTGTTCATTCGGATCATTTGGCTCGGCATTGGCCATCAGCATGATGGTGCCTGACAAGATTTCATCTCCTGGTGTCGCTTGTACACCATTGTCGTTATTGTCCACCTGGTCATCAGCTTCACCGCCTGTAGGTGTGCTGCTACCATTGAGGTTAGCTGGTGGTACTACACCAACTATATATTTTCCTTCTAACAGACCATCGAAATAATAGTCACCATTAGCATCTGTCATTTGCGTAGCTACCGGAGGTCCATCTGGAATACCATCCATGTTGGTATCGAGATATAAATTAACGGTTACTCCTGCAACGGTAGATTCTGTACCTGGTTGAAGTCCATCATTGTCGACATCAAACCAGACATTACCACCGATGGTTACTTCTATCACAAAACCTAAATCAATAGTAAGATTTGAGTTTTCATCAGGAGATCCACTCAGATCATTGTCTGGGGTCTCGTTTAAAGGTTCAATATCAGAAAGGGTGATCGTATCACTAAAGACCGATCCAGGGAACATCAGATTACCGTTGAAGGTACCATTGTCATCACCGTCGATATTGGTATCCGGATCTGGGGCAGTTTCATAAGGTCCACTATTTAGTGTAACTCCTGCGCTACTGCTGTTGTATCCTTGCAATGCGCCACCTGGCCCAAAATTGGAAGCAGCCACTTCAACAAGGTATTGACCCATAAACAGGGAATCGAAAAGGTATAATCCATTACTATCTGTATACTGACTATCGAGGACATAACAAGTCATGGAGCCTGGATCGTAATAATGCAAGATGACCAGTGCGCTGTCAACAAAAGATTCAAGAGGATCTATCAGGCCATTATTATTGTCATCGAACCATACCTGGTTACCGAGGCTAAACAATGGAATAAAGAATCCAAAATCCACAGTGGTATCCTGCGTCGGTGGTCCGGAATAATGCGCTTCGTAGATGAGCCCATCCAAAAAGGATGGTGTCATTGCGCCATCTGATCCGGCGACTGAACCATCATTGTCCAGCGTATCACTACCTATATTATGAAGGGTAAGCGCGTAATTTGTTTCATTCACAATCAATCCCGGGCCGATATTAATCCCTGCCATAGCAATTGGATCATATCCGCAAACAACATAATAATTGCTATCTGGTGATACTACCCTTTGTATTCCTCCCTGAATCCATGTCTGTGTTGCAGAGTCAGCGACGGAGGAGAAGAGGTAATGTCCGTTAACATCAGTATACGTATACGCCATTAACTCACCGCGCGGATTAAACAAAGCCATAGGTACCCCTTCGATAGGTAACTCTCCGGCATCCTGACGGCCATCCATATCTTCATCGATCCACACAAAATTACCGATGGTATCTTGCTTGATGATAATGCAGACCTTGTTAGGTTCTGCAGCGAGTGTGTTGCCATTGTCGGTTCGTTCGCCAGCCCATGCAAATGAGTTGTACGCGATACCGGTAGCGCTCACTGGTGCAACCATCTTGACGAGAAACTGGAAAGTATCCATCGGGTTGATGATCTGCGGACCAAAATCGATTCTAAATGAATTGACATTTTGGATGCCCCCCAGTGCATTGGGATCACTATTCCATGACGGCGATGTACAAGTGCCATTGTCTACGGCGACAATACCATCTGCCATCCGGCAAGGATCTTCTGAAAGACTATATTCTATATCCAGTACCGGATTACCGGACAGCTGAATCACGTTATCAATTAATATGGGTTCCCAATGTGTATTCCGTGGAAGTGTATTCAGACGAACACCCATATCCCCTACAAAAGGAAGAATGTCTATAATGCGCAAATTCTGGAAAGGAATATTTCCAACGTTGACGAGTTCTAATAAAAACTCGAGTGAATCATCAGGCGCGGTACGTCCGATATCGGGAACTTTTGTAAATACGGAATCGCATGCCCCTTTGACCCACTTGATCGCGCTGAATTTAGCAGCACTGGATAGTGTGAAACTTGCGGTCTGACCACTACAAAGCGTATCAACGATTGAAGGTCCATTGCCCATAATATCATTGACATCGATATATTCTGTGGTCTGACAATCTACTTCCCTTCCAGGCACTGCCGCATATGTTGTATTGTTAACACTTCCACTGGCTCCCACATTTACACGAACACAATAATCTATCTGCACCTGGCTCT
Source organism: Candidatus Opimibacter skivensis (assembly GCA_016721905.1). Classification (GTDB taxonomy): domain Bacteria; phylum Bacteroidota; class Bacteroidia; order Chitinophagales; family Saprospiraceae; genus Opimibacter; species Opimibacter skivensis. Next base: position 18,028 of record JADKHH010000025.1, on the reverse strand, counting down.
GGATAGGGAACTCCCCATCAAAATTCCACCGGAGTATTTTCCTGCCCATGAGGTCAGTATCAATGAAAAAGGAAGGGTTGGTTCCCATATTATCCAACGTCAGGCCTGTGGTATTGTTGACAATACTATATCCATTGAGAAAGGTTACTTTGTCCGATAGTGCATCAAGAAGTATAGGATCAGGTAATGTACTATTCGCATGAACATCATTACCAATGGTCAGTCGGTAACAAACTGTATCATATGGTTCATACGGGCCGCCTGTCAACACCAGTTTTCTCAGTGCAGGGACAGCTGTAGAATCATCTACTGTGATAATTACTTCTTTGCAACACATATCTGGCTGTTCGAGGGAATCCGCCAGTGGAAGAAAGTTATTTGGATTCCAGATACCCGGATTGCTAAAATTATTAGGTTTGCCAAGATCATTTTCATCACAAAATAATCCGGCATTATTACCATTGAGGCAAAAGCGATTGGTCAGGGTCTGATCAGCCGGGAAATTATCCTGAATCCGCCCATAAAAACATAATACCAGTGATTCTCCAACATCCAAAGAATCGCTGAGTCTCCAGGTTAACCTGGTCTGCCCTGCAGAAGGTGTATTATATTCAGTTGTAAAATTTATGAGGGAAGGATTGCTGAGGTACCTGCCGTTATTTGAGTTATCTGTTTGAATAATATATCCTGCCATCATACCCGAATCCGGCAGAAAATCAATACCGGCCGGTAATATGTCTATACCCAAGGGATCATACAAGGGTTGAAATGCAGAGGCATTATTGTCCAGCGTTACACAATACTTTAAAATAGATCCCTGGAAATAGGGATTACCCTGTGTAGGTGCACCTGGCGGCAACATTGGGGTAGCAACAGCAATAGTCTTTTTAGGATCCAATCTTGCATCACGAGGTGTGTAGACCATATTATCGGTTCTGTCGATAGATATAGTTTGAGGCATTTGCCCCATCGGCAGATCTATGGGACGTTGATCACCTGTGATGTATACTGTATTGTCATAAGAAACACATATGTCTACTTCTGAACCGGCATTGTCAGAATATCCGGTGGAGCTGGCCATATCTGCATAGTATGCATCAGTGACCGTAATCACCATATCGCAACCCAAATAATTTCTTGGGACAGCGCCAGGGCCATGCGTCAACTTAATATTACAAATCCATTCGGTTGTAGAATCGAGAGAAACAGGTGCTGCAAATAAATTAATAGAATTGACGATACCATCATTGAGATCCGGAATCGTCACTGTCCGTAAAATTGTATTGCCTCCACGAGAACAAATCGTGATCACCAGATCAATGTCTGTAGAATCAGTAAATAAATCACAACCACCAACGCTGAGTCCGACAACATTAAATTGTGAGGAGATGGTATCATTGACCATCAAATTGGCCAGCGGTACTGTACTACTATTACCATACCCTATGGTAAACATATTGACAGAATCAAGTACTAAGATTCCGCGATCACCTGCAATCTTACTACCTGAAACCTGGAAATTTGGAGGTAAGAGCTGGATGGTAAGGTCATCCACAATCGTATAGGGATTGCCATCCTGATCATCACCTGTGAGGGTCACTGTATTCATTTTGTTCAAGGCACCCATTCCGGTGTTATTCAAAGGATCAGTAGCAGGATATTTAACCGTATAGGTTAGTACTAACGGAGGAGGAATAGCTGTCACATCAAGAGTACCCAGATTCCAGGTAATGACGCCCATAGATTCAGTACCGCCATTACTTGCAGAAATGAACATTGCCCCTGGAGGCAGTACATCAGAGACTGTTACATTGTCAAGATTTTGAGTTCCTCCAGTACCCGGACCGGAAATAGAGAGGGCATAATTGACAGGATCATTATGATAGGTGGGGCCAGAAGTCTTGGTCTTATTGATCGTCCATGCAGGTGCTGAAGTCACCGTTACATCATCCGAACTTGAAAGCATAAGGGTTCCATCGTAAGTAGCGATAGCTGTGTTAGTGACTGTCGTCATGGAGCCAAAAATTCCCGGATCCGCGCACAAGGCTACTGCTATCTCAATGGAAGTACCTGCCGGCACATCTCCGAGATCCCAGGTTATAGTTTCACCTGCAAGTCCTGTCCCCGTCCCTGATATCATATCTGGTAGTGGGTGTAGATTGGTCAAATGTAAAACCGGGGGGAATTACATCTTCAAGTGTTACACCCATACAAAACCCTTCCAGCAAGCTGCATTCGAAGGTAAGTGTGTAGGTAACACATTCCCCTGATTCGACAGTAATGACATTGGCCGTTTTTGTAAAAGTCGGCTGTGCAATGACATATGACGCCATGAGGAATTGGATGGCTAGCATGATCCCGAAGGATGCTAATCTGAATGCTTTGGTAACGGGTAGTTGGTGACGCTTCATAGTAGGTAAGATTTTTCGTTTGATGGTTGTTGATTAAGGGCACAACCAGGACTGCATAGTGATCAAATAGATGAGTAAGCTTTTATTTCCGTTTATTGAATTGATTGAATGGTTGGCTGCGAAGGCAGCATAAAATTTTGAATGAGCGGGGATACATGTGGTGTGTTGCTCATCAGATAAATCCTGCTTTTATATGTAGCAACCAGGTCCTCCGGAGATGGATGTCTGCAGGAAGAGACCAGGTAAAAAGATATAAGGGGGGTGTCTGGATACGTGGTATCAGGACGGCAATTAGCCAGCCTTTTTCCGGTATCCTTGGAAATATTCGAAAAGGGGATCTTCGAAAACATAGTCATATATTAATGTTTATCAATGTTACGATTGATAAATTATTTTAATGTGTGCAAATATATAAGAATTTTCTAATATGTATGCGTCGACCTCAAAAACTTTTAAAGAGCCCCTTATCTGTGGCGGTTGCTTAGGATCAGAGTGCGCCTGGCCTAGGATTTTTAAAAAATATTTTTAACAATATGTAATGCATTGGAACGGCAGATCGACTTGACCGCCGGTTGAAAAACCAAGACCTCCTTAGAAGGCAATTAAAAAAATATGTAACCTTTTGAAATAAAAAAAAATACGAGTGGTGCTATGAAGAATACAGGAGTATAGATGCGATGAGGTGTGTTGCCGGAGAAATGACAATAATCCTCATTTACAAATATGGATTTTTATCTGATTCCTTAAGCCATGCAGAAAAGCACATTGAATCATGAGGCGTGGCCCTTGTCTTGTAGATACAATTCTACACCATTTTTTACATGCAAAGGAAGGTACAGCATGGACCAAAGGCTATAGTTCAGTAAAAAATTAGGAGCCACGTAAAAATAGAAGAGACGCGATTAATCGCGTCTCTTCTATTTTTACGTGGCTCCTTTTAAATATTACGTTTTACTAATTCCTATTATTCTAGCCGGAGCATTTTCTTCGTGGCACTGTAATTACCACTATCCAGCCTGTAGTAAAGTATTCCATTTCCAGAAACGTCCTTCTTAAGCAATTCTATAGACTGACGACCTGCTTTGTAGTACCCTTCTGTCACCTTGATGGTTTTTCCGGTCATATCCACTAAGGTCAGTTTAACCTCCCCGTCTTCCGGAAGATCAAAACCAATCATGGTTGAACTATTCCATGGATTAGGTTCATTCTGGTACAAGGCAAATTCAACCTCGTTTGCATTGCCTGCTTCGAGGCGTACATCGAGTATTTCATCTGCAAATGTATAAGCCTCAGTGGTTGCTACTTTATTCGTCAGATGAATCATGTCAGCAAACTTTCCAGATTGTGTGACAACAAACTGGAGGTTTAAGGACATGGGCTCCTGACCAGCAAATCTGGTAAGGTCTGATTCATTCCAGCTCATCGTAATAACACCGCCATCGAGTATACCAACATTTTGTTCATTGATATCTGTGTCCTCGCTATTGATATCTGCAAACTCCAGTCCGTTGGTCTCCAATGTCCATTGGAAGCCTGCGAGGTGCTCAGGGAATGTCAGTTTAACATTGACCACTTGACCGATCTCTACAGTTTCCGGAGCATCGAGTGCAACTTTCATCACCCGTCTGCCATCCCGGGGTAATATCTGGAGGGCATTAGCCTGTGCTGAATTGTTGACATCACCTACTTTGACTCCGATAAAATCTAATCCTGAAACAGATATACCCTCATATTGAAGATTGATCACGTCATCAAAAGGCCATGGATGCTGCGGATTAGCCATCTGGTAATTCTTGTCTACAAACCTCCAGCTTTCATTGTCTGGGAATTCGGTGTAGATACCCAAAATTAATTTCCTGATTTCAATCAAGTCGATGGCGCTGACCTGCTCATTGTTGTTAGCATCAGCAGCGATATACTGGTAAGGAGAATCAAACAACTCTTTACCCAATAAATGCTTTTGAATACGCACCAGGTCAAGCGTGCTCACACCATTACGTGCCTGATCAAGTCGTTTTGGCTGGATGGTATAGCGCTGGCCAGGTTCATCAGGAATGACAAGCACATACTTTCCATTGTCCACTGTATTCATAGAGGAGATGGTTTCATTGTTATTGATCAATGAAACATTTACTGCCTCCACAGGATCCTGGTGATACGTCAGGATTTCTCCCTGGTATACCACACTACCTGAATTATCACAATTACCGCTATTGTCTGTAAAGACGATCGTGGTGGTACAGAAGTCTTTATTCCGCTCATCCCAACTGATCTGTCCATTGCAATTATCATCCGTGCCACCATCAGCAGCCCAAATCAGAATCGCTATCTCCACACCAAAAGCAGGGATATTGGTAGAATTGAATGTCTTGCTAGGCTCATAACTATCACCACTAAAGCTGTAAAGCAGATTTTCAGATGGTGTACAATCATCAAAACTAGAGGCATTGAAATCCTTAGCCCAAAGCGTCAATTCACAACCGACCGGCATCACGACAGTACTCAAACCGTTGATACAAACCGGACTTGGCTGCTTGCAATCTTCAAGCCTGAACAGGTACTCGCAATGTGACCAGTTACCACAGCCATCTTCCACACTCCAGAGTATCCTGTGATAATCTCCACAGTATGGGCTATTGTAAGGCAAGCCATTCCTGCGGATTTCCTGTATTCCACTTTCTTCAGTATTGAACACCAGATCACCTTCATGATTCTCGTCCAGTGTTACCACTGTCCTTGGTTTGACCTGGATAAATTCTGTTCCATTAAAAGGATACACCTTCACATCAAATGCGACTTCCTGGTTACAGGTCTCGCGGATACGTTGTGTCAATGTCACATGTACACTGCAGCTACTTGCATTCGGATCATTTTCACCAAGGAAAGCCTGGTTGGTAGCCGGTAACCGGATACCTGGATCTTCAACACAAAGTACTACCGGAGCCTGAGGACAAGAAAGGAATTCAGCTGCATCTTCATCATGGACCTTGATCACCTGGGTATAACTCCAGAGGCCATAGCCTGTGAAATTATCATACTGACACCAGTCAATCACTTTCCACTCCCTCAATATCTTATAACATGCGTTATCTGCAAACTCAAACCTGGTATCCTCAAAGGTCACTCCGATCAGGCTGCAGGCATCAGCGAAAATCTGTGGCTCACCAGTGTTTGTGAAATCATCCGGACAATTCGTTATGAGAATATCACATGGCCAGATAACCCCATCGTTTGGATTAGAATTGAAGCAGGTGTTGTCAGTGATATAGAATGGATCAAAATCAACCACCCATATCCGTTGTGTACAAACTGAAGGATTAAAGCCTTGCTGGTTATCACGTGCAGTAAACCTGCGCTCTATCAGCTTGACTGCTCCCGGAGGTGCATTGCCTGGCAGATCTTCACCTGAACAATCATCGTATACACGGACTCTCACTTCAAGATCAGATAAGCAATTGTCATCCGCCCATCCGTCATAACCCCAGTTATAAGGTTGTGGATATTCACTATTTCCTGGATCATTGATGATAATCGGCTGGCGCACGGACTCATCATCATTGTTGGCCAATGCATCATACATGTTACCAAATATGCTGCTGAGTGGATCCTCATCCAGATTGCCATTATAGTTTCCTTCGGCATCACGGTAAGTACCTTCTTCAGCAGGGAACCAGAAATCACAGCTTACATAGATATCCGGAGGACAGATCACCAGTGGGGAGATCTTATCCTGAACATCCACTTCCACCATACAATAATTTCTATTTCCGGCCTGATCCGTAATCTCTAATTCGACCATCACCGTTTTATCTCCTACTCTTGAACCGGTCCGTGGTACATCACAACATGCGAATGGTACACAAGGCTTAAGCGAAGTACCGAGGTCACTGGAATTGACAAAACCATTTGGTGTATCATCAATACATGAACCATTGGTAGTCCAGTCAAAATCTATACAACTATCCATCCGTCTCGCCCTGAAGGTTACCGGACCGCAATTGTCATAACTTCCATCATCAAATACTTCGGCAGGTACAAGGGTGATACCACTTGGTCCATCATTTGTCAGACTCACGATCGTATGGTGATCACAATTGGCCACAGGTACAACATCATCTTCTACAGTTATGGTAAACGAGCATGTTGAGCTATTGCCACACAAATCTGAAACGGTCCAGGTCACAAAATGGATTCCCAATTCAAGGCCATTGATGACATAGTTGTTACCGAACTGTACAATCGTTCCTGCACTGGAAGAAAGGCTGTAGCTCACCACATCACTGCATACATCGTATGCTAGTGGTTTAGGGACACTGACATTGGCATAACAATACCAGAAGTCAGTACCAACCGTCAGGTCAGCAGGACATGTCAACACTGGTCCTTGTGTGTCGCTGAGTTTAATGATCTGAGTTCCTTCAATCAATTCAAGTGTACACCAATCAAGTACTGTCCACGTGCGCAATATCTTCTGTCCACCTCCGCAATCTTCGAGCGGCTTGTCCCAGTATCCAAGGAATAAATTACATAATCCTGCTTCATCGGTGAGATCATAACCACCAATCTGTGGCCATCCCGTCACATTCGGATCGCTGCTTGAGCCGCAATCACCGACATAGTTTGGTGGGAACACAAGGCTATCGGCAGAGAGTGGTAAAATATCAAACTGCTGATCGCAGGACGCTGAATGGCCACTGTAATCAGTTACTAACCAGGTAACAACAATGGTTCCCTCACCACAACCTTCGTCATTGAGTTCTATATTGGCTACCTCAAGGTTATAACCACAATTGTCGATGATGGTTGGATAAAGATTTGGTGGAATACCACCATTGAGCAGTATATCTACCTCCAGACAGGATATCTGACATGTGTCAGCTCCATCTTGTCCCGGAGGACACGCGCATATAATCTGAGGTGCAAGTTTATCTTCAATACAAACCACGCCCCAGCATGAGTTGCCGCTATCCGGATCTGTAATCGTTACATTATAGCATCCACCGATCAGGTCAAAGACAGGGAAAATAATCCATCCTGTGTCTGTACCTACATCTTCAATGGTAATGATAAAATCATCATAGCAACCATACTGATCACCTTCGAGGATCATATCCGCGAAAATGTGTACTTCACAATTGGCATCTGCACTTACGTTGATGGTATCATTACATCCAAGAACCACAGGGCCATCGTACTCAATGATTGTAATATTAAATGAGCACTCAGCCGTATCCGAGTTATTGGTTGCAATCCATGTTTGAATAGTCGTACCAATCGGGAACGCATCACCTGAAGTGAATCCGGAGTTATCCGTTTGTTCAAGTACTGGTGTGCCACCGCAAATAGCATCAGCTGTCACTACGTAATTGACAAAAGCTGAACACTCACCTGCATTGAGGTTGATCGTGATATCCTGTGGGCAATTTATTTCAAGTAGTCCACCTGAACCCAACACCAATGCACCGCAAGTGGATGAGTTACCGCATTCATCAGTCACCGTAAGCGTTACTGGCACTGAGCCAGTTCCTACAAAGTCTTCACAATTAAAGGTGGTCTGAGATAAGCTAAAGGTGAGAAGGCCGCCACAGTTGTCGAAACTTCCATTATTAATTTGTTCTGGGGTGATGGTCACCTCAGTACCTGATCCGAAATCAAGATCCAGGTTCTGGCATAAGGCCACAGGAGGAATTTGATCATTAACGGTGATGACTTGTGAACAGGATGCTGTATTACCGCATGCATCTGTAGCCAAGGTATGTCCTGGTCAACGTAAAGTTATTGGCACATCCCTGGCCGGTCATCACATCACCCTACGGGTGACCGTGACTACGCCACCACAATTGTCTGCAGTCGCCACTGTTGCAGTGTTGACCGGAGGCACCTCGTTAGCGCAGGAAACTGTAATGTTAGCAGGACAGGTAATCGTAGGTGCAGTTACATCATTGACTGTGATGACTTGTGTACAGGTGGCAGAATTACCGCAGGCATCTGTGGCGCGATATGTTCGGGTCAATGTAAATCGGTTAGCACAAGTCTGATTGGTAATGGCGTCACCATCATGGGTTACTGTTACTATTCCTCCACAGTTATCCGTGGTGGTCACACTACCTGTATTTACCGGAGGCACTTCTGATGCACATGATACTGAAACACCAGCAGGGCAGGTTAATGTAGGCACTGCATTATCATCTATTGTAATAGCTTGTATGCATGTGCTTGTATTGCCGCATGCATCTGTCGCTGTCCATGTTCTGTTGATGGTATATTCCTGAGCACAACCACCTGCAACCGTGGCATCTGACGGATACAACAGTTGGTATACCGCCACAGTTGTCTGTTGCGGTAGCGGTTCCTGTCAACGCAGGTAATGTACTATCTGTACAAAGAATAGTAACATTTGGTGGGCAAGTTACTGCTGGCGGTGTACTGTCATCCACAAAGATTGTTTGGATACAGGTGCTTGAATTACCGCAATCATCAGTAGCCAACCAGGTTCTGGTGATCGTATATTCCTGAGGACACGCACCACCCAGCGTCACATCACTTGATGTAATGGCTGGTGTCGGGTCACAATCTGTTGCTGTGGCAGATCCTGTATTGAGCGGAGCTGAACTTGCAGTACATTCTATGGTGATATTCGCAGGGCAAGATATGGCCGGAGCAAGACTATCGTCTATAACTATTATTTGAATACAAGCTGTTGAATTACCGCAGGCATCTGTTGCTGTCCAGGTTCTGGTGATCGTATATTCCTGTGGGCAATTACCACCAACCGTCGCATCACTGAAATCTACAACCGGTGCGCCATCACAATTATCTGTGGCAGTGGCTGATCCGGTAGTAGCCGGCAAGGTATTCGTGCCACACTCGATGGTAACATTTGAAGGACATGTAATACCTGGTGCAAGGCTGTCATCCACGACGATGATTTGTGTACATGTGCTTGAATTACCACAATCATCTGTGGCCACCCAGGTACGGGTGATAGTTCTTTCCTGAGGACATGATCCTGCGACGGTTACATCACTGGATGTAAATAATGGTGTTGGATCACAGTTGTCTGTTCCGGTAGCTGTGCCTGTATTGGCAGGATCTGTGCTCGCCGTACATTCTATGGTCACGTTACCAGGGCATGCGATAGATGGTGGCAAAGTGTCATCAAGCAATATGGATTGTACACATGAACTTGAATTGCCACAATCATCTGTAGCTACCCATGTACGCGTGATGGCAACACCTTGAGGACAGGTTCCACCTGCTGTCACATCACTAAAGGTGACCAGCGGTGAGATATCGCAGTTATCTGAAGCAGTTGCATTTCCGGTACTCATCGGATCAGTTGATCCACTGCATTGTATCGTCACATCCATAGGACATGAGATGATGGGTGCAGCACTATCTTCCACTACAATCGTTTGAGCACAGGTATTTGAATTACCACAGGCATCAGTTGCTACCCAGGTACGGGTGATTGTCAATTCCTGGGGACATGCTCCCCTACGGTGACATCACTAGAGGTGATTACCGGATTGGATCGCAGTCTGTTGCAGTAGCTGAACCAGTGGCTGCCGGTGCTGTACTATCCGTGCATTGCACAGTCAGATCAGCCGGACATGTTATCGCTGGTGGTGTATTGTCGCTGACGAATATAGTTTGCACGCAAGAACTTAAATTACCACAATCATCGGTAGTAGCATGTACGTGTGATGGTTCCTTCCTGAGGGCAGGTCCTACCAGCAATGAATCTGAAAAGTTAATGGTTGATACTGGATCGCAATTATCCGTCGCCGTAGCTGTACCAGTAAAACTGGCAATGTGCCGGTACATTCTATCGTTACATTACTAGGCAGGTAATCACTGGTGGCAGACTATCATCGACTGTATGATTTGAACGCATGTACTGGTGTTACCACAATCATCGGTGGAACTCCATGTACGTGTTATAGTTCTTTCCTGAGGACATGTTCCTGCAGCAGTAACATCAGTGAAATTCACTGTTGGTGAAGCATCACAATTGTCAGTCGATGTCGGGTTTCCTGTATTTGCAGGTAATGTACTTGCAGTACATTCTATGGTCACATTAATAGGACAAACAATAGATGGAGGAGCACTGTCATCCACCGTGATCACTTGTAAGCAGGTGCCTGTGTTCCCGCAATCATCTGTTGCCGACCAGGTTCTGTTTATAGTGCGTTCCTGAGGGCATGAGCCACCAACTGTCATATCCATGAAGGCGATTGTCGGTGAACCATCGCAGTTGTCTGTTGCAGTTGCGGTTCCTGTATTAATGGGTAATGTATTATCTGTACATTGAATCGTCACATTAGGTGGACAAACAATGGCTGGAGCAACGCTGTCATCAACTACGATCGTTTGCGCAGGTACCGGTATTGCCACAATCATCTGTAGCTGACCATGTACGGGTGATAGTTCTCTCTTGTGGGCAAATTCCACCAGCGATCACATCGTTGAAAGTGATACCTACGACTGGATCACAGTTATCGGTAGCCGTTGCAGTGCCTGTATTAGCGGGCAATGTACTTGCTGTACATTGGATCGTTACATTGCCTGGGCAGGTAACTATTGGTGCTACATTATCCACTACCGTGATAGTCTGAGTGCACGTCTGTACGTTACCGGCATTATCTGTTACTGTAAATACTCTTGTGATAATGAGCGGACTTGCGGCACAGCCGGTTCCACCGTTATTAGATTCGACTGAAGTGGTCGTAAAACTTTCGCAAAACTGGGTGACCTGCACGATTCCATTATCGATCACAGGGACGTTGGTAATACAGGTATAGGTACCGCCATCAGCTGGTGGGCATACGACTACAAGATCACAGCATCCTTCCACCTGGACGGTATCAAAAGCCATACAGCCATTGGCATCTGTCACGATGACTGAATACTGACCTGGAGGAACATTTGTCAAGTCCTGAGTGATGGCACCGTTTGACCATAGGTAGGTGTATGGTGATTGACCACCGGAAACTGTCAGGTCTACATCCGCGTTTGGTTGATTCGGACCAAGGCAATTAAAAACAATAGAAGTATTAGGGGCATTGTAAACAATCAATACAGCTGAATCAATTGCATTGCAATCAGTCAATGTATCTAAAATCGTTACATAATAAGTACCCGCAAGATTAATAAAGCCTGTGCTCTGCGTTGTAGCCCTAAAGCCTCCAGGGCCTGTCCAGTGAAAAATATAATCAATGGTATCGGTTCGACATCTGCTGTAAAAATAGTGCTATCTCCGGCGCAGATCGCACTATCACCTGTGATCATCACCTGCGCAAAAGGAAGGCTGACACCGCTGATCACGTTAGTTGTACTGGCAAACCACCATGTATTAATCGTTGCGTTTTCGCCATAACCAAATGGAGTACCAACGCAAGTTCCTGTCAGAGGATCTCCGATCTGAAATTATCCCGGTCCTGCAACCACCGGCATCCACAAGTGCAACCATTGAATTGAATCTTTGGCTGGCCTGTACCGGGATCACCTTCATTGATTCGTAACCAGGTCATCTGTGATCTGGCTATCATCCCAATACAGGAGGTTAGTAGCCATACCTGGACATATAGGTCGAATCGTTTGTACACAAAAACCATTTTTAGAAACGGTAAAGGAAAGTCCTGGAAACCTGAGTTAGTAAAAATCTACCCGTGAAACGAATCCATCCATCGTATAGGAATAGAACACGCCATTAAAAGGGCGGTCAAACTGACACTCCGGAGGAGTTCAGGATGACAGGCGGTGTTCGAAGAGCCCAGTTTCTGACCAGAGCCGGCCTGGCTTACGAACACCAGTATTGCGGACTGTAAAGTCGAAGAAGGATATTGACAATACCACTCGAATGGTGGACATTCATCAAACTGAATGACATAATCACCAGTCATTATTGGTTTAAACCTTGAATATGGGAAAGTCACCGGTGTTCGTGCTGTAACCACCTGTGCCATTGACATCAGGTCCGCTGGAAGCAAGAGCCCATGATGTAGCATTGTCGTTGGCCGACCCATCACAAATGGTCCAATAACGGCACCTGTCGGATCCAGAATCCGGAAAGTGTAGGTTGCGGCTCCTGATATAATCCCGAAATCATCGGCTTCACCAGAGAGTCCGATGTAAACAGAGTCATTAACAGGGTCTGTGATCCCTAATCTTAAGCTAGCTATAAGAGTCGAAACTGTTAACGTAGGAGGCAAAATCTCCAAATCCTGATGCATTCGTATGAAGCATAGCAGAATCTGACGCCGTGGGGGCCAACTCCTTGGTTCCTTCCTGCCTAGTTTCCTGTTGAGAACAAGCAGCGCAAAGAGAACGCTGAGAAGATGTTCAGTCGGTTCTTTAAGTTCATGATAGGTAAAAACTTTTTGCAAAATGTTCTGTTATGTATTGAATATCAATACGTTAAGTGTTCTATCATCATTCTCAGAGGGGTTGACCCGGCAGCAATGGCTAACACGTAAAGCGTTAAGCCCTATTACCAATGAATAAGGGGGCAAAACTACTACCACAAAGGGGAAACTAAAAGAGGGAGCGCTAGAAGGCCTAGGTGAGGCTTTATATACCATTCAAAATCAAAGGGATATATATACGATCCTGAATATGTTAAATATTGGACTATTTTCGGGGGCTACCGCACAATGGTGATATCTCCCTTGCGGTCGATTTGTATCTCCATTGATCAGTTCGACACGGGCGATATAAGCAAATACAGCAGGATTCATCTTCTTCCCTTGAAGGACCCATCCCCGCCTTTGGGCGGATCATTGGGATCAAGTTCTTTTCCTTGACAAAGACCTGGTTACCCCAGCGGTCGAAGATTTTCGGAAAACGACCTTCCTGACGCGATGGTCCGTAAAGACGGTGACACAATCATTGATACCATCATCATTTGGAGAGAAGACATTAGGAATATAAATGTTGGCATCAACATCAACTCGCACGTTCAACATATCATCATCGATACATAATCCAGAATACACTGTTGCTGTCACCACGTCATCCTGCAGTCCATACAATTCAGGATTAATACAATATGTACAAGATAAAATATCGAGGGTGTCCATACGATCGGTCAATCTGTGACCATGGTAGACTTACATCCGCCCAGAGGATAATACTGTCTCCCCAGTTCGGGGTCGATGTCAGGACCTATATCAATCGTCAATTCTAGGCCATCTGCCACGGTATTTGATTCTGCGTACACACACCATTGCATCAACGACAGCAATAGAATAATCACCAAACAGGTCTTCAAAAATCGGAGTTGAGGTCTGGGTACTCCACCATTGATAGATACATATAGACGGGGTACCACATGACACTATCAATTGTGATCGTGCGGAAGGGGTCCCCTTCGCAGAAACAGGGAAGTTCGATAGTCGCCATGAGATCCTGTGGCTCTTGATTGCTACCAGCAAGCTGTCATCTTTCGAAGAACTTTCGATGGCTTCGTTGATGACATCAAGATATTAATGCCCCGGAACAGAAGTTTCCAGTGTTTCGGAGACAATATTGTTAGAGATCGGGCCTGACCAGACGTACACTGATGCCATTGTGCCTGTTGAAGGTTACCACTATCGTCGGTAGCTATGCACTTTCCTTAATACATGTAATGATCTCTGCTATATTGATATCTGCTATCGGAAGCTCCGGATCAGATCATTTACAAATACTGAATCCTGGTTTTGGCAGCCATTGGTAGTTGTCTGTATCCATGAGATAATGATACTGTCGGGAATGATGGCGACTGCGGTAATCGAGTTATCAGTTCCTGCAGATTCCACCTTCGGCGCTTGTCCGTTGGAAGACTATATTGTTATTGTTATTAAGGTGGCTCCTTCATTGAGTAATGCTGTTAGATTATCACAATCGATGAATTGAGGGTAATCCGGCATCCTCCTGTGGATATTGCGTCGAATCCTCCTACCGTGACATCATCTCCGTCAAAGCAACCACTGAGGTGTCTTCCACAATCAGTGTAAACATGCCGCCGGATGTAATTTCAGAGTCCGGGTGTATTTGCAATCAAGATTGCCTGTTGCAACTCCGACCACGCATAGACGATATATTGGGTCCTGAGAGGTCCGACTGTAACCAGATCAATAGAATCAATATAGCAATTGAAACTTAGCGGGATCCTGAATGATTGCAATAATTATCGCTGAGAGATGTCATCAATGAAACTTCGTCTGGTGCGGACACGCATTGTGTCACGGTATTGGTAACGACCAGTGAACACGTTCCTCCTTCCATGATGGTTGGATTAGGGAGGTTTTCATTTGTTAGCATCAATACCAGGTCCTCACTGATAGAGGTATGGTCTGGTCCCAGCAGGAACTTCCCAGAAGGGTAATCGGAGATACAATACAACTCAACGGGTCATCAAGCCCTCCATTAGCGTATGACGCTTTGAGGGATCAGGGTTGGCGATTACAACTATCGATAAGCTTTTTCCATCCTTCGGCAGAAGTAACGGTTCGGATCTTTAGGTGCCTGGCAAGGAGATGCTTCCGGCATGAGTTCTGTTTCATTTCCTGCATCGATACCGGGTCGGATCTCATGGACTCTCCGTCTGTTCAGTTCCATTGAGGGTCACCGTCAACTGTCGCAATCGAGTGAGATCGGCTCCTGCATTGGCGTGTTGGCAGTGGGTTGACGACCAGGTCAAGGAGGGTCGGTGTCGCATCCACCAGGTCCTGCTGATGTGTCAACGGTATATAGACCCGTCGTCGTCATAATCCGTCACCGTTGATCGTGTGAACTTTCACCTCGCAGATCTCTTTGAGATAGTGAGTTCGTTAAGTCGTCGACCAGTCGCAGACATGCGCACGGAGTCACAATCGACCTACCGCCTGAGATAGTATCAATCGAATACTCCCTGTCGTAATTGTAGTCCATTCCATTGATCGTGTATACACCACCGGTACATATAAAACGTATCGATGTAGATTGGTATCAAGTGGGTTGACAATGAGATCGAGATCAGTATTGTATCACATCCCGGTAAGCGGTAATTGTATCAACAACATACAGTCCCGGTAGAAGTATAATCCCCAATACCATTGTAAAGTATGCCAACGTCACCAGCGCCAAATGGCGTCACTGGAATTCCTTTTCTAATAATGGATCCGTTACCCCCGGTTAAGGTCACAGGTGCTGTCATCCAACCATTAGATGCCCTCCGGAAATCGGAATAGTGCTTTACCTGCCGTGTGTCTTGCCGTCGATGATGATCTGCTCCCCGTGACGAATGGAGAGAATGAAGCGCTCCCATTTGAGTGCCTACAGGATCAATATCAACATCTGGAAAACGCCACAATTATTGTTTGTCTCTTACCGTCACTGGCATAACCCCATCGTAGCCTTCAGACCTGTAAATACATCCCGTAGATACGAAAAGGACCTCCCGATGGAATACAGGTAAGGCATGGTCATCGCTAACGCATTCACCGTGATACTACCGAAATTCATTCACGCATTCACTATCCACGACCAACCGTGGTAAGGCAGGGTTTGGCATCGGATTGATGACGCAACTGATGCTATACCCCCACAACCATAATGATCCTGAGCATTGATCATTGCAAGTGTCGGGGTAACCGGATCAAAAATCGGTGACGCCTGATAAACTGTAATTGTCCGGAGATGGAATGCTGCAAACCATCACCTGTGGCTTGCGATCTCCAATGCTGCCATTAGTCATGCCGCACAGTGGATCCAGCAGTAATCACATCCGTAATCTCCGGAAAGGTCATCATCTTCGAGGTACATCAAGTTCAAAAAAATACAGCCATTAGCGTCTTTGACAGCAGGTGTATAAAAATCCGATATCAGATTTACAAAAGCATTATTAGTTGTAAATGGTCCGCCATTGATTGAATACATATATGACGGAGGTTCCCAAATCGCCTTCCACCTCAAGTTGCCCATCTGGCTTTGCCACAATGGGCAAGGGTATAATAGACAGCATCAGTCTAGGAGCCTCAGAACCATCAATGGTCACCTGATCTGTCACCGGACAATTGCTTTCATCTACCACCACAATATCATAATCCCACCCCTTCCTCCAGCATATCAAATATATTTACTGATTTTAGAGTATTACCTCCATCGATTGAATATGATAAATCACCTGTTCCACCTGTAGCGAATTATTTCAATGATTCCATTCTCTTCGCCACAACTTGTAGCCGTCACCCAACACATTCGTAATCACAGGTCCGTTGGTAGTACCAGGCGTGACCATATCGACCATGGAAGGCATCCATTGGCGTCTCGTACAGCGATGTCGTAATTTCCGGCAGGAAGGAACTCAAGAAATTGGAGGATTGGAAAGGTGCCTGTAATAGAATACATTGGAGGCAGTACCACCACTTGCATTGATGGTTATGGTTCGTCGATTCGCATGATGTTAGGTTGTAATGACGCTATTGATAACAGGAGCTCCATCTTGAATATTTGCCAGACCCAGTGGTCTCATAGTATACCATCATCTCTGACGACGATTGAATATACCTGGATGTCCATCAAAAGTTAGATAACTGAAATTAGCTCCACCATCAATAGAGTACTCCAGCGGAGCAAGGGCCACCTGTTGCATTAATGGTGATCGAGCCATCTGACTGACCCGCAGGATGATCCTGTGACATGAATACTGCATGTGGCTGATCACCGGGGCATTAGTTTCTACAACTTCTATCCACAGGAATTTATCACGTACATCTGTGCAACCACCGTCATCAATCGAATAAATATCATATAATGTCCCACTGCACAGAGTCCAGGAAACGGTGAGGATCGGTCCTTGAATGAGTGCCATCTATGGAGTAATTATAAGGAGGTGCCTCACGATTGCGGGCCGTGAATGGATCCATTACAATCACCACAGGATGCATCCCATGTTACGCCTTCCGCAAAAGGGATGGTCCAGAAATTTTACCACAACAGGTACATTCACCATACAACCTGCAGCATCTGATGCCAAATGGTGTGTGGTCCGGCAGTGAGCATGGTAAATACGTTCAGAAGTCACAGGAGCTCCTCCATCCATGGAATATTGATAGGGGATCATGGTACCACTCCCGATGATCGTAACAGTTCCGTTATCCACCCCGGGCAGGTTGCATCCTGGGTAATAATTTCATCTATAATCCAGATCCCATGGAATAGCACTCGCGATGATAAACTGGCAGGTCGTCGTGCATCCGGTAGCATCAGTCACCTCAATGGTGTAGATTCCGGGAGGTAAAGAAGATATGATGAAATCACCATCTGCCATCAGTACCACTGATCCTGAAACTGGTCCTGACCATGTCACATTGTAATCTGGTACCCACCTGAAACAGTAACTTGTCTGGCCATCACTGGCCAAAGGAGCTGTTTCGCTCTTGTATCGTCAAACAAGAAATGAGCAGTTCATATACAACGATGTCAATTGTCTGCAGACTGGCAGGTCCTGCAGGAGTTGTGTGAAATCACTTCATGCGTTCCGGGGCGTAATAAAGCCGGATCAAACTGATCGCTGGATGCGGAGCCTGACCATGTTCCCAATGCAGGAGGGCTATTGGGGTTAGAATACCTGCTTCCGGTACAAAATGGAC
>JADKHH010000024.1 GCA_016721905.1 Candidatus Opimibacter skivensis | reverse complement strand
TTAGACATTGATTTTTCTACTCCAAAACCCTTATTTTTGCTAAAAGTCAAATAATGACGACCCAGCAGTTAAAACAAGAGGTAGTTAAAGCACTCGATCAAGTACCAGATGAAGTTTTATCTGAACTCTTAGCCTATTTGCATTCCCTACAGGGAAAGGATGAGGCCAGTATTCAACGCGCCAGGCATTTAAGAACAATATTTACTGAAGACAGTGCACTCCTCAAAGCCCTGGCAGAATGATATCATTTGAAGAAGCTATTCAAATCCATGAGCTTCTTATTCAGAAATTTGGCGGATCAGCAGGGCTTCGAGATCCGGAAGCTTTGAAATCTGCTTTGATCCGACCATATCAAACATTTGAAGAACAGGATCTATACCCAACTCCTGAAGAAAAAGCAGCTGCAGTACTGGAAAGTATCATTAGCAACCAACCCTTTCTTGATGGCAATAAACGATTAGGTTTCGTACTAATGAAGTTAATCTTGCTTGAAGTTGGTTTGGCAATAAACGCCTCACATGAAGAAATCTATAATTTTATCATTCAAGTAGCAACGGGTGAACACAATATTGATAGCATAACGAATTGGATAAAGTTTCATGTTAACCAAAACAAGCCTTAACATGTGCCTTTCATCTGCAGGCAATACACATTGAGAATACCTTCTTCGCCAGCTTTCGCTCTATGCCCAACACAAGCATTTGTGGCCAAAGGAAAAAACTAAATTTGGTCAATGGTACCTTGGAGATAGCCTCAAGCATAGAAGGTTTGCCTAGAAGCCTTTTTAATCGTTACCCATACCCCACTCCCTCCAAAAACAATCCCTCAGCAGGCACACTCCATGCATGCGCCAACAATGTCTGATTGTCGAGGCATTCTTTGAGTTCGTCAATGGTGATTTTTCCCAAACCTACATTGACGCATGAACCTACGATCAATCTGACCATGCCCCGAAGGAAACGATTTGCTTTGATGGAATAGACTGCATCATCTTCAGTGAAGGTCCATGCTGATTCTGTCAGTCTACATTTGAAATGACCGGCATCGGATCCGGTCTTGCAGAAGGGTTTGAATTGATTGTATTGTAACAACAAGGCTGCGGCTTCATGCATCTTAGCCTGATCCAGTGGTGCATGCTGATGCAGATACCACGATGTCGTCGTGCGAAAAGGATCTTTGTTGAAATGAATGTAGTACCGGTATTGTCGCTCTACTGCATCGAACCGAGCGTGAAATGTCGGTGCTACTTCTGTAATGCTGTGGATGGCAATGTCGTGTGGAAGTATGGCATTGAGATGATAGACCACTTTGTCATTTAGTGCCACATCATTTACATCTGCATGTGCAACATAGTAATGGGCATGGACTCCGGTATCCGTTCGTCCACATCCGGTGATCTCGACGGGTTGACGGAGGATGGTAGCAAAGGCTTCTTCGATGGACTGCTGGACAGAAGGGTCATTGGGTTGGCGTTGCCAACCGCAGTAGGCAGTGCCAAGGTAGCTGAGGTGGATACGCCAACGCATGGGGTAAAGATGGGGATTTTCGTGGTTGTTGGTGGGGACACCAACAACGGCTGCGCCGGGGGCTGTGGTTACGCGGCTTTGAGTTTCTTCAAATGGACCTTATCCAGTTTTGACTTTGCAAAGCGAAGGTCAACCTCAAAAGCCTTGACATCCTTCTTTGAAGGCAGATCAAACATGGTGTCCATCAGGATGGCTTCACAGATGGAGCGGAGACCACGGGCACCCAGACCAAAATCAATCGCCTTCTGAGCGATGTAATCAATAGCCCCATCGGTGATGGTCAACTTCACTCCTTCCAGTTCGAACAATTTCCTGTATTGCTTGACGAGCGCATTCTTTGGCTCGGTCATGATACGGATCAGCGTCTCCTTGTCAAGTGGTTCGAGATAACCAAGGACTGGAAGGCGGCCAACGAGTTCGGGAATCATACCGAAAGTCTTGAGGTCTTTAGGGGAGACGTAGCGGAATAAGTTTTCCTTATCCATGGCCTTTTCCTCCTGGTTGCCAAAGCCGATGACGTTGGTGTTGAGACGACGTGAAATAATTTTTTCAAGACCATCAAATGCACCGCCAGCGATAAAGAGAATGTTTTGTGTATTGACCTTGATCATCTTTTGCTCGGGATGCTTACGTCCTCCTTGCGGAGGTACTAATACATCTGTGCCTTCAAGGATCTTGAGCATGGCTTGCTGCACACCTTCGCCTGATACATCACGCGTGATACTAGGGTTATCACTCTTGCGGGCGATCTTATCAATCTCATCGATATACACGATGCCACGCTGAGCAGCTTCAACATTATAATCACACACCTGCAGCAGGCGCGCCAACATACTTTCAACATCCTCTCCGACATATCCTGCTTCTGTAAAAACAGTAGCATCCACGATGGCGAAAGGAACATCAAGCATCCTTGCAATGGTCTTTGCAATCAACGTCTTACCTGTTCCAGTCTGGCCGACCAACATGATGTTGGATTTTTCAAGCTCTACTTCATCGACGCCTGAGCTACGTATACGCTTGTAATGGTTATAGACTGCGACACTGATAAAACGCTTTGCTTCATCCTGCCCTATCACATACTGATCGAGGTATTTTTTAATCTGGTGCGGTGTGATATGTTCCGGCACATCAAAGCCATCATCCTTCTTCTTAGTCTTGCCTTCCTGCTCGTACAATTCCTGCTTGACGATGTCATATGCCTGCTCTACACAGAGCTCACAGATGTGACCTTCAATCCCTGCGATGAGGATCAACGCTTCCTTTTTATCCCTTCCACAGAAAGAACAGCCAAACTGGTCATCACTCGTCTTCATAACACCGGCATTTATACACTATCAATAAAAAACTTACTTGCTCCTGGTCAGCACCTCGTCCACCAAGCCATATTCTTTAGCTTCATTGGCGGTCATCCAGTTGTCACGATCTGAATCCTTTTCAATCTCCTCAAATGTCTTGCCTGTATGTTTTGCCATGATATCATACAACTCATTACGCATGCTCTTGATCAGGTTGTAGGATATTTCCATATCAGAAAATTGTCCTTGCATGCCTCCGCTTGGCTGATGAATCATCACCCGGCTATGTGGCAGACAAGTACGTTTTCCTTTAGTACCGGCACAAAGAAGTACTGCACCCATGGATGCGGCAAGTCCAGTGCAGATCGTACCTATCTCTGGAGAAACGTATTGCATGGTATCATAGATGCCAAGGCCTGAAATCACTGATCCGCCCGGACTGTTGACAAACATCTGTATATCGCGCTTGTTATCAGTCGATTCGAGAAAAAGGAGCTGGGCCTGGATTACATTGGCTACGTAGTCATTGACCGGTACGCCAAGGAATATAATCCTGTCCATCATCAGCCTGGAGAATACATCCATGCCTACGACATTCATCTGTCGCTCCTCGATGACCTGAGGTGTAAAACCATGAATATCAGGCACTGATGTCCGCATATAACGGTCGAGATCAGCGCTTGAGATACCGGCATGCTTGGTAGCGTATTTATAAAACTCGTTTGGATTGCTCATGTTTGTAAAGAGGTTATTGGATTAGTGCACTAAATTAATGGTATTACCCATGCTAATGTTCATGATGATCATGAGAATGTTCGTGACCATGGTCGTGGTCATGATGATGATCGTGGTCTCCGTGATCAAATAATACATGGTGAAGATCATGGAAAGCCTTTTCAAACTCATCCATGGATACTTCCTTCTCCACGAACGTATATTTTGGCACAATCTGTCTGAACACAACGTCTTCCAGTGCATTTTCCTTCATGGAACTCATAAAATACTCATTGGCATACAACTGATCCATGAGTTTCTTGATATCCGTCTGCATATAATTCACATTCTGGACGATCCAATTGGTCACCTGGCGCTGGATGTCCTTTTCAGTCACTTCCAGAGCTTCTTGTTCAGAGATCCTGGTGAGTAGCAAGGACCATTTAGCATCGCGGAAGAGGTGTCTTGCTTCACGTGATCCGGCTTCTATTTGTTTTTCACGTTGTTGGTTGACCCACTTAAACAGGAATCCTTCCGGTATTTCAAATGGATTGGCATTCAGCAAAGTCTGTCTGATCACCATCTTCTTCATATCTGTGGCCTGGGTCTCCAGGTTCTCTGTTTCTCTCTTCTCGAGGAAAGCGCGGAATTCAGCTTCATCCTGCATTTCCTTGCCGGTGAACTTGGTGAGCTGCTCTCCAGTGAGTTCCGTATGCTGTGGCCTCTGGATGGAGGTAACGGTCAGCTTGTAATTGAGGGGAGCTCCCGGAGATGGGTCTTCGTCAAGATGGAGTGTGTTTTTCAAAATTACACCACGCTCATAGCCCAGGAATTTTTCAAGATCAACATCAAGGGTTGATCCTTCCTTTAAGCCCAGGAGTTGTGTTTTGGCTTCTCCTTGTATGCGTTCGAGATCTACGACTGTTTCTACCACATTATTCTCCACACTTCCGTCTTCGTTGATTCGCGCTAGGCTGACACCTACACGGTCGTGAACTTCTACCGTACCACCTGTGACAGGTACTTCCTGGCCGAAAACGCGTCTGTAGCGGATGATTTCTTCATCAATAGCAGCCTGATCAACGGTAGGAATGATGACATCCAATGGCTTATCCAGTTGATATTGGAGCTCAAATACAGGTTTGAGGCCCAGATCAAAAACGAACGTATAATCTGATTTGGATTTTGCATCGAAATCGATAGGTTCCGCGTCATCAGCCATCATAGGTGATCCGAAGAAGCCGATTTTCTCATCGTCGAGGTAGCCGAACAGTTTTTCATTGAGCAGTCCGTTGACGGTCTCTTCCAGCATGCCTTTACCATACATCTTGGTCAGGACACTTTTGGGTGTCTTACCTGATCTAAATCCTTTGATAGCGACTTTTTTGCTGTATTTCTTGATATTCTCGTCCAGTTTGGGACCATAATCGGCATATTCAATCACAAGGGTCATCCTTGCATTGAGGTCATCCAAGCGTTTAAAATCAATTTTCATCCTGCTATATCCTGTTTAAAATAAGAATGCGTAGTTGGCGAAGTAAAGACGAATGGCAGCCTTCCTTTTTGCGTATCTGCCTGGGAATCAAGGCAACCCACCCAAATGCGGGATTGCCTGAAGAAGGAAAATTCATCCTTTTTGAAAAGAGTGCGGGTGGAGGGACTCGAACCCCCAAGCCTTGCAGCACTAGATCCTAAGTCTAGCGCGTCTACCAATTTCGCCACACCCGCTCTATTCAAAATGGCTGCAAATGTAGGGAAATATTAAATGAAAAAAGTGCCTCCTGACCTATTATTCCCCTCCTTTTTCCTTTGACGATCCATTAACTAACTTGGCATACTTTTGTTACTACCTTGTGAACATATGCCTCATATAGCTTCAGGCCTTACCGAAAGTGAACAACTGGCCCTTCAACGCGAGTTTAGAAGGTTGATGAAGGCTTTGCCTGCCCCACTCGACGAAACAGATAAAAAAAATCTTAAACGGGCATTTGACCTGGGTTTGGAAGCCCATGCAAAACAACGCCGCAAAAGTGGTGAGCCTTATTTTTTCCATCCAATAGAAGTTGCCAGGATATGTGTTGTGGAGATTGGCCTCGGCCCTACCGCAGCCGTCTGTGCTTTGCTCCATGATGTCGTTGAAGATACCGATGTCACCATGGAAGACATCAAGAACGAATTTGGCGACAAAATCGGGCATATCGTTGATGGTCTGACCAAACTTGATGGTTTGTACAATGTCCCTTCCGAACAAGCTGAAAATTTCAAAAAAGTACTGTCCACACTTGTTGAAGATGTACGGGTAGTGCTGATCAAGATTGCGGATAGGTTGCACAACATGCGGACGATTGCTCCTATGCCTAAGCACAAGCAACTGAGCATTGCCGCTGAAACAGATTATATCTATGCCCCACTCGCCCACCGACTGGGACTCTACAATATAAAATCAGAGCTGCAAGATATTATCCTGCGTATTCAGGAACCGGAGACCTACGAGGAGATTGAACAGAAGCTTACTGAAGGTGATCTTCAACGCAAGCGTTACATCAGAGAGTTTATCAAACCGCTCAAGGAAAAACTGGATGAACTCGGATTTGATTACAGGATTGTAGGCAGGCCAAAGTCTATTTCTTCCATCTACAATAAGGTCAAGAAGAAACAAGTCCCTT
Organism: Candidatus Opimibacter skivensis; assembly: GCA_016721905.1. Lineage (GTDB taxonomy): Bacteria > Bacteroidota > Bacteroidia > Chitinophagales > Saprospiraceae > Opimibacter > Opimibacter skivensis. Next base: position 162,356 of record JADKHH010000024.1, on the reverse strand, counting down.
TCGAGGAAATCTATGACCTGTTTGCCATCAGAATCATCCTCAACGTTCCTGCAGAAAAAGAAAAGTCAGCTTGCTGGCTCGTGTATAGCATCCTTACTGAAACGCATCAACCTATCCCCGAGAGGTTGAAGGATTGGATCACAACACCAAAATCAAATGGATACGAATCACTGCACACTACAGTGATAGGGCCTAAAGGTCGCTTCGTTGAAATCCAGATCAGGACAGAACGCATGGATGAAATCGCGGAGCGTGGATTCGCTGCGCACTGGAAATATAAGAACGTCAACACGCAACAGTACATCTACGAAAACTGGCTGGACAACATCCGCGACATGCTGGATGATACGCATAAAGATGCGCTTGAATTCCTCAGTGATTTCCGCACCAATCTATATGCAGAAGAGCTGTATGTCTTCACTCCAAAAGGTGACCTCAAGGTAATGCCTAAAGGTGCGACTGCGCTCGACTTTGCATTTGCAATCCACACCGATATCGGATATCATTCGAGTGCCATCAAGATCAACAACAAGCTGGTGCCTATGGGGTATAAACTCCAGAATGGCGACCAGGTAGAGATCATCACCAATCGCAACCAGAAACCCAACGAGGAATGGTTACGTATGACCGTGACCGGTAAGGCCAGAGCAAAAATCCGTACTGCCCTCAAAGACTCGAAGAAGAAACAGTCTGAGGACGGCATGGAAAAACTCGAGCGTAAGCTCAAGGGCATGAAGTTAGACCTGGAAGAAAATGTGGACATGATCGCCAAGCATTTTGGCTATAACTCCAGGCTCGATCTGTATTATGACATAGCCATTGAACATTTCGATCTTGTCCATTTAAAAGAGCTTGAAATTGAAAGCGGCAAAGTTGTCATAGCTACCAGGCAACTTCCTCGTACCAGTGTTACAGATACAGAGCCATCCACTTCTCCTGCACTTGGAAAAGACATGGTGCAACCTCGTATCAGCATTGGTGGAGAGGATGCAGAACAATATAAATATGCACTGGCCACTTGTTGTAATCCGGTCATCGGTGATGATATTTTTGCCTACGTGACCTCCAATGCCGGTGTGAAAATCCACAGGATCAATTGTCCTAATGCCACGCACCTTATGGCCAGTTATGGCTATCGTGTGCAGAAAGCTGAATGGGTCACATCAGGTAATGTGCAGTCTGTCGTCAATCTGAAAATAACAGGAGTGGATAGTGGCCCGGGTGTTATCGAACGCGTGACCAACAAGATCAGTTCAGGATTGGGCATCAATATCCGTTCGTTGAGCATTGAAGGAAGAGAAGGTTATTTTGAAGGCAAGGTATCATTGGTGGTTAGCAATAAAAACCAATTAAACATGGTCATCCGGTCCTTAAAGAATTTGCAAGGCATTTCATCTGTATATCGCGAAAACTGATTCAATGAGTCCTCTTACATCAAAGATTCCTATTGCCGGCAGGGCATCATTTGAAGAAGTGAAAGAAATCTTCTCCGCACACCTGGAAGCACACCATCTCCGTCGCACGCCTGAGCGTTACGCCATCCTGGAAGAAATCTACAGCCGCTCTGATCATTTTGATGCGGAAGCCCTGTATATCCACATGAAAAATTCAAACTATCGCGTCAGCCGGGCTACTGTATACAATACCCTCGAGCTCCTGGTCAGTTGTGACTTGATCACCAAGCACCAGTTTGGAAAGAACCTTACACAGTATGAAAAGTCCCACGGCTTTAAGCAGCATGACCATCTCATCTGTGTGGATTGTGGTAAAGTGATTGAGTTTTGCGATCCGCGCATCCAGCAAATCAAGACGACGATGGGGGATTTGCTGAATTTTAAGGTGCTGTATCATGATCTTAATTTGTATGGACGTTGTAAAGGCGGATGTGTTAAGTGAAAAGTGATGCTTCGACCTTCTGAAGCAGTGCTGGTTCGACCTGGCCTTGCTCAGTCACCATCGCAACCAAGTGAAAAGTGAAAAATGGTTCTGAGCAAGATTTTACCTGCCGTTAGAAACGGCTACAATGATTAGTGCCATGACTATGACTTCTTTGATTTGACGTACGCGATCTTAAGTCAACTTAAGCTCAACTTTGCTTCTTCTGACCCCCTACCCCTGAAAGGGGACTTGCCCCCCCAACAACCTTCAAGTCCCCTTTAGGGGGCAGGGGGTCCCTAAGCACTCCCCCCTTATTTTTCACTCTTCACTCTTCACTGTTCACTATATTTGCGGTTTGGGGCCGTGAGCCCTTTATTTTATTCAGATCGCATCAAATGGCTGTAGACGTATTGTTGGGACTCCAGTGGGGGGATGAAGGCAAAGGTAAAATCGTGGACTACCTGGCCCATAAATATCAGGTTGTTGGGAGGTTCCAGGGCGGCCCGAATGCTGGTCATACGCTCTATGTAAACGGTGTAAAAACGGTACTTCATACCATTCCTTCCGGTATCTTTCATGCACACCTGGTCAATGTGATCGGCAATGGCGTAGTGATCGACCCTACTACCCTGATGAGGGAGATAGACCAGCTTGAAGCCGGCGGTCATGAAGTCCGCAGTCGTCTCCGCATTGCTAAAAAAGCACACCTCATCCTGCCTACACACAAGTTGCTGGATATGGCTTCTGAGGCCTCAAAAGGAGAAGCAAAAATCGGATCTACCCTACGCGGCATCGGCCCTTGTTATATGGATAAAACCGGACGCAATGGTTTACGCATCGGGGATATACTGAGTGCTGATTTTGATAAAAAATACCAATCCCTCAAGGAAAAACACCTGCATTTGCTGAAGGTGTATCCTGAAATAGCATTTGAACTTCAGGCTGAAGAAGCAAAGTGGTTTGACTCTATAGCCCGCATCCGGGAGCTTGACCTGATTGATGCCGAATACTATGTCAATGAGCGATTGAAAGCCGGTGATTCTATCCTGGCAGAAGGTGCTCAAGGTATGATGCTGGACATTGATTTTGGCACTTATCCATATGTGACTTCCTCCAATACTATTTCATCAGGTGTTTGCAGTGGCCTTGGTGTACCTCCTTCCTCTGTCAGAGAGGTGATCGGGGTGACTAAAGCGTATTGCACCCGTGTTGGATCAGGACCATTCCCTTCTGAACTTAACGATGCTGAAGGTGAACGCATCAGAGTCGCGGGGAATGAATTCGGCAGTACTACCGGACGACCAAGGCGATGCGGATGGTTAGATATCCCACAGCTCAAGTATGCGACCATGATTACTGGCACTACACAGATTGCCATCACCAAACTGGATGTGTTGAATGCCTTTGAAACTATCTCCGTTGCAGAGCAGTATGAAACAAAGGGTGGTCTTACGGACCAACTTCCTTTTGATATCACTGAAGGCATCCTTGGAGTGGCACACTCCCATCACACCGGATGGATGCAGGAAATCAATGCGGGATCTTATGAAGGCCTTCCGGATGCTGTGAAACAGTATCTCAGGTATCTTGAAAAACAAATTGGATTACCTGTGGTATATGTCTCCACCGGACCGGGAAGAGAAGAATTGATCGTCCGCTAACGGAGGTATCCTTTAGTTTCTTTGTGCTTTGATAATGTATTGGTAATCGAGGGATTCGTCGTCGATCGCCAGCACGCTATATCCGGCTTCCTTCAATTCTTTCTCTACATCTTTGGCATCAATACGCTCGTCGATAGAAGGTCCGAAAGGTGTTTCCTTCTTCTTAAAATCGATGATGATGACAGTTCCACCTGCACGGATTGCTTCTTTCAGTTTCGAAAAGTAATTGACCCTATTCTGGATATAAGAATATGTATTGACAAGCAACACGATGTCGACCTCGTTTGGATTGAGTTTCGGATCATTCGCCTCAGCTTGTCTGATGATCAGTCTGTTTCTTAGTTCAAGTGGGAATCTGGCTTTTTGTTCTTCCATCCATTGGATGGCTTCCGGGTCAATATCGATGGCGATGACAGTAGCTCCTTTATAGGCTATCCGGCGACTAAAGTAACCAGTGCCTGCCCCGAGATCGGCAACTACTTTACCATCTACATCTCCGAGTTGCTGGATAACCAGATCGGGCTTTTGCCAGATGACACGGTCTGCACTTTCATATTGCTCAGCTTCATTTTCGTAGTCGTTACCAACACCAGGTGTTTCTGATTCTGTGGTTGGCTTATCGGTCGTTTCGGTGCCCTGTGTATTCCATTTGCAACCAGGCAGGGAAAGCAGGGCAATTGCTGTAATGAGGAGAAAAATTGGCTGCTTTTTCATGTTGTGACTGCAAAGATACATGAGTCAGCCGTGTGGACAACTATTCATGTGTCAGACCACTTTTACAGGAACCGGCTTTGCATTTGTTTCCACAAACCTGATGATCTGACTTGCAATATCAACACCCGTGGTACCTTCAATGCCCTCGAGGCCGGGAGACGCATTGACTTCGAGGATCAGCGGCCCTGCATTGGATCGCAGGATATCTACACCAGCGACTTCGAGCCCCATCAGTTGAGCAGCACGGAGGGCGATTTCTTCTTCCTCACTGGTAATCCTGATTTTATGGGAGGACGCTCCTCTATGTAGATTCGATCTAAATTCTCCATTCTGTGCGCTGCGTTCCATGGCGGCTACAACTTGACCACCAACGATAAAAACACGTACGTCTTTGCCTTTTGATTCACCGATAAATCGTTGCAGCAGAATTTCTTCTTTCAGTCTGATAAATGCTTCAGCTACTGAAAGCGAAGCACTATAGCTTTCGCCGAGGATGACACCCTGGCCTTGAGTGCTATTGAGCATCTTGATGACAATCGGATACTCTTCGCCGAGGATTCTCAATGATGAATCCACATTATCCGGCATGGCTGTAAATACACTGTCTGGCACCGGAAGATGATTGGCGGCGAGATACTGGAGGGCCGTGCGTTTATCCCTGGAGCGAAGCAATGCCTCTGTGGTGACAACGGTAAACACACCCATCATTTCAAACTGTCGCACGACGGCTGCACCATAACTGGTGACTGATGATCCGATCCTTGGAATGACCGCGTCCGGTCTGCCAATAAACTCATTCTGGAACCTAACACCAAGTTTGCCACTGAGGATCGTCAGGTCACATTGCAAGTGATCCACCACACGTACTGAATGGCCTCTGCGACGGGCAGCCATCACAAGGCTGTGTGTCGAATACAGGATGGGGCTCCGGCTTAAAATCAGAATTCGCATACGGTGGGAAGATAGCAAAACATCATCAATGGTAAATAAAAAAATAGGCTATCCAGTATTCGCCTATTGATCTAAACCCTGGTAGCTGATCATAAAATGATACCTTCACTTGATGCAACTCAATGACAAACGAACGATCAATGGCTGGGCCTATTTTGACTGGGCCAACTCTGCATATTACCTGGTGATTTCCACCGCCATATTCCCCATTTATTTCTCCAGTGTCACCAATGAAAATATTTCCCTTTTTGGTGGCACTATCTCCAATACCGCGCTTTATTCCTTTTCTGTTTCGGCCGCTTATATCCTGATTGCCTTTCTATCTCCGCTCCTTTCAGGGATAGCAGATTATACAGGCCGTAGGATGTATTTTCTTAAAACCTTCACCCTGATTGGCGCCATAGGTTGCATTGCTCTTTTCTTTTTCCAGTCGCCACAAACGATGTGGATCGGCACAGCAGCTTTTATCATGGGGACTATTGGTGCTGCAGGAGGGTTGGTGTTCTATGATTCATACCTGCCCCTCATTGCCTCTGAAGATCAGTATGACAGAGTGAGTGCAAAAGGCTATTCGTATGGCTATATCGGCAGTGTCTTATTACTGATTGTCTGCCTGATCATGATCCAGAAGCCGGAATGGTTTCACATCACCAACCCAACACTTCCATCCCGTATTTCATTTGTATTGGTGGGACTTTGGTGGATTGGTTTTTCACAAATCACCTTCAGCAGGCTACCCGCTGACAAGCCTATCCCCCACCCCGGAAAACTTTTCGCTAAAGGATGGCATGAACTGATGCTGGTATGGCAGATCATCAGGCAGGATAAGCATACCAAGCGTTTTCTTGCATCCTACTTTTTTTATATCGCAGGAGTACATACGGTGATTTACCTGGCTACACTCTTTGCAGATCGCGAACTTGGCTTCAAGGATTCTGAGTTGATCCTGACCATCCTGCTATTGCAATTAGTGGCTGTGCCGGGTGCACTTTTCTTTGCCTTTGTCTCCAGGCGAAAGGGAAATAAATTCAGTCTGCTGATTCAACTCGTTATCTGGATGACCATTTGCGTAGGTGCTTATGCAACTACTGAAAAATGGCATTTCTTTTCTATAGCCGGACTGGTTGGATTGGTCCTGGGTGGAATACAGGCGTTATCAAGATCTACCTATGCGAAACTACTGGAGGATCGAAAAGAAGATCCTACGAGCTTTTTTAGTTTCCTCGATGTGTTGTCAAAAATTGCCATCGTATCAGGCACCTTTATTTTCGGGCTCGTCAATTCGATCACCGGCAACATGCGATATAGTGTGCTCACCCTCGCGTTGTTTTTTATCATTGGTTTTTTCATCCTGACGACGGTTGCGACATCAAGGATTAATACTTCCAACATAAAAGCATAATTTAGTTTTGGACTACTCTTGAAATTCGTAACATCCGAGGTCAGGCAGTAACAAGTCCCTTGTATTGCCATCCAGGTCATCCGCAAATCCTGGTAATGGAATACCTTTCATTTCAGCCACTGACATGGTATCGAGGTGGTAATCATCCTTGAACATATCGACAAACAAGGTATCGCCAAAGGAATATTCGAAGCAATTGGAACAAATGCTCTCAAAAAACGTAGGGAAATTTTCCGGATCAAGCAACTCATCCACCACGACCATATTGTTGCGCATCTGCACATCCATTAAACCCTGACCTGTCATACCCGCATCTGCCATCCAGACTTCATCGGTAGAGGAGCCAATTAATATACTGTTGTTAATCCTACCCGTAAACTGATTCAGCAATACGCCTTCCGAACAAAGTGGATCCGTGCAATAAAAATTATTCATGAGGATGGCTTCCGCATCATTACCAAAGCTTGCGACTGTACAATAATTGATTTCATACGTGCCACCGAAAGTCAAGGCGATGGATTGTCCACCGTTATCATAAAACAAGGAATTTGAAATATTGGCCATGGCGTGCCGCGCATAAAAGCCGGGGCCTCCTGTGCTTGAAATACTGCTATGATCGATGTTCACCACAGATGCGCTGTCAGCAATGATGCCTGCATTTGCACTACTCATATGCATGTAGGTAAACAGATGCGGGCCACTCTCTGGTCCGAGCCGGATTCCTGCCCATGAGCCTACATGATCAGGCTCGATGCGGTCATCCCTGATGATCACCGGATCTGTTACCGTTCCTGTCACTTTCAATTTTCCAGAAGGCAAGGTATAGATGAGCCCTTCATTATAAATGCCCAGTTGGTTATTTGCAATTCCTCCATGAACATAAAGTCTTGCACCCGGAGGCAATACCAGTGTGCAGGAATCGATCAATAGTGTGCCGTATAAAACGTAAGGCTTAGGGTCATCCCACGTCACTTCACCAAAGTCACAGGTGAGTAATGAAATCCGGTTTGGGCTGTTGGGTCCGGGAATGTAATTGGCATTTTGTCCCCATGCGATCAGCGTAACTTGCTGATCTGTGTTATTAGTCGTAAAGACGATTTCAGCTTCAAGAATAAACGGGCTGACTGATACTGGCTGATCAGGGTCAATTGTTGCTTCGGCAAATACATAGATGCTGTCTTCAGGGAGGATGTCGATATCACGAATAATGTCTCCGGTATAGCCGTCTACATTGAGTCTGAAAAAATGAGCATCCTTGCCTGTTACTTTAATCTCACTGACACGGACAGATAATCCATGGGGATTGTATATTTTAAAAAACCTGGTGACCGTGCTGACTTGCGTCAGGACCGTATCAAAAGTGAGGGTATCAATCCTGATAGATAAGGTGTCAGTCGTGTCGGTGGTGAATTTCTCATCATAACAGGATGTAAGAAAGAATCCAGGTGCCAGAAAAACAAAGGCAAGGAGCAATACTCCTGCCCAGCGGACAGGGCATCGATAATGGTCTCTTTGAATAAATAAGGGTATTGTCACAGTTATGAATTTATCTTCTGTATCTGGCTTGCCGTTGCAGGAGCGAAAATACTTCAATGGTTTTAAACGGACATATCCGGTCCAATGGTATCTGTTCGCTGGCCGGTCTGCACTTAAATATGAAGGGCAATATGAAGAGCGCCGCTAATAACCGCCTGACGATTGAATATCTATGTTGAATGTCCATGTATTCTGAAAATTGCAATTAACGATTGGATAGATATTAGCAGCGCCCTGAATAAAGTACATATATGTTACTTTTACATCCATTCATCCAACCCATGCGCCCTCATCTCCTCATTGACGTGATAATCCCTGCCTATAATGAATCCGCCTCCATTGGGAAAGTGATCGGGGATATTCCACGGGAATTGGTCAGGGATATCATCGTGTGTAACAACAACTCTACGGATGCGACAGCTTCTGTAGCCGCTGCTTCAGGTGCTATTGTGGTAGATCAGCCGTTAAGGGGTTATGGTAATGCTTGCCTGGCTGGCATGGCCTACATCAAAGAGCGACCTCTTGTTGAGCAACCGGATATCATTGTCTTCATGGATGGGGACTATTCCGATTATCCGCAAGAAATGAAGGCATTACTTTCGCCGATCAGGGAAGGGAAAGATATGGTGATAGGCTCCAGGGTAAAGGGTAATCCGGATCGGGGATCGCTTACTATTCCCCAGCGCTTTGGCAATTGGCTGGCTACCCGGCTGATCCACATGATGTATGGGTTCAGATTTAGCGATCTTGGGCCTTTCAGGGCGATCAGGTGGCAAAAGCTATTAAGTCTCGACATGCAGGACAAAAATTACGGCTGGACGGTGGAGATGCAGGTAAAGGCCCTTCAGCATCATCTGGCCTGCGCTGAAGTACCTGTATCCTACCGGAAGCGAATAGGTACATCAAAAGTCAGCGGGACTGTCAAAGGCTCCATACTGGCAGGGTATAAAATATTGTGGACGATTTTTAAATCACTGTAGTTACATGCTATTACCTATCATTGCCTATCTGGTCATTGGGCTCTATACCCTGGCATTAGCGTATATCACTTTTTACTGCCTCATCCAGTTTCATCTGCTCCTCAAGTACAATAAGGGTAGAAAAGAGGAAGCGCTTTCAAAAGATGGTCTTTTATATTCAGGGGAATCATTACCGTTGATCACCATCCAACTACCGGTATTCAATGAACGCTTTGTCGTAGAACGACTGATCGATAATATCGTCACGATGGACTACCCTGCTGACAAACTTGAAATCCAGGTGCTGGATGATTCGACTGATGATACGACGGAGGTATGCAAAAGAAAGGTTGAGGAATATAAAAGCAAGGGAATTGACATCGTCTACATCCACCGTACAAATCGGGAAGGCTTTAAAGCTGGTGCACTCAGGGATGGCCTCAAAGTTGCGAAGGGAGAATTCATTGCCATATTCGACGCTGACTTCCTGCCACACAAAGATTTCCTTTTAAAGACTGTACCCTATTTTAAAGATACGCAAGTCGGCGTCGTACAGACCCGATGGGAACATATCAATGGAGATTATTCACTGATCACCAGGTTACAAGCGTTCCAACTCAATGTCCACTTCAGCATTGAACAATATGGACGACAGGCTGGTAACTACTTACTTCAATTTAACGGGACTGCAGGTGTATGGCGCCGTCATACTATCCTTGATGCAGGAGGATGGGAAGCTGATACATTGACAGAGGATCTTGATCTTTCGTACAGGGCGCAGTTGAAAGGATGGAAGATTGTATACCGACAGGATATTGCATCCCCTGCGGAGCTACCTGTAGAGATGAACGGGCTTAAATCACAGCAATTCCGGTGGATGAAAGGAGGCGCAGAAAATGCGAGAAAACTCATTCCGGCTGTGTTGAAATCAAATCTACCTTTCGCGCAGAAATTACATGCGACTACACACCTGCTGTCAAGTTCAATCTTCCTGGTTGTTTTTGCATTGGCAGTGCTGAGTGTCCCAACGTTGTTTCTCATCAGTACGATTGAACTGGATATGAGGATATACTGGATCTTTATGCTGGGTATGCTCACCGTCGGCTGGGTGTATTTTGTGGCTAACAGTGATACCTCCTGGATCAATGAGCCACCATTGAAACGTGTGGTGACTTTTATTTTCCTTTTTCCGCTCTTTCTTTCGCTGTCCATGGGTCTGTCCTTGCACAATAGCATTGCTGTCCTTCAAGGCTTGCGTGGTAAAAAAAGTGCTTTTGTACGCACTCCCAAATTTAACATACAACAGGTGCAGGATACTTTTAAGAAAGGCTTCTATGGATCCGGCAGTATATCAGGCCCTACTATTATTGAAGGGCTTCTTGCATTGTATTTTCTTTCAGCTGTTGTCATGGGCATTGCCCTGGGCAAAACGTCCTTCCTGATCTATCACATCATGCTGATGATTGGGTTTGGCAGCATCTTCTATTATACCATCAGACACCTGAGTCACCGGTGAAAACAATGACCTGGCTCGCATGTGTTGTCTGGTTGTTGACCACTGCCTGGCTTCAATGCATCAGCAGATCTGATTTTTATTCGCTGTGGAGCATCTATGCCTTAGCCTTTGCGACCTACGCATGGCTGATCTTCTCCCGTCAATCCATCAGCTTGAGAGATGGATTAGTACTTGCGCTTACGGCAAGAGTGATTTCACTTTTCTTTGATCCGCTGTTATCGGATGACTATTACCGTTTTATCTGGGATGGTATGTTGATGCATGAAGGTGTGCATCCGATGGCCTATACGCCCTCTTACCTGATGCAACATCCAGGGATAGCATCGGTGAATGAATTCTTATATAACCATCTCAACAGTCAAAAATATTATAGTGTATACCCGCCCGTTGCGCAATGGATTTTCAGGTTGTCTTTTGAAATCAATGGCATGCACTTCGGCGGTCATGTTTTATTCTACAAAGGGCTACTGATTGCAACAGATGCAGTTATTGCGTACCTGTTGTACCATCTATTGCTATTGAAAAAACAACCTACGCAACGAGTCTTATGGTATGCACTCAACCCATTGATTCTGCTTGAATTTACCGGCAACCTTCATATGGATGGTATCATGATAGCCGGGCTTCTTGGCGCCGTATATCTATCAGATAAAAAGTCAATTGTATGGAGTAGCCTACTCATGGCATTCTCAGTGTTGTCCAAGATGCTCACCCTTATCCTGGTCCCATTTATACCACACAGACTATACTGGAATAAGATGATCCTCTTTTCAATATTGAGCTGCTCTCTGAGCATGCTCATATTATATGCATCATTTAGGTCACATACGGGATGGATGGAAAGTGTACGCTTATGGTTTGTTTCATTTGAATTCAATGCAAGCATATATTACCTCGCGCGTGAATTGGGGTATTGGATCAAAGGGTATAACACGATTGAAAAAACAGGACCGATCCTGGCGATGTTTACGCTATGCGGAATAGGACTTTACTGGATCCGCTACATTTGGAAGCAAAGACCGGATTGGTCTACAGCTATGCTGTTTGTCCTCACCTTCTATTTCTTCATGGCTACAACAGTTCATCCCTGGTACCTGGCTTCGCTGCTATGCCTGGGCATCCTCAGTATGCGCATCTATCCGATGGTATGGACCTTTCTGGTATTTCTCAGCTATAGTCATTATGAGGATGGTGGATTCCATGAGAACTACTTCCTGATCGCCACGGAATACATACTCCTGGTAGCCTGGATTATATTGGAATGGCAAACAAGAAAGCGACAAGCGAAAATTTACTCCACCACTCCAGCATCGCTTCATTAAACTTTGATTTGGCAGATATGCATTAAAAGAAAAAGCCCTTACCGGAATCCGGGAAGGGCTTATATAATTTAAACTACTTGCTTATATCAATATGTCCAGAGGTCATGCTCCCAGTTGAAGAGCTCCATCTTGATCCTTTCGGATTCCATGAGACGCTCAACACCTTTTTCAGCTCCGTTGTAAAAATCCTCAAGTCTCATATCAAGCACATTCGATTGCTTGTAGATATAGCTTGAAAACCTTCTTTGTTCAAACAGATCGTACCATGTACCAGGAGCTGCATCATTGCCTTCTGTAAATACAGTGTGACGTGACAATGCTTCTCTGGCTTCAGGATAATATACCCAGAACATCGGGATAGCATATTTGAATTCACCAGTGTTTTCATCTATGTAATCCCTGATCGGAGCGATACCCAGAATGCGGACACCCATCCTTGAACTCTCCTCATCGAAAAACCACATTTCCTTAACGCGGTACTTGATGATATCTTCCGGATTGACCGGTGAGTTCACGATGACCACCTCATCTTCATACGTATCCGGATTGAATACAAGACTTGTATCTGTTGTCACCAGCTTACCCATGACTTCATCCGGAGTCATCATTTCCTTAAAGGTTTCATCCTTGAAGACTTTGATTTCGCCCGACTTAGCACCTTCCGCTATGATGGTAAAGAATGGCTCCAAAGGATTGATAAACGGAAGGTTGATCTTCTCCCGAACATCAATGAGGCGCCACATCCTACGTTCCCACGGAATATCCGCTTCACGAAGAGGCTCATAAGGAAGAACCCGGTTTTCGTATATCATCGTATGTCTTACAACATCATCAAGATATACATCTTCAACAGGATCGCTTGATTCGGTGATGATACTTTCGGCTTGTTGTGCCCAGATCACTCCAGGAACAAATGCGGATAGAATCCCGACCAGGTAAGCAAATAATGACTTCATGATGATTAGTTAATTTTAAATACAAGTTGGTTGATGTCACGACCTGAAGCATCACCAGGGCATTTCGCCTTTACATTTTCAAAGTAATAGGTATCGCCTGCTTTAGCTTGGTCAACGACACCTCTTGCTTCGGCATTGTAACCTCCACCTTTGTTAGCTGCAATAAGCGGATCCTGTCTTCTAGGTACACGCACAAGTTGGTAACCAATGATTTCACATTTGGCATCAAAATCAAAATTATCGAGTACGGCAAATAAACCTTTCTGAGCTTTAAATTCACCGGCACCCATAACTCCTCCCATTGAATTACTCAATTTAGCATTTGGGTTAGGAATCCTTTTCACCCTGAACTCTCTCTTTTCAGACAGGCCAGGAGCGGCAACGGTTACGTAGGCGAATTCACCCAATTTGGTTGGGGTAGAAACTTTAACGTTGAATGTACCATCGCTGTTCTTGCTGATACTACCACCACCTGAACCGGTCATACTGACCTGTACTTGGTTACTAGGTACACCTGCAGCTGATACAGCTACTGGATTGTCTACACCAATGTAGAACACATTCATTTTAGTTGCAGAAACAGATACTGAACGCTCACCAACTTCATATTCGAATTCCTTCTTGAAAGTCTGTACTTCGTTGGTTACCGGATTGGTTACACTAATTGATGCAGAATACTTTCTCAGACCTACTCCACCTGCTGATGCAGAATACTTAGCAACTCCTTCTGCATCTACAGGAAGACTCCTGCCGTCAACAGAGATTGAGATACCCGTTTTACTGTCAGCTCCGGCGAATGCGCTAAGGAAGATATCGGCTTCATAGGTTTCCCCCTTGATGACGTATGATTTCTTAGCAGCGGATACGACTGTAAACTTGTCCAAAACCACGTCAACGTTTGTACCTACCTTATTGGCCAGGTAGTTAAGAATGGTAGCTTCGGAATTCTTGACATCGTTCTGGAATTTGCGAAGAATCGGAAGTGTGGCCTGAACCGGCATGTGACTGAAATTCATTTCAGCCCAACTCTTCTTTTTCTTTTTCTGCCAGGTAGCGTCATCTACATCGAGCGTGATATCACCAGAAAAACTAGCTACATCAGCTGTGTCCAGCAAGCTAAGGAACTTAGTCTTGTATTCAAGGATTTTAGCTTTCAGTTCTTCACCAATCCCTTTATCTACAAGTAATCGGGTGGTAACACTCTTGTCTTTCTCACCTTTCAACTTTTCGGTTGGTTGGCCAGTTTCTTTATCTGCCATGTAGCCCCCTGAGGTAATGATCAAGGTATCGATGATATTCTGGATATACTGGTTCAGTTCAGCGGAGTATTGCCTTGCGGGTGCAACACGATCCGCGTACGTAGCAAAGGATTCTCTTTTCTTAGCTCCGGCACTGATCAGTTCAGGCATTTTACTATTTGATTCATCAAGAGATGCATTACTCTTGGCCATACTCTTGTCAACTACTTTGAAAGCGTTGAAAATTTCTGCTGAAACGTTGAGGGCAAGCAGGGCAGTGAGGACCAGATACATAATATTGATCATTATCTGCCGGGGCTCCTTAGGAATTGACATATCGGATTAATAGTTTTACTTAAATAAATAGATTAGTTCGACATCATTGTCAGGCATTATGCCTTTCCTCCGGTCATTGCACTCAGTACGTTTCCGTATACACTGTTCAATGAACGTAGGTTCTTGTTCAATGTAGCCATCTGATCTGTATAGCCTTTAGCATCAGATTCGGAACTTGCAAGTTGAGTAAGTGCTGCATTCATGTGGGCAAGCTGCTCTTTAGATGCCAATACTCCCTGGTACATCTGGCTTACACCCTGAATGTTCTGATTCAATGCTGTGATATGGCTGCGATATGCTTTCGTTTCTTCAACGCTGTGGCTGAGTTCCTGCATAGCCTGATTCATCCTGTCATAGAAATTACCCATAGACTTGATTTGATCAGATGTCTGGGAAAAATCTACTTCCTGTAATGCTTTCAGTGAGCTCATGCTCTTTGACATGATCTGAAGTTCAGATAACATACCTCCAAGTTGGCCTTCCACTTTAAGACCATTTAATGGGCGGGAATCTTTTTCCAACTCACCGGCAGTCAATGGTGCGAGGTTGCTGTTATACCTTTCCAATCCTGGGTACAGTTTTTCCCAGTAGTAATCTTTGTCTGGTGGAATAAGACCGAGCATGAGGAAGATAAAGGCCTCTGTGGACAGTCCAACGGTAATCATGGCATCACCCCATTCGGTACTTAGAATCTTACCCAAAGCACCAATCATTACGACGGAAGCTCCAACACCGATGATGAAGTTTTTGAGATACTTGAATGAAGCAGATTTGAGAATCTTGTTCATGCTGGTTGAGATGTTTTTTTTGTTAAAGAATAAATTATTGCGACATCAAGGCAAATCCCAAGGTAAAAATCACTGAACCCGGACAAGACCCTGTTTTAGTTTAGTATTTTTTTTTTCGTTACACGCAGTTAAGTCAATCCTAAGCTTCATAGAAAGCAATCAGGATTAGATAGTATGAACGATAGTATTAGTTTGCGTCATCAATAGCTCTTCCAAGGAAGGTAAGCGCGCAGCGGAAACCAATATACGATTTGGTCGTATCCTGATATTCCCAGTGACGGGTACTTGTCTGCAGGTAGTAGGCGACGTCTTTCCAGGAACCTCCCCTGATTACTTTACGCTTGTACACTGCAGGATCATCCTCCTTAGCATCATATTTAATATCAGGGTTGTTATCGTGGACGATAAAGTGGGCATTTTCGAAAAAGGCGGTTTCTGTCCATTCTGCTGCGTTTCCGGACATGTTATATAAGCCATAATCATTCGGGAAATAAGCATCGGCCTTTACTGTGTAGTGGCCTCCGTCTTCAGGGTAGTTACCACGACCAGGTTTAAAGTTGGCCAGGAGACATCCTTTGGCGTTGCGGAGTCCGTAACCACCCCATGGATATGGAGCGAGGTCGTGACCACCGCGTGCGGCATATTCCCACTCATGCTCTGTCGGTAAACGGTATTCTTCTGTGTTTGGCTCATCACCGCGGAAGGTGTTCCAAAGGTTTGTGCGCCATGCGCAGAAAGCCTTGGCCATCTTCCAGTTAACACCTACTACAGGATAATCATCGAAAGCAGGGTGCCAGAAATAGTTACGTGTGAATGGTTCATTGTAAGAGTATGCGAAGTCGCGGATCCAGACAAGGGTGTCAGGATAGATGCTCACTTCTTCACGATTGATGATCTCGGTACGTTTGCCTTTAAATTGTGGGCTAGCTGCCTTTTTCCAGTCTTTCCACTCGTACTTGTAGACTAACTCCCTGGTATCCAGTTCTTTCTTGCCGGCAAAGACATCATCTCCCTGGAAATACATGTCATCGAGCAATTCATCGCTCCAGTCAATTTCATATTCCCAGTCGATGGTCTGATTACCGTCCTCATCTTCCTTAAAGTGATCGAGGGTCACATGGGCGATGGAATCACGCACATAGTGAACAAACTGGCGATACTCGTTGTTTGTGATTTCGGTGTCATCGACAAAGAAACCTACGATGGAGACCGCCATTGGGCGCTGCATGAAGTCGTTGTAGATGTCCTGGTCTGACTGGCCAATGTGGAATGTACCACTGCGGATATATTCCATGCCGTATGGATTGATACCGGTAAAATTCGGTCTATCCATGACACCAACCAACTGACCTGTTTCACCTGTACCGCAGGCAGTGAATAGAAAGGCCATAGATATAACGGCCAATACTGAGATTGAAATGTTCCTCATCCTTTTATAAAAAGTTTCGCTGTTGTGGGTAGCTTAAAAAAGAGGTGTAAAGATAGTTTTTTGACTTACATATCCAACACTTATCTTTTTATAATTCAACCAACGAACAACATAATTTATGCCAACAAGGGTTGTAACGATATATTATTTGACAATATTATGCTTTCTCACGAATTTAAATTTGGGTTGGAATAAAACCCATATATAAATTAACATAATATGTAAATAGCAAATTATAATATAGTTACAATTGCTTAATCCTCCACTATTTGATCCTCTTTTGATCATGCCGGTTTCCTCCGGTCAAATACGTGGTAATTATTGCTAGAGGTTTCTTGGGTTGTAAATAATTCTCGGGGGCAATCCGGCGCCAATCCTTTTTCCAAGATTGTACCTGATGAGTAATTCGTGGGTACCCTCATGGGTGGACTTCAAACTGCTCAACCCGATATCATAGGCGTAATGTAGATAGAACTTTTGTGATAAGCGGACTCCTGCGGATAAAATCATTGCATCCCGGCTATTTTTTCCAAAACCCCTGTACCCTACCCCTGCTGTGACGAGGTCCTGCCAGTCAGCCCGGACAGACAATTCAGCCTGCGATTGGACTAAATCTGACTTGATATAGACCACCGGATAGATGGTGACCTGGTCAAAGGATTCAATAAAATACTCTCCGAAAAAATGGAATCCTGGTTTGGGCGAAAAGTTAAGGTTGTCTCCCAAGGTGATTCCCGCCGGAAAAAACCCTGTCATAGAAAGGCCCGCTTCAAAATAATCCCCGGCAAAATAGACGCCTGCTTCGAGGACAGGTGAAATACCGGAAATCTGCGAATTGGGAAGCGTAACATCCTGGTGATCTATTATAGAACCCTCATAGGTACCATCTGGTGTTCTCAGTTTCGTGCCATCAAGAGAATTCTGGTAGATGCCTGCCCGCAAACCTGTAGAGATTAATCCCACCTCTGATTCATATATATAATTATAAGACACCAGCATTCCGGTCTGCTTCTCCGCTCCTATTGATTCATTGACCAATTGAAAGCCAAGTGCACCATGCCAGAGATAGAAAGGCATATGGACGTTTAGCATCCGCGATTCAGGATTACCTTCCAGTCCTGCCCATTGTGACCTGTACAGGAGACCTGCAGCGAGACTTCTCTCCATTCCGCCAAACGCCGGATTGAATGCATAGCGCTCATGCATATAGAGACTGTTCTGCATTCCATGCTGCCCCATGAGCGAAGAATACCCTGCCAGCACAAAGCAACAGTATATAAATCTCTTGAATCCAGTCATCCTTATAGCCATGAGGTATCCACCTGCCTGTTTATCAAGACAAGATACTGGTTCAGGTGATTCTCTTTTATGTGCGGTAAACATTTAATCAACAATAAATATACTAAAGCCTTTCAAACACCCCTGCCTGGTTTATGTTTTCCTTTGTCAAGCAGGAGACATCATCTGAGATTTATACACAACCCATCATAACCCAAACGGATATTTTCGGGCAGCATTGCATTGACATCTGCTTGCAGGCCCATCTCATGGCTGATATGGGTGAGATAGCAAACCCGTGGCTTGAGTTCATCACACAAGGCAATAGCCTCTTCAACATTGAGATGTGTGAGGTGTGGTTCAAACCTCAGGGCATTCAGGATCAATACTTCCAGGCCTTGCAAGTCCTTCTTACTTGAGGCCGGGATCGTTTTAGCGTCCGTGATATACGCTAAGGGACCGATCCTGTACCCATATATAGCCATGTCTCCGTGATCAACCACGATGGGTAAAATCGTTTGGTCTCCTATGGCGAAAGGGGTATTATCTTCTACAGTAATGCTGTGTACGCGGGGTTTTCCGGGGTATTGATAATCGGGATCAAAGGCGTAATAAAACCTACGATGCATTTCAGACAAAGTGCGCTGACCGCCATAGATCGGAATATCCCGGTGATACAGGAAATTGATAGGCCGAATATCATCTAGACCGGAAATGTGATCATTATGCTCATGTGTCAGCAGCACCGCATGTACATTCTGGAGGTCGTTGGCTAACATCTGCCTTCGGAAATCGGGGCCGATATCTATGGCCAGGCCTGTTTCACCTGCCTGTATAAAGGCTGCTGTCCTGAGTCGTTGATCCCTTGAGTCAGCGGAAGTACAAACCTTGCATTTGCAACCGATAACTGGAATCCCCTGGGAAGTCCCTGTACCAAGCAAGGTAATACGGAGTGGCCCACTCACGCGGTGTGCAACATAGATTTGCGCAATTTGTTAAACCAGTCCCTGCTCTCTTCAGAAAGGCCTTCGCTATTGATTCCGCCTTCTTCCAGGATCTCCAGCAAGGTGTTGATGCGGGCTTCCACATCAAAAAACTTGTTGACGATGACGATATTTTTGCCTGACACTATACAATATCCCGAATGAAAATTTCCTTTTTCATAACGGATCGTAATCTTGAGCTCCTTGAAAATATCTTCAAGCCTGTTGAGATTATGCTTGGTATATTTGATCATGTTTTGTTAACCTTTATAACTATGATCCAGCCTGTTTCCTGGTATTTTGCAGGGCAGCGGGGATCCAATTGAGGCCATGAAATTAGAAAAAACTTTGATATATCTCCGTTGGTGTACTTTCCTGGCCCTCGGGCTGATGACCTGGACGGATGTCCAGGCACAGCGGTTTTCGGCCGGATTGGTCGCCGGACTCAATGCTTCCCAGATTGATGGGGATGAACTGGCCGGATTTGACAAAGTCGGCCTGACCGGTGGGATCAAGACCACCATGGAATTTGAATCGGTATGGCGGATGAACATGGAATTCCTGTATTCAGAGCGGGGCAGCCGTCCGGACATCTTCAATCCGGAATATGATCCTGATATCGAAATCAGCCTGAAATACATCGAAATACCAGTCTATATCTCACTGGGTGATTGGTGGCAGGAAGAAGGGAAATATTATAAAGTATCCGCTCAGGCAGGTCTGAGTTATGGAAGGTTGCTTGATGCTAAAACCACAGACTATTATCACTCCTCCGAAGAAGCCTATGATAAGCTTGTCCCCTACTTTAGTGAAAATGATCTGTCATGGATGCTGGGGGCTACTATCCGATTGAGCAAACAATGGGGTATTACAGCACGGTATACAAGCGGCATCATACCGCTATTGGATCCTGAAAAAAATAACCTTAACACACAAAGACTTTTATCCTACTGGCTTACTTTCCGCTTCGAATATTATTTTAAATAATTATGAAACATACCTTCCTCTTGTTGCTAATCAGTGCATGCCTGATCACTGTCAGTGCATCATGTAAATCTGAAGCAAAAACAGAAACTTCTGAACCTGTGGCTGCAACACCTGCTCCTCCAAAATATCCTGCCCTGGGTAACGAAGCGATTGGTACTTTGTACAGCCAGGCGGACAAAGTTGATATCATCTTCTATGACCTTCCGATCAGTGTCAACCAGGACAATCCAGCCAGCGTAAAGAATACAGTATTATATGTGTCTCCTGCTGCTCCAAACATCACGGGTAATTGCAAACCACTCGGCCGATTGACATGGATGCAACAAGGCACCATCCTTCGCGAAGCCGATGTATACTGTGACACGGGCTGTGAGTATCTACTCTTCATGCAAGACAACAAACCTCTTGCAGCCAATGCTATGGGGCCGGCAGGTGTGGCTTTTTTCAAAAACATCATCAGCCAGGTAGAGAAACAGAAACAACAATGACCGGTGACCGGTTGGCTGTCATCGACCTCGGGTCGAATACCTTTCATCTCCTGATCTGTGAGATCAACAGCGATGGAACACTGGCCCTCATTTATAAAGAACGGATATATGTAAAACTCGCTTCGGGCGGACTCGAATACATCGATGATGTAAGTATAGAGCGCGGCATGTCAGCTATGAAGCAGTTTGCTGAACAGATCATGACTTATAGTGTCATAAAAACAAGAGCCATCGGAACAGCTGCCTTGCGCGAAGCTAAAAACGGTAAAGAAGTTGCAGACCGTTTTACAGCTGCTACTGGAATAAAAATAGAAATCATCGATGGCCATCGGGAAGCAGGTTATATCCTCAACGGAATAAAATCTGCCATACCACCTCTGGACAAGCATGGATTGATCATGGATATAGGAGGTGGCAGTGTAGAGTTTATCCTTTTCAAAGGAGAACAGGTCCTTTTTAAGGGTAGCTATAAGATCGGGGTCGCCGTCCTGCACAGGCGTTTCCACCATTCAGATCCTATGTCTGAAGGAGAAATCAACTCCCTGGAAGCCTTATTGGAGAAGGAACTGGTAGAGCTCATTTCCATTATAGGACAATTACCTGGGTATTACCTCATCGGTGCAAGCGGATCATTTGAAGTCATCAATGAGGTCTTGCCTAAGATTTCCGCTGCCGACCATTGGACTGAACTGGATATCAGCGGGATGCCTGGCTATCTGGATGAGATTATTGCTACCAATATGGCTGCCCGCCGCCAGATACCTGAGATACCTATCGAACGGGTTGATTATATCGTGGTAGCCTATGCCTTGATCAGGTATATCACCAGGGAAATGCCTCCGGAGAGGCTGTTTTATTGTGACTTTGCTCTCAAGGAAGGCGTATTGGCGGAGATGATCAAAGAAAATTGATTTAGATTTGTCTAAATTTATTTTTTGATTACTTAAAATATTATCTTTGCCTTATGGATTTATGGCAAATCATACAGGAACCCTGGGCGCTGAGAGCATTATTGGCCTCTACCATGGTGGGTGTCACTTGTGGCATTCTGGGAGCATTTATCGTCCTTAGAAACATGTCCCTCATCGGGGATGCATTGTCGCACGCTATTCTGCCTGGCGTCTTCGTGGCCTTTATCTTTTTCGGGTACAACACAATCGGGTTTTTCTTTGGAACTGTAATTGCAGGCTTGCTCTTTGCCGTTGCGATGACGTGGATACAACAAAACACAAAGACGAAAAACGATGCGGTCATTGGTATTGTCTTCACGGCCATGTTCTCCATCGGAGTTATCGGTATTTCAGCAATATCCAAAACCGGAGTGCATCTTGATCTCAAGGATTTTTTATTTGGAAATGTATTAGGCGTCGGCGATCAGGATCTCATGATGACAGGCATCGTGATGGTGATGGTTATACTCAGTATCATTGTTTTCTATCGCTATCTCTTTGCTTCCACCTTTCAGCCAACGATCGCTGCCACGATGGGTATTCCTGTCAAGCTGATGCATTATTACCTGATGTTATTGCTATCGTTTTCTGTTGTCGCTGCGATGCAGACTGTTGGGGTCATTCTGGTGGTGGCGATGTTGATTACCCCGGCTTCTACAGCATTATTGCTGGCAAACCGCTTGCCAAAAGTCCTCTTTTTATCAGGTGTCATTGGCTTTTTCAGCAGTCTTTCTGGTCTTGCTTTGTCGGTCTGGTATGAGATGCCTCCCGGCCCTTCTATAGCGGTCACTGCAACGGGCATTTACCTTTTGGCTGCATTCTTTTCACCAGACCAGGGGTTGGTGGCCAAATGGTTACGTCGCCGTCATCAGGAACGAAAGATAAAATCAGAAGACATCCTGAAGGAGGTATTTAAAATTTCACTTGGTAATCCAGTTGCTCTAAAAACTTTGCAGGCTAAAATTGAAGTATCTACCCAGCAGCTCAATCAGTTTTTAAGTTCACTGATGCAACGCAAGCTTGTCATTCAACAAGGAAATGATATGTTTCAATTGACCGAGTCCGGAAAAGAACAAGCCAATAACCTGGTTCGCGCACACCGATTATGGGAAAGCTATCTGGTGCAGGAAATGGGTGTGGATGTGGAGCACATCCATGCAGAAGCGGAACACTATGAACACATCCTGACTTCAGCGCAAGTAGATGAAGTAGACAAACAACTTGGTTATCCGGCACTTGATCCACACGGCTCCCCTATTCCGAGTAAAGTGACAACGCCTGTATTTGCTATGCACCAATTAAAACCTGCTGAAAAGGCAATGATTTCCCGGCGACAACCAGGAGCTGAAATAACTTACAGGCTATGGAGTCTTGGTCTTGGTCCTGGTGATGAATTTGAAGTAGCCTCAACCGGAGGTGAAATGATCTTGCTGGTGAATGCGGAGAGGATTAATATTCCGCATGATCTGGCGAGGAAGGTGAGCGTGGAAAGGGGCATATAAGCCTAGTGGCAAAGAAAAAATATGAAGTACGGACAGGACGCGTCCTGTCCGTACTTCATATTTTTTCTTTGCTTATTCTTCCTCCGTGCCCATTTGGTTTTCGGCGCGGAGCTTGGTGAGAATCTGGTCCATGCGGAAAAACTCATCGAGGGAATCATCGAGGAAAAACTTCAGCTCGGGTATTTTGCGCAGTTGCTTTCCAACCTTACCTGCGAGGGCGTGACGAAGCCGGTGGATGTTTTCATCCATGGCAGCCATGACTTCCATTTTATTCTCAGTATTGAAAACGGAGAGATAAACCTTGGCGCTCTGTAGATCAGGGGAGACCACAACACGAGTGACCGTGACCATGGCTCTGTCATAGATGTAGGTTCCTTCATCCAGGAGGACCATACTAAATTGTCTCCTTAAGAGTTCATTTATCTGCTTTTGCCGCTTTGTCTCCATGATCTTGCTTCTACGTGGTGTAAAAGTAAGGTTAATATTTCGTTGCACACGAGACGTAGGAATACGTGTTCTTTTTTTCCGGAAAAAAGAACCACCCCCCCCCCCCAACCCCCCTCCCCCCCCAAACCTCGTCGCGCTAAAAACTCGCTTATTCATTCGGGTAATTGCTTTGGTGCCTCGTTTGCCTGCGGGCTTTGTTGCGTTCCATTATCCTATTTCTTGAGTTTGATTAATACCTTATAGAGACTTGATTGTAACTGAAATAGGTGCTTGTGCAGCTCAAACAATTTTGGGTCACAGTCCTGTACCTATTCGAATTGATTTTGCTCAAACAGATTGAAAAGTTTTGCACAACGGGAGGGTGCCTATTCGAGGAGATGATTTCGTTGCACGCGAGACGTGGGAATACGTGTTCTTTTTTTCCGGAAAAAAGAACCATGGTTCGACTTGCTCTCGCTCAGCCCTGTCCTACAGCTCACCAACCAAACCTCGTCGCGCTAAAAACTCGCTTATTCAGACGTGCATTTACTTAGGCTCCTGGTTTGCTGGCTCGCTTAGATGCGTTTCATGCGCTGTTTCTATCATTTGATTTGCACGGCAGAGTCTTGTTATTGCATGAAACAGGGCAATTGTACGGCTCGGACAATTTAGCGCGACAGCCTTGTCCCTATTCGAGGTGATTATGATCGAGCGGCTCGGACAATTTAGGGCGACAATCTTGTACCTATTCGGGGTAATTATGATCGAGCAGCTAGGACAATTTAGCGCGACAGTCTGGTGCCGATTCAAAGTGATTTTAATCGATCGGCTCGGACAGTTTAGCGCGACGTGAGAGTGCCGATTCAAGGAGATTTTATTCTTGTAATCAATATTCCATTTCGTTCTCGAAGCTCATCGGCACGAAAAATCATGCCTCCCCGGGGTTTGCTTGCGTGAGAGAGAGTGCAGCGCAACACAGGGGGCGGGGGCGAAATAGGTGCAGTATTAATCCTTCCCTTATCTTTCCCGTCTCAGAAATCAATGCAGCGTGTTCCAGGGGGATTCTATTTTAACTCAACCAATTGAATACATGAAGGGCGTGGGCCCTGTCAGGGGTGAGTTGCTACGCAAGGAACTGGGCATACACAGGATTGGTGACCTGCTGTGGGACCTGCCATTCCGGTATATAGATAAATCGGAAATCTCGACCATCAGGATTGCAAAGACTTCGATGGAGCCTGTGCAACTGAAAGGGAAATTCACTGATAAACGTATCGAAGGCACAGGGCCTAAAAAACGGCTCATCGCTACTTTTGAAGATAGTACCGGTGAACTGGAGATACTTTGGTTTCAACGCGCAAAAGACATAGATCAGTGGATCATCCTGGGGAAACCATACCTGATCTATGGAAAACTGCAGGACTTCAGAGGAAAATACAATATCGTACATCCGGAAATCGAAGAGCTATCTCAGGAAACAGTCTCCACCGGACTTGAGCCGGTTTACAGCAGTTCCGAAAAATTAGTAGTCCGTGGTCTGGACAGTAAAGGGCGGCGAAAGATTGTAAAACAATTGATCATCCAGCTCAGACCACACGATATACCAGAAAACTTGCCTGAGCCAATCATTTCAAAACTCAGGTTTTATAGCCGGTTTGATACGCTTAAAAAAATACACTTTCCGAATTCGCAGGAAGAACTGACGAAAGCGAGAAACCGGATGAAATTTGAAGAACTCTTTTTCCTGCAGCTAATGTTGCTGCGCGCCAAAGTTAAAAGAGAAGAAACAGTCAAAGGATTTGTATTTGGCGAAGTAGGTCATGTCTTCAATACTTTTTATACAAAACACCTACCCTTCTCGCTGACCGAAGCGCAAAAAAGAGTGATGCGTGAAATCAGGAAGGACATGGGTTCGGGTCACCAGATGAATCGTTTACTGCAGGGAGATGTAGGCAGTGGCAAGACCATTGTAGCGCTCATGTGTATGTTGCTTGCCGCTGACAATGGATTCCAATCGGTCCTCATGGCGCCTACTGAAGTACTGGCGATGCAACATTACAAATCCATCAGCGAACTGGTGGAAGGGCTTGATATCAAAATTGCATTTCTATCCGGAAGCATCACAGGTAACCCACGTGCAGAAATCCTGGAATCACTAAAAGCAGGCAGGACACACATTCTGATCGGCACGCATGCAGTCATCATGGAATGGGTTGAATTTGCTGCGTTGGGATTGGCGATCACAGATGAGCAACATCGTTTTGGTGTAGCACAGCGCGCACAGATGTGGACCAAGTCACCATTGCATCCACCGCATGTATTGGTCATGACGGCAACGCCTATACCGCGCACATTGGCGCTGACAGTGTATGGTGATCTTGATGTTTCGGTCCTGGATGAATTACCTCCGGGACGTAAGCCGGTGTTGACTCAACAACGCACAGAGGCACATCGATCGAAGGTGATGGAATTTGTGCGAAGTGAAATCAAAAAAGGCAGACAAGTATATGTCATCTATCCCTTGATCGAGGAGTCTGAAAAACTTGATCTTGAAAACCTGCAGGATGGCTACGAGCGATTGCTGGGCATTTTTCCGCGGCCTGATTACCAGATCACTGTGGTGCACGGCAGGATGAAGGCGCAGGATAAAGAAGAAGCGATGCAAGGCTTTAAAGATTTGAAAACGCAGATCATGGTTTCGACGACGGTCATTGAGGTAGGCGTCAATGTACCCAATGCAACAGTGATGATCATTGAAAATGCTGAACGATTTGGATTAGCGCAATTGCATCAGTTGCGCGGCCGTGTGGGACGTGGTGCAGATCAATCCTATTGCATCCTGATGACCAGTTATAAATTGTCAAAGACAGCCCGTGAGCGTCTTGATGTCATCTGCAAGAGCAATGATGGATTTGTGATCGCGGAGGCTGATCTTAAGCTGCGTGGGCCTGGTGATATCGCCGGTACCAAACAGAGCGGGGCTTTTGAATTTAAAGCTGCAAATCTGGTAGAAGATCAGGCGATACTTAAAACTGCAAGGATGATTGCGGAAGAGATATTGACACGGGATCCGGCGCTTCGGGCGCCGGAGCATGCGACGATGGCGAGGTTTCTTTCTACGGAGTATAAGTATAAGCAGGATTGGTCCAGGATATCGTAGGGGGATTTCGTTGCGCACGAGGCGCGGGAATTCGTGTTCTTTTTTTCCGGAAAAAAGAACCATGGTTCGACTTGCTCTCACTCAGCCCTGTCCTACAGCTCACCAACCAAACCTCGTCGCGCTAAAAACTCGCTTATTCAGCGAGGCATTTGCTTAGCTTCCTGGTTTGCTGGCACGCTTAATTGTGTTTCATGTTCTGTTTCTTTAAGGTGATCACTACACGGGTGCCTTGTCCTTGCTTGAAACAGAGCAGTCGCGCGGCTCAGACAGTTTAGCGCGACAGACTTGTGTCTTATTCGATGTGATTTTTTATTAATTAACCTGACGTTTAATGCACAGATTTTTACCCCCATTTAGGGGGCAAGGGGGAAAACAGTCTTTCGCGCAGCTCGGACAGTTTTGAGCGACAGGCTTGTGCCCGATTCGAAGTGATTTTTTATGTAATCGTAATTCCATCTCGTAACTCTCGAAGCTCATCGGCACGAAAAATCATGCCTCCCCGGGGTTTGCTTGCGTGAGGATGAGTGCAGCGCAACACAGGGGGCGGGGGCGAAATGCGTGATTGAGCGGCTCAGTCAATTTCGAGTCACAGTCTTCTGCCGATTCGAGGTAAAATCTTAAACTAAAACAAAGCAGGTCCCCTTTAGGGGTAAAACGGCACAGAACGTAGATTAAATAATCTAGATTCATGGATGGGATTGTATATTGGTGACTGTAATAAAAATGTAAAATCATGGGACCAAAATATAAAGTCACCGGGTGTGCCCGGTTTTTCGTTTTCCTGGTGCTTTTTGTACCTGCGGTCTTTTTTGGGGCGGCGTATTTCAGGGGGGAGAATGGGGTGAAGATTATCAAGGATTTCTATCATAGCATCGTTGGAGGGCGTTCGGTGGCGAAAGAGGCTGAAGAGGCGAAGGATCAAGCGAAAGAAGAGGCTAAGACTGAGGCTAAGGACAAAGAGATTGATAGGCTTAAACGGGAAATTGAGGAGAAGGATAAAGAGATTGAGAAATTGAAGTCCGGGGAAAAATAGAAATGCGATCTTTGTCAGGCATTCTATTGATTGACTAATATTCAACTAAAATACCATGAGCAAGATCAGGATACTCGCCAATGATGGCATTGATGATACAGGAAAGGCTATGCTTGAAGCAGCTGGCTTTGAAGTCGTGACGACGCATTACAAAGCAGATGAACTTGAAGAACAATTAAAAACCTTTGATGCTATCACGGTGCGCAGTGCTACACAGGTGCGGCAACCGTTGATTGATGCGTGCCCTAACCTGAGGGTCATTGGTCGCGGAGGTGTGGGAATGGACAATATTGATGTTGCCTATGCCAGAGGAAAAGGATTAGGCGTTTACAATACACCTGCAGCGTCTTCGAGGTCTGTGGCGGAACTGGTAACTGGTCATGCATTTACATTGATGCGTCAATTACACCTGGCCAACAGGGCGATGCCGGTGACAGGTAATACTGAATTTGCTAAACTCAAAAAACAATGCAGTGAAGGGAATGAACTCCTGGGCAAGACGATGGGAATCATTGGATTTGGACGTATTGGGCAGGAAGTAGCGCGTATTGCATTAGGGTTAGGGATGAAAGTAATTGCATCAGATCCGTTTGTGCAAAAAGCAACGATTGTGATCAGCGTGCATGGGTCAGATCAGACTATTTCAGTAGATATACAGACGAGTGCTATAGCAGATCTGTTGACACAATCCGATGTCATCACGATCCATATTCCAAAAGCTGACAAGCCGGTGATTGGGAAAGAAGAATTATCAATACTGAAAAAAGGAGTGATTCTGATCAATACAGCGCGTGGTGGTGTTTTTGATGAGGATGCATTGATAGAGGGATTGAACTCCGGACAAATCGGTGGCGCAGGTCTTGATGTGTTTGTTGGAGAGCCTACACCAAGGGCGGATATACTTACGCACCCGAAGGTTTCGTTGACACCGCATATTGGTGGGTCAACGGCGGAGGCCCAGGAGAATGTGGGGAGAGAGTTGGCTGGGTTGATTATAGATCATTTTAGTAAATGATCTCGTTGCACGAGGAGGATACGTGTTACTTTTTTCATTGCTAAAAAAGTAACCATGGTTCGACCTACTTTCCTCATCCAGGTGCTACAGCTCACCAACCAAAATCTAGTCGCTCAAAAAACTCGCTCTTTGAGTAGTTCTATAGCTTATTTTCCCTATTTGCTTTCTCGCTTGTTCGGTTTTCATGCTTTGTTTCTTGACTTTGATTTGACACCATGAGTCTTGTTAATACATGAAACAAATCTTCCGCGCAGCTCAGACAGTTTTGAGCGACAGTCAGGTGCCTATTCGAAGTGATTTTTCTCGCGCGGCTCGGACAATATAGCGCGACAGTCTTGTGCCGGTTTGTAGAAGGGAATTCGTTGCCTACTAGGTGTGGAGATTCGTGTTACTTTTTGCATTGCCCAAAAAGTAACCATGGTTCGACCTACTTTCCTCATCCAGGTGCTACAGCTCACCAACCAAAATCTAGTCGCTCAAAAAACTCGCTCTTTGAGTAGTTCTATAGCTTATTTTCCCTATTTGCTTTCTCGCTTGTTCGGTTTTCATGCTTTGTTTCTTGACTTTGATTTGACACCATGAGTCTTGTTAATACATGAAACAAATCTTCCGCGCAGCTCAGACAGTTTTGAGCGACAGTCAGGTGCCTATTCGAAATGCTTTTTTTCTCGCGGCTCGGACAATATAGCATGGCAGTCAGGTGCCTATTCGAAGTGATTTAATCCCCGCAACTCAAACAATTTTGGGTCACAGTCTTCTACCGATCCAAGGTCATTTTATTGATATAATCAATATTACATCTCGTACTTGTCGAAGCTCATCGGAGCGAAAAATCATGCCTCCCCGGGGTTTGCTTGCGGGAGGATGAGTACAGCGCAACACGGGGGGCGGGGACGAAATGATTTGTGGGTCTGTTGCTCAAACAATTTCGAGTCACGGACTTCTGCCGATTGGAGCCTTTGCCGAACGATGGCTATGTTTTTTACCTGCCGCCAGGAGGCGCCTGAGCGTGATCTTCAACTGAACATGATTTTGCTTGATGTTCGAGACGCAGGCGGAGCCTACGCCGAACGGTTGTAGGCTACGCCTACTCAAACGATGTAAGCATGATTTTCACGGAGAATGGCGAGGAAATCATCTTCTTCAACGAGGTCTGCACCCAGGGTGCGCATGTGTGGGGTGTCTTGCTGGCAGTCGATCCAGAGAAAGCCTTTTTTATCGAGGTGTTGGGCGAGGGTGACAAAGCCCACTTTGGAGGCATTGGGTTTTTCGGCAAACATACTTTCGCCAAAAAATATCTTGCCTAGTGCGATGCCGTATAAGCCACCGACGAGCTGATCACCTTCCCAAACTTCAACGGAGTGAGCGTAACCAAGCTGATGTAATGTGGTGTAGGCATCAATCATCTCCGGCATAATCCAGGTGCCCTCCTGCCCTACTCTTTTCACTGAACTGCAACGCTGCATGACCGTTGTAAAATCCTGGTCAAAGGTGACTTTGTATTTCTTTTGGTTGAGATAGTTGCGGACGGAATGAGATATGTGCACATCACCGGGCCTGACCATCAAACGTGGTGCGAGCCACCACCAAAGGATGGGCTGACCTTCATGATACCACGGGAAGATGCCCCATCGGTAAGCCAGTAATAATCTTTCAGGTGATAAGTCACCGCCAACAGCCATCAGGCCATCGGGCTCGCGGAGAATTGGGTGTGGAAATATCAGTTCGTCATCAAGGGAATATACAGGCATCCGGTCACGATCACCTGTTTACCTTCTCATGCTCGATGATGGCATTGAGGCCTCTGTCAGTCAAAGCGTCTTTGTAAGGCTTCAACTCCTCGAGGGTGCCCAGCTTGACACTGGCCCTGCCTTTTGTATGCACGATCCAGGCTAATTGTTCCGATTGCTCATTGGTATGATTGAGCACTTCCATGAAGCATTCAATCACCCAATCGAAGGTGTTATAGTCATCATTGAGGACGATGAGTTGTGTTTGTTCACCATCTGTGGTCAGCTCTTCAATCATCACATCCTCCTGTTCTTTGGAAAGGCTATCGTACAACATGGGCAATCTGTTTTTTTAAAATGATATGGTTAAAATGGGTTCAGGCTGTCTGAAAGTTACGAAGAGCATTTTGAATTGCATCAAAATCCGGAATTTTTCCTGCATCCTCGAGGACTTCCGCGTAGCGGACGATGCCTTCGCCATCGATGACAAATGCGGCGCGCTTTCCGACTCCCTTCATATTGTGGCCAAACTGCTCATAGATCGCATCGTATGCCTTGATGGTGTCTTTGTTGAAGTCGGACAGCAAGGTAAAATTGAATTGATGATCCTGTTTATACCTGGCGAGGCTTTGTGGTGTATCGATGGAAATGCCCAAAACTTCGGTATCCAGAGCATTGTAAACTTCCATCTCATCGCGCGTGGAACACAATTCCTTCGTACACGTGCTAGTGAATGCGAGTGGGAAGAACAACAAGACAACATTCCTGCCTTTGAAATCAGAGAGGTGAACCAACTGTTTTTCAGATGAGTAAAGAGAAAAGTCTGGAGCCTTATCGCCGATATGGATGGACATGTTCGATGGATTGGGTTACTAACGAAGGGTTCGTCTATTTGTGTATACTTGTGCGAAGATAACAACAATTCCTCCGGTGAGTTTAAAAAGGGCCTACATTGATCTCCATATTGCGGTGGTGCTACTCGCCGGCACGGCTATTCTGGGGGATCTCATTTCGTTGTCGGCCAGTGCTTTAGTGTGGTGGCGCACCCTTATTGCCAGTATTGGTATCGGATTGTTCCTGCTCGTGGCCGGAAGACTTAATATGGGCTGGATCAGGAGCCAGCGGAAGTTATATCTGCTCGGCGGCATGGTGGCGATCCATTGGATATGCTTCTTTGGATCTATCAAACTAGCCAACGCATCAACAGCTCTTATCTGTTTTGCCACGATATCCTTGTTTACCGCCATCATCGAGCCGTGGATCACGGGGCGCAAGCGGGAGACGCATGAAATTGTATTCGGTCTCATGGTCATTCCGGGCATCGTGTTGATTGCCGGTCGTGCTCAGGGAGATGTGCTGATGGGAATTATATTGGGCATCACTGCGGCGTTGCTTTTGGCGATTTTTTCGAGTTATGAAAAAAAATGGATTATGGAAGTTGATCCGGAACATATGACCCTGTTGCAGATGACTGGTGCATGGCTGACGATGTGTGTATGGATTGGTGGAGAAAAACTATTTTTTGGGCTTGATCGATTTGTACCTAGTGCGCAGGATTTTATTTACCTCCTGATCCTTGGATTGGTGTGTACATGTGTTGCATGGGTATTGTGTACGCGTGCGGTGCGCTCGGTCACGGCGTATGACTCCATCATGGTGATCAATCTGGAGCCGGTGTATGGCATCATCATGGCCTTTGTGATTCTCAAGGACTTTAAAGAACTCAATACAAACTTTTACATCGGGGCAGGTATTATCCTGGCCTCTGTCATCATTCATCCTATCTGGCAAAGCCGTTATGCTCGCAACTGAAATTCAAAAATATACGGACGACTACAGCAATGTCCATGATGCGATCCTGAATGAAGTGGAGCGATCCACGCATCTGCATACCATTGCTCCGCAGATGCTGAGTGGCCGGGTGCAGGGAGCATTCCTGACGCTGATGACCTCATTACTTCAAGCGAGACATGTGCTTGAGCTGGGGACTTTCACCGGCTA
Source organism: Candidatus Opimibacter skivensis (assembly GCA_016721905.1). GTDB lineage: Bacteria > Bacteroidota > Bacteroidia > Chitinophagales > Saprospiraceae > Opimibacter > Opimibacter skivensis. The sequence goes on along the minus strand of JADKHH010000024.1, from coordinate 130,117 downwards.
TGGAACCATATGCCTAGCGCGAGGACTATACTCTTCACCTGAAAGTAAAGTGGTCACAATTGAAGCCAATCCGGAGTTTTCATTCCTGATCAAAAAACACCTTGCGATGGCAGGCGTTGAAAACAAAGTTGAATGTTTGTTTGGCCGGGCGCAGGAGTTGATCCCGCAAAGAAGTGAGACTTGGGACCTGGTCTTTATTGATGCCAACAAGCAGGAATATGTGGAATATTATGAAGCGGTAATCGATCATGTGCGGCCGGGTGGGTTGATCTTATCTGACAATGTATTGTGGAGTGGCAAGGTGGTCTTTGAGCGGAATGATGTGGATGCGAAAGTGATACATCGGTACAATGAGATGTTGTTCAGGGACCCGAGGGTGGAGGTTTTGATGTTGCCGATCAGGGATGGGTTGAGTATAGCGAGGAGAGTTTGAGCTGTCAGCTATCAGTGGTTAGCTACCAGCTTCCAGCTTCCAGAGTATTTTAAATTACTCACACGACTTATTAGCTATCAGCTGTCAGCTATCAGCTATCAGAGGCTATCAGTGTTGAGTTTCCAGCAGCCAGAGCATTTAAGCTGTCTCTCGAGACTTACTCTCGACTCACGTCTCACGTCTCACGACTCACTCTCTCACAATTCACAGCTCACGACTCACGATTCACGACTCACGACTCACGACTCACGACTCACGACTCACGTCTCACGTCTCACGATTTTTGCCCCTTCGAAACTCCAAATCTGCGATTTGATCATTTCTCTCCCCTGTGTGCTGCGCAACCCCGGGGTACAGAGATTTTCGTCCATCTTTCACTTTCGCCTGCTCCAATCTCATCGGGTAGTCAGATCATGACTCCCCGGGGTTTGCAAGCGAAAGATTGAGTATAGCGCAACACAGGGGGCGGGGGCAAAATAGGAACTGCAAACACAACATTCCTTGCCCAATCAGGTTATACTAACTAAACCTACATAATATGAAAAAGCCAAATCCATCCGACAAGCCGAAAACCACTCCAGCTAAAGACGCTGCTAAAGAGGCAGCTAAAGGATACCCTGCCTACCCCAAGAAAGACGACATCTACAGTCGCGCGAAGGAGGAAAAGGACATTGATCCGGATGACCTTTCAAAAATCAAGCCTGCCAATGATAAATGGGAGATCGATCCGGATGAAGAGCTGGAGATAGATGGTGATCTGCTTGGCGATGATCTGGATGTGCCTGGATCCGAACTGGATGATGATCAGGAAGATACCGGGAATGAAGATGAGGAGAATAATTATTACAGTATAGGCGGGGACCGGCATGAAGATCTGGAAGAGAGTGATGAGTGAAAGTTAGCTATCAGCTGTCAGCTATCAGCTGTCAGTGGTGAGCTGCCAGCTTCCAGCTGCCAGAGCATTTAATCTGTCTCTCGCGACTTGCGTTCGTGACATACTCACGATTCACGACTCACGATTCACAACTCACTACTCACACACTCACAATTCACAACTCACAACTCACTCGCTCACATCTCATACTTCGACTCCGCTCAGCACAGGCAACTTTCACAACTCACGATTTAAGATAAAAATACTTATTTCGAAATAAGTATTTTCACGTCATGATAAGATCAAATCTCATTGGGGTTTTTATCATAGCCTTATTCTTCTGTCTGGAGAATGGGAACTACTTGAGTGCTCAGCCTGCTTTGTTTGAGTACAAGCAATTTTTTTCTAAAAACGATACCCTACCCTATCGGCAGCTGACGCCGGACTACAATACATCGAGGCGATATCCGCTGGTCATCTTCCTGCATGGGTCGGGTGAAAGTGGGACTGATAATGAAGCTCAATTGAAGTGGGGGGTGATGAACTATGCGGATGATAAAACGATGATGATGTATCCTGCGTATGTGATTGCGCCGCAATGTCCGGATCATGATCGATGGGATCATTATACAAAGGATAAGGATGGACAACTACATCATCGGCCTGAGCCAACCAAATCGATGAGTCTCTTACTGGCGCTGATTAGCGAATTGAAATCAACGCTGCCTATTGATTCGAATCGAATATATATCACTGGTCTTTCGATGGGGGCATCCGGCACCTATGATGCACTGACGAGGCAGCCTGGCTTATTTGCTGCGGCGGTGCCGGTGTGTGGTGGCGGAGACGTAACAAAGGCTGATTTATTTGCGCATGTTCCAGTCTGGATATTCCATGGCGCAGAAGATCCGGGGACCAGTCCGGACCTATCACTTAAGATGGCGGATGCATTGATGGAGGCAGGAGCACATCCCGGCCTGACTTTCTATCCTGAAGTCGGGCACTTTGCGTGGCTAGGAGCTTATGCGGATCCGCATATGATGGAGTGGATGTTCAGGCAGCATAGGTGATAATTCCTTTCCAAAATAGTACCTCCAAAAAAAAATCCATTATCAATATCTTGGTCATCAATGGAGATCATCACGCATAACCTTGGCGATACAAAAATTGCGGAAATAGTCGCTGATGAAGTGGTCATATCCTCTGTTGAAGATGGCTTAACTCTCCTGGGGAATGTTTACTACCAGGGCTACGATGCTATCATACTGCACGCCAAGGATATATCCCCTGTTTTCTTTGATTTAAAAACCGGAGTGGCCGGAGAGATCCTTCAAAAGTTTTCCAATTACAGCATCAGGCTGGCATTAGCAGGTGATTTCTCAGCCTATGCATCAAGGAGCTTTGATGATTTCGTGAGGGAGAGTAACAAGGTCAGGCACATCAATTTTGTAGCGACAACTGAAGAAGCGCTGGTCATACTTTCCTCCAAATAGAAAATTATATTATATTTCCCTATCCTAATTTTTAAAAAAACCAACCTCATGGCTGCAGAAGGAACCAAAGAAAATCCCTGGAAGCTCAAGACACCGCCTTTGTCCTCTGAGTATGAAATGTACAAGGATATAAAAGATGGCAAAGACGTCATCGTATGTGTCGTCGGCAAGACGACCCTGCTCTATGAATACCGATGCCTCAAAGACCTGCATGCCATGCTCAAAAAACATGGGGACTGGATGGAACTGGGCAGTGCGGATGAACAAAAACCTGCCAAGGAAGGGACTGTTGAAGCCTGGGGTCGCTCAGAGAGCAATCCGGTCGGCGGTTGGTATGGCCTGAAGAAGGGGCTTAGGGGACGCTTTGGGATGTATGTCCCACCCCTGATGGAGAAGCTGGGGCTGGCGGAGGTGACGCATGAGGCGAAGGGGAATAAGATGAGGGCGGTGTAAGCCCAAATAATTTCATTCCGCCTGCTTTTGTACTATGTGTAAAAAAACCAATGATTACTTTCCTTAATCAGATAAAACCTGCAAAAATGAAAACCAAATTATTTTTCTTCATCGTCACCTTTGGCGTCCTGTCCGGCTGTAAGAACAATGCTGAAAAAGCATCCTTGCGGATAGTCCTTGATCGAAACACCACAAAAAATGACCTTGCATCTATTATTGAAGGCGTCAAGTCTGCAAATATCAATCTGCGTATTGATGAAACCGCCTACAATGAAAAAGGAGGCTTAGAGAAAATCAAAGGTGAAGTCGGGTTACAAGACCGGGGTTATGCAACATTTAGTAGTGAGAAAATTGGAAGAATTATCATCACCCAGGATTTAGATACCAAGGATGGAGGATTTTCGGTGGAGGTGAGGAGGAGGTGGTTTTAGGCGACTCCAAATAGCAAGGAGCTCATCAGACTAAAATCTCATTTTGAGACAATTGTGACCTGGCAGGTTGATCCCAGGAATTGAAAAAGAAATAGGTGGATTAACCGTAAGCATACGTTTTGCAGATGGGATATATAAAAAACGCATGTTTGGCTACACACAATGAATATATCTGAAAACGCAACTGATAGATACTGAGAATCAAGGGAAAGCAATATATTGAGTTGCGGATATCTCCGTGTTAGCTGCGATGTTGAAAATGTCAATTGTCGAAATGAGAACTAAGTCGAAAAATGAATAACCGTCTTTTATACTTCATTGCTCTTATTTGTGCTTTTAGCAGTAGCTGTACTCCCAAATATTTGTCTTTACACGTCATTAATGAAAAACCCGAAATACTTACGTTGAGGAGTGAAATCCTTCCGGCTTATTTTATGGATAGGGATACTTTTAAGTTTAACATGGATAGTATCCTCAATGCGAATGTTGAAAATATTCTAACGATTACTCAATTATGTTATCCTATTCGTTTTGATTCCTTATTCGATAACACCGTTGATAGACTCTTGAATGATTTAAGCCAAGAACCTAACCATAAAAGGCAAGTTAGAATTGCAAATAAAATTGTTAAATATGGACATAACGCATTAACGAGTATTCAGCTTTTCAAGGATCAAAATAATCCTAAAATGGCATTTTGGCTTGAGGCTCTAAGAATTTCACTCTGGGGAACCACTACAATCTATTATGTCCAAAATGAATATGATTATTCATTTAACCCTTTCAGAAAACCGTTAAATGAGATCAACTATTCCTCTATTCTATCCCGGGCTGGTGATTCGTATAATCAATGGCTCCATGAGCCTGAAAAGGACATAAGGACAATGGAGTGCATGAGAGATTTTGTAGTTCAATCATTAAGAACTGGTAAGCCAAGTAGGTCCTTTAGAACGATTTTAGGAAGCATGATTTTGACCACCGTATCAGCAAAAAACGACGACCTAATTTCACCATATAAGGAATTCATCAATGAAAGAAATATGGAGCTTACAAAGTGGTTCCTTTATTATATTGGTGCAGAACGGGACGATACATTTTACCCCGATCTGTTGCTTCAAGCATTACAAAATCCAAATGAAGAGATTGTAGACATCGCTTTATCTTGGACATCTCCTGTTTGGGATAAGGAAAAGAAGGAAGCAGTGCATCATGAAGTGAATTCCATATTTAATGGATCAAACGAAAGACTTAAATTTAAAGCAGCTTATATTCTATTGGAGGATTTCGATGAGAAAAAGGCATTTGATTACTTTTTGACACAGGCGAAGTCTGGAGAAGTAAGTGTTCGAATTACTGCAACCCGTAATATTAGAAATCCTTGTGAATGGGGCGATGAAATGTCGGATGAAGTGTATGAGGTATTATTTGCTAACCTTATGGATTCAAATGAGGGAATCCGCCTGGCAGCAATTGATGCCTTTCTAGGGTTCAACGATGATAGAGTTATAAAATCAATAGTTCCATTTTTGAACCATGATAATAAAAACCTTCGTAGGGATATTGTAAAAGAAATAGCCGGTTATAAGAATAGAGATTTTGTTATTGAGCAATTGAAGGAACAGATTGCCACAACTAGCGATAAAGACCTAAGGGAAGCTACCGAGGACTTGTTAAATAAGTTTTAAACTAGGAATTGAAGCGGTTAGGAATTCAATTGGTAATTACCTTGCAAAGCAGCTAACAAAAGCTTCATTCCATGGTGGAATTTCCTAAATTGATTACTTTATCCTTTGAATCAAGTTTTCTTATCTTGAAGTTAAGTACCATGAACGCCACGGCATGAAGCCCGGATCGTTAGATGCCATCCCGAGTTAGTATGAAAATTTTATATCAGTTACTACTACTAAGCCAATTTACCACAACCTGTTGGGGGGCAGATATTAATTAACGGGAGGAGGGCAATATAATTTATGCTCCACTCGGCAACTCAATTGACCTACAGCTCTTTGATAACTGCTATGAGTTAAAAGTTGAAATTGAAGGGCAAAATGAAAAATTATCTATGACAAATTGCACTTTCAAAATCAATTCTCTTGTCAAAGATACAGCTCGCTTGCTTGTATTCCATAATGGGAAAGTAGTTCAGGAAAAAACTCTAATTGAAGTAGATGTTAAAGCACGCCCATATATAAGTGTCGATAACAGTTAATAGCGGATAATAAAATTTCACTTGAGCAATTTTACAAAATTGATGGGCTTGAAATTTACTCTAATTGCCCATTTTGGAAAGCCCACATGAGAGAACACACCATGTCTGTGGAAGATGACAACTTAGGTAACGTGGCTATAAATAACCAAGGAAATAAACTAAATCGAACTGCTTTAGAGCTACTTTCAACTCTAAAGAAACCCTTAAGTATTTATTTTGAAGACATAAGATATACCCCCAAATTTGAACATGATTGGGTACACGATTTAAGTATATCCATAGAAAAGTGAGGTCATCTAACATAGGATGCTCATAAGCAGGGCTATCCACATTGATAATGAAAATGTAAATTTGGACAAAGGAACCCCGAAGACAGCCTCAAATCAGTCGGCCTGCCTACGAGCATCCTTAAGCGTTATATCGCATTTAGTACATACACAAATCCAATAAATATATTTAAAATATTGCTTGCACAGCCGGGGGGGGGGCCCCCCCGGGGGCGGGGGGGGGGGGGGGGGGGGATACCCCCCCCCCCCCCCCCCCGGGCGCCCCTCCCCCCCCCGGGGGGGCGAAGGGGGCAACCCCCCCCCCCCCCCCCCCCGGGGCCGGGGGGGCCCCCCTGGAGGGGGGGGGGGGGGGGGGCCCGGCCGGTGGGGAAAATCCCTTTCCCATATTTCCCCCCCCCGGGCCGGGGGGGGGGGCCGGGGGGGGGGGCCCGGGCCCCGGGCGGGGGGGGGGGGGGGGCTCCCCCCCCCCCCCCAGGGGGCCCCCGGGGGGCCCCCCGCCCCCCCCCCCGGGGGGGGGGGGGCCGCCCCCCCCCGCCGGCCCCCGGGGGGAAACCGGGGGAAGGGGGAGCCCCCGCGCGGGGGCCGCCCCCCACCCGGGCGGCGGGGGGGCGGGCCCCGGGGGGGGGGGGGGGGGGCGGGGGGGCCGGGGGGGGGGGGGGGCGGGGGGGGGAGGCGCCCCCCCCCCCCCCCCGGGGGGGGGGGGGGGGGGGGGCACCGGGGGGGGGACGGGGGCCCCCCCCCCCTCCCCCCCCCCGGCCGCGGGCCGGCCCGGGCGAGGGGCCGGGCCCCCCCCCCGCCGGGGGGGGGGGGGGGGGGGGGGGGGGGGGGGCCCCCCCCCCCCCCCCCCCCGGGGGGGGGGGGGGGGGGGGGGGGGGGGCGGGGGGAAAGACCCCCCGCGCCCCCCCCCCCCCCCCCCCCCCCCCCCCCCCGCCCACGCCGGGGGCGGGGGGGGGGGGGGGGGGGGAAAACTTTCCCCCCCCCTAAAGGAGCGGGTGAAGGCCCCCCCCCTTTTTGTCTTTGGAAAAAAAAACAAACAAAAAACTTCCCCCCCCCCCCCCCCCGGGGGACCGCCCCCGCAAAAGCCCCGGGGGGGGGGGCGTGGTTGTCACCGTCCCCCCCCCCCCCCCCCCCCCCCCCCCCCCGCCCCCGCGCCCCTGCCCCCGCCCGCCCCCGCCCCCCCCCCCGCCGCGGGCCGGCCGCCCCCCCCCCAAAGAGGGCGCGGGGGGGGGCCCCGGGGTGGAAAAATCCCCTCCCCCCAATCCCCCGCCGGGGGGGGGGGGGGAGAGTCCGTTTTGGGGGGTCCGGGGCCCTTTTTTTGTGGGGGGGGGGGGGGGCCCCCCCCCCCCCAAGTTTTTTTTTTGGGGGGGGCCCCCCCCGCCCGCCGGGGGGGGGAAGGGGCCCCCCCCCCCGCGGGCGTCCCCCCCCGGGGGAACGGGGGGGGGGGGGGGGCCCCGGGCCCGGGCCCCCGCGGGGGGGGGGGGGGGGGGGGGGCGGGCGGGGGGGGGGGGGGGGCGGGGGGGGGCGGGGGGGGGGGTGGTGGTCCCGGGGGGGGGGCCCCCGCCCCTTTTTTCCCCGGGGGGGGGGGGGGGGCCGGGGGGGGGGGGGGGGGCCCCCGGCCCGGGGGCCCCGCTCCCGGGGGGGGGGGGGGGGGCGCGGGGGGGGGGGGCCCGGGGGGGGGGGGGGGCCCGCGGGGGGGGGGGGGGGGGGGGGGCGCCCCCCGGCCGCGGGGCGGCGGGGGGGGGGGGGGGGGCCGGGGGGGGGGCGGGGGGGCCGCCCCCCGGGCCCCCCCCCGGGCCTGGGCCGCTGTGCCGCCCAACCGGCGGGCCCGGGGGGGGGGGGGGGGGGGGGGGGCCGGGGGCCCCCCGGGGGGGGGGGGGGGGGGGGGGCCCGGCTCAAACCCCATCATAAACATGCGCTTTAAACGCGATTTTCGTCTTCAATTCCTTCAGGCGCTTAAGTGTGGGGTTTCCCAACCACCTTTTCCCCCCGGGGGGGGGGGAGGCCCTTTTTGTTCTTTCCCCCCTCCCGGGGGGTGCCCGCCGGCGTGTGGGCCCCCCAATAAAGTTTGAGAAAACCCACAATCTGGGTCTCCGGGAATTTGGTTTTTTTTAGTAATTGGGTTGGTGTAGGTAAAAAATTTTTCTTTTTTAAACTCCCCTTTTATGGGGGAGGCTACACACAGCTATAATGGTTATCTTAGAGTACTGTTTATAAAAATAGTAATCTCCATTTACAAAAATTCATGTATGAAGCATTTCAATTTAGTAATGTTGCTAATTCTAATAATGTTGCCATCTGGAACAACTGCTCAATGGATGACGGCAACCTTACCCGATGGCAGGTCTCAAATATCTTCAGTGACTGTAGGGGATAATATTTATTTCGTTGGTGGAGAAACAAGCGGAACACAGCGTTATTTCAAAATGAATATTTATAATGTTCCTACAGACACATGGACAACGATCGATTTACCAAATGGCACAATAGGCCCAAGAACAATCGCTGCAGACAATAAGATTTATTTTGGAGATATTGAGGGTGATCGAACAATTTACATCTACAGCATTGAAGACGGATCATGGAAAGAGCTTGATGTACCAGGATTTATTGGCACACTGACCTATATGGATCGAATGTTAATTGTTGAAGACAGAGGTGATCTCATGCTGTATAATATTGACACTGAAACCTGGACTGAATATGATTTTCCTCAACAATCTGCCACTGTAACTGCTACGAATGGCAAAATAGCCCTCGCTGGTTCTAATCCGAATTTGGTTAGAATATATGACGTTGCATCAGATACATGGTCAGAAAGCACATTATCCATTGAACGATTTGATATCAGGTCAGTTTCCTATCAGCGTAAAATGTTTTTTATCGGTGGGGACACGACTGGCGTTTTAGGATCTGTCTCACGGATTGACATTTACGATACAGAGAGTGACACCTGGTCGATAGATAGTATGAGTAGAGCCAGAAGCAGGTTTGATGTAACAATACATGATGGCAAATTAGTAATTGCAGGAGGGCAAATATTTTCCTTTTTTGAACAGTTTCGAAAGGAAGTAGATATCCTTGATTTGCAAACTAATACATGGGAGACTTATCAAATGCCTACCGCTCGAAGCTATCCTTCGGTTATCGGTTATGATGATAAAATATATATTGCAGGTGGCGATGCTGATGAAGACAATTTGGACATCATTGAAATTCTAACCTTGGAAGCAACGAACACTCTGGAGTTACCATTTCAAAAAATTAGTTTATACCCAAATCCTGCTTTTGACAACTTGACGCTTGAATCAGACTATACAATTTACAGTATGGAGATTTTTGATATTCAGGGACGTTGTGTATATCTCGCTGATCATCTATTCGGGCACAAGCACGAACTAGACTTAACTTCATTGGGGCCAGGAATCTACAATATAAACATAAACCATAGGCAACAGCAATTGACGTTTCTGAAGCAGTAATTTGGGAAGCGTTGCCATCGAATAACCAAAATGCATTTCATTGCTCACAACCTAACCATCTTCCATTTAGAAAATGAAGAATATAAGGCGGAATAAACATACTGTAATAGGTTAAAGGCAATGGCGATTGAACATCTCAAAACAACTGCTTCAACGAAACTTTCAAATAAAGTGGTAAGAGGTTTGGATTGGGAAAATAGAATAGATATTTGCCCTCCCTCTCTCAGAGAACCCGCAGAAGCGAAGCAGCAAGCGACATAACATCGACTGTTCGCTATTGCGGATTGCTTGGTAATCGATGAATAATGCCCAAACACAGAAATTGCAAACCTAAAGACACGTACCAAGAACGCCACAGTGGACAGCCCTTGAAGTTAGCTGTAACTAAAATAATCTAGATCAAAAATCGTTTTGTAAGGGTATGAAAGAGCTTTTAATCCTAGTAGTATTTTTTGTTCTTGTATCCTGCAAAAAGGATCCAGATCCAGTGATTGATTATTGTGGAGATGCAATCGCAGAATTTAAAAATCATGTTACCTATGAAGGCTTATTTAGCTTCTGCAATGCCCAGCCTCCACTTCAGTCTTTCATCTATGGAACAGTTTCTACCACTATTTTGGATTCAAATACAGTAATATTTAATTTGAGAGCTGATTCCATCGATTTTGACACATCTTTGCAATACGATATTAATTGTTTCCTTCTTGAGGAGGTAATCCCATCAATTCGACTTACTGGTCAAACTGCGAATGATAAAGGCTGGTACAGCCATGGCAATTTTATTAAGGGAAACACAGGATCAATTCATATTAATTTTGGATATCCTAACTGTTTAAATAATACAGCTTTCGAAGGGCTAAGCAAATAGTTAATTCAGATAGTCGAGTAGACACCTCTGCCGGGAGTAAACCAAAAAGGGTGTCAGCTTGAATTTCTCGAGCTCTTTTATTGCACTTCCCAAGAGGAGATCCATCATCGTTTCCATGATGAGGTTTTTATCACCGGGGTACAAATGAGTTTCTGATTCATTTCTGAGCAAAAAGTAAAACCAATAGCCACCTCTCCCCCATTCCCCCCAAAAACTCCTATTTTCCGCTCGCTTACAATTACCGTAGGCTGAAGCCATCATGACCAGTTCGCGCCTTACTCTCCTCTACCTGCCCGGCCTCCTCAGCTTGCTGATCCTATGCGGGCAGGTGTCAGGGCAACGGAACGCATCGACCTTTTCGTTTGATCACCTGACAGTAGATGATGGATTGTCCTATACCACAGTGCATGCCTTGCTGGAAGATCAACTGGGGATCATCTGGGCAGGTACGCGGTTTGGGCTCAACCGATTTGATGGCTATGAGTTTAAGGTGTTCCTTCCGGATGCCAAGGATCCCTTTGCCATCAAGAGTCAATCTATCCTGACGCTGTGGAATGACCAGGAAGGTAATATCTGGATCGGCCATCTCAATGGCGGTGTCAGTGTTCTGGAGCGGACTACCGGACGGTTCCTTCGCTTTCCTTTCAAGGAGGACAACACGGTGGACTGGAATACGATCACGGTGAGATCCATCTTCCAGGATAGCCGGGGCAATCTCTGGCTCGGCACCTACAATGCCGGTACGATCGTGTTTGACAAAGAGTATAATCGGATCGCACACTTTTGTACTACCTGTACGCCGGACAACCGAAAGCTCAGCAATGATTTCGTCTTTGACTTCGAAGAAGATCCCGGAGGCCGCATCTGGATCGGAGCTGCCGGCAGAGGGATCAATATGTTTGACTGGAAGACAGATTCACTCCACACTATCCACAGTGATGATCCGGATGACATGGATGGATTTGCCAAATCACTTTGTCCCGGCACCAACGGCAATCTCTGGGTTGGTACGGAAGGAAGCGGCCTGTATGAGATTGATCTGCAACAACTCAAGGTCATTGACCGATATCTACCAAATCCCCATTCAGATGAAGGGCTTAGTAACAGAAGAATTACCGATCTGGTACCTGATAAACATGGCAAACTCTGGATCGCGACCGATGGAGGAGGCCTCAATTATTTTGATCCATCTACAGATGAATGGAAGCATTTCGGATATCAACCTGAGTTTCTCAACTCACTCAATTCAGACGCGCTGTATGACCTGATGTTTGATTCATCCAACAACCTATGGATCGGCACCTTCAATGGCGGTATCAATCTGCATAAGACGGTTTTTCCTCCATTTGTCATGGACCGGCAGTACGCGCTGGAAAGACTGGAGGGCCTGCGCTCTGTCCTATGCCTGGACCAGGACAAGGATGGAAATGTCTGGATGGGTACGGATGGTGGCGGGTTGTTCCAACTCGATGTTGGAAAGAAACCTGTGCAGCTCGTCTCGATCGAAAAGTCTGGCAAAAATCCTACCGGTCTCCATGTGATCACGAGTCTCGCCTCGCTTCCCGATGGCAACCTATGGCTCGGGACATTTGCCAGGGGGCTATACCTCTATAAACCTGGCGCAGGGATCGTGAAGCAATATCAAAATATAGCAGGTGACCCGACAAGCCTGAGTCATAACAATGTGTGGGACCTTGAGCTCGCGCCGGATGGTAGCTTGTGGATAGGTACGTTGGGCGCGGGGGTTAGTTATCTGAAACAAGGTCAAAATACATTTGTGCGTTTTCAGCCTGATCCGAATAATAAAAACAGCATCTCCGGGACACAAGTCATCGACATCCTGCTCGACAAGATTCGTCCCTGGCTTTGGATTGCAACAGAAAACAATGGCCTGAGCCGAATCGATCATTCCACTACCCCATTCCATATCATTCAATACCATCATCAGGCTCAAGACACGTCAAGCATGACCAGTGAAAAAATCAGATGTCTCTTTCAGGATGATGAGGGCACTCTATGGGTCGGTACAGAAAACGCGGGACTCAATGCATATCAACCTGCAACAGAATCCTTCTATGCCTATACGGTTGAGGATGGTCTGCCCTCTAATATGATCAACAGCATCGTGCAGGGCCCGCAAGGATATTTATGGATCACTACACAAGCGGGAATCGTGCGGTGGAATAAAAAGGAAGGTCGGTTTATCAAAGTAGGATCGGAGCCGTTTCTCGAAAACAACCAATACAATCCGGGTGCTGCGTTGAGGCTTAATGACGGGCGATTGATATTGGGCAGTACCAATGGCTATTCATTTATCCTGCCCGACCAGGTCAGTGAAAATACTATCGCACCCAAAGTCGTCTTTACAGAATTCAGCCTCTCCAATCAGTCCATCCCGATCGGCACCTTTGAAGGCAGGACCATCCTGTCCGGTCCGCTCAATGATTCAACGACCATCGTACGGTTCTCTTATCAGGACAAGGGAATCCAATTCAGCTTCACGACCACCGATTATTCACAACCGGATAAAAACCAATTTGCCTACCGTCTGATGGGCTTTGACACGACGTGGCGGATCGTTGGGCCTGAGCAGCGGTTTGCAAACTACTCTTCATTGCCTGGTGGCGAATACGTCCTTGAAGTGAAAGCTTCCAATAGCGATGGCGCGTGGAATACATTGCCGCGCTCCTTGCGGATCATCGTATCACCACCATTCTGGACTACCTGGTGGTTTCTGCTGGTGGTCATCAGTGCGGGTATCCTCATGGTGCTCGCGATGATCAAGTTTCTCCTCAATCGCCAGAAGCTCCGGTTCCGGGAGCATGCCATGGCGGCGGAACAAGAAATCCTACGCCTGCAAAATGAAAACCTGGAGAAAGACATCCTGAACAAACAGGCCCAGCTCAGTGCCTCCGTCCTGCAGAGTGCGCATAAAAATCAGTTTCTCGAGGACCTCAAGGGTGAAATACGAAAGATCGAAACCGACGAACACCAACCCAAGTCCCGGGAGTTGCACCGCCTGACCCGCTCCATCGAAAACGAGCTGACCCAGAAAAACTACTGGGACCAGTTCCAGCTCACCTTCAACCAGGTCCATCAGGACTTTGTCCATAAGCTCCACGACAGGCATCCGCACATCTCGGCTACGGATAGCCGGCTTTGCTGTTTTATCCGGATGGGCTTTTCTAATACCGAGATCGCTGCTATCCTCAATATCACGGTCAACGGGGTCGAGCAGAGTAAGTACCGGTTGAAGAAGAAGCTGGAGTTGGATAAGGATGGGTCGTTGAATGAGTATATCGCGGAATTGTAGTCCTGGGGAGACAGAATACTGCACATTGTCTGAATCACGGATTAAGCGGAATTCGCGGATTACACTGATTTTCGGGCCAACAACTTATTACGAAGAGCACAGACTAAATGGTACCCAACAGGAAAACTGTCTGAACAACAAAGCACTCAGATAATCAACGCTACTACCCTCGATCGCACAATTCTTTTGCTCAGAAAAAATAAATCCGGGTAATCCTTTAATCCGGGTAATCCGTGATTCAGACAAAGGGAGGCTTAGTAGAGCGTAAAACTTGGGGCCAGGCAAACAATGAAACATGACTTCTCTCTCGCGTCAGGAGACGCGAATAATATTGCATTCAAGTCAAAGACTTGAACGAGCGGTCGTTTTATTAGGTTTTTTCGGTTGTCGAGTATTTGTCAGGTGCAAAAATTAGCAAATTCCTACCCTTTTGTCGTGATTTGTCGGCATAAGAATATAGGGTTTTGCCAAATTTAAAATCAGGCAACTTCCCCATACTTGGCATTAATTCTGACTTTATCTCTAATAGTCAATTTAAATTCTGAAACGCACCTTATTATCACCCAAGACCCGATTCCTTTAGAATGAGGGCGCTGTCAGGTGGTTAAAACAAATAAAAAGCCGCGGGTAGGGCTCCTTTGCTACCAATACGATAACTAATGTTTAAACTAACTTTTATGAGAAATGCATTACAAAGGACCTGGTTGATCCTCTTTTCGGCCACCTTATTATTGGTTTACTCCTGCAAAAAGGACGACGATCCGACACCGGAAGTCATTGCAGGATTTTCATTTGAAGTGTCTATGGACAATTACAAGAAGGTGACTTTCACCAATACGTCCCAAAATTATGACGCTGTTTCCTGGAATTTTGGGGATAACACAGCCGTGTCTGCGGATGTAAACCCTGTGCATACCTATGCCCAGGATGGCAACTATACTGTCACCCTAACCGCCACCAAGGGCAGCAACTCGGATGTCGTAACCCAATCCGTATCCATCTCCAATACCGCTGAAGAACTGGCGATCCTGACTGGAGGCACCTCCAAATCCTGGAAATTGCTGCGCACCGTCAGTTTGGGCCGATGGCCATTGGAAGTAGGTCCATTTGACAGATCTTCCGTATGGTGGGCGCTCGGTAGGGACAATGATGACATCGTCATCCGCCCCTGTACCATGAATGATGAATTTATCTTCAACGCTAATGGCAGCTTTACCTATAATTCGAATGGTGACTTCTGGGCAGAAGGTGGCGTATTTGATCCTGCTAACGATTGCTTTCCTACCACTGCAGCACACCTGACAGGACCAGGCGGAAGTGACCTGTCAGCTTTTGGTGATGGTACTCATTCGTTCTCACTGGGCAGTGGTCAATTGACTGTTTCAGGACTCGGCGCCTTCATTGCTCTGCCTAAAATCGGTACAGATGCAGAGGTCAGCGTACCTCAGACATCTGTTCAATATGATCTCGTCAAACTGTCTGAAGGCACAACAGATACACTGATCCTTGAATCCAATTATAAGTTTGGTGGAAATACCTCTGGAACAGATGATGCTTACTGGAGGATTACCCTGGTGCATTATGACAATCCTGCTGCTGAACCACCGGTAGTGGGATTCACTGCAGACGTTGCAGAAAAGGTTGCAACCTTTACTAACAATTCATACGACGCTACAAGCTACAACTGGAATTTTGGAGATGGCAATACATCTGCAGAAGCAAATCCTGTCCATACCTATGTTAACCCAGGCTTATATACAGTCACCCTGACCGGAACAAAAGGCAGTGGTACTGCAGTAGCATCAAAAGTGATCACCATTTCCGGTGATATGACAGCAGGCAACCTCATCGGGGATGCATGGCGGGTTCGTAATGCGGCCACCTCTATTTTTGTAGGTCCTGGATTGGGCAGTCCTGACTGGTGGCAAGTACCTGCCAATTTCCTTGATGGCACTTCAACCGGCGGAGACGATTGGTCTTGCATCACCAATGATGAATTTATCTTCAGTGCAGGTGGGGTCTATGAATACAAAACAAACGGCGACGCACGAAATGACGGATACATGGGCAGTCCTAACGGATGCTGGACAGATGCACAGGTAGCAGCCAGTGGTAATGGTGCAGCCTTTGGATCAGGAGTGCATACATGGACATTTACGGAAGCTTCTGCTTCACCATCCGGACGAGCTATTATTCATCTACAAAATGGGACATCAGGTGCAGCTTTCCTTGGTTTCTACAAAGGCTACTATGGTGGCGAAAATACAGATGGAGCTAATCTGCCTAACGGTGGATTGACTACTACCCAATATGAAGTCATGAGTTATGTCAATGACGGAACTACTGAAACCATGACGGTTTCTGTTGATTATACCGCAGCACATGATGGTTCACAAGGTTGGACTGTCGTATTAGTACGCTAATCTATATCTGGTTTTACTATGGGCACACGGAAAATATATATTCCGTGTGCCTCTTTTTACTCTTTGTAGTGAGCCCAAAGTCGAAACAATAAAAGTTGTTGTTGTTGTTGTGCTCAGATGCTCTCGCGAATCCTCATGTGGATGCTTATCCTCTTCAACTCAAGTCAAATGCATATGATCAAAGTCATATATACCCTCATCTGTCTGTTCTTTGCTGTCAACATACACGCGCAAATCAGTGGCACTGTCACTGATGCTCAAGGCGAACCGCTCATCGGGGCGGTGGTCATGGTGAAAGGCACCACCATGGGTACAGTCACTCAAGGAGACGGCACCTATAGCATTGAAGCAACACAAGGCACACTTGTTTTCTCCTACACCGGTTATGACGCAGTCGAAATACCTATTGGTGATAATTTTACTATTGATGCAGTGCTGGAGGTTTCCAACATAAGCCTCAATGATGTAGTTGTCATCGGCTACGGCACGCAACGCAAAGCAGATGTGACAACTGCTGTAGTGACCGTGGGAGAGGAAACCATTAAAAACCGTCCAATGGTTTCTGCTGCCGAAGCACTTCAGGGCACTGCGCCTGGTGTGCAGGTTGTACAACCTTCCGGTAAGCCAGGTGGAGATATTGCAGTCAGAGTACGAGGTAGCACTTCTGTGCTCGCGGGTAATGAGCCACTCTATGTAGTCGATGGTGTACCTACCACTGACATACGCGGATTGAATCCTACGGATATAGAATCCATGACTGTACTGAAAGATGCATCCTCTGCTGCCATCTATGGAGCACGCGCTGCCAATGGCGTGGTGATCATTACAACTAAACGAGGTGTATCAGGCAAAACGACCATAGCTTTCAATGCCTACTATGGTGTGTCTGATATCCGTAAAACCATTGAAACACTTACCACTAAACAATACCGGGATCTCATGAATCAGATCGCTCCCGGTGCGATGGATCCTTCTGAAACAGGATATACTGATTGGCAGGAAGAAACTTTTGGTACCGGAACTGTACAGAGCTACCAGCTTGCCTTCCAAGGTGGCACTGAAGTCACACGCTATCTGATCTCTGCAAATTATTTAAGTCAAACCGGTATCGCTGAGCCTGCTCGTTTTGATCGCTACTCGCTTCGCCTGAATCTCGACAACCAGGCCACCAAGTGGTTGACGATCGGTGTAAATATGAACTTACTTCGCTCCAGCACCAAGGATACACCTGACAATGCGAGCAGCGGTCGCGGTGGTGTCATCATGAGTGCGCTGAACACACCACCATTCCTTAGCATCTATAAAGACGATGGCAGTGGTCAATATGATCCAAATCCATTCCAGCCCTCGTGGGAAAATCCGATAGCGTATATGTTTGGCGCCGAACAAGAAGCAACCGATACGAGACTTTTTGGAAATGTCACCCTTGAGGCCACCCTGTTTGAAGGCTTCTCCTTAAAAACCAATTTCGGAGCAGATATCAATTCACATCAGTGGGATTATTATCTCGATCCGTTCAAGACTACTTATGGCCGAAACAATAATGGAATAGGCCAGGCTGACAAATCCAACAGTAACATCCTGCTTTGGGAAAACACAGCCAACTACAACAAGGATTTTGATGATCATCATATGTCATTCCTGATTGGAAGCAGTATCCAAAAATCAAAATGGAGCGACTCGTATTTATATGGTACCGACTATCCGGATGACATCAATGTACAGACCTTAAATGCTGCCAATGTGATCACGGGTTCGACCGATGTGCAGGAATGGGCACTGGCATCCTTCTTCGGAAGGTATATGTACAATTACAAAAGCAAATACCTGTTGACAGCAACGCTGCGCAGGGATGGCTCTTCCAAACTCGCAGATCCATGGGGCACGATGCCATCTGTCTCTCTTGGATGGCGCATATCCGCAGAGCCCTTTATGCAATCGTTTGATGCGATATATGATATGAAACTGCGTTTTGGCTGGGGTAAAAACGGCAACCAGGAAGGCATACCGAACTATGCGCAATATGGCCTGATCTCATACTACCGCCAGCCCCAAACGAATCCGCTTTCAGGTCCAGCTTCTTCACAAGTGACATATGGAAATCCGGATCTGCGTTGGGAAACCACTACTCAATCCAATATTGGGCTTGACCTTTCTCTCTGGACGGGCAGAGTGAATTTCTCCGCAGATGCTTACTATAAAAAAACGGATGACCTGCTGATGAATGTGCAGCTCTCCAATTCACTACCGATCTCTACAATCCAGACGAATGCAGGTGTGATCGAAAACAAGGGGCTTGAATTTGCCCTGGGTACCATCAACACCACAGGTGACTTTAAATGGAGAACTGACTTCAATATCTCCTTCAACAAAAACAAGGTGCTGGAATTGGATTATACAGAAGTGTATTACTTCGGACGCATCTACAGCAACAACCAGGATGTATCTATAGTGAAAGCCGGATTACCACTCGGGGT
Organism: Candidatus Opimibacter skivensis; assembly: GCA_016721905.1. Classification (GTDB taxonomy): domain Bacteria; phylum Bacteroidota; class Bacteroidia; order Chitinophagales; family Saprospiraceae; genus Opimibacter; species Opimibacter skivensis. Next base: position 111,377 of record JADKHH010000024.1, on the reverse strand, counting down.
ATTCTATGGCTACATTTCGGAAGGTGTTGATGAAGAAACAGGTGATCTGATCTATAAAGACTACAATGAAAACGGGATGTTTGATCCGGGAGACCGAACGATCATCGGAGATGGTAATCCTGACTTTACCTATGGATTTACCAATACCCTATCATGGAAAAACTTTGATCTGAACATTTTCTTCCAGGGCAGTCAGGGTAATGATATCTTCAATGCAACACGCATCGATCTGGAAGGTATGTTTGATAGCAAAAACCAATCTACGGCGGTACTTGACAGATGGACGCCTACTAACCGGATCACGGACATACCCAGAGCGATCGGGGGTGGCAATATCAACAACGTGCGTAATTCGACGAGGTTTGTGGAAGATGGTTCATATTTGCGTTTGAAATCACTGACCCTTGCTTACAACATCAATCCGAAGAGCCTGGAGCGTATGAAAATCCAGAAACTCTCCCTCTATGTGACCGGGCAGAATTTATTGACCTTTACCAAGTACAGTGGTTTTGATCCGGAGGTGAATGCCTTTGGCAGAAGTGCAACTGAGCTCGGCATCGATTATGGTACCTATCCGCAATCCCGCACGATTACGTTTGGCGTTAATGTGGAATTCTAAAAAAATACAATGATGAAAAAATATATCCCATTCCTCGCGTTCCTTTGCCTGACTGCCTTCTATGCCTGTGATGATTTCCTGGACCTGGAGCCACATTCACAAGGGATCGCTATAGAAAATTCTGCTTCAGATTCGGTGTATTTCAAATCTGCTTCTGAGTTGGAGTCTGCGCTGGCAGGTGCCTATGGAGATTTCAAAAATGAATATTACCAGCTTGATTATTTTGTCAATGGCGATGCGCAGTCTGATGATGCATATGCCGGAGGTGACAACCCGGACAACTTCCAGATAGATGACTATCAGTTAGATGCTGTCAACCGAAATGTCAGCCGCGACTGGGCCTACCTTTACTCTACCATTGGAAAAGTGAACAACATCATCAACAATGCCAGAGAGGTCACTGATCCGGAATTAACTCCTGCAAGGCTTGAGGAAATCATTGGTGAAGCTTCTTTCATCCGTGCGTTCATGTACTTTCAGTTAGTGCAGCTATGGGGTGATGTACCATTACAACTCGAAGAAGTCACGACGATCAGTGCAGAAAAACTGGATGAGATCTACGCGCAGATATTTCCTGCACGGTCTGCTAAAGAAGAAGTGTATGCGCAGATCATTGCTGATCTGGAAACTGCTTTGCCTCGTGTGCGTACCACGGCACCACACAAGGGATTTGCGACTACCGGTGCTGTCAATGCAGTGCTGGCCAAAGTCTATGCTGCACAGGAACCACATGACTGGGCTAAAGTCAATCAATACTGTGATGCAGTAATCGCAGGAGGGTATACTTTGCTGCCGGAGTTCGATCAACTCTGGAATAATGAGATGAAAAATTCAGCAGAGTCCATCTTTGAAATCAACTACTCAGGTGGCCCAACGGATGGCAACTGGGGTGTAAACATATTCAGGGGGGTGGATTGGAAAAAATTTAACCTGCCTTCCAATGACCTGATTGCTGCATTTGATGCGGAGAATGATTTGATCCGTAAAAATGCATCGATCATTTTTGAAGATGTATCCGGACTTTGGTCAGACTCGCACTATCCACAAACGCAATATCCTTTTATCAACAAATGGCGCAACTTCGGAGGCGATGGAGCGCAGAACTACATCTTTATCCGCTTAGCTGACATCTTGCTATTGAAAGCTGAAGCCCTCAATGAATCAGGAGATGTGTCTGGTGCTGCTGCCATCGTCGATCAGATCCGTGATCGTGTGAACTTAAATCCAACCACTGCCGGCAACCAGGCTGCCATGCGTCTTGCGATTGAAAAAGAACGTCGGCTTGAGTTAGCTTATGAAGGCATCCGATGGTTTGACCTGAAACGAACAGGAAGAGCGATCGAAGTAATGAGTGCTGCCAAGGGGCCGGATGGCAATCCAATCGGTTATATGCTGACCCCCGAGCGTTTGTTGTGGCCCATTCCTCAGGCTGAGTTAGATAAAAACGCTAACCTTACACAAAATCCGGGTTATTGAGCCATTGCCATTGAGGAATTAAAATCAAGTCAAAACCACATTGCACAAAATGAAAATCGGAATACATATTTATATACTGGCCGGGCTCGTATGGAGTGCCATCGCCTGTAATAAATCAAACGGGGATGTCGATCCGGATACACCACCGGAACTTCCGGTTAAAGTGTGGACTACATCAGGCAATGAGGTCAATCTATTATATAACAAGACCATCGATTATGCTGCCGGGTTTGACGAACGATTTCCTGAAATCACCATCACACCTGCTGAGACATTGCAGGTGGTAGATGGATTTGGATACACGCTCACCGGTGGCAGTGCGATGCTCCTCAACCAAATGGAAGACAATGCACGCATGGTGCTCCTAAAAGATTTTTTTGGAAACAGCAGCAATTCTATCAATGTGAGTTATCTGCGGGTTTCGATCGGTGCATCTGACCTGGATCCTGTAGTGTTTAGTTACAATGACCTACCGGCAGGCATGAATGAAGATCTTCAATTACAACAATTCAGTCTGTCCAGGGACACCTTGCATTTAATCCCTGTACTGAAAGAAATACTGGCAATCAATCCTGATATCAAAATTATGGGTTCGCCATGGAGCGCTCCGGTATGGATGAAGAGCAATAAAAACAGTGTTGGCGGAAATCTGAATCCTCAGCATTATAGTGTCTATGCACAATACTTTGTCAAGTACATCCAGGCAATGAAAGCTCACGGCATCACCATCGATGCTATCACCCCGCAGAATGAACCTCAGCATGGAGGTAACAATCCGAGCCTGGTGATGTCAGCGGCGCAGCAGACTGATTTTATCAAGAATCATCTGGGGCCTGCTTTTCAGGCTGCAGGCATCAACACTAAAATTGTGGTTTGGGATCACAATTGCAATCGTCCGGACTATCCGATCGCCATCCTGGATGATCCTGCGGCCAAGGCTTTTGTGCATGGCTCTGCATTCCATCTTTATGAAGGTGATGTGAGTGCGTTAACGCAGGTGCATCAGGCACATCCGGACAAAGCCTTGTACTTCACCGAACAATGGACCGGCTCTAACAGCAGCTTTGATGGCGATCTGAAATGGCATATCAAAAATGTCATCATTGGTACGATGCGTAACTGGAGCGGTGTAGCCCTGGAATGGAACCTGGCCAATGATCCGGGTTTTGGTCCACATACACCGGGAGGCTGTACACAATGCAAGGGAGCTGTCACCATTGATGGCTCGATCGCGACAAAAAATGTGAGCTACTACATCATCGGCCATGCGTCCAAATTTGTGCCTCCGGGTTCCATTCGCATTGGTAGTAGTGTACCTGCTGGATTGAACAATGTGGCCTTCATGACACCTGAGGGTAAATATGTGCTAATCGTCCTCAATGAAAGTGCCAACCTGCAATCCTTCAACATCCATGTAGGAGAAAGGTGGATCACAGGCTCATTGCATCCATCCACCGTGGGTACTTTCGTTTGGTAATATCATATTAAAAATCAAAGCCTGTTATCTAACTTGCCGCTCAAGTCGGCAACAGGCCAAAATATAATTTTATGAAACTATCATTCGTCATTGCTGCATTGTGGATTTTCCTCTCCGCGTGCACACAGACCACAGAACATACGACATCCTCTGCGCCGTTCGATGCAAAGGGAAAGGAAGCGAAGATTTATACAACGGCTGATAGCACAGCACTGCGTCTCTCTCCTACTGGTTCGAAAACCTTTCAGGCTGCAGGCCAGCCATTGGAAACGGAGGTAGCAATCTTTGTAAATCCTGCTAAGACCTTCCAGTCCTTCATGGGCATCGGCGGAGCTGTCACAGATGCATCCGCAGAAGTATTTGCTACCTTATCTGCTGAAAAGCAACAGGCCTTTTTAAAATCATACTTTGACAAAGCTGAAGGTATCGGGTACTCGCTCATTAGCACTTCAATCCATAGTTGTGATTTTAGTAGTGAGAGCTACACGTATGTTTCTGATGAAGACACAGCATTGGGAACATTCAATATCGAACACGACAAAAAACATCGTATACCGCTGATCAAGAAAATCATTGAAACTGCAGGAGGCAAGATTCCGCTCTACGTGAGTCCATGGAGCCCGCCCGCCTTTATGAAAGACAACAAGAATATGCTTCGTGGTGGAAAATTGTTGCCTGAATTTTATCCATCCTGGGCACAGTACTATGTAAAATTTATAAAGGCATATGAAGGTCTGGACATTCCTATCTGGGGATTGACTGTGCAGAACGAGCCGATGGCTACACAAACGTGGGAATCATGCATCTATACTGCCGAAGAAGAGCGTGATTTTTTAAAAAACCATCTGGGCCCGACGTTGAAAAAAGAAGGATTGGGTGATAAAAAAATCATTGTGTGGGACCACAACAGGGACCTCATCAATCACAGGGCGGAAGTCATCCTGAGTGACCCTGAAGCCTCTCAATATGTATGGGGAATTGGTTTTCATTGGTATGAAACATGGACCGGAGGAGAACCGATGTTCAGCAATCTGGATCAGATCAATGATTCATATCCAGACAAGAACCTGATCTTCACTGAAGGTTGTAATGAAAAATTTGATACGGCTAAATACCAATTTTGGCCGAATGCTGAACGATATGGCAAATCGATGATCAATGATTTCAACCAGGGCACGGTGGCCTGGACAGACTGGAATATCCTGCTCGATGAGACTGGTGGTCCGAATCATGTAAAGAATCTATGCTTTGCACCTGTGCATACAGATACACGCACTGGAGAGTTGATCTTCACACCTTCTTATTACTACATTGGTCATTTTTCGAAATTCATTCGCCCAAATGCAAAGCGGGTCAGCACGGCTCCGAGCAGAAGTGCATTGTTGAGCACTTCATTCCTTAATGAAGATGGCACGATGGTTACTGTGGTGATGAATATGACAAACAAGCCGGTCACTTACAAACTCTATATGTGGGATCGCAAGCAATTGAAGAAGTGATTGGGGCGCATGCGATACAGACGCTGGTTTATTGAAGCTTTGGTTTAGGCTTTCGACGGCCCCGACGCCGCGGAGAAAAGTTTTGCTGTACGGACAGGACGCGTCCTGTCCGTACAGCAAAACACTTTTTTTCTCTACCTATTTCACTATTAAACGCACACTGCTTTTTATCTCACGATCGCGATCCTTCTGACAGAAACACCTAGCTCACCAATGAACTGAAACTGGTAGGTGCCTGGTGTCAGTGAAGATGTAGCAACTGAATACTTTGTAACACCTGCTCCGAGTGGACGTGTCATGACCAGGCTGCCTGTGGCATTCGTGACATTCAATAGAATATTATCTGCGAAGGCCTGGCCGAACTCAACTGTAATTTCGTCGGTTGCAGGATTTGGATACAATTTCAATCCAAACAATTCCTCTGGATCATTGGATGATGAAGTGCCCACTTCAATTGTCTGACGATAGGTGCTGAAGCAACTTCCATTAGATACGGTCAGTTCAATTTCATAGATACCAACCTCCAGGTAAGTATGCTCTGGATTCTGCATGTTGTCAATCGGTGATCCGTCACCAAAATTCCATGACCATGAGGTTGGATTGCCTGAAGATATATCGATAAATGAAGCCGTGAGAAAATTTGATGAAGCGAGGAAGCCTGCGAATGGACCAGGTTCTACGATTACTGGCACTTCGATAGCTGCACTCACGCAGGTTGCTTCCTGTACAATCCAGTCGTAGAAATAATAATAGTAGTTGAGCTCATCATCAGTTGCATTTGAGCTATAGATGGATATCAGATTATCGATTATATATGGATAATCAGCGCCGGTATTGTTACGGTACAAATTCTGGCTCATGTTCGCCAGACTGTAACGGCCTGGCGCTGGTATATCGAGATTGAGTGTGACCCTGTTCTGACCATTTACTAATGGGACTGTAATAGCCTGAAGTTCCACATCATTCTCATCATACAAACGTATGGTCCGGTCACCTGCCCCTTGAGCGTACATAAGGACTGAAATGAGTTTTAAGGGAACAAACGTTTCAAACAGGAGCTTGCCTTCAAAGCCAGTGTTGTGATTGCCGCCGCCTGCAAAAGAATTAGTTGCAGGTCCGACATTACCTACTGGCTTGTCGTCAGATTGGATTACTTTATACGTGACAGGAGAAGAAAGTGCCGGTGTTAAAAATGTTCGACCGGTATGAACGACTGTATCCCCCAGGGTCCAGATGGCTGTCTTACCACCCAATACATCTGCGTGGAGTGCGACACTACTTCCTTCACAGACAACCAAATTGCCTGTAACGGTCGGTACGGGCAGATCTGAATAGTTGACAACTAATTGGAACGTATCGGAACCAACATTGTTAGTCACAATTAAAGTCACGTTATACTGACCAGGCTCGCTATAGCTATGTGCCGGATTTTCAAGATCACTTGTATTACCATCACCAAAATCCCAGTTATAATACTGAGGAATATCAGTTGATAAATCAGAAAAAGCAAACTTGCCAAAACAGGTAGTCGTATCACTTACGGCAAATTGTGCTGTCGGTGCAACCGTTGCGATCAGGCATATATTAGGCATTGTAAAATCTTCTGTCTGGTCACTTGAACTATCGGCACTTCCCTGGTCAGCATTTGCGCCCATGCCTCTTCGTGCAAATACTTCCCAAATCTGGCAAGTATGTGCGCCATCGTATAGTAATTTGTCTGCTGCTAAGATGCCATCGCGGGCATCAAGATAGCCAGGTGTACAGCCTTGTAATCTCATGCCTTCAAGGACCAGGCGCATGGCAGTATGATTTCCGGCATTACCGTTAAACCAATCAGGATCAAAACCTTCTGACTCAATCATCTTCCAGGTCAGATCCCATATCGTCTGGCTCCAGACCTCACCTATGGCGTGTGGGCCAAATCTATTTGCCACATCACCATACGTCAGCGGATTGATGGACATATCCGTGGAGTATGGGTAAGTGCGGATACCCAGGCCACCTTCCTGATTTTTTACATAGGTTCCAATGCCGCGCGGATCAGCTCCACTATCCCCTGGTTCAATCGTCAGGATCAAACACAACCAATCACTCCAGCCTTCACCACCCTGCTCAGCATGTCCGAGGCAATCTGAATTCGATGGACCGCCAGTAAGGCGATTAGAAAGCCCGTGTCCGTATTCATGTGCTATGATTCCATTATCAAGCGAGCCATCTCGTACAGGGGGTGTCATTGAAAGTGTGACTTGTATGCTATCACCTGCAGCCAGTATTGATTTGATCATTTCTCCATCTGCCTTCGATATCATGACTGCCGGAATATTGGTGCCACCAGAGCCACCCATCGCAATCGGTGGTGAATCGAGCGTATTGATGACAATGACGCCAACCGCACCCGCAAGTTCGGCGGCAATAGCTTTTTGAAGGTATGGGCAGTCGCCACGTTCAACAATCGCAATTTTGCCAACAAGATCAGAAGGGTTGAGAATCGAATCGCATGCATTAAGTGTTGGGTCAACGGCATCAATGACAATAGCCGTATACCCGGTAACAGGTGTTGAAAGAGAGGGGCCAAACGTTGCAGCAACGGCCACATAATTACCTGCAATGCTATCCGGTAAATGTATCTTCATATATGATTCAGACACCACTTCCCACATATACATCTGCATTCTGCCATTGGCACCGTCTTCGGGTGTGTAGAAGTTAGCGTTATCAAGTCCTCCGCCATCCTGACCTTCTGCAACGACATAGTCAAAGGCAAAACCATTACCCGTGTAATTCGTCTCCTGGAAATTGCCCGCTGCTTCATCAAATCCATGCACATACAAAATGTCATGAATCATGTTGTTCATGTAAAACAGATTGGTCAGCGTAGCATCCTGGTTGTAGAGCGTTGACTGAACAAGATCGAATGGAAAATCGAAATTCAGATCAGCACCTCCATCCGGAGAATACCCGGGAAAATCAAGATTGTTGATATCCTCATACGCATAGACATTATTACCTCGGGTGATGGTATATTCAGGGCCTTCGGCACCATCCGTATCATGCCATCCATAAGGAGAAGCATCTACTAAATGAGGGTTTGTCAACAATTGTGGATCTCCAAAAGATGGTGCTTCGGCAGGCAATGGAAAAACATGGTACTTGCCAGAATCCGCTACCATCGTTGCGATTGGCTGCACCATCGATGGGATCATGACCTCCTGTTCGCGATCGCATAAATCGCCATGCTGATGTTCTCCTTTAAAACTACAATGCGTTGTCCAGTTATTTTTTTCAATAAAGCTTCCATCGAGTGCATCGAGGCGCACATTCCAGGCATCGGCTGTGCCGATAGGATGAATGAGGACATTCCAAGCCAGCCGTAATGCTTCAGGGCCCGAAACCAGTACCAGTTCAACCTTGATGTCCTCTTTTGAAATGCCGGCTTTGCCATACACATAGCGGAGGCGGTTTTGTTCTTTTTGGAGTAAGTGTGTCGATTCAGGATTGTTGAGGCCGAGGTGACTGGCTGCTAATTCAATCGCTTCTTCCTGGGTGATGGCCGGGATTATCGCATTTGCTTTTTTCGCGGCATTTGGATGAAAGCGGTTTGCATAATGCACCACTTTGCCATCCCGGATTGCCATGCTGCTGACGGCATTGAAGATGCGGATATCACCGACTTGTTGGGTCAGGTAGGTGTAGGTGACGCCGGATTGCTCATTGTCGTATTGGTCGGTAATTGTATAGTTGCTGACATCTGTGTCAGATAATTGCCACTGGGCCTTCTCCTGGCGCAGAAAAGTGTTGATGGTGGACTGGAAACGCTGGGCTCCGGCTGTAAAAGAGGAGCAGACCAGCAGTAGTAAGAGGGCTGATCGGAAGGATAAGGGTCTGAGCATAAGTGAGTTTGATCGGAATTGAACCTAAAAAAAGTCTTTGGTTAGAAGGAGATTGCGAAAATACAGCGTTTTTCAGTTTTGGGAGGGAAAAAAAGGGAGTTAGAAGTTAGCAGTGAGCAGTTAGAAGTGAGCAGTTAGAAGTTCGAAGGGGTGGAAAAGGCTTAAGAGGCAGTTAGAGGCAAAAGGCAATAGGCAATTTTGTTTAGTAAGTAGTGTGGATGCTCTGGAAGCTGGTAGCTGGAAGCTAGAGCAATGTCGTCTTAGGTCAACCTAAGCTCAACTATGCTTGAGAAGCAACCAACTTTGATTTGTCTATGTTTGCAGAGATGGCAGGCATATACATACATATACCTTTTTGCAGGAAGGCATGTCATTATTGCAACTTTCACTTTTCTACATCCTTCAAGACGAAGGAGGAGATGATCGGGGCAATGGTGGTGGAGATCGCCATGCAGGCTGCTTATCTTGATGGTCAGGAGATTGAAACGATCTACTTTGGTGGAGGGACTCCTTCTTCCCTACCCATAGAGGACATCAAACTTTTATTGGATGCCATTAGGGACGTTCACCAGATTGCGGATGATGCAGAAATAACGCTGGAGGCAAATCCTGATGATATCCATGCGGAGAGCGTTACACAATGGAAAGAAGCTGGGATCAACAGGCTCAGTATCGGTATACAGGCATTTCAGGATGATCTGTTGGCTGCCTGGAACAGGAGTCACAATGCAGAGCAAGCGACGACTGCAATTGCGATAGCACAGCAAGCGGGGATTGATAACATCACTGCTGACCTGATCTATGGTGGACCGGGTTTGAGTGATGAGGATTGGGTATCAAACATGCAGCGATTGATTGATGCAGGTATTCCTCATATCTCAAGTTATGCACTGACAGTTGAGTCCGGCACTGCACTACATCATCAAATAGAAAAAGGAAAATCGATGATACCTGATGATGATCAGGCTAACAGGCAGTATGCCATATTGCAAGACATGCTTACAGCAAATGGTATCCTGCAATATGAAATCAGCAATTTCGCCTTACCTGGTTTTGAATCGAGACACAACGGGAGTTATTGGTCGGGTGCGCATTACCTCGGCATAGGCCCTTCAGCGCACAGCTACAATGGAGTTTCCAGGCAATGGAATGTGTCAAACAATGTGAGGTATATCCAATCAATAGGGTCAGGTGTTATTCCAAGTGAAATGGAAATCCTTACTGAAGTGCAACGTTTCAATGAACTGGTCATGACGGGGCTACGGACGTCGAAGGGGATTGATATGAAGGGTTGCTGATATCGGTGAGAAGTACACACACTATCTGGATGAAGAAATTCTTCGCAAGAAAACAGCTTCTGGCAGCAATGATCCATTTATTAAAAATGAAATGGGTAATTGGAAGTTGAAGAAGGAGTTTTTGTTTTTTGCGGATGGGATAGCGGGGGAGATGTTTTATGAAGGCTGAGGATGTGAAATAGGCGAAGCAAAAAAAGTACGGACAGGACGCGTCCTGTCCGTACTTTTTTTGCTTCGCCTATTTCAGTAAAATATTACCTGCTGTTGAAAACAGCTCAAATGATTGGTGCCGGGAACATGATTTCTTTGATCTGTCGTACGCGAGCTTAAGTCAACTTAAGCTCAACATTGAAATAGAGAGAAAAAAAGTGATTTAGAGTACGGACAGGACGCGTCCTGTCCGTACTCTAAATCACTTTTTTTCTCGCCTGTTTCACTTGAGTTTATTGATCAGATCGATGGCGGCTTCGGCGATGATGGTGCCGGGGCCGAAGATGGCCATGACGCCTTGCTCGTAGAGATAGGCATGATCATGTTCGGGGATGATGCCGCCGACTACGACGCCTATGTCCTGGCGCCCGAGGGCTTCAAGGGCCTTAAGCGTCTCTGGGACTAATATTTTATGACCTGCGGCCAGTGAAGAAATACCAAGGATGTGGACATCATTTTCAGCGGCCTGCATGGCTGCTTCTTGTGGAGTTTGAAATAATGGACCGATATCTACATCCCAACCGAGATCGGCGAAACTAGTGGCGATCACTTTTGCTCCACGGTCATGACCATCCTGGCCAAGTTTAGCCACCATGATGCGTGGTCTGCGACCTGCCTTGACGGCGAAGTCATTGGCTAGCGCCCGTGCCTTTTGAAAGGTTTCATTCATGCTGATTTCTTTAGCATATACACCGGAGATCATGACTGGTGATGCCTTGTACCTGCCAAATGCAACCTCCATCGCATCACTGATTTCCCCTAAGGTAGCCCGATATCTCGCAGCTTCAACAGCGGCGGCCAGTAAATTTCCTTCACCAGTTTTAGCGATCGTCGTAATCATCTGCAGCGCAGCATTGACGGCTGTTATATCTCTGTTTTTTCTCAACGCAGCCAGTCGGGTGAGTTGTGCATGGGTGACAGCTGTATTATCTACTTCCAATAAATTCAAATGCGTTTCCTCTTCCGGGATGAAAATATTGACACCCACGATTTTGTCTTTTCCTGCATCTATCCTGGCTTGTCTCCTGGCCGCAGCTTCTTCGATGCGCATTTTTGGCAAGCTGGTTTCCATCGCCTTGGCCATGCCCCCTAAATCCTCAACCTCATTGATCAGTTTCCACGCTTTATGAATGAGTTCATCTGTAAGTGCTTCCACATAAGTTGAGCCTCCATATGCATCCACTATACTGCAGAGTCCTGCATCTGTCTGTAAAAAAATCTGTGTCTCCCGAGCAATAGCCGCCGTCTGATCTGTTGGTAAAGCCATTGCTTCATCCAGTGCATTGGTGTGCAAAGATTGTGTGCCCCCAATGACTGCAGAAATGGCTTCTATTGTTGTACGCCCCACATTGTTGTATGGATCTTGTGCTGTCAAACTCCAACCACTCGTCTGGCAATGTGTGCGTAACGCGAGTGATTTAGGATCCTTTGCACCAAATCCTTTTACAATCTCTGCCCATATCACACGAGCAGCACGCATCTTGGCTACTTCCGTCAGGTGATCCATCCCGATGCCCCAGAAGAAAGAAAGACGTGGTGCGAAATCATCTATATCCAGACCAGCAGCGATACCGGTGCGGAGATATTCCCATCCATCAGCGAGTGTGTATGCCAATTCAATTTCGGCAGTGGCACCGGCTTCATGCATATGATAACCTGAGATACTGATCGAATTGAACTTAGGCATGTGCTTGCCCAGGTAGCTGAAGATATCCCCTACGATCCGCATCGATGGTCCGGGTGGATAGATGTAGGTATTTCTCACCATGAACTCCTTGAGGATATCGTTCTGAATAGTACCCGAAAGTTCAGATGGTAAAACGCCTTGTTCTTCGGCTGCGACAATAAAAAAGGCCATGACGGGTATGACGGCGCCATTCATGGTCATGGATACTGACATCTGGTCGAGTGGGATCTGGTCAAAGAGGATTTTCATATCCTCCACGGAGTCGATCGCTACACCAGCTTTTCCGACATCCCCTTTTACGCGAGGGTGATCTGAATCGTAACCACGGTGGGTCGGGAGATCGAAGGCTACTGAAAGTCCTTTTTGCCCTCCGGCCAGGTTTCGTCTATAAAAGGCATTGCTTTCTTCAGCGGTGGAGAAGCCGGCATATTGTCGGATCGTCCAGGGTCTGACGAGGTACATGGTGGAATACGGGCCCCTGAGGAAAGGTGGAAGGCCGGAGACGTACCCTTGCAAGGGACTGTCTGGCTGACTGGTTTCAGTGGATTCTGACCAGTTCCATTTGAGTTTAGGGTTAGCGTCCGGGCTGGGCATGGGGTAAATGTAAGGATAATGGCGGAAGGGTGGAAAAGGCAGAAGGGCGGAAGGGGCGGAAGGGAGTAAGAGGCAGTGAGACTAGTGCAGAGAAGCATATCGTAGCGCAGCGTAGATCCCGCCAAATGCACGGCATTTGCTGCGGGACTGTCTGGAGACAGTTTCTCATTGAGCAAGGGCTAAAAAGGCTGAAGGGGCTAAAGAGGCCCCGGGGCAGACCCCCCCCCCAAAAAACAAAAAGAAAAGCAAAAAACAAAACAACCCCCCCCACCCCCCTCCAATTTCCCTGCCGTAAAACGCTATAGTTGCCCTGAACATGATTTCTTTGACCTGACGTACGCGGATGCTTCGACCTGCTTTCCCACAACCTCTTGCTACAGCTCAGCAACCACTTAGGTCAACCTAAGCCCAACTTTGTTTGTAAATTTGCATCTCAAATAGAAAAAGAGATTTGGTAAACTTTGAAAAACATGTCCTGGAGAATGGGTTGACGGTCGTGATACACCAGGATACGAACACACCGCTCGCTACTATCAATTTACTGTACAAGGTCGGATCAAGGGATGAATCCCCTGATAAGACAGGGTTTGCGCATTTGTTTGAACACCTGATGTTTGGTGGCTCAAAGAATGCCGAATCCTTTGATGACATCATCCAGCTGGCCGGCGGTGATTCGAACGCATATACCAATGCGGATATCACGAATTTCTACTGCACCCTACCGGCGATCAATCTCGATACAGCACTCTGGCTCGAAGCAGACCGGATGCGATATCTCAATGTCAACCAGAAATCATTGAGTACGCAGCAGCAGGTAGTGACTGAAGAGTATAAGGAAACTTGTATTAATCAACCTTATGGCCTGGTGTGGCATATGCTTTCTGACTTGTGTTATAAAGTACACCCCTACCGATGGCCAACGATTGGAAAACAAATCGAACACATCGCTGAAGCAAAGCTTGAGGATGTGCAACAATTCTATAATTCATTTTACGGACCAAATAATGCGATCCTTTCCATTGCGGGTCCAATGCTGCCTTCTGAGGCACTTGAGTTGGTCAAGCTACGTTTTGGTTCTATTCCGGCAAGACCTGTAGATCGCCGGACACGTGATGAAGAACCGATGCAAACGGATGCACGGACCCTGGTGGATGAAGGAAAATATCCTTCTTCCGTGCTTTACCTCGCATGGCTGATGGATGGCAGAAATGGTGATGATTACTATGCATTTGACTTACTGAGTGATGTGATGAGCCTGGGGCGGTCTTCTATTTTCTACCAGCGAATGGTGAAAGTGCTCAAAGTATGTGCACACATGGATGCCTACATTACCGGATCCGAAGACAAGGGATTATTTATCATGGAACTGCGCCCTTCCAAAGAGGTCACCATGGAAGAGATGGAAGCGCATCTGTGGAACGAACTGGCTGCTATTCAAAAAGAAGAGATCCAGCTTTCTATCCTTGAAAAACTGAAAAACAAAAACGAAAGCACTGTTTGTTTCAGCAATGTGAGTGCATCACACAAAGCCACCAATCTCGGGTACTATGAATCACTTGGTGATGCCAACCTGATCAATACCGAAGCGGACAGGATCGCGGAGATAACAGCTGCTGATATCTTTCGGGTGGTCAATATGCTGCGAAAAGATAACGTCAATACCATGCGCCTGATCAGCAATGGCATCAATGAAGGTGACGGTGCACTCGTACTGCAACACGAAGACGAGGAAGATGATGAAGACGAATAAAGCTACTAAAATCAATACCTGAGTTGTTCCCGATCGATCAGATTGAGTGGCTCCCCTAGTTTGATACTTGCCTTAAAAGAAATACGTTCGTACCACACATCTCTGACCGTGTAGGATAAACTCTCCCGGATATCCTTGCTTTCGAACAGCGGAACAAAGATTTCAAAAACATCCTTGACCAATACAATGGAAAATCCGCCGCTATAACTTAAAGCAGTTTTTTCGGTGATGGCTGAATCATAGAGTGCCATATCCATATACAAGTGAACCCACTTGAACGGAAGCGCAACACTAGCTCCTCCACCAATCATCCATTTGTCCCCAATCCCAATGGTAGAAAGTGTTTTCAGTCCTGCGTCCTTTTCATACACCTGGTGACTAAAAATTCCTGACTCTGCATTGCGGCCGCCCAACCATTGATCAAACATGTAATCGCGGGAAAAGTAACCACTGGAAGCCATTCCGTTGATCGTAAAACCTACCGCAGCATCCGGACTATCATAGACCGGCAACCAACCACCATAGGCCTGAACCCACACACCCCTTCGCTTATCCTTGCCCACAAAATGTTGCTTATACCGGAGATTCAATCTTACAAAACCTTTCCCTGCCTGCACATTTCCAATTGCTTCAAGAGGTTTCAATACTTCATCTGATCTGAATTGGTACGACAGTTCATGAATCCCATAACTCCTGTGTTCCTCCGTAAAAATTTTGTCTTCGTAATTCTGGCCCCGACCGTAGTACTGGTCGATGTTGACATACCGGTATTTTAACCACTGGGAAATTTTGGCATTCGTATCTGTTGGCTTTAACCTGAATGCGACAGTGGGTTCCCACCTGAAATAATGATCCCTGAAAAGGTAATGTGTATCGAGGTTGTAACCAAAATCGTCGAAAGCCAAAGACAATAGGAATTTATCGAATGGCCCGCTTTTCAAATCATTGATGTACCTGAAATTAGCATATCCTCTGATCTTCTTACTTTTCTTTGCATACAAAGGAGCTACTACAAACTTAAAATGCTGCTGAGGTAGCAAGCCTGATGAAAGAGCCACACCGGCCATAAATCCATCTGCCAGGTTATATCCAAATGCAGGTGTGATGCTTATGGTGGGTGATCTATAACTTTCAATCTTTGGCATGAAACCGAAGCGCGGAATCACGGAGCGGGGATTGATATTGGAACTCCAATGCCTGTTGACACCCATGAACCCTTCATACAAATGAATTTCATCAGCCCTGTGATCGAGATGGATTGTCTTCTCGCCTTTGAAACCATTGAGCGTGTGTTCCCTGATCTGCTGGCCATCCTTGTAGGTGTTAAACCTGAGTGGTATGTCTGCAGGTCCGTGATTGACAAAGGTGACTTCTTTCTTTTCCTTATCAAAATGACTTATTCTGTAATCGATCTCATGAGCATGATGGATCCAGCCATCAAAAAACCATGACAGGTCGCAACCACAGGCTTGTTCGAAAGAGTTTGAAAGTTGTGCCGGAGTAACGTGAGAAAACTGATGATCAGCAAAATATTGTCTGAACATCTTTTTCATAACCTCTTCACCTTCCATGCCCATCATCATCTGGAGTCCTTGTGCAGGCATGGTATATGCACTAAAAAAATATTGTGCTTGCTGTTGAGCCTCAGGAGCGGTCGCAGGTGGTTGAAGGGTATTGCTAAAGTGCAAGGCATGCTGCAGTGCATCCACCTGGTCCATGGATGCACGGGTTGTATACTCCCGCGGCAAATAAGCTTCCCGATAGGCAGGCTGATATTTTGCAGTATACTGAGCTTCGATAAACGAGTTTAAACCTTCATCCATCCATGGATGTGCTCTTTCGTTATTAGCGAGAATACCATAGAGCCACGTGTGTCCTATCTCATGCGCGATGACCAGATCCAGCGATGCTGAATCTCCCATATAGCCAATCTGCGCCACCATCGGATATTCCATTCCACCGCCTGCACTCAACGGGGCGGAAACGACGCTCATCTGTGGATATGGATAAGCTCCCAGCCAATCACTATAAAACTCTAATGCACGTGCTGCGTAAACCCCTGCCTTACTCCACAAAACGCTGTCCCGGGGATCATAATAGACATTCAAGTCAACCTTGTTCTGACCTGCCACTACACCAGTATATTTTTCATGCCTGAAGGCGGGGCTTGTAAACCATGCAAAGTCAATAACATTCTCCGCTTGAAAATGCCAGTCGACCATCCTGTCTTCCGTTGTTTTCGAATTCAATACTCCTGTCGCTGCTACTGTGTATCCGGTTGGCACCTCCACATGCACATCATAGTCAGCGAAGTCGTTAAAAAACTCACCCTGATCGAGGTAGGCCATCATATGCCAGCCTTCTTCATCAAATACACCAATGTGTGGATACCACTGTGTGAGTTGAAAGCTATTGCCGGCGTGTCCCATCCTGGACAACGACTTTGGGATTTTCAGCTGGAATGGAGAGGAGACCTGAATGGAGTCGCCAGGTTGCAGCGGACTATCTAAAATGAGCCAGGCAATATCAATAAACTCCGGATCTGTCTTCAACTGGATTGGTTGTTCGGCAGTAGTAAACCTCAGGCCTGCGAGCCCACCCATGTCAGCGGCCCTGGCTTTATGCAGATCAAAATTCTTCTGATTAACCATTTGTTTGGCCAAGGCTGACTCCTTTGTGCTATAAGCATTTGGCCACAAATGAATGCCTAGCTTGTCTAAGGCTACGCTTGCGTGATTTGTATACGTAATGTCGATCTTCCCTGATACTATGTGGACTGCTGTATCCAGCGTAGCATGAATCCTGTACTGAGGACGCTGAGCAATTACCATAGAGGAATCGAGGAGGATAACCAACAATAGCAGTGATGCCTTTACAAGGTGCATCAGGCGTAAACGGGTTGAATTAGTCCTCCAGGTGGTCAAACGCATTTTTCAAAGATATACAGTTTGCGGAAACACCGTCATGCATTGAAGGCTGTCAGCTGGTTTCCTAAAAAATTCACACCTTGTGATCACGAACAGAGCTGATGACAGATACGATACTCCCTATACTGCAGGAGGCCAGCAGAGCCATACTTGACATCTATGCTGATGAGGCCAGTTTTAATACTGAAATGAAAGGTGACTCAAGTCCCTTGACGGAAGCTGATAAGCGGGCTAATCAAATCATCTGTGAGGCATTAAGTGATCTGTTCCCGGGCATACCCGTGATCTCGGAAGAAACAAAGCAAGCGGCATATGCGGAAAGGGCTGGATACACCAACTTCTTCCTGGTTGATCCGCTCGATGGCACCCGGGAGTTTATCAAACGAAATGGTGAGTTTACCATCAACATCGCTTACCTCGAAGGGCATAGACCAGTCGGGGGATATGTTTTTGTACCGTGCACAGGTCTGGCGTATGTGGCTGAATATGGCGGTGGTGCTTTCCGCATCGAAAGTGATGGTGTGAAGACGGAATTACGCTCTCAAGCCTTCAGGCTCACTGATCCCGGGCTCAATGTCGTTGCTTCGAGGAGCCACCGGGATAGCATGACTGATAAAATCATCTCGGGACTACGGGAGCCTGTGATTGTCTCCACAGGTAGTTCTTTAAAGTTTCTGTTGATTGCAGAAGGAAAGGCAAATTTTTACCCGCGCCTGGCGCCCACTATGGAATGGGATACGGCAGCAGCTCAATGTATACTTGAAGAGGCGGGAGGAAGTTTGTTGCAATTTGACAACCTACTACCACTGGTGTATAATAAACCTGACCTGTTAAATCCCCACTTTATCGCAATAGGCGCTATGCTGGATCCTGAAAGCCTGGTGGATCTGCTCCGTACGCTCTAGAAATCATATTATTATTTTTTGGCATATGATTTGCAACAGATCAGTAACGCTTACTATCTGACAAATACATATGATCCCATCTTCAAAATCCTTCCTGGCAGGTGTAACCCTGTGCGCCTTTCTATGCTGTTCGCCAAAGCCGTACACTAAGGTGATGGTGAGACCAGCTTCTTGTTCGCAGGATGTTCAGTTTGCAGACTGTGCCAGTCTCGGACATTTGCTTGAATTTGCTGACCTTATGAAAAAGCCGGTGTTCCTGTACTTCTATGCCCCATGGATTGAATCCTGCAAGCGCATGGATCAGTATGTGTATACGCAGGATGAACTTGCATCTTACTTCAACAATCATTTCATCAATTACAAGGTCAATGCCGGTGATACTTCGCCCGATGCTGCATTGGCTGACCGGTATGGTGTCACTTCCTTTCCTACGCTATTGTTTGTTGATAGCAAAGGGAAGATCATGAAACGTCACGAAGGCCCGGCTACGGCTGCGCAGGTGTTGGAGATGGGGTATTACCTGCATGATGCGGTGGAGAAGGAGATGGTATCTTTGGGAAGCCACTAGAGTGTAAGAGAGTGAGAGAGAGTGAGAGCGTGAGAACGTGAGAACGTGAGAGCGTGAGAACGTGAGAACGTGAGAGCGTGAGAACGTGAGAGCCATTATGATATTACATGCCGTCTGAAACGGCTACATTGATCTCTGCCAGGTTTATGATTTCTTTGATTTGACGTACGCGGACTTAAGTCAACTTAAGCCCAACTTTGGTTGGTGGTGCGTGATTTGACTCTAGCGTCTGGAGACGCAAAGCATATTGCATTCAAGTCAGAGACATGAACGAACAGGTAAAGTGAAGGGAGAGGAGAGTGAAATGATTATCAGCCCCTCCCCGAAAGGGGACTTGATAAATTGATTAAAACTCCCTGCTCCCCTTCAGGGGTAGGGGGTTAGTGGAACAAAACTTCAGGTATCGGGGGTCAGATCGAATCTGTTTCCCCTGTAGGTTTTGCGAATGCGGGTGAAGCAAATAATTTAGCGGCGGCGGATTGGCCGACGAGTTTGACAACTTCATCTTGAGGGGCTTCTTTGAGCTTCTTTACGGAACCAAAATGTTTCAGCAGTTTTTCTGCGGTTTTCTCCCCTACCCCTTTGATGCCGGTCAGTTCTGTACTGGCGAATCCTTTACTTCTTGTATTCCTGTGGAAAGTGATGGCAAAGCGATGTGCTTCATTACGGATCTGCTGGATGAGGCGAAGTGATTCGGATTTCTTGTCAATGTAGAGAGGGATGGAATCTTCGGGAAAATAAATTTCTTCTAATTTCTTAGCAATGCCGACGACTGTCATGCGGTCTCTGATGCCAAGTGCATCGATTGACTCCATGGCTGCGCTGAGCTGGCCTTTGCCACCATCTATGACCACCAGATCAGGTAAGGGTTGGTTCTCCTCCATCATTCGTTTGTAGCGACGCTCGACAATTTCGCGCATGGAAGCAAAGTCATCAGGACCCTCAACCGTCTTGACGTGAAAATGACGGTAATCCCTTTTTGCAGGCTTTGCATTTCTGAATACAACACATGAAGCGACAGGATTGGTGCCTTGGATATTGCTGTTGTCGAAACATTCGATATGCATAGGTAATCCATTCATCCGCAGATCTTGCTGCAGGGTGCGTAAGATGCGTTCTGCTGGTGTCTGCTTCTGGGTATAATTCATTTTCTCCTTCTGCTTTTGCAAGAGGAAATACTTGACATTCTTCAACGAGAGATCCAGCAATTCTTTTTTCTCTCCACGCTGCGGAACAGTTTGAGTCAACCCTTGTTCGACCAGCTCCACTTTGAAAGGCACTACGAGTTCGTCTGTGAGGCTGTTGAATTTTTCACGCAGGCGATCAATAGTGAAGGCCAATAACTCGTGTTCATCCTCATTGAGATTTTTCAGCAACTCCTGTGTATAGCTATTGATGATTGCGCCCTGCACCACTTTGAGGTAATTGACATAGGCGTGTGTTTCATCAGTGGCGATACTAAACACATCCAGGTCACGGTCCATTTGACTTACAACGGTTGACTTTGCCTGGTAATCTTCAAACAGTGTCAGCTTCTCTTTGATCTGCTGTGCCTTTTCAAACTCCATTTCCATGGCATGGGTCTCCATCTGTCGTTTGAGATGTTGGATCACATCGCGAAAATGGCCTTTCAGGATATTGCGAACCTGATCAATGCGGGCATTGTATGATTCTTCTGACTCGAGACCTTCACATGGACCGAGACAATTCTTGATGTGGTATTCGAGGCATACCTTATATTTTTTCGCAGCGATGGGCTGTGGTGTCAGCAACAAGGGGCAGGTGCGAAGGGGAAATATCTTTTTTACAATCTCCAGTATCTCGCTGACTTTGGCTTTGGAGGTGTATGGCCCGAAATAAGTAGAGCCATCGCGTATCACACGTCGGGTCAAAAATACGCGCGGAAATTTTTCATTCTTGATGCAGATAAACGTGTAGGATTTATCATCCTTGAGGTTGACATTGTACCGGGGTTGAATTTGTTTAATCAACGTGTTTTCAAGCAACAGGGCATCCTGTTCGCTTTCGACAATCGTAAATTCAAAACGATGGGCCTGCCGGACCATCGTCCGTGTCTTGAAATATTGATTTTTCTGTTCGCCGAAATAGGAAGCCAGACGATTACGCAGGCTTTTTGCTTTGCCTACATAGATGACCGTCCCCTCTCCATTCAGAAAACGGTATACACCTGGCTCTTTTGGAATATTGTCTGCTACCGCCTTGTACTCCTCATACGTCATATATCCGTATGCTCGTCAGCGATCATGCCCTTCAATAAATACTCTGCAGAAGCCGGATTAGTAGCCAGCGGAATATTATGCACATCGCACAACCTCATGAGCATCTGTACATCTGGTTCATGCGGGTGCTTACCCAGTGGATCGCGGAAGAAGAAAACAAAATCAACTTCACCATTGGCCACCTTGGCGCCAATCTGGGCATCCCCGCCACTAGGGCCAGAGAGCACTTTGGTGACTTTGAAGCCGGCTTTTTCAAGAAATGAGCCTGTCGTGGCTGTAGCGATCAGCTGAGAGGACTTGAATAACTCCTTGTTATGCAGGAGGAAAGAGACCAGATCGGCTTTCTTTCCGTCGTGGGCGATCATGGCGATTCTAAGCATAGGGTCGTGTTCTTTTTTATCTGTGAGGTAAAGTTCAGGAAAAACTTTGGGTATCTCGGTGGTTGCAGGAGCAAACTCCTGCAACGGCATTCGGTATCTCGGTTGTTGGCGGTGATACTTCGACTGCCTTTCGCTCAACCTCGTTCGCCCGCTCAGCAACCGGTTGCCATCCAACGGCAATGGGATGGATATCTTAAGGCAGGGGCGTCTGCCATAAGGCTGTGACGAATATTTAAATTGTTAAGTAGATTTTATAATTGCCCTGGCTTTTAAGCCGGGGTGTAAGGAGAAAGAAAGATATCGGCTTTAGCCAACAGAAAAATCACTAAAGAAGATTCAAGGTATGGGCTAAAGCCCCATGGTCTCTTGGCATCTTTACCCCGGCTTGAAAGCCGGGGCAATTATAGACTTTCCGGAATTTAGGTAGTCGCAGTAGTAAACAGTTCGGCTACAATGACCGCATCGCTCCTGCAACGGCATTCAGCAACTCGGCAGTTGGCGGACATATTGATATATTAGCCTTTTCATTTAAGTACCTATATGAAACATACCGCACTTTTACTTTTTCTCCTCTGTTCTTTAACCTTGCAGGCCCAGGATGCCGGGCTTAAAGTTCTTGATCACAGCGACTTTCTTATTTGGAACACTATCCAGGACAGGCAGATTGCCGCAGATGGAAGGATCGTCACATACAGGTTGGTACCTGGCGAAGGAAATCCTACGTTGAAGATCTATGATGCCACCACCACGGCAACGAGCCAGATACAAAGAGTGAGCAAATCCACCATTGATTATGATGGCAAGTTCATTTTCGGCCTGATCACACCGCACCGGGATAGTCTTAGAGCGCTTGAACGAAAAAAAGTGGAAAAGAAGGAATGGCCTGCTGATACTTTGTTTATTACTTCTGGTGTAGCAGGGAGTGTGCTACGTATCCCAAATGTGACGGAGTATAAATATCCTGCAAAGAAGGGCGACTGGCTAGCATATAGCATTAAGCCTCAGACAGTGCCAGCGGATACAACCAAGGAAAAGGATGCACCCAAGGAAAAGAAAAAATCGAAGAAAGATATAGTCCACTTGATTGTTAGACAACTCTCTACCGGGTTGGAGGATACACTGAAGAATGTCAAAGAGTATGTATGGGCAGATAAGGCAGCGATGTTACTGGCCGTCACTGCGTCAAGTGATTCAACAGAAACTGCAGGTGTGGCATATTGGTCAAATCATGAATGGCAGTATATCAAGAAACAAAAAGCGGAATATGCTAAATTGTCATTAGCGATGGACGGAAACCAGATCGCTTTCCTTGGCAATCCGGATACAACTAAGGCTCAGGTGCAGCCGTGGGAACTTTACTATTACGATTTCAGGACTGATAGTGCTACATCCATTGCTGCAAAAAATAAAAGTCCTCTCCCGCTTGTGAGTCTGCATGCAGAACCACGCTGGAGTGAGGACGGCAAATATCTTTTTTACGGTCGCGCCCAAATGCCCGTGATCAAAGACACCACACTGCTCCCTGATGAAATTGTAGATGTAGAAATATGGACCACAGACGACAAAGAAATCTATCCGGTGCAAAACGTAAGAAAACCACTGGAAGAAAAAAGATCATATACCTATGTCTATGACACGCAGTCAAAGCAGCACACTGCTATTTGTTCGCCGACATGGGAATCAGCAGTATTTACACCTGACCGCAATGGTCGATTTGTACTGGTGTACACCGATCAACCATATCAGAGAGAGTCCTCCTGGACTGGCGATGCCCGAAAAGACCTGGCGAAAGTGGATCTCCTGACAGGAGCTGTTATTCCCTTTCGAAAAGGAATACTGACTAATCCGAGAATATCGCCGGGGGATAAATTTGCTTACGGTTACAGTGACATTGACAGTACATGGTGGACATATCAATTTGCTACCGGCACCTTTTCATTGATGAAGCGTGATGGATTGCCTTCCTTTTATGATGAAGAAAATGATGTACCGACACACCCTAACAGCTATGGCATTGCTGGTTGGATCAAAGATGATCAGTCGCTGATCTTGTATGATCGTTATGATATGTGGGCATGGTCAGGAGAAGGCTCGAAAGCTCCGGTGGCACTGACAAAGGGAAGAGAGCAGCAATTAGTGCATCGATACATTAAGGTTGATGCTGAAGAAAAATTTCTATCCCCATCCGCACCATGGCTCATCCATCTCAAGGATGACACAAATAAATCAACAGGCTATAGCTGGTTTAATGCCTCCAGCTTTTCATTGGATTCAGCATATGTCCTATCTGATTTTGAACATAGCAGGCAGGTCAATAAATCAAGATCTGCAGATACTTATCTTTTTACCAAAGAAAACTTCGCCACCTTTCCTGACCTGCAATTGTCCGGTGACAGATTGAAAACCAGTGTCAGGGTTTCGGACGCGAATCCTCAACAAAAGCAATATGCCTGGGGCACCATTCAACTCTACCAATGGATGGATTGGGACAGCGTCATGCGCACCGGATTACTGGTCTTGCCTCCAGGATTTGATACGTTGAGGTCCTACCCTACGATTGTCAATTTCTATGAGAAATCATCTGATGAACTTCACAATCATCCGACACCAGCTCCGCATAGGTCAACGATCAACTATGCATTCTATGCGAGTCGCGGGTATGTCATCTTCAATCCGGACATCAGCTATAAGATCGGACTACCTGGAGAGAGTGCTTATCAAATCGTGATGTCTGGTACGTCCAGCCTGGTGAATGACAGAATTGCTGACCGTGAAAATCTCGCATTACAAGGTCACTCATGGGGAGGCTATCAGATCGCATACATCGTCACCCGAACCAATATGTTTAAATGCGCAGAAGCCGGAGCTGCTGTTGTCAACATGACAAGTGCTTATGATGGTATACGATGGGAGACAGGAAAAGGTCGGCAGTTTCAATACGAAAAAGAACAAAGCCGACTGGGTAAAACACTTTGGCAAGACCCTAATCTGTACATCAATAATTCGCCACTCTTCAAGATCAATAAAATCGAAACGCCATTGCTCTTGCTGCACAACGATGAAGATGGCGCTGTGCCTTTCGAACAAGGGATAGAATTTTACTTAGCGCTAAGACGACTTGATAAAAAGGCGTGGTTGCTCAATTATCGGGGTGAGCCGCACTGGCCGGTGAAATGGCAAAACCGAAAAGATTTCAATATCCGGATGTCGCAGTTTTTTGATCACTACCTCAAGGGACAGCCGATGCCGGAGTGGATGGCAAAGGGTGTGCCGGCGGTGGAGAGAGGGGTGAATAAAGGGTATTAGTGTAAGAGCGTGAGAACGTGAGAGAGTGAGAACGTGAGAACGTGAGAACGAGAGAACGTGAGAGAGTGAGAACATGAGACGTGAGGCGTGAGGCGTGAGACAAATTTGGGTAGTTTTTATTGAATGGCGCAGCCATTCAATAAAAACTAAAAAAGGTGTTAAGCTTAAGTTCACTTAAGCTTGTGCGTTTTCAAGTTTTAACTTGCGAACTTCTTGCAACTATTTTTTATTAGCAACTATATTCAAATTACCATAATGCTCTTTTGTTCCAATATAAAGGCTGATGGACTTTCTAAAAACAAGCTCAGCTGTATCTGTATCAATGTCCATTCTGTACCAACCAAATGGAAGTCTATGGACATATACATCACCCTTATGATAATACTCCTCATCTGTTAAAGACTTTCCCAATTTAGACAGGACTTGATCCCTTGACATTCCCACTTTAACATTATTCCATGATTTTGGATATCGCAAAAATACTACTGACAATTTTGCACTTACGATAATCCCTAAAATCAAAAGCAACAGTTTGTTTTATTCACTGATTTAATTTCATTTAACTTTCTCAATCGCTTACAGATTTAACCTGGCTAGTGATGATCATCCCATTTCACTACCACCTTGCCGATAGAGGTGCGGCCTTCTAAAAAAGCATGGGCTTTGTCTAGTTCAGTGCCATTGAAGATGGCGCCGATGTGGGGGTTTAGGATTCCTTTGGAATGGAGCATGGTGACGCCTTTAAAAGATTCGGCGAGCATATCAGGGCGATAGTCTGCGATCTTGAGCATATTGACGCCGATGAGGCTTTGCGATTTACTGAGGTAGGCGATTGGTGAGAAGAAACCAAAACCAAGTCCAAGACGAATAAGGTTGAGTTTTCCTTTCTTTCCGCTTAGGGCGGCGGCTCCGAGGGTGACGATCCTGCCACCATGGGAGAGGACGGATTTTCCTTTTTTGATTGAAGAGCCACCAATGTTGTCAAAGATGACATCTACCCTGCCGTTGAGATGCTGATGGACATAATCTGTCCAGGAAATCCGGTGATGATCTACGACATGATGTACCCCCAGATTTTTTAAATACTCTGCTTTCTCTGAACCGCCCGCCACACCGATCACGGTGCAACCCCTCCAGAGTGCAATCTGTACCAAGGCGGTACCTAACCCTCCAGCGGCAGCATGGATTAATACCTTCTCGCCTGGAAGTAATGTCTGGGATAAGATGGCCGAGTGATAAGCTGTGACGCACTGTGTCGCTAATGCACACCCTGTTCCGGTCGGTGCCTCCTCCGGCAGATGACTCACTGCCTGCGCCTGGGTGACTGCATATTGTGCATAGCCCCCAAAGCGGGTGAGCCCGAAAACTCGATCGCCTTTCTTAAATCCTGAGACATCGTCAGCCACTTGATCAATGCGGCCTTCGACATCATATCCAATGACGCATGGGAGTGGAGGACACTCGCGATACAAGCCCTGGCGGGCCATGATGTCTGCATAATTGAGGCCAAAAGCATCGACTTTGATCAGAACCTGGCCAGGACCAGGGGCTGGTACTGGGGTTTCGCGCAACTCAAAAGAATCGGATGGGGTACTATTTTTAACTAAAACATGAGCTAGCATAAGGCTGAAATTTAGGATATAGCTCAAGTCCTCATTTATAAATAAATCAAGGAATTAAGGGCGTATCTAATAACTACAAAAAACTACATTCAATGATTACAATGTACTGACATTCAAGGTGACTCCCGCATCGTCAAGGTGTTTTTAGAGACGTCCTTGAGTCTTACAATGTAATCAAACTTTAGATGCTTTACCTGGTGGGCGGCAGGATAATCGCTACAATTTAGCCCTCAAATGGCAAGTCCCAACACAGATGTAAAAGTTTCAGGACCTACCCCAAAAGTCAAATATTAGAATTTGCTTAGAAACAGGTGGGACTTTTGAATATATCCCTGAAAACTCTCAATTTCAATACCTTTGCGGCCAAGAAAAAAGAAGCTAAAAATGACCCTTAGGCAAATTCTCCCCCTGTCCTTGCTCGTCCTGAGTATGGCAGCCTGTAAAAAGGAACCCTACGAAACCTCGCTCTGTGCCGACACATCCCGCATCCATAAATCTGTCGAGAAGACCACTGAGATCATCGTGTCTGATATATTTTCTCCCGTTGTGGCTGGCAGGATTTATGCATACACGAACATAGCCTTATATGAAACCCTGAGACAGGGCAATCCGAAATACAAAACCCTTGCTGGACAATTGAGAGACCTCACAGAGGTACCTGCCCCACCAAAGGACAAATCCGTAGATATCAACCTCGCCGGCCTGCATGCCTATATGAGTGTTGCCAAGGCATTGATCTTCTCTGAAACAGATATGGAAGATCACCGTGCAGCCATGTATGCTGACCTCACCGCTAAGGGACTTCCAGAAGAAGTGCTTGAAGCCTCAACTGCCTATGGACAGCAGGTTGCTGATCACATATTGGCATGGTCAAAAACGGATAATTACGCCCAGACCCGAAGCTTTACAAAATATACGGTCAACAATGAACCAGGCCGCTGGCAACCAACACCACCAGCCTTCATAGAGGCTGTGGAACCACACTGGCGTGAGATTAGGGCCCTGACACTAGACAGTGCGAGTCAATTCACCCCAGACCCTCCGGTGCCGTTCAGCACAGAAAAAACATCTCAGTTTTACAAACTGGCAAGTGAAGTTTATACGGCAGTTGATTCCAATAAAGAAGAAAAAATGGAGATTGCTAACTTCTGGGATTGCAATCCATATGTCATGCATCAGCAAGGTCACCTGATGATGGCTACTAAAAAAATCACACCTGGCGGTCACTGGATGGGCATTGTGGGACTAGTCACGCGTAAAGCAGGATTAGATATGGTGGGGACTGCCGAAGCATATGCGATGGTTTCCATTGGTTTGTTTGATGGATTTATCAGTTGCTGGGATGAAAAATTCCGCAGCAATGTGATTCGACCTGAAACGTACATCAACCGGTTTATTGATCCTGACTGGGAACCTACGCTGCAGACACCCCCATTCCCAGAGCATACAAGCGGTCATAGCGTTATTTCCTCAGCATCATGTGTGATCCTCACTAAAATGTTTGGTGACAACTTTGCATTTGAGGATAGTACTGAAGTGCCTTACAACCTTCCTGTACGTTCCTTTAAGTCCTTTAAAGAAGCTGCTGACGAAGCATCTATCAGCCGTTTTTATGGTGGCATCCACTTTATGCCTGCTATAGAATATGGGGTCACACAAGGAACAAAGGTTGGAGAGCATGTATTGGCCAGGGTTAATACCAGGGCTAATTAACATCAAGCCAATTCCTTTAGCCTAGTTCACTGATTTTTCCACGACATCCAAATGATCCTGAGCATATACAGGATGATTTAAATCATTCGGCATTGACAACCGGGCATGCCTGGTTATCTTCGTCGCTCAATCGATTCCATATGAAATTCAGAACAGAGAAAGATAGCCTGGGCCTCGTCAATGTGCCCGCAGATGTATACTGGGGTGCCCAAACACAACGCAGCAAGGACAACTTCAAGATCGGTGGCCACCTCATGCCGGTCGAAATCATCAGGGCATTTGCGATCCTGAAGAAAGCGGCAGCACTGACCAATATGGACCTGGGTGTACTGCCCCAACCAAAAGCAAAACTGATCGGCAAAGTATGCGACGAAATCCTCCGGGGAGAGCTCACTGATCATTTCCCACTGGTCGTATGGCAGACCGGATCGGGTACCCAGTCCAACATGAACCTCAATGAAGTGATTGCAAACCGGGGCCATGTGATCAAGGGAGGCAAACTGGATGATGCTAAAAAATATCTGCATCCTAATGATGATGTGAATAAATCGCAATCATCCAATGATACATTTCCCACTGCGATGAGCATAGCTGCCTACAGCTACCTCGTCGAACATACGATACCATCCCTGGAACTGCTCCACGCCGCGCTTGACGCAAAGGCAAAGGCATTTAAAGCTATCGTCAAAATAGGTCGTACACATCTGATGGATGCAACACCTCTGACCCTGGGCCAGGAATTCAGTGGATATGCATCACAAGTAGAGCACGGTATTAAAGCCATCAAAAACACCCTACCCCATCTGACAGAACTTGCCCTGGGCGGAACTGCCGTAGGTACCGGCTTGAATGCACCGAAAGGATATGACAAGAAAGTAGCTAAGAAAATAGCGGAACTAACGGGTCATCCGTTTGTGACCGCGAAAAATAAATTTGAATCCCTTGCTGCGCATGATGCGATTGTCGAATCACATGGTGCATTGAAGACCGTAGCGGTTTCTTTAAACAAGATCGCTAACGATATTCGTCTGCTTGCTTCCGGCCCACGAAGTGGCATCGGTGAGATCAATATCCCATCCAATGAGCCAGGCTCTTCGATCATGCCCGGCAAAGTCAATCCAACCCAATCTGAAGCGATGACCATGGCCATGGCACAGGTGATCGGAAATGATGTAGCTATCAATGTTGGCGCGATGCAAGGGCATTTCGAACTCAATGTATTCAAGCCTGTCATCATCTTCAACTTCCTTACTTCTGCCCGACTGATCGGAGACGCATGTGTAAGCTTTGTTGAGCATTGTGTTGATGGCATCGAACCAAACCATGCGCGCATCAAAATGCACCTTGACAATTCGCTGATGCTGGTGACAGCGCTCAATACGCATATCGGTTATGACAAGTCTGCTGAAATCGCTAAAAAAGCACACAAGGAAAATACGACCCTCAAGGAAGCTGCTGTTGCACTAGGTTATCTGACCAGTGATCAGTTTGATAAGTGGGTGAGAGCGGAGGATATGGTTTAAGAGGAGTGTGAGTGTTGTGTGTAGATCGTCGAAAGGGCGTGAGACATGAAGAGCGTGAGAAGGTGAGGCGTGAGTGGTGAGTGGTGAGTAGTGGGTTTAGGCACGTGAAGACGTGAGTTATTGCAGAAAATTAGAAGGTGATTTATGAAGCTACAGACCATGCTGAGATGGCTTCTAACAAGAAGCCTACTACGTAAGCTGGTAGCTGAGCTAGCCAATATTTTAAAACTGTCATCAAAGTGATTTCCGCATGATCCTGTGGGGATAACCGCCCCCTCTGCGTGTGAGAGCTGGTGAGGACGATGTGGCCACCGATGATACCGACGATCCAGATGCGGAGGAGCAACCAGTCTCTGGTGACCCGAATAAAGAAGAAATGCGTCAGGACAACTATATAGGCTGGATAGCCAAAAACTATCCTTGATGATTGGCAGGAGGTCACCTGAGAACGGTGTCAGGATCAGTAATGTTGATCAGAATATCGCTGTCACCGATAAAATATTTACATTTGGATGCCTGATCACGAATCACTCTTTTGGCTATAAACTCCAAGTACCGGTATACGTTCAGAGACAGGCATTTTAGTTTCTGCTTCCCAACGCTCAGGGGTAGGTATGGTGATGATGGCGACGGTATCACCTCCTCCGAATTCATAATAGAATCGAGCCGTCAGATCATTGCGATAAAAAATTACATACCCTGACCTTCCTTCTCCTTCATATGCGACATTTCCGATGTGTTGCTCATCCATCTTTTCAAATCCAAGTTTAAACCAGACGTCAGCTAAAATCTGCGCAGGTATTTCAAGAATACGCTTTAGCATATCAGAAGGAATTTCATTGACAATAAGTTTTTCAATCGTTTCGGCCCACACCTCATTTCTGACTATCACGAGATTAGCTTTTCGATTCTCTTCAATACGTGTTTCGGAGATTTTATCAGCCTCATTTAGAATCCGGTTGTATTCATCCTTGGCGGCAATCTGCAGGTCGATGGCTTTTTCCTGCTCAAGTTTGAGATTGGCATTGACAACATCGATGTTGGCAAGTGCATCTTCCATTGTCTTGCGAAAGACCTCAGCGGCCTGGTTATAATCCGGGGATTCAGCCATAGGTGTTTGGACAGGATGGTTGAATAGATTTGGTATTGGACCTCAATTCCATTTTGGTTTTCCGATGATGGCAACCAGAAAATAAATCAGCACCAAAACACCAGGTACAGCCGCGAGGGCTAAAAGGCCTTTGGCCATGCCGAGGCGGTCATGATCCTTGAGCCAATCAGAACCCAGCAATACGCCTGCTACAGCCAGCAGGATGAGCAACCATAAAGCAAAATTCCGTTTTGTTACGGAACCATCCTTTATGCCTATAAAAAAGAAATAGACAGGCACAACGGACATGATCGCAGTGAAAATCCAGAGAATCCAGTAGAAAGTCATATGCTCTGATTGAGGTATGCTGAAATTGATCTGAACAGGTTAGAATCAGTGAGGCCTGGCATCAGAATGAAGTTAAAGATAATACCCAAAGTCAAATCGGGTGCACACAGCTATTAATTCCATCTGACGTCGCCAAAGATAGCCACAGACATAAAGATAATAGCAAGGATAGATGGGATGGCAGCTATGATCAGCACCACTTTAGCGGCCTTAATCTGGTTTTTTGTCTTGAGCCAATATGTACCGCCCATTATCAATGCCACCACTGCCAGCAGGATCATCCAGATACCCATATTATCGGAATCAACCGAGCCATCGGCCAGGCCTATAAAGAAGAAGTAGATCGGAATAAGGGACATCAGGGCATTGAATATCCAGAGAATCCAGAAGGAGATCATAGTTGGTATGATTAAGTGGTGATTAAAGGTAGGAATAACCAGAGAATACCGAATAACGAGCAAGGAATATCGAAGGCAGAAGTGAAGTAGCTGGATTTCTTTTGTCGCGGGCGTATTGCATCCGCCCGCGACAAAAGAAATTCGATTATTGGGGGGCGGAAGCAATATGACCCTTACAAATTAAATTTTCTGCGGCCGAAGCTGAAAATGAAAGCGAGGAAGATAACTGCGGAAATCAACGATGCAAACTTTGCGACAAGGTCGCCCCACTTTGTATAAAAGGTAATCCTGGTTTCAGGAATAACCTCTCCCTGAATGGCTACCGTTTCGCCATACTTTGTAGGCTGAATGATCCGGCCGCGGATATCAATGAAACACGAGATACCTGTATTGGCACTCCGTGCAATCGGGCGGCGGTGCTCGATGGCCCGCAAGGTACCCAATTTGAGGTGCTGTATATGTCCGGGTGTCAGATCCCACCATCCATCATTGGTGACGATAAACAAAGCAGTTGCTCCTTTGCGAACATAGCCTCCAACAAAATCTCCGTAGATGGATTCGTAACAAATGATTGGTGCGACATTGAGTGGTCCACCGGTAAACACGGATCGTTCGGCTTGCTTGGTGTGTCCTTCATAACTGCCGCCTAACTTATCAACTATGGGTTCGAGAAAAAACAGAAATTCCTTAAAAGGAAACATCTCTGGACCTGGAACAAGTTTGGATTTAAAATACACCTGATAATCCTGCTCGCCTGAAGTAAGTTGTACAGCAGAATTCTGGATATCCCAAAAAGTGGTGTCTCCACGACTACCGACATGTGTGCGGTAGGTGATATCCTTCAACTGATCTTTTTCCAATACCCGGAAAGAAGAAATGCCAGTGACTAATCGCAGATTGGAAAAAGAATCCACAACGCTCTGAAACAAATTGATGACCGGATTTTCACGAAATGTATTAAGTCGAATGCTTTCAAAACTTGTCTCCGGAAAAACCAAATAGCGTGTTGTGGAATCAATGTGATCAAACGACAATTTCAAAAAACGCATTGACTGTTCGCGCTGGGGGATTTCAAACTTTTCGTAGTGTGGTTCGAAATTAGGTTGAACCACTGTGACTGAAACAGGATCAGCACTCCCCTCTTCAATCGTAGTCCAGATCCAAAGCGAAAAAATAATGGGAATCAATACCAGGGAGCCGTAAATAATGATTTGTTTGGCTTTTCGATCACTCCATCCGGCGTGTAATTTATACCCGGTGTAATTGACCAATAGCACCCAGAGTGAACCGCCGAAGGCGCCAATGTATTCATACCATTGAATGGCCCATGGATATTGGGAAAGTGCATTTCCGTGCGCAAGCCATGGCCATGATATATCCCAAAAATGGTGGACGTATTCGAAAGAAATCCAAAACGAAATGAAGATGAATATGGACCATACTGGTTTTAGTTGATGCCTAACCACATGTATGAGGACCATCACGGTAGCCATCAGGGCGGCATTGAGAAAATTGGCCACAATACCGGCTATCAGCGCTGTATTCATCACCCAGAATGTAGAGATCACATTCCAAAGCACGAATGCATGATATGAATAGAGCCAGACTTTACCGGGCTTCACTTTTTGGTACTGCTGGAATATGGAATGCTCCATATGCAGCAATGGAATCCAGGCAAAAAAGACAAGCCAGGTGAGCATAGAGGGTGGAAATCCCAGTCCGAGAAAAACTCCAGACAATGTTGCGGCTCCGAGCCACTTTTGTTGAATTATATCTTTGGGATAAAGAAGCAGAACCCCGGCCATCCAGAAAGATAAAATCAACACCAATGGCCACCAGCCCCAGAGAGGAAGCTTGAGCATCTGCCATGCGCTATAAGAGCCTGCCAGGAGAAGAGGCACGATTGCTGCCACCCTGATCCAGGGTCTGGCTAATTTAATTTCCTCTCCATTTTTCATTGATGGCTAAAGATAGGCATAGGAATGGACGGAAACAGAATTAGCTGATTGCTAATCCGCTTTCCTCCGAGGCCGCCTGCACAAAATGCAATTTGCCATCACCGGATTCGGCCATCAGGATCATGCCCTGGGATTCTACGCCGCGAATCTTGCGTGGTTCCAGATTGGCAAGTATGACTACATGCTTCCCTGGCAGTTCTTCCGGTTTGTAATGCAGAGCAATGCCGCTGACGACTGTTCGTTGCACACCATTGACATCAAGTGTCAGCTTCAACAATTTATCAGCTTTAGGAACGCTTTCAGCAGCCAGTATTGTTGCAGTGCTTATGTCCAGTTTTGCAAAATCATCATAAGGGATATTCGGCTTGTCTACCGTTGGAGTAGCATCTGAAGCTGGGGTGGCTGTTACTGACATTTCATGGAGTTTAGCTACTTGTTTTTGAATCCAGTCATCTTCAAGCCTGCTGAAGAGATGTTCCGGCTGATTTAACAGATGACCTTCCGGAATTAATTTTTCACCGAGTGATAATGCATCCAGTGTCGTGACCCATGAGCCTTGTTCGACGATAGGATCAAGGGCAAGTATCTTCCTCAGTCGTGCAGATGCGCCCGGCATAAAAGGATGCATCGCAAAACTCATGGCAGCCAGGTACTGAACGCAAAGATTTAATACGGCCATCACTGTTTCCGGTTCTTCCTTATGCGCCTTCCATGGCTCATTAAACTGAAGTATCTGATTACCGGCTGTGGCAATGTCAAGCATTGCCTTCAATCCTGCCCTGAAATCATATTGTGAAATCGCATCCTGGACTGCCCACATGCGATCAAACAAATCCATCATTTCTACTTCATGCCATGATGCTTCATCATCACCTCTTGTACCTACTATTGGTGTGTCCTCATCAAACTCAGGCACTTTACCATCGCAGAACTTATGTGTAAGGACAACGACGCGTTGTACAAAATTGGCGAGCGTACCTACCAGGTCTGCATTGACATCTGATTGATAACCTTTCCATGTAAACTCCGCATCTTTCTGCTCGGGCATGTTCTTGGTAAGCACATACCTCAATGCATCAGTTTGATCCGGATTTTCATTGAGAAACTCATGCACCCAGATGGCCCAGTTGCGTGATGTGCTGATCTTTTGTTCTTCAAGATTCAGAAACTGATTTGCCGGCACATTGACAGGAAGATTATATTGGCCGTGTGCTTTTAAAATAGCCGGGAAGATGAGGCAATGAAAAACGATATTATCCTTTCCGATAAAATGAATCAGTGATGATTCAGGATCCTGCCAATAGGATTTCCAGTCCTTTCCGTTGTCGGCGGCCCATTGCTTAGTGGCCGAGACATAGCCGATGGGTGCGTCCATCCAGACGTACAGTTTCTTACCTGCGGAACCTTTTATTTCCTGTGGCACATCGACGCCCCAATCCAGATCGCGGGTCATCGCGCGGGGTTGTAATCCGCCATCGAGCCATGACTTGCATTGACCGATGACATGGGATTTCCATTCTGCGGGATCGTGATGATCCACTCCGTCGAGTTTACCATTCTCTACATAGTCGCGCAACCATGTTTCATACTTATCCAGTGGGAGGTACCAGTGGGTGGTTTTCTTTAGTTCAGGCTTAGTACCTGTGATCGTAGATAATGGGTTGATCAGTTCGAGTGGGCTGAGGGAAGAACCGCAGCGTTCGCATTGGTCGCCGTATGCATCGGGGTTGCTGCACTTGGGGCAGGTGCCCTTGATATATCGGTCGGCGAGAAACTTGCCGGCTTCATGGTCATAATATTGTTCGGACTCTTCTTCTACAAACTGACCTTTTATATACAATGAGCGGAAAAACTCCTGGGCAGTTTCATGATGCAATGGCGAAGAAGTCCTGTGGTAGATATCAAATGAAATACCTGCTTTCTGAAAAGTCTCTTCGAAGAGCGCGTGATACTTATCGATGATGGCCTGTGGAGTGCTATTGTCCTTGAGTGCGCGGATAGTGATAGCGGCGCCATGTTCGTCGGAGCCGCAGATAAAAGCTACATCTTTATCGAGCATGCGTAGCATACGGACGAAGATGTCTGCGGGCAGGTAGGCTCCCGTGAGATGTCCGATGTGGAGGGGGCCATTGGCATATGGTAATGCCGATGTCACGAGATATCGCTGGGGGGATAGGATCATAACTTGTGTAATCGAAGGGCGAAGGTAGGAAAAATATTAGGCTCAGGCGAAGGCTGAGGCTGAGGCTAAGGTTAAGTATGGAGCAATTCGAAGCGCAGCGAAGATCCCGCTCGTTGCGAATCCGAAAAGCAGGAGGACTAGGGGGTGTCTGGAGACAGATTTTGCAGTTATTTAATAACCAATAGCCAACAAGGAAGGAAAAGTTAGAAGTAGTGTACAAGCATAATTTTCAATAAGATTATATCGCCTTTAATAAATGACCTATCCTCCTTGCCCCTTGCTCCCTGCTCCTTGCTTTTTCACTTCATCGTGCCTGAAACAGCTAACCATATGATCGTTATACATCCCCACCGCTTGCATAAAAGCATAGACGATGGTAGAGCCTACAAACGTGAAGCCTCTTTTCTTAAGGTCTTTGCTCAGCGCATCGCTGATGGGTGAAGTGGCCTGAAAATCTGTGATCAGTCTGAGTTTATTGACGATAGGTTTGCCATCGACGAAGGACCAGAGGTGCTGGCTGAAATCGATTCCCTGGTCTTGCATTTCGAGATAAGCTCTGGCGTTTGTTCGCGCTGCAAAAACTTTCAGGCGATTCCGGATGATTCGTTCGTCGAGAAGGATTTTTTCAAGTTTCTTATCTGTGTACCGGGCTACTTTATCAGGATCAAGATTGTCGAAAACGGCCATGTAACCTTCCTGTCTTCGGAGGATCGTGATCCAACTAAGGCCGGCCTGGGCGCCATCGAGGATGAGCTTGGCGAAGAGGGCTTTGCTGTCAAGCTCCGGCACGCCCCAGACATTGTCATGGTAATGGACGTAGAGGGGGTCGGTGCCGCACCAGGGGCAGCGGACTATTTCTTTTGATTTCGACATCAGCTATAGGATTAATCAATAAATTTAAACCTTTAGTTGGTTTATGTAAATATGGTATCTCCATGAAAGCTTTTGCATTACTGATATGCATTCTCACGGCCGGCTTATCCTCGGGGCAAAAGCAAGTCCTGCATCAGAAACAAATCTGGTACAAATACAACCTGAAGGTGCCGATAGGTGACTACTGGCAGATTCGCCAGGAATTTGATGACCGCAACTTCATTGACCCGACCAGGCAGTCGCAGTTTCTGACCCGCACACATTTGCAACGCAAACTAGGGAAAGAATGGAGTGTGGCCTTGGGCTTTGCTTACTTTGTTCACTCCCTTCCTCAGGAACCTGAGATCCAGGACTTTTACAATATATCCGAATTAAGGCCTTCCGTTGAAATCGTCAACAACACGTCACTCAGCCATAAATTCCATTTACATCACCGGTACTGGACGGAGTTCCGCTTTTTTAAGCAACCTGGTGAGGTGTATGAATTCACCACCATCCGGATCCGGTACAAGCTGGAATTGGGGTACGAGTTGTCGGAAAAATTCAGCTTCCTGATTTTCGATGAAATCCACTTCAACGTGAGCAACAATATTACGTATAATGTATTCGATCAAAACCGGTATGGGATTGCGGCCATGTACTCGCCTGTAAAGAATATTGGTTTTGAAATCATGTATATCAACTGGTTTCAGCAGGCTGTGCAGGGGGATTTATTTTATGACAGGGATATCGTGAGGATTGCGTTGCATCATACGCTTGATGTGTTTCGGGAGGTGGGGAGTGGACATTGACGCAAATAGAATTTACTAAATCCCGAACCGAGGTATTTCGGCGAAATATAAATCGTAGATATACGATTCAGTATTGAAAACCAGGCAATTGCCTCCGCCCCCACAAACAACCACGCCTTCCAGTAGCAAAAGTATTTCGGCAAAATATAAATCGTAGATATACGATTCCATTCTTTTTTTAACAATATGGTCATCACAAGGCCACCCATCATCCAGGTTATTTCGGCAAAATATATTTCGTAGATATACGAATCCATTTCTCGTCCCCCCTACTCCTCCACCACCACACTCCCCCCATCCTGCAATCAATCACCCCCGATTCATCACTCCCGCCGTCCCCGCAGTAATATTCACCACCCCATAAACAATGATCAATCCCTCATTATCCAACAACCCATTTATATTCAATGTCGCCCCCACAGGCACCACCACCTCACCCCCTTCCATGACCCTCATACCACCTATCGTCGTCACCCCCGCAGACATCATGACACATGATGCCTCCGGACATGCACACGAATTGACCCTAACTGTATCTGTAGCATCTGGAAGAGAACCAGACAACCAATTATCAACATCATCCCAATTATCACTATTCCTTCCCAACCACACCTGATCCGATGTCTGCAACGGAGTCGGTATTTCCTCCCCATAATAATCCAATATCGCCGCATCACTCACCTGCCCGACATTCGTCAGATCCAGACCTTCCCACTCCACGGGCATTATCGTCTCTTGTAAATCTAAAAAATCATATCGCGAAACAATATCTGGTGCAAACGGAAGACCGGGATTATTACTTGGATCAGGATTGAGATCATCATTGAGCTCATGACTATTATGGAATGTATTCACATACGTAGATGCTTTATCCCAATCCGTATAGGTCACCATCCCCACCTGCACTGTATCCTGCAGATCGTCACGATAATACCGGCGATGCACCACCCAATCTCCACCAGGAAAACGGTACAACACCAAAACAAATGGATGAAGCCTGACCAACCTCACATCCGCCGTATTTGTATCAATCGATGAAAGGTTCAGCGCCGAATTACTGTTGATCGTAGACTTCACTTCAAAATGAGGAGATGGACATCCCGGGCACGATGGATGATTGTTTGCACCCTGGCCAATGGAAAGAAAAACATAATCCTCCTGTCCAGGGGTCCATCCTGCCGGTCCGTTAGTAAATGTCTTTCGGTTCCTGACCATCAGGCCACCAAGGCTGTAGGCAGAACCTGGAATATCGTTTCCATTTCGATTGGTTACCGTGATATTGCCGGTGAGTACAAAATCACCTTGGGCCATCCTGTAGATTAGTGGTCCGCGCCAGTCAGCATACCAGGTGACCGTATAAGGCATCATGGTGAAATAACCAGGATGTGTCACGCTGACATCATGGACTTCCAGTGCCTGAATATTCCACCCCTCACTCTCCTGAACATCAAGCCACTGGTCTATTGAACATATGTCATCAAAGTGCGTGGTCCACTGGGCTTTGATGTTGTCCAATGGATTTGCCATCAGCATCAGTGTCATAAAACGAATAACAAGTCTTCTCACGATATCGAAAATACGATGATATTATCCTTCCGGACCCGACAGGATGACAATGCGTTGGATCTGTTTTATATTAAGCTGGGTTCGTTTAACATCCAGCGCTTCCAGCCCCCGCTTTACACTACCCTCCTCTTGACCCAAATCCGTACTTTTGAAGAAAAAAATATGCCCATTTACCATAAACTCGGGTCCATCCCCCAAAAACGGCATACGATATTTGACAAACCTGGAGGTGGCATCCATTACGAACAACTCTTTGGTACTGTGGGGTTTGACGGCATGTCTTCACTCCTCTACCACCTCCATCGCCCTACCCAGGTCCGCAGTGTTGCCGAGCCTATTAACCTAATGCCCAAGATCGCGGTGGAACGCAACATGAAAGCGCGTCTCCTCCAGGGATTCGATATCCCGAAAGGTGAAGATTGGCTGGACTCCCGGCATCCTTTGCTGGTCAATAAAGACATACACGTCGGCCTGGCGGCTCCGACCAAATCACTCACCTCCTATTTTTATAAAAATGCGGATGCAGATGAGATGATTTTTGTGCACCGGGGTTCAGGGACGCTGCGCACCTTTCTGGGCAATATCTCTTTTGAATATGGAGATTACCTGATCATTC
Source organism: Candidatus Opimibacter skivensis (assembly GCA_016721905.1). Classification (GTDB taxonomy): domain Bacteria; phylum Bacteroidota; class Bacteroidia; order Chitinophagales; family Saprospiraceae; genus Opimibacter; species Opimibacter skivensis. Next base: position 71,871 of record JADKHH010000024.1, on the reverse strand, counting down.
CACGCGGCATGATCTACCAGATCGATTTTGATACGGATGAAAACCGTCTGCTGTATGCGGAATCCTTTCACCCGATCTATACCCCTAAACGTTACCGCAATTGGTTTGGCCAGTTACTTGAGCACTCCCCATTTTGTGAGCGGGATTATAAGTTGCCCACACTGTTGGAGACCTTTGACGAGAAAGGTGATTTCGTGATCAAGATCAAAAAGCAAGGCTTCCTGCATGAAATGGTATATGCCACACATCCATTTGATGTCGTCGGTTGGGATGGATACAATTTTCCTTACGCGTTTTCTATCCACAATTTCGAACCCATCACAGGACGCGTACATCAGCCACCGCCTGTACATCAGACTTTCGAAACAAAAGCTTTTGTAGTCTGCTCCTTCTGTCCGAGATTGTATGACTATCATCCACGTTCGATCCCGGCACCATACAATCATAGCAATATCGATTCGGACGAAGTCCTCTATTACGTTGACGGTGACTTTATGAGCCGCAACAATATCGAACAAGGCCATATCACATTGCACCCTGCGGGCATTCCACATGGTCCTGCTCCTGGTGCGTATGAAAGAAGTATCGGGCAGACGTCTACGGAAGAGCTTGCGGTGATGATTGATACGTTTGCGCCACTGATGGTGACGGAGCATGCGCTGAAGATTGATGATGGAAAATATTATCAATCCTGGCTTGAGTAGCAAGGGAAAAAATGAAGAGTGGAAAAAGGTAGAGAAACATCAATGCCCCATGTGCAAAATGATAGTAGGAAACAATAAACAAGTAAAACATCATTGCCCCATGGGGACATTCGTAGCAAAGGGTTAGAATCAAACGTGCGCCGTAGGTGCACAACATTTATTTCAATTAAAAAAATTCTGTTGCCGATGGAAATTAGAAAATTGAAATTTAATTTAAAAGGCACAGTTACATGAAGTCGTGGATTGAGGTACCGGAAAATTCAGATTTTTCCATTTACAATATACCATTTGGCATCGGATCAGATGATGGTGAAAAATATGTATGCACGCGTATAGGAGATCAAGTGGTCAACCTCTACAACGTTGCAATGACAGGATTTTTTAAAGGCACTGTAGATGACATTGAAGTGTTCAATCAACCTACACTCAATGCTTTTATTGCTCTTGGAAAACTAACTACCCGCGTCGTCAGATTACGATTACAGGAAACTTTTTCCAATGAGCATTCACCGCTACGCATTCTGAACAATGTTTTCAAACCATTCAGGACAGTGACTATGCACCTTCCGCTAGCGATCGGAGATTACACTGATTTCTACTCGAGCATCGAACATGCGACCAATGCTGGCAAGATGTTTCGCGATCCTGAAAATGCATTGCTGCCCAATTGGCGTCACCTCCCGATCGGATATCATGGCAGCGCTTCTTCGATCGTAGTCAGCGGCACCCCTATCCGGCGACCAAACGGGCAGACGAAAGCCAATGATGCAACTCAACCGGTTTTCGGGCCAACAAAAAAGCTTGATTTCGAACTCGAAATGGGTTTTGTGATTGGAAAGGAAACACAAATAGGTGATACGATATCGACTGCAAAGGCGGAGGAATATATTTTCGGTCTTGTGTTGTTCAATGACTGGTCAGCCCGCGATATCCAGGCATGGGAATACGTTCCACTCGGCCCCTTTCTCGCCAAGAATTTTGCATCCGGCATCGCACCATGGATTGTAACCCTCGAGGCATTGGAAGACTATCGCGTCAAAGGACCTCAACAAGAACCTGCCGTACTACCCTACCTGCAATACGAAGGCTCGAAAAACTATGATATCCAACTCGAAGTTGTCATTACTCCTGAAAATAGTGAGCCTGCAACGGTGTCAACTTCCAATTTCAAATACATGTATTGGAATATGTGCCAGCAACTAGCCCATCATACCAGCAATGGCTGCAATGTGCGCGTCGGCGACCTGATGGCTTCCGGCACAATCAGCGGTCCGGACGAGCATTCGCTTGGCTCTATGCTCGAAATATCATTGGGAGGCAAAAAACCGTTTACGTTACCGGATGGTCAGCAGAGATCATTTATAGAAGATGGAGATACGGTTACTCTCAGAGGTTGGGCCGAAAAAAATGGCCAGCGCGTGGGATTCGGCGAAGTATACAACCTTATCGAAAGTGCCCGCCAGTCGTAACCTGCTCCTTATTCTGCCTTATATTTGCATGCTTAAACACTACTTATGTCCGTTTTAACTCAAAAAGAGACTCCATCACCAGCTGTCATGGAGGACTTTCTCCCCATCAATGGCACAGACTACGTTGAATTGTATGTCAGCAATTCTAAACAAGCTGCCCACTATTATAAGACCGCCTTCGGGTACCAGGATTACGCTTATAAAGGCCTGGAAACTGGCGAAAAAAATACTGAGTCCTACGTACTTGCCCAGGATAAAATCAGGCTGGTACTCACGTCTCCACTGCATAGTAATTCAGAAATCGGAAGACATATTGACAAACACGGAGATGGCGTCAAAGTCATCGCTCTCTGGGTAGATGATGCGACTGATGCCTGGAAGCAAACCACCTCACGAGGTGCTATATCTTTTATGGAACCGACCGTTGAAGAAGATGAGCACGGTCGCGTGGTACGCTCCGGCATACACACTTATGGCGAAGTGGTTCACATCTTCGTCGAACGCAAAGATTACAAAGGCCTCTTTCTTCCCGGTTTTACCAAATGGACCACAACATACAATCCACCGACTGTAGGGCTCAAATATGTTGATCACATGGTGGGTAATGTCGCGCTAGGTCGCATGAATTACTGGGTGAAGTTTTATGAAGATGTCATGGGCTTCAAGAACATCCTGACCTTTGATGACAATGATATCTCGACAGAATACACCGCCTTGATGAGTAAAGTGATGAGCAGTGGAAATGGGTATATTAAATTTCCAATCAACGAACCTGCTGCCGGCAAGAAGAAATCACAAGTAGAAGAGTACCTTGACTTTTATGAAGATGAAGGTGTGCAACATATTGCGGTTGCTACCGATGATATCGTTGACACGGTGACTAAGCTGAGAGATCGTGGCGTTGAATTCCTACGCGTACCTTCTACCTATTACGATACCATCCTTGATCGTGTTGGTAAAATTGATGAAGACCTGACTCCATTGAGGGAACTCGGCATTCTCATTGACAGGGATGACGAAGGTTATCTTTTGCAATTATTCACCAAACCAGTGCAATCCAGACCCACGATGTTTTTCGAAATCATCCAGCGAAAGGGAGCCCGCTCTTTTGGCAAGGGAAATTTCAAGGCATTGTTTGAAGCGATTGAAAGGGAGCAGGAACTGAGAGGGACGCTGTAGCTATCAGCCGTCAGCTAACAGCTATCAGCTTTGAGCTACCAGCTTCCAGCTTCCAGAGTATTTTCGCTCACGACTCTTGATTAACACACTCACAAGTGACTATTCACGTCTTACGCACGCACTCACAACTCACAACTCACTCACAACTCACGACTCACTCGCAACTCACATCTCACGACTCACGACTCACGACTCACGCACTCACAATTCACAACTCACAACTCACAACTCACATTTTTGAAAACTCCGTTAGTATCTCCATTGCCTGAAACTGATCCCTCCATCACGGATTTGGTTCGGTTTTACAATGAAACACTTGGATTCTGTCCGAATAGTGTGAAGACCATGCAACGGCGTCCGCATATTGCACAGGCATTTATTCGCATGAACCAGGCGGTGATGGAAAACCATGGTCGTGTGACCAGTGCGCTGAAAAGACTCATCGCCTATATTTCAAGCTACACGACCGGCTGCCAGTATTGCCAGGCGCATGGGATACGCGCTGCGGAACGATATGGTGCATCTGAAGATCAGCTCTTGCATATCTGGGAGTATAAGACACACCCATCATTTTCTGCAGCTGAAAGGGCAGCACTTGATTTTGCTGTAGCCGCTTCCGCTGTCCCTAATGCTGTAGATGAGACCATTGCCGATGCATTGCGCGCACACTGGGATGAAGGTGAGATCGTAGAGATTGCCGGTGTGGTTGCTTTATTCGGCTACCTCAATCGTTGGAATGACTCCATGGGCACCACGATCGAACCTGGAGCTATTGAATCCGGCGAAAAACATCTTACTGATCACAACTGGACAGGGGGGAAACACCGTAGATAGGCTCCGCCATCAAACATTTAATACTGTACAATCGTTACCCAGGGCATGAAAGTTAAGAAGCGATGGATATTCCTTATAGGTATCATTATCCTGTTTGGCCTGCTCTCCATCCCTGAGCTTACACATACCAATACCGGGCAGAGCGAATCTACCGGAAGTGTACGGAAAGGAAAATTAAAAAACGGCTGGCTCATGCCCTTTGAGGGCAACAACTACCGATACTTCAGCCGCTTCAGTTATTATATTCTCAACAATGCGTATGTCAATTCCAGCGTGTATGCAACCTTGACTGAAGCCTACAAGGAATGTGAGTCGACCTGCCCTGATCGAGAATTTATCCTCATGGAATGCACCCGAAAACATGGGGGACGTATGCTGATCCATTGGACGCATCAGAACGGGACCAGCGTTGACTTTATGGTACCTAAGAAGAGAAATGATGATAACGCTATCATGTCCAACCATGCCGGCATGGCTCATTATCTGCTGCAGTTCAACAAGGATGGCCAGCTCTCTTTAAATCATAAGACAGTCATCGACTTTGAAAGCATGGCTAAACATATCCTTGCCCTCGATGATGCCGCAAAGAGGAATGGCTTGCGGATTCACAAGATTCTTTTTAATACCCATATGCATGATGAGTTGTTCAGCACACCCTCAGGTAAAAAATTACAAGAGAGAAATATTCCTATCAGACCCAATCTTACAGACTTGATCAACAGGTATCATGATGATCATTACCATGTAGACTTTGACTTGTAAGAGAGTGAGAAGTGTAAGAGAGTGAGAGGTAAGAGAGTAAGAGGTAGTAATAAGAAATTATGCGGCTCTGTTGCATTGGCGAAAAATTTTGAGCGCAAAGCTCCCCCCCCCGCGCTCTGCGCAAAATAAGAGAAATTGCACCCTCAAATCGTCTCCGAATAATCAAGATCGGCGGTGAAGGTTTCTTTCATCTTCCATAGGGCGAGGAAGGCAATCACGGCCAGGATTGAGCCTACCACCATACCGGCCTGAAGTATGTTTCCGGAAAAAGTCTTGTCCCTGAAATATTGGTACATCAGGATGATAGCGGGTAAGGAACCCCGTACAAAATTCGGAACTGTAGTTGTCACCGTAGCGCGGATATTGGTGCCAAACTGCTCAGCAGCGATGGTGACGAAGATCACCCAATAGCCAACCGAAAAGCCCATCGCCATACACAACAAATAAAACATCCCTGAAGTAATGCCATGTGCATTGAGGTACACAAAAACCATCAGCAGATTAAGTGCGAGAAAGATCGCCATCACTTTTTTCCTGCTCTGCAGATATTGACTCAGCATGCCACTCATGATGTCCCCGAATACGAGTCCTCCGTAACACCAGGCAATGGCTGAACCTGCCTTGATGGTCTCTGCCCCTTCAACGCCCAAGGCCTTTGCAAATTCAGGAGAGAATGTAATGAGTACTCCGACCAGGAACCACAAGGGGATACCAATCAGTATGCATTGGAGATACCTCGTGAATCGTTTGCGGTCAGTAAAGAGTGAGAGGAATTTACCACGTTCTTCAACGGCACTTTCCATCTGCTTGTACATCAAGGATTCCCTTACGCTCACACGAAGGAAGAGGAGTAACAAACCCAGGACACCTCCTGCATAATAGCACAATCGCCAATCTTCAAAAATCTGATACACCAGGTTGGCTACAATAGCACCTGTCAGACCGACGGACGCCACGATCATCGTGCCATAGCCCCTTTTATTTTTAGGAAGCGATTCAGCCACCAACGTAATGCCAGCACCGAGTTCGCCGGCAAGACCAATACCGGCAATAAAGCGCCAGAAAGCATAGGCCTCTACCGAGTGAACCATACCATTGGCAATGTTTGCAATGGAGTACATAAAAATGGAACCGAATAAAACGGACAGCCTGCCCTTCTTATCCCCCAGGATACCCCACAGAATTCCTCCCAGGAGCATGCCGTACATCTGCATACTGATGAGGTGCTCTCCGGCATCCCTGTTAGCCTGGTCCACTAAGCCGAGGTCTATGAGGCTTGCCTTTCGTACGATACCAAAAAGCAGCAAGTCATAGATATCTACAAAATAGCCGAGGGCGGCTACGATGACGGCAGGAGTGAGAATCCTTGCCGTGATGTTTTTTTCGTCTTTCGTCATGAAGGTGTGAAGCTGGCTGTGGCTGATTGCTGAACGACAAATAAAACAATATCCTGTCAATATTATCAATCTCCTGCCAGAAAAGCAGAAATTTTCCAGCTTCCTTTGCTATCCTTGAATAGGAACATCCGATAATCCATAGGGCTGTATACATATTTCCAATTGACCCAGCCCCGTTGCCGGTGGTCATATGTTTCAACCTGATACCATTCGGGATCACCATACGGATTCGTGCCTGATCGTGTTTGACCATACTGATCGCCATCCAGAAACCAAATGACATCGTATGTCAACTGTGACTTGATCGGCGAGGCTGTATCCGGACCATCCCGCAGGTTTACATTTTTACCGGTGATCACGCCTATGTTGAAATAATCATCTTCGATATCCAGCGGCAAATCGTACACATAGGGAAAAACAAACTGATATCTGCCCGTCAGGTCATTGGTATCATTTAGAAAAACTCCGCCAAGATTGACGGCCCTTTTCATGAGTGGCCATACCTTGCTGGAGTCACTTTCAGCATTCCATTCCTGCTTGAAGTCAGAGATGCCGCTGGCTTCACCACGAATACCAGAAACATCATAATCCAGGACACTGTATAAAAAGTGCTGGTCACGCTTATCAATCGCCTCCAGCAACTGATCAACAAACGCCGCAAGGCTGGGGTCTGTGTAGGCTTCATCCCGGGGGGCAAAAGTTGGATTCTGACCCCAAACACAATCAATGGTTGCCCCTATGAGCAACAGGCATAACAGAGTTTTCATACATGCAATTTATACGCAGGGTTAATTTCTCCTTTTGAAATACCAATATAACGGTATACCCAGACATGTCAGGAAAATCCCCATGAGTGAATTGATAAAAACGGTTTTCCCTGTTACGTAATTGGCAATATCCGTATACAAGGTCATCACCAGGAAAAACAAGGTAAAGGCCACAAACATGGCGGGCACAAAAGGGTATCCCCAAACCCTATAAGGCCTTTCGGTCAAGGGCATTTTCTTGCGTAATACAAATACACCCAGGGCACTCATGCCATAAAAAAGCCAACTGATGAAAATCAGCATATCGGTGAGCATGTCAAATGAGCCGCTAATGACTAATACAGATGCCCAAAAGCCATGCAGCAATAATGCATTGCCAGGGGTCCCAAATTGAGGGTGAACGACGCCTACACTTTTAAAAAATCTGCCTTGTCCAGCCATGGCAAATGATATTCTCGATGTGGAAAGCAGGTTACCGTGTGTTGATCCCAGCGTAGAGATGATGACCAGGAGGGCGATGATGCCACCTCCTATACTCCCCATGATCACCCGCGCCGCATCGGATGCCACTAATGAAGATGCTGCAACCTGTTCAATAGGGAGCACATACAAGTAAGCCAGATTGACCAACACATAGATGATGATGCATATCGTCACGCCGAGGAATAGGCTTCTTGGAATATTACGCTGCGGATTTTGTATTTCTCCGGCAACAGAGGTGATATTGATCCAACCATCATAAGCCCAGAAAGCACCAGAGGTAGCAGCCATAATGGCACCCACTAAAGCCCACCCCTTTTTATCAATCACTATTGAATCCTGGACAAAATGCTCCGTAGATCCGTCTCCTGAGAAAAATATAGCTAATACCACAAGGCCTATAGCTGCCATCTTCAATGCGGTGAAGATGATCAATACCGTACCTCCAAGCTTCGTACTACGATAACTGATTAATGTCAATAAAATAATGACTAAAATGGTAAGTGCCTTTACATCCATATTTTCCAGCGGATAAAGGTGTCCGATGAATGGAAGGAACAGATCTAATGACTTTTCTTTCACCGCATCAAACCTGGGCAGTGTGATAAAATACTCAGCATAAGTAGCCATTACATAAGCGATAGACGCTACACCTGCAGTGTTGAAAACCGCGAAGCCCGACCATGCATATAGATACGCAACAAAATCACCATACATTTTTTGGAAAAACACATACTGTCCACCCGTCTCCGGAATCATGGCAGCAACTTCTGCATTACTCAATGCTCCAAATAAGGTAACGATACCCGCTCCTATCCACACCGCAATCAACAACTCGGGAGATCCGAGCTGGGCAGCCATCGTAGCGGGTTTCATAAATATTCCGGAACCGATGATGCTCCCAATAACGATAGAGACGGCGGACCAAAATCCTAAGGTGGGAGTAAGTTTATTCATAAATAAGCTATCAGTTATCGGCTGTCAGTTGTCAGCTGTCAGAAGAATGCGCAAAGCTACCAGCTTCCAGCTTCCAGAGGATTTATCTTAATGGTTGTGGTCGTTCGCAAGCTCACCTCTAATTGCTCACTCACGTCTCACTCACAACTCACAACTGACAACTCACAGTAAGAAGCTTCCAGCTACCAGCTTCCAGAGTATTTCTCTATGCTCCACACATCTCACAACTCACATCTCACAACTCACAACTCACAACTCACACTTGAGAAATCGCTTCTGCCAGGAGTCGGTGAAAATGATGCGTGCCCTGCTCACGTGTGACGGAATATCTGCCATGAGTATAAAACCTTGACCTGATTCCCTTCTGCACTGCCTGCACGACTTCTTCATCCTCCATTTCTACCTGAAACAGATCAGAGCCTGCACCTTGCTCCAGTTTACTCTCATCCCATACGTACGTTAGAAAAGATACCACAGTCTTTGCGATACCGACCGGCTTGACAATATTGATGGATAGACCCCAGGGATAAAAATTGAACATCATGTTGGGAAATATCCAGAAATAATAACCCCCTACCCTCTTACCATAATCCGGGCTTGACGATGGAAGGTCAAATGCCATTTCACCCTCCTTAGCAAGCCCCAGCTGAAGATTAGAGTATTGGAATAATTCAGTGGTGTATGTTCCATAATCGATGACTGCATTGAGTCCTGCATGTACAAACGGAATATGAAACCCTTCGAGATAATTTTCGCAATACAATGCCCAGTTGGCTTCCACCACATAGTCCCTCGACAAGTCAGCACGAAAATGGAAATCCTGTATCGGCAACCATTCGAGGCGGCGGATCATGTCAGCGAAATAAGAGGCAGCTGGATTGCCTTGTTTCAGTGTTGTAAATAACCATTTGCCCCATTGAAAAACAGGAAGGGACTTCAGGTGATCTCTCTCTGAAGGAAAATTATCTACTTCACTAAACTCAGGCATAAAGGAAAAGGTACCATCCAACTGAAACCTGCGCCCATGATACCTGCACTGAAGATGATGTTGTTTACATGGTTGATTCACGACCAGGTTGCCCCGATGGGTGCATACATTCGAAAGACAATGAAGTACTCCATCCTGATCTCTGGTCAACAGCAGTGGTTCATCCAGGTAGTCCTCAAGTAGCGTAAAAGGGTGAACAGAACCATTCTCCTTAACCAGATCTGTATCTCCGATAAACTGCCATGAAGGCGCGAAAATCTTTTCTTTAGATAGGCTAAAAACCTCAGGATTGAGGTATACGTCAGTTGAGATCGTTTCCGCTTTTGCGATATCCGGATGTACATAATACGATGGCATCAATTTCTATTTTAGTCAACAAACGTTTCCTTAATAATGGCCTTCAGTTTAACAATGGTTTCAGTATTGAGATGCCCCGCAACTTTTACAATCCTGTTACGATCAATAGTTCGAATCTGATCGACCACAATCCAACCAACCTTGCGTTGTAACAAGGTCTTGATCCTTGTTGGGTAGGGCTTTAAAGTAGTGGTCATAGGACATACAGTAATCGTATGTAGATTCCTGTTCATTTCATCGGGAGAGACTACCACACATGGACGGGTTTTACGAATTTCGCTACCCACAGTTGGATCAAGATTGACTACAACGATTTGGTATTGCCTAATCTCCATAGCGTTTTACTCCCAATCTTTATCGTCGAGAACACTGTCAATCAGCAGTGTATCATCCTCACGTTTACGCATTTCTGCGAATGCCTTATCCCAATCATGACGAGGTTTAATAATCGGCCTGATCATAATAGATTCAGGTTCAAGAATGAGTTCTACCTCATCCTCAATCTGGTATTTCTCCAGCAACATCTTGTTTAGCCGGATGCCTTTTGAATTACCAATACGAATTACCGACACTTTCATATTTCTCAATTTTATTCAAAAATAGGTAGCCACATTGTAATTACATAATTATTTTGCCTTTCGACTCCAACCCCAAGACCAAAATTCTCCCTCGACCACTTCCCACCCCAGACAGATATCACCAGTAGATCAAGAGTGCAAACAAATACCCTTCACTCCTCCAATATAAGAAAACATATACCGCATCTATCAGTATCCAGTATACCCAGTTGTGCAAGTCTTTACGGATCAGCAGGATGGTTGCCCAGACGGACAGCAAGGTGAGGAGTGTATCTATGTAACCGTACCTGGCATCCGCATAGTGGATCAATACCCATGACAAAGGCCAGCTCATCAACGCACATCCCACAATGACCAAAAGATGTTGCTTCCATGGCGAAATGATCACCGGTTTCTTCAACCCGTCTGTTTGGCCCTTAATCCATTGCCACAAACCAATCACGCCAATTACGATATAGAAAGTCTGCAATCCAGCATCGGCGATCAACCCATAATCAGTGAGACTCTTCCAGGCTATACATCCAGAGCTGATGATTCCAAATATCCAGCAGGATGGCTTTTCGTACGTGGCAAGTATGACATAGATAACCCCCGTAAGCAGCCCTATCCATTCGAGGGCATCCTGCCCTGATATCTGCTCATACAGGAGGGAAATATTCAAGAGAAATGGTTTTTAATGAATCGGGGAATGAATGATATAAAAATATGAAGGGGTTCAATATGTTGAACCCCTTCATCAATATTTATTCACAAACCGGCAATTGATTATTTGATCAGATCAAATTTGTATTGCAGGGTGTAGATCATTGGATTCCGGGTCTTCGGATCAGCCTGTCTGAGGATGATTTCGACATCCGTGGTTTCTCCGATCTCTTTATCCTTGCTGTCAAATACAGCGTTGATCGTTCCTTTTTCACCTGGCTTGAATATCTTAAACTGTGGCCAGTCAAGTGTTGTACACTCGCAGGATGTCACCAATTCGATTTCGATCGGAATGTTACCTGTATTGGTAAAGGAAAAACTCATTTCTTTCTTCTCCCCTTTCTTGACAGCACCAAGCTCCACGATCTTCTTATCAAATGTCAGCTCTACTTTTGGATCTGTTACAGGTGCTGTTCCTTTAGTGGGTGTAATAAGGATTTTGGCGTTTGGATCCTTTTTCTTCTGATCACCCAGATCTGATTTCTTCACCTCGATCGTGGTAGGACCTGAAATAATCTTGAATTCTGTACGTCTGTTAACACGATGCAACTCATCCGAACAATCAATGCCATTGAAACAATCATTGAGGATAAATTCCTCACCATATCCTACTGCTTCAATTCTGTTTTCTTTGATACCTTTCGATACCATCCAGTTTTTAGCCGATTGTGCTCTGCGCTGTGACAACCTCTCGTTGTATGCATCATTACCCTGTGCATCGGTATGCGAAGACAATTCGATGACCATATCCGGATATTTCTTCATCAACTCGACGAGGAAGCCCAGATCTTTTTCAGCATCAGGAAGAATCTTGTCATCATCAAAGTCATAATAGATATTGTTGAGGCGGATAGGCTCATTGATGGTCACCGTTTCCATACCGGAATTATCCGGTACTTTCTTCGCCAGCTTGATTGTCCGGCGAACCGTAAAATTATCAACTACACCTACCGTGTTGAATTCAAACTCTGCAGGCATGTACCCTTCTTTTTCAATGAGTACTTTATAGGCCTTATCCTGATCGAGTGGAAACTGGGAGTCATTGATTTTGTCATTTACCTGCTGCTGGGATTTTCCTGTCTTCCCGCGGTCTACCTCAAATACGGTGACCTTAGTACCTGGCAGTGGCACTGTGCCATCATACACCGTTGTGATCAGATCAATGACGATATCCCTGATGTGAAACTGATAGATATCATCACAACAGGTTTTAGATTTCAATGATTTGGAATCTTCATCCGGACGATTGGATACGAGGAATCCTAACTTACCATCCTCATTAACGGAGAAGAAAATATCATCATAAGAGGAATTATATCCTGCACCGAGATTCGCTGGCTTGCCCCATTCCTGTCCGTTCCATTCCGTCCGAAAAATATCAAATCCACCCAGGCCTGGATGACCTGTTGATGAGAAATATAGATTGTTGTTAAGATAAAATGGTGTCTCATCATCAAGCGGTGAGTTCACCAAAGGACCGAGGTTGACCGGAAGGCCATATGTCTCGTCATTGATACGGTCCGCATAATAGATATCAAATCCGCCAAAGCCTCCGTCCATGTTGGAAGAAAAGAACAGAACTTCTTTTCCAAACACAACACCGGGTGCAGCTTGCTTGGCAATATAATTTCCATTGATGCCTTTCAACTCTACCGGGGCTCCCCAGTTTTGAGCCTTATTGACACTCACGAATATTTTACTCTCCGATAGATCATTACCTGTCAGTTGGGACCTGGTGAAAAACATGCGGCTTCCATCCTCGGTGATACTTGGATTGCCTGAATGATAGCCTTCACGATTGATCTTGGAATCTAGCGGTTTCGCCGTTTCCCATTCTCCATCTTTGCCGGGCTTAGAATTATAAATTTTGAGATAGTAATCGCCTTCCTTTCCATTGAGTGTGATCAGCTCGCGTGTACGCATGGAAGCGAAATAAAGATTACCATCCATACCAAGCCAAGGTGACGCATCGGTATAAGAGTAATTGACGCTCTTTCCGACATTCTTGACCACAAGGTCGATCGGAGGTTTTGATTTGACAGCCAATTGAATACCTGCCACTTCGTTATCAGCCAATGCGAGTAAACTGTCACTCACATTAAGTCCTGCATAAAAGTTGAAGGCATCAATGGACTCCTGGTACTTACCATTTACTTTCAGGACTTGCGCGTATTGAAAAACAGCGTATGGGTAATTGACGCCCTGGTCCTTTTCCACAATTTTCTCCAGCCACTTTTCAGCGCGCACATAATCGCGGAGCTTGATTTGCAGGGTCGAGATCTTATTGGCGATTTCAGGGTCGCGAGTTTCCTTATAGGCATTTTCATACCATTCCAGGGCCGTATAATAATCGGGGATCAGGAGGCTTGCCTCTGCCGTTTCGATCATCATATACACCGGAACTTCCTTCACGGGCTGTGCGGATAACCAGGTAGCTGCCATCACCAGCAGCATAGAAAATATTGATCTGCTCATTTTCATGTTTAAAATCTAGGGCACAAGATGATCGGATCCGGATTAGGACGTTTGTAGATCGTGCCAACATACTGGGCGGCAAGTTCAAATGCGCCTTGTCCACCACTGGCGGCAGAAAGCTGAGAGATATTGATATCGTAACCCAGCATCACGCGGATGACTTTGATATCAGCGCCCAGCATGAGTTGGACCGCGTCACCAATACCCGCACCACTGCGATAGCCGAGGCCTCCTTTCAGCACGAGCCCTTTCTCTTTACTGTGCAGATAATCCAGCATTCCCTGGAGTACCAACGAGTTGGCAGGGCTACCCATTATTTTCTGATACGAGATATTAGGTGAGAATTTTACTTTGTCAGACATCAGGGTTGTCATGCCTATTTGAGCGTGTACCCTTGGATCTACTCTGTAGTTACCTCCCATCGTCAAGAATGACCAGTTTGGCTGACCAAATTTACCGGCGGCAACACCGATGGTAAATTCATCCGTCTTATTCAGCTTGGAGGTAAATTTCAGACCTCCTACATGATCGAGGAAGCCTTTCTTCATTTTATCAATATTGGCGAGGTCAACAGATTCGTTGAGATTGCCCACCAGTTGATCTTCAAACGTTAATTTGGATGGATCCTTGATTTCATGTTGTACAGCGCCTGTCTGGTAAGCGATCGAAAGGATATTGTTACCCTTCTTATTCATAGCCCAGTGGTAGGCGGCTGATATTTTAAAGGAAGATTGAGTTAAGCCGGCGGATCCTGATTTGTCAGAATAGAAAAACATCCCTACACCTACCCAGTCAGTTTCTTTAAATCCCCGTATCACCGGGAGATCAACGGAAAAAGTAGGTGTGGTGAAAGCTGCATTACCCAACACACTCCTGTATTGATCCCTGTAGAGACCGGAAATTCTGTAAGAGCCATAGAATGCCCCTGTATTAGCTGGATTGAAGGCAAGCGGTGTCATCTGGTGCAGGGTAAAATGGATATCCTGAGCCTTGATTTGACCTACCTGGATGATCATCATCAGGCCAAAAACAACACGTAGAGGTAGTCGAAGTATCTTCATATGTATGTATAAGCGTTCTTTCAACCGGTTTTATGATTTAAATTGCCTGCAAAATATCAAATATTACTGTTTTTCTTAACGGATGTTGCCTAAAGCCCTAATAATGTGGACAAATGTCAGATGGAAGCCGCCCTTCGCGCTCCTCCTGGCCATCCTATGGTCGGTATCCGTCACAGGGCAAAAAGATACGCTTAGCTTTTGGGATACCCCTGGTTCCCTGCATAAAGGGCGCTTCCAGACCGCGGCTGTAACCGGTTTGGTAGTGTACACCGGAGCAGTCATCGGCCTCAATGAACTCTGGTACAAGGAAACCGACCGTACTTCCTTTCATTTATTCAATGATATGAAAGAATGGCAGCAGATGGACAAAGCCGGGCATATGTTCACTACTTACTTTGAGTCTGACTGGACCTATCATGTGGCCTTGTGGACCGGAATGAACAGGAAATCAAGCATCTGGACAGGCGCCTTGGTTGCGGTTGGGCTTCAAACCACGCTCGAAATCCTGGATGGATTTTCTTCAGACTGGGGTTTCTCGATGTATGATATGGCGTTCAACCTGGCAGGTGCCGGTTTATGGGCCGGCCAGCAAGCCGGATGGAATGAGCAAAGAATCCGGATGAAAGTATCCAGCACGCACAGGACATATCCACAGGATCCGATCATGGGACAGCCATCCGGGACAACAACACTGATGGAAAGAACAGATGACTTGTTTGGAGAAAACCTGCTTCAATCATTTCTCAAGGACTATAATGCGCAGACCATCTGGATGTCTGTCAATCTCTATTCATTTATGAAAGAAGAAAGCCGTTTTCCGAAATGGTTAAATCTTGCAGTAGGCTATAGTGGAGAAAATATGTTTGGGGGCTTTGAAAATAAATGGGAAGTGGATGGCAATACTTTTCAAACTTCTGATGAGGACTATCCTCGTTACAGGCAGTTTATTATCTCACCCGATATCGACCTTACTAAAATCAATGTCAGGAGCAGACCATTGAAAATGCTCCTGGGCATGCTCAATATCTTTAAGTTTCCTGCTCCGGCTCTGGTCATCAATGGGCGTGGTGGGGTTGAGTGGGATTGGTTGTATTACTGAGGCGTGAGACGTGTAAGAGAGTGAGAGCGTGAGAACGTGAGAGCGTGAGAGAGTGAGAGAGTGAGAACGTGAGAGAGTGAGCCGTGTAAGAGAGTAAGAGAATAAGAGAGTAAGAGAGTAAGAATGTGAGAATGTTCCAACTGCGTCTCTGCGTCTCTGCGCGCAATTCTTAAATGAAATATCATCTTCCTCCAAGGAGAATCAGAAAATCCAGTGGAAAAAATAATACAGTAACATAGCGCCGACGAACGTAACCGGTAAAGTGAGTATCCATGCGAGTGCGATCATGGTGATCGTTTTCCGCTGAAGATTTTTAATACCTCCTACCCCTACCATGCTGCCTGCTATACCAGAGGAGAGCACGTGGGTTGTACTAACCGGGAGGCCTAGTCCGCTGCTCATGCCGATCGTACCTGCAGCCACGAGTTCAGCAGCAGCGCCCTGGGCGTATGTGAGGTGGGTTTTTCCGATTTTTTCACCGATCGTGATGACGATTCTTTTCCATCCGATCATCGTGCCCAATCCCAGTGACAAGGATATCATCAGGATCGCTTCGAAGGGAGCGAAATCAGTGGACTCCTTGATCGCAGCCAAACCCTGTTTAAATTTCCGGCGGTCGGGGCCATCAGGTATAAAACCCGGATCTGCCAGCATGAGTGCAGCACTTTTTGTAAAAACCTGCATTCGCTTTCGCAGATCGAGTCTCTCTTCCTTTGTTGCTGCATCAAGCCGCTTAACATCAGCACCAATGCCTTCCAACACACTTAAAGCTCCGGCATACGGACTCGTAGCAAGATCACTATGATGGGCAGCCGCTGCTTGTTGCATTACTTCAATCTTTGCACCGAGATCAGCTTCATTGAGTTTCGGATCAAGGGCATAATACCCGGGCAATACCACCAGCAGCACGATCATCATGATACCCACCCCTTTCTGTCCGTCATTATTGCCATGAAAAAAACTGACCAGGGTGCAGGTCAGCAAGAGTATTCCTCTGATCCATCTTGGCGGAGGTTTGTTTTCATTTTCGGATGGATCTTTAAATATCTCCTTGTTCTTGACCACATATCTGAAAATATAGAGGACCAGGATCACTGCTGTAAAACCAAATGCAGGTGACAAGAGCAATGACAAACCAATATCAAGTGCTTTGCCCCAGTTGATGCCATGCCCTCCGTGGATCCAGTAGTATCCAATACCAGCACCCAGGATAGAACCAATGAGGGTGTGTGAACTGGAGCATGGAATACCAAAATACCAGGTGAAAAGATTCCAGGTTATGGCGGTCAGGAGAATGGCAAAAACAATCGAATAATTATCCCCTTCTGACATACTCATCATGTCTGCGATGGGCAGCAGATTGATTATACTCACGGCGACAGCGATTCCTCCCAACCAAACACCAAGAAAATTCCAGATGGCAGACCATACTACTGCCGGAAAAGGTCTGAGGGTACGAGTGTAGATGACAGTGGCAACGGCATTGGCCGTATCATGAAACCCATTGACAAATTCGAATACACAAACAGCCAGGACAGCTATCAGGAAAAATACAAGATGGAACGAAGAGAGTTCCGCAAAGGCTTGCTGTATCATGCAAAAGTTGGTCTTTAACATGACCTCCTGTTGCAATACCGCATAGGGTGTGAGTTCACCCCGAAAGGCTACTCACACAGCATCAGAATGTCATTTTATTATCGGCCGGCAATGTACTGCAAATTTTGTTTGTCGCTTGCCGCTGGCTTGGTGCGCCGCAGTGAGCTTGCCGAACTGTCCACACCACCAGCTGTGGCTATGTGAACGAAGTGTTTTCCGGATCGGAAAAGGTCTCCTCTCCTTCCCACTTAGCAATGACCGTAGATGCCAGACAATTACCCACCAGGTTGATCGTGGTACGCGCCATGTCCATCAGTTCGTCGATACCAAGGATGAGGAAAATCGGTTCGACAGGCAGTCCGAAAGCCGTTGCTGTACCCATGAGGATCACGAGGGAAGCTCGGGGGACTCCGGCTATCCCCTTTGTAGTCAACATCAGGGTAACCAGGATGAGGATCTGCTCGCCTATCGATAAATCAATCCCTGCTGCCTGCGCCACAAAAATGGTAGCGAGTGAGAGATATAATGTTGAGCCATCAAGATTAAAACTATACCCTGCAGGAAGTACAAAAGCAGCGATCTTACGAGGCACGCCAAATTTTTCCATATTCTCCAGCGCCTTTGGTAATGCGGCTTCTGAACTGGTAGTAGAGAAAGCAATGGTGGCAGGTTCGAGAATAGCTCTGAGGAATCGCTTTATTGGCAATTTGATAATCAATGCCACTGGTAGGAAAACAAAAAGGACAAAAGCGATCAGCGCAACGTAAAGTGTTGCCAGCAACTTAAACAGGTTGGCGAGAATGCCGAATCCCATATGCCCGACTGTGTAAGCTATGGCTGCGCCTACTGCAAACGGCGCGAAATACATCACGATGCCTGTGAATTTAAACATGACCTCTGTCAGGCTTTCACAGAATTCAAGCATATGTCTTTTTTGTGGCTCCTTAACGAGTGCAAGACCAATAGCAAAAAGTATACTGAAGACGACGATCTGAAGTACTTGTCCATCGGCAATGGACTTAGCAATATTTTCAGGAAAAATATGGAGGATGATTTCATCCCAGGTGGAAGGAGGCGGAACCTCCAGGACTTCTTTCTCTGTAGTTGGTGGCAATTGTATACCAACACCTGCCTTGCTGATATTGATGGCGACTAGACCGATCAACAAAGCTATCGTCGTGGCTACTTCAAAATACAGAATGGACTTCCATCCCATCCGGCCTACTTGTTTCAGGTTGGCATGTCCGGCTATCCCGACGACCAGTGTTCCGAAAATCAGTGGAGCTATAATCGTCTTGATCAACTTGAGGAAAATCTTGCTGACAACCTTGAGTTCAGAAGCGATGGCTGGAAAATCGTGGCCGAATTCAGCTCCGATCACCATACTGAATAGGATCCAGGTAGTCAGATTCTTGCGTTTCCATACCCAGTAGGTCACCGCACCTATAGCTATCCACCTTAAGATTGCTACGGCTGTTGGATTCAGGCTACCTATCCCCATGATCTGCAGGGAGGTAATAGCGATGGCGATGAGGACCAGCCCCAGGATATACGAACCTACTCTTTTAGTGACAGCCATATGATAATTGGTGTGGGTGATTTAAACAGGCTCTCAAGGTATTTAAATTTCGGATTCCGTGAGAGGTGAGAGGTGTGAGAGAGTGAGAGTGAGAACGTGAGACTGTGAGAGCGTGAGACGCCAGATGCCAGATGCCAGACTCGCAGATGCCAGACGTGTTATACTCGTTTTTAGGCAGGCTTTGCCTGCAGCCTGCGTTAGTTTTATTTTATAAAAAAAAACTAACGTTGTTGGTAGACTCTGGCTGCCGACTGATAAGGCACATTGGAAGCATGCTCTAATTCGTGATTGTGGTTGTAGCCTCCTGGCTACAGGTAGAAATCATATAGCTGTTGGTACAGAGAAAAGTTGAGCGATAGTTCACTAACGCTCGTGGACCGTTTAAACTAAGTAAACTTAAGTTTGCTTTTGGATGGCTGCGCCAACCAAATTAAATTCCCATAGCTGGTGGTGAGGACAGTTCGACTACGCTCTCTGCGGCGCACCAAGCCAGCGGCATCCGTGTCTAGCCCCGCTACTGTAACTCTAGGTTTCTTTGCTATATGCACTTTGCCCTTTGCCGCCCTATGCCCTATGCTCTCTGCGCTATGCCTTCCGCCCCTTGCTCCTTGCTCCTTGCCCCTTGCTCCTTCCTTCACCTTTTTTCATAGAAATATATATCTTGATCCAAAATCAACTGCATGTCTGACCACCCTACTTCCTTTAAGCAGTCCCTTACCCTGATGGATGCTACCATGATTGTCGCCGGATCGATGATCGGATCAGGCATCTTTATCGTGAGTGCGGATATCACCCGTAATGTGGGCAGCGCTGGCTGGCTCATCGCTGTATGGCTGATCACCGGGTTTATGACCATCACCGCTGCTGTGAGTTATGGCGAACTAAGTGGTATGTATCCTAAAGCCGGTGGGCAATATGTATATCTAAAAGAAGCTTTCAATCCACTCGCAGCATTCCTGTATGGATGGAGTTTTTTTGCAGTCATCCAGACTGCTACCATCGCAGCAGTCGGCGTAGCGTTTGCTAAATTCCTGGCCTACCTCGTACCCTCGGTCAGTGAAGATCTTGTGGCCTTCGATCTCGGCTTCCTCAAGATATCACCTGCACAGCTTGTAGCGATCGTACTGATTCTATTGCTCACCTATATCAATACCCGGGGCATCAAGAGCGGCAAACTCATACAGACTACGTTTACGGTGACTAAACTCGCCAGTTTGTTTGGACTCATCTTGTTTGGCTTTATCATGTTTAAAGGCGATGTATGGGAAGCCAACTGGGCAGACGGATGGAATCTACACAATCTGGGTAGCACAGAATCATTGACTATAGCTGCAGCCTTAGGAGCCATCGCAGCCGCCATGGTAGGATCTATCTTCAGCAGCGATGCGTGGAACAATGTCACTTTTATCGCTGGCGAAATAAAAAATCCACAACGCAATATCGGCTTAGCACTTTTCCTGGGCACACTGATCGTCACGATCATCTATGTGTCTACCAATATCATGTACACCGCTGTATTACCTCTCGATGAAATAGCCAGTGCAGATAAAGACCGCGTGGCAGTTGCTGCATCGAATGTGATCTTTGGCAATGTCGGAACGATCATTATCGCACTGATGATCATGGTTTCAACTTTTGGATGTAACAATGGCCTAATCCTCGCAGGTGCCAGAGTATATTACACCATGGCCAAGGATGGATTGTTTTTCAAACCTGCCGGCGAGCTCAACAAATACGCTGTTCCACAATGGGCACTCTGGGTACAAGGCATCATTGCATGCTTGTGGAGTATGAGCGGAAAATATGGACAGTTACTGGATATGATTTCGTTTGTGGTCGTTATCTTTTATGTGATGACTATCATCGGCATCTTCATCCTTCGTCGCAAGCGTCCGGATGTACCAAGACCGTACAAGGCTTTTGGATATCCTTTCTTGCCAGCTATCTACATCCTCATGGGGATTTCATTTTGCATCCTGCTGATCATCTATAAGCCACAGTTTACATGGCCGGGGTTGATCATCACCTTGACGGGAATTCCGTTGTATTACATTGCGATGGCACGGAAGAACGTGAGAGCGTGAGAGAGTGAGAGAGTGAGACGCCAGATGCCAGACTCGCAGATGCCAGACGTGTTATGCTCGTTTTTTTGTGCAGGCTCTGCCTGCAGCCTGCGTTTGTTTTTTTTTAGAAAAAAACAGACGTTGTTGGCAGACTCTGGCTGCCGACGGATAAAGCATTGGAAACATGTCCTATTACGAGATTGTGACGGTAGCCTCCTGGCTACAGGTAGAAATCATATAGCTGTTGGTGCAGAGAAAAGTTGAGCCTCCCTACGGACGCTCGTGTACGCAAGTTTAAACTTGCTGTCGCACAAGCGTAAGTAAAATTACGCTTAACAGATCATACTATGGATGGCTGCGCCATCCATTTAAATTCCCTTCACTGGTGTAAGTTCACCAAGCTAGCGGCCTACTTCACTTTCGAGCCTTTCAGCTTCACATCCGCATGTGCCCATGCTTCTTTCAAAAGAGCATCGGTTTCATCAGCCTTTGCAGATTGTTTGGAATCCAGATAGGCTTGTTTTAATCCGCTGAGGGCCCAGCCATTTTTTGGAAAACGGTCGAGATCTTCGAGATAAACTTTGATCGCCTCATCTGGCTGAGTATTGGACAGTAGAACAGCACCGAGATGGTGTCGGACAGAGAAAAACCAATCGGGTGGTTCATTGTAATTGAGTTGATCTTCCAGGGCAACAGCTTGCTTTAACAGACTGATGCTTTCTGCTGATTTGCCTTCTGCTGCAAGGATTTCACCTTCCAGTACTTTCTGGGCGATATCTGCCACAGTGTGTAATGAATTGATTTCCCAGATCGTCAGTGTCTTCAAGGTCTCCATGGAGGCCACTGCCTTGAGTTCATTCAATTCGATTTTAGCTTTCTCCAAATCTTTCAAACCCACATAAGCCATGCCTCTTGCATAATGCCTGATACCACCGGGATAGATGAGGCTAGTGTCCACCGCAGGCATCTTGAGTATCTCCTCCCACTTGGCAAACTTGACCATGACGAAGTAGGGAATAGCATAATAATGTTGCAATGTAGCCAGCTCCGGAATCAGCATGCCCTTGTGATTGACTTGTTTCGACATTTTTTGGGCTGCGTCCAGTGCCCATTCACTCTTCCCTTCGAGGGTCGCTGTTGCTGCAAGAAAATGATAATTGTGCGGATACAAAGCCAATGGATATGAACCCTGTGCATGGCATTGCGTCACATAGGTACTGTCTTGTTTCAACGCATTGATATTCGCTATCGATCCAAGATGATAATCACCTGTGTTGATGTAGATGTGGGATGGCATGTGTACCAGATGCCCAGCGCGAGGTACTAGGCCATCATCAAACTTCTTTGCGCTAGGCAATGCTCGTTCTGGATACGGGGAGGCTTCCAGTGCATGGATATAGTAATGATGCCCACCCGGATGATTTGGATTGAGTGTAATGGCTACTTCTATAGCTTTGATGATTTCAGGTGTCCATGGTTTTGCAGCGCCATCTTTCTCCCAAAGGTCCCACGGATGCATATCCATGAGTGACTCAGCATAGATCGAAGCGATATCTACATCTTCAGGATACTTTTGGTGCATGGTTTTCATAGCCTCCATAAAAGCACTGTCCAGATGACTTCGGTTTTCTGGTACCTCCCTGGTATATCGTACTGTCATCGCCTTGATGAGTCCCTTTTCTTTTTCGGTGCATGACGCAGCGTATTTGTTTGCTGATTGCATGGCTTCAAAAGCTCTTTCGTAATGTCCTGGATCCATACCTGCATTGTAGTTAGGGCCTAGTACGAACGCATATCCCCAGTAACACATAGCACAAGTTGAATCAAGACGAATGGCTTGATAAAAAGACCTTGCGGCTTCGGCGTGATTGAACCCATAGGCAAACAGCAGTCCTTGATTGAAATACTTCTGGGCCTCCGGATTCTTTGTAGTAACCGGATAACTCAGGATATCCATACCTTCAAAAAGAGGTGCCGGTGTATCCTGCTTATACCAATCTGCATCAGACAATTGTGGGGCGCACATCATTGGAGCAGCGGCGTACACATCCTGTACTTCTACCGCCTTTTGCTTGCAAGCGAAAATCAGGCTGATGACAAGTAAGAGCGTTATCTTATACACAGTTTTCGGGTTTAATTATTCGTGGTGCAAAGGTATTGATGACACAGGGAACCATCAATACCGCAAAAGGGGGAATTCCCCTGCTTCTAATATATAAAATAATATTTGGCGAAGCCGTTGTTGGTGTCCTCACCAACAACCAACACAATCCTCACTGGCGGTGGGGACACCAGGCCAGCGGCATTTGGCTCAAAAAAAAATCATCTTCCTGAAGCATATTCAACAGGAAGATGATCTCCAATTATAAATCAATTAGACTCCTCTTATGATGCCGATGGATGTCTGAGCTTACTATGATGACGACTGTAGAGAAAATAGACTACGAGTCCAAGGGCCATCCAGAGAAAGAACCTGACCCATGTAGGCCATGGCAACGCGAGCATAAGATAAAAACATATACCAACGCATGCAGCACAGACGACCGGATACCAGGGCACTCTGAACTTCCTTGGAATATCAGGCTGTGTACGGCGAAGGATAAATACGCCAATAGCGACCAGAACGAATGCAAATAATGTCCCGATGTTAGTCAACTCGGCAGCTACATCGATATTGATGGTTGCAGCACAGATAGCGACCAGTCCGCCGACAGCAATAGTGCCATACGCAGGGGTCTTGAATTTAGGATGCACCTTATGAAAATTGCTACCCACCAGACCATCACGGCTCATGGAATAGAGAATGCGTATTTGTCCTAACTGCATGACGAGCAAGACAGTAGGCATGGTCAATGTAACACCCATCGCGATGATAAACCCTATCGTATGTTCGTTGACGGCCTCCAGGGCAGCTACCACAGGTTTTTCATTTCCTAATACACCTAGTGGAACCATACCTGTCAGCACGGCTGCAACAGCGATGTAGAGGACTGTACAAATCAGCAGGGAGTATATCATCCCGCGTGGCAAGTCACGTTGTGGATTTTTGGCTTCTTCGGCCGTGGTGCTGACTGCATCAAAACCTACATAAGCAAAGAATACCAATGCCGCTCCGGTCATGATACCGCTCCAGCCATTGGGTGCAAAGTTTTCCCAATGCACGTCCGGATTGAAATGGGGCAGACCAAATATCAGGAACAGGGCAATGAGTCCCAGTTTTACGACAACCAGTGTTGCATTCACCCTGGCAGATTCCTTGATACCGATCACCAGCAATATCGTGATGATGGCTGTAATCAGGAAAGCGGGAAGATTAAAGAGTGCTGTTGTAGTTTGAACAATCTCTGCATTCATCGCCTGGGCAGAAGCAAGGTTGATCCACTGCCCGCTGGCGAGCTGTGCCATTTCAGTTCCGGTAGACGCCACGAGCGCCCCGGGCATATATATCCCAATCCCCGCAAGGAAACTCGCAAAGTATCCTGACCAACCAATCGCCACGGCTATATTACCTACCGCATATTCAAGGATCAAATCCCAACCGATGACCCAGGCCATCAGTTCACCGAAGGAATAATAGGAATAGGTATATGCGCTACCAGAGATAGGCACCATAGCGGCAAACTCTGCATAACAAAGAGCCGCAAGTGCGCATGCAAAACCGGTGACCATAAAGGAAATGGTGAGTGCGGGACCCGCCCCAAGAGCATGCTCTGTGCCCGCTGCTGCTTTTCCTGTCAATACAAAAATACCGGTACCAATAATGGCTCCGATACCCATCATCGTGAGTTCGAATACACCAAGCGAACGCTTTAGCTGGGAGGCATCGGCCTGGGCTATGAGTTCGGCATGGCTTTTCCTGGCAAATAATTGTCTTTTCATTTACAATGAGTTAGTAGTCGTGAGTTTGATTGTCAAATGAGTGTCACCGGGAAAGAACCTTCCTGCTTTGACCGTGTCAAAATAGAGATAATGATCAGTTCCTTCGATTTTTTTTTGAAAAAATAGACTAGCCATCCTATTTCCTAGAAAAACAGGGCATTCGAAAAAAGCACTTTTCCACTGTTCCAGAAGGACCGGAACATTGGATTATCAACAAAGTAGACCACTGATCCACCGCCTATTTGCTCCTGCCCTGCGATGAGGGTGTTCTTTGTTTTCTCCAGAGCTTTATAGCCTACAAATCCATAATACCGGGGCGAATCATCAAGGTAGATGGCATTGCCTCCTTCTTCAAGCCATTTGTAATTGCTGGTCGTTGACTTCAGGGTCCAGTAGGTTTCTCCCAGACCGAAACAGAGCGGATGGGTCGTATCCAGCGTGGTTTGGAAGATACTACCGGGTATATCGTCTGACATGGACCTGCGATCGCTACCCGCATATGGTTCGGGGTGGTGAACCGGTGGTTCTTTCTCAGAGGTGTCAGGTTCAGGAGTGCCTTTGGATTCAATTTCAAAACCATCTTTGCCTGATAACTTATTGATAGCGGAACCAATGGCCACTAGCCTGCCCCCAGCGGATACCCAGTCATTTATTTTCTCCATCGTTGATTCGCTGATGGAATAATACCCTTCGGTAAGAACGATCACATTGTATGACTCCAGAGCGACAGTACCGATCTCTCCTGCTTCAATGAGATCAATTGGATACTTGAGTTCTTCTTCAAAAAAATGCCATATTTCGCCGAGGTTGAGGGAGCGTACGCCTTCACCTGCAAGAGCCAGGACCTTTGGTCTTCTGACAAGTTCATAATCATAGGATCCAAAGTCTTTGCCTGATTCAACAAATCCGGTACGGATGGGGGTGAATGGGACAACGGATGAATTAGCTACTTCTTTAACCACTGCATCAAAATCCGAATGTTTGCGATTGTCTGCCCTCATCAATAAAATCGTTCCAGCCGGATAATCCTTTCCATCAACCCGGAATGGTGATGTAGCATATCGGGCCACTACCCCTTTGAGCATCATATTGGTCAACGCCTTTGTTGCTGGCATAGAACCCCATTGCATGGCATAAGCATAGGGTCTTTCAGTAGCAGAAAGTTTTTGAGTTGGAGTAACTAGGGCTGGGTCATATGCCAGTTGCACTTCCGTGGCAAAGGCATCGAGACCATAAGCCATGGGCAGGCACCACGCGGTGATGTCATAGGTAATGGAATCAACAAGGTTGCCTTCTGTTTCAAATAAGACTTGTGTCAAAACTGCCCTGGGCTGAGATGCGGGAACGATGATATCTCCTTTCTGTGCAGCATAGGTGCCCTGATCTCCGGTGAGGTAACTTAAGCCTTTAAGTCCTTTAAAATCTTGTGCGGCAATACCGTAACGAATACCCTGGAGTCGAAGTAATCTTAAAAAATCTTCCACCCTGCCTGGATTGGTGTGTGCACTAATCACATAACTGTTATATGCACCGGGAGGATCAGCGATGCTGTTTTTAAAATACAAACCAAACTCCTTCACTAATGCAGCGGCATTCAAGGAGCTCACTTCGATGGTTGAGAGGGAAGCCTCCTGATGATGTGCGATGCGATCAAACAGTGTGAGTGTATCTCCATTCTGAAGCATCACTGCCCTGTTGGCTGATCCACCTCCACCCTGCTCATAGGTCATGCCGATAGCGCCCGCAAATGTTGGATAGGTGTCACCGTAGGATGGATAGAAAAGGTCAAATCGTTCTTTGGAAAAATAGCGCCAACCTTCTTTATCAAAATGGGCTGCGTTGTTCTTACCGATTTGGATCTGAAAGTCGGCCTGCCATTTAGTCACCGTCGAATGGTACGGCTGTGCTGCCGGAGCAAAATAATAAGGAGCTTCGGAGCCCATCTCATGGATATCAGCATGTACATGGGGCATCCATTGCAGGTAAAAGGCTATCCTGTCCCGGGACTCTTGCTGTGACTGCCAGGCCCAGTCTCTGTTGAGATCAAAATAATAATGATTGGATCTTCCTCCGGGCCAGGGTTCGTTGTGCTCGCGTGTAGTGGGGTTTGGATTGTTTGGTCCAGCACTTACGCTATTGCTCCATTGGGAGTATCTGTTGTATCCGTCTGGGTTGAGCGTAGGATCAATGATGACGACGGTATTCTCCAGCCATTTAGCATAGGGCGAACCGGCTTTTAGCAGATCATACAGTACTGCCATCGAACTTTCTGCACCTGCGGCTTCATTGCCATGCACGGTATAACTGAGATATACGATAGCTATGTTTTCGTCCTTCGTATCTCCAGCAAGCATGCCAGTGCGTCTTAAGTTATTCTGCCGGATATCCTCTATCCGTTTCATATTAGCCGGGCTGCTGATGATGGCTGCGATCAGGGGTCTTAGCTCATAGGTTTCACCATATTCGACCAGTTGGATTCGATCGCTGACACCATCGACATATTTGAAGTAGTCTACCAGCAGGTGATGCGGTGTGAAGCGACTGCCTAGTTTATATGTCAGAAACTCATCTGGCGATTGTATAGTCGCAGACTGAGCATTCAGCGTGCCTGCAAGTAAAGTGATCAGGAAACAGAAGAGGTGAGATCTTATGGCCATAGAGGGCTAAGATAGGAAAATCAAGATGTTGAGATTTAAAAAGTATGTACGGACAAGTCGCGCCTTGTCCGTACATACTTTTTAAATCTCCATACGCTGGTTCAAGACTTCAGTCTTGAACCCCATATGCTTTGCGTCTCCAGACGCTAGAATATGCTCATGCTCTTTTCAATTATTTAAGTGGTCTAACACATCAAGTCTGCGGCATGGTCTCCAGATCTGAACGTAGTTTTCTCTGCAACTTCCTTTGTTTGTCGAAGCCATTCCGCGAAGGCAACTTGGATACAAACTAGTTCTGCGAGGGTCAAATGCATAGATTCCCAATGCCCTGTGCACATTTCTACCCATCCAAGGGTATGACGGATAATGACAAGAAATGGCATCAAAGAATATTTAGTTTAAATAATTTAGGTAATTGTAAATAAAATCACTACTTTAGGATTCTAGTTTTGCTCCTTAATATAGAAAAGCAACTTATTATTGGTTTCACCCCAAATTTTGAAACCAATCTATTTTTCTATGAGATAAACACTCCAATAATGCAGATGGCATCTTTCCATCTGCTCCGAATGATCTCCTCTTTTACAGTTTTGCTTTTGAATAAAAGCAACTTGCAAAGTGTCTGTATATTTACATAAAAGACACGCTACTGCTGTATCTAATCCATAAGGACTCCTTAAAGAGCCAAATGGAAGATGAGGGGCTGATTATGCCCAGAATTTGTTTTTATTGAACACCAAATTTTATTAACAATGAAAAGTTTCATGACAAATCAAATTATCGCTGACAGTATATTCACCCATCGACCTGGTGAATGTGCCGAATTGGATCCATTTATTATAATCGAAGACAGAAGCGATAATTCTGGTTTCGTAAGTGAAATACGTATCCACCCTAATCCTGCATCTGATGTAATTTATTTGCAGCTTCCGGATTGGGTCGAAACTGTAGAGATACATAGTCTCGATGGTAGATTGTGGAAACAACTTCTTACTCCTGATGGTGGAAACTATTCGATGAGTATTAGTGATATCCCTTCCGGTATCTACACCATACGGACTCAGGGAGCAAAGAGAATGCTAACGCAGCAAATTTCCATTACAAGATGAAAAAAAATGTAATATTTTTTTGGCTTTGTAGCATGGCTTTTAGCCATGCTACAAGTCAAAAGGAAGGTGATAGTTGGATCATTGGCTACTCCAGATCAACAAATCCGAATTATTCTGTTTTGAAATTGGATTTTAAATCTGGAAATATGGTAGTTAAACGAATGCCAGGAGAATATTCCCAAACAGCAGAAACATGCAGCACAATATGTGATGATGATGGCAATCCTTTGATCTGGACGAACGGTATGCTGATTCGAGGCTCGGGCTTTCAGATGATCGAGGATACTATCTCCTATGTGCCTGATGACTGGGACAACATAAAACCTAGCTTTTGGCAGTGGTGGTATAGCGAGTACGATTTTGCGTATGGATTTCCTATTCCAAACGGTGCTATTATTCTCCCGGATCCTGGCGAAACAGGAATATATCATGTCATTTATCAGTTTAGTGAATGGTTTGATGATCCGCTAGGCTTTCATTGTACCAAATGGCTGACTGCCTCCATCCATTTAAATCCGGACAGCACCTTCACCCTTCTTTCAAAGGATGTGCAGATAGGTGTTTCGGATATATTCTTTCAAGCACCAGTCAAAGCTGTGCGACATGCTAATGGGCGAGATTGGTGGATATATATGCTGCTTCGAGGTTCAAATCAGTATCAATTAATATTGTTAGATCCCTCAGGAATTAATTTCATGGGTTTGCTTGACAGTGGTATTAATATGCCACAAGCATTAGGGTTAGCAACAATCTCACCTTCAGGTAAGTATATGGCCGTAGGTGTCGCTGTACTGAATAGTAATGCTCAGCATGTATTCATTTACGAGATTGATAGATGTTCCGGATCGCTTGCTTTCAGGGATTCTTTTTCTCTTGTCACTCAACTTTGGCCGGGGTTTGGATTCTCTTCGAATGAAAAGTATTTATACACCTCATCGG
Organism: Candidatus Opimibacter skivensis; assembly: GCA_016721905.1. Taxonomy (GTDB): domain Bacteria; phylum Bacteroidota; class Bacteroidia; order Chitinophagales; family Saprospiraceae; genus Opimibacter; species Opimibacter skivensis. Next base: position 42,240 of record JADKHH010000024.1, on the reverse strand, counting down.
AAAGTAGATATTTATGGCAGTTTGACATGGAGGCCAGTGACATCGGCGCATCTCGTGTACTTGTAGGTGAGTATGATGGTTTTGTGCATGGTTCTAATTCCCCCACTACTTTTGGCCCCATCATGCAGACTCCTGATGGAAGGCTATATGTAGTACCTACAACAGCGAGCAATGAATACCTACATGTCATCGACCGACCGGATGAGCCTGGCACAGCATGCAAGCTTAAACAGCATGCTATCAACCTGACCGTACCTCAGGGCCGGAGTGCGCCCAATGTGCCTAACTATCGTCTCGGCCCCATCGATGGCAGTCCATGTGATACACTGGGTCTCAACAACCTGGCTACCTCCCGCTGGCGCTGGGAAGTAGATGAGCCACATGATCCGCTGACGATACGTTTTACAGATCTGTCATTTTATGAGCCTGATACCTGGGAGTGGGATTTTGATGATGATCAGGATGCAGATATTCCATCACCCATCCATACATTTCCAGACTATGGCCTATACCATGTCTGCCAGACCGTCGAGAACCAATATCAACGAGACAGCACCTGCCAGTGGATCGAACTGATGCCTAATGTATCCGTGGACGATCCCAGATATGTGCCTTTCTCTGTCACCCCAAATCCGTTCACCAATGAGTTGCGCATCACACACCACGGTGATGGATTTACAACAGGTGAAGTGATCATTACTGATCTCCAGGGCACGGAAGTTCTTAACACAGGCAGGATTCCTCTGCCGATTACATTAGAGTTAGATAACTTACCTGTTGGGATGTATATCTGCACAGTGCGTGAAGCAGATGGCAGGATGACGAGTATGAAGGTGGTGAAAGGTGAATGAGAATAGTGAGATGTGAATTGTGAGTTGTGAATCGTTGAGGCGTTAGATGGCAGACTGAAGACTCTCAGACGTTAGACAAGGGGGGGCAATCCATTGCATGAATCTGCCCAAACTCTATTTGATTAAGTATCCTTTCCCTAACGACAAGGCACTACCTATCGATACAGGAAAAATTGCCAAACAATAACTTGAATTTAAGGTTGGATTACTTTTGCTTTGCTCTACATGATCCCCTTCAATATCCTCGAAGTCGTCTTCACATCCCCCATCGTATAGAAGTGAATACACGGTACTCCTTCCTTGATGAGCTCCTTGCATTGCGCAATGGACCATTCGATTCCAATGTCCACCATGGCTGCATCTGTCGTTGCTTTGTTGGCTTCCTTGACGAGGTCGTCAGGCATGTTGACAAAAAACTTGCGTGGGATGGCAGCTAACTGATAGCGCTTGGTCAGTGGCTTGATACCAGGGACGATCGGCACGGTGATGCCGGCTGCCCTGCATCTGCTGACGTAGTCAAAAAACTTAGCGTTGTCGAAGTACATCTGGGTGACGATATATTCTGCACCAGCTTTGATCTTCTCAGTGGTATAGTGCAGATCGTAGTCCATGTTAGGCGCTTCAAAATGCTTTTCCGGATAGCCGGCGATGCCTATACAAAAGTCAGTTTTACTGCCCTTCTCAATATTAGGATCGAGATACTTACCGGCATTCATATCCGCGATCTGACGCACGAGATCGAGCGCATACGAATGACCACCGACGGTTGGATTAAATTTCTCCTCAAAGGTCATCGCATCACCACGCAGTGCCAATACATTCTTTATGTCGAGGAAGTTGAGGTCTATGAGCGCATTCTCTGTGTCTTCGCGCGTAAAGCCTCCGCAGATCAGGTGAGGTACTGCCTCAACACCATACTTGTGCATGATGGCCGCGCAGATACCTACCGTGCCTGGACGCTTGCGGATAGCGGTCTTTTCATAGTATCCGCTTTCATGCTTGGTATAGACGTATTCCTCCCGGTGGTAGGTAACATCAATAAACGGGGGCTTAAACTCCATAAGGGCATCGAGGAGCCTGAAGATATCGGACATGCTCCCGCCTTTGAGGGGTGGAAGGATTTCATATGACATCAGGGTACGACCCTTGGATTGGGTAAAAAAGTCAGTTACTTTCATAGCAAGGGCGGTAAAGGTAACCCACCAGCCTAAAATGACAAAACCCCGGACCATTGTCCGGGGTATTTATCGGCATTGATTCTCATCAACGCTTATTCAGGATCAACATTGTTTTTGTCAGTTGGGTGTCCCCGGACCGGATCGTATAGTAATACAATCCCTGGGCCCAACTGTGGTTAGTTATCTTAAACTGCTGCTTTCCGGCAGCAAATTGTTGCGTTGTAGCTGACATCTCCACTCCCAGGGAGTTGGTGATGGTCAGGGTGACTTCACCCGCTTCAGCAATCTCAAACGGTATGACTGTCTCGGTATCCCATGGATTCGGCCTGTTCTGGTGAAGCTGAATTTCTTCAATTAAGGATGGTTCTCCAGCATTTTTCCAGTTCAGATCCAGTGAATAAACCTGCTCATACTCATTATACAGCTCCGAAGTCATGAAAGTATGATCTACACTGATCATCTCAGAGATCTTACCAGCCTGCTCAGCTGTCATGCTTAGCTTGATGATGCCAGTGGTCTTCACGGCTTCCTTTGGCGTCCATGCAAACCGGATACCTGAATCAGTGACACTCCACATTTCTTCTGTCAACCCTTCCGCTAAAGGCTGGACATTGACTAATGTAACTCCGTCAAATATCAACTCCCACTGTCCGCCCAGCATTTTATTGCCGGTATCTGCGAGATTGATTTCCACTTCAAATGTTTCGCCTGCAGTGACAACTTTATCCATCGCTTCAAAAGAAGCAGTCACCAGGCTACGTGGCAGGATCATACCTGCATGTGCCGAAGCGGATGCATTGAGGTCACCAATCTTGACACCCATGAAATCTTCTACTGCGCCATGGTCATCCACCATAAAGGTGCTGCGCTCTTCAAAAGGCCATGGATTGTATGGATCCACGAAGGTGAAATCAGCCGGGACAAACAACCAGGATGGACAATTAGGGAAGGCAGCGTATTTACCAAGGATCAGCTTACGTATTTCAATCAGGTCAATCGCAGATACATTACCACTCTTGTTAGCATCAGCCGCGATCAGCAGATAAGGACTGTTGAGCGGTGAGATACCTAGCAAATGTTGTTGCAGCTTGACCAGGTCAAGTGTACTCACACCATTCTTCGGACTATCATTACGATCTGCTTCCAGTGTATACATCTGACCCGCAGGCACTACAGGGAAATTAAATGCACCATTGACTGCAGTCGTCCATGTACCAAACACCTGTGAGTTAGTCAGCAAGGTGATACCGACATTAGATACCGTCTGTCCTAATCCCGGTGTCGTCACTACCCCACTGATGCCACCTGAAGGTAATCCACACACCCCTGATGGGTCAGTGAAGACAATCGTCGTAGAGCAATACTCTGTATTATTCCAGTTGTCCCATACAAAGACATCAATAGCCTGCTGTACACCGAGCGCAATGATATCATCACACGTAAAGGTCATACTCGGCACATAGCTGGTGCCAGAGAAGGAGAACCTGAGTTGATTTTGTGATGTACAGTTATCAAAACTGCTGGCATCAAAATCCTTAGCCCAGATCGTCACCGTACCGTTTGAAGGCATAGGCACTGTACTCAGGCCATTGATACACACTGGTGTTGGCTTCTTGCAATCTTCCAGGCGAATCCTGTCTTCACAAGTGACCAGGTTACCACAACCATCACGTACAGACCACAACACTTTATAATGTTCCTGAGGTTTGTTCGGATCATTGTATTCCAGACCATATTCCCTGAGGGTAAGATTTGGACTTAGTGCGGTATTCAACGGCAGATCAAATGAACCGTCTGCATTCATGACTACTTCCGTTTCAGGTACAGCAATGATGGCTGAAGAACTATTCGGAGCGTAGATCTTGACATCATACACGACTCTTTGTGAGCAGATATCCTCGATGTGTTTTGAAATATCGAGATGTACAAAACAGGTGGTGGCAAATGCCTGATCCACCACTTCTGTCACTTCTTCATCCAGCGTACAGTACGTCCGAATGTCATCTGTGCAATCAGAGAACAGCGCACCTGCACTATCCGTTACTTTTACAACTTGTGTATATCTCCAGATACCAGAACCTGTCTCGGTATTGTACTGACACCAGTCGATGACCGTCCAATCGCGAAGGATCTTCACACACGCTCCTTCTGTCTGTTCGAATCTCCTCTCTTTCAGATTGACTCCGATAGAAGCACATGCATCATTGAGGATCGTAGGCGGAATGGTATCCGGGATGCCGCAATGCGTTAACTCCATATCAGAAGGCCAGATCACATCATCCGTTGGATCGTTAGGATTGTCACTATTGATATAGAAAGGATCAAAATTGATCACCCATATACGTTGTGTACAGGTACCTACCCGACCAGCAGGATCCGTGGCTGTAAATCTTCTTTGTACGAGCTTCACTCCACCTGCAGGAGCGTCTCCAGGAAGATCATCGCCACTGCAATCATCGAATACAGTGACACGGATATCCATCTCCAGGTTACAGTTGTCTGTCACATATCCATCTCTACCCCATGTGTGAGGCTGAGGATATTCAGGATTTCCCGGATCATCAATCGTGATGAGCTGACGTGCGCTCTGATCGTATACGAAACCATCTACAACAGTACCAAAAGTTCTGTTATTAGGATCTTCCAAAATATTAGGATCAAACCAGAACTGGCAACTCACTTCAATATCCGGAGGACATACGATCATTGGTGCTACTTTGTCCTGCACAGCTACTTCAACCATACAATAGTTCACATTACCATGCAAGTCCTTTACTTCAAGTTGAACCAGGATGTAATCTTCCCCTGCATCGCAGCAAGAAACCGGTACATATTCACTGTATAAAGTACCTCTGTCATAATCATCTACATCACCATCTGGCTGATGGCCATAGCCGTCTGATGTCCAGTCGAAATCAATACAACTGGTCATACGACGTGCCCGGAATGTAACAGGTCCGCAATTGTCAAAACTTCCATCGTCCAGTGTAGTGGCTGGCAATAAAGCCACGCCCATCGGATCCTGATTGTTGATCGAGATGACGGTATGTGCATCGCAATATGCTGTTGGAGGTGTACTGTCATATAAATACATAGTAGAAGTACACACGGTGAGATTTTCACAATCATCACGCACTTCCCAGGTGATTTCATATTCACCGATCTGTAAATCAGGCAGGATATACTCACCATTGGTCGGCAATACTACCTGTCCGTTGAGTTTCAATATATATGTCAAAGGTTCAGATCCACAAGCATCATAAGCTTCCGGAAGTGTCAAGTGAACCTGCGCGCCGCAATCACCAAAGTCAGAAGGTGCTTCAAAGTATTCAGGACACACGACTACCGGTGGTACATTATCTTCTACATTGATGATCTGTGTATACTCGATGATATTACCGGAGTTACACCAGTCAACCAAACTCCACTCTCTTTTTACTGCATATGAACCTCCGCAGTATGGAACTACTTTGTCAATATAGCCGACAAAGAAAGTACCGCAGAATGGACCAGTGATACCGCCTATGCAGGCTGGATCAGGGGTACCGTCAGGACGGATACATTCATTGCCGCAATAGATCGTGGTGTCACCTGGCAGTACAAACTGATCGATGGTGCCACGCAGGAGGTATAAAGTTTCCTGGCAAGTTGCTGTATGACCACTCTCATCTGTGGCTGTCCATGTACGTGTGATGATGTTGGCATAGATGCCGTCACACATATGGATGTCTTCCTGGTCTGTATAGCTGATGATGGTAATTCCGCAGTTGTCTATGCCACTGACGGAGTATCTGTTACCACCGATCGGGGTTACAATCGAACCATCAGGTACCGGGTAATGAGGTATGGCTTGTGGCCTGATATCATCGGTGCATTCAAGTGTGATATCCTCACAGATGATTTCCGGTGGCAGTTTATCTTCGATTAGTAACTGACTGCAGCAGAAATTACCTGTCTCAGGATCTGTGATACATGCTTCCAGGTATTCGCCGATGTGTGGACCTGCGAGCAGAAATCCGTCTTCGTAAATAACCTGTGGGTCACTGAATTCAATCACATACTGATCATAGCAACCGTACTCACCACCTTCGAGTAACATATCTGCTGTGATTTCAGCTAAGCAGTTTTCTTCAACAGAAACGTGAAGGGTATCCTGACATGCGAGTTCGAATGTCTCCGGATATTCTATTACTTCTACAGTAAATGAACATTCTTCATTATAGCCTAATTGGTCAGAGACCATAAAGACTATTTCTGTGATTCCTACTGGAAAGTAAGCACCAGAGATCAAGCCTGTGCCATCTATCTGGCTGATGATAGGCTCCTGTCCGCACAATCCTTGTGGTTCCATTGTATATTCTACAACAGCGCCACATTCCCCTGGGCCAATGGATACCTGGATATCATCCGGGCAGTCCATGATGAATAAACCACCCACGAGTGTTACAATGATTTCTTCTATTGTTTGATTGCCCTGATCATCTGTTGCAGTGATTTCAATGAGGACTTCATTGTCGGTCATGAAATCTTCGCAGGTGATCACGACCTGGCTCATGGCCAGACTGACGTCTGGATCACAATTATCTTCAACGCTCACCACTACATTATCGGTGGTAAGGTTGATAGTGTCCCCATAATGAAAACTGACGGAGATATCTTGAACAGTAATCACAGGTCTTACATGGTCTTCAAGGAAGATCATTTGGGTATGCTCTTCAATATGTCCGCAGTAATCTATGCAAACCCATTTGCGACCATACTGGTATGGCTGTATTTCACCCAATTCGACGGAATACATCGTATCCATCAAATAAGAGCAGGCATTGTTTGGAACGACCAGATTACCCGTCAGTGCAAGGTCCATCATGTCAGCATCGCAAGGAATGTAAGCATCCGCAGGGAAAACAACCTGCTCCATGCTGTAATTCATCACGGTGATTTCCTGGATTGAAGATCTGGAATTTCCACATGGATCTGTCAGTGTCCATACACGCTGGATCACAGGGTTGCCTCCGCAATTTGCGAGCGCTGCCATATCATCATGCCAGGTTACTTCCACATCCTTGATCTCTGCACAGTTGTCTGTAAATATTTCTACTTCACCTGTAAATTCAAGGTCGATTGGATTGTCATCACAATCAATCTGAACATCAAACGGGGTATAGAAAATTGGTGCAAGTGTGTCAATAAATTGTATGTATTGTGTCGCTGTAGAAAAATTACCACAAAGGTCAGTAGCTTTCCACACACGCTCTCTTTGTCCTGTGCTGTTGCATAGCGCTAATCCATTATCATTGTCTGAGTAAGTAATTACGATATCATCAACTGAAGTGCAGGCATCAGTAGCGGTAGCTCTTCCAAGCTCATCATCATTATCCCTGTATTCGCAGCTGATGGTAATGTTAGCTGGCAATTCGATGACTGGCGCAGTATTGTCCACAACCTGAATCGTCTGGATGCAACTGTTTGAATTTCCACAATCATCATATACCACCCAGGTCCTGAACATAGTACCTGTGCCATTACAACCGCTTAATCCGGTGGTATTGTCAAAATGCAACAGGTCCATATCAGCAGGTGCTGTGCAGTTGTCACTGATCTCAGGGCTGCCTAAAACGGAAGGATCCATTGATTCACCACAACTAACCTGGAGTGAACCTGCACATACAATAGTAGGTGAAGTAACATCCACGATCCGGATGTTTTGTGTTACACTCTTTGAGTTGCCGCACAAGTCGGATACAACCCAGGTACGTTTTAGCGTGCCTGTATGATTACATCCTACGATACCTGTGGCATCATCGGTGATATTCACGATCAGTAACGCACCTGGTGTGCAATTATCTGTAGCCTGGATGTCACCTGTCACAGACACGTCAAGACCTGCTTCACATGAAACCGTTATGGCTGGTGGAGGTGTCACCTCTGGCTTTTTATTATCTACTATCGTCAATACCTGAACGCAAGTGTTCTTATTGCCACAAGCATCTTTAGCGGTCCAGGTCCTATAGAGGTTACCTGTATTGTTACAACCGGTCAGGTTGGTTACATCATCTTTATAGGTTATCTCGATTAAATTCTCTGGTGTGCAATTGTCTGTTGCCAGCGCCCATCCTTGTGCTGCAGGTGAACGGTCTGCTTCGCAGGAGATGGCATAAGAGGCGGGGCATTGAATTTCAGGCAATTCAGTATCCTGGATTTCGATGGTCTGTACACAAGTAGCTACGTTGCCGCAATCATCAGTGGCTTTCCAGGTACGATAGATATATCCGGAGCCATTACACTGACCTGATTGACTGAGGTCATCCTCATAGGTGATGTCGATAAACAGACTGGCTGTGCAGTAATCCGTTGCCGTTGCTTTTCCAAGTGCCAATGGTGCTGTGCTATCTTCACAACTGATCACCACATTTGCTGGACAAACAATCACTGGTGCCGTAGTATCTGCAACGGTGATCGTCTGAACACAGCTACCTACGTTGCCGCAGGCATCGGTCATGTACCAGGTCCTGAGGATCACACCTGTGTTGGTGCAACCGGTCAAGCCTGACAGATCATCATCATAATCGAGCACGAGGTCTTCAGACGGTGTGCAATTGTCAGTACCTGTTGGATAACCAAGGACATCAGGATTATTGTAAAATCCGCAATCGATGATGGTATCTCTCGGGCAAACGACAATAGGAGCCGTATGATCAACTACGGTGATCAACTGTGTACACGTCTTTACATTTCCGCAGGCATCCGTAGCAGACCACATCCGGAGGATAAGGCCTGTCTTGTTACAACCTGTGAGTTGTGCATTGTCGGTATAGCTGATCACTACGTCTGCAGTACAATTGTCTGTAGCGGTAGCAAAACCTGTATTCACTGGATTCGATGAATCAGAGCAACTGATCTCAATGTTTTTGGGACAGGTGATCGTTGGATCTGTATCATCGATAATCCAGATTTGTTGAACGCAGGTGGTGACATTACCACAGAGGTCGGTCGCTGACCAGGTCCTGTTGAGAATGCCTGTGCCATTGCAACCAAACAATAATGACTCATCATCACTGTATTCGATGACAAGTGAAGCTTCAGGAGTACAGTTATCTGATGCAGTGGCCTCGCCTGTAAAATCAGGAGAAACGGAAGATTCACAACTAATAGTTGCAGGAGGTGGACAGGTTAACGTTGGTTTTAGCGTATCCGTAATGTGAATCAACTGCGTACAGCTCGCGCTGTTGCCACAGGCATCAGTAACAATCCATGTTCTCTCGAGTGTTCCTGTATTATTACATCCCAGCGGGACGATTTCAATGTCTGAGTGTGTCACAGTCAATGCAGCAACTGGCGTGCAATTGTCACTGACTTGTGGAGTGCCTGTTACGGCTGGTGCTACACCTGCTGAACAATCAACAGTAATCGTAGCGGGACAGCTTATAGTAGGTAATGTCTGATCGATGATCGTGATGATCTGCAAGCATTGTGTTACGTTTCCGCAGCCATCGATCGCTGACCAATGACGCTCTACGATACCTGTTCCATTGCATACTTGCTCAATGACCTGATCTGTATAGCCGGTAAACACTGAACCGCAAAGGTCAGTGGCAGTGATCGTGCCGGTAACTGCAGGCAATGAAGAAGATTCGCATGATATAGTGATGTCAGCAGGACATGTCGCTGCCGGAGGAGTAACATCTTGAAGCGTGATAAACTGTGTACCTGTAGACAAGTTGTTGCAAGCATCGCGGGCAACCCATGTTCTCACAATCGTACCGGTGCCGCTGCAACCGTTTAGGCCAAATACATTATCTGAAAAAGTGATGATGATCGTGGCTTGTGCTGTACAGTTGTCTGTAGCTGTTGCTGTACCGGTTAATTGTGTAGTAGGATTTTGTTCGCAGGAGATCGTCAGTGATGGAGGCACCGTCAAGGTTGGTGCCGTATTATCTATAATAACGATGGTCTGAATACAGGAAGCGATATTACCGCACATATCCTTGGCTTTCCAATTACGGGTAAAGGTTCCGGTCCCGTTGCACTGGCCGAGGTTCTGTGTTTGATCGGTATAAGTAATAGTGATCAGGTTAGTAGGCGTACAGTCATCTGAAGCTACAGCCATCCCCAGGGTAGCCGGGGTGGTGTCTGTTTCGCAGGAGATGATTCTGAAAGGCGGGCAGGTCAGCGTTGGGGAAGTTCTGTCTTCAACAACGATATTCTGCACGCAAGTTGCAGAATTGCCGCAAAGGTCTGTAGCCAGCCATGTCCTCACCAGTGTTCCTGTTCCCATGCACCCTGTCATCTGGCCATTATTGTCCTGGTAGGTCACGGTGACAGTAGATGATGTACTGCATGTCGTGGTTGCCGTGGCTGTACCTGTATTATCAGGTGTCGGTGGCAGACTACAAGGTATAGTCAGTGTTGGGGGGCAGGTGATGGTGACCTGGCCCAGTATAAATACGAAAGGGGCCATCGCCAGCCAACCTAAAAGAACCCACTGTGCTGCCCTTCGGATGAAGGGGTGGCCATGGGGGCTGGAACCTGGGTAATAAATACGATTCTTCATGTTCGATCCTGTTGTCGCATTACAATTACTTGTGATGCATAAATTCCTGATAGCAAACATGAAGCAAAACGTATGCCAAAAACTTATAATATGTCCTTGCCCTGGTAATAAAATGAACATATTATGATGATTTACAATATGTTATAAATTTTGGGGAAAAGCGGAAGGGCAGAAAGGCGGAAAGGATAAAGGGGGCGAAAAGGGGGTTTTAGGGAAAAAAGTGGGTTTTTGCCCCCGCCCCCTGTGTTCCGCGGCGCACATTCCTTCGCATGGAAACCCCGGGGAGGCATGATTATCGTCTCAACACATGAAAACGTAAGGCGAAGTGAGTCAGTTAAATGCCGTTGGATGGCGTTCTCGCCGCCAACTACCGGGATACCCACCGGAATCCTAACCAGGATGCCGTTGCAGGAGCGTCGTGGTGAGCGGAGTCGAACTATTTGCTCCTGCAACCACCGAGATACCTACCGAAATACCTATGGAGAATCTATATTGGAATCCTCATGGTCGCAGGAGCAAACTCCTGCAACGGCCGAACCTTTTTTTATTTTTGCACCATCCAACGAAACCACCACTCTATTCTTCAATCATCAAACCATACCATCATGAGACTTCTCACATTCTCTTTCCTCGCATTAGTGGTCGCCCTGGCCAGTTGCAAACCAGCCGCTGACCAGAGCAGCAGCCAGCAAACCACCACTCCGGATACCACCATCATCAAGACCGCCGAGGCTGCATTTGTTTTTGCTATGCCACTGGCACTGATGGATATCTCCCGTAAGAAACTAACCAATTTCGAATCTCCGGTAGATGGTAAAGGTGGCCCTGGAAATCAGATGGTTCACTTTACCAAGTTTCCTGATGCCAACTTTAGGGATGTAGTGCGTCCAAACGCCGACACCTATTATAATACAGCCAGCCTGGACCTGAGCAGTGATGCCATGGTGCTGGAAGTACCAAATACCAACGGACGCTATTATCTCCTTCCTATGCTGGATGCCTGGACCAACATCTTTATTTCTCCCGGAAAACGAACCACAGGCACAGAGGCTCAGAAATACCTGATCACAGGACCACAATGGAAAGGCACTGTACCTGCAGGACTTGAAGAAATAAAAGCACCTACTAATCTGGTATGGATGATCGGCAGACTCCAGGTCAACAGCGCAGAGGATGGTAAAAAAGTGGTGGTGCCACTCGAAAAGCAAATCAAACTGACTCCGCTTGCCTCCTATGGCAAACCCTATACCGCCCCTAAAGGGACGATTGACCCGAATGTACCTGCCTCATCTCCAAATGAGCAGCTAGAGAACATGAGCATTGTTGATTTCTTCAATTATGTCAACGCGCTTATGGTGGCTAATCCTCCAGCTGCGGCGGATGCGCCTGTTTTGGCAGAATTTGCCAAAATTGGTGTTGGCCCAGGGATGAAATTTGATCCGGCCGCATTTGACTCTGTCACCCTCGCTGCCTTAAACAATGTCCCACGTCAGGTGGTCACCATGATCAAAGAAGGTGTTGCTAAAGGCCTCAAGGCACCTGTCAATGGATGGAGTATGGAATTTGAAGGTGTCGGAAACTTTGGAACAAATTACAAGTTACGCGCAGCCATTTCATATGCTGGTCTGGGTGCCAATATTCCTGAAGATGCCATCTATCCAAGCTGCATGGTGGATAGCGAAGGCAATCCCTTTGATGGTGCCAATAAGTATGTGATCCATTTTGAAAAAGGTAAAACACCACCGGTCAATGCCTTCTGGTCACTGACCATGTATGACAAGGATGGATATTTTACAGCCAACACGATCAACAGATATGCCATCGGTGACCGCAATAATCTAAAACCTAATGCGGATGGATCTGTAGACATCTATGTCCAACATACTTCACCAGGCAAAGACAAAGAAAACAACTGGCTACCATGTCCGGAAGGAAGTTTCAACTTTCTGCTTCGCATGTACTGGCCAAAAGAGGAAGTGCTAAAAGGAGAATGGACTCCGCCTGGCGTGCAAAAAGTGAAATAGTGTTTTAAACTATTCCATTTACCTTACGTTTAGAAGGCAACTTAACTTCTTATGCGAATTACAACCTTATTCATATTCTGTGGCCTCCTGGTTTCATTTCAACTTGGGTACAGTCAGACAAGCAGCATATATGATTTCTCTGCCATCGATATCGATGGTAAAGAAGTCAGTATGAGCCAATTCAAAGGCAAAAAATTGCTCATTGTGAATGTAGCGTCCAAATGCGGCAACACTCCGCAGTATGAAGGACTCGAGCGGCTATATAAAAAATATGGCAGTGAAAAATTTGTGGTCATCGGTTTTCCAGCCAACAACTTCATGGGCCAGGAACCAGGATCCAACGAGGATATCAAGGAGTTTTGTACCTCTACCTACCAGGTGACTTTTCCGATGATGGGAAAAATTTCCGTCAAGGGTAAAGATAAAGCCCCCATCTACCAATGGCTGACACAGAAAGAAATGAACGGTGTCATGGATGCCGAAGTCACCTGGAATTTTCAGAAATTCATGATCGATGAAAACGGTCAGTTGGTGGGCGTTGTCAAGCCTGGTGTAGAGCCTGAGACTGAGGAGATCATTGGGTGGTTGGAGAAAGATTAGTCATCTCTGACCCTCTGCCCCCGGAAGGGGGTGTTGATTGATTAGGATTTGTCGATTTTTTTAGATGTAGAGACGCGATTAATCGCGTCTCTACATCTAAAAAAATCGACCGTATTCTCCATCGCTTCTTCCTCGCTATACTTCGGATAAAACCCAAAGTCCTTTTCTGCCTTTGCCGAAGTGAATGTAAACGAGGTGGTCGTATACATGACCGCAAACCGGCTGAGCTTGGGAACGTAATATTTGAAAGGTCGGATCATCAGCGCAAAGGACTCTGCCATGATTCCAAGGAAATATAACAACCCTGTGGGTAGCCAAAGATTAACCGGCCATATATTATACCCAGCCTGTATAAGGATATCATCAAAAAATGTAAAAAAGTTAGCGCCGGGGCCATCTGTAAGAAAGTAGGCTTTGCCTGTGGCTTTTTCATTTTTCTCTAACAGTGCCTTTGTGGCCAATACATGTGCCCAAGCCATGTTACGGACATACACATGCTGGTTATGTGCTGAACCGTCACCAATGCGCACATAAAATCCGGAGTTCGCCATATCAATCAGGGGCGGCACATGATACGGATCACCCTCTCCGAAGATATCAGATGGACGTAATGCAATTGTCCTTAGTGTCTCACTGTTTTCCGACAATACCAGTTTTTCTGCCAAACATTTACTCTCACAGTACATGTTGAGATGCTGCTCAGGGTAAGGCTGGCTTTCATCGACATTCAATAAAGGCTTACCTGTGATCACTGTATCGAGTGAACTCGTATACACAAGTATTGGTACTCCATTTTGTTTGCACGCATTGATCACGTGTTGAGTCCCGGTGTAATTCGCTTCGTATACTTCCTTTGGTTTCTTCGTCCCCCAGTCAACAATGGCGGCTGCATGGATCACTACATCCATCCCTTCGCAAGCCTTGTTGATACCGGCTGGATCACAGATGTCTCCTTGTATGAACTCTATCCGGTCGTCACCCTTTCCAAGATAAGGTTTGAGATCATAAACTCTAAGCAGACTTACAGACACAGGACAACTTGCAAGAAGAAATTCCTCCACGATCGCTTTGCCGAGGAAGCCTGATCCACCTGTAACCAGAATGCTTAAGGGACTGTGAGCATTTGAATTTGTCGTCATATTGTTCTATACTCGTGGCAAATTAAAGGGTGCCGCTAATAACCTCATGTTGATGATAGATTTTATGTCATGGTCAACAATAAGAAAATGAAGATAGATTTTAATTGGTTATTTGCAGCGCCCTAAATCTTTACAAGAGATTCTCAATATGAACAAAGAAATATATCTCATAAAGGGTTTAGCTGATGAAGACTATGCCGCATTCAACTCTCGTATAGCTGGACTAATTGAATATGTAACAGAAACAGCTCAACCCAAAGGCATCACCTATACGATCACAGATCAGGCTCCCCCTCCAATGTCAATTATCCCCTTCAGTCGTCAAAAAATAGCTGCTATATCCGTGTATAAAGACCATACCAATCCGGCCAATAGCTTTATCGATGCTGATGGGTTCTATGGAGCATACAGGGTTACTGAAGCGCTGCCAGTGAGCTTTACAAAAGAATGGATTGATGGACAACCAACACCTGGTGTGTGCCTGCTGACGCTCTTTTCAAAAAAGAACAACATCGATCATCCCACGTTTATTGACCGGTGGCATAACAGCCACACTCCCCTATCCCTTCGGTATCATCCTTTGTGGAATTACAACCGGAATGTAGTTGATGAATACCTGACCACGAATGATGCTGCCTTCCACGGGATTGTAGAAGAGCAGGTGAGAGAAAGGAGGGATTTGCTCAACCCCTTCCGATTCTTTGGCAACCCACTGGTTATTATCCCCAGAATGATCCATGTCTATTTAGACACCAAATCCTTCATTGATTATCCGACGATGGAAACATTTCTGGCGAAGGCGTATGTTGTCAGATCGAAATAATCTGACTTTAACACACTCCTCAAATGCGCGGTGGAAATGATTTTTGAAAAACAACCCCATGTTGATTGAGCAACTCCTCGGAAAGGCGCCATACTTTTTTTCCATTTTCCACATCGGTTGCCTTGGCATCCATTTCCTTTCTACTCATGAGGAAGAGATAATCGATAGTCTTATCTTTTACATCACTTGATGCGGCGAAATAAACGACGGGCTGTACAGCCACTTTGGGTGATCTGAAAAATATGCCAAAAACAATTTTCAACAATGGCTTAAAGATCGCGGGTGATTCTCTGGCTATATTACTATTGACCGGCCCCGGACAAAGTGCAAATATGGAATATCTATGTTGACTGGTAGGGTTTAGACGTCTTGCCAATTCATTGGCATACGTCGTCATGAGCAATTTGTAGTAACCATATAGCTCGACTGTCTTTCCCATGGAGTATTCCTTATATTTTCCAAAACCATCCCAGTCAAATGCTTTTGGATTACGATGACTTTCAGAAGAAACAAAAATAATCCTCGGAATACTGCCACCGTCTGTATTAAATAGATTGTTGTCCAACAGCCATCTGGTCAGCAGAAACTTTGAAAGGTAATTGACCATAAACATCTCTTCAATCCCTTGCTTTGTCTTCCTGCTTCCAGAAGGCACTACCGCTGCATTTTCAATGAGCACGTCAATTTTTACAGCCGCTTCCTTCAATTGACCAACAAGCTTTTTGATAGATTCTATGTCTGAAAGATCAACCGGCAGCATGACTACATTTCTATTCCCCGTATGCTGCATGACCTTTTCTCCTTTCTCCGGAATACCGCTACGGCAGGCCATATACACATGTGCTCCCCTTCGCGCCAACTGTACCGCAGCTTCAAATCCGAGTCCTGAACTCGCGCCGGTAATCAAAATATTCTTTCCGGTGATGACATCATCATCACTCAGCACCACCGCATTCTTTTGTTTTCGGAACAAATCAGCGATACCAGCCAATGTGGCCGTGAATGCGTTTGAATACCTTCCCTTTTCGTCTGCCATGTGTTATTTCAGTGTATTGAGAAACTCATTGTATATGTTCACCACTTCATGGATGTCATCCTGGTGAATCCCAAAATCCTCAAGCTTATAGGTGTGCTTTCCATACCGGTATTGCTTGTTCTGCCGCTCCGTCTCCTGAAAATTTTGCAATAAACCTCCGGAAACAGGTTCACCAAAACGATAGATGTCTTCCAGAACTTCAATCGGTGATGAAATAAGCTGCGGGTACATGACATCTGTATATTTCTCCTTAGGGTTTTCTTTCCTGAATTGGATTCCTTTCGATAGCATATACCCGGTCTTTCTCACCCAATGTTTGGCTACCCTATCCAGCGAAACCTGATCACTGAATATCGTTTGGCTATGCGCGACCATACTCAGGAAGGAAGGAAGGCTCTCCTCGATATTGCGATGCGTCCAGATATAGTGCACATCCTTAAAATGTTTTTTGGCCAGATCCGGAAACTCCATGTGATGCGGACTCTTGAGCACCCACCGTTTACCGGGCCTTTGATATTGAAGATACTTCAGCAGCTTGACGAGATAGGCATAGGCAGGTGACTGATCTGTTTGCTCCAACCAGGATGCATAGGAAGGAACAAACATGGTGGCTTCAGGAGTCGTACTTAAGAAAGTGGTATCCAATAGTAGGATATCTTCTTCAGGTTTTTCATATTCGACTGGATGAATAGAAAAAAAACCAGGAGCCATCATGCGCAATGCCTTTTCGCTGATACGTGCAGCTCTTTTCCGCTGCTCTATCTCGTTTGGTTTATTGCTTATGGGCACAGGATTGATAGCTTCCCAACTATACAATACCCTGTTATCATTATCTGCAGACAACAATCGTTGCAACTTAGTCGTACCTGTTCGTTGTAATCCGCAAATCAATTGCACCGGATACAATTCCTGTTCGAGTATACCTGGATTTTTTCTAAACGCTTCTTCTGCCCTGAGTCTGATGGCCAGGAGGCTAGTCATACGTTGTTGGGTAATAAACCGTCCGACTGGATGCAATTGTGCTTCATGCTCTATGGCATACAGCAACTTCTCCAATGGCTCTTCCCAGAAATCATTTCCCAAAAACTGAAGTCCCGTTTGCCTTCTTGCCAACCTGATCAAGTGATCTTTATCCAGATTAACTTTTGTGCCTATGAAATAAGTGTTATTCCAGACATTATTGATCATGCTAAACCACAAAGGTTTTTTTTTGAAACCCGCGACGGTTACGATACGCTGATTATCCATTTCCCAACATATCTTTCAATGATACAACCTGGCAGTCTGGTACTACAGGTGATGCACCTTGCCTTAACCTATACCATCGAAGGCACATGGTACCTTCCGGATGATGACAGGTATCGATCCAGTTTGGCACACCAGGATTAGAAGCGGCAACGATGATTTTTATTTTCCCATCGCTTCCCATTACTGCAGTATGCTTATTGATCGAAATAGGAAAATACCTGTAATCCAAAGACTCCATCCAGTAATTGTTGAGCTGGAAATTCCAGGTATCACAATCCGGTGGTGTGAATTCAATCATTAACGCCTCATCATCCTGAAGTTTCCAATAACTGTGATGATAAATGATACTTGCATCTCCACCTGCTGCATTGGATACAGCGGGATCAAAAATGGGCAATTGATTGGTATGCTTCTTAAATCCGTTGGCCCATTTGGCAAAGAGGACGGGGGCTCCCACCACAAATAATGCAGCAGTAGAAAGCCCTTTGTCAATCTTATCCGGGGTTAATGGATTCGGAACTTTACGGCCATCCATATTTTCAATCCTTAATTCGGCTGGCTGCTCATTACTCCGATCCAGGAAAGTCTGACGTACCATCAGGAGGCTGGAGGCATCTTCGATCTTCAACCAATTCTTTCCTCTTCGCTCTTTACTCACGATGATTTCGAAACGACCATCTGCATCCATGACTAGGTCCTTGCCTTCGAGTACACCGCAGGGAGCCATTCCTCCCGGTGTACCATAGGTTCCGTTTTGAGTGAAGAATCCAAGATAATCGATGGAGTTTCGTTTACCGATGATGCGATATTCGTATGTACCGCTGATCTGTGCATTGAGGTAAAAGTTGTCCGGATTATCCGCGCCCAATTTTACAGTTTCGTGAACCATCCTTCGCAATTCGGGAAACTCGACATCTCCATATTCCACATAAGCTTCGAGGGCTGCCCTTGTCAGCCTGGACAGGTACCGAACACCCTCTGCTTGTTGGAAAGCATCCCGTGGAGTACCCGGGTATACGAGTGCTGCACCTGCGGTCTTGAGGTTGTCGCAAAATTCCTCCCAGGACTTACCTGAAGCAATTCGCTGCGCATGGATATCGGATTCCGTTTTACCAATCAACCGTAACCAGGTCAACCGGATACCTTTAAATATGCGTAAAATGAAAAAAAGGATTTTTCCCATATTTAATCTGCTGTCATTGAGCGATAGACT
Organism: Candidatus Opimibacter skivensis; assembly: GCA_016721905.1. GTDB lineage: Bacteria > Bacteroidota > Bacteroidia > Chitinophagales > Saprospiraceae > Opimibacter > Opimibacter skivensis. The sequence continues at coordinate 23,577 of JADKHH010000024.1, read as the reverse complement.
GTACCGCGTGCTTTACTCGGGTAAACATAGTTTATTCGGGGGAATTGGAGGCAAAGAATGGTTATAGGCTTATATGCTTATAAGCTTATGGGGGTGATGAGGTTTAAGGATGAATCAGGATACGGGAGTATAAGCCAATAAGCTTATAATCATATATAGTGATGAGAGCATAAGCCTATAAGCGTATAAGCCTATAAGCTTATTAATTTAAACACGCATGGTCTATTGGCAACATCTTAAGGTAATATCTATCTTTAAGCCATGGAAAACCACTCATCTCAAGAGCACTTTATACATCAGAATAAGATAAGGCAGATATTCTTCCTGGTCCTCCTGGCCTTACTGGGTGCATTATTGGTCAAGGAATTTATGGTCTTTCTGCCTGCTTTCCTTGGGGCTGTAACCTTATACATACTCATGCGGAGGCCGATGATCTATCTGGTGGAGACAAGGAAATGGTCTAAAAACTTAAGTGTCTGGTTGCTCATCCTCCTGTCGTTTGTGGTCATCATGATTCCTATTGGTGCCTTGATCGGCATGCTGACGTCAAAGGTGACCTATGCTCTTGAACATTCCAATGAACTGCTGGCCGCTTTTCAAACCCTCGTTGCCAAACTGGAGGAGCGTTTTGGATTTGAGCTGATCAGCCAGGAAAATATCTCTAAAGTGGGCAATTTTGCAGCCCAGACCATTCCTCAAGTGCTCAGCGCAACGTTTGGCACATTAGGCACCCTTTTCTTCATGTATTTCATCCTTTATTTTATGTTGCATGGTGGAAGCAAGATGGAAGAAGATCTTTATGAATACATGCCGCTCAAGGATGCAAATGTGAACAAACTCGGAACAGAAATCGAAAATATGGTTTTGAGTAACGCGATAGGCATTCCCGTCATCGCTTTACTTCAGGGAGTGGTTGCACTCATAGGGTATTTAATCCTTGGCGTCAACGAGCCTTGGTTTTGGTTTGTCATTACTTGCATCACGGCAATGCTCCCGGTCGTCGGTGCCGCAATGGCCTATGTACCTGTGTCGATCATATTGCTTGCCAATGATCATACCTGGCAGGGTATCGCTATGCTCATCTTTGGCTTTGGTGTCATCGGCACTGTAGATAATTTCTTTCGTTTTGCCCTCGCTAAAAAATTTGCCGATGTACATCCGCTCATAACCGTCTTCGGGGTGATCATCGGATTGACATTGTTTGGCTTCCTGGGCCTCATATTTGGGCCTTTAATCATTTCCCTTTTCCTGCTTCTGCTTAAAATGTATTCCAGCGAATTTTTTGTCAAGCAACGGGAGATGCCGGGGACGGAATAGAAAGTGGTTGATGAGTTGATAGGTTGATGGGTTTATAGTTTATGTAAACAATGCATGCCTCTATTTGAAGTTTGCAACTTCAAATCACTATACGAATTATTGGTTTATTGGTAGATCATCGAAAGGCAATTTGCAAGTGCCAGGTATTTAATTATTTGCTTCGTCTGACCCCCTACCCCCTGAAAGGGGGACCTGATTGAAATAGCATTGAGAATTCGATTATTAATTTTATTCTGCTCCCCCTTTCAGGGGGTAGGGGGCCAGAAGATCATCTTACATTCTCACGCTCTTCCTCTCTTACACATCACCTCACAAGCGTCACATCCCCTGAATAAACTACCTCTTCCTCACCGGCAAGGCCTGTGTACCGGATATGGATCACATACACATAGACGCCAGGGTTCATAGGTTCATCATTTAATTTACCATTCCAGGTGAATGGATTTTCGGTTGAACTATAAACAAGATTTCCCCAGCGATCGAATATGGTGCCTTCCATAGAGATCACATCGGAAGGTATGTCTGTGAAGACGGTGAATACATCATTGATGCCATCACCATCTGGTGAAAACACATTCGGAATATAAAAAACAGGGCCTGTAGGACAATCTTCGTTCGGGAGGATATCCGTCTGGCCTGACGCCTGGTAACAGGTTGTAAAAACATCAACTTTATAGGTGCCTGCCGTGTCCACCTCTATACTGGAGGTCATGGCTCCGGTGTTCCACTGATAGGTAGCATCAAAAGGTTGAGTGGCATCTAGAGTGAACTGATCACCCGGGCACCACAACAATGATGGTTCAAGAATTACAATGGGTGCTTCTGCATTGTAGCTCACCTCAAGCGTATCCGAGACGGCACCACAGCTATTGCTGAGCTGCAATGAATAGAATCCTGCCTGATCAGCAAGGTAATCTGATGAGCTGCTGCCATCCTGCCACTCGGCATCATAAGTTGTAACAGGTGATGATAATGTTACAGATTCGCCTGCACAGAGGATAGTATCAGGTCCCAGATAAAATGGATTAGGTGCATCAAGGTATCCGATCAATACTGTATCAGATAGCACTCCACATTGATTAATCGCTGTCACGAAATATATTCCCGGTGATGATACCACATGCATGGTGCCCGATGATTGATCCTGCCATGTAAGCGTAATACCAGGGCTTGCATTTGCATTCAACACCAGCGTACTTCCCTCACATAAAGTTGAATCAGGCCCGAGATCCTGAGCCGGTGGTAATGCAGTAAAATCAACAAGGATAGTATCTGCATCTGTGCCGCATGCATTGCTGACATTCAGGATAAAAGTACCTGGTGTGGATGTCACATATTGATTGAGTGCTGATCCATCCTGCCATTGATACTGAACGCCGGATATACCTGCTTCGATAATGATGGTATCTCCTACACAAGCATTCAGGTCAGGACCAAGATCAAGTTGAGGCCCGTCCGTACTTTCAGTCAATACCACAGTGTCTGAAGCTAAACCACAGCTATTGCTTATCGTAAGGATGATGGTTCCCTCCTGTGATGTCTCGAAAACCGGATCAGTACTACCATCATGCCATACATAAGTTACATCAGGAATGTTGGGTGAAAAAGTGACTAATTCACCCGGACAAATCGTCTGATCCTGCCCGAGATCAAGAGGTGGTATCGTGGGTAGAAACGAAATGATGACTGTATCAGCAGCTGCACCACAACTATTAGTCACTGTAGCATACACAGCACCGCTATCCGAAACTATCAGATCAGGATTGGAAGATCCATCTGACCAGAGGATATCAACATTGGACAAACTAATAGAGAGCACCACTGACTCGCCGGGGCAGATTGATGTATCAGGACCGATTGATACAGGAGGTACTGCTGGCAATAAATCTATCATCAATGTATCGAAAGCTGTTGCACAAGAATTAGACACGCTTACATGATATTGTCCGGGAGAAGTAGCTAAGAATTGGGTACCTGCAGAGCCATCCTGCCACAACCATGTATCCACGTGATCAAAAGCCGGCAAGATCAGTATCGTTTCTCCGGCGCACATGGATGAATCATTGCCTAGAAATACAGATGGAGGTATTTCACCTGCCGAAATAACAACGGAATCAACATCTGATCCGCATGGATTGCTAACCGTTATAGAATAGATTCCTGGGATAGTGACATTTAGTTGCGGCCCCATGGATCCATCATTCCATAAATACGTCACACCTGTCAGACCTGCATCCAGAACAGTAGACTGGCCCTGGCATAGGTCAAAATCCGAAGGCAACTGGACAACCGGGGGCTGATCATTGATGGTAATCAAAATGGTATCTGTGAAAGCAACACAGGCATCAGACACTTCAACAAAATACAATCCTCCTGAAGAAACCAATAATGTATCAGCCGTACTCAGATCGTTCCACAGATAGCTCGCACCAGGAGAAGTAACTGACAGCAAGACCTGTTCACCAGGACACAACGTAAGGTCAGGTCCCAGGGCCGGAGGCACAAGGGGCGGAGCATACGTGACATTGACCATGTCTAAATCTGATCCACAATTATTTGAAACAGACAGTGCATATGTACCATTGGAGGTAACGGTAAATGTCGGACCTGAAGATCCGTCCTGCCATGCATATGTACCGGAAATAATCCCTGGATCTAAAACGAATGTGTCTCCCGGACAACCGAACAAGTCTGAGCCCAGATCTATGACAGGTTGATTTTGGTGGACCACATATATTTCGTCTTCGTCATCTCCACAAACATTCGTTACGGTTACACTATAGAGTCCTTCAATAGAAACGGTATAATAATTAAACATACTACCATCCTGCCACACATAACTGCCCATGTCCGGATCAAACTCAAAATCCAATACTTCATTATCGCATAACCATGCTGAATCAGGACCAAGGCTTATAAAAGGTGGGGCCATGGTAATCACCTCCATTTCATCACTTTGCTCGCCGCACATATTTGAAATGGTCAATGCATAGGTACCAACATTATCAATCGTGTAAGAGGTCTCATCGGAGCCATCCTGCCACATAAAATCTCCAAGTGCAGGATCAAGCACAATCGTAAATTCATCACCGCCACAAAGCAACGTATCAGGGCCAAGCGTAAAAGGCGGTGGTATATCCATACCTGTCACTACCACCTCATCCATACTCATCGTACAGCCATCATCCAATGTCACTGAATATGTACCAGGAGATGATATGGTATAATCGGGATCCGTGCTTCCATCCTCCCACAGATAAGTCCCTGCATCAGGGTCAAGGGAAATTTCTACATCATCACCTGTGCATAAGACCAGGTCAGGACCCAGATCCACTTGAATGGAATTAAGGATGGTTACCTCAATATCACCCACTGCTTGTGTACATGCAAAGGATGCAGTAACAGAATAAACACCCGTGGTATAGACCGTCAAGGTATGCCCCTGGTGTCCGGTGCTCCAGTTGTATACCACATCGGGATCTCCTCCCGGGTCGATGATGAATGAATCACAAACAGTAACAGGCCCGCCGAGATCAACATCGATCTGCTGTACAGCAATCTCTTCAACAAGCACATCATCTACATAGTAATACGAGAAAGCCGGAGGACCATAACATGCCGGGTCAACACCTGTCTGACTATTGCCACGAAAATTTCCCAGAGTGATATATTGTTCATTTCCGATTGCAGTATAATAGCCAAGTACATTCGTCCACTCCACTGTATCGGTGATAATATCCCCACCCCAATTGATCTGGGGAAAATTTCCTACAAACACCGTGGGTGGGTCAGGTGTCAGCAGGATACCATACTGATCAGCACCACATCCTTCATTAGCCAGATTGATCCAGGCACTGACTTTATAACAATGGTCTGCTTCCAGGTTATCCAGTAAGGGAGCCGTAAGAAATTCATGACCAGCTGCAAATGCCCAGGTATACTGGCCCGCATATGCCAATCCAATATGTGCAGGTTGATATCCTTGAAAATTAGTTGGTACCCCTCTGTACATAGGGTCTGTACATGTATGAAAATAATCAGAAGATCCCGACAACGAAAGCCATGGTTCACATTCCAGCGGACCATCGTTGAGGTTGGAAGGAGGACACATAGTGAATACTTCAAAACTGGGGTTAGGGACCAGGTTTTGGCCTTTAACCGGAAAGAGGCACACACAACACAAAATACTTATCCTGATAGCCTGAGCAGCCATACCAAAAAACCGATCTCTGTGGAAGCTTATCAAAATGGTGTAAATACAGTTGAAAGATAAAAATTTAGGCTGAAATACTGGAGTTTATTGGTTGATGTGTTTATGAGTTGATAGGTTGATTTGTTTATAAGTTGATGGATTGATGAGTTGATGGGTTGATAAAGTTGATAACATTAGTAATAATTATAAACGCTATTTGAAGTTTGCAACTTCAAATCAATTTGATAGGCTGTTGAATATAGTATGATCATTGAAAGGCAGTTTGCAACTGCCAGGCACCCATATCTCGCTCCTTTACTCCTTTCATCCCTTTATCCAGGTTGACCATGACCCTCAGAAAGTAGCTTGCGATACCTATGTCATCCCCTACGTAAAGATAATTATGGCTAATTTTGTCCTGGTTTTAATAATTGCTTGAATTATGTATCCCAAGGTCCTGAGAAATTTCTTCTTTATCGTCTTCGCATGCATTTTCTTCTCACCGCTGCAAGCCCAGCTCAGGATCGGCTCCGCGAATACTGGCCTGAATTTCAGGGAAGGTCCTGGCACTGAATTCAAAATCCTACATACAATCGATACATCCAATCTACTGGTCGTCCTCCCCCGGGAAGTAAAAAACGATTTCCTGGAAGTGTTCGATGTTGAAACCAGCTTGAGGGGTTATGTCAGCCAAAACCATATCCAGATTACAGATACCCTCGCATTTGGCAAACAAAACTTTTTTGAAAAATCAGGCACCCTTACGACCGAAGACATCGAGATTGAAATCATCAATGGCACCACCCATGTCTTATTTGTCTGGATCAACCAGATCTCCTATAATATTGAACCCCGCGAAAAAAAGATACTCATCCTGGAGGACGAAGAAGTGATCTACTTCACATCTACCCCCGGATTGTTTCCGGTCTTTGGAAAGGAAATACTTGAGCGCGGCGGAAAGTATGTTTGGAAATTTGTGCAATGACACATGAGCACACTGATCTTACAATTGATCACACCATGTTAAAAACAGGAAAATGAAAAAATATCTTCCATTTGTTTTTCTCTTCGTATCCAGCGGCTTGCATGCGCAGGTCCGCGACACACTTAGAGTGATCATGACCAAGGTTGAACGACCGCCGGCTGATACTGTTTTTTACTTTTCCAGCCGTGTAGATACGTTGGCCATATTTCCTACCAAAACGGATACAGCGAAAATGGTAGAAGATAAAAACGCCCAGGATCTGAAAGATTCCAAATACAAGATCAAGGTCATGGGGGGCGTAAGAGTCAACGGATATTATGATTTTTCCGGAATGACCAGCACAGAAGGATTTCTTCCTTATGATATACCGGTAGGTGAACAACAAATCGATGATCTCTCAAGTGTGTATATCGGAGCCCGGCAGTCCCGTTTCGGTATCGAAGGAGAAGCCAATACAAAAGTGGGACACATCAGGACGTATATGGAGGTGGATTTCGCGAGTACCACTTCTTCCTTCTGGCGATTGAGACACGCTTATGCCGAGTGGAATTACTTTAAGATCGGACACACCTGGAGCACCTTTATGGACAACGCATCCTTGCCAACTACCGTTGAATTTGAAGGGCCTAACAGTTCACTCAGCAAGCGGCATGGATTGATCAGGTATGAGCGAAAGTATGGCGAACAAAGTATCGTCGGTGTTTCCATTGAAGCACCTGTATCTGATTATTTCAACCCGGCTGATTCATTACTCGAGGGCAAGAATAAACAAGGTAATTTTGATATCGCCGGCCGTTATAAACATTTGCAAAAATGGGGACACATCCAGTTAGCAGGGATATTCCGAAGAATCGACTATCTGAATGATGATCAAATCGATGTACTCTATGGTTGGGGCATCCTGCTCAGTTCAGTCTATAAGCTGAATGAAAAAAATACCTTCTATACCCAATACTCCCTTGGGGAAAGCATAGCGAATTATTATGTCGGGTTCAGTAACCGGCAACTGGATGCTGTGTATGATCCGGAAGCAGACAACATGACGCGAAAGTTTATCCAGGGAGGTTTCCTGACCTATACACACATCTTTTCTCCGGTGTGGCGCTTTTCTGCCACATTTGGTGTGTCGTATCTGGAAGTCAAAGAATTCGAACCTGCCGAGACCTTCAAATCGAGCCGGTATCTTGCCGCCAACATATTCTATTATCCTATTGAAACCATCAATATCGGACTTGAATATACAGCCGGCAGCAGGACCAACAAAGATGATCAAACCGGCCAGGCCACCCGCATTTCAATGATAGCAGGATTTAGTTTCTAATGTTCACGTTCTTCTGCCATTAACATTTGCTTTTAAACCTACTTTTACAGCAATTGCATGCCAATTGGTCTTGGAAAGTTAACTATCTACACTTCCGGTTTGCTTTAGATGTTGTTCTTTGTCCAGCCTGCAATTGGAATGTACACGCTCAGGATCAAATTGAGGAAAACAAATCAAAGGAAAAACCTTCGCTTAAGGATACGCTTGACGGCCAATTTGATTTCAGCAGTTTCCTGATTGACAGCAAGGGATTTATGCCGATTCCACTCATCATCACTGAACCTGCCCTGGGTAGTTTCGGTGGTGTATTGGCGCTGACTTTTCTTACTCCAAAAGAAATACCTGAAGGCCAGACTTATGTAGCCCCAGATATCACAGCTGCGGTTGGTATGTATACGGCAAATGATAGCTGGGCAGTAGGCGGTGGACGGATTGGGAGTTTTCCTAAGCAAGGAATTAAATACAGGGCATTCCTTGGGTATGCCAGTCTCAATATTTCATTTTACAGGACACTTCCCCAGATCGGTGAGCAGGAATATAAGTTTAACATCGATGCATTGCCTGTGCTGCTTTCATTCTCGAAGAGCCTGCCAAAAACAGACTTGTATGTAGGTGCACAATACACCTTTTCCAAAACGAATGTAGAGCCTCTCTTCGAAGCAGAATTGCCTGACTGGCTGGATGGAAGAGATTTTGATGCCCATACGGGTTCTCTCGGCTTATTCACTGATTGGGACCGGCGTGATAATTTTTTCACCCCTGATAAAGGGACCATCCTGCATGTACAATATGCTGTCGACGACTCCTGGACCGGCAGTGATTACAATTATCAACGACTTAGTGGATTTGCTAATTGGTTTATCCCCATCAAGCCCAGATGGATCAGTGGATTAAGGATCGATGCACAACATGTATTCGATGATCCACCCTTCTACCTGCTTCCGAGCCTCAACATGCGTGGAGTGCCAGTAGCACGTTACCAGGGTGCTACGACTGCACTGATCGAAACTGAACAACGCTATGATTTCAATCTACGATGGAGCATCCTGGCTTTTGTTGGTGCAGGTAAGGCGATCATGCGAAATGAAAGCTTTGGTGATGCGGAGACGATTTATAATTATGGCACCGGCTTTCGATATTTGATTGCCAGGGCTTTTGGAGTGAGGACTGGCATTGATGTCGCTTGGGGACCGGATAGCTTTGGATGGTATATTGTGTTTGGGCACAATTGGAACCGTTGACAAGTGAAAAGTGAAGAGTGAAAAGTGAAAAGTGAGTCGTGAGAAGTGAGTCGTGAGTGAGCAGCAAATCATATACGGAAAATAAAATACTCTGGAAGCTGGAAGCTGGCAGCTCAAAGTTAAAAACTGATAGCCTCATCGCTGTCGATCTCTGGTAGTATCTTACGTCAATATTATTCTTTCATGGAAATAGAAATACTGGCCAGGATACAATTTGCCTTCACGATAGCCTTTCACTATATCTATCCGCCGATGAGTATTGGGCTGGGGTTGATATTGGTGATCATGGAAGGCTTATACCTGAAAACCGGGAATAAGCTATATGAGCAAATGACCCGTTTCTGGATCAAGATATTCGCATTGATTTTTGGTATCGGGGTCGCGACAGGCATCATCATGGAATTTGAGTTTGGGACCAATTGGGCGACTTATTCCAAATACGTAGGCGATATATTTGGTAGTGCGCTGGCGGCTGAAGGCATATTTGCTTTTGCACTTGAATCCGGCTTTCTCGGTGTACTCCTTTTCGGTTGGAACAGGGTAAGTTCGCGCGTCCACTTCTTTTCCACGATCATGGTGTTTTTTGGATCGATGTTTAGTGCCGTGTGGATCGTTGTCGCTAATAGCTGGCAACAAACTCCGGCTGGTTATCATATTGTTGGTGAGGGTCTGAGTGCCAGGGCGGAAGTAACTGATTTTTGGGCTATGGTCTTCAATCCGTCCAGTGTAGACCGCCTATTGCATGTCTGGATAGGTTCATTCCTCGCTGGTGCATTTTTAGTCTTAAGTGTCAATGCCTATTACATTTTGAAAAAAAGGCACCTTAACATCGCAAAACCTGCATTTAAAATAGCATTATTAGTGGCCACTATTTCTTCACTGGCTCAATTATTTATGGGTCATCGCAGTGCGGATGGTGTATCTAAAAATCAACCGGCAAAATTAGCTGCACTGGAAGGCCATTATGATAGTACTGCAGTCGCTGATATGTATTTATTCGGTTGGGTAAACAATGAAACACAAACAACAACAGGTCTTAAAATACCAGGCGGACTAAGCTTCCTGATACATGGCGATTTTGAAAAAGAGGTCATCGGTTTAAATGCTTTCAATCCTGAAGACAGACCCACGCAAGTGAATGCCATCTTCCAGTTTTACCATCTGATGGTCGCTATTGGACTGGCATTAATAGCGCTAACGCTATATGCAAGCTGGCAATGGCGTAAAGGCAAATTATTTGACAAACGGTGGCTCATGTCCATCTTTGTCTGGTCGGTCCTATTACCTCAAATCGCCAATCAGGTGGGTTGGTTTGCTGCTGAAATGGGACGGCAACCCTGGGTAGTCTATGGCCACCTGCGCACCTCTGATGCCTTATCAAAAGCGGTTTCAGCTAATCAGATTCTCTTTTCCCTGGTACTTTTCGTCCTGGTATACTCGACCTTGCTCGTGTTGTTTCTCTACTTGCTCAACAAGAAAATACAACACGGACCAGATGATGATCCTGCTCCGGAACCCATCGGTGATGGTAACAAACGCATCAATCCATTCCTGAAACAATCATAACAACCATGGAAACTTTATTCGGCCTAGAATACAACGTTTGGTGGTTCCTTGTTTTTGGGGGAGTGATGACCGGGTATGCCATCCTGGATGGCTTTGATCTGGGGGCAGGCGCTTTACATTTGTTTTTGAAAAAGGAGAACAGCCGCCGAATAGCCTTGAATGCGATAGGCCCTGTATGGGATGGAAACGAAGTTTGGCTGGTGATTGCGGGTGGTGTATTGTTTGCTGGATTTCCAGTGGCGTATGCTGCTATCTTTTCAGCCTTCTACATCCCCTTTATCATTTTTATGATAGGATTGATCTGGCGTGGTGTAGCTATTGAATTTCGAAGTAAAGAACCAGGCACGACCTGGAGAATGATATGGGATTTTATTTATTCCTTCGCCAGTATTGTCATATCCCTTTCCCTTGGGTTGATGCTCGGCAATGTTGCGCTTGGTCTTCCATTAAGCGAGCAGCATGATTTTATAGGTGACTGGTTATCCTTCTTCAATCCATTCAGTATCATGGTGGCTATCACAACGCTTGCCTTGTTTATGTTGCACGGCGCTATTTACCTGGCTATGAAAACAGAAAACAGGTTATATACCAAAATGACGCTTCTGGCCAAGAGCTTTACAGTGTTCTTTGTTGTTGCCCTTGGCTTGACTACCCTGTATACCCTGCTTTATATTCCCCATCTGAGTGATCGCATCCGCAGCAGCTCTCAATATTTCGTTTTACCGGTGATCATGTTTCTAGCTATTGCCAATATTCCGCGCCAACTCAACAAAGGCAAATACTTCAATGCGTTTATAAGTTCTGCGGTGACGATTGCCTCTTTGCTGGCCATGGTGGCGATTGAGGTTTTCCCGTATTTAGTATATGCGACCAATGATGCAAAAAATAGTATCACGATTGAAAATGCAGCTTCCTCCCTGAAGACGATGAAGACCTTGTTACTGATTGCCGCCATTGGCGCTCCCTTAGTCGCCATGTACACCAGTTTTGTCTTCTGGACATTCAAGGGAAAAGTTGAACTGGATGAATCAAGCTATTGACATTCCATACCTTTCGTCCTTAACTATACATATATATAACCTAAGCAAAGTTGTTACAATCAAAAGTCATCGACCAAACTATTGACTGGATAAAATCCGTCGTGATCGGATGTAACTTCTGTCCATTTGCTGCCAAAGCGATGTTTCAAAAGAGTATTCGCTATGTTGTATTGGAAGAGGCTACCAAAGAAAGCACACTGGCATCCCTCCTGGATGAGTTGCAATATCTCGATACACATGATGACATTGAAACAACCCTTATTATTACTCCGAATCACTTTTCAGATTTCGCCTCCTACTTAACGCTTGTCAGTGCTGCAGAAAAAACTGCCTCTCGTCAAGGATACGATGGCATCTATCAGATCGCCAGTTTTCATCCTGAATATATTTTCGCTGATTCGACACCCGATGATCCGGCTAATTATACGAATCGATCGATCTATCCGATGCTGCATCTGATCAGGGAAGAGAGTATCACTCAAGCACTGAAGCACTACAAAGATCCGGAAGGGATACCGCAGCGGAATGTTGATTATGCCCGTGAAAGAGGGCTGAAGTATATGGAGATGTTGAGGGCTGCGTGTATTTCGTGATAGCTATCAGCTGTCAGCTGTCAGAAAAGATTCGAGCTACCAGCTTCCAGCTACCAGAGTATTTTAGTTACCGTACGTGATTTGCTTTTCACGACTCACAACTCACAACTCACAACTCACAACTCACAACTGATAGCTGCACTGCCTGCTAACTGCTAACTGCAACTGCTCACTTCTTATCTTTCTTCTTAAAATCCCCCCTCTTCCATGCCTCTATAAACTGTTTCCAGGCGAAAGCATTGAAGATATTCTGTGGCTTGATCTGCCCTTCGGAATAATAACTCTGGGATTGTTGTCTCAGATAAAACTGGGTGTGCTCAGGGCCATCGGAAGGGAGATACTCCCGCAATTCGGCCATAGCTTTTTCGGATAGGTTTTCCTTGGCGATATCTTCGAGATCATCATGTACATCCATGGCCAGGAATTCCTGGTTGAAGAAATCAGGATCGGGCCACGGATAGATCACCGCTTCGGGAAGCAATATGGTATCACGGGTCATGATCTGAAATACAGTGTATCGTTCAGCAGTGAGATCATCAGGTATTTCATAAAATGCGTCTTTGAAGCCCAAAACGGAGAAGACAAGGGTCTCACTCGTACGCACCACGATAGAAAAGAAGCCTGAAAAGTCAGTCAGGGTGCCTCGGTTGGTTCCTTTGACGGCTACTACGGCATACGGGACAAAAACCATCCGGTCATTTTCCTCTGTGACGACCTTCCCGGATATCTGGATGATCTTTTCCATGGGGGCGTCCTGAGCCTGTAATCCCAACCCTAAGTGTACCAGCACCAGCAGGGCCAAAAGCCTTAAAGCTGAAGAATAGCTAAGTCTGTATTTCGCCATAAGGTAAAGGTAGGGATTGATTCCAGTTTTAACGCTTGCACCAGGACCTGGCACATGCGATTTATTTTTTTAACAGGTTCTTAACCTATCCGGCTTAAAAAGACCAGAGATCAAGTGCCTGCTGCAATACTTCCTCCATCTTGTCTACATAGATAAACTGAACACCATCTATGTACTCAGGTTTGATTTGATCCACATGGCGTTTATTGGCTGTAGAAAGGATAATATGCTTGATCCCGGCACGCTTGGCTGCCAGTACCTTCTCCTTGATTCCTCCTACAGGCAATACCCTACCCCTTAAGGTGATCTCCCCGGTCATGGCGGTATGACTCTTGACGGGTTTCTTTTTAAACGCTGAGGTCAATGAGGTCAGCATCGTAATACCTGCGGAAGGACCATCCTTTGGAATAGCCCCTTCCGGTACGTGAATATGAATGTCCGTGTTTTCGAAAGTAGCCGCATCTATGCCAAGTGTATCGCCGTGAGCCTTGATAAAACTCAACGCCGTGGTTGCCGATTCCTTCATGACATCACCCAGATTTCCGGTCAGGGTGAGTTTCCCTTTCCCGGGACTGAGACTCGTTTCGATAAACAATATGTCTCCACCTACTTTCGTCCAGGCCAATCCGATCGCTACCCCACTGCTGTGCACTTCTGTATATAAAGTCGGATCATATCGCTCCGGCCCGAGGATATCGGGTAATTGTGATTTCGATATCGAGGTGTTATACTTCTCTTCCATGGCTACTTTCTTCGCCACGAAACGCATCACGGAGGCCAGGCGTCTGTCCAGGCTTCGCACACCGGATTCACGGGTATAACTTTCAGCCATTTCACGCAACACATCATCCTTCAGCTTTACATCCGCAGGCTTGAGGCCATGCTCTTTGCGTTGGCGTGGGATAAGATGTTTTTTAGCAATTTCTATTTTCTCTTCTGTACTATATCCGCTGATGTTGATGACTTCCATCCGGTCAAGCAATGCAGGCTGTATCGTCTGCAGTGAATTGGCGGTCGCTACAAACATCACTTTTGATAAGTCATATTCAAGCTCGAGATAGTTGTCATAAAATGTGGAATTCTGTTCAGGATCCAATACTTCGAGCAATGCTGAAGATGGATCGCCTCTGAAGTCCTTTCCAACTTTATCAATTTCATCGAGGATAAAGACAGGATTTGATGCTCCCGCCTTTTTCACTGATTGGATGATCCTTCCAGGCATCGCACCAATGTATGTCTTGCGATGACCGCGAATTTCTGATTCGTCATGCAAGCCACCGAGCGACATGCGGATAAATTTCCTCTTGAGTGCACGGGCGATCGATTTGCCTAGAGAAGTTTTACCAACACCTGGAGGGCCCACGAGGCAAAGTATCGGCGCCTTCATATCACCCTTGAGTTTGAGCACCGCGAGATGTTCGAGTATTCTATCCTTCACCTCTTCCAGCCCGTGATGATCTTCGTCAAGCACTTTCTGGACATTCTTAAGGTCAAAGTTATCTTTGGTGTAATGTTCCCAAGGCAGGTCGAGCAACAACTCCAGGTAATTGAGTTGAAGGCTGTATTCGGCCACCTGTGGATTGATCCTGCGGACCTTAGCAATCTCGCGATCAAAAGTATCCTGCACGGTTTTACTCCATTTCTTTTTCTTGCTTCGTTCAACCAGGTTACGGATCTCTGATTCCTGCGGATTTTGTCCGAGTTCTTCCTGGATGGTTTTCAACTGCTGATTGAGGAAATAATCGCGTTGTTGCTTTTCGATATCGACGCGGACCTTTGATTCGAGCTGGCTCTTGATTTCGAGCATCTGCATTTCATTATGCATGAGCTTGAAGACTTCAGTGGCCAGGGTTTCGAGACTTTCGATCTCGAGCAATTCCTGCTTGCGCACATTGTCAATACCGAGGTTGGACGATATAAATCCAAGCAGATGGATGTCGCTCTTGATATTGCGGATCATCACGACTGCTTCTGATGGAATATTAGGAGAAAGCTTGATTATTTTCTCGGCCAGATCACGGATCGAACCGATTATGGCTTCAAATTCGATTTTACTCTCAGCGGGTATATAATTACGTGGCTTGACCCTGGCGATCATATACGGATCAACAGCATCCATTTGGACCATATTGAACCTGGACCTTCCCTGGAGGATGGCGGTAATAGATCCGTCCGGCATCTTCAGGATCTTGAGGATCCGTGCCATGGTACCTACGGTAAACAGGTCGGTGACACCCGGGTCTTCGGTTTCTACGTCTTTCTGTGCGAGGACGGCTATCTGCTTATTGGTATCATGGGCCTTGCGAACTGCCTTCATGGATTTCTCCCTGCCTACCGTGATCGGGATCACGATGCCGGGATATAGAACTGTATTCTTGAGGGCCAGGACAGGCACCAATTCGGGCATATCCTCGCCAGTATGCGGCTCATCGTCCTCATCTACCGAAATGATCGGCATAAACTCGCTCTCCTCTACTGCGGCATTAGTCATCAAAAGATCTTCAAACATATTATGTGTCGATAATTTCGGAAAAGTATGGTTTTATAACGTTTTTGGAGGTCAATTATCATTCCATTGACCGGAATACTGCCATTTGGCTGTTTTTCAGCCGAAAGGGCTGACAATACGTCAGGGGATTCGTGTTCTTTTTTTCCGGAAAAAAGAACCAAAAACCTCGTCGCTCAAAAAACTCACTTTACATTTTGTTCATTAGCTTGGCTTTCTGATGTGCTGCGCTTGTACGCTTTTCAGGTTTCTGTTTTCATAACTGTCATTGCCCATGCGACTTGTTGTACCCTAAACAGAACACCGCGCTGTTCGAACAGTTTTGAGCGACAGTCCCTGCTTACCGAAATGATTTCAATAAAGCCTTCCTCGCAGCTCAGACAATATAGCGCGACATGATGGGTGCCTATTCGAGATGATTTCGTTTTCGCGGCTCAAACAATTTTGGATCACAGTCTGGTGCCGATTCAAGGTGATTTTTTAAATATTGAAATTAATGAGGCCCGGCCTCATGGGCGTTGGCTGTGCCTGCGCCCGCGTATGACAGATCATAAAAAGCTTGGTCATGGTAATATCACGTAAGCTGTTTTCAACAGCATGCAACCACCATGCACTTTTGGCTAAAAATTGATTTCCTGAATAATTTCAACCCACCTTTCCCGCTGCAACTGCCGCCTGAGGACTGCCGACCGAAGACTGCTAACTGAGGACTGCCAACTGAAGACTGCCGACTGAAATGCTACGCTTCTAAATTTTCAACCTCATGCACGATACTCTCCTGGCTCGCATCAATTTCAAAACGAAGATTACCAATGATAAACTCCTGGCGCTCCTGGGTATTCTTGCCCATGTAATATTCCAGGATGTCGTCGATGCTGGTGTCGTCTTTGATGAGGACAGGTTCGAGATGGATACGCTCACCGATAAAGGCACCGAACTCATCCGGTGAAATTTCGCCGAGACCTTTGAAGCGGGTGATCTCGGGTTTTCCACGGAGTTTCTTGATGGCTTCTTGTTTTTCCTTTTCGTTGTAGCAATAAAAAGTCTGCTGTTTGTCACGCACCCTGAAGAGCGGTGTCTCGAGGATAAAGAGGTGATTCTCTCTCACGAGATCAGGAAAAAACTGAAGGAAGAAAGTGAGGAGCAACAAACGAATGTGCATACCATCAACATCCGCATCCGTCGCGATCACAACGCGATTGTAGCGTAGATCTTCAAGGCCGTCTTCGATATTGAGGGCGTGTTGCAACAGATTGAATTCTTCATTCTGATACACCACTTTCTTGGTCATGCCATAACAGTTGAGGGGCTTACCTCTCAATGAAAACACAGCCTGGGACTGTACATCACGCGCCTTGGTCAATGAACCGGAGGCAGAGTCCCCTTCTGTAATGAAGATGGTGCTTCTGTCTTTCAGCTCCTCGTCAACACGGGTGTTGTCATTATAGTGGATGCGGCAATCGCGCAGTTTTTTATTGTGCAGGTTTGCGGATTTGGCGCGCTGGTTGGCCAGCTTCTTGATGCCGGCGATTTCCTTTCGCTCCCGTTCTGATTGCTGGATGCGTTTCAGCAACTCCTTCGCTACATCCGGATGTTTGTGGAGGTAATTATCAAGTTGCTGGGTGACAAAATCGTTGATAAACGTACGAACCGTCGGTCCATCCGTCGCGATGTTGTTTGATCCTAATTTTGTTTTCGTCTGTGATTCAAAGACGGGTTCTTCAACACGCACGCTGATAGCACCGATGATCGAGGAGCGTATATCTTTTGGATCAAAGTTCTTATTGAAATGATCACGCAGTGTCTTGACGATGGCTTCCTTGAAAGCATTGAGGTGTGTACCACCCTGTGTAGTGTGCTGACCGTTGACGAACGAATAATACTGCTCACCGTAATGCTGACCATGTGTCAGGGCCATCTCTATGTCTTCGCCCTTGAGATGAATGATCGGATAGCGCACTTCTTCGCCGGATGTCTTCCGATTGAGCAGATCAAGCAGTCCGTCTTTTGAATGAAAGATTTTATTGTTGTATTTAATCCTGAGTCCTGCGTTGAGCCATGCATAGTTCCACAACTGTTGCTCTACGAATTCATCGCGGTATTCGAAGTCTTTGAAGATCGTTTCATCCGGGACGAAAGAAAGGATGGTGCCCTGGTCTTCGTCGGACTTGATGATTTTAGATTCGGTTTTGATTTCACCCTGGTGAAAAGTGGCTTCCTTTGATTTGCCTTCACGAACGGCACGTACCAGGAAATAATCTGACAGGGCATTGACTGCTTTCGTTCCTACCCCATTCAGCCCCACTGACTTTTTGAAGGCTTTCGAATCGTACTTGCCACCGGTGTTGATTTTGGAAACGCATTCGACGACCTTTCCCAAAGGAATGCCGCGGCCATAGTCGCGTACGGTGACTTTTTTGCCCTTGATCTCCACTTCAATCTGCTTGCCATGCCCCATGACATACTCATCGATGGAGTTGTCAATGACCTCTTTCAGAAGTACATAGATGCCATCATCAGGAGTTGATCCGTCGCCCAACTTGCCGATATACATCCCCGGACGCATCCGGATATGTTCTTTCCAGTCTAGGGTTAATATGTTTTCTTCGGTGTATTGTGTCATTTCGGTTGTAATAAAAGGTAAAGATATGATGGAAAAGGTAAATATGATTCCTCTGACCCCTCCCACTGAAAGGGGGCGGAGATACTTCTGACCCCCTACCACCTAAAAGGGCGGAGATACTTCTGACCCCCTACCCCCTGAAAGGGGGAGTTGAGGTAGATTAAATAACTATAATCCCTCCTTCAATGAGATAATTATCATGTGTTATTGAAGGTCTAACTTCAACAACCAGTTTGTTATTTTTTTTTAAATCTGGGCCCCCTTTCAGGGGGTAGGGGGTCAGCAGAGTCAGAAGAGTGTATTTCTGTGACTTTAATTATTCCTCGCCGTCTCAGGCGTAGTCCTGTGGAAGAACGTAGGGAAATGAAGCGCTGGCGCTGTGCTGGAATCCTTTATCGGAGCTCTCCAGAAAACGGTACTGGCGTACGAAGTTTTTGAAAAAAGCGACTAACTGCTCCTCAGGGATATTGCGGCTATTGGGTTTCGGGAAGAAGGCGAGATTGGAGATGGTGCCATCGGGATTGAAATAAATGTTCATCCACAACTTGGCGCCTTTGATATCAAACTTGAGATCAGCGGCATAATCCTCGATGTCCATCAGGAGTTCGCTCCATCCTTTATAAGCCTGATCCAGGTTGTTTTTATACACAGTCATGAACATATCAGGATGTTGCTCTGAAAGCTCCAGGTACCTGTCTTCGTATTCCCCAATGAGGAATACCGCAGGTAAACCTGTGGACTGGACGTGCGACTGGGCGTGAGCGCTTTCCAGAATAAGGATGAGTGTTATGCTTATTAGATATTTCAAGGTTTGCGACTCTTAAACCTAATGATCCCTTTAACGCTTCGAATATATAAAACTTATCAAAGATGAGGGGTTACAAACTGCGCGGTACGTTAAATTTATACGACCTTTCCTCTGCCCCGGAAATCAATACAGGTGCTTACGGCAAGGTTTTAACCTGACTTACATTTTAATATTACATAAAATGATAATTGATATAGTACTGGTAGTCTTTGCATTAACTGGATTTTGGCTCGGTTATACCAAGGGGATCGTCCGTACATTGGTCATGGTTGCCGCCTATACTGTAGCCGTGCTTGTTACGCTAAAAAATTTCTCCATGGCTGATGGAATTCCTGGCAAAAACCTTCCCCATCGGAAAAGTATTTGCGCTGATCTTTGGCACGATTGCCATTCTGGTCTCTTTGATTTTTGTGGTCCATTGGGTAGCTAAGAAAATCGATACCTCTTTCCAGAAAGGCAAACTGAGTGGTTCGGATAAAATCATCGGGGGAATCATCATGCTCATTGTAGGTGTATTATTCTATAGTATGATGCTGTGGCCGCTCAACCAGTTTGAAATGATAGGCGAAAAGTCAAAAACTTCCAGCATCTCCTATAAAACACTTGAAACAATACCATTAAAAACCCGGACGTTTGTGGAAGGATTCAAACCGCTCTTCAGTCATTTCTGGGAAGTGATGGAAGAAACGATCCAGGAAGCGCAGCAGAAAGAAACACCCGAATAATCATTCGAACGCACGAATAGAAGATATTGGCCAGCCAGCAGGTACCGGATAAAAGACTCATCGAACGCTTTCGCACCGGAAGTGACCGCGATGCATTGGGTACGCTGTTCCTGCGCTACATGGAGCTGGTATATGGTGTGTGTCTTAAATATCTCGGACAACCAGAAGCTGCTCAGGATGCCGTCATGGATATCTATGAGCATCTCAACCGCAAGCTCCTGGCCATGAGGTGGACAATTTCAGTGGATGGCTCTATATGGTCAGCAAGAACCATTGCCTCCAGTTACTACGCAAGAAAAGCAATCTCTTAACAGTCTCCCTGGACGACCCGGTTATGCAAAATGGCCGTGAAGCGCATCAGGAAGATGACTTATTTGATTTCAATGTACCGGAAGATATCGCGGACCAGCTCCATCATTGTATTGAGCAGTTGCCCGAAAAGCAGCAAGTGTGTATCAGGATCTTTTATTTTGAAAAAAGATCCTATGCCGATATTTGCACGATCACCGAACTCAGCATGGATCATGTGCGATCCAACATACAGAATGGAAGAAGAAACCTGAAGAAGTGTATACAAACAACACAACGCCTTGGATCAGGAACTGACCTATAAGTGGATACAGGAACGGCTGCGTGAGCTGCACTCGGGGACCCTATCCGAGCAGGACAGGCTACGCCTGGTGGAGATCGCAAAGGATGATCCATTTGTATCTGATGCGTTGGAAGGTTTCCATGCCCATCCGGATGAGGCACATGCGGAACACCTCGATGCTATCGCGGCAAAAATCAAACAAACTAAACGTGCTCGCAGGAGATGGTTGATACCAAATCTAACTGTCACAGCTATCGCTGCAAGCATATTGCTGATCGTTGCGACTTATGCTGTGATCACCAGGATGGAAAAGAGTTCTGATGAAACCTTGTTTGTCTTCGTTGAACCTGACTCTCTTGCAAAGCATGATTCGCTGGCCGGTGGAATGGCTATGGAGACAACAACACAACCAGTGAGATGAAGAAACTCAAATAATGGATGCTCAGGAACCAGCTTCTCAACCAACGGTTAATGACAAATCAGTTTCTTCACCACCAGAAAGTAAGCAAATAAAGGCACAGCCTGTTCCGGGCACAGATGCAGTTGCCAAAACAGACGTTGCCATCACAGAGCCATCTGCACCATCTGCCCAGCCATCATCGATGCCTGCTGCCAAAGAATCTGCAAAAACAGTGTATGCAGATGATGAACTAAAAGCGGCTGATGAAGATATCGCAAGTCAGTCGCAAACAGAACTGGCCAGGGCCACAAGAGATGAAGGCTATTATGCCAATCAGATGAATCCTGCCTTGATGCAAAGCCGTGTCTTAGGACGTGTCGCAGATGCACAGCGGTGCTCCAATCATGTCGGCCAAGCTCGCGGTGGATTACAGTAATCAGCTCTTCTATACAGATATTGAAGGAGGCTTTGAATTAACATATTCCTCAAGCGGAGGCATTGTTACAAGTCACTTATCCTGGTTATGCCGACACATCAATGATCATCAGACCATCGGAAGAAAATCTCCTTGTGGCGATGAAACCCTGGAAGCATCCTTGCCTCAAATGCCATCGCAGGTGCAAAGACAAAGGACCGGTACCATCTGGCTCATTAAATCCAGTGTCTTCATTCCATAATTTTTACAATTACATTTCGGTTGCATCATCACTGCAACTGACTTCTGAGCCTCTCTGCGCGCAGAAAAGTTACCCTTGAATTTACTGTGCAAAGATGGGCGTCCAAGGATATTCGGATCATAGAAAGCTCCCGTGACAAGACGTATGATGATGAAGCTAAGCGTCTGCTGGAGAGTGGTCCCTGATTGGGTTTGTCTGGATGGTGGGTATCCTTGTACGAGGAGTTATACTTTTTATTTCCGGTAGAACAGCTGTCAGCTATCAGCCGTCAGCTATCAGTTTTAGCTTCTCAGCTGTCCAGCTTCCAGTTGTCTTCACAACTTCGAGCAACGATTAACTATTGATGCTGTCTCCATCCCAAAGCAAGCTATTTGAAGAATTTGCTTCAATTCGGATCATCTGTTGATGACAGATATATCTGTCCAACTCCTACAAGCATGTTATTTGAAGCATTTTGCTTCATCCATATATCAGTCTTCTGGTTTGTGATATACAATGTCAGGCAGCTTGTGGCTGCCTGGGAGACAATAATGATCATTCCATGGCAGCCACAAGCTGCCCATCAATGCCCCTTCAATAACCTGCAGATCGATATATCGTTTTGAAGCGGACGCTTGTCTCATGAGGAGATTACACAAGAGGATGCAGATGAATGATTTATTCCTGGCAGGCTGCCCATCAATGCCTTCATTAACCTGCAGATCGATATATCGTTTGAAGCGGACGCTTCAATTGTCCCACCAGATGAATGATTTACACTCCATGGGCCTGTCAATAACTCTCTTACTCGATTTGAACTTCATTCCCATGAACAATAAACCATTTCTAATGGGTTCTCACTTCTCTCTCTCACCTCTTACTTCTCACTTTCTTACAATCTCGAAGCTCGGTAAGCCTGGTCATGGGCTGCTCATGCACTACCACATCATTGACCTCCGCGAGCATGGGACTTCCTTGCACCATTCAATAAATTCAGAGACTACATCTTCATGGCCTTGCACCAAGGCTCCCACGGCTCCGTCTGGTTCATTCCATACCTTGCCTTTGGAGGCCAAGCGAGAGTGCCTTGTCTTTGGCGGAGGCGCGGTACCAAACACCTTGTACTTTGCCAGTGATATGGAGATGATAGGTTTTCATAGTAGATTACATCAGACACCTACGCTGGTGATCATCGGGATATCTGCCATCGTGCGTAGGCCGGGGCTGCTTTGGGAATGGACTTGCAGGCATTGAGGATGATGGCGCATGTGGCGATATCACCATGCACCCCCTTCATGATACGTGAGCGGATATGCGGGGTGCCAAATATTTCGATTTCATCATAAGAATCAGCTTCGCCGACGGAGGCCTGGAAACTCAGTTTGATTTTTTCTTCTCCATTCACCCACCCTATTCCTGTCTGGCGGACACCGGCGACCTGGCCTGACACAATGGTCATGGCTTCAGATTGTATGGTGCGGTCAGCGATGACAGGTTCAATTCGATCTTCTGTTTTCTCCAGCGTCCAGCCAAGTTGCTGAGCGAGGAAATGCATAGATTCTGACAGACCCACATGTTTAAGCGTGCCTTCATTTTCCTTCTTCTTTCAAATTCATCATAGGTCAGACCAGCCCCAATTTTCTTTTGGAATGGTATACGTCTGAACTGGGCATCCTGATAACGTCGCACTTCGATTTTTTCCACCTGGCTGCAAATCCCCGTGAGCATCGCGGAGTGAATCCATCAGGAAGCCAGGATTGACCCCGGTACCGAGTACGGCTACTCCTTTATCTTTTGCTGCGAGATCAATCGTCTTTGACCATTCATCTGAACTGTTCCAGGGATAGAAGAGCTCTTCGCAAGTAGAGACGACGGACAATCCGGCGTTGA
Source organism: Candidatus Opimibacter skivensis (assembly GCA_016721905.1). GTDB lineage: Bacteria > Bacteroidota > Bacteroidia > Chitinophagales > Saprospiraceae > Opimibacter > Opimibacter skivensis. The sequence continues at coordinate 278 of JADKHH010000024.1, read as the reverse complement.
TCAATGAAGCAACTGTGGACCGATCCGTGGCAGATCCGAAACCGTGGCGAGGATCGCTATATCAGCTTTCTTTCCCTTGTTCCAGACTATCTGATATGTAAACACCTGTGGCATCGTCCGGCATGTTCGCCCATATCTTTTCCTTTGAGGGATGGGTCAATGTCTACGACCTGGCTGATGATGATATCAGGCCGTTTGAGAGCGTGCCGGTAGATATTGATACCCAGGGGGCCGGCGCCGATGAGGGCTGCGTGGAGAGGTTGATGAGCTGACATAGA
>JADKHH010000023.1 GCA_016721905.1 Candidatus Opimibacter skivensis | reverse complement strand
CCTATTCCATCATGTGGCAGGACGGCAGCGATCAGTCGAGTATTGTTGCCAATCAGGCTGCTACTTACTCCTGCAAATCAGCAATGAATGGTACTGAGTCAGATGAACTTATATTGGATTGCGACACAAGAGTACCACTGTTAAATCTTGCTCCCGCTATTTCATGGTGTCCTGGCGATATCGTTACGCTTGATGCATCACAGCCATTTGCTGCGCAATACATCTGGAGTACCGTCACTACCCCATCCATTCAGATTATCACCCCTGATGTATATATAATGATGTAGCTAACACCTGTAGCACAGCGTCCATGGAGGTTGATGTTTTCCTGGAACAGATTGTATTGAACCGGAGGTGCATAATGAAATATACATTCCAAATGTTTTCTCGCCGAATGATGATGGTATCAACGACTTGTTTGCGCTCAGCTTTTTGATCGGATCTGCAGGTCACCGCGATGACAGGTTCCATTTTGATCGATGGGGCAATCTGCAGTATGGTTCAGACGCACCCTTTGAGTGGAATGGCTTTTTTGCGGATGAAGCAATGATGCCAGGCGTGTATGCTTACCTGATCAGGTGTACATATCTTAAAGGAAGTGTAGAGAAGGAGAGGGTTTTGCAGGGGATGTGACGCTTGTGAGGTAAAGGTGAGCTCAACTTTGAGGCTAGTGAAATAGGTAGATAGTTTAAAGTACGGACAGACGCGTCCTGTCCGTACTTTTATTTATCTACCTATTTCTAAAATTATTACCCGCCGATAAAAAACGGCTATATTGATTTGTCCCAGGAAGATATTTTGATCTGACGCACGCGGACTTAAGTCAACTTAAGCCCAACTTTTGTTTTTCTTTGTAATTACATGCCGTTAAAAACGGTCATGCTGAAAGGAAATTCGTAATTTCCTAGGTTAGACTAATTTTCTAAGGCGACCCGAATACGCTAGGTGACTGAACCCAAAGAATGAATACAATTTTATTCAAGAGAATCTTTCTATGCATCGCATCTATCGGGGCGGGGACTATGTTAGTTGCCCAAAACCTGGTTGATAATATAGTTTTGAATATTGACAAACTGCCCATTCAATTATGGTGGTCAGGACCCACGATAGCTCCACCCTGGTGGCGCCTACCATGGAACTCCTGATATTTTTAATGATTGCGCCACCTCAAGCCTGGTAGATGTTCCGACAATTTGTGGGCACCCAGAGCCCATCACCGGAGAGCAGGATACGCAGGTATTTACACCTACATATATAGTTACGAGGAATGTGAGTATCTGATGCAAGAATTATTGCAACTGGCTCATCAAAGGCTATGGTATGAAGTTAGCTTCTATGTGAGTCCTGCCGAAGATGGTTGCACCATAGCGGAAATCGGAGCAAGACTAACCATTGATGCCCCCGGTTTACTGAGGTCGGAGCATATGATCTCATTCCTCCTGTAGAATCAAATCAGGGATTGTTGATGATCACGTGGGCTGGACGTTGATTTCAGGTTGTATACTTCTGGGTACAAGGTGGAGAACCGTACCTTACACTTGGAAATTTTTGTTCTGATCCCAACACTACACTTGCTCCTGATTGCGGAGGGACGTTTTCCTACTATTATGTTGAAGATGTCATAAGTCATCGCTATTTCAAATGATGAGATACCGCTCGAATTAGGTGACCCGGCTACTACCTGCCCACCATCTTAATAGATCCGGATCTATCCGGCATTTCATTACACGTGGCAAGACGGGCAGTCATGGCCCTACCTTGAAGTAAAATGAGTCAGGCATGTATGCGCTCACCATCACGGATGAAAATTGCAACTTCGGTATTGATTCTGTAGAAATCACAATCTTAAATTCATACTTGATCCTATTGGATATAGGTCCACCACAACTTTCGATTTGCGAGGGAGAGGAATATACCGTCTCCCTGATCCTTCCCCGCCGTATACACCTGGCAGGAGGCCTGGCATGCGTGACACCGAATACACCATCACCAACACAGGACTTACTCGGTGACACTCGATGGATGGCTGTTCAACTGTCACCGATCAGATCATCATTGACGTAAATACGCCCCCGGATTTGTATTCCTGGGTGATGATATGGTGCTCCGCCAGGAGATGAAGTGATATTTTCTTTTGATCCTACCTACGGAGATTTCCTCTGGCAAGATAATAGCACTTCATGACCTACACAGCAACAACCGGAGGCACCTACCCTTGAACACGATCACCAATATGTGGAAGTAATATGATAACTCGTCCTGACCGAACTTGAAAACCCAATGATCGATATCGGTCCTGACGAACAAACCATATGTGACGGCGAAACAATCAACATCTTGCTTCTGACTCCTGATGCAGGGATATCCTGTGGCAGGATGGCAGTACGAGACTTTGCACATGAAATCAGCTCTCCAGGATTCTATTCAGTGATTGTTTCCACGAATGCGGACTAGTCGTTGACCAGATATATGTACTCCTGATGAATCCACCTGTGACGGATCTGGGTGATGACCTTAGAGGTATGTGAGGGTGACACGATACACTTCTGACAAAATGCCGATGACAACGGCTTGTTTCTATGGCAGGACAATTCAACCGAAGAAGAATTCCTGGTGACCTCTTCCGGCACATATTCGCTGACCATCACCACGACTGCGGAAATTCTTCAGATGTTATACAGGTAAATTATACTTCAGATGTCCTGCCTCCGAATTTCCGGACCAGATGTAAGTCTGTGTCCCGGCGAACAGGTCGCTGCTTGCCACCAGTCCAAATGCAGGATATCTCAAAAGACTTTAGCACAGAAGACTATCTGACTGTCACCACTGCAGGAACTCTACATCGTTGATGTATTCAATGATTGCAGCTTTTCTCTGACACGATCGTGGTAACTGTCAATAACAATCCACCTCAGGTTGATCTTCCGGATCAGCTCAGCTTTGCCAGGGAGGAAACATTGTTTTATGCCTCTATCACCGGCGTGACGCATTTGCGGGAATGACAATTTCAAAATCAACAACTCCAGGTCAATACTCCCGGCACGTACAGCGACCGTGAGCAATTCATGTGGAAGCGATGTCGATACTACTATCGTCTCTGATGGTGGCCCGCGCCGGTTGTCGCACTTGGCAATGATATTGATCTGTGCGGAGACACAATTGCATTATCTCCCGTTTTTTTCAAACGTCACTTCCTGGCTTTGGTGATGGGTCAGCTGTCTCTCCCATACGATTACCCATTCCGACACGGTCCATGTCGCTGTGAGTAACCCATGCGGCGTCGCGATACTCCTCGTTACAAATCTGCTTGCAACACCACCACTTGATCTGGGAGCAGATACCTCACTTGTCCGGGAGAGTCTTTTACACTAACCATCAGCGAGCCGGGTGTAAATATTCTCTGTCAGATGGCTCCAGCAATCCTGGTTTAACCGTGAATGGTCTAGGCTTGATTACCGCAATCATCTCCAACAGTTGCGGCCAATCGTTTGATACACCTTACTGCATATGCATTACTGGCTATCCCAAATCTAAATCTGGGCACAGATCAATCTCTTTGTCCCGGTGGAAGCCATCACTATCAACCCGGGCATTCCTAATGTCACGTACCCATGGCAGGATGGTTCCACTCCTTGACACTTTTCAAACAACGCAGCAAGAAACAATCATCCTGACGATTTCAAATTCGTGTGGTACCGCAACCGATACGCTCGAAGTTTTCGAAAAGCACGCAAGGGCCACAGGTAGACCTTGGGCAGGATATCCAGGCTTGTGAAGGTGATGCTGTACCATCCCTTCAGGTATTCCTGGCGTTAACTATTTTGTGGCAGGATGGATCCACAGATCCTGATTTCAAGACCAACTTTTCAGGTCAGTTCATTCTACAAGCCAGTAACAATCGGTACAGATGCAGATTCCATTCTCAAGCTGATATCTCCGGTGTTCCCCTACTCCATCATTGGGTGCGGGATACTACACTTTGCGATGGCACTACATTGATCTTAAAACTCAACTGCGGGCTGCAGGAACTAGTATTGAATGGCAGGATGGTTCTGGTTTGTCTGCTTTTATGTCTACATCATCAGGTATTTTTACACTAGGAATCGAATCATTGCGGCGTAGAGAGTGACACGATACTCGTCACCTATCTGGATGCGCCTGCCCCATTTTCATTCGGACCCGATACCATATTATGTGATGGTGGAATACTGAACCTTTATGGGCCCGTAACTTCATTTGATATTCAATGGCAGGATGGAACAATTGGCTAAAACCACTTATTTGATTTCAACTGCCGGATTATATAGCCTTTCTGTTACTAACCCGTGTGGCACTGAAACAGATGAGATATCCTGCGACTTATCTGGATGCACCCGGTTCGTTTTCTTGGGATCGGACACCATATTATGCCCGGGGAAATCTATATTAGTACACGCGCCCGCCAATTCATCGGACATCTTGTGGCAGGATGGATCCTGGCAGCACCTTCCTACGATGTGAATGGCTCAGGTACATTCTTTGTTACTGCTTCAAATTCGTGTGGTGAAGCTGATACGATTCACGTGGATTATGTGATACCCACTTTTCTCTCTTGGGCCAGACACAACACTTTGTCCGGGAGAAACGCTTCGTTGTCATCACCTTCCATCTTCTAAGACGTGCAGTGGCAGGGTGGAAGTGGAGACTTCACCTGTGCCAACCGGCTAGGTATTTACACCTTACCTCAGTAATGATTGCGGTACCAGTCGGAGATGAAATTGAAGTCGCTATGACACGCATATCCCACAACTTAATCTGGACCCGTTTGTCCTATGGTGAGGGCGATGTCATTACCCTGATGCTACACAACCATTTGCGGCGGCCTATAGGCGGGAACAAGGGGGCCATAACGTCTTCAGTCGATATCGCACCCCGGATTGTATATACTATCGAAGTAACAGCGCCATGTTCGACGACGCTCCAAGAAATTGGTGTTTATCCTGATACAGATTGTTTCGTTGTGGAGGTTCATAATGAAATTTACATTCCAAATGTCTTTTCGCTGAATGGTGATGGCATCAATGACGTCTTTGCCTTGAACTTTGGATCAGAAATGCAGGTCACGGCGATGACGGGTTCTATTTTTGATCGGTGGGGTAACCTGGTTTATAGTTCTGACGAAATTCCTTTCGAGTGGGATGGTTTTTTTGCGGATAAAGTGATGATGCCGGGAGTGTATGCATATCTGATCAGGTGTACTTATCTGGAAGGAAGTGTTGAGAAGGAAAGGGTGTTTGCGGGGGATGTGACGATCGTACGATAATTATGAGGTAAAAGAGTGAGAAGTAAGAATGATGATTTTTGATCTAGTGCCCTGAACGCGAGCTTAAATAGTCGAATTCTCAAAGTCACTTTTTATCAAGTCCCCTTCCAGGGGCAGGGGGCAAGCACTATTTTAATTACATTTAGTAGTGCAATACTACCTCAAATGACCATAAAACAACAGCTAAGGGTTGAGATAAAAACATGGTTAGGTTTTGTATTAGCCTATGGATGATGCTGCATGCCTGTCAGCTAACGGGGCAAAACCTGGTACCTAATCCGGATTTTGAAACGTTTACAACCTGCCCAAACGTTTTCAACGGGATTTGCAACAGCTATGCACCCCCTGGAATTGTCCAACCTAGGCTCTTCTGACTATTTCCACACGTGTGGTAATTTTGTAGCGGGAGTTCCAAACAATGCGATCGGATACCAATTAGCGCATTCAGGAAATGCATATGCCGGTTTTGGATGTTCATGGATTACAGGAGATCTCAGGGAATATCTCTATGTTCCCCTGACACAGGCTTTGGGTGCGGGCTCATTTTATTCTGTCAGTTTCTATGTCAATCTTGGCGACTCAAACTGTGCCATTGAACATATCGGCGCGTATCTTTCCGCTGATCCGCCACTCATGAATATTTTAACCAATCTTGAAGTAATACCACAAGTCGAATCAGCCGGTGGACTCCATGGATGATGTTGACGTATGGTACTTGATTTCTGGATGTATTCAGGCATCGGGCGGGGAACAATTCCTGACGATCGGTAATTTCAGGAATGATGCTAACACAAATTTGGATCCCAACTGTTCCGCCCTCTCTAGTTACTATTACGTAGATGATGTGTCTGTCATCGAGGTCATCCCACCTAACGAGTTTTATCTCGAATTAGGTGATCCAGTATCTGCATGTTTTTCTTATGAAATTGATCCGATGCTCGGAGGATCTACGTTTGCATGGAGTGATGGCTCAAATGGACCAACACTCATGGTCACCAAACCGGCATTTATGTACTTACCATTTCAGATGGATGCACTTATGCAGTTGATTCTATAGAAGTCACCATCGCCGGCAATTATCCGCCCGTCGATCTGGGCCCTGAAGAAGACGTTATCTGCGTTGGCGATTCATATTTCATTTCCCTGGATCCTACACTCTCCACCTATGTTTGGCAGAACGGAAGTACAGAACCTGAATACACCATCACGGCTCCCGGTCTTTATTCCGTAACACTCGATGATGGTTGCCTGAGCACGACAGACGATATTTTCATCTCATTCCTCGATCCCCCTTCAAACTTTACACTTGGGCCTGATGACTTTCTTTGTCCTGGTGAAGTAATTGAATACTCTTTGATCCTAACCTGGCCAATTTCTTTGGCAGGATAACAGCACTCTACCTGACTATACTATAAGTGATGAAGGTACCTACCAACTTGTCATCAGCAACATGTGTGGCTCCTTAAGTGATGAAATCGAAATTACACCATTGGAACCCCCGGTTGTTGAAATAGGCCCTGACACCATGACGATATGTAATGGATCGGTCATCCATCTTGAGATCGAACCTCAATCAGGAGATATACTCTGGCAAGATGGAACCACTACAACGGATTACTTAATTGACGAACCCGGATTGTATAGTGTGACTGTAGCGAATACTTGTGGCATTGCAACAGATACGATTGAGGTAATCGTAGACTTTCCGCCATTTGTTTCCCTTGGTCCGGATACTATCCTTTGTCCGGGAGAATCTATCACACTATATGCTGAAACACAAAATGCCTTTTATAGCTGGCAGGACAATTCCACGGCTGACTCCCTTGTTGTTTCTTCTGGGGAACGTATAGTATCACTGCCACCAATGATTGTGGAAATTGCTGAAGACACCGTGGTCATTATGGCCACTGCCACACTTACGCCGCTGGCATTCGGGCCGGATGTAAATATTTGTCCTGGTGAACAAATTATCCTTTATGCCACCAATCCAAATGCTAATTATTTATGGCAAGACGCGTCAACACTGGATTCTTTCATAGTGACCAATCCTGGTACGTATACTCTGATAGAATACAATATCTGCAGCATGACGACCGATACGATGATCGTGATTATCAATGGTGACCCACCTCAGATTGATTTGCCTTCAGCATTTGCTTTATGCCAGGGAGATACAATCATTCTTGATGCTGCTATCAACGGTGTTAATTATTTGTGGAGCGACAATTCTCAAAATCAGCAACTCATCGTACATACACCAGGCACGTATAGTCTGACCGTCAGCAATGCCTGCGGTACAGATGTCGACACCACGATCATTACAGACGGCGGCCCTTCCCCGGCAGTCGATCTTGGCACCGATATCCAGCTATGTCCAGGTGACAATGTTTTGTTGTCTCCTGTTTTTTCAAATGTAGATACATGGCTTTGGCAGGATGGATCGACAGCAGCTACGTATACGGTTTCAAGGTGCAGGTCTTGTAAATGTCGTTGTCAATAATTCATGTGGCTCAGCATTTGATACGATCCAGGTAAACATACTTCCGGCAACACCCCCACTAGATCTTGGTGCAGACACAGCGCTATGTTCTGGCGAATCATTCGTCTTGTCTATCAACACGCCTGGCATTACCATCGAATGGCCGGATGGATCCAGTGGTGCCAATTACAATGTTTCCGGATCAGGATTGGTGTATGCGACTATTACCAATAGTTGTGGCACTTCTTATGATACCATTCAGGTGGATGCATTACCTGATGTGCCTGCCCTCGATCTTGGCATAGATCAATCATTATGTCCAGGTGAAATCATTTCAGTGTCACCGGGTATTGCAAATGTTCAATACCTGTGGCAGGATGGTTCTACTGGAAATTCGTATCAATCCACGCAGGAAGAAACCATCATCCTGACCATCAGTAATGATTGCGGATCATCAACGGATACCATAGAAGTCACTGAAAGCACCCAAGGTCCTCAACTTGATCTGGGGCCGGATATCCAGGTATGTTCGGGTGAAACGGTGACCATTCAATCCGGCATATCGGGAGTGAACTATGAGTGGCAGGATGGATCAACCAATCCTGACTTTACAACAACACAATCCGGTGTATTCATCTTAGAGGTAAATAACAATTGCGGGTCAGCTACAGATACCATTGTAGTTGACATTTCCGGTCTCCCCCACACCGGTATTGCCTGCAGATACCACGTTGTGCGAAGGCATTACATTGACCCTGACTTCAACTGCAGATGCAGAAACAACTATCGAATGGCAGAATGGATCTTCGGCTCCGACATTTACTGTATCAACAGCAGGTGTGTATACGCTGTCAGAATCTAACCGATGCGGAGATGCTGCTGATACGATCACGGTGGCTTACCTCGATGCACCTGATCCATTTACATTAGGATCTGATACAACACTTTGTCCGGGTGAAACACTTACGCTTAATGCACCTTCGACATCATATGTCATCATGTGGCAGGATGGCAGCGATCAGGCGATTATTGTTGTCAATCAAGCTGCAACCTATTCCTTGCAAATCAGTAATGAATGTGGTACAGAGTCAGATGATCTTGTATTGGATTATGACACACGAGTACCTCAGTTAAATCTTGCTCCCGCTATTTCATGGTGTCCTGGAGATATCGTCACGCTGGATGCTACGCAACCTTTTCCAGCGACCTATAGCTGGAGTACAGGAGCGACTTCCTCATCCATCCAGATTGTCACCCCTGGTGTATATACCATCGATGTAGCTACACCGTGTAGCACAATATCCATGGATGTTGATGTTTTTCCTGGAACAGATTGTATAGAGCCGGAGGTGCATAATAATATTTACATTCCAAATATCTTTTCACCGAATGATGATGGCATCAATGACATGTTTGCCTTGAGCTTTGGATCAGACTTACAGGTCACGGCGATGACGGGATCTATTTTTGATAGGTGGGGTAATCTGGTGTATAGTTCTGACGAAATTCCTTTCGAGTGGGATGGTTTTTTTGCAGATGAAGCAATGATGCCGGGTGTGTATGCATACCTTATCAGGTGTACTTATCAGGATGGAAGTGTTGAGAGGGAGAGGGTGTTTGCGGGGGATGTGACGCTTGTGAGGTGAGAGCGTGAGAACGTGAGAGCGTGAGAGCGTGAGAACGTGAGAACGTGAGAGAGTATGAGAGTAAGATGATCTTCTGACCCCCTACCCCCTGAAAGATTGGATGATCCTCTGACCCCCTACCCCCTGAAAGGGGGAGCTGATTAAAAAAAATACTTGAATACTCAATATCATTTCTTTCAAGTCCCCCTTTCAGGGGGTAGGGGGTCTGAAGAAGCATGTTTGATAATTACTAACCGTTAAAAACGGCTACGTTGAAAGGAAATTCGTAAATTTCCTAGGTTATCCTAACTTTTCCCAGGCAACTTGAACAAAGGTTAGGTGACTGAACCCAAAGAATGAATACAATCTTATTAAAGAGAATCTTTCTATGCATCGCATCTATCGGGGCGGGGACATTGTTAATTGCCCAAAACCTGGTCCCGAATTATAGCTTCGACACGCTTACCGACTGTCCCAGTGATGTTGGATACCAGGGTCCTTTATACGCCCCACCGTGGGATGGCCCCACTGCGGGCACTCCGGATATTTTTAATGTATGTGCCACTAACCCCATCGTCGGTGTGCCAAATAACTTTGCAGGAGCTCAAGAGCCTCTGACGGGCGATGGCTATGGAGGCATCATCTGTCATCTTCCTGCTTATGAGTGCCGGGAATATATGATGGCCCAATTGATTGAACCACTGGCCGGAGGTCAATGGTACCATGTAAGTTTTTATGTCAATCTGGGAGAGAATTTTAATTGTGGAATAGAAAAACTCGGCGCATATTTTTCACAATCCGCTCCATACGGCTGGTACGTTGGCGTAATGAATGTCACCCCCCAGATAGAATCCAATCAGGGGTTTGTTAGTGACGAAATTGGCTGGACTTTGATCTCTGGTTGTTTTCAAGCTCAGGGAGGAGAACAATTTATTACATTAGGAGCTTTTCATTCCGATGCGGATACCCCACTCGATCCCAATTGTTCAGGAGGGAAAACTTACTACTACCTTGAAAATATTTCGGTCATCACTACAGATATATCGGACAATTTGCCCCTCGAATTAGGAGATCCGGTTACTGCCTGTCCGCCCTATGTCATCGACCCTGACCTATCCGGATACTATTACACCTGGCAAGACGGCAGTCATGGCTCCACATTTGAAGTAACGGAATCAGGCATGTATGTACTTACCATTTCAGATGGATGCAACTATGGAGTTGATTCCATTGAAGTCACCATTGCTGGCAATTATCCGCCCGTCGACCTGGGCCCCGATGAAGCCGTTATTTGCTATGGCGATACTTACTTCATTTCGCTGGACCCTACTCTCTCCACCTATGTTTGGCAGGACGGCAGTACAGGACCTGAATTCACCATCACATCTCCAGGCCTGTATTCCGTAACGCTCGATGATGGTTGCCTGAGCACGACAGATGATATAATGATATCATTCTTTGATCCGCCTTCATCCTTTACACTTGGACCCGATGACTTTATTTGTCCGGGTGAAGTCATTGAATATTTTTTTGATCCTGACTTAGGACAATTTCTATGGCAGGATAACAGCACCTCGTCTGACTATACCATAAGTGAAGGAGGTACGTATCAACTTGTCATCAGTCATATGTGCGGCTCCTTAAGTGATGAAATCGAAATTACAGCATTGGAACCTCCGGTTGTTGAAATAGGCCCTGACACCATGACGCTATGTAATGGAATGGTCGTCCATCTTGAGATCGATCCTCAATCAGGAGAAATACTCTGGCAAGATGGAACCACTACAACGGATTACCAAATTGAAGAAACCGGATTGTATAGTGTGACCGTATCGAATACTTGTGGCATTGCAACAGATACGATGGAGGTAATCGTAGACTTTCCGCCCTTTGTTTCCCTTGGTCCGGATACTATCCTTTGCCCGGGAGAATCTATCACATTATATGCTGAAACACAAAATGCCTTTTATAGCTGGCAGGACAATTCCACGGCTGACTCCCTTGTTGTTTCTTCTGCGGGAACCTATAGTATCACTGCCACCAATGATTGTGGAATTGCTAAAGACACCGTGGTCATTATGGCTACTGCCGCACTGATTCCGGTGGCATTCGGGCCGGATGTAAATATATGTCCTGGTGAACAAATTATCCTTTATGCCACCAATCCAAATGCTAATTATTTATGGCAAGACGCGTCAACACTGGATTCTTTCATAGTAACTAATCCTGGTACGTATACCCTGATCGAATACAATATCTGCAGCATGACGACCGATACGATGATCGTGATTATCAATGGTGATCCACCGCAGATTGATTTACCTTCCGCATTTACTTTATGCCAGGGTGATACGATCATTCTTGATGCTGCTATCAACGGTGTTAATTATTTGTGGAGCGACAATTCTCAAAATCAGCAACTCATCATCGATACACCTGGCACTTATAGCCTCACTGTCAGTAATGCCTGTGGGACAGATACGGATACGACGATCATTACAGATGGTGGTCCTGCGCCATTAGTTGATCTCGGTAGCGATGTGCAACTATGTAGGTGACAATGTTTTGTTGTCTCCTGTTTTTTCAAATGTAGATACATGGCTTTGGCAGGATGGATCGACATCAGCAACGTATACGGTTTCAGGTGCAGGTCTTGTAAATGTCGCTGTCAATAATTCATGTGGCTCTGCATTTGATACGATCCAGGTAAACATACTTCCTGCAACACCTCCACTCGATCTTGGTGTTGACACAGCTCTGTGTTCCGGTGAATCATTTGTCTTGTCTATCAACACGCCAGGTGTCACCATCGAATGGCCGGATGGATCCAGCGGTGCCAATTACATTGTTTCCGGTTCTGGATTGGTGTACGCTTCCATTACCAATAGTTGTGGCTCTTCTTATGATACCATTCAGGTGGGTGCATTACCTGATGTGCCTGCCCTCGATCTTGGCATAGATCAATCATTATGTCCAGGTGAAATCATTTCAGTCTCACCGGGTATTGCAAATGTTCAATACCTGTGGCAGGATGGTTCTACTGGAAATTCGTATCAATCCACGCAGGAAGAAACAATCATCCTGACCATCAGCAATGAGTGTGACTCATCAACAGATACTGTCGAGGTCACGGAAAGCACCCAAGGCCCTCAACTTGATCTGGGTTCCGATATACAAGTTTGTGCTGGTGAAACGGTGACCATTCAATCCGGCATATCGGGAGTGAACTATGAGTGGCAGGATGGATCAACCAATCCTGACTTTACAACAACACAATCCGGTGTATTCATCTTAGAGGTAAATAACAATTGCGGGTCAGCTACAGATACCATTGTAGTTGACATTTCCGGTGTCCCCCCCACACCGGTATTGCCTGCAGATACTACGTTGTGCGAAGGAATTACATTGACCCTGACTTCAACTGCAGATGCAGAAACAACTATCGAATGGCAGAATGGATCATCGGCTCCTGCATTTACCGTAACGGCAGCAGGTGTATTTACACTTTCAGAATCTAATCGATGCGGGGATGCTACTGATACGATCACGGTGGCTTACCTCGATGCACCTGATCCATTTAACTTAGGATCTGATACAACACTTTGTCCAGGTGAAACGCTGATGCTTAATGCACCTTCGACATCTTATGCCATCATGTGGCAGGATGGCAGTGATGAGACAACCCTTGTTGCAAATCAGGCTGGAACGTATTCACTGCAAATCAGTAATGAATGTGGTACGGAGTCTGATGAATTTGTATTGGATTATGACACACGAGTACCTCAGCTAAATCTTGCTCCTGCTATATCATGGTGTCCTGGCGATATCGTCACGCTTGATGCTACGCAACCTTTTCCAGCGACCTATAGCTGGAGTACAGGAGCGACTTCCTCATCCATCCAGATTGTCACCCCTGGTGTATATACCATCGAAGTAGCTACACCTTGTAGTACAGTATCCATGGAGGTTGATGTTTTTCCTGGAACAGATTGTATTGAGCCGGAGGTGCATAATGAAATTTATATTCCGAATATCTTTTCACCGAATAATGATGGAATCAACGATGTCTTTGCGTTGAGCTTTGGATCAGATCTGCAGGTCACGGCGATGACAGGTTCTATTTTTGATCGGTGGGGTAATCTGGTATATAGTTCGGACGAAATTCCTTTCGAGTGGAATGGTTTTTTGCAGATGAAGCAATGATGCCGGGTGTGTATGCATACCTTATCAGGTGTACTTATCAGGATGGAAGTGTTGAGAGGGAGAGGGTGTTTGCGGGGGATGTGACGCTTGTGAGGTGAGAGCGTGAGAACGTGAGAGAGTATGAGAGTAAGATGATCCTCTGACCCCCTACCCCCTGAAAGGGGGAGCTGATTAAAATAAATACTTGAATACTCAATATCATTTCTTTCAAGTCCCCCTTTCAGGGGTAGGGGGTCAGAGTGATCATTTTTGCTTTTCTCTTGCCGTTAAAAACGGCTATATTGATTTGTCCCGGTTATTAATTTTTGATCTGACATACGCCCCCCCTCAATCCAACCACCCCACTTTGTTTTTTCTTTGCATTTAAATGACGTTAAAAACGGCTAGGTCGAAAGGAAAATATTAGATTTCGCAGGTTATACTTACCTTTCTTAGGCAACCAGGCCAAAGGTTAGCTGATTGAACCCAAAGAATGAATACAATCTTATTAAAGAGAATCTTTCTATGCATCGCATCTATCGGGGCGGGGACTCTGTTAGTGGCCCAAAACCTGGTCCCGAATTATAGCTTTGACACACTTACTGTCTGTCCTAGTTATTATGGCCAGGGGGCACCTTTAGACGCTCCACCCTGGGATGGTCCTACTGCAGCTACACCTGATATTTTTAACGTATGTGCCACTAATCCCATCGTCGGTGTACCCAATAATTTTGCAGGAACACAATTGCCCCTGACAGGTGAAGGTTATGGAGGTATCATCTGCCATCTTCCCAGCTATGAATACCGTGAATATATGATGGCCGAATTGATTCAACCACTGGCCGGGCATCAATGGTACCATGTAAGTTTTTATGTCAGCCTGGGAGAAGAAATGAATTGTGGGTTAGAAAAAATTGGCGCATATTTTTCACAATCCGCTCCATACGGCTGGTACGTTGGCGCAATGGATGTGGCCCCCCAGATAGAATCCAACCAAGGGTTTATAAGTGACGAAAATGGCTGGACATTGATCTCCGGTTGTTTTCAAGCTCAGGGAGGAGAACGATTTATTACTATAGGCGCTTTTCATTCCGATGCGGATACTCCACTTGATCCGAATTGTACAGGGGAACAAACGTACTACTATCTTGAAAATATCACAGTCATTGCCGCGGGCCAACCGGATGAATTGCCCCTCGAATTAGGTGACCCGGTCACGACCTGCCCACCTTATGTCATCGATCCGGACCTTTCCGGATACCAATATACTTGGGAAGACGGCAGTCATGACCCTACACTTGAGGTAAATGAGTCAGGCATTTATGCACTTACCATCACAGATGAAAATTGCAACTATGGTATTGATTCGGTAGAAATCACAATCCTAAATTCACTTGACCCGATTGATATAGGTCCACCACAACTTTCGATTTGCGAGGGAGAGGAATATACTGTTTCCCTTGATCCTTCCCTCAGCGTATACACCTGGCAGGATGGCGCACATGATGCTGAATATACCATCACCAGTTCAGGTACGTACTCGGTGACACTCGATGACGGTTGCTCTTCAGTCACTGATCAGATCGTCATTGACGTAAATACACCGCCCGGGATTATATTTCTGGGTGATGACATGGTGCTCTGCCAGGGAGATGAAGTGACATTTAATTTTGATCCTTCCATCGGAAATTTCCTCTGGCAAGACAATAGCACTGCATGGATCTACACAGCCACAACCGGTGGTACCTATTCGGTCACAGTCACTAATATGTGTGGAAGTGACAGTGATGAAATCGTCCTGACCGATCTTGAACCCCCAATGATCGATATTGGACCTGACGAACAAACTGTATGTGAGGGCGAAACAATCAACATCTTGCTTGACCCTGATGCAGGAGACATCCTGTGGCAGGATGGTAGCACAGCCTCCGCATATGAAATCACCACTCCCGGCATCTATTCAGTTACAGTATCCAATGAATGCGGATCAGCTATTGACCAGATGAATATACTCCTGCTCAATCCACCTGTGACGGACCTGGGTGATGACTTAGAGGTTTGTGAAGGTGATACAATCCACTTGACTAATGCGGATAATAATGGATTGTATCTATGGCAGGATAATTCAATTGATGAAGAATTTCCGGTGACAAATTCCGGTACGTATTCGCTAACCATAACCAATGACTGCGGAAGTTCTTCAGATGCTATAGAGGTCAATTACACTTCTAATGTCCTTCCTCCTAACCTCGGACCGGATGTTAGCCTATGTCCAGGCGAACAAGTCGTGCTGCATGCCAATAGCCCCGGAGCAGGTTATCTCTGGCAGGATTTCAGCACCGAAGAATATCTGATCGTCACGACTGCAGGAACCTACATCGTTGATGCCTTCAATGATTGCAGCCTACTCTCTGACACGATCGAAGTAACTGTCAATAACAATCCTCCTCAGGTTGATTTACCGGATCAACTCAGCATTTGTCAGGGAGGAAATATAATACTTGATCCGTCTGTTACCGGCGTGACATATTTGTGGAATGACAATTCCCAAAATCAACAACTCCAGGTCAATGCTCCCGGGACTTACAGCGTGACGGTGACCAATTCATGTGGCAGCGATGTGGATACTACAATCGTCTCTGATGGTGGCCTGGCTCCGTCCGTTGCACTTGGCAATGATGTTGGTCTGTGTCCAGGTGACACCATTCTAATATCTCCCGTTTTTTCAAACGTCACTTCCTGGCTTTGGCAGGATGGGTCAGTTTCACCAACGTATATGATAACCAATGCTGGTGCCGTCCATGTCGCTGTGAGTAACTCATGCGGCACAGCCTATGATACCCTCGTAACAAATTTGCTTGCTGCAACACCACCTCTTGACCTGGGAGCAGATACTTCACTCTGTCCGGGAGAATCCTTTACACTAACCATCAGCGAGCCGGGTGTAAATATTCTCTGGTCAGATGGCTCCAGTAATCCTGACTTACAGGTCAACGGCCCAGGCTTGATTTCTGCTATCATCTCCAACAGTTGCGGCCAATCGTTTGATACACTCATTGCAAATGCATTACCAGCTATTCCAAATCTAAACCTGGGCACAGATCAATCTCTTTGTCCCGGTGAAGTCATCACCATCGGCCCGGGCATCCCTAACGTCACCTACCTATGGCATGACGGATCAGCACTTGACAGCTTCCAGACAACACAACAAGAAACCATCATCCTGACGATTTCAAATTCGTGTGGGTCTGCAACAGACACTCTCGAAGTTTTCGAAAGCACGCAAGGGCCACAGGTGGATCTCGGACAGGATATCCAGGCTTGTGAAGGTGATGCTGTACTCATCCCTTCAGGCATTTCTGGCGTAACTTATTTGTGGCAGGATGGATCGACAGATTCTGACTTCATGACAACCCTGTCAGGTCAGTTCATTCTCCAGGTCAGCAACAATTGCGGTACCGATGCAGATACCATTCTCGTTGACATATCCGGAGTTCCCCCTACTCCATCATTGGGTGTAGATACTACACTTTGTGATGGCAGTACATTAGCCTTAAACTCAACCGCGGCTGCAGGCACCAGTATTGAATGGCAGGATGGATCTGGTTCGTCTTCTTTTATTGTTACATCCTCAGGCTTATATACACTCCTCGAATCTAATCATTGTGGTGTAAAGATTGACACGATACTCGTCACCTATCTCGATGCGCCTGCTCCATTTTCCTTTGGACCTGATACCACATTATGTGATGGAGAAACACTCAACCTGGATGCGCCCGTAACTTCATTTGATATTCAATGGCAGGATGGAACAGCTACAACCACTTACCTGATTTCAACTGCCGGACTTTATAGCCTTTCTGTTACAAACCAGTGTGGTACTGAAACAGATGATATCCTGGTTACTTATCTGGATGCGCCCGGTTCGTTTTCTTTGGGATCGGATACCACATTATGCACCGGGGAAATCTATACGCTGCATGCTCCAGTCAATTCATCGGACATCCTGTGGCAGGATGGATCCGCATCACCTTCCTACGATGTAAATGGTCCAGGTACTTTCTTTGTTACCGCTTCAAATTCGTGTGGTGAGGCAGCTGATACTATTCATGTCGATTTTGTGGATACACCATTGCCCTTCTCTCTTGGACCAGACACAACACTTTGTCCGGGGGAAACGATTCTCCTGTCATCACCTTCTATCTTCTTTGATGTACAGTGGCAGGATGGAAGCGGGATGCTTCATCTTCTCGTCAACAAACCGGGTACTTACTCCTTACAACTGAGTAATGATTGCGGTGTAGTCAGAGATGAAATTGAAGTCAGCTATGATACGCATATCCCGCAATTCAATCTGGATGCTTCGATTCCATGGTGTACAGGAGACATCATCACGCTGGATGCGACCCAATCGTTTGCGGCGGCTTACATCTGGAGCACCGGGGTGACAACACCTTCAGTTGAGATTACAGCTCCAGGAAATTATAATGTAGAAGTGACTGTGCCATGTTCCACATCCACCCAAGAGGTGGAGGTTTATCCTGATACAGATTGTTTTGTAATTGATGTCCATACTCAAGTCTATATACCAAATGTATTCTCGCCTGATGGAGATGGAATCAATGATGTCTTTGCGATGAGCTTTGGTTCAGACTTGGAGGTCACGGCGATGACAGGTTCCATTTTTGATCGGTGGGGCAATCTTGTGTATTCATCTGAAGCGATTCCTTTTCAATGGGATGGTTTATATGCAAATGACGAAGTATTGCCTGGAGTGTATGTGTATCATATCAAATGCACCTATCTGGAAGGAAGTATTGAGAAGGAAGAGGTGTTTGCGGGGGATGTGACGGTGGTAAGGTGAGAGCGTGAGAGCGTGAGAACGAGAGAACGTGAGAGGTGTGAGAGAAAAAGCGAGAAGGTGAATGCGCCATGAGTCTTTGGCTGTCAAGTTGATATCTCCAGACTAAGCCGTAGCTTCAATAGGATGGCAATTACAAACTTCAAATAGGGATTATAGTAAAATCCCTATCTTCCCTTAGAATACAGACATAAGATGAATGTATGAAGCCCCAAGGAATGATATCCCTTTTAGTTATAAGAATCACTCTCTTCCTTGTTTTTATAGGGCTGGGATTGTTATTGAAGGCACAGAACCTCGTCCCTAACTATAGCTTTGATACGATCTCTATGTGTCCGGATTACTATGGCGGAGTCGCACCCTTGTTTGCGCCTCCATGGGATGGGCCAACATTTGGAACTCCGGATATTTTTAATGTTTGTGCTACCTTCCCCGACGTTGATGTTCCAGTTAACTTTTTCGGCACACAGATTCCTTTGACCGGCGAAGGCTACGGTGGTTTCTTTTGCTACTTTGCCTATTACGAATACCGGGAATATATTATGGCCCAATTACTTCAGCCTCTGACAGCAGGTACCTATTATAATGTTAGTTTTTACGTCAGTCTCTCAGAATTTTATGACTGCGGAGTTACGCAAATAGGTGCTTTCTTTTCAGAAGACCCTCCATGGCAAACCTATGTCTCTGCCATGAATGTTGTACCCCAGGTAGAATCCGATCAAGGTTTTTTGACTGATACGGAAGGTTGGACCCTGATTTCAGGTTGCCTAAAAGCCCAGGGCGGAGAGGAATATATAACGCTTGGGAATTTTCATACTGATGCTGACACTCCACTTAGTCCAAGTTGCACTGACGAATTTTCTTACTATTATATTGAGAATGTTACCGTGGAGGCAGTGGCTGGCCCGGCAGAAATACCCCTTGAACTCGGTGACCCTGTTACTGCATGCCTGGAATACGAAATTGATCCTGGTCTTTCCGGTTATTATTATCATTGGGAAAATGGTAGCCAAGGACCTAGCCTTACCGTGACTGAATCCGGAACCTATAGCCTCACGATTACATCTGACGGATGTAACTATGGAATAGATTCTATTGAAGTTACTATTCTAACTACGCTTGACCCTTTAGATATCGGGCCGCCTCAAGACATATTTTGCGATGGTGGGGAGTATTCCATTTCTCTTGATCCGACACTCAGTGAGTATACATGGCAGGATGGATCCCATGGACCTGAATATAGTATAACCACACCAGGCACCTATTCAGTTACCCTGGATGATGGGTGCAACACCACTTCAGATATCATTGTCATTGATGTGATGGAACCCCCGGCATTGGATTTAGGCGACGATATTAATTTTTGTGCAGGGGATGAAGTGATTTTTTCATTAGATCCACTGCTAGGGGATTATATATGGCATGACGGAAGCACCTCCTCCTATTACAGTGCATCGGACGAAGGCACCTATACAGTAACCGTCAGTAATATTTGCGGATCCACAAGTGATGAGATCATGCTTACAGAACTTGACGTGCCATTGATAGAACTGGGGCTTGCTGATCAAACGATCTGTACAGGAGATACTCTTTCTATTGTACTTGACCCCAGTTCAGGAAATATTCACTGGCAGGACGCAAGCAATTCATTAAATTATGAAATCACTACACCTGGCGTGTATTCTGTTACAATATCCAATGATTGTGGTTCAGGAAGTGACCTGATCAATGTGACAGGCTTTACTACACCGGTTGTTGACTTGGGACCAGATACCATTCTATGTAGCGGTGAAACGATCCTTCTTGCCGCAGACTCAATTATTGCATCATACCTTTGGCAAGACACGTCAACAGCAAACACCTTTTTAGTCTCCTCCCCTGGATTGTACTTTCTGACCATCGCCAATCAATGTGGAATAGTATCGGATAGTGTTACTATAAATTATTCATCAGCGATTTCTCCACTTGATTTCGGTCCTGACCAGACACTCTGTACCGGAGGCCAGGTCTCGCTGCATGCCAATAGCCCTGGTGCCAATTATCTCTGGCAGGATAATTCAACAGCTGATTCATTTCAGGTCACAGTCTCAGGAACCTACTTTCTACAGATTTCAAATGCTTGCAGTTCAGTAGCAGATACCATAGTGGTGACTATCGAAGACAATCCTCCCCAGGTTGATTTACCGGATCAGCTTAGTCTGTGTCAGGGTGAATTTGTGACCCTTGATGCCCTCATTACCGGTGTTTCTTACTTATGGAATGACAATTCGCAAAATCAACAACTCCAGGTTACAACACCCGGCACCTATAGCGTGACTGTCTCTGATTCCTGCGGTACCAGTGCAGATTCAACCATCGTTTTAAATGGAGGCCCGGCACCAACCATTGCGTTAGGAAATGACCTCCAGCTTTGTAGCGGGGAATCAATCCTATTAGAACCAACTTTTTCAGACGTCAATTCCTGGGTATGGCAGGATGGCTCAACTGCTCCTACCTTTTCAGTTACCGATGAAGGTCAGATCCACGTTGCAGTAAATAACTCATGTGGAAATGCATATGATACACTTCAGGTAACCTTGCTACCGGCTATTCCACTACTTGATCTCGGTGTAGATACTTCCCTTTGTTCAGGTGAATCAATACACTTACAATCAATACGCCTGGCGTAAATATTGTTTGGCCTGATGGATCAACAACTCCTGACTATACTACTTCGGGCACAGGATCAGTCTTTGCTTCAATCACCAATAGTTGTGGGCAATCATTCGATACTATGGTGATAAGTGCATTACCTGATGTAGCGGATCTTAATCTTGGACCCGATCAATCGCTTTGCCCAGGCGAAATCATTTCACTTTCACCTGGTATTGCAAATGTCCAATACTTGTGGCAGGATGGTTCAACAGGAAACACCTATCAGTCCACCCGGGAAGAAACCATCATCCTTACTATCTCCAACGAGTGCGGCACATCAACAGATACCCTGGAAGTCACTGAAAGCACACTAGGCCCTCAACTTGATCCTGTTTGGTGGAACGGGACTATCCAAGGGATGTCAGGGTGAAATCGTCATCATTGAACCGCTCCTGACCTTACCCGAGCAGGCGTGCACTATGTATGGGCAAGATGGTTCGACACGGATCCCGGATTATACCACAGGACAGGTCTGGCTGTGTTTACGGTTACGGATGCAGTAACAATTGCGGTTCAGCTACAGATACAATCATAGTGACTTATCTCGATGCACCGGATACATTTACGCTGGGACCTGATGCAACACTTTGTCCAGGTGAAACGCAGACCCTCTATGCTCCTGCCACATCATATACCATCCTGTGGCAGGACGGAAGTGATCAGACAAGCCTTGTTGCCAATCAGGCTGGAACATATTCATTACAAATCAGCAATGCTTGTGGTAGTGAGACAGATGAACTTGTAGTGGAATATGACTACAACATCCCTCAGTTAAATCTTGCTCCATCTATTTCTTTGTGCCCGGGAGACCTCGTCACCCTTGACGCCACTCAACCATTTCCTGCAGTCTATAGCTGGAGTACCGGAGCCACTTCACCAGCGATTCAAATTCTCACACCTGGGGTGTATACGATCGATGTTGGAACAACTTGCAGTATGGCATCTCTGGAAGTGGATGTATTACCAGGAGTAGATTGTATCGAACCGGATGTGCATAATGATATTTACATTCCGAATGTCTTTTCGCCAAATGATGATGGCATCAATGATGTCTTTGCGCTGAGCTTTGGTTCAGACCTGCAGGTCACTGCGATGACAGGTTCCATTTTTGATCGCTGGGGCAATCTCGTGTATTCATCTGAAGCGATTCCTTTTCAATGGGATGGTCTCTACGCAAATGATGAAGTATTGCCTGGAGTGTATGTGTATCATATCAAATGCACCTATCTGGAAGGAAGTGTTGAGAGAGAGGAGGTGTTTGCGGGGGATGTGACGCTAGTGAAGTGATCGATGATCATCAGACCCCCAACCCCCTGAAAGATTGGATGATCATCAGACCCCCTACCCCCTGAAAGGGGGAGCAGAGTGATTCAATATGTTGAAGACTTTAAAACATTTTTTTTCTTCAAGTCCCCCTTTCAGGGGGTAGGGGGTCATCGTGATCATTTTTTGCTTTTCTCCTGCCGTTAAAAACGGCTACGTTGATTTGTGCCAGGATGATGATTTTTTTAATCTGACGTACGCGGACTTAAGTCAACCTAAGTCCAACTTCATTTATTCTTTGTACTTACCTGCCGTTAAAAACGGCTAAATGGCTTAATGCTAAGGGCATGATTTTCAATACTTTGGAGAATTAGTATTGAGCTCAACATGAGTCCCAACTTAAACAAATAAACCAATAAGATATTAGAATTAATTTACATTAAACATTACTGTAATACACTCGGTTAACATACCTTTGCCCACCCTCTCCAAGACCTTATTTTTTTTATTTGCATATCCCCCCAAGGATGAACTATCTATTGCCGTTAAGGCTCGTGTTCCTTTTATTTTTAATAAAGGCACACAGCCCTTTATTAGCACAAAACCTGATCCCAAATCCAGGTTTTGAGTCGCTCACCACCTGCCCCAGCGGGCCTGGGACATGGGGCCCTACACCAGCAGCCCCTTGGTTTGGACCCACCCTCGGTACTCCGGATATTTTCAATTCTTGCGCTAATTTGGGTCAGTCAGGTGTTCCGGACAATTTTGTCGGCAACCAAACTGCCCATGGAGATGGTGGATATGCCGGTGTATATGTTAGAGGCCCCGGAACAGTGTACAGGGAATACCTGCAAGCCCCATTATTGCAGCCATTAGTTGCTGGCTCCCTCTATAGTGTTAGTTTTTATGTGAGTCAGGCTGAATTCGGTTGCGCTTCGGAAAATATTGGTATTTACTTTTCTTCTGATGATCCTAATGAATTTGGAACAGGCGTCCTGCAGGTAACACCCCAGGTAACCGCTGATATAGGCTTTCTCAATGACAAAGAAAACTGGACACTCATATCCGGATGCTTTACTGCTGACGGTGGCGAACAATACGTGACTTTAGGCAATTTCGCGTCTGACCTGCAAACACCGCTTGAACAGCCTTGTACCAATTTATGGTCCTACTACTATATTGATGATGTCAGCCTGGTTGAAATCACTGAAGATGATGCGATTGTATTTGATCTGGGTGGCCCCGCTTCCTCTTGTTCCACGTATGAGATCGACCCGGGATTAACCGGTTACTTCTACAACTGGGAGGACGGTAGCCATGCAGAGACATTGACCGTAACTGCCTCTGGCACCTATAGCCTTACCATCTCAGATGGATGTCGCACAGGTGTAGATTCTATTCAAGTCATAATCGAAGACTTAAGTGCGATTGACCTTGGCCCTGATGTGGTCTTATGCACCGGAGAAACTATAACCCTGGCAACTAATCCAACAAATGGAGATTACGCATGGCAGGATAACTCTGTAGCCGACACCTTATTAGTTACAGCACCTGGAACGTATATGCTGACCATTACGGATCAATGTGGATCAGTGGCGGATACGGTGGTTGTTGATTACACTAATCCTGTTGCACCACTAGACTTTGGTGCTGACATTTCGTTGTGTTCCGGCCAACAAGTCTTCCTGCATGCCAATAATTTTGGTGCTGATTTCCTATGGCAGGACAACTCTACGGCAGAATCTTTTTTAGTTACAACTACAGGCAGTTATTACCTACAGATCTCAAATGAATGCAGTTCGGTTTCGGATACTATTGTAGTTTCCATTATTGATGCACCTCAGGTGATCTTACCTCATCAATTAAACCTGTGTGTTGGTGAGACATTAACGCTGGATGCAGCCATTCCTGATGCCACCTACCGCTGGAGTGACAATTCACAAGATCAACAAATCCATGTCACCTCTCCTGGCACCTATAGTGTGACTGTGACGAATACCTGTGGTTCTGATGCGGATACAACCATAGTGCTCAATGGAGGGATGCTTCCTACCATTGCATTAGGTGCGGACATTCAATTATGCACCGGTGAATCGCACTTACTGGCACCTGCTTTTTCAGGAGTGGACTCCTGGTTATGGTCTGATGGCTCCTCTGCTTCAACCTATAATGTCATTGCGCCAGGTGAAGTGCATGTAGCAGTTAGTAATTTGTGCGGCACTGTATTTGATACCATCCAGGTAACCTTGCAGGCGGCTATTCAACCACTTGATCTTGGCCCGGATGTTGAAGGCTGTGTTGGTGAAACTATTACTATTGAGTCAGGCATTGTTGATGCCAACTATATATGGCAGGATGGATCTACAAATCCTGACTTTACAACAACGGAGTCTGGCATATACATACTGGAAATAAATAACCATTGCGGATCAGCTTCAGATACCATCGCAGTTAATTTGTCCGGCACTGTCCCAACCCCTGCATTGCCTGCAGATACTACGTTGTGTGAAGGCAATTCTTTAATACTGACCTCCAATGCTGCTGCTGAAACAAGTATTGAATGGCAGGATGGTTCTGCATCATCTACATTTGTAGTGAATACACCTGGCACTTACGTTCTTACAGAATCTAACCTTTGTGGCGATGCTGCTGATACTATAGTGGTTGATTACCTCCATGCACCTGATCCCTTTTCTTTGGGTCCGGATACAACCCTTTGTCATGGGGAAATATTACTGCTGTCATCACCATCCATTTTTGATGATGTATTATGGCAGGATGGAAGCGGCATGTTACATATGATCGCTGACCGTCCGGGAACCTATTCACTCATGCTCAGCAATGATTGTGGTGTTGTATTCGATGAGATCGTAATCGATTACGACACCGACATTCCGCAACTTAATCTGGATGCTTCGATGCCTTGGTGTGCCGGAGAAGTCATCACACTCGATGCGACACAAAACTTTGTAGCTGAATACTTGTGGAGCACAGGATCAAACGCACCTTCGATTGAAATTAGTTCTCCAGGGTTATACACCATTGAGCTGGCAGTCCTTTGTAAAACTATCTCACAGGTTGTTGAAGTTTATCCAGACCTAAATTGTAGTGAAGCCCTGGGTGACAATATCTATATTCCAAATATATTTTCTCCGGATGCCAACGGAGTCAATGATATCTTTTCCATAGGCTTTGGATCAGACCTGCAGGTTATTTCCCTGGAGGGTTCCATATTTGATCGTTGGGGCAATCTGGTGTTTGCTTCTAATCAAATTCCATTTCAATGGGATGGTTTTTTTGCAAGTGAAGAGGCTTTGCCGGGAGTTTATGTCTATCTGATCAAATACAAGTATTTGGACGGGAGTGTAGAGAAAGAGGAGGTGTTGTCGGGGGATGTGACGGTTGTGCGTTAGAACGTGAGATGATCTTCTGACCCCCTACCCCCTGAAAGGGGGACCAGCTTAAAATATATAGTCGAATTCTCAATGTCATTTCAATCAAGTCCCCCTTTCAGGGGGTAGGGGGTCAGAATCGCAAAAATATTTCGATATATTTGATACTATCGAAATCATATATCCATGGTCCCTTCTTCTCCTTTCCGCGTAATTATATTCTTCGCTACCCTGACGCTCCTCAGCTGCAAGGAAAATGCTCAGCAGCCTGAAAATCACCTGGGTGAAATCAAATTTGAAGCCACTGGCAAAGCAGAAGCGCAGCCATTGTTTACAAAAGGAATGCTGTTACTGCACAGTTTTGAATACACAGATGCAGCAGAAGCTTTTGTGGAAGCAAAAACAATGGATCCAGACTTTGTAATGGCCTACTGGGGCGAAGCGATGACGTACAATCATCCGCTGTGGCAGGAGCAGAATTATGACAAGGGCAATGAAATACTAAATGCCCTGGCCCCCACACCTGAGGGACGCATAGAAAAAGCCAAAACAGATATTGAAAAAGACTTCATCGGTGGTATTAATATCCTGTATGGCCCAGGTGATAAAGCTACACGGGATAGCAGCTATGCTGAATACATGGAAACACTCTATGAAAAATATCCGGGCAATGATGAAGTGGCATCCTTCTACAGCCTGGCACTCAATGGCTGGGGAACGACGGATACCAATAAGCAGATATTTGAAAAGGCTGCCAAAATCTCCTATGAAGTGCTCGAACGAAATCCTAATCACCCGGGAGCACTTCACTACATCATACATGCATATGATGATCCTCAATATGCAGATCTCGCATTGGCTACCGCTGACAAGTATGCGAAAGTTGCACCGGATGCGGGTCATGCGCTTCATATGCCCACGCACACCTACCTGGCACTTGGCCTTTGGGACAAAGTAGTGACGAGCAACATCGTTTCATGGAAAGCAGAACAAGCCAGGAAGGAAAAGAAGAATCTGGATAACAATGCCCTCGCCTACCATGCCTACCATTGGCTTGAATATGGCCAGCTTCAGCTGGGACAAAATGAAACAGCGAAAGCTATGGTCGATAGTATGTTGCAATATTGCACAGCACTTCCAAGCCCACGTGCACGGGCCCATGCCATCTTGCTCAAGTCAACCTACCTCGCAGAGACCAATGACTATAGTAGTCCGGTCATTAATATCACTGTTGACCAGCGTGACCTGAACATCGTATCGCGTGCCAAAAATTACTTTGTCACCGGCATGGCAGCTTATTATGAAAAAAATAAAGTGGCCATGGACTCCGTGATAAAACAATTGGCAGATGAAAGGATCATTGAAGACCTGAAGACATCAGGAACAGGCATCCGGATGTGTGGAAATGTCAACAGGGCACAGACCACGCAAACTGATCTGCTTGAAGCAGAAACGATGGAAATGGAATTGAGGGCCATGCGCGCGTGGCTTGATAAAGATGCAACGGCCACCGAAAATTTCTTTAAAAAAGCTACTGAGCTTCATGCTAAAGCAGGCTACTCCTACGGCCCACCCAGTATCGTAAAGCCTTCGTATGAAATGTATGGCGAATGGCTGCTGGAGAATGGCCGACCGAAAGAGGCGCTTGTGCAATTTGAAAAATCTCTGGAGCTCGCGCCGAATAAACGGTTGTCAGTAATGGGGAAGGAAGCGGCGATGAAACTGTTGTGAGTTGTGAATTGTGAGTTGTGAGTATGCCAATACCATGTTGCAGTTGCAAGTTTTGGACTTGAATTATGGAGATAAAAAGTACGGACAGGACGCGTCCTGTCCGTACTTTTTATCTCCATAATTCCCTTTCTTATATAGCGATGGAGTGTTATTGCTTGCCAATTATAATCTCCTCGGTATTTGAGCGTCGAAACATACAATCATCAAACACAACGGGAATTGTTTCTCCGCTCATGATAAACTTATTTGAAATGATCTTTTTTCCCGAGGAAACGGTCACTTTTATCTTTTCACCCTCGCGCTCAACACTGATATCAAAGACGCTGTCAAAAGCATGAATCCTGCGTAGG
Source organism: Candidatus Opimibacter skivensis (assembly GCA_016721905.1). GTDB lineage: Bacteria > Bacteroidota > Bacteroidia > Chitinophagales > Saprospiraceae > Opimibacter > Opimibacter skivensis. Next base: position 298,452 of record JADKHH010000023.1, on the reverse strand, counting down.
CTCATGGAGGGCCAACCCGCCGGCAATTGCGGTGTGAGATCGAAGCTGCATAAGCCTGTGGGCCTGATACCAAATAACCCTTCTGTAAAAACCCTGCAATACAATCCGCTTTCTGCAGACAGATGGCGCTGGCTTCCTTCCGGATATGCTTCTACCGGGTAAGGAACATGATCACCTAATAAGCGGCGGTTTGAATAATAATGCAAAAATTCAAGGGCTTTCTCTGTTTCGCCGGCAGCAAATACACCTCTCAATGCATAGAGGGTTGATCTGTCCCAGAATGTTTTTCCTCCGGATATTGTGGCAAGACCATCTTCTGTCCATAGTTGCGGAGAGAACAGCGCATCAACGGTGCCTGCCTTACGATCCATGATGCCCATGGTGAGGGGTATACATATCCATGAGCGGAGGGTATCATTCTCCTTATAATATTTATAGGTTTCGAATCCTCCTATCGTTGCTCCGAAATATTTCTCAATGGATCTTTTTAATTTTTCAGCTTGCTGTGTGTACACACGAAGGTACTTCCTGTCTCTCCCGGTAGCTTGCCCCAGGTAAACGGCCGATTGTAATGCATCATAATACAGGGATGAAGTGCAAAGATTTGCTGTTCCTGCAGGAAATCGCCCTTCCAATTCATCTGTGTCGGAGGTGACTACGCCATCACTGTTGAGATGACGACGGCAGTATTCAAGGCACCACTTGATCAAGGGCCACAATTTTTCTGCCTGAACAGGATCACCACTCGCAAGGGCATAGCGGGCAGCTCCGTAGGCTATCATGGCTGCATCTCCGCGATCACCGGCTCCGTTCCATATATCTGTTCCTTCTGCGATGATCGAACTTGGGATGGGATCATACGCATCATTCATGAACCGGGCAAAATGCAGGTATGCGTTTAGCGATGCTTCATTTCCATAATCATATCCAAGAAATGGAAAGAAAGGTCCGACATATTCTGCCTGATCGTTTGCCCAGATGGCCGCGTAATAAGCCTCTCCACCAGGGCCGTGCATAGGGCCACCTTTGGTTTCAAAAATACTTTCTGCTGCCCTGATCTTGGCGAAAGCAAATGCTGTATTTAGTAACGTGTCCGGTGTCTCCAGCACCAATTTACTGCGGATCTCCTGAAGATATTTGTTACGCAAACGCAATTCCCCATCTGCTTCATCGCCTCCTGTACTGCCATTGTCATCGGACCAACCCATAAACACCAGCGAAAAAACAACCGAATCTCCCTTTTCAATGGTGTAAAAACCATCGCCTCTGAGTTGTATGTAAATGCGATAGGGTCCATTCACTCCGTCTTCGGATCAGTAGTATATATAGTGTTATACTCTGGTATTTCGATCTTGTATTTTTTATCTGATAAATTCCGGATCAAATACATTTCATAGAAATCGGAATCATCCATGGAAGGAAAAAAACGGCGTGTGAGTTGAAGGTCATTACCAGCCATACTTTCCACTTTCATGGTACCATCTAATGTGATCGAAATTGTTTTTTCAAGGGCTAAGGGTTTTCGATTGGCTACCACCAGGTCAAAAGCATCCATGGCATATGTCCGGGTCAGGCTGGCATGCGTGTTATTTGGAATGGTCCTGAGCATGGGCCAAACCAGCGTGCGTGTCATACTGAAATCTCCCTTATCATCTACCCCATACCTCAATACCGCAGAAATCCTACTCCCACTCATTTCGATATGATCGTTGTGGGGTATGTCACCCTTGATCCGCCATGAAATGGATCCGTCCTCATTGATGTCCCAACGGTGATACTCCTGGGCGAATAAACCAGCTGGCAGGAAACAAAGCAATAAGACAGTGAGAAAATGATGCATACGCTTAGTTGAGGTAGGTGAAATATCAATAAGATGATAAATATAGTGTTCTCTTCAAATTGCACACCACTTCAGCATTCCCTCAGAGAATCAGTATATTCGCATGGCAAGAAATGAAGCGCCCATCCTCCATATTTATCTCCCATGCCTGGGGAGGCATTAGTGATGAGATTTTAGCCCAACTGGTCAAACGGCTTGAGGCGGAGGACATTACGTTTATCCTGGACAAAAGGGATCTTTCCTACAGGCAAAGCATTCATGACTTTATGGTCCAGCTTGGCGAAGCAGATATGGTGATCATTATCCTGTCAAACAAGTATCTCAAATCAGAGTACTGCATGTTTGAACTCCTGGAAATTCATAAAAACGAAAACCTGAGTGAACGCATTTTCCCTATTGTACTAGATGAAGTAAAAATCTCCAGTTCGGCAGATCGTCTGGAATTTGTCAAATATTGGGAGACACAACTCATGAACCTGCAGAATAAAGTCAAGGAGCTAAACTCACTGAGTTATATAGAAGGAATCACGGATGACCTGAATCTCTATGCCGAAATACGAAATAACATAGCCCGGCTCACCGGTATTCTGAGAGATATCAATACACTCAATATAACCATCCACAGGGAATCCGATTATGAAGACCTCGTGAAGGCGATCAAAGAAAAGATCAGTGGAAATCGTGAGAAAAAACAAACGCCTGTCCACCACGTAAATTCAGACCCCTCTGTTTTATCATCAGGCAATTTTAAAAAGGCAGCCATCATTGTCTTTGCCCTCTTTGGACTTTTTATGGCATGGGGTATCTTGACTAAATCCAATATGCTAGCTGGTAGCAAGCAGGATGATTCTGCATCGGAAGCACTGCCTGATTCCTCGGGTTTCCTGCAACCGAATAGTGTTGTACATACTGAAATAGCGGAAGAGAATCGAACCCATTTAAATGCTCCTGATACCAATGAGCATCTGAATCAGTCTCAAACGTCCAGGAAACAACAACCAGAAAAACAAAAACCGGTTATACCCTCCCAGAACCAATCACCCAAAACCCAGCCCTCTATAGTGAATGGAGCCTCTTCGAAGCCGGTGGAAAAAGCAATTGAAGATCCATTGCCCTCCACCTCCTCCCCTACTATTAAACCCCCTGCTGATTTAAATAATTTTAAAGCATCCTCCACGATTTCCAAAGGGACTGAGCTCCAGGTAAAAAGCAGCGTGACCATTTCAAGTGACGATGGATTTGCCGTCCCAAAACGCGTTTCCTTTTTACTTGACAAACCACTCCTTGATGGTAAAAATATTATATTGCCTGCCGGAAGTTCAGTCACTGCCAATGTTGTGTATATCAAAGCCAGCAATTATAAACGAGCAGGTGTAATGGACCTCGTATTTGATTACCTTAAGACTCCGGATGGGCAAAAATTGCCTTTACAAACCAATGAATTTCATTTAATTGCCAAAGGAGACATACCCATGGAGATCAACACACAAACCATTTATAAAATCAAGACCTCTTCTACCCTGCAAATCAACTATTGACATGAAACTCCAATACCTCTTTGTAATGTTGTCGCTTATGAGTTACGAAGTTGTCTCCGGACAAGATGTAGTCGCGATACAATCCAAAACGAAAGGCTTATCCGCTGGTATTCATCTCGGCTTTGTATCCTATACCAATGATAATCTTCACCTTGAAACCGAAGGTGGCACCGGATATGGTGCACAACTCCAGTATGGCTTCAATCATCAGATTGCAGCAGCTTTCGCCTTTCAACACTATTCTATTTCTACTAAATCGCTGGATAACGGATCTACTGCATATAACATTGATAGTCCATATCCGTATACCGAAATAGAATTGATCGGTAAATATATTTTTGGTTCTACCAATTCCAAATTACGTCCAAACATAGCGCTTGGACTCAACTTCACAAGGAGCAAGGAAACGTATTACAACCCGACCTTTAATTTCGTCTCCAATGAAACCTACAGTGGCTATGGGATTTGCGGAGGCGGAGGCTTGCGTTATTTTCTCAATACGCAAATGAGCATTGACTTCACGCTCATGGTTTCCTCCGGTAATTTTACCACCAACCTGGTGAATGGGCAAGAGGTTGATTTTGAACATTGGTTTTTAACGTATAAAGGATTGTTCGGCTTTATGTATCATTTCTAATCGCCCTTATTCCTATGACTAAACTCCATGACCGGCTGACGGCTCCCGGCCAGAAGCGAATTCTTTCTCTTGACGGAGGAGGGATCAGAGGTATCCTGACGCTTGGTTTCCTCGAACATATCGAAGAAATGCTGGCCAAAGAAAATAATGACCCGGACTTTCGGTTGTGCGATTATTTTGATCTGATCGGAGGGACCAGTACAGGCTCTATCATTGCCTCCTGCCTGGCGATAGGCATGAAGGCGAGTGAGGTAAAAAAGCAATATTTTGAACTCGGCACTAAAATCTTTGGATTGAAAACCGGTTTTTTTCAATACTTGTTTAAAGGTGTAAAGTATGATAACAAACCGCTGGAGATTGCATTGAAAAAATTCTTTGGTGATATCACCCTTGGCGATGCAGAACGAATCCATACAGGGCTATGTATTTTCACCAAAAGAGCGGAAACGTTTAGCACCTGGGCTATACATAACCATCCAGACGGAAAATTTTTTCCACAGAACAAAGACTGGCCACTATGGCAAGTCATCATGGCCAGTGCGGCTGCACCTACGTACTTTCTGCCGATGTTTCTTAAAGATAGTTCAGGTGAACAAGGTGCATTTATTGATGGCGGAATCAGTATGGTCAATAATCCGTCTTTACGATTGTTTCTGCTGGCGAGTCTTAATTCCTACCCCTTTCATTGGCGGCTCGGCAAACGAAACATGCTGATGGTGTCCCTTGGGACAGGTAATATTGATCAGCGAAGCAGTTATTCGGCGTTCCAGAAAAACAACCTTATGGCCTGGGCCGCAAAAATGCCGGAATTCTTTATGCATGATGCCAATCTCTCAAATCAACTGATCATGCAGATCTTGAGCGATTCGCCAACCTCCATTTCGATTGACAGTGAAATGGGTGATCTCAAAGGCAGCGCTTTCCTGGGATACCAGGCGTTGACCTATCTGCGATACAATGTCTGGCTGGCGGAGCAAGATCTAAAAGGTCTGGGATACAACTTTTCAACATCAGTGATGAAAACGCTGGGTGAAATGGATAATCCAAAAAACATGAATATCCTGGCGGAAATTGGCGAAAAGGCGGCGAAGAAATATATTCTGGAAGATCACTTTGTTGACTTTAAATACACACATCCTGCGCCCACCGGAGAATCCTATTTTGTTTCCTACAAGGATTATGGGCTGACGTTTGAACCCTATGCAAAAAAAGATATCCCCATTGGTGCCTGCAGGATCGACCATGATTTTGAAATCATGACCATGGAAGGCTTGATGAGAGCTAAAGCCGGGGATTACCTGATCAAAGGGGTACGGGGTGAATACTATGCATGCGATGCCTCTGTCTTTAAAGAAACATACGCTAAATCAGCAAAAGCCTGACCGCCATCGCTTAGCTATTAATAGTGTCCGCAAAGGTAGGCTCAGAGCGATCAAACTCCCTAAGAAATGTTTTCCTGATCGTTTGCCAGTGATCTCTGATTTTAGCATTAGCTTCTCTGAGTTGTGCTTCATTGAAATCCTTGGTACCGATTTGTTCAACAATAGTGTAAATACTTTTCAGTGATTCAAACGGATAATATCCTTTATCTGTTGACGTCTCCTGGATATTAAAATATACGCCCCTGACTTCATCAATAGACTTAGAAAGCAATAACAAAGCCTCCAGGTATTCCTTTTCAGTTTCAACCCGAAACTCTGTATACAGAATAGATTTATTGACCGCATGTATCATATTGACCCACAATTGCCGAAGCGCCGAGTGAAAATTGGCCCTTCGCTGAAAACAAAATCCAAGATACGCTAATGGGAGTGCTGCAATAATAGGGAAGAGTTCTTTAAACATTCCAAAATACCTGAAGTCTTCATTTGCTCCCGTGATATAAAATGTAATTCCAACGAAGAGCGCGAGAATATAAAACAGCGAGATAAGAATAATATTCCTGATCAACTTACGCTTTGTCATATGGTGGCATTTAAGGACTAAAGATAGCCTGTGTTCGTGGTTTGTGTTCTGAGAAGATAATAATTAGTAGCGACGCGATCAATCGCGACTCTATATAATATATTTATTTCCGTATCCCCCTTCGCCTCAGCCTCAGCCTCAGCCTTAGCCTTAGCCTTTTCTTCTTACTTTTGAGGATGAGCTTAAAAATCCTCCTCATCATCGGCATGGGCAGCTTCATCGGCGGAGCGCTGAGGTACCTGGTATCATTCCCCTTCCTTCACAAATACCCGCATGGTTTTCCCTGGGGCACCTTACTGGTCAATGTCATCGGTTGCTTTTGTATCGGACTATTGTATGGCTATGCTGAGCGCTGGGCCTTCCCCAAAGAATGGCGATTGTTTCTCGCTACAGGTGTACTCGGTGGATTTACGACCTTCTCTGCTTTCTCCAACGAAACGGTGACGTTGTTTAACAACGGTCAGTATGGATATGCAGTAACGTATGTTTTGGCCAGTGTATTGATTGGGCTCGCGCTTACTTTTTTGGGAGTGTATATCACAAAAATTATTTAGCTGAGGACTGCCGACTGAAAACTGACCCTTTTCCCCGCGACTTGAAAGTCGGGGCTATTCAATAAGATTTACCTTTTAAAATTGCAATACCAATTTGCCGACTGAGGACTGAAGACTGCGGACTGAAAACTGACCCTTTTCCCCGCGACTTGAAAGTCGGGGCTATTCAATAAAATTTACCTTTTAAAATTGCAATATCAATTTGCTTACTGCCGACTGAGGTCTGAAGACTGCCGACTGAAAACTGACCCTTTTCCCCGCGACTTGAAAGTCGGGGCTTTTCAATAAGATTTACCTTTAAAATTGGAATACCCATTTGCCGACTGAGGACTGAAGACTGCCGACTGAAAACTGACCCTTTTCCCCGCGACTTGAAAGTCGGGGCTATTCAATAAAATTTACCTTTTAAAATTGCAATACCAATTTGCTTACTGCCGACTGAAGACTGCTAACTGCTAACTGCTAACTTCGCCCTGCTCACTACTCACTTCTTTGTCTTTTCCGTAGATCAACCGATAAAACGGCAGACTCACACCTGTATTGATCAGGAAGAAAAACAGAACGGTAAATACTGTACTGAAGAGTATGAGTGAAAAACAAATCGCCTGTATGATATCCCCGTTGGCTACGCCACTCTGAAATGGAAGTGTAGCCACCACCGCCGCACCTAAACCTTTTGGTATCATACTTGAGATCACCGCCTTGTCCAGCAATGGTGTAGATTTCGGAACCACAAGAGGCACATACATGATGCGGACCACACAGAGCACGAGCGTCATCACTGCACCCCATAATAACCAATCCATCCGATCGATCTTGATACTCATACCGATGAAGAGAAAAAAGAAGATCCTCAACAGGAAAACCAGTTCACTGAAGAAGGAGCGCTCCGTTTCGGGCAAAATGATGGCCTGGTCTGGAATAATTTTTTCAAGGAAACGAGGCTCAAAATATTTAAGATTGCCAATTGCGATGCCAAAGGATAAGGCCGTAAGTGGTCCGCTGAAGTTGAGGTACTCCGTGATACCATAGAGGATCAATAAAAAAGCAGGGGTTGAAAACTTTGTACTCTTCAGATCAGGAAATCTATTGATGATGACTGACCACAGGAATGCCCCACCGACACCGATCATCAGGGCAATAATCAGTGATGCGACAAACTGAGATAGGACCAAATTGATTTCTATCGTCCCGGTGATCATCAACCCCAGGATACTGATAGGTATCGCCAGTGTAAAGACATCGGTTTCGACAGATTCCATGATGAGCGTGGTGGAAGTCTTTGGCGTAACAGCAATCCTACGCACGAGCCCTACTACAACAGCAGACGAAGTACCACCTAAGGCCGCGCCGATAAACAAACAAGCCAGTATCGGAATGTGGAAGATCACATAGGTCAGTGTAGCCAGCACTGCCCAGGTCACAAAAAAGCCAACGACTGTAATCCCTGCTGATTCCCGAAATGATTTCTTAACCTCCGAAATCTTGAGATCCGTCCCACTCTCAAAAAGAATGAAAACCAGGACCATGTGGCTGAATAACTTTCCAAACGTATCAAATGAAGATGGGTCTACAAGTCCGGTGATCGGGCCGATCAACATGCCGATCAACATCAACCCTAATACATCCGGTATGCCCCTCTTCTCAAAAATCGCCGCCAGGTAATGCCCCCAGAAGATGAAGATCCCAATGAAGATGATGATGATGGCGGTTGGCATGCAGTGTGGTTGTGGCTACAATGATACTAAAAAAAGCATAGGGCAGTGGGCAGTCTTCAGTCGGCAGTCTTCAGTCAGCAGTTAGTCGTTGTTGGAATATAACTTGATTTCTACCTGGAGCCAGGGGCTCCTGTGAATGTTTTAATCAGGGCAAAAGTTTCTTGATTTACCATCCGCAGCCCGGAGGGTACGGAGTAGCATTTTTTTTTCAAAACAAATAATTAAAGAAAAGTAAATTCTGTCTCCAGACAGTCCCCTTGCTCCTGCTCCATGCTCCATGCTCCTTGCCCTTTGCTTTTCATCTGGGAGACAGCTCTTCGTCCCACTGCGCATCCACGACTTCGTCGTCAAGCTTGAGGTACTGGAAGAAATCATTTGATGAGCCCATCTCCGGATGTTTCGTCACCACAAAATATTGTTGATGCGGTGCAACGCGCTTTTTTAGCTTGATACCGAAGGTTGAATATTTCTTCATCCACACCTGGACGTCAACGCCATCCTTGAGTTGCACAATCACATCTGTTGGCTCAGGCAGATCCGGCACAAGCGGCCGCATCGTCGTGATGGACCATCGTGACTCTCTGACGAGATGCTCCACTTTCTGAAACACCCTGGAGACCGGATCTGATATCCTGCCTTTCACAGCGAACCTCCGCAATCCATCCTTGTGCTTATAGATAATGCTCATAGATGGCAAGTCCGCAATTTCCGGCAGTCCACTGATGTCTTCTTTCCACCAACTCCTGGGCTCAATGTCCATCAGGATATCATGTACAGCCTCCTGATCCAGGTCTGCATGGTACCAGCCCGGTTCCAACAGGTTTTGCTTGACTTCTATCAATCCACTGTTATCCTCCAGCAGATAAAATTCATACACCGGGCACTGTCCAAAACATGGGCCACGCTCATACTTGATCACCCACGGCATCCATTGCGGTTCCGCATCAGGCGCAGCATTCGATGTCTTTGACAAATGACACCCGCTATTCACAAGTATTGCCATTATTAGTATTAAAATGCTATTTTTCATAATCTTTTAAAATGAACTCCAAAACACTCACAATTCACAATTCACAACTCACAACTCACAACTCACAACTCACAAACGCCGCAAAGTTTAGATTTTCCTAGCCACTCACAACTCCCAACTCACTTTAAAGTCTCGCGCAAAGACGCAACGCCGCAAAGTTTAGATTTTCCTAGCCACTCACAACTTCACAACTCACTACTTACTACTCACCACTCACAATTTTTCGTACGAACTCTTCCTCACCCGAAACCAATCTCACCACATAAACTCCTGCTGCACCATGACTGAGATCAAGTAAATAACTCAACTGATCCTCCCACACATCTTCAAGTACAAGCCTTCCATCAACGCTATACACCTGGACTTCTATTTTCCCCATCCATCCATCGGTGTTGTATATCACATAGGTGCCGGATGCCTGGTCATACGACCAGACAAGTTGATCGTACCATCTATCAAAAGTATCTGTATAAACGGTACATGTACCTTCCACATCCAGATCAGGATAAAAAACTGCCGCAGTTGTTTGCATCATCATCACCTGGTCATGCGTAAAAGCTGCGAGGCAACGATCATCCGTGAAATCCATAAAATTCTGATACATATCACTCGTACCACAGCTCTCCTGCACGCCTTGCGGACAATCATAATAAGGGCCTGCTGCATTCGGCGTATCTTCTATTTCATCACTGTCATTACAATCCTCACCAGTACCCTGTCCCCAGATATGCTTTAATCCAAAGAAATGTCCCATCTCATGTGTGAGGGTGTGACCTCCGCTATAGAAACCTGAATTACCCGCAGCACCTATAGATCCGAAATATTTTGGATCGATGACTAATCCAATTTCTTCCGGATAGTTAGCCATGCCAGGAAAACTCGCGGATCCCAGTATGCCTCCATACTCCCCTATCCAGATATTTATATATCGTGTTGGATCCCAACCTGTCTTACCACCAAGCTCATCCCAGTGAATTGCAATCCTGCCACCTTCTCCTGTTTGTAAAGCAATATCCTGAACCGTAGTGGTCGTATGGGTAATACCACTCGTGGGCTGCCCTTGCGGATCAACAGTAGCCAGACAAAACTTCATTTGTGCATCCCCCACGAGCGGGCGAAATTCATCACGAAGTTTTCCAATATTATTTCCTCTTGCAGCAAAATCAGCGTTGAGCACATCAAGCTGCTGAATGGCCTGGGCAATAGACACAGGCTGCAGAGGTTCACGCATCACGACATGGATGACAACTGGAAAATAAGATTCAGATCTTGGTTCAATGTTGCCAGGTAAAGTGCCATGCTCTATACGTGAAAGGAAAGACTGATAAACCGGATTCGATTTAGTGAGATCAAACCGCTGATCAACATCACACCGGTTTCTTTGCCCCGCCATGAGTAGCGGAAGCAGAAGAAGCATATACATCAGTGTGGCACGCATGGCTATAGTATCGGTACAAAAGTAAGACAAAAGGACAGGACAGTTAAAACCCGCCTGATGAGTCGTAGTTGCCCCGCTTGTAAGGCACCTTGAGGAAATCAAACGTACCTGGCTTGACATTGATGTTAAAGGCGTAGGTACCCCGTGTAGGCTGCCAGTTGAAGGACAACTGCCAGCAATGCAGATCTCTCGATAATCCGATATCCGGATAGGTGATCTGCTTGGAAATAAAGTCGTAGCCGATGTTGCCGAAGTAAATGGACCAGTTTGGCGTGATTTCCATGCCCCCAACCATGTTGATACTATTAGTCGTGACCATGTTGACATCCGGACCGTTTACACCCATCCGGACTACGCCAAATTCGTGGCTGATCGAAAAGCCACTGAGGAGGTCCTCAAATTTATCACGCGTATCTTTTGGACGGCCAGGTACACCAGGCCCTTCAACAGGCTTGCCTTCCAGCAGCTTTTTGATATCTCCAAACGAAATACTCGTCGAAAAGCGTAATCGCAGCATTTCAAAGCGCAATAACTTGTTATCGGATTCGATGTACAACATTGGATCCAATGTTCCATTGGCCCTGCGTCCATAAAAGGAATAGGTCGCTCCTATCGAGATGGTTGTAATACCCTTAAACAACCTGGTCGTACCGTTGATGCCCAGTGGACTGAAATTGAAAGAATCTGCAGCTATGTTATAACTTCCGCCCACACCGATATTATCAAAGAGCTTCAACTTCTTCTCCGTGCTATCTTTTGAATTGAAATACTTTGCTTCAAAAAGATTGGTGAAAGAATAATTGAGATTAGCCTGTCGTATATCATTAGGCCGCACACTGTACATCAGATTGTCAAACTTGCTATAAGGTTTGGTAGAATCCGGATAGAGCTCACTGAATTTGACATACTGGTAATAGGTGTCAGGAGATGGCTGAGAATAAGAAAACCCGATACTCGGTTTGATCACATGCCGGATACCTCTGAGCCAACCCTTTTTAAACTGCAGCGTACCAAATATCTGGGTGTTCATATTGATACTCGCCGACATACTCCTGAAGGGAACAAAACCTGTGTCTAATGAATCCCTTTCTACAACGCCATAATTGATTGTATCCTTTTCAATATAGGCAATAGTACCATCGGGATATCGGATGGTATCGCTCTGTACAAAGTCAGTATCCTCCGGATCAAACTTAAACATACTATAGCGTGTCTTGAAAAACCATGTCTCTCCGTAGTCAATAGCCGGAGTGACATTGAAATATTTCAGGACATTGAAGTTGACAGATGCATTTGCCTTGTGCTGTGTACCATATTGTGCATTCTGCCAGGTGCTCCGATCAAAGAGCGTAGTGTCCGTGGCCGAGACCTGCGCACGCGCTGATCCCGCATATTGAAATGCAATTTTCTCATACCATGCTTCAGGACCCAGCCTTTTCTGGCTCTTGAATGGATAGATACGGTTAAGCCTGAAATTAAACTCAGGTGCATTGATCGTCACCAGATGAGACTGCGTGTTCTGACTATGATTAAACGCGGCGGTCAATGAATATGGCTTGCCTGCAAAAGTCCGGCTATAATTGAAGTTTGAGGAATACGTATTGGTCAATGCACTCTGGGCATCATTATAGTTGAGTGATTCAAAGTCATTGCTCTGGATGTTGATACTACCACCTATTGTTTGGTAAGGATTTGCTTTGGAATCCTGATTGTGTGTAAGGCGAATCGAAAATGATTTTTCAATATTCTCCCTGTAATCATTGGACGGCTCGGTGATCCGGTATGAATAACGCAAGGCAACATTGCCCCTGTATTTATACTTCTTAGCATAATTACTGGCGACACCTAAACCATACGTTCCATTGAAGTAGATATCTGCGAGCAGCTTGACATCCGCCCAGTCACTCACCGGAAAATAATACCCGATATCACGTATACCAAAACCTAATTGTGGTGACCGCTCATAATCTCTGGGCAGGATAAGGCCGGCAGATCGCGTTTCAGAAACAGGATAAAAACCGAAGGGCAACCAGATAGGTGTAGGTACGCCAAACAACTCCATGTTGGAAGAACCGATGACCGCTAGCTTATCGGGTATCGTCTTGACTTTGGAGGCGCGAATACCAAAGTGAGGCTCCGGATGATCGCATGTGGTAATCAAAGCGCGAGAACCATAGAGTATATCATCGTCTGGCCCATCTACTAATCCACCGGCTACAAACTTGGTCTTCTCCCCATGGATGGTCAGATCACCTTCCTTGGTGAGTGCATTGTAGATGATCCCCTTCCGCTTGACAAAGTTGTACCGCATCTTTTCCGCAGTAAAGGATTCCTCACCCATCTTGAATTCGGGAATACCTGCCAGTTTTCCCACACTATCCAGCAATCCTTCGGCGGTGGCAATACTACTATCGAGGTCAACGACTATATAATCTGCCTTGAGCGAAAGATCCTTGTAGCGGACGTAGGCGTCGCCAAAGAGGTGGACTTTGCGGGTGACATTGTCGAGATAGTTGGAATCAGCAGATCCATATTCGACGGTAGCGTCCAGGCTGTCCGGGGACATGAAGATTTCAGGATTGCGGGTGATCGCCGGGGGCTGGTGTACGATGGTGTCTTCGAAAAGACTGTCTATCAACCCTTTGAGCAGTGCTTTATTGATCAACGTATCCTGAGCATGGCCTGGAGAGGCCATGACACTTAAGATCAGGAGGATGAGTATGTGGTTGATATACTTCAAAGAGTCAAAAGCACCTTAGCATTCAAAAAATAAGCCATTAACATGTATCGTTTGGAAGTTGTCGGTCCGGTCTGCCACCCAAAAGGGGCTGATGTATAAAATTTTATACAAAATGCATTTGAACATTTACTTACATATTACTACTTTTGCTAATGTTACCCATATGGTCAAAGGTATGAAAGTTTGGAACGGTAGTAAAACGTCAATGTCAGGTATCCTGTCCACCACAGTTTTGGTTTTAACGTTATCTTTTGCTTTTTCGATATCCCTGGAAGCCCAGGTCCCCTATAAAATCAGGAAAGTAGTGATCGATCCGGGCCATGGCGGCAAGGACCCGGGCTGTAACGGTCATCACTCCAGGGAAAAAGAAGTAGCTCTCTCTATTGGACTCGACCTTGGCAAGAAACTTAAAGCCCAGTACCCTGATATCCAGGTCATCTATACCCGGGATACGGACGTGTTTATCCCTTTAAATGAGCGGGCGGCCATCGCCAACCGTAATAAAGCAGATCTTTTTATCTCTATCCATTGCAATTATATCAGTGTTCGCAATCGGGCGACCGGGTCAGAAACCTATGTGTTGGGCTTGCACCGCGCTGAGGATAACCTCGATGTGGCCAAGCGGGAGAACTCTGCCATCCTCCTCGAGGACAATTATGAGAAGACGTACGAGGGCTTTGACCCTTATTCCCCTGAGGGTCATATCATTCTGTCGATGTTCCAGAATGCGCACCTGGAGCAGAGCATCCTTTTTGCCACGCATGTGGAAAGTGCCTTTAAAAAGCTATCCAGGCTACCAAGCCGGGGTGTCAAGCAAGCTGGATTCCTGGTCTTAAGGGAAACGACAATGCCTAGTGTATTGATCGAAACGGGTTTCCTGAGCACCGATACGGATGAAAACTACCTCATGAAAAAGGAAAACCAGCAGGAAATGGCCTCTACCATCCTGAAGGCTTTCAGCAATTATAAGAAAGAAGTGGAGGAATACCAGGAACCAGATATTTCTGCCGGTACGCCCCAAAAAGCAACAAATGTCCAGACGACCAATAATGAAGACGCCAAGGCCCCAACAAGCACCAAAGGGAGCCTGGAAGTGGCCTACCGTATACAGATAGCAGCCTCTTCCAAATCCACCATTGATGCCAGGTACCACAACATTGATGACCTGGAGGTAATCAAGGAAGGGGAAATGTATAAGTTTCTCGTGGGGTATTTCAGCAGTGCTGAAGCTGCCCGCCCTCGCCTGTCAGCCCTGAAGGCCAATGGCTTCGATGGCGCCTTTATTGTTGCCTATAAGGACGGACAGCGGATAAAGGCCTAAAATTCACTGATATAAAATAGGTTATCCATCAGTCCGGGGAGTTAACTTTGCCGGCTGAAAGTCATTGGCGGTGAGGTGTTCGTAACAACCTTTCCGCATGGATTTCATTTAAACAAGGTAAACTGCTGTCAGTGAAAATATCAAATGAGTTTAAAATAGGCATCATGGCCATTCTGGTGGTGGGGCTCTCTATCTGGGGATATAAATTTCTCAAAGGGAAAAACCTCCTCAAACCAAGCAACATATTCTACGTTCGCTATGAGAATGTCGCCTCCCTGGCAGCAACATCTCCGGTCATGATTCGGGGTATGAATGTAGGTACCGTATCCGATGTGTCGCTTGATAAGGACATGGTTAGCATCATTGTGACTCTTGATCTTAAGAAAGGAATAGATATTCCAAAGGATGCAGAGGCCGTCATCGTCAGTACAGGGTTGATGGGTGGCAAAGCTATTGACCTGATTGTCAAACAAGCCTGCTCAGGGGATGGCTGTGCCGAACCGGGCACTTTCCTCAATGGGCGCGCTAAAGGACTCTTTGAATCCTTCCTGGATCCGGGAGAAGATGGTACACTCGCAAAGGTCAAAGAGAATATCGGTGACATCCTCAACACCCTCGGCGATTCGCTGACATCACCGAATGCCAATAATGAAATCGCGAAGACCTATACCCAGCTATCCGCATTGATCACTAACCTGGCTTCGATCACTGCCACATTGGACAAATCCATGGGTACCTATGATAAGCACCTCAGGGGCTCGCTTGCGAATGTAGAGACCCTCACCGGCGCGCTCGCTAAAAACCAGGACAAAATCGCCAATGCAATCACACACCTTGAAAGCATCACCAAGCAATTTGATGAAGCGAAAATCGGAACAAATGCAGGTGCGCTCATCACGGATGCGCAGGCTACGATGAAAAGCCTTGACAAATCCCTTGCGGAAGCCAATACTTCCTTCAGTCAATTGTCTACCATCATGACCGATCTGCAGGCGGGTAAAGGCACCATGGGGAAAATGATCAAAGATCCTGTACTCTATGACAACCTGGCACGCACCTCTAAAAACCTGGATTTGCTATTACAAGACTTCAGGCTCAATCCAAAGCGATATGTCAATGTATCGGTCTTTGGCAAGAAGCAGACGGAGTATGATGTGCCGGAGGATGATCCTGCTTTTAAGGAGTGAAAAGTGAAGAGTGAAGAGTGAAAAATGAAAAAAGGCGGAGGCGAAGGCTGAGGCGAAGTATACCATAATTTCTCCGTGCACTCGGTGCGAAACATTTTAGCATTGAGCATATCGCACCGCAGCGAAGATCCCGCCAAATACACAGCATTTGCTCAGCTTTCGGTTTCGAATATCGTGAATACCTGATTAACTATAATCACGCTATTTGAAGTTTGCAACTTCAAATCAATATCCAGGTAAAGTTCATTTTTTGATCAATTATAGGCAGTTTATAACTGCCCCTCATTACTAACTACCTGTCGCTTCATTTCCTGAAGATATGGTATAGCTGATGCTTGCCTGCAAGACTCTGTTTTTCCCTTCAGAAAAACCACCGAGATCCTGCCCCAATTCGTCTACAAATTTGATTTGCATGACATTGGTAAAGCCAAAGCAATATCGCAAGGTCAATCCAAAACGCCTGGTCATTTGATAGGTTACTCCAGCATCGAGGCCAAAGTCCCAGTCGCTGTAATATTCCTTGTCTTGGTTGGACTCCTGGTCCTCAATTTCAAATTCTCCGGCCAGCCGATAACTAAGTTCAGGACCAATATGAAATAAGAAGTGCTCCCCTGCTTCAACCCCCATCACCAATGGCATAGAAAGGTAAACAATGTTGAATGTCAGATCTGAAGTGTAGAAAAAATCCTTTAACCTCGTTCCTTTTCGAGAGATCAATAACTCCGGCTGAAAAAAAACTTTTCCACCCAATGGCATATGGCTGAACGCACCTGCTTGCCAGGTTAATATCATATCACTATTATCAATGTTGATGGAGGCAAGATTCAGGCCTCCCTTCACGCCAAAAGTTGTTTGGGCGTTTAAAGAACAAATGGAAAAAAGGATAAAGAGAGTCGGGGTAAATAGTACCTTCTTCATATGCTGCTTTGAATA
Organism: Candidatus Opimibacter skivensis; assembly: GCA_016721905.1. Classification (GTDB taxonomy): domain Bacteria; phylum Bacteroidota; class Bacteroidia; order Chitinophagales; family Saprospiraceae; genus Opimibacter; species Opimibacter skivensis. The sequence continues at coordinate 281,551 of JADKHH010000023.1, read as the reverse complement.
GAGATCAGATATTTGAAAAACGGTTTATAGATTTTCTTATTGCATTTCAAATGCACTATACAGCGCGTTGATTCGAGGGGTGTCGTTTCGGTCGTAGAAAACGGACTTGTCCTGCAGTATTTAAAAAAATGCAGCCAACCGATTAAGCTGACTGCAAACTTTTATAGTAAATAATTTTATACAGCGATCTGAAGACTGCCGACTGCTAATTGAAGACTGCCGACTGAAGACTGAAGACTGCCAACTAAAGACTGCCGACTGAAGACTGCCGACTGAAGACTGAAACTACTTAGCGCAAGTATTATATTCAATTACGTTTTCGGTAAAATCCTCCCATTTCATATCCGGATACTTCTTCTTCATCTCCGGGCATTTTTGCCACAGGGCGGTGAATTGCTTTTTGTAGTCCTTTTTGTAAAGCAAAAATGCTGCCTTACTACCTTCTACCTGAACATAATATGACTTTTCATTTCCACCTACAACATTGATCCCGGCAACACCAAGTCCAGTAGATTCATCGGCATACGGATCATTATAGACCCTTACTTTTTCACAAAAAGTAGGATTCAGTAATTGCATCAGCAAGGACATTTCCTTCTTTTTGATTTTCACTTTCGTGTTTTCAAAATAAACATATCCTTGATGGATGAAGTCCTCATTCAACTTCTGATCCGTCCAATTTTGCGCATCGCTTAAAAAGGCATCAGCTTTTGCCATGTTATCAAAAGCGGTTGGAGGTAAATACATCAACTTGATTTTCTCAGCTTTAAGTTTATTCTTTTTACCATCACCATCTTCAATGTTGACATATTCAATCAATCCCTTTTACGATCAACATCCTTCAGCGTTCCTGTGATCACGGTGCCATCTGTCAGGGTGACATAGGATGTTTTCTTGTGCGAGAACCCAAAAGATGGAGTCAACAGTTGCTGCGCCTGCATGGCGGTGGTCAATAATAGCGCTAAGGCGCTTAAAATAAAAAATTTCTTCACGTGGTTTGAGTTTTAGTGAATTAAGAAATATCTCCAGCCGTGGATTAACTCCAAGTTATTGAAGAAAAACAACCCCAGTCTGTAGGAGAAGGTGCGAAAATAGCGAAATAAATATAAAAACGCTTGAGATCCTATCTTGCCAGGGGCTGAACCCCCTTCCTATTCAGACGCCCTTTCAGGGCTTACCGGTTACTGAGGTAGTCGAAACGACAATGTATGCTCATGGGTGCAAAATCATAACAAAGACTACTGCGAATTTCGTTTCAGCTCACTGAACAAAACATATTTTCTTGATCAAACTTTTGAAATGTTGAGCGTAGCCGAAACGTCACCCAGTCAGATCAAAGACTACTTTGGAATTTAAACTTGGATCATCGGTCTGGACAATACTCCCGGTTGCTGAGCGTAGCCGAAGCATCATTTTTCACTCTTCACTTTTCACTTCCTTGCTTCGCCTCCGCCTTAGCCTCCGCCTTTTTTCACTTTTCATGCTTCGACTACGCTCAGCACATCGCTTTTCACTATTCGCTTCCTTACTTCGCCTACGCCTCAGCCTTAGTCTTTTTCATTTTTCATTTTTCATTTTTCACTCTTCACTCTTCATTTTTCACTTTATATGCCTTCGCCTTTTTTTAGTGGGGTTAAAACCCCACTTTACAAAATCGGTCGTGCCTATGGCACTTGGATCGATGATTTGTAATCATCGATCTTTTTTACTTTGCCTTCGCTTCAGCCTTCGCCTTAGCCTTAGTCTTAGTCTTTGCCTTTTTCATTTTTCACTCTTCACTCTTCATTTTTCACACTTCTCAATATCCGCATCACCTCCTCCTTCCTCCTTCTCGACACGGGCACACTTTCTCCATTCTGCAGCCACAGGAACCCATCACGATCCATCCTCGATACATACTTCATGTTGACGAGATGCGATTTATGCACACGCACAAATCCATAGTCGGTCAGAATCGATTCATAATCTTTCAGCGTATGAGAGACCATCAATGGCTTTGATCCATCGAGGAAAAAACGGGTGTAGTTGCTTTCTCCCTCACACCGGATGATTTCCGAAGGGAGATAAAAGAAAACCCCTTCGGACGTAGATATAGCGAGCCTGTATTCATCCGAATCCGGCTTCTGCACATTCTCTATCAGGTTATGCACCAGGTCATGCCGGGTCTGCTGTGATAAGTTGCGCCGTATGATATGCCTGTTGAGTGCATTTTGTAACTCCAGGATATCAAGGGGTTTCATTAAATAATCCAGTGCACTGAAGCGGATCGCCTTGATCGCATATTTATCGTACGCGGTGGTAAAGATCACATCAAAATCCCACGTGCCAGCCTTGTTGAGAAAGTCAAAACCATTCATACCCGGCATTTCAATATCGAGCATGACCAGTGTGGGATGAAAATCAGCAAGCTGTTGCAGCGCTTTGACAGGATCCTGCTCAATGCGTATCTCATGCGCGAGTGGCATATACTTTCCGATCAGCACGGCCAGTATATTGCATGCTGCCTCTTCGTCATCAAGTATTAATATCCTGATCATTAGATCCTGTTCTTTTCTGTTTTTTATTTCCCGATGATCGGAATGACTAGTTGCACCTTTGTTCCACACGGAGTACCATCCTCACCTGCCAGGTCAGTGATAGTCATACCCGTCATAGCATGATTGCTTTTCAACAACTCCATCCGGTTACCCGAAAGTTGTTTGCCCTTCGACGTGTGCGTACTGCCACCCAACCTGCCCTGGCGCATCTCCTGCGCCCTGATGCGTCCGACACCATTGTCTTCGATCACCACCTCAAGGTAATCCGGAATATGTTCACGGATCGTAAGTTTCAACAACTTCTTACCCTCCTTATTTCGCAGTCCATGCCATATAGCATTTTCAAGATGTGGTTGTATGAGCATAGGTGGAATCATGATCTCATCTTTATCAAGTGCTTCCTCCACATCCATCACAAACTCCATTTCATTTCTAAATCTGAGTTGTTCGAGAGATACAAACAAGGAGAGTACTTCAAGTTCCTCGTGCAAAGAAATCTCACCTACATCCGAATGCTCCAGGACTAATCTCAGCAATCGGGAAAACCGGGACAAATACGTATACGCTTCTTCAATCTTTCCGGTCACTATACATTCCTGGATAGCATTCAGGCTATTGAATACAAAATGTGGATTCATCTGAGCACGTAGCGCTTTTGATTCAAGGTCCGAGATCTGCCGTGCGATAGATAGCTCTTTTTTATACTTTTCGATGCGCCCTCTGAAATAAAACCAAAAGCCTGCCACTGCCATCAGCACAGCTAAGGAGATCACCCACCATTCCTTCCACCAGGGAGGACTGATACGCAATTGAATCACCTCCGGAAAAGCATACCATCTATATCCATCAAACGCTTCCACCTGCATCCGATATACACCGGGATCAAGATTGAAATCGACCGATGATAGTTCGGAAGCAGAGGACCATGCTGTCTGATCCTTTTTTGATAATTGGTATCTAAACAGCACCTGATCGGCCACCATGATATCATTGACCGCAAATGAAAAACGAATGTTTTGCTGCTTGTAATTGAATTCAAGTTTCTTCCCCGGTAGCACCTCGATTTCTCTACCCTCAGCATCGCGATAAAATACATAGACTTTTAAGGAATCTGTACCAAATTTGATGACAGAAGGATCCACCATGATCAATCCTTTGTTAGCCCCGAAAGCAATTTTCCCGGATGCCAACCTGATGGAACTCATCACAGCAAAATTGACATTGGTCAATCCCTGCCTTCCGCCCACCTTGAGAATATCTCCTGTGGACGGATTATATTTAAGCAGGCTATAATTATTTGTCATCCACACCGATCCATCTTCAGCTACTTCAATGGATTCGACGCGGGGACTGATAAGCCCTTGGCCTTTGATAAAATTCCGGATGGAGTCCGATGGTGAAATAATTGAAAAGCCACTGTAGGATCCTACATACATATTTCCCTGCTTACCTGCTGCGATTCCATAAATGCGATTGGTCATCAATCCATTCTGCTGGTTAAAGAATTTCAATTTCCTGTCTGTAAATGAATAATGCCATGCCGCCCCACCAGGTGATGAAGTGACCCAGATACCATTCTCCACCGGCAGTATATCCACTATCCGGGCACGCCGTAAAGGGGCCAGATCAGGATGATCCGCAAACGTGTCCAACACAAAATCTTTCCTGCTCATTCTGAACAACCCATCTTCTGTCCCGATGTATACATACCCATCGTTGCCTTCCCGGATGATTCTTGTTTTATCAATCGGTTTTCCGAATTCAGGATAATCGGCTGAAGAAATAAGCTTATTGAAAACACCCGTCGGATTAAAAATGGCAATCCCCTCTTGCCGGAGCGCAACCCAAAGACGATCATCCTCGTCACGTTCTACACAAATAGGTGATAACGTATTGGATTTAAGCTTGAGGTTAGTGGGAATGGAAATACGTTGCGTACGATGATGGTCATGATCATACACGAATACATTATCATTGGTGCATATCCATAGTTTATTAAAACGATCTTCGGCAATGCCTAGCACCCTTTGATCTATGATCTCTCCGTCATCGGTTTGGAGATAATTAACATATTCCACATCTGTATTGTGGACGTTCGTATAATTCACACCTCCAAGACAGGTGATCACCAGATTGCCTGACGAATCCGCCAGGATAAATCGCAGACTGTTTTCGATAATCGTTGACGGATTGAGTGGGTCATGGGTATAATGTGTGTAATGGGTCAGGGAACTATCCAGGCCTATAAGCCCTTCACCTTCTGTGGTGATGTATACGTGTTGATCTGCCGCCCTGACTATACTATGAATTTGTTCATGCCTGTTAGTATGATAAAAAAAAGGAGGAGGAGAAATCTTTCGAAGCACAGATGGCTGATCAAGGGAAACATGTAGCAATTCGAATCCGCCACTTTTCCCTATCAGTATACTTTCCTCATCAAACCGGGTAGCACAATTGGCCCCGATGGCAGGAACAAAAACCTCTTGCTTCCTTTCCGTCATATTGACAAGCATGACGCCGGCCGATGGAAAAACCAATAGATACCGGTCACGATCAAACCGACGCAAGTCTTTGAATCCCCTTCCGGCTATCAGGCTGTCCAACCAGGGTTGAGCTATCCATCCTGGTTGACCATCGCGCAACAAAAAGATACCGGCAGCACTAAAAGCATACATATTGCCATTACCATCTTCACAACAAAAATCCACATCCATTGCAGGCTGATCCTCTCTGATAACCTGACGTTCAAATTGCCTTTGCTCATCAATTCGCACAAGTCCCTTATTAGAACATACCCAAATACGATTGCGGGAATCTGCAAAAATATATCCCACCTGGTCAGAAGGCATTTCCGGATGATCCTGTTGAAAATAATAAGTGGTTTCCTTTCCGTTAAATCTCACCAATCCATCACTTGTTCCCACCCACAAAAATCCATGCTGGTCAATCACACAACTCCATGAGGCCAGGGTATTCAACCCTTGATCACTACCCAGGTATCGGAAAGAAAGATGTTGCGCAAGACACCATTGACTGCATCCCAGGTGTAGGATGATCCAAAGCAATGGTATATATCTCTTGTACATATAGCTGGTCGACAAAAGTAGATAAGTTGCAGGTTGGCGCCTAGCCTTTAAATCAACGGATTTTACCATTCGCTCATTGGTCAGTGGACCATTGGCTTCACCATACCTTATACTCAACCAATATATCCCTTTAATGAGACATATGCACCGTATTGTAGTTTACCCGATGTCACCTCTGATAGTCCCACTATGTTTGAATGGTAATCAAACATTTATGCCGTCGAAGCAGCAGATCCTTTGCCATCAGATAGAATTGATCCATCAGGCTATGCAACAGGCAGGATTGTGGTCAGCAGAAATGCCCGCCTGGATATACGCTTATGACCAGGGCCCGGTACCTGATGTATGGCAATGGATGCAATATATCTATCTCCCGATGCGGCTTGCCGGCACGATCGATCACTATGAATACCTCGCGCCAAAGATCAATGCACATATCAAAAACAATCCCGCGCTCACCCCAATACTTCAATTAATCATCGAATTGGATGCACTCACACCTGCTATTCCAAAATCTAAACCTTCCACATCATGAAATTTCGTCTGTTTATTATCATTCTATCCATACATGGAGCTATCAGCTATGGACAGAATAATGCCGGAATAGGCACCACGGCCCCTGCTCCCACTTCTTTACTGGACCTTTACAGTACTGACAAAGGGCTTCTCATACCGCGCATGACCGGGGCCCAACGTACAGCTATCATCACACCTGCTAATGGATTGTTGGTATACCAGACTGACACCTATAATTTCAACACCCCCGGCTTCTATGTATTTGAAAGTGGGGGCAGCGGAGGAAGCTGGAAACGCTTAGCCCGCAAAGATGAAATTCCGGTTGTACCACCAGCAACCTGGACAACCACTGGCAATGATCAGTACAATAATAACTCGGGAGGAGTTGGTGTCGGGACATCTGGTGCGCCTGCATCAAGTTCAATACTAGAAGTAAGCAGTACTACAAAAGGTTTCCTTTTCCCGCGTATGACCTACACACAACGCACGGCTATAGGTAATCTCGTGCCAGGCCTTTTAGTCTACCAGACAGATGCTGTTGGCTTGTCAACCTCCGGCATCTACTTCTATGATGGCTCAATATGGAAACGAATTGCCAGGGCTGATGAACTCGGTGGAGGCGGTGGTGGATCCACAGGTTGGACCATCGCAGGCGATGATCAATTCAGTAATCTGGCAGGCAATGTAGGTATCGGCACCGGGACGCCCACATCAAAATTCCATCTCATCGGCAATATGCTGGCTGAAAATGGTACGGTCACGATCAATAATCCAACAGCTATAATCCAACTGCAGAGCGCAGGGGTGAGTAAAGGATTTATGCAATTGTCTGGTAACAACTTGCGCATCGGAACGAATTCAGGAAATACAGGAGGTGCATTTATAGTCCGCATGAATGGAAATACAAACATGGTCATTGACAGCACCGGTAATGTAGGTATCGGTACCGCTGCACCGGAAAGGAAGTTGCATATCAATGACGGATCCATCCTGGTTTCACATCCAGGCACCATAGTGGGTATTCCATATGCTCCATTAGTCAATTTTGAAATGACAACAGAAGATGAGAAAAAGGCGGGCTTGAGATTTATCCGCGACGGAAGCACACTCGCCGAAATGCTGTACACGGAAGACAACGACAATCCAAACTATATAAGTCTGTCTGCAGATGGCCCAGGAAAAAAAGATATCCTGCTCAACAGTAGTTCGAGGGTTGGTATCAACATGAATGGTTCAGTCTTCAATCCATTGGCGCAACTCCATGTAAGGGCTACCAGTGGAAATGATGTAATGGCATTCATTCTTCACTGACTTCTGATAATGCAACTATCCAATTTTACGATGCGACTGCCAGTGGTGGCAATGCAAATGAAAAAAAGACATTTATTGAACTTCAGGATGGAAACAACCTGCGGATGGGAACGAATAGCGGTAATACTTTGGGAGATCTGATCATCCGGATGAATGGCACAGACCAGGTGATGGTGGACCAGGCAGGTAAAGTAGGGATCGGTACATTTCCACCCATTGCCAAACTTCACATAGATGGTGGTGCCGATGTGGAGCCGAATCCGTTTGATGGAAATGGATTCCTGATGCTTGGAAATGCTTCATCGACCAATGTCATATTTGACAACAACGAAATTCTGGCGCGGGATGGTGCCGGCATTGCTACGCTGACTGTACAAAATGATGGAGGCGCCTTTAAGGTGGGTTCGACCAATAAACTGTTTGTAGATAATAATGGTGAGGTTGGTATTGGCATCGGAGCACCTACAGCAAAACTGGATGTGAGGGGACGTGTGTATGTCAAACAAAACGGCCAGGCTCTCGGACTAGATGGTGTGGATCCCAATATTGGATTCTATCAGAATGGAACTTACAAATCATATATCTCCCAAAGTGGAAATACATTTGCGCTCGGTGTAAATGGCGGGGCGATGCAACTTGACGGCACGCAGATAGCGATTGGTGGAATCAATGCCAATGCAAGTGCTTACAAACTCACCGTCAATGGAAAAATCATATGTGAAGAGTTGAAAGTTGAATTGTACAACAACTGGCCTGATTACGTATTCGCTTCAGAATATGATTTAACTCCATTGCACGAATTAAAAGCATTTATCAAGGAAAACAAGCACCTCCCGAATATTCCAAAAGCGGATGAAGTCGCTCAAGAAGGAATTGAAGTCGGCGAGATGAATAGAAAGCTGCTGGAAAAAGTAGAAGAACTCACCCTGTATGTGATCCAGTTACAAGAGCAGATTGACCAGTTAAAAACCAGTTTGAACAAATAATATGAAACCTGCCTTCATCATCACCTTGACCCTGATCCTCTCATCGCAGCATATCATAGCTCAAACATTCCGCGGCACACCTGTACGCTACAGCGATCAGGCGCTAGCGGCAGTATTGAAAAATTACCAAGTGTATGAACTGCCTGCTGCTGACATCGATGCATATGTACATACCCGGCAATTTGCGATTCCGATCACCCTGGAGATGGGAAGCACGGTCTTTCATTGGACACTTTATGAAAACAACATTCTAAGTCCCGATGCCAAAGGAACCACGATGAAAAATGGAGGTATTGTTCCTCTCGAATTCGATCGTCTCTGCAGGACTTTTGTCGGCTACAATCAAGACCAGTCAGTTGATGCCCGGTTTACGATCCGGGACGAAACCTTTGTGGCCTTGATGCCTGATGGAGATGATACCTATATTATACAACCTGTAAGCCAATTGACAAGGCAGGCCGCTGATAACAAGCTTGTGATGTACCGCCTTTCGGATATGATTGCCACACCTCCGGGTTTATGCCATGCATCTAAGAAGGAAATTCATTCCGAATCTTATCCTGAACCAGCGGACACAATGAAGAGCGTGAAACGAAGCAGTCGACGTACTTTTTCCTGTCTTGAACTCCAGGTCTCCTTTGCTACAGACAACCAGATGTGGCAGGATTATGAGGATGTTGATCTCATCCTCGATTTCAATCTCACCGTCATGAATGTGATGGAGCCTTTCTACGATGATTTTGATCTTGATTTCTGGGTCGCTGAATTTTTTATGGTTACAGATCCGGCAAATTCATCCAATCCCTGGGGAGATACCACAGAAGTTGATGATTTAATGTTTGACTTCGGTGATTGGGCCGGTGCTTATTTTTCAACTCAGGATATAGGCCACTTATGGACTTCCAATGATTTACATGATGACGATAATTATGGCGTTGTCGGATATGCCGGTGTGGGGGGAGCCTGTGGAGATGTAGGTCTTTACCAGTGGACAATATTAGAGCGTTTTTCAGCTAATGATTTTTACACGCTGGCAATACTTCAAGCCCATGAGTCTGGCCATCTGCTGGATGCTGACCATGAAGAAAATACAGGCACCATCATGGAGCCCAGTCTTAATCTGGTAGAATCTGCCACCTGGGCACAGGCCAACATTGATGAAATGTTTGATTTTATTGAAGATGAAGCCTGCATCCAATCATGTGTGCAATGCCCTCTTAGTTATACGATCATTGATTCCATTAGTTGGGGCGACTGGAAATATTCAACAGTCCTTAATCTCAACAGCTCAGCTGGGATAAATGGAGAAGCGGATGTGATATTCCAATCCGAAGGGTTTGTCAAACTCACACCTGGATTTAGTGCCTCGAGTCTACAACCCTCTTCTGGTGGTGGTACGTTCGTTGCAAAGATTGCAGGATGTGAATGATCTTTGCTCATATGTGTAAAAAATAATGAAGATTTCTGCGCTCACGGCGGGGAATATTCCAAGATATAGGTAGAGAAAAAGGTAGAGAAAAGAGTACGGACAGGACGCGTCCTGTCCGTACTCTTTTCTCTACCTTTTCTCTACTTTTTCTCTTGTCTCAAAGTTGAGCTTAGGTTGAAAATGCTTCGCCTCCGCCTCAGCCTTAGCCTACTACTCGGCAACAACCTATTCATCACCTCTCCCAAATGCTCTACGCCAAAATCCTTTGCGACGATGGTTTTATTTTTATCCAGCAGATAGATTCTGGGCGTAGTGGTGATGTTGTATTGCGTACGCACACCTGATGCTCCATTGGTCTGGTCACTGCCATTGATCCAATTGTATTCGGGATGATTTGCCAGATACGTCCAGCAGTTCTTTTCCTGGTCATTGATTTTCGAACAAACACCAAAGACCTCCACACCTTTTGCTTTGTAAGCTTTATAGAAATCAGCTAACACCGGCATACTCTGCTGACAATTCGTACAGTCAGGTGCCCAGAAAAATAGTACAGTATAAGGTGATTGAATACTGTGCAATGATATATCCTTGCCGCTCTGCGTCTGCACCGTAAAATCAGGGGCTACCTTGCCAATCAATGTCGGTGAAATCAGTTTGACCGCTGCCAGCACTTCATCCTTCTCCTGGGTTTCTATCCAGGGTGTCTTGCCTTTTACAATATATTCTTCAGCAATGTGTACGTAGACCGCATCCATGCCAATGCTCTTGGCCTCCCGGTATTTATTAAAAATATGTGTCAGAAAAAACCGATAAGACACGGGTGTCTTTTCACATCTGGCCAACAACTCATCTACGCCTTTAATAATCGAATCAGGCTGATTTGGGATCAGATTGTCAAGATAGAAGTCGACACGATCCACGAGTACACTCCTGGGCGCACGTATCAACCGTTCATCCGCTATATCCACATTATCAAAATAGTGTTCACGTTGAAAACGATATTTCTGCAGATTGATTTCTTCAGGAGAACCGTTGAAAGCGGGTACTTCTACCGGCAACTCACATTTCACCATGGCAGCTGTCAGTGTTCCTGGTATTCGTGCGATGAGGGCGCTCTGATACGCGATAATATCTTTCTTCTCTTGTTGCATCCTCGAGAGCAAGGCTACCTTGTCAGGTTCGTTGACTTGCGCATCATAATCCTTCTTGATTTTATCGAGGGTCATTTTTTTCTCTTCGAAAAACCGATAATAGGCGTAATACTCTGTATTGTCCGATGACTTATCAAACCTGATGGTATTGTTGATATGGTTTACATCAGCCGTAAAGCTGAATTCGGGAATATTCCGATCGACGAGGATCAAAAAACTTTTAGTTGGCGGCAGGATGACCAGGTAGACTCCTGATTCAAGATGATAGATACTTTCAAAGGTGAACGTACCATTGACAACTTTCGCCGTATCGACCATATATTGGTTTCCTCCATACATCATGGACAGGAATGCCTCACTACCTTCATATCCCGTGATCGTGCCCTTTATCCTGATGCCTTCCGCCTTTGCAAGACTCAGCAATGCAAACAAACCGAGTACTAAGGTGAGGGATAATCTTCTTACCATCAAGGGAAAGGAAATTTGTATTTTAAAATAAGTCATGTGTTGTGGGTTTTAGGAGCCTTCCATAAGGGGGTTAAAAATAGCCATTATTTATTGCCGAAAATCTGCCTGAATTCTTCCCACTGAGCCTTTTTCAGTGGATCACTCAATGACTGGCCATATAGTCGCTTGATCCCTTCTTCATCCAGCACCACATAACCGGCATCAATGGCAAAGGCATCCAAGGTAATTACTTTCTCTTCCGCAGTAACTTCTATGATGGTCACTTCCTTACCCGCTCTCAATGATTCACTGTAATACATGATCAGCCCCTCCTGGTCAGCTAATTCCCGCAAGGCAAACAAATCAGGATCTGTACCTTCCCCAAGGAAGTTTGGAAAACACCCACTCAAGCGCAATGCAGGCTCTTTGGTGATCCATGCTTCAGCCGTAGCCTTCGGACTATGCAGAAGGGTCTTGACGCATCGGAACGAACCGAAATACTTTTCCTCATCGGTGACGGTGATCACCAACTGGTGAGCTGTCGGATTGACGGTTGGGATATGCTCATCCTCTCCATATAAGATCCTGGATCTGTAACCATATTTCATTTCATTCTTCGACCTCAGGATGGTGGTGGTCTCTGCCCCACGGTCTTTAATCAATTTAATGGTCTGTACCGTATCGATCTGCATCTCCATCAGCGAGAGGTCTCCCTTGATTGTCAACATGGAGATGTTTTCAGGTGATGTAGACACTTTCATAGTCACTATGCCTTCAAACGATTGTCCATAGAGGATAGACCCGATAAGCATCAACATAGCTGTCGCCAAATAAATCGAGATTCTCATCATGTTGAAGTTATGTTTCTTTTTGAAATAAGGAAGGCAGACAATCGAATATCATCTGCCTCCCATTGGGTGAATAAGTAATATCTTATAATCAGGGATGATAAACCGCGCGCTTGATCAGTTCAATATCGCTTGTCAACTGCGCTGAACCTGTCTGATGCGTTTCTACTTTTTCCTGAAGTGAATTTTCCAATACATCCTGTTTTTTAACAACTTCCGCGATTTCCATCGGACGTAAACCGATCGACGTGTTGACTAATGCCACACCATCACTTGCATGTGTTTCCCAGGCAGTGCCTAAAACCATTGACAACATTTCTGCTGTGATGCTTTCTGCTTTAACAGCTATCGCCATTCCATCATTTTTACCGGAAGCAACGATATAATCACCTGCATACACATGTCCGTTGACAAACACAGGAATCTGTCCAAGGAAAGCTACTTGTTCAAAGTCAGCGATGATGTCTTCATCCTGCATGTTACCAAGCACTAATGGTTGTGAAGTTATAGCAAGGATCTGGTCGGCATGTAATGTGTTTTTGGAAATCTTACCATTATACACCCCTACAACTTCGCCTTTCATGAATTGCTCCGATGCATACATCTTTGGTAGATATTCGGCATAATCGGCTCCTTTCGAACCATACACTACGCCATTATGCATGACAGAGGTCGTCAATCCCCACGCTATGGCATTGCCCAGCAATTTGAGTGGATCAGCGGACACCACACTTTGCAGCCTGTTTTCAAAAGCCCACTCTGCAAGTCTTCTGACATAGCCATCATTCAGATCAAATATGTCCTCATCAGGACATATCCCCTCAGAGATCAGGATGTCACTGAAGGTCGGTATCGTAGGACACTCACCAAACACCTCCGCCAGATTGATTTCAGGGACTGCCGGAATGACTAAACCCGGAAAATCAGGCACAGCTATCCCCGGAAAATCAGGAACATCAATTCCTGGAAAATCAGGCACCTCTATCCCCGGAAAATCAGGAATGGCAATACCTGGAAAATCAGGAATCGTAATGGCAGGCCATACCGTGAATGATCCTGGAATCAGACAGACGTCTTCGCAACAACATTCCCATTCAGTGATATCAATTCCGCATGGGCAAAAGCAAATATTGGTGCAGAGCAATGGACCAATCGTCAGTCGAGGTACATCCGGAAGTACAACTCCTGGTATATCCGGTATATTAAAACCGGGTACATCCGTAATTACAAATGCAGGCACATTTGGAATAGTCAATGCGGGTACATCTGTAATTGTAAATGGCGGAATGTCCGGTATGTCAAAGGCCGGAATCGTCGTGTTGTTCCATAGACCCGCAAACAAATTAAAGCCAGTGGCAGCTTGTGTCCACACGATAGTGAGTGGATTATAATCCGCGATGCCCACACACACCGCACTCCATATTTCATCTGTTGTAGGAACCGGAATATCGGCTATGTCGCCAAAATCATATCCTTCAATCCGACCTGCTACTGTATTCGCACCACGGTAGAAGGTCATGAAGTTTGTTTGCTTATCTACTTGTTCGTTGGCGAGCTTGATAGCGATCCCATCACCACTACCACCTTCTGTGTTGTTGAAGTAGGCGAGGTATTCATTACCCGGCCCTACACTGCCTCCTCCATTGACTTGCAATCCTGCATTCGTCGTCGTTAGTTTGTCAACTGCAAGTGTTCCTGACATGGTGGTTGGTTGCATATTAGCAACATCCAACTTACCATTCAATGTAAAATCACCACCTATACTTGAAGCACCATCAACTTCCAGTGTGCCCGTCAGATGCGTTGGTTTAGCATGTGTCACTGTGAGCGTAGCGTTGAGGATCGCAGTTTTGGCAACTGAAAAATACCTGTCAGGTGAGTAGCATTTCCTCCAGTCACGGTGAGCGCGCGATTGAGTGTCGTTGATCCATCGACGTTCATGGTACGGTCTACATCCAGGGTCCCGGTCAATTGGGTTGGAGACATCCCTGCCACAGTCAGTCCATTCACAACTGTTTCTTTATCGGCAACTAAAGTACCGGAAAGATGCGTTGCCAGATTTCCAACATTTAAGCTATTGTCAATCGTTGTTGCTCCCAGCACCTTCATACCCTGGCCTACCTTCAGATCACCAGTCAATTGAGTAGGTGCCATTGTGGTGACAGATAATGCATCATTTAAGTTGGTCGCTTTAACTACATCTAATGTACCTGTAAGGTTAGTCGGTTGCATGCCTGTCACATCCAGGGAACCATTTAAGGTCGTATTACCACCCACTGTCAGATTTCCTTCGAAATTGACATCAAAGAGGATGTTGATATTGCCTTCTTTGTCAATGATCAACCGCGGGATATTATTTGTGATCATCGTGAGATCCTTCCTGTCCTTGGTACCTAATACAGCCGGGCCATACGGCTTGACAGCATGTGAATTATAATTGCCATCGAGTGTCCAGTAGATCGAAGTCTGATCGATGCTTTGTCCCCTGTTGTTACCACTAGTCGTATCATTGCCTGCACCACCATCTGCCAATGCACCTGCAGTATTGGAATACAACGCATATGGTACGGAGTACAATTGTCCTGAACTGATCAGTTGGTAATCTTCATCATGTAGTGTCTTCACCGAAATCCTGACCCACATTTTTTGTTCGGCCCAGGGAATCCTGCTAAAGTCACCGCCAAAATTGGCACCTTCTCCGATGACGAAATCAAGCAAACCTAGTTAGTTTGACTGGATATGATGACCTTCTGCATAAAACACTTTTTCTTCCGGCTCAGAAGCATACAATTTAACCTTCACTTCGAGTTTCTCCTTTGCCAGGAGGTTACCCTGCAGGTCTCTGGCGAGCGCCTGGAAACGCATACCCTGGCTCACTGACTGCGCTAACAGCCCAGATGTTGCGGAGAGTAGGATGGATAAAAGAATCAGTAGATTTTTCATTGGTTTTACCATTTATAAATTGAACTGATCTTTTTATTTATTGATGTGACTGGCCGAAGCACCACCGCCGATGTTCAAATGAGCCTTGAGCTCATCTACATCATCCTTTAATTTACGATAGGTCGCATCCTGATCTTGCATTTGAGCCTGAAGTGTTTTCAGTCGCGCATCACGTTGCTGCAATACTTCTGCTATTTCGATTGGTCTCAAGCCAATGGATGTATTTATCACAACTGTTGTCTCGAGTGGTGAATCAGACCATGCTTTTCCAAAAATGAGTGGAAGTAATTCTGCTGTGAGTTCATCTTTACTGATCGCGATACCGATACCGTCATTCTTTCCTGATGGAATGATATAATCACCTAATGCCACCGGACCTTGCACAAATACAGGTACCTGACCCAGGAAGCCTACTTTTTCAAACATGGTTTCTTCTGATTCCTCTGGTTGATTTCCAAGGACAAGTGGCTTGGTGGAGATCGCTAAGATCTGATCAGCTCCCGCAGTCACTTTACTGATACGACCGCCGTGTATACCCACGATCTCGCCGCCCAAAAATTGTTCAGTGGCATGCAGTTTAGGAAGGTATTCAGCATAGTCAGCTCCCTTTGATCCATAGGTAACACCTCCATGTTTGACCGCTTTGGTCAGACCCCATGACAATGACTTGGTGACCAGATCGATCGGATTGAAAGAGATCATGTTCTGCATATCATTTTGTATACCCCACTCTATCAATCGCACTACATATCCATCATTGACATCAAAAATATCTTCATCAGGACAAACGCCCAGGTCAATTAAGATATCACTGAAGGTCGGAACGGTAGGCACTACAAACAGATCTGCTGAAAGATCAATCTCCGGCACATCAGGAATCGTGAAGGCAGGAATGTTAGGTATCGTAAAAGCAGGAACATCCGGAATATCATAGGAAGGCACATCCGGAATATCGAATGAAGGAATATCCGGAATGTTGACAGCCGGGATACTCGGAAAACTCAACCCAGGAAAAATCGTGCCCACTCCGTCAATGGAAACGGAAGGTATGCTAGGTAGTGTGACACCACCGAAATCCGGTAATCCCAGACCCGGAAACGTCGGCATCCCTACGCCTGGAAATGTAGGCATAGGTACGCCAGGAAAATCAGGCATTTCCAGTCCCGGAAAATCAGGAATACCAAATGCCGGAATCGTGGCACCATTCCAAACGGTACCAAACAAATTGAAGTAGTTGGCAAATTGTGTCCAGAAAATAGTCACCGGATTGTAATCCGCTATCGTCACACACACTGCTGACCAGATTTCATCTTCAGTCGGGATCGGCGGTGAACCAATATCAGAAAGTACATACCCTTCGATCCGGCCAGCGACACTATTGTCCCCTTTATAAAAGGTTACAAAATTGTTATTTGCTGAAGTAGAGCCGTTATTGATTCGTATAGCGATACCATCACTTGTACCACCTTCGGTGTTGTTAAAGTAAGCAACGTGTTCACCATTCGGACCAAGTGTGCCTTCACCATTGACAACAAGACCTGAATTCAGTGTTGCAAGTTTATCAACCACCAATGTTCCGGTGAGGTGAGAAGGGTTCATACCACTGACGACAAGTGGTCCATCCAGAAGGATATCTCCTCCCAGGTTAATATCGCCATCTACTGTAAGCGAACCAGTCAGATGTGTAGCAGCCATATTCATGACCGTCAATGCATCATTGATGATCGCAGCTTTATCGACGGTGAGCGTACCTGTTAATGTAGTAGGATACATTCCGGTTACCGTAAGGTTATTATTGAGGGTTGTCGCCCCATCTACATTCAAGGTTTTATCAACATCAAGTGCACCGGTCAATGAAGTCGGTGCCATGTTGGTCACTGTGAGTGAATTATTAAGGGTAGTTGCATTATCAACTGTAAGCGTCCCGGACAGATGGGTAGGATACATACCAGTCACATCGAGCGTATTGTTGATAGTAGCTGGTCCTTCAACTGTCAATGTCTTATCTACTACGAGTGAACCACTCAGGTAAGTTGGGGCATTATTGTTGACCGTGAGTGAATCATTGAGTGTAGTGGCTTTGTCAACATCTAATGTTCCTGAAAGTCGTGTAGGGTTCATGCCCGTAACATCGAGTGAACCATTCAGGGTTGTATTCCCATTCACATTCAAATCCCCATCGAGTTCGAGGTTGGTCAGCAGGTTGATCCCGCCGTCTTTATCAATAATCAATCGTGGGATATTATTGGTGATCATCGTCAGGTCCTTCCTGTCCTTGGTACCTAATACAGCCGGGCCATAAGGCTTGACAGCATGTGAATTAGCATTACCATCCAAGGTCCAGTAGATCGAGGTCTGATCAAGACTGAAGCCTCTGCCACCACTGCTATCCTGCTCACTCTCATTGACATCATCACTTCCGATCACAGATCCTGCAGTTTCTGCATAGAAAGCATAAGGCACTGAATAGAGTTTGCTGGTGGTGACGAGTTGGAAGGCTTTATCGTCTGCGTGCTTGATGGAGATTCTGACCCATACTGGTTTGCTCCAGGGCACATCTGCAAACTGGCCTTTAGCATTAGCCCCTTCGCCAATGGTAATATTAAGTAAGCCAAATTCACCAGAAGTAGCCTGATGAAATTCTTCATAGACGACTTCTTCTCCTGCTTCGAGGAGCACGAGTTCAGCCTTTACCTCGAGCGGTTGTGAGGCACGAATGTTTCCGTCGATATCACGGGCGATAGCCTGATAGCGCATTCCCGGAGGAGCTGCTTTCTGTCCAGTGACAGAAGAGATAAGTAGCAAAACTAAAGTGGAAGTGAGTAGTATATATTTCATGTGGTGGTGATTTTCTGGTTTGTGTTTTAAAATCGTTTCGGGGTTTTATTTGGATTTGACGATCTGGAAGACTTGCGTATGCATGTCATCCAGGGTAGAGATCCGGAGTATATATTGGGCGGCAGGCAGGTCTTCCAGACGGATGATCTCCTTTGCATTTCCGGAGGTACATCTGGAGATCAGGTTGCCTTGTGGATCGAAAACGTCCAGGTGATATTCCTGGGTGATGTTTCCAACTTCAACAGTAATATCATTGCTGAATGGATTTGGGTACACATTCGCTTTGATCGCACTGTTAGACGCCTGAGCTTCAGCATCTCCTTTGAGCGGGAGCGCATTCACTGGTTTCCCTGCCTCGTCAATCAAGGGGTGAGGTTGACTTGCCGGATCCAATTCTTTTACAAAAAGTGTTGGCTGCTGAAATCCCTGGGTAGTGAGGGCCTGATCGATCCCAGAGGTTTCGGTGGCCAGGTCGCCGATCGTCCAACACAGGGACATGGTCTGTCCTTTCGTTTCATTTCCCTGGGCGGAGATAATGTAATGGTCTGTCGTCTGGGCCGTCAAGCCATAAAAAGGCAGACAAAGCACCATCGGGAGCAGTCGCTTCATGGTCTGAATTTTAAAGGGTGAGAAGTTTGGGTTAGGGGTATTTTTCATGCAGGTAAAATTGCCCCGATGGCACGAAAAGGGCAACCAATATCTGGTCAGAAATCACAGATTATGTTGCAAAACGCTGATTTTCTTTACTTTCTGAACTGGCTAGGGCGGATTCCGTAGTATTCGTTGAAAGCATCTGAAAAATAAGTGGGGGTAGAAAATCCGACATGGTAAGCCACTTCGCTTACGTTCATCTGAGTGGTTTCCAGCAGTTCTTTACCCCGGTGGAGGCGGATCGATCTGATAAAGATGGAGGGGGATTGGCCGGTCAGCGCTTTGACTTTCCGGAAGAGCTGGCTCCGACTCATGCCGGTCAGCCTGGCCAATTTATCGACTTCAAAGTCGGCATCAGCGAGGTGCTCTTCGACGATGACCCGGATTTTTTGCAGGAATGCATCTTCGATCTGAACATCAATAGTTTCTGCAACCTCTATTGGTTGGAGGGAAGAATACCGCTGGCGGAGGTGCTGTCGGATGTCGAGGAGGTTACGCGCGCGAAGGAGCAATTCCTCCTTGTTGAAAGGTTTTGCCAGATATTCATCAGCTCCGCGTTCCAGACCTGCGAGCCGGGATTCGATATCTGCTTTGGAAGTAAGGAGGATAATCGGAATATGGCTGGTTCGCTCATCACGCTTGAGCATAGTGCAGAGCTCAAGTCCATCCATCCTTGGCATCATCACATCACTGCAAATGAGATCAGGGATGTATTCAAATGCCTTTTCAACTCCATCCTGCCCATCTGCAGCCTCAATGACCCGATAGCTTCCAGCAAGCGTCTCACGTATGAATGCACGCATGTCAGGATTGTCTTCCACCAGTAATACAGTGGTATCACTATCGAGTTCTTTCTCTTCAATAGCTTTAGTCAGCGGTTGAACCGGCGAGGCATCATCTGCAAGAGATAAGGAGGACAGTTCTATTGTGCTCTTGGCCTCCAGGATATTGACGTCACCTTTATAAGGCAGTACAATGCTAAACGTGGTGCCCTGATGCTCCACGCTATGTGCAGAGATGTGCCCTTTATGCAACTCTACAAGTTCTCTGGCCAGTGCAAGTCCGATGCCGCTACCCGTCTCGCCTATGCTGGCAGCCTCTTTGCCCTGATAGAAACGTTCAAAAATATGTGGCAACTGATCAGCAGAAATACCCGGACCTGTATCGGCCACATTGATCTCAATTTCCTTTTTCAGTTGATCTGCCTTGATCGAGACGGTTACTTTCCCTCCATCAGGTGTAAACTTGAGTGCATTCGCAATGAGGTTGGTCAGCACCTGTTCGATTTTGTCTCTGTCGAAGTCAATGATCGCCTGCTGTACATCGCTCTTCAATACAAGTTGCGTCCGCTTAGTGATGGCCATACTTTCAAATGAATGGACCATACTCTTGATCACTGGAATGATATCCTCATGGGACAGGGCCAGTTTCATTTTACCAGCTTCGAGTTTAGAAAGATCAAGAAGTTGATTGATGAGTCGCAACAATCGCTGTGCATTGTTCCTGATCATTTGATATTTGCTCAATTGATCACCTTCAGGTTTTGTGGAAAGTAGATCATTGACCGGACCCAGGATCAACGTGAGCGGTGTCCTGAATTCATGTGTGATGTTTGCAAAAAAGCGGGACTTGAGTTGATCAAGCTCTTTTAGTTTTTCAAACTCAACCTGCTCCAATTCTGCCTGGTGTTTTTTCCGGAGTCTTGCTAACTCAGTCTTCCAGACAACAAGAACGAAGGCTCCGCCGATAAGTATATAGAATATCCACGCCCACCAACTAAGATAAAAGGGAGGGAGAATTTTAAATTCAAGTACCGCGGTGGACCCTGTATGTTGATATATGTTTTTAGACCTCACCATAAATCGGTACGTACCATGTGATAGTCCGGTAAAATCCCTATATGTCTCCCCTGTCCAATCAGACCATTCAGAATCGTATCCTTCCAACATGTATTGATACATGTTCTTTGATGCATCATCGAATGTAGGAGCAGCATAATTGACACGGATGGATTTATAGTTGCTCCGCAGGGTCAGCATGTGTTCGGGCAACAAGCCTGCGCCGCCATAGACAAGTGAATCCCCTTGTATGAATACGTCACGGATGAGTGTCGGAAAATCCTGATCTGTCTTGAGCGGTATGGCTTCATTATACCGGATCACTCTGTCAATACATCCGATCCAGGTGATATTTCTTTGCAATGGGTCCGGGTAAGCACAATAGTCATCCCACTCTTCAATACGGAGAAATGGATCCCGCTTCCATATGTAGGTACTATCCACCTGACGAACTCCTACACCCAACTCTCCTTGGGTAACCATCCAAAGATTTCTCCATCGGTCTTCACCGACATAAAAGATATCTGTCCTTTCTCCGGGCATGCCGGTCAGCAGCGCACTATCTTGTTGAAAACGTTGTTGAACTTCATTAAATATCTGCACGCCTTTTGAGGTTGCAAACCGGAGCCCTCTTACACTGTTGAAAGGAATCGTCCTTTCAAGATCAATGAGACCTTGCGAAGTGTCATAGCGCATGACCTGTGGCTGTGTAGAAAATCCATTTGAATAATCTACTAATTCCATTCCATTGAAACGTGCCGTCAGCCAAAGCTTTCCTTCGGGTGTTTCATAAATATTGATAATCTCTGTTTCTATGCCTTCCACCAATCCTTCATCAACCCATTTTCCGTTGGTGAAATAAAGTGATTTCATCCCTTTTTGCAATCCGACAAATACTCTGTTGGGATCTTTCTTTGATCTGGCCAGGGACATGGCGTAGGTTGCATTGATCAGTCGCCCCTTTCCGCCGATGATTTCATATACCCCATCAAAACATCCTCCGAGAAGTACATCATCAAATGGCAACAGTGCCCATGCCTGTGGTGACACATCAGATACTTTTTTGAAATAACCAGGTCTGCTTATTCCACCGACACTTTCATCGAGATAAAAAATACCCATGCTGGTGGCTGCATAGAGATATTGATTGTGTCTGATGATCTCCAGGGCGCTTCCTTCCAATCCTTGCTTCTCTCCAAAATGTGTAAAGGGTGCACTGACCTCTACCCTGCTGATGCCCAGATGCATGCCGATCCACAAACCATTTTGGCGGTCAGGATAGAGATACCAGATGGTTTCATCCGGCAATCCTGTTGACTTGTTGAGACTTTGTTGAATTTTCCCTTGAGCATCAATGATGACACCTCCACTCTGTATCGTCCCGAATGCATAATGACCATCGGCTAATGCAGCTCCGCAATAAAGCTGACCTTCCTTGAGTATTGGATCTGCTTCAGTAATAAATGGTTTTATCGATTGTCCATCATACACCAGCAGTCCATTGCTTCTGGTGGCCATCAGTATTTGGTTTGGTCCACCTGATGGAAAAGGTAGCATACTCATGACTCTTTCTGTAGCTAACAGTTCGCCAGCCGGAGCCATCACCAGCGAATCTGTAATGATATGCATCAAGCCTACTTTATGTTGCCTGACATAAAAATGATCATTGACATCAAACCCCACATGAAAAGAAAATTTCGCAGTGTATCTGTCCATTTTCTTTCCATCCCAGCGAAAGATATATTTCTGCGTGACGAAATAAATATAGTCGCCGACAGAAATCGTTTGCCACACATCAGTAAAATTCCGATACTTCTCTTCTACATGCGGCAACAATGAAACATATTGAAGCTGTTGATTGGTATCCGGAGCGAGGTAACCAAACTCACCATAGCACCCTGCAAAGATGCGTCCCTCATCATTGATAGCCAGTGAACGACCGATGGTATTAGCTGCAAGGGGAATAAGGCGCCAGGAAACGCCATCATATTCTGAGATACCTTCAGAATTGGCAAAATACATGACGCCACGTGCATCCTGGACGATGGCCCATATTTGATTATGGGCTTTGTATTCATCGGGACTATAATTGCGTATTGCAGGTGCCCCGCCGACAGTCAACATCTCGGGTATACTCTGCCCTTCCTGAGCCGCAGCCCAGAAGGAACTCAAGATTAAGGCTAACAATATACTGGAGGAGACAGTACATCGGCCAAGGGTGGCAAAAAGAGTAAGCATGGTCCTCTCTAGTCTTCGGGAATGCAAGGATACGAAAAAAATTAGGCGAAGGCTGAGGCTAAGGCTAAGGGCAGTCGGCAATCCGCAGTCCACAGTCGGCAGTTCGAGCGCAGCGAAGATCCCGCCAAATGCACGGCATTTGTAGCGGGACGGCAGTCCGCAACATGCTACAAACACGAGATCAAGAACGGATGCCGCTGGCTTGGTGCGCCGCAGAGAGCGTAGTCGAACTGTCCTCACCACCAGCGAAGGGATTTTAAATGGATGGCGCAGCCATCCATAAGATTATCGGTTAAGCGTCCATACGGACGCTTGTGCGACCGCAAGTTTAAACTTGCGTACACTCGAACGCAAGTAAACTTACGCTCAACTTTTACTATATGCCATGAGCAAAAAACTGGCTGCCAAGCCAGGAATTGAATTGCCACGGCTTTCAAGCCGTGGCAATTCATGCAATATGGCATGATTGTTTGAACGAAAAAACTGGTCCGAAGGACAGCAATTGAATTGCAACGGCTTTCAAACCGTAGCAATTCATGCAATTTGGAATGATTGCCTGAAAGAAAAAACTGGCCCGTAGGACAGCATTTGAATTGCCACGGCTTTCAAACCGTAGCAATTCATGCAATTTGGAATGATTGTCTGAACGAAAAAACTGGTCCGCAGGACAGCATTTGAATTGCAACGGCTTTCAAGCCGTGTGGCTCATGGAAAAAGGCTGAGACTGAGGCGAAGGCTGAGGGCTGAGGGCGAGGGCATCTCACACTCTTACTCTCTTACTCTCTTACAAATGCGTCTGGCGTCTGCGAGTCTGGCATCTGGCGTCTATTTTGAGAGTCTGGCATCTGGCGTCTAAAGTGAGGCCTAGCCACTCCTATTGCTTTTCCCAGCGCTTTATGCTATATTTGAACACAGGTTGTAACTCCAAAAAAAACCAATCATCGTGGGTTCGCATTATCTGTCAGTACAATTATATTTCTTTGAAAGTCTAATTGAGCGGAACCTAGCTGTAAGAACCCATGAGTGATAGCTTGCTTTGGCAACCGGCATTCGTCCTTTATTTATAAATAACTATCTATATACAACCAGATACAATGAGTATATTAAAATGATAACATTTTCAGATACTAGAGTAACTGACATTACACAAAGTCATTGTTATTGTCCAATAAAATTCCTTAAACAGGAAACTTATCATTGGATCAGATGCATTCAATTTTCCTTTATTTTGCTATTTGTTCTAATCTCCACAGAGTTATATCCCCAAGTATTTTTCGGCCAGACATACAATCCTCAAGCGTTGTTTAAGTTTGAACTCAATGCTTCATTATGTAGTGATGATTGTAATTTTACCGAAATAGGACCTTCAACTCCATGGGGAGACGGAGTAAGTTTTTGCCCAAATGGCAACCTTTATGAACTTACAGGGGGCGCTATTTATCAGGTGGACACCTTATCAGGCGGATCCACTTTAATCTTTTCACCTCCACCTGGACCAGGGATCCAGAATATGGAAGGTTTTGTATGTTATGAGGACAGTACATTTTATTCCCTGGATCAATTTGGGAACCTTTATTTATACAATATTCTTGCAGGTACAGTTGTGCTTTTGGGGCATACAGGCATTAATGACGTTCTTGAAGATTTAGTTTTATTTGATGGAGAATATTATTTTTCCTCCTATGAGGGAATTATTCATTTGGATATTTCAAACCCCTCCAACAGCTATGTTATTGTGCCCACACCAGGGTATACAATAAGCGGACTGACTGCTTCCTCAATTTGTGGAACCCTTCTTGGAATTAATTTTTCTGAGGATGAACTTGTGGCAATTAACCTGTTCGATGGCAGTATAACTCATGTATGCTTTCTTCCAAATAACACAAATCTTATTGCCTCATTTGCGGAATTTTCGTCTTCCACCTCATGCGATGTATATATTGATCTTGACTGTAACGATAGTTCTGGTGCAATGGGTTCCGATTACAATTCATCCAATATCACCTGCTTGGACGGAAGTGCAGGTATTGCTGATATCGACATCAGCCTTCAATATGATGCCATTATTGTTGAAATGACCGTTCAACTCATTGGTTTGCTTCCGGACTCACCTTGGGAGTTTTTGGAGACTGCCGGGTCAATTCCGGGAATAGACTTTTCTGGGGCAGGTACTGATTTGATCACCCTTACAAATACAGGAGGTGCTAAATCCACAGACTTTAAAGACGCCCTCCACCTTATCAGTTATAACAATTCAGCAGTATACCCTACATCCGGAATTCGTAATGTTGAAGTGCAATTCAGTACAGCTTCTGGATCAATGAGTAATGTTGCTACTGCATTTATCCCTGTAATTGAATTGCCTCTTATCAATGTTGCTCTTGGCCCAGATCAAATACGATGCGAAGGTGAAACAGTAGTTTTTGACGCAGGAAATCCGGGCTCCATGTTTGAGTGGTCAGCAGGACAGTCCACCCAAACCATTTCAGTTACCGAAGCCGGGGAGTATAGCGTCACTGTCAGCAATGGATTTGCATGTCCCAATCAAGATACGGTTGGATTGGAAATGCTCCCTGTGATTCATATTGCACTGACGGGAGATACAGAAACCTGTGACAATGAACCTGCCAATCTTACCATCAATACAGATGCGATATTTCCCCTCACTATTGAAGGTTAGGGTATTATTGGGAGATGGAGGCCGGCGAATATGAAAATATATTTAACACAGTAGAAGGATGTGATAGTCTAGTCACTACAAACATCTCTATCCTTCCTGCCGTGATGATCCAGTTGCAGGCTGATACTTGTGATCCTGCTGCGACTGGTATATTCGTCACTACGATCGACAATCCGACTGGGTGTGATACAGTGGTGACCACTACGGTCAGCCTAATACCAGCGGATACCACATTGATTATGCAATCCACCTGTGTATTGAGTCAGTCCGGCACACACACGGATACGCTGACCAACCAGGCAGGATGCGATAGCCTGATTATAAACGAAGTCATGTATATCTCACCTGCAGACACGACAACCATGACAGAGATGACCTGTGATTCGTCCCTATTGGGTACCTTCTATGATACCCTGTCAGGTATGACAGGATGTGATAGTATCGTGGAGCGAAATGTGATCTACAGTCTTGTCGACACCACATACATTTCAGGCACTTCCTGCATACCGATGGAGATCGGAGTGTTTGAAACCGAATACACTGATGCCCAAGGTTGCGACAGCCTTGTGATTAATACGATCACACAAGGGACGGCAGACACTACCCGTCTGTTTGCAACCTCCTGTGATCCGGCGAGCCTTGGAGTCTTCGAAGAGTTATTGCTTTCATCACAAGGGTGCGACAGTCTGATCATCACGACAGTGACATTTTCTGCGCAGGATTCTATCTTTATTACTTCAGCGACTTGTGATCCAGGATCAGCTGGTGAATTTGTCACATCCTACATCAATCAATTTGGATGCGACAGCATCGTCACCGAAACCGTGACGCTCAATATCAGTCATCAAATCAACCTTGTATCCTCTTCGTGCAATCCTGCTGACACTGGTGTCTTTGTACAGCAGCTGACCAATCAGTTTGACTGCGACAGCATCATCACAGAGACAGTCTCATTGCTTACTTCAGATCAAACACAACTCACTGGAACCACATGCTTATCCTCTGAGGCCGGTATGTTTATCACCACGCATCTCAATCAATATGGCTGCGACAGTATCGTGACACTGACAGTCTCACTCGTGCAAGCAGATACAACGCAGTTCAATTTCAGCACATGCGATCCTGCACAAACCGGCAGCATTGAAACGTTGTTCACCGGCCAGGATGGTTGTGATAGTCTTGTGATACAAACCACGACGTTATATCCTTTACCTGTTTTGATAGTTCAATCTGCAATTGATTACAATGGATTTGATATAAGTTGCGAAGGTGGTGCAGATGGAAGTGCAATAGCGAATGTCAATGGCGTCGGACCCTATACTTATCTCTGGTCTACCGATGATACTGAACAGATGATCACAGGTCTCAGTGCAGTTGATTATGATGTAGCCATCACGGATGGCAATGGATGCATGACCTTTGGTACAGTTACATTGACAGAACCCGATGCCTTCATGATTGGATTCGAAGTATCGGAGCCGGATTGTTTTGATCAGCAGTTGGGCAGCATTACTGTATTGCCGAGTGGAGGTGTTGCGCCTTTCACATATTCGATTGACGGCACAGTATTTCAGACCTCCCCTGTCTTCACAGGATTGGATGAAGGTATTTATCAAATCACATCCCTGGATGCAAATGACTGCAGCACCACAGAGATCATCTCTATCGATGTGCCCCTCATGGTTAATGTAGAACTTGGAAGCAATCAATCGATATCGATCGGTGATTCTACTTTATTGGAGGCGATTATCAATCTGCCTTTTGATTCACTCTCTTCTGTCATGTGGACTGGCATCGACAGTATTGGTTGTGCCAATTGCCTGACGCAGATTGTTGCACCTATCATTACCACAGCCTATTCAGTCTCGGTGACTTCAGCTGATGGTTGTGCCGACAGAGACAGCATGACCGTATTCGTCAATACAGATTACAAAATCTACATTCCAAATATATTCTCCCCCAATGGTGATGGCATCAATGATGTGATCATGATCAGTGCAGACGAAAGTGTGCGCGCGATTACATCCTTCAGCATTTTTGATCGCTGGGGCAATCTGGTGTTTGGTGCCGAGCAATTTCAAGCGAATGATTCTTCGATTGCATGGGATGGCAGGATGAAGGGGGAGGGGATGAATCCGGGGGTTTTTACTTTTCGGGTGGTCGTTGAATTTTCTGATGGTGACAGTAAAATCATTTACGGGGATATTACCCTGGTACGGTAGGCGAAGGCTAAGGCTGAGGCTAAGTAGGAAGCAAGTCGTAGCGCAGCGAAGATCCCGCTCCGTTCGGGTAGCGGGAGGGCAAGGAGCAAGGGGGAAAATTGAAAAACGCATTTAATATGGATGGCGCAGCCATCCATAAGCTAAAATGTTAAGCTTAAGTTCACTTAAGCTTTCGTGTACGCAAGTTTAAACTTGCGTACACTCGAACTAAAGTAAACTTACGCTCAACTTTTCTTTATACAGGCAGCCAAAGGATTTCTACCTGCAGCCAGGAGGCTACTACGACAATTCCGAAATAGAACATGTTCGTAGTGCTTTATCCGTCGGCAGCCAGAGTCTACCAACAACGTTTGTTTTTTTATTAAAAAAAACAAACGAAGGTCGCAGGCAGAGCCTGCACAAAAAACGAGCATAACACGTCTGGCATCTGCGAGTCTGGCATAGTTCGACTACGCTCACTACAAGTCTGGCATCTCAATCGAGAGTCTTGCATCTGCGAGTCTGGCATCTGGCATCTAAAGTGAGGGTCTTGGCTATTTTCAACCCCGGGGTTGCGCAGCACACAGGGGAAGAGCCCGGCACGGGCGAAGGGGCACAAAAAGAGTCCGCACTCGACTCAAAAAATAGACAACCCCGTCTTCGACGTCAACGTCTCCAGCAACTGCATCCCCTTCACCGAATTCCCCTTTGCGTTTAGCCTTGGACTCCAGACAGCTACCGCATAACTGCCTGGATGAATGGCTACGATGCCACCGCCTATACCACTCTTTCCTGGCAAGCCAACTTTAAATGTATACTCCCCTGCCTCATCATAAAATCCACAAGTCTGCATAATGGCATTGATGCGCTTAGCCATACTCGAAGTGATGACTGGCTCACCTGTTGTTACAAGTTTTCCGTGATTAGCATACAATAGAAATGTATTGGCTAATTCTTCACAAGACATCTCGATGCTACACATATGATAATACAGGTCCATGACCTCGTCAATTTCATTGTCAATATTATGACAAGACTTCATGAGATTGATCAGCGCAGCATTTCTGAACCCCAGTTTTTTCTCCGATGCAGCTACTTGTTTATTGCAGCTGATTTCTTCATTGCCGGAAATTTTTCGAACGAACGCAAGTAATTCAGTTAATGGATCATCATATAGCGTACAGAGCATATCACAGATTACAATCGCTCCGGAATTGATCAACGGATTTCGAGGCTTTCCTTTCTCATACTCGAGCTGCCATAGCGAGTTAAATGGATTACCAGAAGGTTCCACGCCTACCCTATCCCACAAGACTTCACCTCGTTGTTGAAATGCCAATGTGAGTGAAAGCACCTTGCCGATACTCTGTATGGAAAATTTCTCCCGATGATCACCGATACCTGATTGCTCGCCAGAGGTAGCCGCCAGATGCACGCCAAACTTAGATGGATCGATCTCCGCCAGCTCAGGAATATAGGGGGCAACCTGGCCTGCATCGGGTTTGACCTTGATCACATGATAGAGTTCTTCGAGAATCTGCTGATAGTCTGTTTTCATACGCTGGGAGCCGCTTAAGGGCGATGGTATACTTTTACTATTTTTACAAAACTATTACTTATTACCATTCTGCCTGCCTGATGTCCAATCTCCTCTGTTCAAAAAGCGTATTTGCAATGGTACTGGCCTGTCTTGTAACTGCGTTTCCGTTGACCAGCCAGACCATACTCGTTCAACCATACCTCCAGTTGGCAACCCCAACCTCCATGGTCGTGATGTGGGAAACCAATACCAATACGGAAACGATCGTGCAATATGGCGTCACCCCAAGCCTGGGTAGCTCCGCATCCGGCACCACGCTGGTCACCCTAAATGCAACAGTCCTTCATACCTCGACTTTAACAGGGCTTTCTCCGGCTACCCGGTATTACTACAAGGCCAAGACTGGAAGCTGGCAGTCCGCGATCTATGATTTTGTCACGCCGCCAAACCGCGATAGTGAAGCGTCCTTCAATATTGTACTGATGAGCGATATGCAGAAAGACGGCAGCAATCCAAACATCTTTGCCAATCTCATCAATACAAGCCTGCTGCCATATATCGACTCAACCTATGGAACTCCACTCAGCGATCACCTGCAGATGGCGGTCCTCCCCGGTGATGTTGTTGACAACGGCAATGATTATGGTCAATGGAAAAATGATTTCTTCGATCCCGGACAGGCGCTCTGGAGATCCGTACCCTGCTATCCGGCTATCGGGAATCATGAAGTCAACTCTCAAAACTATTTCAATTACTATACCCTTCCAGAAAACGGAACACCCGGCTACCTTGAACACTGGTACTACCACGACTACTCCAATGTCCGTGTCATCAGTATCAATTCCAACTCACCCTATCGCATCCAGGCTCAACTTAATTGGGTGGAAAGTATTCTTAACTTGAGCTGCGCGGATACGCTGATTGATTTTGTTTTTGCCGAAATGCATCATCCTTTCAAATCAGAATTGTGGACACCGGGAGAAGCAGATTACACAGGCGATGTGGTTGAGATGATGGAAGCCTTTACTGAAACATGTGGCAAGCCAACTATTCATTTTTTCGGTCACACACATGCCTATTCAAGAGGTCAGTCAAGGGACCATGATCATCTCTGGGTCAATGTGGCGACATCTGGCGGCAATATTGATTACTGGGGTGAATTCAGCAATGCGGATTATGATGAATTTATCATCAGCCAGGATGAGTATGGATTTGTGATGGTGGAGGTGACAGCAGGTGCGCAACCAAAATTTGTGTTGAAAAGACTGAGCTTCGGAGATCAGTTTAATCCCGGAGGTGCCACTGAAACAGATATGGTCACGATACGCAAGAACAATGCACCACCAACCACACCATACCCGCTGTTTCCATTAGCGACAGATACTGTTTCCTCTGTATGCACCATGCTCAAAGCAGATCCATTTGCTGATGCTGATGGAGATGGATTTGGCGCAGCACATTGGCAGGTATCGACAGACAGTTCAAATTTTTCATCCCCCGTCTTTGATTCATGGAGGCAATATGCTAACTGGTATGATGAAGTGGACTTGCAGGCCAATGATGATTTGACTGACATTACGGCAACAAGTCTTCCTGGAAATTCAACGCTATGGTGGCGTGTGCGGTATCGGGACAAGAGCCTGGAGTGGAGTGCCTGGAGTCCACGCACGCGATTTACAACCTTACCATTTGATACCCTGAGTACAAATATTCTCACCAATACCGGAGCTGAAAGTGGGATAGATTCATGGATAGCCACTATTGGTGTCATTGAATCTCTCGGCCCAGGAGAATGCGCAGGTATTAATCCATACCAGGGAGACAAATATTTTGGTGTAGGTGCATTGTGCGTTGAGCATCCTTTTGCTTCTGCATTCCAGATGCAACCCATCTCTGCTTTCGCTGGTGCCATTGATTCAGGATTAGTACTTGTCAATTTCGGAGCATACATGGCTGACTGGCAGAATACGGATGAACCTGCGATGGCACTGCAATTTATTGATGCCAATAATATGGTCCTCGCTTCCACTGATACTTTGCGCCACAAACAAAGTGCGTGGACGCTCAAACAAAATACAATTCCTGTTCCGGTAGGAACCAGACGGATTAAGACAATCCTGATGGGTACGCGTACATCAGGCGGAGACAACGACAGCTATGTCGATAATGCATTCTGCCGGTTGCTGAAAGGCAATATCACCTGCAGTGTCTATGATTCACCAGGAAAAACAAATGGGAGGGTCTATGTCAATCCTGAAGCACCAGCAAACCCTGATGGAGAAAGTTGGGCTACCGCATTCCGAACAGCAGGTGATGCATTTCTAACCAGCCATCAGGATACCAGTATCCATGAGTTGTGGATGGCTGAAGGTATCTATCCGGTTACAACTTCATCAATCAGGGACACCTCATTTGAAATCACGTCCTCTATCGCCGTATATGGAGGCTTTGCCGGAAATGAAATTACATTGGCGCAAAGAAATCTGGCTTTGCATACAACCACCCTATCTGGTGAGATCGCTGACACAACCAATCTCGGAGACAATACCTACCACGTTGTGAAAATTGCGAACGCACCTGACACAGTCATTCTGGATGGTTTACATATCTGCTGTGGCTATGCAGATGGAAGTGGCAATACAACAGGAGCGGGAATTTATATAAGTGCAGACAATGATCACCCAATCATTCTGCGTCATTGCACCATAGAAGGCAATGTGGCCATTGAAGGAGCCTCTTTGCACAACCAGGCTGTCACCTTGATTGATTCATCCTCAATTTCAAATACCGTCATTGAAGGCGCTTCAGGTGGTTCCATCCTCAATACAGGGATAGGTGCACAACTATCCCTGATCAATACGACGATTACACAGGAATGTATCAACTGTCCGGAAGCGATCACCAACAGAGCAGGAGCTACGCTTCAAATACAGGAAGGTGTAACGATTGAAAAAGATTGAGGTCTGGTTACTAGAACACCAGCCAAAGGAAAATCAGTGTAAGTGGAATAGAGATGCCCACCATGGCGGCTGTCTTTTTCCAACCGGTAAGTTTATTGAAAACAAAATGGGAAATGCCCCATTGGATCGGAAAGAAAATGATCATGTAGATCACAAATACAAACCAATTACCCACATCCTTCATCCATCGGAAATCGTAATACCCCTCGTCAATAAAAAAGAGGAACATGACAATGAACAAGGCTGAAATCAGCGGAGTGATCAGGTCTTCTGTTTTGCGTACCTGCAGCGTTTGGGCTTGAGACATATTGGAATTAGATGGTTTGAAAGAATTAACCTCAATTTAAAATATTTATTGCGCAAGGTCAACTGCCATTCAATAAAAAATAGCGAAAGGAAGGGGCTAAATATTCCCGCATACTCACTTAATATATCCGGCTACTAAGCAAAAAGGTCATGTTATAAACTGGCCCGGCGAGGCCGTCCGGAGCATTTAATTTTGCAGGCGAAAATCAGAAACACAAATTTCACGCAGCCTGGCTTATGAAAAATCCTTTACAATCCAGATTTACCTTGATCCTCCTTCTCTTAAACCTGTCGATGGCGATCCATGCCCAATTGAGCCTGGACTGGGCATTATCGCAAGGCAGCAATGACTCCGACCTCACTGGTGGAGCCCTTATTGATGATCAGGGAAGCATCTACTATACAGTCAATTACAGAGATACTATTGACCTGGATCCTGGTCCTGGAGTGAACATGGCCTTTGTGGCTGAAGATGAACCATTTGTGCTTAACAAATACACTCAAGAAGGTGAATACCAATGGAGTGGTCAGTTTACAACTAAAGGTGATGCCTACGGCTTTATGAGTGAAATCAAGAATAACCGCATCCTGATTATCTTATATTATACAGATTCATTGTTCTACCGACATGATACCCCATGGATGATTGCTAATCCCGGCAAACATTTAGCCTTGATCACTATGACCCTGGATGGTCAGATTATTTCACATCAGCATCTTTCCAATAATCTCGACTTATACTTCTCGGATTTTACAACACTACCCAATGGCTCATACCTTGCAGCTGGTGGCTTTGATGGTAACGTGACGTTTGTTACACCAGACAGCACTAGAACGATCCTGTCATCGGGTAATTCAGATGCCTTCATCGCCAGGTTCAATGATCAGGTTCAACTTGAATGGATCACGCTGTTTGCGGGCAAGGGGGATGATTATATTGAAAATGTAAGAGTTGGCAAGAATGACCTGATCTATTATGCAATGATACATGATTCCACTGTCACGCTGGAAACCAATCTTGGTCAGGTGATCAGTCCTGCTTATGGAGAGGATAATTCGATCTTTGGATGGATGACACCCGATGGAGATATCGAGACCGCTTATATATTTGGCGGGGAACTGGGGGACCAGCTCCGCAATATCGATTCTGACGATGCAGGCAACATGTACATCAGTGGATACTTTGAAGGCAGTGTTAATTTTGAACATCCATCAGAAACGCCTGTCATCTTTTCTGTCGCAAATGATAGCGATGGTTTTATTTCAAAATACAATCCTGATGGAAAATTGTTATGGGCAAGGATATTTAGAAATGGAGATTACGGAGGGGTGTATACGATGAGTCTCCAACGTAATTCACACATTTATCTTGCAGGTGGATATACCCTTGTATCAGATCTGGATCCGGGCCCTGACTCTATCCTTGTGGATGGCGGAAATAGGGGCGATGTATTTGCTGGAAAAATGGATACCGATGGTAATCTCGAATGGGTATACAGTATCACTGGAAACAGCTACACCGGTATTCAAAGCTTTTTTCCCGGAACCGACGGAAAAGTGTTTCTCCAGGGATATTATTGGATTGACATCGATTGTGATCCCGGACCCGATGTGACTCAGTTTATCTGTCAGGGTGGATCGGATATCTTTCTAATCGGGTTTAAAGAAGAAGGTGTGGTTACCGCTAATGCTGAGGTGCCGCAAACATCTATGCTTGTCTACCCAAATCCCGCTCTAGACTACCTCCAACTTGAATCAGAGGCACCTATTGAATCTATTGATGTGTTCAATATGCAAGGAGCACATATGATGCGAAATCATGGCAATGATGGAAATACAATGAATGTCGATATTCAGAATTTATCACCAGGAATGTACACACTACGCATTAAATCTGCTGACCAATACACAACCCGAAAATTCTTGAAAGTCAATTAAATCAAAAGTTGATCAGCCACTAAAACCCGTAACTATAATTCACCCCGAAGACAAAGCTCCGGGTCAAACCATCTGGTCTTGCGTCCCGCACGATGAAGGGGAATCCAAGATCAAACTCGAAGTTGCCCGAAGAACCAGCATCCACATTGATGAATATTGTACCGTTAAGGGTCAGTCCATCTGATCCATCAATAGCATATTGGATACCATCTATGCCTGTATATTCATCTTCGCCGACATGATAGATTGGCAGTAGGCCCGGCGTAAAGGTTATTTTATCGCTCATCCATATATTCCTGGACACATGGAGCATGATGTCTGTCTGCCGTTGAAAAGCATTGGTGGCCTGGATGTCATTGATCATGGAGCCCGCAGGAAATCCTCCTGGAAAAAATGCATTATCATTTTGTTGCAGTGGGATCTGAACTGCCAGGGCCCATTGCCACTTTTCGGTTTGATATCGGGCGCCAGCCAGCAGGTCAAAGGTTCCCAGGCTGGATTGATAATCCATCGGCAAAGGCTTCCCATCCTCATCTCTATCGGCTTTCATCAATGGGACTTTAACGCCTCCGGTCAGGGTTAGTTTCTGGGAAATTTTATAGTTGACATTGGCAAAGATATCGCCGGCACCTATGACTGAAACTTCATTGCCGCTCTGCGACAGAAAGGTCACTTTTGTATCGACACTCCAATTCTCCCCAAACTGTCTGCTATAACCCAAATGACCGCCAAATACAGTGATTCCATAATCTGCAGCCCCTACTGAAATCCCGGCATCCAATTTATTGTCGTGCTGTATCATGTTATAATCCGAATCCGGCTTCAGGGAACCTATCTTACATACCCCTGCATCACTGCACCCCTGAGCCTGGAGCTCCAGCGCAGCCATAACAAATAAGAGAAGGGAGATGATTTGCTTCATTTCATTTTGAATTTAGGATTGCTTAAACCACCCATGAATGTATTGACTTTTAAAGGGATCTTCAGTATAGATACGAAATATGCCTAAGTGCTTCACAAGATGAAGAGTTGGGTACGGACAGGACCCGATGATATCCCTCCCTCCAAATAAATAAAATTTAAGGGTACGGACAGGACGCGATGATATCCCTCCATCAAATAAAAAAAATTAGGGAGCGGCCGGGACGCGTCCTGTCCGTACCCTTAAAATTTATTCTATTTGAAAGTATTTATATCCACACTCTCCAACACCTTTTTATCACACCCATCCATCGCCACCCGAATCATTGCCTTACCGATCACCACGGTGGTCGTGACATACTTAGGCATACGCCTCAGCAATCCATACAACGGACTGATGATGTTATATATACCTTGATACAAAGCAGTCTTCGATTTAATACCTCTCATGGGCTGGATAAAACCAGGCCGGAACATATAAGAATCTTTAAAACCAAGTGCGAGCAGATCATTTTCTGTTTTGCCTTTCACCCTTGCCCACATCATCCGTCCTTGCTCTGTGCTATCTGTTCCTGCACCGGAGACATAACAAAACGTCATGCCATTATTCTTCGCCAAAAGTTCCTTTGCAAATCCGAGGGTAAGATCATACGTCATTCTCCGATAATCTGCTTCGTTCATCCCCACGGATGATACACCCATGCAAAAGAAACAAGCATTGTATCCATTGAGCTGCTCACGAATACCACTCCAATCAAAGAAATCCTTGTGTATGATTTCTTTGAGCTTGGGATGAGTGATACCAACAGGGCTTCGGTTGATGACGAGAATTTGTTCTACTTCGGGACTATCTATGCACTCGAGTAGTACGCCCTTTCCAACCATACCGGTTGATCCGGTGATGATGACTTTCAGTTTCATGTCCTTAATTATTTATCCGTTTTCGCTCCTCTTCCGCCCCTGTTGCGCGCTTCCGCACACCAGTCACCTTCTGATTACCAAAGTTACGCGTGTAGGTGAGTTTTAACGTAGGCTGACTAAACTGCAGCTCTGCACTATAATACTGCTGCTGTTCTTCCAGATTCAGTTCGTCGCGATAGTTCATTGTATTGAATATATTATCGGCGACCAGTCGCAAAGCACCGCCATTTTCACCCAGTTTCTTTTGCAAGCCGACATTGACTGAACCAAAAGGCTTTAAGGCAAATATTCCAAACAAGCCTCCACTGACATACATGCCTGTAACCTCGAGCGTAAAAGTTTTTGGAAGGGTAAAGGTCTGTGAAGTGTATGCACTGATATTGCCTGCTGTATAGGACTGCAGGCCAAACTCATCATATTTCTGAGCTTCCTGCAAGACACCGCTTACGTTGACATACATATTCCACCAACTCACAGGGGTTAAAGGAAAAGAGACCGTTAAAGAAAGTGTTTTCGTTTGCTTGAGATTTTCAGAATACAACAATTGCTTGTTTGTCCCTTCAATGATCTCACTTTGGTAGTTAGCGATGGTGCTATCTTCAATTCCGTATTTCAGGGAAAGTAGTGCTGATTTGTATGTATATCCCACTTCAAAATTGTTGGAGATAGCAGGTTGCACTGCCGGGTTACCAGAGAAGAAAGTGTAAGGATCCAGGAAGATAACAAAGGGCGCCATGTCATTGAAGGTCGGTCGTGTAATCCGTTTACCGTACACGAAATTCAGCGTACTGCTTTCATTGAGTTTCCTCGAAATATAAAATGTTGGAAAGAAGCTACCGAATTGGCGATCAACTATATTCTGCTCTTCCTCCGAGCCTAAGTTGGAGTCCGTATATTCATATCGCAGACCCGCCTTGATATTTGTTTTCTGATCAATCGGTGCCTCAAGGGAAACATATCCGGCGGCAATGGCTTCATCCAGTTCATACTTAGCAGTGAGTTCAGGATCCTCAACCCAGGCCTGCCCGTCATTGCTGTATTCGACACCAACATCATTCGTAAAACTTGAAATCGTTCCCTTTACGCCTGTTTCCAGTTTCAGTTTCGTACCGATAGGCGCGACATAATCTATCTTGCCCACCTTGATCTCAATCGGTGTCATCTTGGTGCTCCTGGTATAATTTTCAAATAGATAGTTTCCCTCGCCATCTTCATAATGATTGTTGTAATCTGTTGGATTGTTATCCAGGTATGACAAGTAATCTACATCCATCGAAAGGGATTTGTTGGCCGCAAAGGAATATTGCAGATTGATATTTCCTCCAAGGTGCTTCCATTCATTCAACTCATGATTATCGACAGTAATGACAGTATCAAGTACACCGTCGCTGGAGAGGTTGGCAACATTAGTAGCATCCATCACCCATTTTGTATTATATCCGGATAATAATCCCCCGATAATAAACTTATCGTTGACCTGGTAATCTAATCCCAGTCTTGCTGTGTGATTATTTCGTTCTGGAAAACGATCAGAAACCGTCTCGGTTTCAAGTTGCTCTCCGTTAAGCATGATGCGTCTGTAGAATTCAAACGTCTGCTCCTGCGATTCATGAAAATAGCCGTAATCGCCGTAGAGGTTTGATTTTCCTTTACGATAATTGAAGTTCAGGTTCGCATTTCCAGTGGCGCCTTTTCCATAACCGAGACCAAGGGCATAGCCTCCATTAAATCCGTCACCGATATTTTTCTTGAGGATGATATTGATATATCCGGCATTTCCTTCAGCATCCAATCCAGCAGGTGGTGTTGTCATGATCTCAAGGCGTTCGATATTATCAGCACTCATGCCTTCAAGCAATTGGGTCACTGCCTCTGCAGGCATATAGTTGATACGGCCATTGATCATCACCACTACTCCACTTTTCCCGCTGACGGATATCGTATTGCTCTGCCTGTTGACCAACACACCTGGAGACCTCTCGAGTACCTCCAGCGCATTAGTGCCCGACATTGTAATGCTGCTGGCTACATTGACGACCATGCGATCTACCTTTTGTTCAAAGAGAGCCTTCTTAGCGACCACCTGCACTTCATCCATCATGACCGCATCTTCATGCAGGATAATCTCTCCGAAATCCCTATCCCGACTGGAGCCCTCCAATACAAAGATTTCAGAATCATGATCGAGGTATCCCACCATCATGACTTTGAGGAAATAACTCCCCCCATCAAGAGTGCTGAGCGTGAACCCACCATCATCACCTGCTACACCTCCCTTGACCAGCGAACTATCTGATGATGAAAGCAAAAGCACATTCGCAAAGGGAACCGGCTGATGCGTTTCATCCGAAACACGACCCGTAAGGTTGGTCTGAGCTCCTAGCGTCAGTGATATGAACCCGAGAACTAGTCCTGTCATCAGGACACGAAGGAGACAATCTTTCATCCACATGGTATTGGCAAATCAAAAAGTGGTAAAATAAGTTAGCCTTGAACGCGGTGTTCATTGAATGCTCGGGACATCGGCGGAATAAAGATAAAATTAATTCCTGGTGGTTTCAGGCGTGTACAGTTCGTCTCCTTTCGTTTCGGCTAATGCTCAACGACCGGGGTATACTGGTGGGATTGGAGGATGAGGTTTCAGCATCGATCGTTTCGGCTAACGCTCAACGACCGGGGTATTTTTAAATAATATTTGTAATGGGGACTTAAATGGGTATTCCGGTACGATCGTTTCGGCTACGCTCAACGACCGGATTAGAGTTTATGTAGGTTCATTCTTTAACTTCTCCTGATCATACTTTAGCTGGGCCATTGATACTTTGAAGTGGGTTTCATTTCGACACTCAGATAGGTTATGTAATTGGTCCTTATGGCCAAAAATTAGGGATTCCTTTTTTTTTCTGCTCCATCCTTGTACTTGTTTTTCCCTTTTGAAAGCAAGGTCTATTCTATTGAACTCCTCAAAATAAACCAACTTGGCAGGCAAGTTCTTTGTTGTAAAATTTGCACCTTCCCCTCTTTGATGTTCTTCAATTCTCTTTTTGAGATCAATCGTGCTACCAATATAATACAGCCCTTGAGCACATTCAAGGATATACATGAATCCTTTCATACTATTTTTCAAACTGGTGAAATACTAAAATAGGGGGATCAATCGAGATTTCGTTGTCACTGAGTCAAAATTTCTAAAATAAATTTTCAGCCAAATATCTCGGTCGTTGAGCGTTAGCCGAAACGGCCACAACGGAATTCTATTTTGAAAACCCAGCTACAAGATCTCATCGTGAATTCCCCGGTCGTTGAGCGTTAGCCGAAACGGCCGAAACGAAATTCCAATTTCAAAAACCAGCTAATATCTCATCGTGAATTCCCCGGTCGTTGAGCGTTAGCCGAAACGAACAATGCGTAATTCCCGGTCGTTGAGCGTTAGCCGAAACGAACAATGCCTAATTCCCGGTCGTTGAGCGTTGTAGCCGAACTGTTCTCTGTCTATTGAACAATGAATTTCTCTGTAGTTATTTTTCCACCAACCTGCAGATTGATAAGGTACAAACCCGGCGGCATACCTCCTGCCAGATCAATCTGATTTTCAAAGTTAAGAATTTCCTGACCTTGCTGCCTTATATTTCCTAACATATCTGTCACTAAAAATTTCAACGTAGAAGACAAATATTGATCTTGGTTGCACCTTATGTTTAAAACACCGGTAGTAATAGTTGGGTAAACGGTCATATCTAATTTCAGTATATGCTGGTTAGTCACATCGACTGAATTGACAAGATCCAGTTCGCCTATCGGAAAAGTCATAATGCCCCTGCTAAAGGTGGCTGCTACCAATTTATCTTCTATCGGATTGTAATCCAAATCATACACAGGCATATAAGGCATATTCGAGCCTACACGCTCCCATTTCTCTCCGGCATCCTGGCTCAGGTATACTCCTCCATCCGTCGCGGCAAAAAGCACAGCATCATTCCACCCCGGCAAGATGTAAAAACTATTGACCCCCATCATCGGCAGATCCGACTGGATAGGTGCCCATGTGGATCCGGCATCTTCACTTCTGTAGATATACGGTTGATGATCATTGTCCCTGTATCCAGAATAAGTGGCAATGACGCCTTGCGGATGGATGGTCGAACAGGTGATAGATGTGACATAAAAACCTGGTGTGCCTTCCGTGATATTGGTCCAGTTTAATCCTCCATCTCCTGTGGTCCACAAGAGACCATCCTGTGTGCCGGCATACAACCGCATTTCATCAAGCTCAGACTGCGCGATGGATGTGATAGCAGGATATCTGCTGCCAAGGAGCATTTCACCTCGCGTCAGATCGGGGCTGATCTCCCTCCATTCTCTTGAGGTATCTCGCATATCCATTCGAAACATCCTGTCAGATCCGCAAAACAATATCTTCGGATCATGTGTGCTCATCACAAAAGGCATGTCCCAATATCGGCTGCCACTCAAGCCTTTGGTAAGTCGCTCAAATTCTAAACTTGCATTCTCCCTGAAATAGATAATTCCATTTTGCACGGTCACATACATCCAGTCAGGTTCTTCAGGATCAAATAGAGGTTGAAAACCGTCTCCGCCAAAATAGCGCGGCCATTCATTGAAGAGGGATGCATTACCTCCACTGGTGCCATTGTCCTGCGCACCACCAAAGTATTGATCAGGAAGATGCGGATTGAAGACCGTGCGGTAAAATTGCGTGGAAGGAATATTTTCAAAATCTGTCCACCCTTCACCCTGATTGATATCGGTTGTATACGCACCCCCATCCGTACCGAGA
This sequence comes from Candidatus Opimibacter skivensis, assembly GCA_016721905.1. Lineage (GTDB taxonomy): Bacteria > Bacteroidota > Bacteroidia > Chitinophagales > Saprospiraceae > Opimibacter > Opimibacter skivensis. Next base: position 240,467 of record JADKHH010000023.1, on the reverse strand, counting down.
TAGATACGACCATGAGCAAACACAAGATCATGCTTATCCGCATGAACTGCAAACGTCCACCATGGTGGAGCAGCTTCAAACCAGGTTAATCCCCCATCTACAGTCCGAAGTATATCCACACCGAGCAGAAACATATCCAGCGGATTTTCGGGGTTTACTTTCAGCACTTCAAAGTACCACCCAAACTCACCAAACAAATCGCAATCGACACCATGTATCGGAGCCGTCGGAATGGTATCCCAGGTCTGGCCTCCGTCATAGGATTTATAAATACTTTGCAGTGATTCGATCTTTCCTGCACATTCGCCTGAATTAATGGCCCCGATATAACTTATAAAAAGAGTCCCATCATTGGTGACTTCCAGACTCGTACGCGAATGTTCAGTTTCAGGAAGACCATTCGTTACATTGCTCCATGTGGCACCATAATCCTCGCTCACATATAACGATGTGCCTGGACCCAATGAGCTACTGATCGTGCTTGAACGTATACGTTTCCAACCCGAGGCAAAAACACGACCGGCTTTAAACGGATCTGTGACGATATCAATAATTCCTGTGCTGTCATCAATGGTCAATGTCTTCTGCCATGAGTCTCCTCCATCCGATGATCTGAACAATCCTCTTTCATTTCCTTTGCGGGACGGATATCCCATCGAACCTACGTAGATCATTTCCGGATTTGTAAGGTCTACGAATACCTTTGATAATACCCCTGTATTTTGCAGTCCGCGGTATGTCCAGGTCACGCCTTCGTTTCCTGACCAATACACTCCTGAACCTAAAAATGGGTATCCTGAAATATTCACGTCCCCGGTCGTAGCCCATAACTGGCTGGGATCATGGGGATCAAAAGTGATATGACTGATCGATAAGGAAGCCTGGTCATCAAAAACGGGGTACCAGTTGATTCCCCCATCCGCCGTGCGATAAATTCCTCCCTGGGAAAATCCGATCAGGATGACCTCCGGGTTGACTGGGCTCACGGCTATGGTATTGACTCTGCCGCCGATATTGCCAGGACCTTCGAGGGTCCAGGGAAAGTCAAGACCACGGTTAGAGCGTGGGGTGGTCTGGTCATAAGAAATGGCTGCGCTGAGCCTCTCTTTAAAAAGTTCGGGCCTTGACGGCCCGTTTGGATAATTTCGATCTAAGTAGAAAAGCTCATGCGGCTTTAGCTTGCCGGATTGCTTCCCGGCCTCTCGCTGCTCCTGTGGCTCAGGGTCAGGCGACCTATACTGTTTCCTTAACACAATGACCGTAAGCCCAACAGCGATAACCAGATAGGCTAAAAAAATAAAAAGTGTTCTTCTCGAAAATGTGTTCATGGTCATTCAAAAATAGCAATTTCACCGACATACACTTATAAAATGTGTAATAACATGTCGGCTGTATTGCAAAGGCTCAGGTTACTTTCAGCAGTTGCTGCAGCAGGGGATCCCAGTAATAAGTCCTCCATCCTCTCTTGATCGATTCATACTTATGTTCCGGCACACCCTTATGTATAAATACAAGTTTTGTGCCTATTGTTGTCGGTTGGAGCAGAAAAGTGCAAACGGAGTAATGATCTTCCGGCCAGCCGTCCTCCTGGAAGACCCATGCCTGCTCTATTTTCTGACCTTCGATCAGCTCCATATTATATCCATGACAATACCCATCGAAGACAGTGAATTTGCCTTTCGGACGCTTACTCATGGTTGCTTTAGCGTCATGCATCTTCGTCAATTTCTTCGAATCAAGCAGCAAGGCATACAGCTTATCGGGCGTAGTCGGAAAGGTGACGGTTTGTTTGATTGTTTTGGTTTTCATAAGAAATTATTGTTGCCCACCTAAAACTCGTGAATATGAAATCTAAGCCAGCGGCGAAGCCGTTGTTGGTGTCCTCACCAACAACCACAAGATTCCTTGCTGGTGGTGTGGACACCAGGCCAGCGGCATATGAATGGTGGTGCAGACATCGAGCCAGTGGCGAAGCCGTTGTTGGTGTCCTCACCAACAACCACGAGATTCCATACTGGTGGTGTGGACACCGGCCCGTGTGAGAGTCAGATGTAAGAAGCGACAATTCATTCAGCACCCCACTTTTCACTCTTCAATCTTCACTTTTCATTTTTCATTTCCCCACAGATTCACCTCAGGATTTAATTCTATCTGAAACTTATCTTTCACCGATGAAATAATGTCCTGGGCCAGTTCCCATATCTCCTCTCCTCTCGCTCCTCCATGATTGACCAATACAAGTGCTTGCTTTTCATAACATCCTGCATTCCCTTTCCGATACCCTTTCCATCCTGATTGTTCGATGAGCCAACCTGCCGGTACTTTGGTCAAACCTACTTCAGCAGGATAACCAGGTAAGGATGGATGCATCTCCTTTATCTTTTCAAACTGTTCGGTAGGTATAACCGGATTTTTAAAAAAACTTCCTGCATTACCGATCACTTTAGGATCAGGCAATTTGCTTTGACGTATAGAAACGACCGCGTCACTGACATCATGTATCGTCGGATGACTAATACCTTTTTCTATCAACACATCCTGAATCGCACCGTACGTTGTGTTGAGTTTATGATCGCGGGTTAATTGTAGATTGACACCGGTAATCACATATTTGTCCTTTACTTCTTTTTTAAAAATACTATCCCGGTATCCAAACTTACATTCCTCTTTAAAAAAGACACGCACCTTTCCTGTACCGATCTCGATAGCCTGCAATGAATGAAAAACTGATTCAAGCTCAACGCCATACGCTCCGATATTCTGCATCGGTGCCGCGCCCATGGTGCCGGGTATCAATGATAAATTTTCAACACCACCCAGATCATTCCTGAGTGCCCACATGACGAAATCATGCCACACTTCACCGGCAGCAACGCCGATGATAGGTTGATCTCCATCTTCAAGTAAATGAATACCCTTCATCTCTATCCGCAGCACATTGCGATGTATGTCTCCAATCGGAAGGACATTACTTCCACCTCCCAGGATCAGTGGCCGCTCCAGGTATTGAACCGCCAGCTTGAGTTCTTCATAATCCTCCACCCTGTACAGATGATCACAGGCAGCCTCCACCCCGAAGGTGGTAAAGTCCTTTAGCGATGCGTTGTTGATGAGTTCCACAGCTGACAAAATAATACTAAAAATGTGAATTGTGAATTGTGAGTTGTGAGTCCTAACGTGAGGCGTGAATCGTGAAGCGTAAGACGTGAATCGTGAGGCGTGAGGCGTGAGATCAACCTATCAACCCATCAACCCATCAACCATCATTACCCTGACACAAGCCTTTGTTTCGCACTACAGCATTTACACCCCTCGCTCTCGGCCTCCTCCTCCCTTGCCTTTAAATGTCAAACTGCAGGCGCGCCAGCGCCGCATACAAACCTTCCTCCTTCACACTCAACTCATCATGCGTTCCCTTCTCCACAATCTTACCATCCTCCAGGACGTAGATGCAATCAACATTTCGGATCGTAGCCAATCTGTGTGCAATAATAATCGCCGTCCTGCCTTCCAGCAAACGCTCGAGCGCTTCCTGCACCACCTTTTCAGATTCAGCATCGAGTGATGAAGTAGCTTCATCAAGGATCAACACATCAGGATTACGTAACACCGCACGAGCAATGGCAATGCGCTGGCGTTGTCCACCACTGAGCTTGATGCCACGCTCACCCACGATGGTGTCAAAGCCATCCGGAAATGATTGTATAAAATCAAGGCTATTGGAAGTGCGTGCTGCACTCATCAATTCTTCCTCTGATGCTCCCGGATGACCGTAGAGTATATTCTCCCGGATACTTCCTCCAAACAATAATACTTCTTGCGGTACAATCGCATAGACAGATCTGTAAGAGGAGATATCCATTTCTTCGATTGGCTTTCCATCCAGCGTTATCTGCCCTTGTTGCCATGGATAAAGACGCATGAGGAGTGAAGCAATCGTACTTTTTCCGGAACCACTCTGCCCTACCAAGGCAATTTTTTGTCCGGGAAGAATATCGAGATTGATACCCCGCAGCACCGGCATGTCCGGTCTCGATGGATAATCAAAATATACATTTTCAAATCGGATATGGCCTTCTACTTTCGGTCGATTGACGTTAACCGGGACGTTCACTTCCACAGTCTCATTGAGTATTTCACGAATGCGTTCCGTTCCACCCAGTGCGGTAACAATCTCAGTATAGAAGTTACCAAGGCTACCAATCGCTGCGCCAATGATCGCTGTATAACTGATAAAGGAAACCAACTGACCAATAGTCATCGTATGGTTTTGTACCATCTTAGCCCCATACCACAGGATGAAGAAAATCACACCAAACAATACCACAATAATAAACGTAGCAAAGGCAGCACGATACTTTGCAAGCTGAAGTGAGGTCTTGACTACATCTCCCATCTCACTCTTATACCTGTTGTATTCAAATGATTCATTGGTGAAGGCTTTGACGGTGTTGATATTCTGTAAGGTTTCTTCAACTACAGTATTCGTGTTGGCTAATGATTTTTGCCTGGTCCTTGAAAGATTACGTACAAATCGGCCAAAATACATGGCGCCAATCACGATAACCGGAAACGTAGCCAACATGGTGAGACTCAATCTCGGTGTAGTGACCATCAGGAAAACGATCCCTGTGATCAGGATCAGGACTTGCCGTATCAGTTCAGCGAGTGTGTTTGAAAAAACCGCTGAAAGTCTGTTGACATCTTCAGAGATTCTACTGGTGAGATCCCCTACCCTGTTACGTTCAAAAAAATACACAGGCAGCCCGATCAATTTTTGATAGATACTGCTCCGCACATCAGCCATCCCCTTTTCACTGACCACCGCAAACCAGATCACGCGGAGATAACTCATGACACCCTGCAGGATGAGGATACCGATGAGGATGAGTCCGATCTGGTTGAGGTCCAGCCCCAGCTTACTTGTCCCCGTAGCCACATCCGCCAGTTCCCCGGCGAGGTACGGAAACACCATAAAGGTCATACTGCCCAGGAACAGCAGGATCAAGCCGCCGATAAAATGCCATCGGTACGGCCGTATAAAGGACAACATTCCCTTTACTTCCTTCAATTGCTCTAGGGTGAGGCGTTTGGTTTTCTCTTCTTCTGTATTCTCTTCTTTACTTCGTCTGAGTGCCATAAGTGGGCAAAGGTAGGGAATACAAAGGGCATAGAGCATAGCGCAGAGGGCATAGAGCAGATTATTACCTGCCGTTATAAACGGCGTACATGATATTGCCCGGAAGATGCTTCCTTTGATTTATCGTACGCGGTCTTAGGTACAACCTAAGCCCAACTTAGATTTTTTAATTAGGAGGCCTGCGGCCTCCTAATTACCCACTATTAAAAAATCATCTCGAATCGGGCACAAGACTGTCGCTCAAAACTGTCCGATTGGCCCACGCTGCCCCTCACCCCTGTGTCGCGCCACCCTCAATGCAAAGCATGCGAACCCCGGGGCGTGCATTACTCAACCTCTACCGCAGCAACGCTCCCAATTTTCTCTTTAAAATCACCTCGAATCGGGCACAGGTCTGTCGCTCAAAACTGTCCGAGCTGCGAGGAAGATTTGTTTCAGGCATGGACATGACTCATGATGTCGAAACAACGTCAAGAAACAAAATATGAAAAGCGAACAAGCGCATTCAGTGCCAGCATACCAGGAAGCCAAACTATATGCCCGAAGAGCTCTGATAAGCGAGTTTGGCCGCCTAGATTTTTGTTACTTTGGGCAATGCAAAAGTAGGCAACGAAACGAGCCTTTTAAATTACAGTTTTAGCGGGTTTTTTGGGCCCCGGGCTTTTGGGGCTTTTTGCGCGAAGAAAAAAAAAAAAAAAGGTCTGAGTTCTCACCTCAGACCCTTAAACCAACCTCAAGAAAAGAGAATAAATAATTGTATTACTTCCTCCGATAGACTAACAAGGTTTATCGTACAGGTAAGTATTGCCTTTCAGGATTTCATCCCCTTCATCATCACTCACGGTGAGTCTTGACATCTTCATCTCTGAAGAAGGGGTCACATCATCCAATTGTATCTTACGGCGTGCAAATGCAGGCACCTTGGTCATCTCCGCGATCCATTCCGAATTTTGCATACGACTTGGATTGACATTCACTACTGGTGCAGCAGGTTCTTCACGCATACGTTGCGCTTCCTTTTCCTTCAACGACCGGCGTATCTCCTCACGTTTCTCTACATCATCTGGCCGCATGTAAGGATCATTGTAGGTATGCCTTGGCTTTTCAACCGGTGTTTCCTTAGGTGCAATGACTGGCTCCATATCCATAGGACGCTCATTGGTGATCTCAAAATCATCTTCGTCTTCTGCCATTGATTTAGCGGTGATACCCATATCCTCATCGATGCCGACCAGGATCTTCTGTGTATCATGCTTCTCAGTCTTCATCATATTCTGTTCGAATCCTGTAGCGATGATCGTCACAGATAGTTTCTCACCCAATGATTCATCAACACAATTACCCCAGATCAGGTCAGTGCCATAACCAGCTTCTGCCTGGATATACTCTGTGATTTCAAATACTTCATCCATGGTTACTTCCACACGACCTGAAGAAATATTGAGCAGGATGTGTTGTGCACCCCGGATATCATTGTCTTCCAGCAGTGGAGAATTAAGGGCTGCCTGAACTGCTTTCTTCGCGCGGTTCTCACCTTCAAACGTTGCCGTACCCATGATGGCCACGCCACTATCTCTCATCACTGTATTGACATCTTCAAAGTCAACGTTGACATATCCTTCCATTGTGATGATTTCGGCAATACCTCTTGCTGCAGTGGTCAGGATATTATCCGCCCTGCTGAAGGCATCAGACAATTTAAGATCACCATGCAGGTCCCTGAGCTTATCATTAGAGATCACGATCAAGGCATCCACGTTGGATTTCATTTCTTCAAGTCCTTCCAGGGCCTGACGTTTCCTGCGGCTACCTTCAAAGGTAAATGGCAGTGTGACGATGCCCACGGTAAGAATGTCAGCTTCACGTGCTGCTTTGGCAATGATAGGTGCAGCACCTGTACCTGTTCCACCACCCATACCGGCAGTGACAAACAACATCTTAGTGCCATCAAGTATAAAATCACGGATGTCATCAATAGATTCTATGCAGGCTTGCTTACCCATCTGTGGCCTTGAACCTGCACCACGACCACCGGTGAGTTCCGGGCCGAGACGTATCTTGACGGGAATCGGACTGGTCTCCATGGCCTGGTTGTCCGTGTTGCATATGGCAAAGTCGACACCGGTAATCCCTTGCTTGTACATATAGGATACGGCATTGCTTCCGCCACCACCTACACCGAGGACCTTGATGATGCTTTTTTCTACTTTAGGTATATCGAATAACATGATGAGTGAGTTTTTAGATTTGGTATTATAATTTGATCCTGATATGTTGTCGGCTTAGAGGAAATCCTGGTTCGGTGTAGCTTCGAAAAATTCTTTCGTCTTATTTAGCAGCTTGTCGTACCACTTTGGTCCACTCCGTTCTTCAGCATGTTCATGCTCCGGCTCAGCAGCAATTACCTTCGGTGCGTCAGCATCAGCCTTCATCATTTCAGGTGCTTTGGTGTTGACCATTTTATCGGTTTCATCGATTTCATCCGGCGTGGACAATCCATGAATGATCAACCCGATGGCTGTAGCGTATATCGGACTGGATACATCATCACGTTGACGTGAAGCAATGTGCTCGATCGGCAGTCCAACACGCGCACTCATACCTGTACGATACTCAGCCAACAAATCCACTTTACTCAACAACGCGCCTCCACCCGTGAGTACAATACCCCCGATCAATTTGCGCTCGTATCCGGACTTTTTAATCTCCACTCTCACCAATTCCAGGATCTCTTCCATTCTCGCCTGTATGATCAGGGAAAGATTTTTTTCGGAGATCTCCTTGTAATCCCTTCCGTTGAAACTCGGGATCGTGATGATCCGGTTATCTACGATGCATTCAGCGAGAGCCGAACCAAATTTCTTCTTCAGTTTTTCTGCCTGCTCATACATCACCGTACATCCTTCCTTGATATCCGCTGTGATGACATCACCTCCGAAAGGAACAACCGCTGTATGGCGTATGATCCCTTCCTGGAAAATGGTGATATCTGTTGTACCTCCACCGATATCTACCAGCGCTACACCAGCTTCTTTTTCTTCCTCACTCAATACAGCCGCTGCAGAAGCTATAGGCTCGAGTACGAAGTCAGCGACTTTGAGCCCTGCTTTTTCGACACATCTTTCTATATTCTTATGCGCAGACAATTGTCCGGTGACTACGTGGAAATTACCGATCAGGCGATGACCGCACATACCGACAGGATCCAGGATTCCTTCCTCATCATCTACCGTATATTCCTGAGGCAGGATGTGCAGGATCTTATCACCCGGAGGCAATGCAAGCCTGTACATATCATCCAGCAGTGTTTGCAGGTCGGACTTAGCTATCTCTTTATCGGCATCAGCAAGGGTGAGAATTCCTTGATGTTGCAAACTCTTGATATGCTGTCCAGCGATACCGGCATACACTTCGATGATCTCCATCCCGGCACTTTTTTCCGCCTGGATGACAGCCTCTTCGATAGAGCGGACGGTCTTATCAATGTTGGCGACTACGCCGCGACGAACTCCTTCAGATGCCACTTTTCCAACCCCCAGGATCTCGATGCTACCGTACTCATTGCGTCGTCCTACCATGACGCAAATCTTAGTCGTCCCTATATCAAGGGCGACGACCGTTTTGGACTTTTGAATTTCTCTGTATCTCATGAGGAAAAAAATTTATTGGTTTAATCTCTTTTTGGCTACGATCTGCCCTGCAAATCGTGTATCGATATATGAATAAGCATCCCACCCGGTAGAGGGAAGAGCCTTTTTATATAGTTTCTGTATTCGTTCCGCTTTATCTTCAAGATCATTTGTATTACCTACTAAAATCCTGGATGGTCCCAACCGGGGCACAAGCCAGATTTTGTCTGTGCTTTCAACATATATCTGATCTATCAATGAGCCCATAAACTCATCTTCCTGCAATAATCCGGTGATCTTGAATAAATCATCCACCGGCCATTTTTTCACATCCGTTGTTGCCGGAAAATCACCATTGACCAATGGCACCCTCGCCGTAAAGTGCCTGGACACAGGCATCATCACGGTATCCGTATCTATGTACCAATGCTTTCCACTGTTATCCACTACGCGCATCAACGGCATCCTTTGATGCAGATTCAGGATGAGTACACCTGAAGCACTGAGATACACATCTGCTTTTCTCACATATGGATTCGTGAGTAAATATTCTTCAACACTCCGCATATCCACCATGTCAATCGGCAAGCCTTTCATCGGCCCGAATTTCTTTGCCACCATACTGACAAACTCCTCCGGCAGGATGAGGTTATTACCTTTCTCTAGCAACACCACTTCAGCCTCGACACCTTTGATGACATCGTCCGCCTGGAATCGCGCGGCTGTCAGGGTCACCCCTGTCAGCACGGTCAGCAGGACCAGCCATAAAAATGTTTTGATACGATGTTTACTTAATCCTTTCATTTCAATATAGTTTCCTGATCAAATCAGGAATGTGTTTATCCAGATCTCCTGCACCAAGTGTAATCAATACACGAGGTTTATGTTTTATTATCCATTCAACCCAACTGTCTCCCTTGCACCATTGCTTATTCGGGTTTTTCATCAGGTCAAATATGGTTTGGGAGCTTACACCTTCAATCGGTAATTCACGTGCCGGATAGATGTCTATGATCACAGGATAATCCAGCATATCCAGTGCATCTGCAAATCCCTGTGCCAGGTCTCTGGTCCTGGAATACAGGTGCGGCTGAAATACCCCTGTCACCGGTCCGCCAAATGTTTCCCGCGCTGCAGTAATGGCTGCTGCCAATTCTGCAGGATGATGTGCGTAATCATCAATCATCACACGCTCATCATCTTTATATCTGATTTCAAACCTCCTGGACACACCTTTGTATCCGGGTAATGCTGCCTGTAACCTGTTTCCATCTGCACCCGCCTGCAGCGCTATCGCACATGCTGCGGTTGCATTCTGAACATTATGCCGGCCCGGCATCAGTAAGGCAAGATCATCTATCCTTCCTTCCGGTGTGATAAGATTCCAATGCCATACTCCTTTCTCCACCCTCAATTCTTCAGTATGATATTCACCTTTTTCAACACCATATGACCTCACTGTTACTTGTTTCTCTTTTAACTCATTCAGTACAGGCTCTCCTATCAGTGTTTCAAGTCCAGACCTGTATAAGAACACACCTCCGGGTTGAATCTGTCGGATAAACTGTCGATAGCCATCCAGCATTGATTCATACGTTCCGTAGATGTCCAGATGATCCGGATCCATCGCTGTGACAACGACCCAACGCGGGTGAAGTCTCAAAAAGGATCTGTCATATTCATCTGCTTCTACAACCATCAACTCAAGACTTTCGGAATGAAAGTTTGAATCATAGTTGGCTGCGATCCCTCCGAGTATGGCCGTATGCTTGATACCCGTGCGGTGGAGCAGATAACTGATCATCGAAGATGTTGTGGTCTTTCCGTGTGTTCCGGCTACTGCTATAGTATCAATTCCAGCGGTAACCGATTCCAATGCTTCTGACCTCTTCACCATCGGCACATTAAACCTTATGAAATGCGCCCTCAATCTGCTGTCTGCCGGAATGGCTGGTGTAAAAATCACCAGGTCCGGATGACCATCAATCTCCTCGGGATCATCATCAAAATGGATCTTTGCTCCTTCCTCCATGAGTGCATCCGTGATCGCACTCGACTGCCTGTCATAACCACTGACACGGATACCCCAGAGCATACAACACCGAGCTAATGCACTCATGCCAATACCCCCGATGCCGAGAAAGTAGATGTGGTCATATTGTCGCAACCCAATCATAATTTATGTTTTGGTTGAGCCAGAGAAAATATGATGTCTGCCACTTCATCAGCTGCATTTGGCCTGCCGAGTTTTTTTATTTCTGTCTCTAGTTTATTTAATTCCTCCGGATGATCCAGCAATCTGAGTGCCTCCGGAAATGCCCTTTGCGGAGCATCACTATCAGCAATCAAAAGGGCTGCACCCAATTTTACAAGAGACATCGCATTGTGTGTCTGATGATCCTCCGCCACATAGGGTGATGGTACCAGTATCACTGCTTTGCCTGTCAGGCAAAGTTCGCTGATGGTCATAGCGCCTGCTCTCGCAATCACTACATCCGCCAGGGCATACGCCAGATCCATCCGGTCTATATACACCGAAGGACTGACACAACTCAGTTTGGCCGCAGGTGTTTCAAGATAATGTGCGGCGTAAAGCTTCCCAATCTGCCAAAGAACTTGTATATCATTCCGATCCTTTAAAAGATCGTACGATTCTTGTATTGTCTTATTGATTGTACGTGCGCCCAGGCTACCTCCCACGGCTAAAACAGTTTTCTTTGCCGGATCAAGTCCATAAAGATTTGCTGCCTCCTGCTTCGTCAAATCATTGCCTAACTGACTGCGCATCGGGTTGCCGGTAAAAACAATTTTTTCTTTCGGAAAAAACTTTTCCATCCCCGGATATGCTACACAAATCTTACTGGCCTTTTTTGCCAGTAGTTTATTAGTAATACCCGGATAGCTGTTTTGCTCCTGCAATACAGCGGGTATCCCCATTTGTGTAGCCACCTTCACCAGCGGTCCTGATGCATAACCTCCCACACCAACGACTACATCCGGTTTAAAGGATTTTACAATCGAGCGGCATCGTACCATGCTATGCATCACTTTCACCGGAAACATCAGGTTAGACCAGGTTAACTTCCGTTGCAGTCCACTGATCCATAATCCTTCGATCGGATATCCTGCAGCCGGTACCTTCTCCATCTCCATTCTTCCAAGGGCACCTACAAACAATATGTCAATGAGCGGTTCGCGTTTCTTCAACGCATCGGCTATCGCTATAGCCGGATATATATGGCCTCCTGTACCACCACCACTAATGATGACTTTCATCGAGAGGTTTTATTTCAACTTTTCCAACATCACTCGCCGATTGTTCAATAAACCGGCTAACACTCAGTATCATTCCAAACGCAATACAGGTGATCAGCATCGACGTTCCTCCTTTACTCACCAATGGCAATGTCAAACCTGTGACTGGTACGAGATTGACGGAGACCGCAATGTTTGCAAATGCCTGTATGACGATATTAAGGCACAACCCCATGGCCAGCAAAGCCCCGAATGTCTTTGGACTGCGCGTCACCATCGAGGTGCATTTTAAAAAGAGCAGCAGGAACAGGAAGATGATGATCAATCCGCCAAAGAGTCCGTACTCTTCACATATAATTGCGTAGATAAAATCCGCGTAAGAATAGGGCAGGTAATTGCGCTGCGTACTCAATCCGGGACCAACACCAAACCAACCACCATCTGCGATGGCAATCTTGGCCTGCTGTATCTGGTATCCACCATCTGCATTACTGAAGAATTCGCCAAAGCGGCTTGTCCATGTCTCTACCCTGACTGCATCCGGAAAGACCATGCCCAGTAATACCAAACCACCCAGGAACCCTGCACCCAGTAACACGAGGAGGAATATATATTTCAAATGCACCCTTCCGATAAACATCAAGGTCATCGATGTCATGAAGAGGAGCATAGCTGTACTTAAGTTATTAGGCGCAATCAATCCGCAAACGAGAATAATCGGCATCATGAGCGGAAGAAAAGCACTCTTGAAATCCTTGATCACATCCTGCTTCATCGATATCGACCTGGCGATATACATGATGAGGGCAATCGAAGCTATATCTGAAGTCTGGAAACTAAGACCTATCCCCGGAATCGAAATCCATCTGCGCGCATCATTGATCTCCGGACCAAACAGCATCGTATACAACAGCAAGGGAATCGAAATCACAAACAGGATCGGGGCCAGTTTGGAGTAAACTGTATAATGTGTATTATAACAGAGATACGTCAGGAACAATCCGACCATGGCAATCACCATGTGCTTGATGAGGTGAATTTCTGCATGGCCACCGTTGTACTTGAAGGCAATCGTTCCGGTGGAGCTATACACTGCAAGAATCGAAGCCAGACATAGCAATGCCACGATGACCCAGATACTGCGGTCACCCTTGAGGTTTTTTGCTATATGAATTGCTTTATACATGACTCAATGCATTCACTTCATTTTTAAACTGATCCCCTCTGTCCTTATAATCTCTGAACAAGTCAAAACTTGCACAGGCGGGAGATAATAAAACCGTATCTCCAAAAGATGCATGCGAAGCAGCTCGACGGACTGCTTCGCGCATCGTTGTAGTTTCTGATAAAAAGTAGACCTCTGTCGAAAAAGCATCAATTAATTTTTTATTATCCAGGCCAAGGCAAATGATTGCCTTGACTTTATTTTTAACCAGGTCCATAATGGGCCCGTAGTCATTTCCTTTGTCCTGCCCGCCTACAATCCAGATCACCGGGGTTTTCATCGCCCCGAGTGCGTAGTAGACTGCATCTACATTGGTGGCTTTGCTGTCATTGATATATCTCACGCCTTCATGCTCTCCTACCAGTTCCATCCGATGTGATTCATTCACAAAGGATTCAAGTGATGACTGCAGGCTTTCTGCCGGACAACCTGCCAGCAAAGCTGCTCTTGCCGCTGCAATCACATTTACCTGATTGTGCCGTCCCATCAGCCTTGATGTAGAAAGGTCTAGCACCAGGTCATCTTTGACATACACCTTATCATCACCGATCAGATCCGTCTCACGGATAGACCACAGTCTTTCCTCACTTTCCGCACCGATCACTTTAGCGACCGTCACAGGGTCCATCGCATTGTAGATCAGTGTATCTTCTTCGGTCATATTCCGCATCATCCGCATCTTCGCATCAGCATATTTATCCAGGCTGTATTCATACCTGTCGAGATGATCAGGGGTGATGTTGAGCAGGATTCCAATGCGAGGACGAAATGTTTCGACATCCTCTAATTGAAAACTACTCAGCTCACACACATACCAGGCTGCGTTATGCTCCGCGAGGAAATGACAGAAACCCTCACCCACATTGCCCACTTTTGCGGCATCCATTCCTGCAGCTTGCAGAAAGTGATGACACAATCCGGTTGTGGTTGTTTTTCCGTTACTCCCCGTGATACCGATGATCTTACCATCCGCATTGCGGTAAGCCCACTCGATCTCCCCGATGATTTCCTTTCCGGCATCTGTCAAAGCCTGAAGGATCTCACTTGTATTAGCAATCCCCGGACTTTTGATGATGATATCACACGCCACCAGTCTTTCAAGTTGATGTCCCTTTTCTTCAAAAGGGATCTTATGTTGTTCTAAAATTGTTTTTCGTTCTGCCTTGATCTCCATTCCATCACTCACCCACACTTCATGTCCTCTTGATTTCGCCAGCAATGCTGCTCCTATTCCACTGATGCCGGCACCCAGCACACCCACTTTCAATCCCATCCTACCTTACTTTTAAGGTGATGAGCGTTACAACCGCCAGCATCACGCCAACAATCCAGAAACGGGTTACAATTTTTGCCTCATGCATTCCAACTTTCTGGAAGTGATGATGCAGCGGGGACATCCGGAATATCCGGCGTCCTTCACCATATTTTCTTTTCGTGTATTTGAAGTAATAGACCTGGATCATCACGGACAGGATTTCGATCAGGAAAATGCCACACAGTACGGGTAGTAATAATTCCTTCCGAAGCGCGATCGCCATCACCGCGATAATAGCACCTATGGTCAGGCTACCTGTATCGCCCATAAAAACTTTGGCAGGGAAGGAATTGTACCACAGAAATCCGATACAAGCGCCCAGGAAACACGCGCTGAATACCACTAACTCCCCTGAATACGGGATGAAAAATATATTGAGGTAATCTGCGAGTAACACGTTACCACTGACGTACGAAAGGATCACGAGCACCAGTCCAATGATCGCAGAGGTACCGGTCGCTAAACCATCGAGTCCATCCGTCAGATTAGAACCATTGCTGACCGCAGTTACGATGATGATTGTCAGCGGAATAAAAATCAACCAGATCCAGTTTTGCGCATTATCTCCCATGAAGCCTACAAAGCTTTGGTAGTCGAGCTGGTTGCCTTTGAAGAATGGAACATTGGTCAAGGATGATTTACAATACACCATATCCTTCCACTCACCGGCTACCGTCTGATCATGTATCTGGACATGTCGCATGACTTGATATCCATTGGCTGCAGCCTCTTCAGGCGTAAGCCTGATGACTACATCTTGATGAAACAGCATGGTCAATCCAACGATAACTCCCAGTACAATCTGACCAAACAGTTTAAACTTAGCTTTAAGTCCTTGCTTGTTTTTCTTGAAGACTTTGATGTAGTCATCTATAAACCCGATGACCCCCATCCACACCGTGGTGAGCACCATGAGGATGATGTATACATTGTCAAGGCGTGCGAGTAATAAACAAGGCACCAGTATCGCCAGCAAAATGATCAGTCCACCCATTGTAGGTGTACCTTCTTTTTGCTTCTGACCTTCCAGGCCCAGATCGCGAACGGTTTCTCCGATCTGCAGGCGTTTCAAAGAACGAATGATCCTGTTGCCGAGCAACAAGGAAATAATTAATGAAATCATGATCGCCACACCAGCCCTGAATGAAATAAACCGAAACAGACCTGCACCTGGCAAGTCAAATTCCCGATCTAAATATTCAAAGAGGTGGTACAACATTTTACTTCAATACTTTTTGTTCTTTCAATTCTCCGGAAAACGCAGATGCCAGCGGGTGGCCTCATGAACTTTTCCATGCAAGGATTCACCCGCTGCAACTGCTAAAACCAACCTGAGAATGATAATAGAACCTATCTTATATATCTTCTATGCCAGCGCTTCCGCCAACACTTTTTTGTCATCAAATGGAAAACGGTGACCGTTTATCTCCTGATATTTTTCATGTCCCTTGCCTGCGACCAGGAGGATGTCTCCAGGCTTTGCCATCATCACGCCTGTGCGAATAGCTTGCTTCCTGTCTGATATCCGCAATGCCTGATCTTGCTTGTCTGCCGGCACACCGGGCCACATCTGATCCAGGATATCTTCAGGATTTTCTGTCCTTGGATTATCTGATGTCAGGATGACCTGATCTGCAAGCGTCGCCGCAATCCTGGCCATTTCAGGCCGCTTGGTCCGGTCACGATCTCCACCACATCCGACGATGCAGATGATCCGTGATCCGGTTTGTCTAACCTGGATTAGAGTGCTCAGTACGTTGTGCAGTGCATCCGGCGTGTGGGCATAATCTACCACTGCAAATACTTGTTTGCTGCCCGTCACAAGGTCAAAGCGACCTTCTGCCGGTTGTAGTTTGCTTAACCCGGTCAGTACCTGTTCACGATCCTCTCCCAGCAGTAGTGCTGCACCATAAATGGCCAGGAGATTTGATGCGTTGAACTTTCCAACTAACCGCACATGCAATGGTATTCCGTTCACTTCGAGCTGCAAGCCGTCAATGCGGTTTTCAATAACGCGCGCCCTGAAATCAGCAATTTTGGTAAGACTGTAATTTGAGACCTTAGCAACAGTATTCTGTACCATGACTTCAGCGTGCTTGTCATCCGCGTTGATTAAGGCAAACGCCTGAGCACTCAATCCATCGAAAAATATCTTTTTAGCTTGTATGTATGTTTTGAAATCACCATGATAATCCAGGTGATCATGCGTGATATTGGTAAAAATGGCCACATCCCACGCGATCCCATCCACCCTGTGCTGATCAAGCGCATGACTACTCACTTCCATAAAGGCGTGCGTACATCCCGCTTCGATCATCCTTGCCAGTGTTTCCTGCACCGCTACAGCATCAGGTGTTGTATAGCCAGTTGGCTCTACCTCATCTCCAATCCTGTTTTCAATAGTAGACAACAATCCACATTTGTATCCTAACTCGGTGAAGAGCCTGAATAATAATGTAGCTACAGTCGTCTTTCCATTGGTGCCCGTCACACCGACCATCGTCAGGTTCCTGGATGGATGATCGTAGAAGGCACCTGCAATTTTTGCAAGTACCTCAGCAGAATTTTCCACCGTGATGACACAAACATGTTCACTGATATGATCCACACTTTCTTCTGTGATCACACATACAGCTCCACGATCTACCGCCTTGTCAATGAACATATGTCCGTCTGTCGCTCTCCCTTTCACCGCCACAAAAACTGACCCCGGCACTACTTTTCTCGAATCAAAGTGAATCGCTGTAACAGCCTGGTCCACTTCGCCTCGTATATTTTTTACACGGATGTTGACGATCAACTCTTTGATAGTCATATCACCCAAGTGTCAAATGAATACTCGATCCTTTGATGATGGGTTGCCCCGATTGGACTGACTGACTTTTCACTCGTCCAACACCATGATAACTCACATGTATTCCCCTGTTCTCCAGAAGATAGATTGCATCCCTGATCCCCATCCCATATAATTCTGGGATCATGTTTTTCTCCAGCACATTCTTCACTTCCATCCCGATCTCTTTACCACCGGTGAGTCGTGCCCAATCACCTTGTCCTTCTACTTCTGTATCCAGCGACAACTCATCCACGAGTTCATCCAGCTCATCTTTATTAGACCATCCAGCCATCCGCATTCCATCACGATACGCTACCGTATCAGGCAACTCTGCTTCTGCCAATAATTCCCTGTTGATACCCATGCAACGGTCAGCAATTTTCCTAAAAATGGGTAACGCTGAAGTTGAGCCATAAAAGCCACCTACCACAGGGTCATAGACCATCACGATGCAACTATACTTTGGTTTCTCTGAAGGAAAATATCCCGCAAAAGATGCCATGTATTGCTTGCGCGGACTGTTCGGATCATAATAATCTGTACGCGCTGTACCTGTCTTACCACTAAACATATAATGGTCAGGCTTGTATTCCTTTGCTGTTCCCTTTTCCACCACACCCAACAATAAAGCCTGTGCTTTCTTGATGGTTGTTGAAGAAGCTATACGGCTATCTACTACTTCCGGTCTGAAACGCTTGATCGTCCTTCCTTCTCTTGTGATCTCAGAGACGATATATGGCTTCATCATTTTTCCATCATTCGCTACCGCATTATAAAAGCGCAGTATCTGCAATGGTGTCATTCTGCATTCATATCCTGTAGACATCCAGGGCAGTGTTGTTCCACTCCAGCGGTCTTCCTTTTTCGAAGGATCCTTGATCATCGGAGCACCTTCACCATCCAGCTCGATACCTGTTGGTTCGTGCAGATGCATTTCATGGATCCGTTTGACAAACTGTCCGGCGCGACCATCACGTCCATAATACTCCTGCACCAGACGGGCGATACCTACATTCGACGAAAGCTCAAATGCTTCAGCGAGATCACTGGCATAGATGTCATGCGGCTTGGAATCCTTCATGGTCCGGTCAAAAAACCTTCCGGAACCTCCACCGAGATCAACTACTGTATTCGTATCAGCTCCTTCATCTTCCAGCAGTGCCATTGCACTGGCTAGTTTAAATGTTGAACCAGGCTCCGAAGAAAAACCAACTGCGTAGTTATAATCTTCATCATATCCAGCACCGCCTTTTCCGCCAAGGTTAGCGATAGCTACGATCGCTCCTGTCTCGACTTCCATCACGATGGCGGTGCCCATGGTTGCTCTACTGTTTTCAAGTCCAGCCAGCAAGGCATACTCCGCGATGTCCTGTATTTCAGGATCGATAGTCGTTACCACATCTGCACCACGTTGTCCTTCAAGATCAGCAAGGTTGCTCACCGGTATCCAGGTACCACCTGTCACACGCTGCATCAGCCGTTGTCCTTCTTCACCTTTCAGATAACCATCAAAGGTGCGCTCGAGTCCGATCTGCTGGGCATTCTCACGATCCAGTCCAAGAGTTCTGCTGGCTAACAACTTATATGGTTTCACCCGCACATGCTGACGATCGATGATGAGTCCGCCTTTGTTCTTACCCAACCTGAAAATCGGGAAGGTCTTTATCTGTTCCAGGTCGCGGATGCTCACACCTTTGGCAAGCAATGCATACCTGTCTCCGTTTCTTCTTTTCTGTATGAGCCAATCCCTCATCTGGGTTTTGCTCACCGATGTATTGACATATCTGGTCAGGTAATAGGCCAAGCTGTCCACATTCGCTTTAAAAATATCTTCACGCAATCCCTCCGCCCTGAAATCCACATGGAGATCAAAGAATGGAAGTGAAGTCGTCATCAGACTTCCATCCGCTGCCAGGATATCTCCGCGATCCGCGACGATCGGTACATATTTGAGATAGAGGCTATCCCCCATATCTCTCCAATGGTCCCCTTCCACGATTGAAATCTTTGCCGCTTTGTAAAAGAGCATACAGGCCACGCCCACCATCGCAAGCGCGACGATATAAACACGGATCAGTAGTTCTCTTTTTACTTCTTTCATCTGCGGGTCAACGGATAACGACCGGGTTTTGGGTTAAGAAATGTAAATCCTGCTCTGCGACACTGCGCTCAATCATTGTAGGCGTTGACTGATACATCAATTCCGACTTTACGGTCATGTACCTCCACCTTTGTTCTCTGAGTTCATGCTGTAAGGCCTGAACTTTCCTGACATTCCGCTCCGCGAAATGCACGTTACCGATATAGATGACCCCCAATCCACACAGGAAGTACAGGAAGGGAAGATTCTTGTAGATCATCTTCGTCCCGAGCAACCGATAGAGTGAATTTTTAATTGGCATACTTTTCGCAGTAACTTATTGTTGTTAGTTCTTTGTAGTTCTCTTTTTTTATTCGTTTGCTTTTCAACTGGAAAGCTTATTGGCTTATCAGCTTATGTGCTTATGTGCTTTTCGTTAAGCATCCGTACGGACGCTTGTAAACTTGTTAAGCGTAGATTGTATCTACGTTTGTGTGTCAACAAAACTCTGTTTTGCATAACCCACCTTCACTCTTCACTTCTCACTTCAACTTCCCACTTCTTATCCTGCTTTCTTATTCTTTATTCACTTTCTCCGCTATGCGGAGTTTCGCGCTCCTTGAGCGCGGATTCACTCGCTGCTCTTCTTCATCAGGTTCAATCGGACGCTGCGTGATCACTTCCCACAATTCTTTTCTTCGTCCAAACAAATCTGTATCAGGCTCTCCTTCGAAATTGCCTGACTTAAAATATCTCTTGACCAATCTGTCTTCGAGGGAGTGATATGAAATCACTGCTACTCTACCTTCTGGCTTCAGGACTTCATGTGCACTCATCAGCAAAGCTTTCAGGGCGCCCATTTCGTCGTTGATCTCGATGCGTAGGGCCTGGAACAACTGCGAGAGGTATCTCATTCTGAGTCCTTTTACACATTGGTCCGCGACATCTGCCAGCTGGCCAGTAGTATTGATAGGACTACCTGCTCTTGCCTTTAAAATGTGCTGAGCCAACGTTTTCGCATTCGTTACTTCTCCATACTTTGAGAAAACATCCTGCAACTGTGTAGCATCATATTGATTGACAACATCTGCTGCAGTGAGTGTTTGCTGCTGGTTCATTCGCATGTCGAGTGGTTCATCATACCGGTAAGAAAACCCTCTTGAAGGGTCATCAAACTGATGAGACGATACACCCAGGTCTGCGAGGATTCCGTCAACGCGGCCACTGACTCCATAATATTTCATCCACCTGGTGAGGTGTCGGAAATTGGAAATGATCAGCGTTACATTGTCAGCTCCCCAGAGATTTGCCTCTGCATCTTCATCCTGGTCAAAAACAAACAGATGACCTTTGTCATCCAGGCGGTTTGCTATTTCTCGTGCGTGTCCCCCTCCGCCGAAGGTGACATCCACATATATTCCGTCCGGCCTGATATCGAGTCCATCAATCGATGGGCCCAGCAACACCGGCACATGATATTCACTCATTGGACCCTTTGGTCCTGAGATGGGCGATCTTTTGAGCGAGGGCTGAAATATCCTCAGGCTCCGTATTGATGAGATCCCTGTAGGCTTCGGCATTCCATACCTCGAGGTATTCGCCGACAGCCGTGATGATCAACGTCTTGTCGATACCTGCGTAGTCAAGTAAAATCTTCGGTAGTAGGATCCGGTCAGCCTTGTCTGGAGTAAACTCCGTGGCACCTCTGTAGAAGTACCTTTTAAACTGCCTGACTTCGGGGAGATATTCATTGAGGCCCTGGACTTCATTGAGCTTTACTGTCCAGACGTCTTTTGGAAAAAGATAGAGGCAACGTTCAAAGCCTCTATTGGCCACAAATTCACGAGAGTTGTTTTCGCCCAACTGATTGAGGATGGCCGAGGGCAGCCTTAATCGGCCTTTCTCGTCCAGTTTGCATTCGTATTCCCCAAAAAAGTTGGTCTTCATTCAATTCTCGGTCTTGTAACGACGTAAATGTAGATAAACCTCCCACTTTCTACCACTTTCTCCCACCGATTATTTTTAAAAAACCACCGGAAAACTTCATCTCGGGTGGCGGTATTCACAAATTAGTGATACTCTATTCTCAACAAAAGTACATTATATATTTCAATAATGTAAATATATAACAAATATATATAATGCAATACTCCATGAAAATAAATTAACTACATCTGGCAAACAGTTTGAATATAAAAAAGGCTTAATATATAACGCATCGGCCACTTTAGGATCGGATGTAGGCGGAGGCTAAGGCGAAGGGGTAAAAGAGGCTGAAATCAATCATCCCGCCCTCCGGGCGGGATGATGTCCGTAGTCTCCAGGCTACGGACTGCAGGAACACTTTACCAGCCTCCTGGCTGGACCCTTGAAAAACTCTGTTTTAGAGAAACCTTCCCCTGACCTTCCACATAATATATATATGTATAAATATCTCCCTGCCGAAACCGAGCTCTGGAATACCCAAGTGCAATTCCTTCCTGACCCTGTTCTCACCCTGGCCCCAGTCCATGACCAAGGTCATCCACCACGACATCTCCCATCACTGCAATTGGTTCAAATAGATCGTTCATTTGCGATATACAATTAACCCAGATGCAACGGACCACTACCGAAATGACCTATACCGCCAGGGAAGAAGCCATCGCCCGATACGCCAAGGCCTTATCCCACCCCGTCAGGATACGCATCCTGAGTTTCCTCGAGAAACAATCCTGCTGTTTTACCGGCAAATTGACGGAAGAAATCCCAATGGCTCAATCCACCATCTCCCAACACCTGAAGGAACTCAAAGACGCGGGGCTGATTCAGGGTGATGTATTACCGCCAAGAATTAAGTACTGCATTAATCAAAAAGCATGGGAGGAGGCAAAAAGTATCTTCTCCGCCTTTTTTGAGCAGGAACCTTTAGTCACCAAATAAACGTATCCAAACATGAAAAAGAATATAAAGGTATTTGGCACAGGATGTCCCAAATGCAAAACCACCTATAATAATGTCCTGGAAGCATTGAAGCTATCCGGGATGGAAGCAGATGTGATCAAGATCGAGGATATAGAGGAAATGATGAACTATAATATTCTTTCCACCCCCGTCCTCATGATTGATGAGGTAGCCAAAATAAAAGGACGTGCTCCCAGTGTAAATGAGATAAGGGAATTACTACTTGAATCATAATCCGAATTGAAAACAAAGCCGATAATGTAAAGCCATCCTGATGTTTACCTGGCTACAATACTTCGCAGACTGGCTGATCTACTCAGTCTTCTCCGTCTCAGCTGAAAGCCATTTGGGCCAGGCGCTCAACTTCTTTGTCTTTGATACCCTAAAAATATTTCTTCTCCTCTTTGTGATCACCACCGTGATGGGCATTGTCAATTCCTATTTCCCGGTAGATAAAGTCCGCAATTTTCTCAGCAGAAACAAGATGTATGGACTTGAATATCTTTTTGCTTCCTCCTTCGGGGTGATCACTCCATTTTGTTCCTGCTCCTCAGTCCCCCTGTTTATCGGTTTCGTCAAGGGAGGCATACCATTAGGCATAACGTTTACGTATCTCATCACAGCTCCATTGGTCAATGAAGTGGCGATTGCCATATTCGCAGGCGCATTTGGTTTCAAGGTAACAGCCATATATGTGGGGACTGGTATTGTCCTGGGCATATTGGGAGGATTTACGCTTGGTAAATTAAAACTGGAAAAACATCTGACCCCATGGGTTCAAAATATCATCATCCATGCACAAACAGAAGAGGAATTGCTGGAAGATAAGCTCAGCATCTGGCAGCGGATGCCCTCTATCCTTAAAGATGCATTTTCAATAGTAAAAGGGGTATCCCCTTACATCATCATAGGTATTGCGATCGGAGGGCTGATGCATGGATTCTTACCGACCGGATTCTTCGAACAGTATATCAATAAGGGCCAATGGTATGCTGTACCGCTGGCCGTGGCTATGGGTATTCCCATGTATAGCAATGCAGCTGGTGTTATTCCAGTAGTCCAGGTATTGGTCGCCAAAGGCGTGCCGCTCGGAACTGCGATTGCCTTTATGATGGGCGTGATTGGCTTATCCCTCCCTGAAGCCATGCTGCTCAAGAAAGTAATGAATGTAAAACTGATCGCGATCTACTTTGGGACCATTGCCTTTTTTATGATGCTATCAGGTTATCTCTTCAACATTATCTTATAAATTATTCCACATGAAAGCTTTAACGACTATTTTGTTTGTCTTCGCAACCATCCTGCTCTCTGCATGCAATGGCGAAGCCCAAAAACCCACCACAACTTCAACGAGTGCTGACATGCAGGTCATTCAGTTCCATACTGAACACCGCTGCGCCACGTGCCTGAAAATCGAGGATCTGACTAAAAAAACATTAGCCAACTATTTCCCCAATATCCCCTTCTCCCTGGTCAACGCTGAGGATAAAAAGAACGAGAAAATAACGGAACAGTTTGAAGCCTTTGGCACGTCCCTATTTCTCTATAATCCAAAGACTGGAAAGAAAAAAGATCTCACTGATTTTGCTTTCATGAATGCAGGAGATGAAAAGAAATTTGAAGCTGAACTGAAGAAGCAGATTGAAACTTTCTTAAAAGGATAATCATGGAATGGCTCACCGAACTTGCCCAAAACAGGGAAGCACCTTTGCTGGCCGCTTTTGCCCTTGGATTGTTGACCGCAATCAGCCCATGTCCATTGGCGACAAACATCACAGCGACTGCTTACATCGCCAAGACTATCACCAGTAAAGGAAAAGTACTGCTGAGTGGATTGTTGTACACGCTGGGCAGGATGTTTTCGTATACGGCCTTAGGTTCCCTCATTTATTTTGGAGCCAGCAAATTTCAGGTGGCTAAACTATTCCAGGGCAATGGCGAAAAGTTTATTGGTCCGGTGATGATACTCATAGGCCTGATCATGTTGGGCGCCATACAACCTCGGTTTCTTTCTAATCTGGATATAACCGGACGTCTTTCTGAAAAATTCAAAGACAAAGGCCTGCTAGGTTCCTTTCTACTTGGCGTCATCTTCGCGCTTGCATTCTGTCCATACAGCGGAGCACTCTTCTTTGCCATGCTGATACCGATGACCCTGTCCGCATCCGCAGGATTAGGACTACCTATTGTCTTTTCGATTGGAACAGGATTACCTGTTATCTTCTTTGCCTTTGTGATCGCTTTCAGCCTGGAAAAACTTGGTCGCTACTTTAAAGCGATACAACAAGTTGAAAAGGTGATGCGGATCGTCGCAGGTGTCACATTTTTGCTCACCGGATTGTATTACCTGAATATTTACTTCAAAATCATATAACCATGACCATCACCCAATCATACCTCGAGAGCTGGACAGAAGCCCGAACCAGATTTACCAATTTACTAAAGGATATCAAGGAAGCAGACTTAAAGAAAAAACTGGTCAATACTAAAAACAGTGCCGGTTTTCTCTTACGTCATGTCGGCGATGTCGAATTACTCTTTGCCAAAAATGTCTTCGGCGGACTTGATGTTGATGTCCATGCTAAAACCGTCATCGCGCAACAGGATACTGGTGAATGGACCAACCTCGCGGACCTACTCGAATACCAGCAATATGCTTTTGATCAGTTGAAGGCTATCTTCGAAAAACAAACCGATGAAGACTGGAATCAATCTATCACTACCAAAGAGTTTGGTACCAAAACAAAAGCTGAAGCCATTGGCCGGATTATTTCACATACTGCTTATCATGCCGGTCAGTTATCGCTGACGATAAAGTATGGAGTATAAAAAGAGTAATGTTTTATGTGCTCGCCGGTTTGCCCGACAAAAATTATCATCGTAATATTGCGATGCAAAGGAACCACAAAACCAGAAATCTTCACATCATGTCAAAAGCAGGTGGTTTACTGGTTTCTTTTCCTGCGACCAGGCATTGACATGTTTTGTAATTCATTAACTTATCAACCTATCAACCATAAACCTATCAACTTAGCGTACCCCTTCGAAATTTCTGCGAAATTTCTGTCCCCTAAAGGGGCTAAGCAATTTCGGTAGGAATAAACCCATCAACCTATCAACTTATCAACCTATCAACCCCCTAATAAATGACCGCCAACAACTGCGCCCCCACCCACGAAAGAAAAAAGCTAAGCTTCCTCGACCGCTATCTGACCCTATGGATATTTGTTGCAATGGCTCTTGGTGTCTCCATTGGCTATTTCATTCCCTCATCATCTGACTTCATCAATTCCTTTTCTACAGGCACCACTAATATCCCAATGGCCATCGGCCTGATCATCATGATGTATCCGCCTTTTACAAAAGTGCGCTATAACAAACTAAAGGAGGTCTTTCGCAACACTAAAGTGCTGGGCATCTCCTTACTCCTCAACCGGGTCATCGGTCCGATACTGATGTTTATCCTTGCGATCACTTTCCTGCGTGATTACCCTGAGTATATGATCGGTCTTATCCTCATCGGCCTTGCCAGATGTATTGCGATGGTGATTGTATGGAACGAACTGGCAGATGGAAGCAGGGAATATGCTGCAGGTCTCGTTGCGCTGAATAGCATTTTCCAGGTCTTGCTCTACAGTGTTTATGCGTATGTCTTTATTACGCTACTCCCTCCCCTGTTTGGTATCAATGGTTCTGAAGTAGATATCACGATTGGACAGATTGCTGAAAGCGTCGCCATCTACCTGGGCATTCCTTTTCTGGCAGGATTCCTGACCCGATATTTCTTGCGAAAACTCAAGGGTGCTGAATGGTATGACACGAAGTTCATTCCTTTTATATCTCCCTTTACCTTAATTGCACTTCTCTTTACGATTGTGGTGATGTTCAGCCTGAAAGGGGAGCTGATCGTTCAGATCCCGTTTGATGTTCTCCGTATTGCCTTACCACTGGTCATCTATTTTGTAATCATGTTCCTGGTCAGTTTTTTTATAGGAAAGAAGATGGGTGCTGACTATTCCACTAATACCAGCATTGCATTCACCGCTGCAGGCAACAACTTCGAATTAGCTATAGCTGTCGCCATAGGTGTCTTCGGCATCAATAGTGGACAGGCTTTTGCAGGTGTAGTTGGACCTTTAGTTGAAGTCCCGGCATTGATTGCATTGGTCAATGTGGCATTTTGGCTGCGGAGGAAATATTATAAAAAGGAATTGCAGACTTGAACTATTCATACTCTTCTCCCTCAGGATAAATACAGTGGCAAAACTTACGGAATAGAAATCTCAAATCATGAGCCTTCCACTATCCTGATCTCCTCCTCCGTCAACCCATACAACTCATACACCATTGAATCTATCTCCCGATCTGTCTTTTTGATTTGGTCCTGAATAGCATTTGCCTTGGCCTTCTCAGATTCGAAATATTGCATCCACTCAGACTGCTCTGATAGGGAGAGTTTAATCTTTTGTTTTTCTAATTCCTTAAGGAATTCACCGAATGAAATGTTAGGCCATATCTGCAACTTTCTACTAGAAAGCTTCCCATATTTTCCTATCAACAATTTTAGAAACTCATCCTTAATTGTATGTAGTTCATTTTGCTTAGTATTTATAATCAAAACCCTATCAACAAATGAACTCTGCGATTCTATGCCCAATTCCTTAATTGGGAATTCTTTACAATCTTTAATCAATATTTTCTGAAATCTATCTTTGTATTCTTCAAGAAATTTTTTTCTATGGTAGAAGGACATCAAGGTACTATTAATCAATGCAATTAAATACTCTGGGTAATATCCACTTCTGGCAATCAAATTGAACGAATTCTGCGTATTATATAACTCCTCCTCCGTAATCGCAGCCCAAATCCTTTTCGCTGTCCAATCTATTATTTGTTTGACCAATATTCTCTTTGTTTTGAAAAATCTATCTTCTCTTGGCGCCCCTAACCATTTGCCATAGCTTATCCACTCTTCTCCACTCCAATGAATAAAATACCTCTCTACATCATTGCCCGCCAGTAATTTTCTATATGTTTCATCTTTCTTCCATGACGAATGGAAAACCCTATTTTCGATCTGCTCTGGGGTGTGACCCTTATACTTATCGTAAGGCGTAAGCCCCAAACAAAATTCAGCACAATCAACCAGTTTTACTGTTTGTGATTCAATTCTGGCTACTAATGATGAAATACTCGATGTGGCATTGATTCTGAAAATAAAATTTTCATCCTCATTCCAAATCGACTGTTTAATAAAGAAATAATTACTTGTATTAAGAGACGAAATTTCACTAATCCGCTCAAATCCTTCATAAACCAGAATCTCTACCTCACTTGGTTTCGGACCAGTAGACTCAGTAAAAGACAATATTATCGTATCAACTTTTACTTCACCAGCACTTCCACCAAATGATTCATTAGGAAGTCGAACAACGCTATCTATTCTTGACTTCGAAAGTAATAAGTTCCTTAAAGGTTTATATGACTCCTGGGTCAATATTGAAGAAGGAATAATAAACGAAAATTTGCCTGCCGTTTTTAATAAGTCAATTGATTTTTCGATAAAGACAGAAAAGAGATTTATTCTGTTGTTGGCAGTCTTATAGGACTTGAAAATTTGCTTTACAATATCGCCCTCCAAAGCTTTAATATCTACATAAGGCGGATTCCCAATCACCACATCAAATCCACCCTTTGCAAACACCTCCGGAAACTCCATCTGCCAGTTGAAGGCTTTATCCCCAGCTACTGCAGGGTCATCGATGAGACTGTTGCCACATTTGATATGTGAGTTGAGATCATTGAGTTTACGTCCTTTCCTGGCGGTGCGGAGCCAGAGACTGAGCTTGGCGATGTCTGTAGCCTCTTGATTGATATCGACCCCATAGAGATTGTTTTCAAGGATACTGGTTTCTACATCACTCATCATCAGGGCGTCTCCAAACAGCCGTGCCTTCATAGCATCAATGTCCTGGTGCTCATCGATCAGGAATTCCAATGCCTGATTGAGAAACGCTCCACTCCCACATGCCGGATCACAAATGGTCAGTTGAAGCAACCATTGACGGTATTCCTCCAGATTCTTTAATAGTTGAAGCGTATCTGCCTTACGTTTTTGAGGCACGTAATCTTCCGACACGATCTTCATCTCCTCTCGCTTCTGCACACACAGCGCTCCGATCGTATTCTCAACTATGTACTTGGTGATGTATCGGGGCGTATAGAAAACTCCGTCCTTTTTCCTTTTAGATTTATATACCGCCTCCGGATCCTCCACCGTATCCAGCCCGGCTGCAAGCTCCTGTTCGATCTTCTCGATCTCAGACAAACTATGCTCAAAGATGTGCCCGAGGATATTGACATCCACTTCGCTCTCAAAATCATAGTTGCTCAATCCTTTGCAACTGTCAAACAACAACTGATCATCAATCAGAACGCTGTCCAGTATATCATCGGGTTTAAACAAGCCACCATTATAGGCAAACACTTCAAAGTCCCTGGCCTGATGGCCAGTGTTGAGATACCCGAAATACTTCTTAAACCGATCATATAAAGGCACATAGGCATCCATATCCCGGAGATTCTCCCACTCACTCAGTATCCTTCGGACACTATTAGGCGGAAGCAACATCCTGTCCTCCGCGAAAAGAATAAATAGAAACCGATCAAGAAGCTTTTGCGTCTTCTTAAACAAATCAAGTTTGTTGTATTGCGGATTCTGTACGACGATATTTCCAAAAAGCTGCTTCCGGAACCGGCTGTAATCAGCATAGAGTTTCTTAGTGACATTTTCTTCCTCAGCGACGGATTGCTGCTTCATCTTCAGCGGCACATCACTTTGCAATGCCGCTTGCTGCAGGCAACAATACATCAGGGCAAAGGACTCCTTCGTCAGTCTGAACAAATCAAAAGAAACATAATCGATAGAGTCACTGATATATAAGCGGAGATGCTGAAAGTTGGAGGTAATGACATACCTGCATTCCTTATGCTGGTGTTTATAATTAAAGGCCTGCTTAACTACCTTATCCAGATCAGTGGTAGTCGTGTCCTTAAGCTCGATGACGGCAATGACCGTAACGGAACCAGACAGGATCGCGCCATCACTCTTGGTGGAGTCACTGGTCGACTTCTGCTCCATGACCATATTAAAGTCAGGCTTTGGCTTCAGGGTATAACCGAGTATATCCACAAACAAATCTCTTACAAAACCCTCCTGGTATTCCTCCTCCTTGGCATTCCGTATATTCTCCTGCACCACCGGATCCTGAAAATGAACTACAAACCTCTCCCAGGCGGCATGAAGCTTGTCCTGCGGTAGATCAGCTAGATATTTCTTCTGAATAGATGGTTGGAATAGGGGCATATCTCAGGGACGTCTTGGGTTGTGAAATTAGAAAAAAACCAGACGCTAGAGCCCAATTACGGCCTGACAGCCAATAAACTGCATACCACCCCTTGACAAAAACTATAAAACCCTTAACTTTGGAACTCTAACCACCATCAGCAATATTCAAATTCATGGCCAAAACCGGAAAGCAGAAAAAAGCTAGAAATTTTGAAGAGGAATATAATGAAGTCCTGAACGGATTTGTACCGTCACCTTATACCCAGGGCAACCATCAACAATGGACCGCACCGGGAGATTTTTTGTTAAGTTTTCCATGTATAAAGAAACCTCATCTGGTACAACTTCAACAAGTACCTCCTTCATCAATCCTTAAAATCTAATGCCGAATTGGAAAGAAGTATTGGGGGAGATCCAACTGGAGATCAATAATAAAAATCCAGCTCCTCTGGACACCATTCGCCGTAAGTATCTTAACCAAATCCATCAGCACACCAAACGCAATGTAATCGCCTATTATTCCGGTTGGCTCCAAGGTAGAAACCCTATGGATTCCATGGTGAATGATAAGGACAAGAATGCCTTCATGGTGAACATTCACAAACTGGATCGCTCTAAAGGCTTAGATTTAATCTTACATACACCGGGAGGAGATCTTGCAGCAGCTGAAAGTATTGTGGATTATCTGCATTCTATGTTTGGAAAAGATATTCGGGCTATAATTCCACAAATATCCATGTCTGCAGGCACCTTGATTGCTCTATCGTGCAAAGGAATCATGATGGGCAAACAATCCAATCTTGGCCCAATAGATCCACAGATGGGAGGTGTAGCTTGTCAGGCTGTGCTGGATGAATTTGAACAAGCAAAAAAAGACATTAAAGCAAATCCAAGCTCTGCGCCTCTATGGCAGGTCATTATTTCAAAATACCACCCTACCCTGTTGGGCGCTTGTCAACATGCCATTGATTGGTCTGAAAAACTTGCGGAGGAATGGCTCACGAGAAACATGTGCGGAAACGATGCAACTAAGGCAAAACTCATTTTAAAAGAGTTTAGTGACCACAAGACCAATAAATCTCATGCACGGCACATATCAAAAGATAAATGTTCCGCAATCGGCGTAACTGTCATAGACATGGAGTCAGACAACCATTTACAGGATCTTATCCTCACCACTCACCATGCATTTATGCACACTTTTGGACATTCAAAAGCATCCAAAATCGTTGAAAACCACCTGGGCATAGCCTATATAGAAAATGAAGCTGCCAAAGCTTGACCCTAATCAAAATCACCCTACCACCTAATATTCGTCCCCAACCTTTACCCACTCTTCCATCCTGTTGTTTTGCACGAGTTTATCCAGAATCTACTGAATAACCCACTAAGCCTTAACTGCCTAAGCCCTAATCATTAGGCACATTGGCTATAAAAATAACTTATATTGGTGCCGTATTTTAATTTATCAACCTTTAAAAACTACTACTTTGAAAATTTTAAATTTCTTATTACTGGCTTTTCTTCTAGCCGTAAGTGTTGCTTGCAACAAAGATGATGATGCACCTTGTACGGACCTTGGGGATACACTCATAGGTTCATGGTCTGTCACTGCCATCGGACTTGACCTGGGAGATGTGGAATTCAAATCTGATGGTACCCTGATCGATCCCGATGATGTGCTCATCGGTGGTGAAGTGGGTGGCGTCGTTTTGGAGGAAAAATCCTATACAGTTAACGGCAATACATCCTTCAACACCAAGGCGGAAAAAGGAAGTAATTCAACAGAAGTGGAATATCAGGTTTCTTCCATTAAATGCGATGAAATCAGCATATCGATATTAGGTATCGGTGCCACAATGAAACGCAATTGATCCAGAGACTTTCAACGTGTGTTTCCCGACGTTGTCATTAAATGAAAGAAAGCGGCCATACATCTTTGTATGGCCGCTTTCTTTATTTCATATGGAGAATGTTCAATTTTGCTTCAACACCTGCACGAAAAGGAATAACTCCTATTCAGTTGTTGATTTTGCCTTCATACGTCGGGGCTTAAACACCGAACTCAATCTGAGATTAAGCACCCCAATGATGGCTTCCTTAATAATACCGCTGTGCATCTTGCTAACACCAAATTCACGCTCAACAAACTGAATCGGAACCTCCTTGAGGGTAAATCCTGCCTTATACGCGAGGTATTTCATGCCAATCTGAAAGGCATAGCCGACAAACCGGATTTTATCAAGGTCTAAGGTTTCTAACACAGGTCGCGCATAACAGATAAACCCTGCAGTAGGATCCATCACGGGCATACCGGTGATGATCCTGGTATATAAGGAGGCGCCCTTGGATAAGATCAACCTGTCTTTAGGCCAGTTGACTACCCCGCCCCCTGGAACATATCTCGATCCAATAGCCACATCAGCCCCGTCTTCCGCACATGCCTTGTATAACCTGAGCAGGTCAACCGGCGGATGGGAGAAATCTGCATCCATTTCAAAGAAATACTGGTAATCCCGCTCCAACCCCCACTTAAACCCATAAATGTAGGCTGTACCCAGACCAAGTTTCTTTTCACGTTCAATGAGGAAAATAAAAGGTCCGTAGTCGTCCTGCTTTTCCCTGACGATGTCAGCCGTGCCGTCCGGGGAGCCGTCATCAATGATCAGGATGTGGAACTGGCCTTCCAATGCCATCACGGCATCAATCATGCGACCTATGTTCTCCCTTTCTTTGTAGGTGGGTATGATAACCAGCTTATCCGACAAAATGTGTGATTTGAGCAGCAAATATAGGAGATTTCCTCTCACGCTCTCACGCTCTCACGTTCTCACGTTCTCACCATCTCGAGGATAGCACCAACTATCTCCGCCGCATTCGGTTTTGAAAAATAGTCTCCATCCGATCCATACGCCGGACGATGGGCTTTCGCCGTCAGACAACGTGGTTTCTGATCAAGGTGATAATAGCCATCCTGTTCATCCAGCACCTTTTGCATCATATAAGCAGAACCACCACCTGGAACATCTTCATCCAGGAAGAGGATCGTATTCGTCTTTCGCAAAGAATTTCCAATGACATGCTCAAGGTCAAATGGCAACAAAGTCTGCACATCAATCAATTCGACAGACACACCATGCTCCTCCAGCATATGTATAGCATCCTGGGCAATACGCACACAGGAACCATACGTGACCAAGGTGATGTCATTTCCTTCCTGCAGTATTTCAGGCCTACCCAGCGGCACCGTAAATTCATCAAGATTATCAGGGCATTTTTCCTTCAGTCGATATCCATTGAGGCATTCAATGACCAGTCCGGGTTCATTGCCTTGAAGCAGTGTATTGTACATGCCTGCAGCCTGCACCATGTTACGCGGAACACATACATGCATACCACGCAATGAATTGATGATCATACCCATCGGCGAACCGGCATGCCAGATACCTTCCAGGCGATGACCTCTGGTACGGATGATGGCAGGCGCTGTCTGCATACCATTCGTCCTGTACCTTAATGACGCAAGATCATCAGAGAGCGGTGTCAGTCCATAAATAAGGTAGTCCAGGTACTGAATCTCCGCAATAGGCCTTAAGCCCCTGAGCGAAAGACCGATTGCCTGGCCCATGATCGTCCATTCCCGTATACCTGTGTCAAAGACCCGGTCCTTGCCATATTTTTCCTGCAATCCGGCAAAGCCCTGGTTGACATCACCTATATAGCCTACATCCTCGCCAAAAGCTACAACGCGTTCATCGCGTGCAAACAGTCTATCAAAAAAACGATTGAGCACCTGATAACCTGTGAGCGTATCTGATGATTCATTAAACTGAGGTGCTATCACCGGTACCTGCAGACAACTACCAGGTCCTTCTGCATAAAGGTGTGTGTTGAAATCAAGTCTTCCCTGTTCATGCCACTCTTTAATCAGCGAATCCAACGTGTTGTCTTCAAAATCAAATTTTCCTGCGAGCGTATTCTTCAGCCTCGAAGCCATCGCCAACACTTCAGAAAACAAAACCTCATGAGGGCTATTCAATTCACTGATCAGATGCGCCATGGCATCATGATTTTTTATTTCTTCAGGCAGTTGTTGAAATACATCAGCAACCATTTGCTTCTTCACCCTGACAGGACCTATGAATGCTTCCCATGCTTTTTGTTTGCATGCTCGTGTATAGGTAATGGCATGTTGTCTCAATTCTTCGAGTTCAGAACGGGTGGCTATACCTGCTTCGATCATCCAGTCTGCCATCTTGATGATGCAGTCTGTTTCAATCTCCCACTTGAGTCGTTCCGGCGTCTTATAACGTTCATGACTTCCTGATGTGGAGTGCCCTGTGGGTTGTGTTACTTCCTGGATATGAAATACAGCAGGAAGATGATTCTTACGTACTTTCTGGATACCTCTTTCATACATTTCGCACAAGCCGGGATAATCCCAGGCCTTGCAGGTATAGAGATAAATGCCCTCGCCGTTTTCATCAATATGAAATCCTTCCAGCAATCGGGAAATACTCTGCTTGGTGGTCTGCAATGCAGTAGGCACTGAAATACCATATCCATCATCCCATACCGAAACAGCCATGGGCGCTTTAATAACCGCAGCCGCATTGATAGCTTCCCAGAATACACCTTCTGATGTACTTGCATCACCGATGGTGACAAAACAAACTTCATTTCCATCCTGGCTCATCTGCATCTGCTTGCCCAGTTCCGCATGTTTGCGATACCAGGTAGATGCCTGGGCGATACCTACGGCCCGAGCCATCTGACCTCCTGTAGAAGACAGATCTGCAGATATATTATATCGGTCATCCTGTGACAACCACTTGCCTTGCTTGTCAATGAGCGGGGATGCAAAATGGCAATTCATCTGACGTCCACCGGAGAAAGGATCATTGGCTGGATCTGCATACAGTTGTGCAAAAAAATCTTCGACCGTAGAGACGCCTGTTGCAAACATCCAGGTCTGATCACGATAGTATCCAGATCTCCAGTCCCCTTTGTTAAAAAATCTGGCGAGTGCGACCTGCGGGACTTCCTTTCCATCACCGAGGATACCAAACTTGGCTTTCCCACTAAGCACTTCCTTACGGCCCAGGATACTGGCTTCCCTGCTCACGCAGCAAATCCAGAAGTCTGAAAGGACCTCACGTACAAATACATTTTCCTCGTGGTGGATATTCTGGGACTTGAGCTGTTCAGCAGCGATTTCTCTGAGCATAGGTCAGGGTTGGTTAGACTTTAATAAACAGCACAATGCTATTGCACTACAAAAGTAACGATTTATGCTTTCCTCATCCTTTGTTCATTGAATGATGGAAATAATACCTGTTTAAGAATATTAAGTAACTGTTGACCCATTTTTCAACAGGTTTTGTACCTCAATCCCAGGTTATGCCGTATTTTTGTGCACATGCGGCGAGGCATTGCCATATTTTTCACATTGATCATGTTGAGCGTTTCTTTCAAGGAAATAGTTCAATATGCCGCCTTTAAGCTCAACCAGGATTCCATCAGCGCTCTTTTTTGTATCAACAAAAACAAGCCTGAATTGAAATGCGATGGCAAATGCTATCTGAAAAAATCCATTCAAGCCACAGAGAAAGAGAATAAACAAAGTAAACCAGTTCCTCCTCCGGACGAAAAATCAATGGTGGTTTATTTTGAAAACTCTTTTCATGCATCCAACACTGCGATTGCCCAAAGAAGCAATCCCTTCTTTAATTATGTTGGGTCTATCTCCTTCATGCTCCACCAGGATATCCCACATCCCCCCGAAGGCTTGACTTAAAATCTCCTCTTTATTTCTTTCCTGAGACAATACTTTACTGTATTGTTTGAGGTAATCCTTCACCTATCAATTGCCATCAGGCAGATATTATGATAAGGTTAATATATATTTTATGCCTGCTGTTCGCTGTGCAGTCAACTTCATTTGCATGCGATGCTTGTGGATGCAGTATCATGGGACACCCTGCCGGACTGCTGACTGAATACCGGAAAAGCTTCCTCTCCCTGGGGTATAGCCATTCTGGATTTACGGCTGCACCGGGAATTGGAGAAGGATCTATAGATGCATTTCATACTATAGATCTGTCCTTTCAGTACTTCATGACCCACCGTTGGAGTGCAGGCATCTATCAGCCATTCCGGTTCAATACCCGGACGATTGACCAGAGCATCCAATCCGTCAGTGGCCTGGCAGATACACGCTTGCATGTGAAGTATACTTTTTTCGAACAAAATGATGATTCAAAACCATTGGAGATATACCTGGACATCGGTGCAGGATTGATTCTGCCAACAGGTAGCTATGATCCTCATCTCCATGACCAGGATTTACCGGAAAACTTTAATCCGGGGAATGGCTCATTGGGCATGTCGCTTCAGCAAACCAGTGCACTCTCCTATCGATCGACAGGACTCATTCTGAAAAATAGCCTGACCCGATTTTCGAAAACAGCTACGGACTATCAGTACGGAAATCAATGGTCCTGCAATCTTTTGATGTTTGCTGACTTGCCGCTGGATACAATCACGTCATTGGTACCCATGGCCGGTCTACAGTTCGAAAAAGTAGGTACTGATCTCCATCCGAACGGAACGGAGGTTCATGGCACCGGCGGAAACGGAATCTTTGTTTCTGCAGGTTGCCAGTTAAAAATTAAAAACTGGCTTTGCACTTTCCAATACTTTATTCCTGCATCCCATGAGTATTCAGGAGGCGAGGTCAATGCAAGGCCCAGGATCAATTGCCAGTTAACCCATTTATTCTAATCTAAAACAAAAAAAATGAAACATATATTCTATTTCCTTTTCGCAACTGCATTACTGACCTTTATCGCCTGCAAGGATGAGGAGCCCACCGAGTATCTATGAATATCATGCTCACATCCATTCTCCTGATGCTGCAGACAAGCACATCGGGGATACGCTGGCTATCGAAGTCGAATTTGAAAGCCACACCGGGGAGCCCGTTCATCACATCAATGTGCGGATATTCAACAAATCCACGAATACAGAAGTCTACAATAAACCGGATGAGGCGCATGTCCATGACACCGGTGGAGCTTACACGTTTGAGGATCATTTCATCCTTTCTGCGGCCAATGGACTGACGGAGGGGGACTGGATTCTGGAGGCCAAAGTGTGGGGAGATGAGGACGGTTTGGAGGAAACCACCGAGCGGGTGGAATTTCATGTCCACAACTAAACTGGCCTAAACCAGGCTAATGAAATGGCATCAGACGTCTGATGCCATTTTTTTTTGCTTAAAACAAATATATACATACACTTGAATATCAAAGCATTATACTGAAGCAGTCCACTTGAAGACACGATCCTTTACCCATAAGTGGACGAGATTCCAGGTGCGGAAAAAGTTGGGAAAGGCCTGATTTTGGGGGAATAACTAAAAAAATAATAAAAAGTTAATAAACCCCTTGATAATCAGAATTATGTATCTTTGCCCCCTAATTAATCACTTATATTTTATTACAATGAACAAAGGAATTGTCAAATTTTTTAATGAATCCAAAGGATTCGGTTTCATTAAAGACGAGTCTACCGGCAAAGAGTACTTCGTACACGTCAGTGGACTGACCGAAAAAGTCAAAGAAAACGATGAAGTTACATTTGAACTTATCGAAGGAAGAAAAGGACTTAATGCCGTAAATGTCAGAAGAGCATAACAAAGCATAGTTTAATTCTTAAGACCAAGAAGCTCCGTGAAAACGGGGCTTTTTTTTTGCCCCTAAATCCCCTGAAGGGGACTCTTGTTCTTTTTTTCCGCAAAAAAGAACCAAAAAGCTCGTGACCCAAAAAACTCGCTTTCGCATTCTTGCAATTACCTGGCTTCCTGTTCTGCCTTGGCTTACTCGTATTTCATTTTCCTGTTTCTTGACATTGATTCATGCCAATAGAGTCTTGTTTTCGAATGAAATAGGTTTCACTTTTGCTCAAACAGTTTTGGGCGACAGGATCCTGCCTATTCGAGATGATTTATATAATAATTAGCATGGAAGCCCTAGGCTTCAATAAGAAAAGACCGTTGGGCTTAGTTTGCAACTAATCCCGCATACGTCAAATCAAAAAAATGCATGCTCCAGGCAATAACATGTATGCCGTTTGTAACGGCAGGTAAATAGACATCATTAGTGAGACTAGCTATGGAAGCCGCAGGCTTCCATAGAAAAAGAACCGTTGGGCTTAGTTTGTAACTAAGCCCGCGTACGTCAAATCAAAAAAATGCATGCTCCAGGCAATAACATGTAAGCCGTTTTTAACGGCAGGTAAAAGATATGCTCTTAACCTCTCACTCTCTCACCTCTCACTCTCTTACACTAGTCCCAGTACCTATTAGTAGTATGAAAACCTAATACCATAAAACTGCACAGGTCCGTAATCGGGTAAACTCAACACTGTGCGCCGCTATCAAAACGGGCCAGTTACCTGCCTGCCCCCCCGCCACCCTTGGTGGAACCGCTCCCCGAAATGAAAAAATGATTTGTCTTCTCCGCTTTACCCAACTTTATCTTTGCTTCAAGCGGAATACCTATAAAGAATTGATTAAGCTCATAATCATAATAGGACTTGTATGGAAGCGCTTCACCGTTCTCTACATCACTCGGAAACTGTGGAGAGTAGTCACGGTAGTTAATACTGTTCTGCTGAATATACAATCCACTTTTAATTGCACCGCACCACTTAGATCATACAATACATCGCCCCCAATGTTAAAACAAAACCATACTTGTCCCGCCTGGCCCCAGTGGAGACTAAGCTGAGGTGTACCGAAATCCCAAAGCGTTCGCTCCTGGCAGTGCGCACCTGAAAAGAGCTTGGTTTCATAAACGAATTGTGCAAAATAAGCAGTTTATTCTCGAAGACTGTGAACTAAATACTGCCGACTGCCAACTGAAGACTGAAAACAGTCCACTGGTAGCTGAAAGCTGGTAGCTGGAAGCTATTCATTAACGGAATCCTAAATATCTTTAACACTTCTTAAGCAACCTGCTCCACCACCTATCCGTCAATCCAGTAATCAAACAAACAAAACCATGAAAAATCTGGTCTACACCTTCCTAAGCCTCAGCCTTAGCCTGAGTCTGTTCTCCTGCGCCTCCGTGGACAAAATGGTGGAACGCGGTGATTACGATGGAGCTATCCAGTTAGCTACTAAGAAACTCGCAGGCAAGAAGAAAAAAGAGGAGTACGTAATCGCACTGGAAAGGGGATTTGAAAAAATCACCCGCCAGGATATGGCCTCTATCGACGCATGGAGCCTTTCTAACCGCGCAGAAGACTGGGAAGCCATCATCCGCACCGCACGCAACATCCAAACCAGGCAAGATCGGATTGAGCCTTTACTCCCCCTGGTCAGTGAAAACGGTTACCGTGCGAAATTCACCTTCGTTGACACCGACAAGATCATCAATGAAGCAAAGGATAAGGTCGTCAGCCTCTATGAAACCCGTCTTGTTGATATGGTTAAGTCCGCCAGGGCTGGAAGTAAATCTTCCGCACGGGATGCCTATGACCTGCTCAATCATATGCGCTCTCTCAATGGCGATTATGTACGCCCTGAACTCAAGGATGAAATGCGTCAGCTAGGTATCAACCATATCATCGTCAACCTGGAGAATAATAGCCAGGCTTTTATTCCAGCGAGTGTGGTAGATGAGTTGATGTCCAATGACTTTTCAAGAAATGGTGGTGACTGGAATCGATTTTACTTATCAAATATCGATGGTCTGGTGCCCGATTTTGCAGTCAATCTCAAAATCCAGGAAATACTGGTGACTCCAGACGGTGGACAGGAACGACGTGCAGATTATTCCAAAGAGATCGTGGATGGCTGGGAATATGTGCTGGATGCAAGAGGTAACGTCCTGAAAGATTCACTCGGCAATGATGTCAAACGTGACAAACTCGTCCGTGTCAATGCTACTGTCCTTGAACTCGTACAATCCAAGAAAGCACTACTTCGCTCAAGACTGGAGATCGTCGATGAACGCACCGGCGAACAGATCTGCTCAGAGAACATTGAAGTGGAAGAAATCTTTGGCCACGTAGCCCGAAACATCATCGGTGATGACCGCGCTCTTGAACCAAATATGCGCACCCGGATACAGCCCCTACCCTTTCCTTCCGAAAGCGATCTGATCCGTGATGCCTTCAGAGGCCTGAAACCAAAGTTTGTCAACGAAGTCCGCAACGCTAACTTTGCAAACTACAGCAATTAACAAAGAACCTTATCTTATAAAAAAAGAGGCCGACACCTATAGTGACGGCCTCTTTTTTTATCATTTACAATTTGCGCTACCTGCTCCCGCACTGCATTGCGAACTTCTAACTGCTCTACCCCTCTAACTTGCTCACTTATTCTTCACCATGATCAAACAACCCACAAAACGCACCCGCAGGATCTTTAATAATGCAATACCTCGCTTTCTCCCCCATCTTCCGTGGCCCATTCACCACCTCGCCACCACCGGCAATCACCTTTGCAATACTCTCATCAAGATTGGCCACATTGATATACATGATCCACGCAGCAGGCATCCCGGCATTTGCACCGGCCGCATGACATACGCCTGAACGCACAACATTGTCAGAAGGAGAGACCATACAGTAGTCATTGTAATCCCCCATGCTGATATCCATGGTATTCCACCCAACAACATTTTTATAAAAGTCCCTCAAGCCATCTGCCTCGGGAACAGTAATATCCATCCAGGTGATGGCACCTATTGTTTTATCCTGTTCCATAATATCGCTAGTTTAAGTTGCCTTCTTAAAACTGAATAGTAAACTCAACTTCCTTCCCATCCCTTAGCGCAACGAGTGTAGTCTTGTCGCCTTTATGGAATGCACTCAGTGCTTCCATATATACATAAATGTCTTTGATATCCTTACCACCCAACTTCATGATCACATCTCCTTTCATCATACCTGCTAGTGCCGCTGGTTTGCCATCACGTACACCATCGATACGCATACCCGCGCCGTCATAAAGGTAATCAGGCAGGACACCAAGGGTTACTTCCATGCTAGGCGTTGATGAAGGATCCGGATCCTTTGTTTTTGTGAAAGCAAGTTTCTCATTGGCATTCATACGTTCGATCAGGTTGCTGACCATGTCAGCAACAATTTCCATCCCATCGTTATTGATCAGTTGTACATCGTCAGAAGGTTTGTGATAATCTTCATGCGCACCCGTAAAGTAATGGATGGTTGGTATATCCGTCAGATAAAACGAAGTATGATCTGATGGACCAATTCCGGATTCACTCATCGTGATCGTCAGGTTTGCTGTATTGGAAGCATTGATCAGGTCAACCCAAACCGGTGATGTACCTGTGCCATTGATCGCCATCTTATTTTCATTGAGTCGTCCCACCATATCAAAATTGAGCATCGCAGTCACCTTAGTCAGATCGATGGTCGCATGGTCACAGTAGTAGTTTGAACCCCACAATCCGTTTTCTTCGCCAGTAAAGGCAATGAAGAGGTAGTTGAATTTCTTTTCGGTGGCCAGGCGCTGTGCCATCTCAAGGATCATGGCTACTCCACTGGCGTTGTCATCCGCTCCGTTGTGAATAGCAGGATCACCTACGTAAAGCGAACCAAAGGTACCATAGCCCAGATGGTCGTAATGTGCGCCAAGGATAATCGTGTAAGGTGCGCCATGATCCAGGTAACCCAAGACATTGCGGCCACTCTTGCTCTCATTTTCGCCCTTGGCCGCAAATTCTACGGTATGGGGATTAGGATTCTTGACGGTGAGTTCCTGAAACCAGGTACCGTTTTCGCCCATAGGCTTCAGTCCCAGTTGCTTGTAACGCTTAGCGATGTAGTCACCGGCTTTTATTTCGCCTTTGGATCCGAAGGTTCTGCCTTCCAGTTTATCGTCAGCCAGATAGGTGATATCAGCCAGCATTTGCTCTTTATCGGTAGCAGTAGCCGTCCACTTCGTGGAACTGCAGGAGGCCAGCATTGCCAGCGATACAAGGAAAAAGGTCTTTTTGAGGAGATTGCTTAAAGGTATTAATTCCATGTTGTCAGGTATAAAGTAAAGGCCATCATCGGCCTATATTTGCAGGGTAAAAATACAACGGATGAATCGATCTTCTCTTATGGCCCGGCTATTCTTAATCGGAATTGCTACCTGTATGCTTGAAATTAATACCACATCTGCTCAAAACAAGGCAGAGGCCACGGATTCGCTCCGATATCCCCAGGAAAAGCACCTTGCTAATATCAGGCAATTGACTTTCGGCGGGGACAATGCAGAAGCCTACTGGAGTTTTGACAGTCGCAAACTGGTCTTCCAGGCTACCCGCGAGGAATGGAATGCTTCCTGCGACCAGATCTTCATCATGGATACCAAACATCCGGAAAAACCATCTTCCATACCTGACCTCGTGTCAACAGGAAAAGGCCGGACAACTTGCGCCTATTTCATGCCCGGCAATAAATCAGTCCTCTACGCCAGCACACACATAGGCAATGAATCCTGCCCACACGTCCCACCCAGGAGGGATGATGGAAAATACGTTTGGCCTATCTACCCGGACTATGACATTTTTGTAGCCAACCTGAAAGGAAAGATCAAAAAACAACTGACGAATGAACCTGGCTACGATGCAGAAGCAACCGTTTCTCCAAAGGGAGATAAAATAGTGTTTACAAGTACACGCAGCGGTGATCTTGAGCTCTACACAATGAATATCGATGGATCGGGTGTAAAGCAATTGACCAACCAGCTTGGATATGATGGCGGTGCCTTTTTCTCTCCGGATGGTACTAAGATCGTATTCCGGTCCAGCCGTCCTACAACCGAAGCGGAAATAGCTGAATACAAAGGCTTCCTCGCTGAAGGGCTTGTTGCACCTACCAATATGGAACTCTACATCATCAACGCTGATGGTACCGGACTTCGCCAGCTTACCCACCTTGGAAAAGCCAACTGGGCTCCTTTCTTTTTACCGGATGGAAAGAAGATCATTTTCTCCTCCAACCATGCGGCACCGCGTGGTTATCAGTTCAACCTCTACACGATCAATCTGGATGGTACCGGACTGGAACAAATTACTTTTGACAAGACTTTTGATTCGTTCCCGATGTTCAGCCCTGATGGCAAAAAAATATCCTTCTCTTCAAACCGAAACAACGGCGGCACTCGTTCAACTAATTTGTTTGTGGCAGATTGGGTGGACTAGCAAGGAGCAAGGAGCAAGGAGCAAGGAGCAGGAGGCAATAGGAAAAACTCACAACTCACAACTCACAATTCACACTCACAACTACACTACACTCACAACTCACGACTCACGACTCACGACTCACGAATTACTAACTTTTCACTCTTCACTTTTCACTTTTCACTCTTCACTTTTCACTCACCACCCACCACTCACATGTCACCCAAATGGATTCAAAGTTTACAAAATCGATGGCATGTCAAATCAGCCTGGCAGGTCATTATCATCCTTATTGTTTTTGCATGCACGGGTTTCACTGTGATGTTTATCAAACCGGTCATTACAGAGTGGTTGTTTCATGAAAATCATCCGGGATGGTTTTCTGTCCTGTATTGGG
Organism: Candidatus Opimibacter skivensis; assembly: GCA_016721905.1. GTDB lineage: Bacteria > Bacteroidota > Bacteroidia > Chitinophagales > Saprospiraceae > Opimibacter > Opimibacter skivensis. Next base: position 197,091 of record JADKHH010000023.1, on the reverse strand, counting down.
TCCTGATCCTTCCGATCTATAACCTGTTCCTTCTTTTCTACGGATTTGTCTTTGGCCAGTTTAAATTTTTCTGGGCTTTTGAAAAGCGGTTCTTTTCAAGGATCGTTGGAAAGAAATCAACTAAATAGAAAATGCGTGCCAAGGCACGCATTTTCTATTTTTTCATTTTTGACTATTCACTTGGTTGTTGAGCTGTAGCACATGGCCGCGCGACGGCAGGTCGAAGCATCACTCTTCACTTCAAATGGCGGGATAAACTTCTCGTCCCCCTTAGGCCAAAAAAAAGCAGCCTTAATAGCTCATTCTTATTTAAACTCTTCACTTTTCACTCTTCGCTTTTCACTTAAAAAGTGCCGAAGGGGGGACTTCCCGCCAACATCTTAATGCATGCCTTACAGGCATTGCTAAAATGGCGGGATAAACTTCTCGTCCCTCTTCGGCCAAAAAAAAAGACAGCCTTTTGGGCTGTCTAATTTTTTTTGTGCCGAAGGGGGGACTCGAACCCCCATGTCCTTACGAACACACGCCCCTGAAACGTGCGTGTCTACCAATTCCACCACTTCGGCTAAAAATCAGCAGATGCTGCGCATCTGCTTTAAAATTTTACTCTTTTTAGTGAGAAACGATTGTCTAAAAAACGCATGTTTGTGATATTCATGCCCACAGCAACCATTTTTCACTTTTCACTCTTCACTTTTCACTTTTCACTTTTCACTTTTCACTTGCAAAGTACCAGAGGCGGGAGTTCCCGCCAACGCATTCATGAATTCTTTGCAAGAATTCTTTAATACGGCGGGATAAACTTCTCCTCCCGTGCTGTTACTTGTAGTACCAGAGGCGGGAGTCGAACCCGCACATCCTTGCGAACGCTGGATTTTGAGTCCAGTGCGTCTACCAATTCCGCCACTCTGGCAATACTTTTCTGCACTACCTCACTTCTGAGGGACTGCAAAATTAAACTTTTTTACAAACCAGCATAGCTGGCATTTATATAAGCCACTGGAAGCTGGTAGCTAACCTGACAGCTGATAGCTGACAGCCGATAGCTACTTTCCAAACAACCTCATGATATCCAATCCATTGGCGAGGATCAGCAGGCCAAGAACGATCGCGAAGCCTACATAGGTAGCATATTCCATAAACTTATCACTAGGCTTACGCCCTGTAATCACCTCATAGAGGAGAAACACTACATGCCCCCCGTCCAATGCAGGAATAGGCAACAGGTTCATGATCGCCAGAATGAAAGACAGGATGCCCGTGATCCTCCAGAATGATTCCCAATCCCAGGAGGTGGAAAACAACTTGGTGATGGTGATGAACCCACCAAGACTGTCTTTTGCCTTTACGTTGCCTCTGAACAACTGGGCGATGCCTTTAAACCAGTCTCCCATAAAGGCTACACCTTCAGTGAACCCTCCGGGGATGGCCTGAGCTAATGTATAATCTTTACGGCCTGTCCAGCCAAACTCAGTAGCAGTCTTCAGGGCGATACCGATCTTTCCTTTCTCATCCACCTGAACAGAAGCTTCTGCCGGCTGTCCTGCCCTTGTATACCCAAGACGTATCGTTTCACCCTTGGCTTTTCTAAGTGCTTTAGCTACTTCATGCTGGTATCTCGCTGGTACGTTATTGACATACGTTACTTCATCATCACTCTTCATGCCTGCCTTTTCAGCATTACTTCCTTCGGTCACTTTTAAAACTACAAAAGGAATCCTCGGACCGATCACATCATAATCCTTATAATCATTGGAAGAAAGCACCTGTACAAATGCAGGATCGACGGTTACTTTAACTTCATGGCTATCTCGTATGAGAATGATCTGCTTGGCATTGTTGAGCACAATCTCTTTGCGCAATACAGATGGTGTAAACTCTACAATAGGTTTGCCACCTATGGAGATGATCTTGTCACCATCCTTCAATCCAAGTTCAGTGCCCAGTGAATCGACGTAAATACCATATTCAAGCTTATCGTTTTGGACATATTCTTTGCCATAGCCCCAGAGCATCATGCCAAAAATCAGGAAACCAAGTAAAAAGTTGACAGTCACACCACCGAGCATGATGATAAGGCGCTGCCAGGCTGGTTTGGATCTGAATTCCCATGGCTGTGGAGGGAGCTTCATTTGCTCAACATCCATGCTCTCATCCACCATACCGGCTATTTTGACATAACCACCCAGTGGAAGCCAGCCGATTCCATATTCTGTTTCGCCGATCTTTTTCTTGACCAGGGCAAACTTGACATCAAAGAAGAGATAAAACTTTTCCACCTTGGTTTTGAACCACTTAGCAGGTATAAAGTGACCCATTTCATGCAATACTACTAATATCGAAAGGCTCAGGATCAACTGAGCAATCATCGTCAATACACCCATCAGGTAAGATTATTTTTTGAAATCAAGGTTAAGATGCTGTTCAAAACGATAGTTTTGGCCTTTATGTTCCAAAACCGAACGGCGAAATTAGGCATTTATGGGCGTTAATTCCCTTCCATGGTACTTCCTGCCCACGCTGGAAGAGACTGACACGACCGTTTCCCTGGCAGGAGATGAGTGGCATCATTGTTATCATGTCCTGCGCATGGGTGAAGGAGATATGCTCCTTTTGTTCAATGGATCCGGCGTGTGCAAGGAGGGCATGATTAAAACTGCTACCAAAAATGAGGGGCTTATTGAACTCACCAAAGACCATACGGCTTCTTTCCAGGGATTACGGTCATATAAGTTGACCATCGCCTTTGCTCCTACCAAAAACATAGACCGCACTGAATTTGCCGTGGAGAAACTGGTCGAACTAGGAGTTGATGAAATCTGCTTTCTGGATTGTGACCATTCCGAAAGGGCACATCTGCGCCTTGACCGGATGGAAAAAATCGTACTCAGTGCTGCCAAACAATCCAGGAAAGCCAGGCTCCCGGTACTGAGAGACTTAATTAGCCCAAATATGCTAATTACCCATTTCAAAAACGAACAACCGGATACCCAGGTTTTCTGTTGTCATCTCGATAACTCTTCTTCTCCGCTGGTTGAAAATTATATACCCCCTCATGACGTTCTTATGCTGATCGGGCCTGAAGGCGGGTTTTCGGTAGAGGAAACAGAACAAATGGCGATGCGGGGAGGTAAAATGGTGACCATTGGCCCATACCGCTTACGTGTCGAAACCGCAGCCGTAGCTGCATGCAGTGCAATCCATCTGCTTAACGAATTGAAAAAATAAACATGATACAATCTATTCTCGGCGTACTACTTCTCATCACATTGCCTTTCAACGCGGAAGAGCCATCGCTGCGCTTCGCATTGCTGAAATACAACGGCGGAGGTGACTGGTATGCCAATCCTACCTCATTGACCAATCTGGCCACCTTCTGCAATACATCACTTGGTACGGATATCAATCCGGATTATGCCACGGTAGAAGTGGGCAGTGCGGATTTGTTCAATTACTCTTTTGTACACATGACCGGTCATGGCAATGTGGTCTTCTCTCCTGCTGAAGCAGAGAATCTCCGCAATTACCTGATCGGTGGTGGCTTCCTGCACGCTGATGACAACTATGGAATGGATCCATACATACGGGTTGCGCTCAAGCAGGTTTTTCCGGAGTTAACCTTAGTCGAGCTGCCATTCGAGCATGAGATCTATCATCAGAAATTTAAATTTCCAAATGGTCTTCCGAAGATACATGAGCATGATGGAAAAGCACCACAAGGTTATGGACTGATTTATGAAGGACGTCTTGTGGTGTTCTATACTTACGAATGCGACCTTGGTGATGGATGGGAAGATCCTGAAGTACATAAGGACCCACCGGATGTACGATCAAAGGCGCTGCAGATGGGAGCGAATATTGTATCGTACGCTTTCAAAAACTAGAACGTGAGAACGTGAGAGCGTGAGAACGTGAGACGCCAGATGCCAGACTCGCAGACGCCAGACTCACTTGTAAGAGGGTAAGAGAGTGAGAGTGTGAGAGAGTAAGAGAGTATCTACATTTCCTTCGCCTCTGCCTCTGCAGGTTGCTGAGCTGTAGGACAAGGAAGAGTGCCGCAAGTCGAAGCATCGCCTCAGCCTCAGCCTTAGCCTTAGCCTCCGCCTAAGCCTATTTTACCTATTTTTCAGAGGATATTAATCTTTGCTCAGACGCTTAGAAATGGGCTTTGGTTCTCTCATTCCCATTTCACCACCTTCATACTTGTCATCCTGCCATCAGCTTCACGTACCGTGCAGATATACATGCCTACTGGAAGGTTATCAAGCTCTAGTGTAATCGGGAGAGGAATCCTACCTGTGTTAAGTACTTCCGTGCCTTGGAGATCGGTGATGATCACATCTCCTGTAGTAAATCCAGCGGCGCGGTGTGTGATGCTCAACTCATTTGTGAACGGATTTGGTGTGATAGAGAAAGGCACATATCTGGGATCATCCACAGATACATTAGGCATCAGTTCGATCCACTGGCAGGTACTATCTCGTTGATATTGATTCTCGACGGTCTGGCAGACATGGTATAGACCATAATCGGGAAAGGTATGGATCGGTGAAGGAATATCCGAATCTTGATCATCATCAAAATCCCACTCCCATGTATCAGGTTCATAAAAAGATAAATCTGTAAATCGTATAGTCAGTGGATCATTTGGCTCATCTACTTCCCATCTCCAGCGGGAGGTGGCCAGATTGTTAATTTCGAGTGTATCGCATGGGCTACCATCGATTGGACCAAGTCGGTAATTAGGGATATTGGGAGCACTGCGGCCCTGTGGTACAGTCAGGTTGATAGCATGTTGCCTAAGCTTACAAGCGGTACCCGGCTCATCCGGGCGGTCGATGACATGGAGATATTCATTGCTACCGGATGTAGGAACTACATATAGCCTCCCATCGGGAGTTTGCATGATTGGTCCAAACTTTGTACTAAATGACCCCTGAACAAATCCATCATACTCGCCTACCAAGACACGCGATGCCCCTATGTCATTGGCATCCATGTCAAACTGCCATAAATAATTATACTCTGAGCTTGTATATAAAAACTTTTCAGACGCAGAAAATCCGAAGCCAGGCCATAGTTGAGTAGCGAGAGAAAAAGAGTCTTTGAATGCAAGTGCTCCACTGCATCTGTCGATATCAAAAAAAAAGACATGTTGATCGTCATTTCCCCAAATTGCAAATCCTATGGCTAAATAATTTCCCTGAGGTGAAATAGTCGCCAGACCCGCGCCGTTCGGAATATGGATGCCTGGATTTACTAAGCCCTTATCATGCAATCCGGTTGGATCAAGAAGTGTTAGCTGATAAGATTCAGTATTTCGGATAAAACTATAAAGCCACCAATCACGACCATTTGCGTGACGCACAGCTTTTATGGGATACTGAAATTCTACATTTTCGGCACCAAATGGAATATCTTTATAGATGAGATCGAATGTGTCATCTTTATGATGTTTGATTTTAGCACTAAGCCATTTAAAAACTGTAAAAGTGCCTACCCTTACGTCATCTTCAGCAAAGCAGTAGATAACATAGGACTGACTGAGGTCACCGGGATCCGGTAATATAATTGCACCATTGGGAATAGGAAACCCAAAGGCATAATCGTTATCGCTATACCACCAATTCCAAAAGCTGGGTTTCATGTTGGCCAAGTCATCCGGCACATAGGAGATGGTATCCTCGATCATCTGAAATCCTCGTCCACGAATCAGCATCCCATTAGTCCAGATTAAAGGATTGCCTTCATCATCGCAAATGGTACTGCAAGTTTCTAATGTAAATGATAATTCACCCAGCAGACGCTTAATGGCCAAGTTTCCGGATTCAAAATCCAACTCCAAAACTGAGTTGTGTGGATTTATCGAAGTTGCATAACCCATAATCCAGGCATCCCCTTCCCTTTGTCCTATAGCATGGTTGATGACCATGCTATAGAACCAAAGTAGTATTAAATGCTTCGTCATTGTATTATAGAAATTTGGTGTGTTTCTATTTTCTTTCCTCCCTGCGAGCGTATATAGTAAATGCCGGAAGGGATTTCGTTAATATTAATCGTATAGCGACCACTATTAGGGGTATATATCTGCTTCCAAAATCTACCATCAAGACTAAATAGCTCTAATGTTTCGACCCAGTCTGGAAGTTGCAAATATATAAGATCGGATGCAGGATTGGGATGTATCCGAACTTGATTTACAAAACCAGACTTATCGCTTCTGTCCTCGATCATGCTAAAAGGATCCAGTTTGGCACATTCACCGGGTCGATGCGTAAAGATACTGTCAGCGATAACACTATATAGCATTTGGGCTTCAGATAAACTTCTTGCACCTATCCATGGGCATTGACGGGCAAATGCATAGACCCCCTCTAATTCAGCAGTTGTCAGGCTATCCCCTTTCCCATGTCCTCCTTTCAGCCAAAGCATAGCTTGGAGATCAGTTTCCTGCACATTGGTAGGAGTGACATTGTCCACAACATTCAACGCGAAATCAATGGAATCCTCCGTGTCAGCGATCTGGTTATCCAACATACCCAGCCAATCATTCATATATTCAGCCAGAGTATCGATCTTAAGCACCCTAAGCGCTTTTAAAGCGACAACATTGTATGGATTCAAGGCAATCAGAGAATCCAGAATCCGAACTTGGACGGAATATTCAAATACCAGAGAATCTGTTTCAGCCATATCCGGATCAATACCATGAGTTTTACCCATTTGGTATTGTGCCCAAATGAGTTCACCAAGTGGTGTGGTTGACTCTGCATCAAAGAAACTATCGAGCACAGTATTAGATAGATACGCTGGGTACAGATAAAGGAAAGTCAGCATATCTGCTTTGCGCATCCAGTTCATCTCATCTTCGTAGTCAGTAAATATATATGGATGGCGTATAAGTGTTACTAATGTATCTGTCAGTGGAAGATCATCATCAATCGGATATGCGATACAGATTGCTGCTTCAGCCTCACCAACCACATCTAAAAACCATAAATTTTCTACTGCAAATGGTCCAATTTCATTTGGGATCAACTCTCCTGGAAGGCCATCGCTAGAATCAGCTATAAATCGGGATTTTAAAGCAGTACCTTCAGGATCATGGCCACTGATGTAAGCACCATATTCAGTATAATCACCAAGCCATTTGTTTCCATAATGCTCCTGTGTTCCAAGTGTAGTAGGACTTAACAAATCTAATCCATGATAGGCATCATGAAAATAATTACTTTTCAAATCAGTTGGATAATTGTTTCCAATAAACCTTTGACCATAATACATATTATGTGTTGAGTTGCAAAACACATCATTTCCCATACCGTTGGTTATAATTATACCTGCATTATACTCTCTGGATTTGTAATGTGAACTGGCGGAAATGATATTATCTGTGATTCGACTGGAATAGACACTCATGCCACTGATACCGGCATTCTCAGTTCCGGCTGGAAGAGGCTCGGTTTGTAAAAAGTTAACCGTATTATGAACTAAGTGAAGTTCATAAGCTATATTCATAGAAATACCTACGGCCTTACGGCCACCGGTGATATCCAATACGTTATCATGAACTCGATTATCAAGTGAAAGGCGATGGATTGTTTCCAGATTGATTCCCACATTGTTATCATTGGTCAACCATCGATAAAGGTTATTATCTTTAATCACAAGGCCCAATTTGCTGCTATATATATGTATACCCTTGAATCCATTGAATATTTTATTCTCCGCAATATAAATATAATTACCATAGCTGATGTCGATTCCCCTTGTAGCCGCAACAGGTGATTGTATAGGGATATTCATATAGTTATCTACAATTACTTGAGAGGACCTGAGAGAAGAATGTACACCTATCATTACATTTATAAACGTATCTTGTTCAATATGGCACACACTACTTTCCAGGGAAATCCCTCGTTGATTGAAATTCAAGAGACCACTCAATGCAGCAGGTTTCGGGACTGAGCCTTCAAAATTCTCAAAATCAGTGCCCAAGATATCTGTTGTAGAATATCTGGCAATCACCCCATTTCGCATATTGTAAATTACATTTCGCTCTGCAAGGTCAGCACCCAGTTCTCCAAGATCCAGTCCCGTGGAACCGGAAATATACAAAGCAGCATAACCTTGGTTATAAGGAATAGCTATATTTGAGGGCCATGAGGGAAAATAGTAATGACCGGTATAAGGATCAGGAACTTGTGAGTCAGTATAGAAGTTACACCCAAGGATTGCACCATTTTCAGGATAAACAGTAATTCCTTGTAGCAAAGCATCAAATGGACTTCCCGTAGAAATGCCAATATAATTGTTTACAAACTCACTATCATGGATGGAGTACTTCGACTCATCTTCTAGTTCAATTGCAATATTAGCACCACTTAGGATGGAATTGGACACCACTATTCCACTTCCACCTTCGACATAAATTCCTCTCCACAAATCATCGCACGTACCAATATTGCATTCGTCAATTGTTAACTTAGCATTAGCAATAATTCTTGATCCGGTTTCCATGCGTATAGAAAGATTGGTCCATGTAGTTGGATCATTAATTTGGATTGTACCTCTGAACCATGTACAATTTGTGACAGGAGGTGTCATGTCACTAATAATAATAGTTCCATTTGCGGTTCCTCTTACAGTCCAGCTATTATTACAATCACATGGATCATCCGCCTGGCCATTAATTTCACTACTAAAGCTCAATATCAGAAACAATGCCATGCAAACATTGCAGAAGACAGTTTTCGTTTGCTTTAAGAAATCAATGATCATACGAGTGTGTATGTTGGGTGTCCCAACTCCTGATAAACCTGATTTGTTATAATACTTTTTCATTGTTAAAAAACTTTGGTGTTCAATAAATAATTCTCCGGGCATAGCATAGCCCTTCCCAATCCTAGTGGGCTTCGAAATGAGGCTGTTTGGATTATATACAGCAGTGTAGTATCTGTCATGTACAGCATGCAGAAACTTCGTAAGTTGCTTTCATTGAAAGCAAAACTGTAAATGAGGAGACCATTCGGTGCAGATGGAAAAGTGCCATCTGCGATGTTGGTGTTTTATCTCATAGAAAAAAAGATTGGTTTCAAAATTTGGGGTGAAACCAATAATAATTTGTTTTTCTATATAAGGAGCAAAACTTGAATACCAAAATAATGATTTTATTTATAATTACCAAAATAATCAAAATATATTTACTTGCTGGAACATCAAAAAACTAATTTCCTTTCGTAATCGCTTCAATTTTAGCGTTTGTAGATACGTTCGATATAAAATTATTTTCACGATCATTCTCACTACAGGTGTACCTATTGAATTCTCTTGAGTGTATGAATTCTTGTGTGTTTACGTTTTGCTTATTCGCTTATTTTTCTGACGATGACCGTGATATTACCTTGATAAAGTAGGCTGTACTTCGACTTGCATCACTCAAACATGGGCTACAGCTCAGCAACCGGCGAAGGCTGAGGCGAAGTAGGGAGCAAAGGATTGAAGGAGCAAAGGAGCAAGGGGCAACGACAACTACATGTTAAAGGCATAATGCTTGAAATGGATAGCGCAGCCATCCATAAGGCAAACTGTTAAGCTTAAGTTTACTTTAGCTTTCGTGTAGGCAAGTTTAAACTTGCGGCCGCACGAGCGTAAGTGAACTAACGCTCAACTTTTCTTTGTACCAGCAGCTTTATGATTATTACCTGTAGCCAGGAGGCTACTACGATGATTCCGAAATAGAACATGTTCGTAGTGCTTTAACCGTCGGCAGCCAGAGTCTACCAACAACGTTTGTTTTTTTTAAAAAAAAACAACGCAGGCGGCAGGCATAGCCTGCACAAAAAAACGAGCATAATACGTCTGGTATCTGTGAGTCTGGCATAGTTCGACTACGCTCACTACAAGTCTGGCATCTATTTTGAGAGTCTGCCAGAGTATTGATAATCTAATTCACCACCTTCAATTCTCCACTCACAACCCACAACTCACTATTCACTTAAAAACCTGTTTGCGCCCGGGCCCTGGATATACTTCTTGATATTCAACCAAAACGCCATAAACAAGTAGATCACAAATGGCGACCCGAACGTGATAAACGACAGATAGATAAAATACACCCTGATCGTAGCCGGATTGATCCGCATCCATTCCCCTAGTTGCTGGCACACGCCGAATGCAGATTTTTCAAGGAAATGCCTTTTCGTGTCGAATGTGGATTCTATGTGGTTGAGTGATTTCATTTTAGCAGGTTGACAGGTTTGTGGGTAGATACGGTTTTATCCTGATAGGTTGATGGGTTGATATGTTGATATGTTGATGCGTTTATTGTTGATGGGTTGATGGGTTGATATGTTGATTCGTTTATATGTTGATTGGATAATGAGTTGATGGGTTGATGCGTTTATTTGTTGATGGGTTTATTTGTTGATGAGTTGATGTGTTGGTGGATGAACTGCCTACAAATTAAACAAGACAACGGATAAACCTATAAACTTATAAACCAATAATCCTTCCTCCCTGCAAATTTAACAATCCGGGGAATATCATACACACCGAACGCTACCCCACTGAAGTTAGCTACTTTTGAACGATGAGGCAATCGAAAAATTTCACGCTGGAGGCTAACATCGTCGACCCGGTCAGGAGGGTCAGAGGCTATGGGGCTGTCTGGGTGAAGGATGGGAATATTGAAAAAGTGGAGATAATCGGGCCTGAAAAGGCAGAAACACCCTACCTGATGCCGGGGTTTATTGATGCCCACATCCATATCGAGAGCTCGATGCTGACGCCGCCGGCCTTTGCCAGGATAGCAGTGAGGCATGGTACAGTGGCGACCGTTTCGGATCCGCATGAGATCGCCAATGTGTGTGGGATTGAAGGGGTGAGGTACATGGTTAAACTCGGAAAAGCATCCGGGTTTAAGTTTTTCTTCGGGGCACCGTCCTGTGTACCGGCGACAAGTTTCGAAACGGCAGGGGCAACGCTAACCGTGGAGGAGATCATCCAGCTCTTTGAAGAAAAAAGCACCTGCTATCTCTCGGAGATGATGAACTACCCCGCCGTGCTGGCTCGTGACCCGCTGGTCATGGATAAAATAGCTGCTGCTCAAAAGTATGGCGTACCTGTTGATGGCCATGCACCTGGGTTGCGTGGCATGGATGCACATTCATACGCATCAACAGGTATCTCGACGGATCATGAATGCACGATGCTGGAAGAAGCCCTTGACAAAATCGACGCAGGCATGCGCATCATCATCCGTGAAGGTAGTGCGGCAAAAAATTACAATGCACTGCATACACTTATTGGCTCACACCCCGACATGGTGATGCTATGTTCGGATGACAAACATCCGGATGACCTGATGCGTGGTCATATCAATCAATTGGTGACCCGGTCCCTTTCACACGGTTATGACCTGATGGATGTGCTCCAAATTGCTTGTGTCAATCCGGTCAGGCATTACAACCTGAATGTCGGTCTATTACAACCAGGGGAGCCTGCGGATATGATTTTAGTAGAAGACCTTGACTCCTTTATTGTGATGAGCACCTGGATCGATGGCGTTGATGTATTTTCAAATGGAATCGTTAATCTCCCTGCAGTCGAAATCCCTGTGATTAATTCATTTGGCTTTGATCCGATTGAGCCGCACGATCTTCAATTACATCTTCACCCAGCTCCTGCGAAAATCATTGTTGCCATCGATGGTGCTATCGTGACACAGCATGAAGAAGCGGATATGGAGGAAGGTCTTTTTGAAAGTGACACTACACGTGATATTCTTAAACTCGTTGTGATCAATCGTTATACCAAAGCTCCGCCTGCTATTGCCTTGATCAAGGGGTTTGGATTGAAGAGCGGAGCTATTGCCTCAAGCGTTGCGCATGACTCACACAATATCATAGCCGTCGGCACCAATGACAAGGATCTTGCTACTTGTATCAATCAGGTTATTAAAGCAAGAGGTGGGCTGTGTGCATTGGGCAGGATGCAGGGCATACCTGAATCGATGGATACGCCGACGATTGCCAAATTTGAGTTTGATGATATGGCATACAAAAGCATTTGTGTTCCATTGCCTGTTGGCGGGCTGATGTCAGATTCTATTGATGGAGAGACTATAGGTAAACTCTACAGTGCAGCAGACCAGGTTTCAAAAACATGGCTGGGATCTACGCTGACGGCTCCGTTTATGACACTTTCCTTTATGGCATTGCTGGTGATCCCTTCGCTGAAACTGAGTGACAAAGGATTGTTTGATGGCAGTTCTTTTCAATTTACGAGCCTGCAATAAATCATCAGACAATACCTTTTTTTTCCTTCCTGAAAAATATTTTATACTTGATTAAAAGGAATTATTACCTTTCGCTCATTGACTGTGTAGTATAACAAAGAGATCCCGAGCTCTGATCAACAATTTCAACACCCTCCAGTCAATTTCTTGAACACCGTTTGATCCAATTACCTCGTCAGGGGCTAGCTCGTATTTTCTCACATTAAATTTATTTGTTATATGAAAAAACTGGTTTATCTGTTTCTCCTCAGCCCGATAATCGCCTTCTCCCAGGCTGGTACGGAGCTCATCTTCGAAATTGCCACACATTCTGTAAGCCGTGACAATGTAGCCCAGGTAGAACATGCCATGGGTGCCCACAACAAAAAATACCATGCATCTGGTGCCAATGGCGTTCGAGTCTACATTGTACAATCCGGTCATGATTCAGGGAAGTACAAATGGGTCATGGGCCCCGGCCCATGGAGTGCACTTGATACCCGACCAGCGGATGACAGCCACAATTCAGACTGGACCGCCAATGTGGAACGCTACCTCGGAGAAGAAAACAATGCCGAATACATCAGCATGGATCCTACCCTCTCCAGATTTCCGGCCGACTTCAACATTGATAAATTGTTTGTCCGCTATGTAGATGTAGTCAGAGGCAAAATGGATGAAGCAAAGGAAATCCTGAAGAAGATTACCAGGGTGTATACCGAAAAGATACCTGGTGAAACCTACGGAATCTATTTCAACGAAATCCCTAGTACCAGCGCGGGACGCGACATCACCATCGTATCTTTCTTTGACAAATATGCCTGGATGGGCAAGGATGATGGATTCAACGCCAAGTATGATGAAATCTTTGGCAAAGGCAGTGTAGAAGCTATGTGGGAACAGTGGCAGGCAGTCACCCAGGCCCAGGAATGTGAAATCTGGGAATACCAGGAAGAACTCAGCGGACTACCTCCATTGGTGAAAGCTGCAGAAAGGAAGTAATTTAGTAATCAATACAAAACGAAGAGCCGGCGGTCAAATGTGATCTCCGGCTTTTTTATGTCTTTTCCCTTTCTTTCAAGGCCTCAATACCATCCGGATAGCGCTGCTGACGCCGCACCGGGCTTTGAACCTATCATTCCGAAAATGGTTTAATACCTTTGTTTACATAAATCAAATATTAACCCATATCATGGCTGAAGACAAGAATCAACCCAACCAACTCAATATCGAACTCCCAGAAGAAATCGCAGAAGGCATCTATGCCAATCTGGCTATCATCTCCCACTCCCACTCCGAATTTGTTGTGGACTTTATCCGCATGATGCCCAATGTGCCAAAGGCTAAGGTAAAGGCACGTGTCATCCTGACCCCACAACACGCCAAGCGCCTCATGAAAGCCCTGGCAGAGAACATCAAGAAATTCGAAAACCAATTCGGCAAAATCGAGGAATCTGACCAGAATGTCTCTTTTCCTCCGATGAATTTCAATACACCGAAAGCACAAGCGTAAGCTGTCAGCTATCAGCAGTCGGCAGTCAGTATTTAGATGCAGAGACGCGATGAATCCCTCGGACTTACTCTCGAGACTTACTCGTTCTCGACTTGATTACTCGTCTCCAGACGAGTCACGCTCACGACTTCAGCCACTTCTCTCTGCAATGCAGACTCACAACTCCACCAGACAGGGGCTGCAGGCGCAGACTGTCGACTGTAGACAATGCTCACTGAAAGCTGACAGCTGATAGCTGAAAGCTTTTTTACTATCTTCGATCCCTTTAGCATAACACACCCCCAGGCCACCTTTACAATCCATGATGAATTGGATGCTTTCAGGACTCTTTGTACTGATCTGTTGGGGTGCTCAATGGACTGGGCTTGTATTTCCTCCGCCTTCCTCTGCTTTCCCTCCTCCTGCCTTCGCCTGTGACCTGATCGTCGATGCCGGGCCGGATACTAACGTCTGCGATCCGGGTGGGGTCCTAACGCTTCAAGGCTCGATTATTGGAAATGCTGTGTACTACCAATGGTCGCCCTCCTCTGGATTGAATAATCCATTTATCCTGAATCCAACTGCCAACATCACCGGACCGATCACCTATACCCTGACCGCTTATGGAAATGATCCGGACAATCCAAACCTGGTGGTCAATGGAGATTTCTCCGGAGGGAATATAGGATTCAGTTCAGACTACACGTATGTCGTAGATATTCCGAACGTACAGAACGAAATGAATCCGGAAGGAACCTACGCTGTCGTCAACAATCCAAATCTGGTTCATGCTGGTTTTAGTGCCTGCAGTGACCACACCGGTGGTAATGGCAATATGATGGTCATCAATGGTGCTGCCAATCTGCTGGACATCTGGTGCCAGACGATCACGATCAATGAAGATTCATGGTATAATGTTTCCGCCTGGGTAGCTTCAATGAATCCGGCTTCGCCCGCTGAATTACAGTTTTCCATCAATGGCAGTCCGATAGGTCAGATCATCAATGCAGATCCTACGCCATGCAACTGGATTCCATTCAATGCTACATGGAACTCAGGCTCCAGCACAACAGCAGAGATCTGCATACTCAATCTCAATACAGCACTCGGAGGAAATGATTTTGCGCTTGATGATATCTCCATGGTTGAATTGTGCACTGTTGAAGATGAAGTAGAGATCACACTCTACGAAGAAGAAGCTCCGGAACCTGATATTGTAGGACCTGCATTTCTATGTGAGGGAGAAACAGGAACGTACACAGCATCCTTTCCAGCAGAACCGGAAATCAATTCTTATCAATGGTCTATTCCATCAGGCGCTGTGCTCCTGAGTGGACAGGGCACTCCTGAGGTGACCATCCTGTGGGAAGATGCACAGCAAGGTGAAATCTGCCTGGAGATTGAAACGAGATGCGATATGAATGAAGGATGCTTTGAAGTAACGGTTGGAACCTTCCCCGTATTTCCACTTATCTCCGGACCAACCTCTATGTGCCCCGGAGACATTGCTACCTTCTACACAGCGGAAGTGGATCCGAATGATACGTACGAATGGATCGTACCTGCAGAACTGAATATCGTCAGCGGCGAAGGGACCAATGAAATCGAAGTTGAATGGGCTCTGCCCGGAGAAGCTGAAATCTGCCTTGAAGTGACAAATGCATGCGGGACTACAGACAACTGCACCATCGTCAATTTATGGCCAGCGTATCTGACCCTCATGGACACGATCATCTGCGCAGGATCAACAGTTGAAATCAACGGCACCACATATGGAAACGGGTTGTTTTCAGGTGTGGAGACTTTTACATCCGTCAACGGTTGTGACAGTATCGTGGAAGTTGAGATTTCAGAAGCCACCGTGCTAACATTTTTATTCACCAGCTATCTGTGCCCGGGTGACTCTATCTACCTCGAAGGTGCCTATCAGACTCAAGGAGGTATTTATACGGACAATTATCTCACTTCTTCCGGTTGTGATAGCATTGTGATCACAGACGTGATTATATCTCCCTCTGATACGACCTGGATCATGCTTGGATCATGTAATCCTTTAGACACCGGCACTTTTATCGTCACCATCAACC
Source organism: Candidatus Opimibacter skivensis (assembly GCA_016721905.1). Classification (GTDB taxonomy): domain Bacteria; phylum Bacteroidota; class Bacteroidia; order Chitinophagales; family Saprospiraceae; genus Opimibacter; species Opimibacter skivensis. Next base: position 181,235 of record JADKHH010000023.1, on the reverse strand, counting down.
AGGGCAATTGTGATAGCACAGCCATCACCGAGATCACACTATTGCCCACTGACACGACGCTCATTAATTTATCTTCTTGCTTCCCGGCAGATACTGGTGTAGTGATTCAGTTGCTTTCAAATCAGTTTGGCTGCGACAGCCTGATCGTGACAAGTACAGCCTTACTGCGCACGGACACCACTGCACTTTTCCTCAGCACCTGTGATCCGGCCGGAGTTGGTGTGACCCAACAAACACTCACAAACATAGTTGGGTGCGATAGTCTCGTCATCACTACCGTGTCATTCCTACTATCGGATACAACAAATCTTACGGAATATGCCTGTACTATCGCTGACACAGGTACAACTTCCACATTGCTTGTCAATAGTATGGGTTGTGATAGTCTGGTGATTCTTCAGACGCTCTATGGAGGCTCAGATACCACGTATTTATTTTTCAATACTTGTTCACCCGCAGATTCGGGATATATCATTTCTAATCTGACTAATCAATATGGGTGTGACAGCATTGTTTCTGCATACACTACCCTGCTGCCTTCAGATATTACTTATTTATCAGCATCGAGTTGTGAACCACAAGACACTGGTGTTGCCATGCAACACTATACAAACACATACGGCTGCGACAGCCTGGTGATTGTAACTACCACTCTTGATCCGCCAGATCTTTGCTCCATATCATCATTTATTGCAGTTGTTCAACCTCTCTGCTTTGGAGACACCGGTATTGTTACGGTTTCTGCTACAACAGGGCTTGCTCCTTTTACGGTTCAATGGCGTCATGCTTCACTTGCATTGAACGGCATTGAAATTATTAACCTTAGTCCTGGAACCATTTCGATTGAACTTGAAACTTCGGGCACGTATTATTTTGAAACAAAGTCTGCAAATGGCCTATCGATTTTAGATACCATCCAGATTGACAACATAGCACCACTGTCTGTCACAGCAACGACGCAGACAGATATGTTTGGATTTAATATTCCTTGTGCAGGAGATGCAAGTGGTGTAGCTATGGCGACCTTGACAGGAAATGGTACACCACCACATCTTTACAATTGGTCTGAAGGCTCAGCTACAACTCACATTAATCAGCTAAGCCCGGGCACCTATTCTGTAACCGTGACAGATAGTCATGGATGCACATCATCGTCTTCCATCACCTTGACTGAGCCGCTGCCAATGCAATACACCATCACTTCCGATGACATCAATTGTTTCGGTCAGCAGAATGGAAGCGTGGCTATTTCTTCCATTCAGGGAGGAGTTGCTCCATGGACGAGTGCTCTTGATCAAGGTTCATTTCAAAATACATTATTCTTTACAGGCCTCGAAGCTGGTGCACATGAACTGGTGATCTCGGATCAGAATGGCTGCACTCAACAAGAAAATTTTATCATCACGGAACCACAAGACTGGTATATTGATCTTGGAGCTGATACAGTTGTTGCTTTTGGGCAACCCTATACACTCGCCATTGAAGTAATCGGTCAGCCATATGGTATGTTGCAAGTCAGCTGGTCAGATGATCAGTGTGCCAATTGCTTATTGAGACCGCTTGAATCAACTTCTGCTATAACCTATGAAGCTATCGTGACGGATGAAAACGGATGTGAACATGCGGATGAAATAAAAATCGATGTATTCATCGATCGCAATCTATACATCCCCAATGTCTTTTCTCCAAATGATGATCAGGTCAATGACTACTTCACCATCTCCTCTGCTTCGGGGATTAAAATGATCGAAGAACTCACCATTTACGATCGATGGGGCACTTTTGTATTCCAACAGTTCAATTTCCTGCCTGATGATCCCACTTATAGCTGGGATGGAACGTCACGAGGAAAGCCGCTGAATCCCGGTGTGTATGTGTACAAACTGGTAGCCAGGTACATTGATGACAAGCCGATCGTGAAGTTTGGGGATGTGACGTTGCTCCGATAGCAAAGGTAGGAGGCAGGGGGAAGGGGGAAAACCGGTTGTGCTGCACTGTCTTCTAAACTTTACATTGTATAATAGTGTTCTGTTACATACGCTCTCCTCATTGACGCCAATCTTATGGCGATTGCTCACATTACCAGTTTAAATCAATAAAGGATTGAATAAATCAAAGCGGAAACTGCTATGGCTATTGGGGGGAATTCTTTCCCTCTTCATTCTCTTTTTCGTTACCGTACACTTCCTGGTTTCCTACAATCAAGCCTTCATCCGTGAATTGGCTATTACGCAAATCAAATCCAGGATACAGGGAGATGTGACACTCGGATCCATCACACCAGCATTCTTTAAAGCCTTTCCGGATATAGCTGTCAATCTGCATGAACTCACCATCCGGGATTCCTTATGGAACGAGCATCAAAATGATTTTCTGAAAGCAAAGAATATATATCTGTATTTGAGCTGGACCAGTTTATTCAGAGGCAAGCCAGAAGTAAGAAAAGTGAGCATTGAGGATGGCCATCTGCATCTATATACGGATGCTTGTGGCTACCGGAATCTCAACCTTGTGGAACAGGTGGATACGCAAAATGAAAATGGTGTAACACCCGTACTCTCCATCCGACGCACAAGGATCATCATGGAAAATGAGGCCTTAAATGCAAAGCATGATATTGATGTTGTGTACCTCCATGCTGGAGTTACAAAAAAGGATTCGACCGTTCTATTGGATATTGAAATCAACTCGTTGGTGCATGGTATAGGCTTCAACCTTGAGAAAGGAAGTTATCTCAAGGAAAAGTCACTTCAGGGAAACTTATTACTCACCTATTTCCCACATCAAAAACTCGAACTAACAGAAGTCAACCTGAATATTCAACAGCATCCATATACCCTGCATGGCGCCTTCTATCTTGATCAGGATACTATGTCCTATGCTCTTGGTATCTACACAAAACAAATTTTATACAAAGACGCGGCGAGTGTGCTTACCGCTTCCATACAACAGCAACTGGATTCCATCAGCGTTTCGGTGCCTTTTGATGTTGAAGCTACGATAGCAGGACAAATGGCGCGTAAAGTAGTACCTGCTATCGCCACACGCTTTATGGTGAAAGATGCCACTATGGAAACCGGTATCGGGCGATTGGAAAATTGCAGTTATACCGGCCACTTCTGCAATCAGGTGGATTGCCAGTCCTTGCCTGGTGATCCTAATTCAGAATTCACCTTTACAAGCCTGAAAGCCGATTGGAATGGCATCACCTTCACCTCCTGTCAGATTCAAATTTCTAACCTGATCCATCCATTTTTATTATGTGATCTTCAATCAACCTTTGCACTGGAAAAACTCAACCACATTGGTGAGAGTTCAACCCTGCAATTCGTGACAGGGACCGGCAAAATGGATATCACCTATCAAGGAGCCATAACCGCCAAAGACACGATACTGCCTGTACTGAACGGAAAAATATTTCTTCAGCACGCAGAAGTGAAATACCTTCCAAGAAACCTCGATTTTAAAGATTGTAATGGTGAGTTTACCTTTAGTAATCAGGATCTGGTTCTCAATCAACTGGTGGCAACCACTGGCAACACCCAACTTTTCATCAAAGGCCATATCCTCAACTTATTGTCCTTGTTGAATTTAAATCCTGAGCAACTCACGATGGATTGGACTGTCTCAACACCCAAGTTGTATTTGGGAGATTTTATATCCTTTGTTGGTGAGTCTGGCAACGTTCAATCAACAAAATCAGCCTCAAAAAACCAGATATCAAAAGCATCTGGTAATATTGACAAAATGCTGCGGGATGGAACGGTCAAGCTAACCTTGATCGCAAACAACCTTATCTATAAAAAATTTACAGCGACAGGTGTATCCGCATCAGTGCTTGTAGCTGGAAACAAAATATTAATTCAACGAACCAGGCTTCAGCATGCAGGAGGTACCTTAACAGTCGAAGGTGGATTGACGAATGCTGCCCAGGCAAATCTGCTTTCCCTAAAATCCAACATCAATCGCGTAGATATCCCTGGTCTCTTCAAAGCCTTTGATAATTTTGGACAGGATGCCATCACTGCCAGTAATATGAAAGGGAAATTGTCTGCCAAAGCAAAACTCGAGCTGGTCCTGAATGATAAAGCGGAAATCAAGGAAAACAGTATGAAAGGAGCGATTGATTTTTCAGTAAAGAATGGAGAACTGATCAATTTTGAACCCCTTGTAAAAATCACGACTACTGCATTAAAGAACCGGGACTTTTCCCACATTACGTTTGCTGAATTACAAAACCGGTTTTCGGTAAACGGGTCTGCTTTTTATATTCCCAAAATGGAAATACGGTCGAATGTGGTGGTGCTTTTTGTGGAAGGCATCTATGATACCAAATTGGGTACAGACATGAGCATCCAGGTTCCGGTCAGCAACCTGTCAAAAGTGGAGAATGAAAACATGGAAAAGACCGGCAAAGCGGGAGTGAATATCCGGTTACGGGCAAAAACGGGTGACGACGGAAAATTGAATATCAGTTGGGATCCGCTCAACAACGCCAGTAAACAAAGGAAGGCCATGATGGATAATAACTCAGTACCTGCATCCGGAAAGGAAATGCCCTAATGTGGATTGACCTCAGAGGCCATAGAATAGCAGACAAAGAAAAATCAACACGCTCACCACAAATCCCCACATAAGGATCTGGTAGGCGAAGACCAGTAAATTGTATTTGCGCTTGAGGATCAATCCCTGGTAATAGATATCGATCGTCATATGCTCATACATTTCATCTCCGGCTGCGAGCAGCTCCTTCATCTTTGAGAGATATTCCGTTTGTGAATAACTGGCGATCACACCAAAAAAAAGAAGACTTGCTTTGTGCCCTGCGGTGCCTGGCTTATGGGCCTTGATCAATTTAGGACGCGCAGCTTGTATAGCAAAAACAAGCGCCACGAGTGAAGACAAGACGATAATGGCTATCGGGATGATAAATGTTGAACCATAGCTTCCGATCGTCCCTGACACGGTGGTATAGCCAACAACAGCTACAATGGCGGATATCACCATCGCACTGACCGTAATAATCATGTTGGCCTTATAGTCAGCGATCTGCACGAGCTTACTCTGGTGATTATAGGTGACCCTGAAAAGTGTTTCCTTTCCACGCTCAGCCTGTTTCGATTTCAAAGGTTTCTCTTCCATCATTTGCGCTTATGAAAACAAATCACGTTGAACTGGTTTATAAGGAACACCCAGATGCTGAAATGCTTTCGGGGTGGCTTCACGGCCGCGTGGAGTGCGTTGAATAAATCCCTGCATCACCAGGAAGGGTTCATATACTTCTTCGATCGTACCTGGATCTTCTCCTACTGCTGTTGCAATCGTGGTGATACCAACGGGACCACCATTAAACTTATGAATAATGGTTGACAAAATACGGTTATCCATTTCATCCAGGCCGTATTGATCAACGCGCAAAGCATTGAGGCCATGGATGGCTATTTCTTCATCAATCGTGCCTGAACCTTTGATCTGCGCAAAATCCCTGACCCGGCGTAGCAATGCATTTGAAATACGTGGTGTCCCTCTTGACCTTAATGCTATTTCAAGTCTTCCCTTATCAGTGATCGGGACATCCAGAATCGTGGCTGATCTGGAAATAATTTTTTCAAGCGTCGGCACATCATAATAATCCAGATGGAAATTGATACCAAAACGTGCACGCATCGGCGATGAGATCAATCCTAGTCTTGTTGTAGCTCCAACAAGTGTAAATGGTTGAAGGCTGATCTGAACAGATCGTGCACTCGGTCCGCTGTCGATCATGATATCAATGCGGTAATCCTCCATGGCCGAATACAGATATTCTTCGACGACTGTATTGAGCCTGTGGATCTCATCGATAAAAAGGACATCCCCTTCCTGGAGATTGGTCAGCAATCCTGCGAGGTCTCCGGGCTTTTCGATTACAGGCCCTGAAGTCATGCGGAGATTGGCGCCGAGTTCGGTAGCGATGATGTGGGAAAGCGTAGTCTTGCCTAATCCGGGAGGTCCGTGCAATAAAACGTGATCCAGTGCTTCGCCACGCTGCTTAGCTGCCTGGATAAACACAAAGAGATTTTCAACAATATCTTCCTGCCCTGCAAACTCTGTCAACCCCTTGGGACGTAAGGCCTTTTCGACCTGTTTTTCCTGGGGGGTCAGATGATCATCTGCTGCGTCTATAATCGGATTGCGCATCAGGTGCTAAGGTATTGAAAAAATAGGCACCCCCGGCTTCCCCCAGAATTTCTAATTTTGCGCCTCAATCAAACGCAATTCACTGAAATGAACGGATCTAAAATAACAATGTCGGCAGCCGGAATCCAGGTTCCTGTTGACCCGATTATACCCTTTATCGAAGGAGATGGTACCGGTGCTGATATCTGGGCGTCTTCCGTCCGGGTCTTTGACGCCGCTGTCCAGAAAGCATACAATGGCTCCCGCAAGGTCATCTGGCAGGAGGTATTGGCTGGCGAAAAGGCCTTTAAACAAACAGGTGACTGGCTGCCTCAGGCGACGCTGGATGTCATCACCGAGCACCTTGTAGCTATAAAAGGCCCTCTGACTACCCCTGTAGGTGGTGGTATCAGGTCTCTAAACGTGGCTTTACGCCAAAAACTTGATCTCTATGCCTGCGTGCGCCCGGTCAGATGGTACACAGGCGTCCCAACTCCTGTAAAAGAACCTGAAAAGGTCAATATGATCATCTTCAGGGAAAATACGGAAGACATCTATGCCGGTATCGAATTTCTAGCCGGAAGCCCTGAAAACGAACGTGTTAAGCGCTTTCTGATCGAAGAAATGGGGGTTAAAAACATCCGCTTCCCTGAAACTTCATCCTTAGGTATCAAGCCTGTCTCTGTTGAAGGAACAGAACGCCTGGTGAGAGCCGCTCTCGAGCATGCTTTCCGCAAAGGCAGCAAGAGTGTCACGATTGTCCACAAGGGCAATATCATGAAGTACACAGAAGGTAAATTCAAGGAATGGGGCTATGCGCTCGCTGAAAGAGAGTATGGCAATAAAGTATTTACCTGGGCTCAATACGACCGGATTGTAGCAGCACAAGGACAGGATGCTGCCGATGCAGCTCAAAAAGCTGCACTTGATGGTGGCGCACTGCTTGTCAAAGATGTGATCGCTGATGCATTCCTCCAACAGATCTTATTACGTCCTGCAGAGTATGATGTTATCGCTACACTCAACCTGAATGGCGACTATATCTCTGATGCCCTTGCGGCAATGGTGGGTGGAATAGGAATCGCTCCAGGTGCAAATATCAACTACGTCAATGGTGCCGCTATTTTCGAAGCGACCCATGGTACCGCTCCAAAATATGCAGGACTCGACAAAGTCAATCCAAGTTCTGTCATCCTCTCCGGTGTGATGATGTTTGACTACATGGGCTGGACAGAAGTTTCTGACCTCATTGAAAAGGGACTGGAACAAGCTATCGCCAACAAACGGGTGACTTATGATTTCCACCGATTGATGGAAGGAGCTACGTTGTTGAAATGCTCTGAATTCGGGGACGAAATTATTTCCAATATGTAATCAGCCTTGTGGGCTGCACATATTGTTTTGCTAAAGAGGCCGAAGTGGCCTAAGGGGCTAAAGAGGCTTAAGAGCAAATACATTGCTTTTAAGCCTCTTCTGTTTTATATGGTTTTGAATCATTCAAATTTATTTCTCGCGCGACGCCGCAACTCCGCAATGAAGAATATTTGTGTTTTGCCTATACCTCCTTTCCGCCCTTTTCTCGCGCAGAGCCGCAGAGCCGCAGTTCAAGTTTAGCTTCTTATTTACGTTAATGAAAATCTGTCTCCTGACAGTCCCTCTGCTCTCTGCTCTATGCCCTATGCCGCTGATTCTTCCAATTTTTTTCTCTCGCAGAGACGCAGAGGCGCAGTTCAAGTTTCGCCGCTAATTTATATTAATGAATATCTGCCTCCTGACAGCCTCCTTGCTCCTTGCCCCATGCCCCTTGCATTTAAGCCTCTTGAGCCCCTTCGGCCTCCTGAGCCTCTTTAGCCATTCCGCCATTCTGCCATTCCGCCATTCCACCAACCTTTGTGAGAGGCTGAAAGCCCGAACAAAGGAAATATGTATCTTTCGGCGTCTATGGATCCGAAACCACCAATCTCTCTTCCTCAGATTGCAGGTAGTGCTTTAAACGACCTACGGTACTATCTCTCCGTAATCGATCCGGTCACTTACCAGGCACCGCTTGAAATCCTTTCCGGATCTACGATTGGTCAGCACACACGCCATATCATTGAATTTTACAATTGCCTCCTTGAGCAATCCATTAATGATGGCATGCCGGAGATCAATTATGCAAAACGTCGGCGGGATTTCCTGATCGAGTCTGCGCCTGATCATGCGCTGCAGAATGTAAATCAAATCTGTGAGCGATTGAGTGAACTGGATGCTGAAAAAAAGTGCCTGCTGGATTGCACAGAGCATGGCCAGGAAAATTTATTGGTCCCCTCGACCATTGGAAGAGAACTGATCTATAACATCGAACATACCATCCATCATCTTGCCATCGTTAAAATAGCTTTGAAGGCGACTACCCCATCGATTGTGCTGCCCGAACATTTTGGTGTAGCCCCATCGACCATACGCCACCGGCAGGAATCATGTGCACAGTAACCTTTATCCCACAAGGCAGTAATTTGTATATCACGTCCAACCGTGATGAAAGCCCTGACCGTCAAGCCACCGGACTCAAATCAACACATACGCCTGACTGGAATGCAATACATTTTCCGCTTGATGAATTGTCAGGTGGCAGTTGGATAGCTCTTGCAGATAGAGGAAGAGTTGTCTGTCTGCTAAATGGTGGATTCGAGCCGTTCATTCCAAATCCACCCTACCGGATGAGTCGTGGCCAGGTAGTGGTCGATGCTGCAGCGGCTGAGGATACTAACCAGTTCCTTTTAAAGACGGAGTTTAATGGGATTGCTCCTTTTACACTGCTGATTTATGAAAATCACATACTCCTGCAATTGATCTGGGATGGTGATCAGAAAAGTATTGCTTACCTGCCCTTTGATGAGCCGCGCATATGGTCTTCGGTAACGCTCTATCCACCCAAGGTGAGGGAGTGGCGAAAATCACTTTTCGAAAAATGGCTCAGTGAGAACCCGGTTGTTGACCGTGAATCTATCATTGCATTTCATCAGATGGCCAATGGCGATCCTGACAATGGATTTGTCATGAACAGGAAAGACCTTGTCAAGACCCTTTCAGTGACGAGTATCGAATTAAAGGAAACCTCCGCTTCCATCCTGCATCTCTCATTGGATCAGGATAAGCGCGAAGAAGTCATGGTGCACTATGACTGATGATACAGCAACATACATCACAGCACCATCCAATGTGTTGTCTCCCACCACACTTTGGTGGAGGCGCTTTTTTATCCGGCTTAGATCATGGGAATACTGGCCGGTGTATGTCTTCAATCTTCCTGTGTTAGGCATATGGATATGGAATGCCATTCGTGCACGGGATTTCTTTTTCTTCACGCTGACCAATCCGGGCATTGAAACCGGTGGCTTCTTTGGTGAATCGAAATCCGCTATCCTGGATAACATACCAGATGCATTCAAACCTAAAACACTCCTGGTAAAAGCAGACAGGACAGAAGAAAGTATTGACCAGCTCTTTCATTCGTCCGGATTATCCTATCCTGTCATCGCGAAACCTGAAGTGGGTGAGCGGGGATGGTTGATTTCAAAAATTCACTCGCGGGAAGAACTGCATACTTATCTCAACAATCACCCAATCGACATCATCCTTCAGACTTACGTTGATCTGCCGCTGGAGCTGAGCATCATGGTTTACCAGACACCGGATCTAAAGGAATCGGCAGTCACGTCTGTCTGTGAAAAACATTTCCTGCAGATCAAAGGGGACGGGCAATCTTCCATTGGTAAGCTGATCATCGGACAGGACAGGGCGGTCCTTCAGTATGAGAAACTGAGGGCAAAATTTGGCCCCCGATGGGATGAAATTCTGGCCCATGGGGAGACCTTGATCCTTGAAAATGTCGGTAATCATTGCCGAGGCACCATGTTTCTCGACAGAAATAGTGAGATAGATGAAGCCATCACAAGGCAGATGATACCGATTTTGAGATCCATGCCGGAGGTTTATTATGGACGCTTTGACATGAGAGTAGCCTCCTGGGAGTCCTTGAGGGCGGGGAAGGACATCCGGATCCTGGAATTTAACGGCACCAGCAGTGATCCTGCGCATATCTACCAGCCGGGGTATTCCCTGTGGAAAGCATACAGGGATATGGCCTTTCACTGGAACGTGATGTACAGGATTTCGAAGCAAAACAGACGCCTGGGGCACCCGCCGGTTACATTTAAAAAAATAATATCCGCTTTAATCCTATATTTTCGCTACAAAAGAGCTAATTAATATCATTTGGGATTCCTGACGCACTTTATATATGGCTGTATTGGCAGCTTTTTAGGTACGCTTCCTATGGGGACCATCAATGTGTCCATAGCGGAGGAATCTATACGTCGTGGGGTGCGCGCTGGCATTATCATGGCCTGTGGGGCCGCTTTTGTGGAGTTTTTCCAGGCTTATATTGCCCTCAGCTTCTTCAATATCCTATCCACTAATCCTGAAGTGGAGCGCACGATCATCGTGATTTGTATTCCCATTTTCCTGGTGATCGGATGTTATTACCTCTTCAAGAAAAACTCGATCAACCCCTCCCCTACAACCCGGGCATCTCATGTGATCGGATTTGCGAAAGGAGTGATGGTAACCGCGCTCAACCTGATTGCTATACCCTATTATGTTTTCCTTGGCAGTTATCTGCACTCAGCAGGTCTCATCAGACTGCAACCTGAGTTTGTAGCAGCCTTTTCAGTAGGTGTCGTCGGTGGTACCTTTTTAGTCTTCCTTCTGTATGCCCAACTAGGTCAATATATCCGCCGCAAGAGTGAAAAGCTCAGCCTTTATGCCGGCAAGTTGGTAGGGATGATTTTTATAGCTATCGCGATTAGTCAGGCGTTCCGTTACTATTGGTGAGCTGTGAATTGTGAGTTGTGAATTGTGAGTTGTGAGTTGTGAGTGAAGCGTGAGACGTGAGACGTGAGACGTGAGGCGTGAATCGTGAGACGTGAGTGAGTGTGAATTGTGAGTTGTGAGTGAATCGTGAGACGTGAGTTGTGAGTGAATGTGGATCGTGAGGGTGAGACTGGAGATTAGTGAGCTTGCGAACGACAATCCATAATGAAAAATCCTCTGGAAGCTGGTAGCTGGTAGCTCCAAAACTGAGAGCTGAGAGCTTATAGCTGAGAGCTGATAGCTCATAGCCGACAGCTATTGCTTCTTCAACAAAATCTTCTCTCCATTTGTCCCGGTGATCAGCATATTACCGTTTTCCACATAATACCTTCCTAGGTGAACTTCCTGGGTCTGGCCATTTTCGGTAACCTGCATATAGAGTTGATTGCCGATCGTGTACCATTTGACGCCGGGGATGATACCTGTGCCTTGGCCGGTGCTTTGGCCGCTGTAGTTGCTTCCGCTCATGGTAGCGGAGCTGCTGCCTTCGGAGAGTTGACCGTCAGAGAGGAAGGTCATACTTTCTGAGAAACCGGCGCCCATGTAATTATCTCCGTAGCCGGAGTTATAGAGTTCTTCTTTTGTCCAGGTGCCTATGAGATCGCGTGGATGTGTAGCGTCCTTTGGGAGATCCGGTGCATCCTGACTAACATGGCCGGTGCCTGTTGATGCTGGCAACTCACTTCCTTCCCTGACGAAATCAATCTTCATCTGATCCGTTTTATCTCCCAGTGTAAACGAGAAAGTAAGCGGAAGTCTGTCACCATCGATGATACCTTCTACTTCAAACTGGAGGCCCATTGAATATTCTTTAGCGGTGCCGGTTACATTTTTACCATTTGCGAGCTCAAGATTCAGTGAGTACTTCTGGTGACTGTCTGTCATCGTACCAATGTATGATGTACCATATTTCAGATTAAGTCCCATGACTAATTCATCTCCCTGAAGGTTAGCATGGTATTGACCTGAAAGTGGGTCGGCATTGACAGATGTCTGGCCTTGGAGGAGAAGGGAGCAGGAGTATAGGAATGTAAGGAGGATGTATCTCATGGGCCAAATGTTTCTGTAATGTAAGATAATGAATTTTGCAAATCCAGAATTACAAGCAAACCCAACTGATCGAAATGTCCCAAGGCTAAATGCTGGCAGACAAGTAACTTTAGATTGAAATAAATGGATCATCAACCATCGACAAAGTGCTAACAGGTGCTATCTATCAACCTACACCAAATGGCGAAATATTAAACGATATTTTTGTCCTTATTTACATTATCCTTATCTTTGTGTATATATAAATGACCTGATCATGCATATCGAAAAGATCGAAAATTCGGGGCAGGCGCGCCTGTTTAACAGCCGGTATCTTGAAGTCCTGACCAAAGCACATCCCCTGCTGATATGGGGCATGTATTTGCCTCTCATCATCTACATGCTATACTATAGCCACTCATCACTAGACTATACCATCCTTAAGGTTTTCCTGCTGTTTATTGGCGGGGTTTTCTTCTGGACCTTCTTTGAGTATATAGCGCACCGGTTTATTTTCCATCTGGAAACTACCAGTGAACGAGGAAAGAAAATCGTGTACATCTTCCACGGTAACCATCATCATTATCCGAAAGACAAGACACGGTTATTCATGCCTCCGCTACCCAGTATCCTGATTTCAGGTACCATCTTTGGCCTGATGTATCTGGTGATGCAACTCAATGCTTTTGCATTCTTTCCCGGATTTATGCTTGGCTATCTGTTGTACGGTTCGATCCACTATGCGATCCATGCGTGGCGTCCGCCATTTAGCTGGGCCAGGAATCACTGGCGCAATCATCACCTCCACCATTACCAGAATGAGCATATGGGTTATGGTGTCAGCTCTACCCTATGGGATCATGTCTTTGGGACCATGTTTGATCTAAAGAATATCAAGGAGGATAAGAAGAAGGTGAAGGAGTTGATGTATAAGTGAGGAGTTGTCAGCTAGTCAGCTATCAGCTATCAGTATTAGCTACCAGCTTCCAGCTTCCAGAGGATTTTTCATTAAGTATTTGACGTTCGCAAGCTCACTTCACATTACTCACGTCTCACGTCTCACTAAACACTCACGTCTCACGACTCACGGACACTCACCTCTCACATATAATCCACAACACGGTCAGAAATCTTGCCCCTCACCACAAACACAAGAATGATAAAATCGCAGATTTGGAATTTCGATGGGGCAAAAAAGAGAGCCAATTTAAAACACTACAATCCTCCTCACCGCACTGAACCCATCTCCATGGATGACCACAAAATAAATACCTGCAGGGAGATTTGTACTCAACATAATTTGATTGCCTTCAATTTTACCGGAGGTGATAAGGGTTGACATGGATGAAAATATATCATAGGTGTACTGGTTGTCTTCCGGGAGATTTCGCACAAAAAAGGACCTACACGAATAACAAGGATTCGGATATAGATCTATCGTGGATGTTGAGAGTTGTATCGTTTCGGATGAAACGGGCATGCAATCAAGATCAAATTCAATCGCACCGATATTTGTGGTCGTTGAAAGTCGGGGGCTGTACCCATAATCATTCAAGAGAAAAGGGAAACAGTGTTGGCCTGGCATAGATCCATTCCATGTTTTCGAAACAGGGAGTGATTGCGCTGAGCGAATCCGTCAATAGCGATGTGCTGCCTGTGAGTGTTGGTCTGATGAGATCATTGGGTCCTGTGTATGCATGATTCTCTACCCACAGATTACCGTCGAACGTGATGTCCTTCGGGCCCGGGTGCAATGGATGGAAGACCATGCTTACAGGCTTCATCTGTGGATACTCATCTGTATCATACGTGAAGATGTTATTATTGACACGGACGTTTTGGAGATAACTGTAGTTACTGTTGAAAAGAAAATTGTATCCGGGAAAAAACAAACTCACAAATCCGGTGGATGAAACACCCGGCATACCGAGTGCACCTATCATGGTGTTATTAAAAATAAAAACATTGCGAATACAATTGACACCGGCTATGGACGTCGCCCCTTCCCAGAATCCAATGGCATTGCCTGTATTCTGGAAGATGTTGTTATAAACAAACAGGCTATCCACATTGAGGAAGGTCTCATCCGGAAAACTGCAGCGCGTTGCACAATCCTGGAATACTGGAAAATTTCCTTCATCACACGAACCTTCGTTGGCAATGAGTATACCTCCACTCGCCCAGATGACATCTGTGTCTGCAGGACAGTTTCTCCAATAATCGGGACCGATGCCAGGTGTATTATAGATCAGGTTGTGATGGAAAGAAATCCTGGCTGAATTTTCATTATAAAAGTTGAGTCCGTTGTCATGCAACCGATTTCGGTATGCCTGGCCTTTGACACAATTCTGGAAATTGAGGCCCTCCCCTCTTGTATACGCGATCTCACTATCATGAATAGTGCTCTCCGTGCTGTTGTAGAATTTAATTCCACTCGGCCATTGGCATGGGGAGGTCAGTTCATCAGCACCGGGACGACTTGAATATAATGAACTGCAATTGCGCACCAGGATCGTATCCACATTGCGCAGCAGCATCGAAAATGAACCGACACTATCCACTATCACATTTTCGAATCAATACGTATGCTGCCTGCCGACCAGACGCTGCATTGCGTCCCAAGTAAGATTCCAATTCCTGTGCTGTATTGCAGTTTGATATTGCGGACAAAAATGTGGTCACCAGACAACTGTAGCAGATGTCCTGTTGAAAACTGCTCTGGTGTTCCACCAATAGTCACTTCTCCGAGCCCTTCAACACTTATGTTTTTATAGACATCTCCGTTCTGCCATGTATTGACAAACTGGTGAAAACCATCTGTCGTGAGATAATGTCCCTCTTTTAATAAGATAAGTCCATATGCATTGCCGCCGTTGATGCCTGCTGTACCAAATGGCAAACGCTGAACTGCAACATCAAAAGATCTGACGGGTTCTGAAAAGGTGCCGGGTGCGTCATCACTTCCGTTCGGATCCATGTACACGGTATCTGTGATGGCATAAGCGCCCTGGTGGATCACGGGTGTGGCAATCGAAAATTGAGCCTCTAAAACCTGTAATCGAAGCAGGAGTATAAGTAATAAAAAGTATCGCATAGAGTATCAGTCTTTTCAGTGAGGCCAAAGATAGCTGGTGGTGGGGACACCAAGCCAGCGGCAGGTGTGAGAGCGTGAGAGAGTGAGAACGTAAGAGGAAGCCAATCGCTGGTGGTGGGGACACCAGGCCAGCGGCGAATTAAACAAGGTTGGTTACTTTAGGGACATCAATTTTGACCACCCTTTATTTTATGAGTGTAACAAAACAAGTATCCAAGGCAAAGCGGGTACAACTGGATAGGTTTCTTTATCAGCAGAGTGTTTTTGCATTTTTGGCCTTCTTTGGGCTAGCTATATGGGCTTTTTGGACTTCTTATTATGGCAAACTCCATGAAGGAATGAACTGGCCGATGAGGTTTCATGGTATGGCGATGACTGCGTGGTGTCTGATGCTGATCGGTCAGGCCATGCTGATCCGACTTAAAAAGAATCGAATTCACAAGCTCACCGGAAAACTATCCTATGTGATCGTACCACTGATCCTGATCTCTGGTGCACATCTGGCCCATATCACCTGTAGTGAGATGGAGATAGGTTCATCTGTGTACTATTACTTCATCGCCCTGATGTTCAATTCCCTGGTTGTGTTTGGTATATTGTTCGGTCTGGCCATTTGGCATCGCAAACAACCGTTGACGCATGCGCGGTTCATGGTGTGTACGATCTTTCCATTGTTAACACCTATCACGGATCGGTTGATCTACAAGTACTTTGACAGCCTGGTTCCGTTGGCTCCTAACCTTGATGGTATGCCCATGGTGCAAACCCTTGGATTTGGCTTGGGTGATCTGCTATTGATCGGACTATTAGTTTGGGATTGGCGAGCGCATAAGCGACTGGATGTATTTCCACTTGCTTTTGGCCTTCTTGGATTGTATCACCTTTCAGTGGTTACTTTTCATCAGTTTCAGGTCTGGCGACATATTGGAGACTGGATCATGAGCTTGCCTCTATCCTGAAAGCATTTGGTGCTGTAAAGAGACTTTCGGGATCAAGTAAAAAGAAAAGGGAGGCTTTTAGACCTCCCTTACTTTTTGTGACAAATTGATTGCCACTAAAACCCCAAAAAACCGAGTGCAAGTTAAGTCGGATGATGATTTCCTGCACAAATTTCTTTGTAGAAAAACTACTACAAGCGTGGAGTGTCCGATGTAGAACGGAAATCGCGAATTATGGAGTAAAAAGGGTTATAAACGCCAAACTAATAGGTCAAAAGAGAATTATAATTGCTATTCAGGCGTTAGTATCTTTGTTATGGATAGCAATGTCCTCCTTTCCTGGGTATTCAGGAAACTCAAAAAGTATTGCTTATATGCAAACATTGAAATTCGTTTCCCCTGATCAAAAACAACATCTCTTTGCGGATGCCGTGCGTAAAAACGTAAATGACTACTTCAAAGAAAAAGGGATTTCTACCAAAGGCAATTTTTCCCTGATCCTGCAGACGGTCGCTATGCTGACCATTTATATCGTTCCGTTTGTCCTGATGGTAGCGGTGCCCATGAGTATCTGGGTCGCTGTGATTTTGTGCATCATCATGGGGGTAGGAACAGCAGGAATAGGCATGGCCGTGATGCACGGTGCTGCGCATGGGTCGTATTCCAACAAGGAATGGATCAATAACCTGTTTGCTTCTACCATGTATGCATTGGGGGGCAATGTCTTTACCTGGAAAGTCCAGCACAATATCCTCCATCACACCTTTACCAATATCAATGAGTATGACCAGGATATTGCTTCCAAAGGTCCTATCCGCTTGTGCGAACATGCCCCGGTCCTTAAGATTCACCGCTATCAATATATCCATGCTTTCTTTTTCTATGGCTTGATGACGATCTTCAAACTCTTCAAGGATTTCTTCCAGATGGCAGAATTCAACAGGGATGGGTATGCCCGCCAATTGCAGTCAAATCCAACGATTGTCTACCTTAAAATGGTAGCCGTCAAGCTCACTTATTTTGCTGTCATCATTGGGCTTCCCATCTTGCTCACACCATTCACGTGGTGGCAGGTGGTGATCGGGTTTGTGATCATGCATTGGACGACTGGTTTGATCTTAGGTACGGTGTTTCAACTAGCGCATGTTGTCGAAGGCTTAGATATGCCGTTACCTGATAAGAGCGGGGTGATTGAAAGTGACTGGGCGGTGCATGAATTACATACGACTGCGGATTTTGCCAGAAACAACCTCTTCCTCAACTGGTATATCGGTGGGCTTAACTTCCAGATTGAGCATCACCTGTTCCCTCACATTTGCCATATCCATTATCGGAATATTGCACCCATCGTCGAGAAAACCGCCAGGGAACACGGACTGAATTATAATCTCAAGCCAACGTTCTTTGCTGCTCTCAAATCGCACGTCCGGAGGCTCAAAGAGCTGGGCAGACCAGGCGCACCTGCCATAGCTTGAAACCGGCCGTTGGATAGCTTATGTTAATCCAGGGTTAAAGGGTCTTTAAACGACAGCATTGCTAAACAATCTGTCTTCCAAAACGTTTGGTAATCAATCGCTAATCAACTGATATAAAACAGATTATCATCTAGTTTCCAAAATCAATCACCTGTTTTGTATTTTGCGCCCTCCAAAAGCCAGCCCGTAGATCTTTTAAAACAAAGTATGAGAACATTAAAATTCGCAACTTCCGATAAAAACCAACTTCATTTTTCTGCTGCAGTCCGTAAAAATGTAAATGATTACTTCAAGGAGAAAGGAATTCCCCAAACGGCTAATTATGCGATGGTGCTGCAGACGATCGTCATGCTTTCCCTCTATATTGTTCCGTTCATCTTGATCCTGACTATCCCTATGAATATCTGGGTTGCCCTTGGCCTTGTGATTGTCATGGGGCTCGGAACCGCTGGTATCGGCATGAGTGTCATGCATGATGCTGTTCATGGATCTTATTCCAGGAAAGAATGGGTCAACAAAATGTTTGGCAGTTCGATGTACCTCCTGGGCAGCAATGTATTCAACTGGAAAGTGCAACACAACATCCTACACCATACCAATACGAACATTGATGGTTTTGACGGTGATATCGATTCCAAAGGACCGATCCGTCTTTCCCATAGTGCTCCCTACAAGAAATTTCACAGGTACCAGCATTTCCATGCCTTCTTCTTTTATGGCCTGATGACATTGTCCAAACTGGTTCAGGATTTTACACAATTAGCTGAGTATAATAAATCAGGCATCACCCGACAACTCAAGAGAAGCCCTACAGCCGAATACATTAAGATGGTGGCACTCAAGTTGCTCTATCTCGTCATCTTTATTGGCCTGTCCATTTACTTCACCGAATTTACATGGTGGCAGGTATTGATCGGTTTTGTGATCATGCATTGGACTGCAGGGTTTATCCTGAGTATCATCTTCCAGCTAGCGCATGTAGTAGAAGGCGCGGATCAACCACTTCCAAATGCAGATGGTATCGTTGAAACTGACTGGGCGGTGCATGAGCTGGCGACTACCTCCAATTTTGGAAGGAATAACTGGTTACTGACATGGTACGTGGGTGGACTCAATTTCCAGATCGAACATCACCTTTTCCCGCATATTTGTCATGTGCATTATTCAGCTATTTCTCCCATTGTAGAAAAGACAGCAAAAGAATTTGGACTTGAATATAATCTCAAGCCTCGCTTCAGGGATGCATTACGTTCACATATACGTATGTTGAAGGTGCTGGGAAGGCCGCAGCAAAGTAGTGCGGCGAAATTTAGAAGCTATTCCAGGTGAAAGTGGCTCTTTTTCCTCCTTGGGGGGTTGAAACTTCTCACACTTTTCAATTCCGCATTTAGAATAGACAGGATTATGAAACCCATTTTATTAAAATCCTTCACCAATGGAAATACATATCTCGAGTATATCCAGGCGTTTTTGCTGCAGCGACGCAACCTGAATGGAAACACCGCTTATTTGGCGTAATTGGAAACCTTATCAAGGACACGGGATGCAAACCCATCATCATCAATGGAGTCGAAGATCATGTCCATTGCTTCTTTGGCTTAATACCATCTGCTTCTGTTTCGAATGTGATGCAAAATGCAAAAGCGAAATCCTCTAAATGGATCAATGAAAGCAATCTACTTGAGCGCAAGTTTAACTGGCAGAATGGTTTTGGAGCATTTTCCTATAGTCACTCAGCTATCGAAAACGTATTCAGATACATCCAAAACCAGGAAGCTCATCATAAAAAAGAGAAATTCCTGGATGAATATATTGGCCTTCTCAAACAGCATGAGATTGAATATGATGAACGCTTTTTCCAGGATTGATTTAATATTCTACGCGCTTTATCAGCCTTTCCGCCTCATCCAGTGCCTAGGCACGACCGATCTTTAAGACCCCCCCCCCAAAAAAAACACACCCCTTTCTGAAACACCCTCACATAATCCACAATCATATGCTGCGGAAATGGAGTGGATGCATCCGGACTGCCTGGAAAGTTACCACCAACAGCTACATTGAAGATGAAGAACTGATTCTTATTAAATGGATAGGGCACTCCATTTAGTGTAGCCGGAGTGATCGTGTGATACACTTCCCCATCCAGTAAAAATTCAATAAGGTTATTCTCCCAGTTAATAGAAAACACATGAAACTCATCCTGGAAGATCGCCTGGCCATCGAGATACTTGGCACCACTATTGGACTGAGCCTGGCTTGGATTAGCACCGTAATGAATGGTGCCCAGGATACGATTTGGCAAATTACCTGTCAACTCCATGATATCGATCTCACCACAAGCCGGCCATCCTACTGCATCGATATTAGATCCAAGCATCCATAAGGCGGGCCAGATACCCTGGCCTGTAGGCAGGGCGGCCCGGATATCAATACGACCAAATTTGAACTGTTGCTTTCCTTTGGTGATCAACCTGGAAGAAGTATAATCACGGTCTCCGTAATTCTGCTGCTTGGCAGTGATGACCAGATGTCCATCAACAATGGAGGTATTGTCTTCGCGATAATATTCAAGTTCGTTGTTACCCCATCCACAATTGTTAGGGCAACCATCACCAATCTCATAGGTCCAGTCATCAAGATTCAAGGCGTCACCGTTAAACTCGTCTGCCCAAACCAGGTTATATCCTTCATAAGACCCAGGTGACTGATACCCGGTGGATGGTATTACCAATCCTGCCGTATTATTATCATCATCCTCAATGGTAATGGTAGAAATGGCTTTTTCTACATAGGTATTCAGAGGATTGTAGAGTTGAATAGTGAAAGCTTCTCTGGGTTCCTTCACTTCGTCTCCCACAAGATTCAATTCAATGATCTTCTGCGTTTCACCCGGAGCGAATGTTAACTGTCCAGCAGTGAGGACCTCATAATCAAAGTTCGCCTCTGCTGTTTCACCAACGGCGGAAAAAGTAACGATCGCATTCGTGGTGTTTTCTCCGGTTAGCGTGACCGTCAATTGAATAACCTGGTCGACATCACCTTCCTGTACCGTCAGGTCACTGATCGACATGACAGGCAAGTTAAGAGCCGGCGGTGTGCCATCATCCTCTTCAATACAGCCGGAATAGGTCATAGAGATGAGTACGATGACCGGCATCATGATATAGGTCAATGCTTTAAATGGCAGTTGTATAGATTTCATTTCACGCTAATTTTAATCATTGGTTCATTATAAAACACTTCTGTTACTAAATCGTTGAGCAGCAGATTAAATTTTCGAAGTCTATCGTCGAATCCTTATCGTGAAGGGACACAAGTGCTTGTGTCCCTTCACAATTCAATAAGGATCAATTCCAATCCATATTCTCTTTCTGCCAATCAATAGATTGGCTGCATTCAATTGCTGGTGCACCAGGACTTCTCCTGGAAACATTTTAGGTCTAAGTCACCGCTATCACTGGTAGACTCTGACATAATCTACAACCATCTGCTGAGGCCAGATAGCTGTATCGACGCCCATCTTACCTCCCCAGTTTCCACCGACTGCAATATTGAGCAACAGGTGAAAGTCAAGATCAAACGGCCATGCATCAGAGCCTTCATGCCGGTTTTGAAACGTGTAATACACTTTATCATCAAACAGGAAATCAATTTTATCTGCATTCCAGTCGATTCCATAATTATGAAATTCAGTACTGATGGTCGAAGAGGCGACTCCTTTGGATTTTTGGGTGCCTAACATACCATTAAAGTGGTTGGTGTGCACTGTTCCGAAAATACTATCCGGCAAATAACCTACATGTTCCATGATGTCAATCTCACCGCTGCCTGGCCAGCCGCCATACATCCAGTCGGTTGGCAACATCCAGATAGCCGGCCAGACGCCTGTACCTGCAGGCAACTTAGCGCGGACATCAATGCGGCCGTAGGTCCAGTCTCCCTTTTTCTTACTGACCAGTCGTGCAGATGTATACTCCATGCTTCCCATTTTTTCACGATGCGCCTCAATGATCAGATTACCATCCGTTACACGTGCATTTTCTAGTCGTCGGTCAGTGTAATATTGAAGCTCATTATTACCCCATCCACAAACCTTAGGGCATCCATCTCCAAGATCATAACCCCAATGTGTGGAATCAGGTAATCCATCCTGGTTAAATTCATCTGCCCAAACCAGTTTCATTCGCTTAGTCTCTCCGCTGAAGGATGTCAGACTAAAACACGCAAGGCAAGAAGTGTGATTCCTGTTGTGGTTATAATTATTGTTGAAAAAATCTGCTTCATATGTGGTAAACCTGACAATATATTATTGAGCCATAAAGACAAGTTCAAACCAACCTTGCGCCAGCGGCACACCATTGGGATCCCGCTGCCGCGCACGGACAATCAATTCTGTTTCGGTGAGGGAAACAATATCAAGTAGATTATCTGAATCCCATACACCCATAAACTGCTCTTCAGGAATCAGCAACTGGTCTCTCCCACTGATACCGGTTCCTTCGAGAAAAATAAAATCAGCTATCCCATGATCGTAAGGGATTACTTTATATCCATCCCATGGATCTACTGAAGCACCATTGTTCTTATTTTGATATACCAGATTCTCAAACGTAAAGCAGAAGCCATCATCATACTGTGCGGCTTGCAAGCCATCAGCAGGAGATTGGTACCAGGAGTAATCATCATAGGTAGGTCCTACCTTGACAGCACCGGGTGTGTGGACAAATGTCCAGCACTTACCACCAGGTCCACAATCACCAGTCAGCAGTGCCAACTTAGGATTACACGATTGCGGAGCATCCTTTACGATGTTCACTTTTGTAGATGCAGATGGTGTACCGCTACCATTTGATTTGGACACATAAAGCGTGATTTCGTACTCACCCTTTTTAGCGTACAGCACGGTGTCCACTGCTTTCATCGAGGTCTTTGGTGTTCCTCCCGGCAGGTTCCAGAACCTTTGAAAACTCCCCTCCGACAAATCCCGGATGACGAATCGGTTAGAATCGCCTTGCACCATCTCCACACTAAACAACGGATCTTCCGGTGTGGGAGGTAATGAAAATTCGTCATCGCGTTCCGGTGCACAACCTGGGATGGCGAATCCGGATATGACGAGTAGGATGAAAAGGTATTTATACATCGTTGTTACTTTTACAGACATGTAGCCCCTATGGGGCATGTTTACTTTTTTGTTACTGACATTTTGCCTATTTCGACTACGCTCAACACATCGCCTTCGGGGCATTTCATTTTTCACTGCTAACTGCTCGCTGCTAACTGCTAACTTCAATACCCGGGATTCTGTGATAACGCCCCATTCGTTGCCTGGATCTGTGATTGTGGGATCGGAAACAATTCGTGTACGCCAGTTGTAAAGCCAAGGCTACCTAAAACTGTTGGTCCACGACCTGTGCGAACAAGATCAAAAAAGCGATGGGCTTCCATCCCAAGTTCAAGACGGCGCTCCCTATAGATAGCTTCAAGAAGAGCTGGTCCTGAAAAAGAAATAGCGGGAATAGTCACTCTCGCCCTGACCTGATTCAATGAATTCCTGGCGCCTTCTTCATCACCTGTATGATAAGATGCTTCCGCATGCATCAGCAAAACATCTGCATACCTGATCACACGGTCATTGGTTCCACCATTTGGATTAGGATCACCGAAAGGAGCATCTTCACTCTTATTGTTGAAATACTTCTTGGAATAATAAATGTAAGGTGAGCCTGCGGCTGCATCAATCGTAAAGATGCCCCGGTCCCCCATTGTATCACCAAGCATGAAGACAGTGGATTTCAACCTGGGATCCTCAAAGCCTTCTGCTAAAAATTCATCTACAAAATCCTGGGTCGGGATATTGAATCCATATCCTGCAAATTGTCCGCGTGCCCTTGTAAATACATTTGTGAAAGTACCTTCGTTGGCATTGTTCTTACCCCAGTTACCACCAGAGGCATTCATGTATTGGATTTCAAAAACTGATTCCGAATTGTTCTCTCCATAGACCGGAAATATATCTGCGTAGTTTGCAACCAGCACATACTCATTGGAATTGATGACTGCTTCCGCTGCTGCTTTTGCTTCAGGCCATTTCTGGCGCCAGAGATAGGTCTTACATAAAAGCGCCTGTGCGGCACCATGCGTGATACGACCCAGATCAGCAATTGGATACTCACTACGTTTCCAGAGATCCACGGATGCTTCTGTCAGATCGCTTTCGATCAGATCCCATACCTGATCTGCAGTAGCACGCGGCATGTTATATTCTGATGGAGCTAATACATGATCTGCGAGGGGCACCCCACCAAACATCGTCACCAGGTTATAGAAGTTCCATGCCCGGATAAACTTTGCTTCCGCCAGGATGCGCGCCTTCAGGTCCTGGTCCATGTCGATGGGTGGTACTTTTTCAAGAACCACATTGGCCCGGTAGATCCCTTCGTAATCAGCACCCCACTCTGACTCAAGCAAATCTGTATTTGATTGGCCCTGGAACGTTTCGAGCAACAACAAGGCATACACATCATTATCACTGCCACCACCTTTCTCTGCGTCGTCTGACATAATATCACCCCAGAACCACCTGAAGTGGCCAGCAGGTGATAGCTGGAATTGTAGTGAAGCATAGGCTGCATTGACTGCAGCGATAGCATCAGCTTCATTGCGGTAAAAGTTTTCTTCTGTGGTTCCTACGATCGGGGATTTCTCCAGGAATTCCTTATCACAGGCACTGAGGACGATGACCATCAGTATAACCGGAATACATATTTTTTTCATGGTGCCTAATTGATTGTTAAAAGGTCAGACTAACTCCACCCATCACTGTCCTCGCCTGTGGATAAAATCCACGATCCATACCGATATCCAGACTACCTCCGACATTGCCTATCTCCGGATCCAGGCCGGAATAGGATGTGAACGTAATCAGGTTTTGTGCGGTCATGTATATTTTAAATTTCTCAAACTTCATTTTCTGCAACCAGGCTCTCGGCAGATTGTAACCAATGGTTAATGTCTTCAATCTCAGGTACGAACCATCTTCAATGAAGCGATCGGAAATGCGAATGTTTTGATTGAGGTCATTTAGGCTGACATGCGGCTCATCATTCGAAGTGCCCGGACCAGTCCAACGCTCAAGAGCTGATGAAGGTCGGTTGACATACGCAAAATCGTAGCGGGTAAAGTTTTTGAAAATATCATTACCCTGTGAACCTGCAAAAAACAGATTCAATTCAAAACCCTTCCATTCCATATCACCTGTTATGCCATAGGTAAACTCCGGTGTCGGATTTCCGATATAGGTCTGGTCATTGACATCGATCACACCGTTTCCATCCAGATCCTTGAAGCGAATATCCCCAGGTGCAGTTGCATCATTTTGAAAAGCAGCAGCCTCTACTTCTTCCGGTGTCTGGAAAATACCATCCGTGACATAGCCAAAGAAGGAAGCAAGTGGATGGCCTACATCTGTCTTGGCTGCATTCGCATTTGCAAACTGGACATACCCTGAGAGCACCGGTTCGCCACCTTTGCCGAGGCCTGTTACTTCACTCTGGACAAAGGCGATATTACCTCCTATAGAATACTTGAAGTCATGATCAATATTGCGATACAACAAAGCAAGTTCAATGCCACGGTTCTCCGCGGTAGCTACATTCTGAATAGGCGCAGCCGTACCGGACACCAATGGAATAGGCGCTGCATACAACATGTCAGATGTTTTCTTGATATAATAGTCTGCAGTGAAATTGATACGCCCTTCATACAATTCCATATCAACACCGATATCCATCTGCGTGCTGGTCTCCCATTTAAGATCGGGATTGGCGGCACTCAAAGCAACGCTACCGTTTGTAATATTTTCCTCAGGACCAAATGTGTAATTCTGTCCGCTATACACTACGGTCGTGTAGCTATAGTCCCCTATTCTGTCATTACCATTCTGTCCCCAGCTGGCGCGCACTTTAAAGAAGTTAATCAGATCTACGTTCCAGAAATCGGCGTGGCTCATGATATATCCTGCAGAGAAAGAAGGGAAATAACCAAAACTATTATTGGCACCGAAGCGGGATGAACCATCTGCACGAAAAGTGGCTGAAAATAAATAGGTCGTTGTCATACCATAATTAGCTTTTCCGAAATAGGAGAACAAAGATGACTCACTGGCCACTGATAGGCACTCTGAGATGCTATCGGATCTATCGTATTGGAAATATAAGCATCATCCGGATCGTTGGAGGGAAGGTTTGTATTTGCTCCTCCGCTGTTATCATATCGGTTTTGCAAGGCGGTCGTACCTGCGATGAGTGTGACATCATGCCTGTCAGTTTTGATAGGTCAGGACATTCTCCCATTGGTTGTTCTTCCAGGTATTGTTACCGACTACTACACTGTTGACGAGTCTCTTTTCTGCCGGCGGTGCTTCACTGATGGAAGGAATATTGCTCAGGTCAAACTGCGGAAAGAAAATCTGTTGAACCGCAAAGGTGATATCCAGACTGTATGCAGAGCGGAAGGTCAATCCTTTTGCAATTTTAAAATCACCAAATACGCTGCCGACAAACCTGTTGCTGGTCCAGGTATTATAGGTCTGCTCTATTCCATTGACTGGATTAGCAATATCTGTGTCTGAATAGGTTGAATAGGCATACGTTCCATCTGCTTTCTTCACAGGTGTTACCGGGTCCATATTCAATGCCCTGATGACTGGTGAATCGTACTGACTGTTTTCGATCAAACCATCCCGCTGCAGCCAGGTGAAGCCAAGATTATTACCTATGGTCAACCAGCTTTTGAGATCATGTGATCCGTTGAGGCGCACAGTGCCCCGTGTAAAATTGGCTTTATCTCCCCCGACAATTCCGTCCTGGGAGAAATAATTTCCTGAAAGGGTGTACGCTGATTTTTCTCCGCCTCCTGTAAACGTAAGTTGGTGGCTGACGATTGGTGCAGCTTCAAAAACAGCCTCCTGCCAGTCAGTACCTTCTCCCATTGCATCAGGATTGGCAAATTCAGGTAGCGGTGTTTTTCCTGCGGCGATATATGCTTCATTCTGGAGAACGGCATATTCACGTGCATCTAACAAATCAAGGAGCCTGGCCGGTCGTTGCATGCCATAATAGGCATCATAACTAATCCGACCAGCCTGGTTCCTCTTGCCACCTTTCGTAGTGATGAGGACCACCCCATTAGCTCCTCGTGATCCGTAGATCGCAGCAGAGGCGGCATCCTTCAGCACATTCATGGTCTCGATATCATTTGGATTGAGAAAATCCAATCCATCCACGGGTATACCATCCACGATATACAATGGATCACTATTGTTGATCGTCCCTACTCCACGTATTCTTACTGTCTGAGCACTCCCCGGCGAACCGGAAACCTGCGCCACCTGCACACCAGCTACCCGGCCTTGTAATGCTTGTTCTACACGCGTAATCGGTCGTTCGGCAATTTCCTCTGCGTTGACAGTTGAAACACTACCGCTGATATTAGATCGCTTTTGTGAGCCATAGCCGGTCACCACTACTTCATTGAGTAGAGATACTGATTCCTCCAGCGCAACATCAATACTGGCCCTGTCACCCACCACCTGGTCCTGCGAAGCATATCCGGTGTAGGAGAATACAAGAACAGCATTTCTGTCAGGCACGGTGATGGCATAATTGCCATCAAAATCAGTCACAGTACCGGTAGTAGTGCCTTGCACCATGACGGTCACGCCTATGGCTGGCTGGTTATCCGTTGCCACTGTGACTCTTCCCGTAATGGAAAGCTGTGCATGTGATACCAAAGCCAAAAACAAAAACGCGATAAGAATAGGAATGCGCATGATCATTACATTAAATGCATTAAACCTGTAAGTCAACAAAAATGAACCATTATTCACTTAGTAATCAATGTACCAGTTTACGTGTGTAAAAACGGTTTCCAACTTTTACAGTTACCAGGTAGATACCTGCCTGCAGATCGCTGGTTTGGATTTCAAATGTTGAACTTCCATCCGCCACTACCCACTGCCTGATCACCTGTCCAAGGCTATTGGAAAGGGTGATATATTTTTCAGTATTGCGATCATCACCAAAATCAAGCACTGAATAACCATTGCCGGATGGGTTGCCATTCAGGTTAAAAACCATAGCATCCTTTTGTGGCGTAATAGTGGAAGTGGTGCATGTGGCATCTAGACATGATTCGTAGCAATTCGAAACTTCTGTATCCACTTCGACTGCAGGCAAGAAACGGTCATTGAAATTATTAGGATCACCGCATGATTGACCTGTCAGATCTTCTTTGCAGCTATAATCCGGACAAGGTCCATTCGCATAAGCATAGAACGAGCTAAAGTTTCTCCTGCGGGGCACCTGGACTTCATAGACACCATCTAAATCATCGTCATGCATCTGGTATTTGCCTCCGGGTACATCAAAATTACCTCCACCAGCTAACCAAACGCCATCCGGATTTGGAATGGTATCGCCCATTCCTAAGCGGAAGGTGATCATGACTTCTTCACCGCACTCGTAGCAACTGTTGTAGCAAAACACCGGTACATCCCTGTCAGCACTGACCGTCAGTAAGCGGTTTACAAATTGACCTGTTGGGTCTTTCTTGGTACATTCTTCTGTTCCAATAAAGCTTTCCTGGCCAAGCCAGTTATCAAGCGTCACTTTATACTCATATGCGCCATTGGGTACGGTGATACTTCCTTCCCATATTCCGTCAAACTCTGGATCAGCAAGCGGATTAGCATCACCTGACCAGTTGTTGAATTCACCACTCAGATAGACCTGGTCAAAATTATCACTGTACTGATTCATGTCCACTTTAAAGTTGATGGTCCTTGGTTGTGGAGCTCCGCTTCCTTTGGTAACGATATCATCAAAGTAAGAGGTGACATCCGTGCCTGTACCCGGAGTGCCAAAATCAAAGAAGAGGACAATCGTGGAATAGGTTCCGGAGGCTGCTTCAAATGGAGCTTCAACAGAAGGAACGCTTGAATCAAAACATATTTCTTCCCATTCGCCTACTTTGGTATTTGCCACTGTGGTGATCCAGTTTGGATTACCTGAGGTTGATCCTTCCAGTTTTAGAGCCAGGTTACCTATGTGATCCATATGCACTTTGACACAGATCTGACCACCTGTACCGAGATCAATCGGAGTGGTAGGCGCAGGATTGCTAAATGCGCCTGCCCAAGTTTCAGCAACAGCTGGTTTTACATAGTCACTGACATTAGCACTTGTATTGATACCTGTAGGATTAGGATTGGCAACTATATTATTGAGTGAACCATCCTGGGGACTTCCAAAATACTGGAACCCGGTGCTGGTCTCCGGAGCCTCAAAATCAAGAACGGTAGTAACCACTTCACCAATAGGTAATGCCACTATATCATCAAAGTAAGAAGTCACATCAACACCGGTACCGGCAGTACCAAAGTCAAAGAACAAAACAACACGAGCGTAGGTATGCCCGATAGCTGTAGTAAATGGTGCCTCAATGGAAGGTAAGGTTGGGTCAAAGACCAGGGTCTCCCATTCATTGACCTTGGTATTAGGAACCGTTACCACCCAGTTATCTCCTCCATCAATCGAACCTTCAAGCTTCAGGCTCACGGATCCGATATGATCCATATGGACATTGATAGCGACCATATTGTTACCTATGAGGTCAACGAGGGTCTCAGGGTTAGGATTTGAAAAACAGCCCGCCCATGTTTCAGAGACAGCAGGTTTAACGTACTGGGTCACCATGCTGCTGGTGTTGATACCTGTAGCATTTGGATTGGCGATGACAGATGTAAATGTCCCATCCAGTGGGCTTCCAAAATACTGGAATACGGTGCTGGTAGCGGGAGCTTCAAAATCAAGGATGACCACAGGAGCTGGAGCGTTTGGCAAAGCCCGGATGTCATCAAAGTAATAAGCAACATCGGTACCTGTGCCGGCTGTTCCAAAATCAAAGAACAAGGTCACTCTGGCGTAGGTATGGCCAAGGGCAGCTGTATTCGGTGGGTCAAGGGAAAGCTGGGAAGCATCGAAAACGAGTGTT
Source organism: Candidatus Opimibacter skivensis (assembly GCA_016721905.1). Taxonomy (GTDB): domain Bacteria; phylum Bacteroidota; class Bacteroidia; order Chitinophagales; family Saprospiraceae; genus Opimibacter; species Opimibacter skivensis. The sequence goes on along the minus strand of JADKHH010000023.1, from coordinate 151,569 downwards.
TCCCACTCATTGACCTTGGTGTTTGGCTGGGTCAGGAACCAGTTATCTCCACCATCGGTGGAGCCTTCCAGTTTAAGGCCCACATTTCCGATATGGTCCATGTGTACCTTAATGGACACTTTTCCATTGGAAATCAGCTCAACGGCAGTCGCCGGGTTAGGATTTGAAAAACAACCCGCCCAAGTTTCAGCAACTGCAGGCTTGATGTATTCGGCTACCATACTACTGGTGTTCTCGCCGGTGGGGTTGGGGTTGGCTATGACCTGGTTTAGAGAACCATCGATAGTACTGCCAAAATACTGGAATGTCGTACTGGTACCCGGGGTTTCAAAGTCCAGGATGGTGGTTTGAGCCGTAGTGAAGGTCACTACACAAACCATAAACAGGAAGGCAAGTAGATTTTTAATCATTGTGTTTAAATATTTTAGGAAAGCAGAATAAAATTTCCCCTCTTTGAGAAAATCCAACAAATATGACTGCTTTTTATGTGAATAGTATAATTTTGTATTACGACACTACTACTTCCTAACACCTTTTTTACTACGACAACACTACGACAACACTACGACAAGGCTGATAACCTCCTAACTCAAAGTTGTACTATATTGCAGTATTATCAGGCCACCTGAGTCAAAAACAATGTCTTACCGTCCAACTACCCACTACATTATCCTTATGGTGGTCCTCCTGGGGGTCAGTTCGGATACCCATTCACAGAGCGTGAACATTGGGATACCACCGATGTGGAATTTTTCGAATAAAACCTATAAAGCAGGGACTCAGAATTGGGATGCGGACCAGGACAGCCGAGGGGTGATGTATTGGGCAAACAACGACGGTTTGCTCCGCTATGACGGCACTAACTGGATATGCCTGCCGGTAGCCAATCATACCATTGTCAGGTCGGTAGCTATTGATTCAACAGACAAAATCTATGTGGGAGCCCAAAGCGAACTGGGATATTTTCTTCCTGGTCAAAATGGTTGCCATACATACCATTCCCTTGTAGATCTGCTTCCTGAAGATCAGCGGGCCTTTGAGGACGTATGGGATATCGTGATCTATGGACAGGATGTGTTTTTTCGTACAAACCATGTGGTATTCCAGTATTCCGGGGGGAAAATGATAATCCACAAACCAATGGGAAGCCTACTTTCCATGTTTGTGACCAGGGAAGGCTTGTGCATTCAGACAGTTGACTTTGATCTGTTAGTCTTCAAAAACGGGAGTTTTGAGTCCTTTCTCAAGGTGGACGGGTTGCAGAGTGCTATAACCGGGGCTTTAGCATGGGATGGTGATACCGTCATCCTCAGCACTTTAAAGCAGGGTCTTTTCTACCTGGCCAATGGCAGCATTGGAAGATGGGCAACCTTATATGATGATCTCATAAAGGAAAGGCGTGTGTACTCCTCCACTACCCTTCCAAACGGAAATCTTGCATTAGGCACCTCCCTGGACGGTCTGATCGTCATTGACAGGCAACGGCGGGTGATCCGGCACCTCAATAAAAAGAGCGGACTTCAAAACAACAACATACTGCACACCTTCTGTGACCGGGCCGGCAATGTCTGGCTAGGCCTTGACAATGGAATCGACTGCGTCGTCCTTGATTCCCGGTACACCAGCATATTTCCTGATGGCGAAATGCAGGCCACCGGCTACAGCGCATCGGTATTTGAAAACAGGCTTTACCTGGGCGTGTCTAACGGCGCCTATGTGGCTCCATGGCAATCTTACTATGATCCTGAGTTGGGGCCGGTTTTTAAAAAAGTAAATGGGACCGATGGCCAGGTCTGGAGCTTGAATCCTGCAGGTGGTGAGTTAGTGATGGGCCATCATGAAGGGTCATTCATCCTGAGTGCCAATAATTCAAGATTGCTGTCATCAGAACCTGGCGCATGGACCTTTGTGACCATGTCAGATGAATATATGCTGGGAGGCACCTACACCGGGCTGGTATTGTATCGCAAAGAAAAAGGACAATGGGCCTTTGACCGTAAACTGGATGGACTAAAAGAATCGTGCCGGATCATGGTGAAGGATGAAGATCAATCCATCTGGATATCTCATCCGTACCGAGGTGTTTACAACGTCAGATGGAACGCACAAAACAAGGATAAAATAGACATCCGGTTTTTCAACCAGGAAAACGGATTGCCTACCAACCTCAACAATTATGTGTTCCAGATAGCTGGCAAGGCAGTCTTTGCTACCGAAAAAGGAGTCTTTCATTTTGACAGGTCAAAAGACACCTTTGTGCCTGATGATGACTTCAACCGGCTATTGGACAAACAACACCGGGTGAGATACCTCAGAGAAGATACAAAGGGAAACGTATGGTATGTCACGGACCATGAAGCCGGTATGCTGATCGTCAATGATTTTGGGCTCAAAAAAGAAGTGCGTAAAAAAGTGATTCCGGAGCTGGCGGGAAAACTGGTCGGCGGATTTGAGTTCCTGCTTCCGATAGATGGGCATAACATGATCATCGGCACTGAACAAGGCTTCATCCATTACGCTTTGGACGAGGAAGATCAATCCGATACTTTGCTGCAAATCATCCTGAGCAATATTACAGCCAGCGGGACAAGTGACTCCACATTGTTTGGTGGCTTTCATTCCGGGAGCAACAGTCCATCACCTGACAAAGCCCCGACCTTACAGGCAGGCATGAACAACCTGAGCTTTTCGTTTTCAGCTACTGAATACAAAACACCTGCGCTCGTTGAATACAGGATCCAATTGCAGGGCCTTGATACCGAATGGTCCCCATGGTCAGCAGAAACTAGAAAAAACTACACGAACCTCGGACCAGGAAAATATACTTTCCACGTCCAGGCACGCATCAAGGATGGTCACCAGAGCCAGATCGTATCATATAGTTTCAGGATACGGCCCCCATGGTATACGAGTACGCCGGCATTGACTATTTATGGATTGGGGTTTATTGGAATCTTCCTGGGATTCATTGTACGCCAGCGACAAAAATTTGAAACTGAAAAGGCGCAGATGACAGAAACACATCAGCAAAAAGAAGCTGCGCACCTTCGCGCTGTAGAGCAGTCTAAAGCTGCATTGATGGATATCCAAAACGAAAAACTGGAAGCTGAGATTACCTATAAAAACCAGGAATTGGCCTTGACCACGATGCACCTTGTGCAAAAAGCGGAAATCCTGCTGACCGTGCAGGAAGGCCTCAATCAGATCTTAGGGAAATCACCAGATCAGACGGTTAAGAAAGAAGTCCAGCAACTGGTGAATCTGCTCAACTTTGATGTCAAACTGGATGAGGACTGGGAGCATTTTGCACTTCACTTTGACCAGGTACACGTCAATTTCCTTCAACATCTCCGGGAAAGATTCCCCCAACTAAGTGCAAATGACTACAAACTCTGTGCGTATCTGCGGATGAACCTCAGCACGAAAGAAATAGCCCCGTTGCTGAATATTTCTGTGCGTGGGGTTGAAGGTAGCCGGTACCGGTTGCGTAGAAAACTCAATCTACCAAATGATGCTAACCTGACTGAATTCATTCTACAGCTTCCTTCCCTATCATCTCCGAAATAACACTCAGGATGTTCAGACAGTGCCTGCCTAAAATAGAAAAAGGCGGGCATATAGCCCGCCTAATTCTCAGAAGACCCTCTCCTTAATTTTTATTGTTGACCGTCAGATCTTTCAATGCCTGACCTAGTTCATCCATATCATGATTAAACTCACGGGTGAAGGCATCCCAGTCACTTTGATTTGTCTCGTAGCTGGCGATGCGCGTTTTCAAATCTTTATTCTTTTCCTCCAGCGCAATGATGTTTTTCTCATACATCGCATCAAAAGTTTTTCCTGATTTCTTCATTTTTACTTTCAACTCACCAATACGGACTTCATTCTCCTTGATTTTGATTTCCGCATCGCTTTTGAAAACTCTCCATTCTTCTGCGTTAGCCACTTTAATGGCATCGGCCTGGACTTCCGCTTTCACTTCCTGCAATTCTTCTTTCGCTTCATCTACATTCTCTTTTGCTGCATCTACTTTTTCCGCAGAGGATTGACATCCACCGAGTATAGCCGCTGCAAGTATCAGCAGGGAGACGAAAAAGTTTATCACTAATGTTTTCATATTCACTATGGGTTTATTTGATTTTTAATAAGTTTTAAAAATCCGTTTACCGGGTCAGCCGGCAAACGGTACTCCTACGTAATGCTGATGATCAAAGCGCCGCTATGATCTCGAGCAACTGTTCCTTTGTCTTGCCAAGCCGTTTTTGCAACTTACCGAGCATGACATCTTTCTTACCCTCTTCGAAAGCAAGGTCCTTATCTGTTAAAAAGACATATCGTTGTCTGATCTTCCTTTTTTCCAGTATCCAGGCCAATTTTTCTTCTTTAGGTGTCATTTGCAGAACTTGTGATTTGTTATTTCTAATGGTGTAAAACTACTTCCTGCCAGTGTCGTGGTCGTTACATAATCTTTCCGAATAGTTATATAATTCACACTTTACATGCCCGCTCAAAAGAGAATGGGCAGGAAGTTGAGTTCCTGCCCATCTCTATGAAATTGGTTTTCTGGGGTAATCTTTAGGTAACGCTACTACTTGTTCGGAAGGATATCAATGATGACCGTTCGGTTGTAAAAACGTTCTTCAGGATACTTGTTTTCAAAAGGTGACATTGCTTCATCTTCACCATAGGCCTTTACCTCAATCTTGACATCTGTTTTACCCGCTTTAGCCAGGCTGCTTTCAAGCATCCCTTTCACATCGTTTGCACGGGCATGGGATAATTCATGATTATTGGCTTCATCACCGATAATGTCCGTATAACCACGAACCAGGACCACTCCGCCATTTGGGATATTTGGGGTGACGATATCACTGATATACTTTTCATACATCGCGATCGCTTTGGATTCATTAAATTCATACAGGATGCTATATCTCGCGCCATTTCTGTAACCGGTAGGAGACCAGAGTACTACATGTACCGGCACCTCGCGCCTGACGGTTGTACCCTCATTGGTCAATCCAACCATGGTCACTCTGTAGTCACCCATCGGGCGGGTTCCCAGAATAGATTCTCCGGACAAACTGACTTTATCATTTGTATAGGGGCCAAATTTCTGGATTTTGCCTTTTTCATCTTTCACTTCCAGGGACCAGGATTTGAAAGCTTTACTAGCGCCCTTTACGTCAAAGGAGGTATACGTATTCATAGGTGCTTGCTGAGGCGCCTTGAGTTGAACAGGCTTCAGTGGAGCATTAGGACCAGTCTGAAACTCCATCAACATGGCAGGAGAGCCACTCTCGATAGACACTCTGCGGTCACCTGCACGAAGGAGATCCAGTTCAAGCGTTCCACCTGGTTGTTCTGAAGGAATTTTAGGTTTATCACGACCTTCAATGTTGATTCTGGTTGATGTAATACCAAACACGTTAACAAGGTAATCCCTGATCGATTCAGCCATGGCGCGTCCATCTTCAGGGCTCTTTTCAGAGGAGCCTACGAGTGTAATCGTTGCAGCTTGATCTTTGGCCATCCTGTCACCCAGGATATTCAGGACATTGTAGTAAACTACCATTTGGCGCTCTGAACGGCCTGAAGTGTTTTTTGGTCTGAACAGTTCTATTTGATCTTCACGGAAATCCTTTACCTGGGACTTTATCAAGGTTACATATCTGTCAGGTATTGCTGTTGAACCCAGATCAAAGAATACATAATTCCTGACTGGAAAAGTTTCAGTGACAAATTCATCCACTGGCTTATTGGCGGGTGAATAAACGGAAAACTGGAATTCCGGCTCTACAGGTAATCCCTCTACAATAGCCGGCGCTGGTATCATTTGACCATGGCCAAACTTGAAGGCTGCACCAACTCTGACAGTTGTCACATTCCATGTTTCGATGTCACGAGGCGCTTGTCCGAAATATGGATGGAACGATACAAAGGGTGAAATAACAAATTGACTCTTTGCATACTGTCGGGATAATGGTATATCATATCCGGCTCCTATTTGCATAGACACCAGTGTCTTGTTCACATCACTCAAATCCCCTTTGATATCAGGAGTTGGTTCCTGATCAGGAAAATCCGGATTAATACCTAATTCATAGGTGAAGGATTTTTCAACATTAAAGGCAAGCCTTGGGCCCCCAAACAGATAGAAGTTCCCATGAAAAGGTGCCAGTCGAATACTAGGTTCAACGGTGATATAACTCAACCTCATCGTCAAATCAGCAGGGCAATTACACGGTGTGATCTGCGTCTTGTAGGCACTACTCCGGCTGTCATATCCTGCCTGGAACATAAAGCCCAGTGCGGTACCAGGAGCATGATACTCCACCAGTGGGGCCAGATATAAGGAGACTCCGTTACCTTCATCAAATGCAACAGGTGCTGTAAAATCCGCAGTGAGTTTTTGCGTAGATCCACGGTAAAAATTAAAATTGGCTCCACCAGCTACACCAAACCACCAGGAGGGCGTAGTATATTGAACTGCTTGTGCCTGGATGGAAGAACCAGTAAGTATGCCAGTCCAGATAATGATCACTAATGAAACAGTCCGGAAAGAAGCTTTAAGGAAGCACAAGGCCTTCGCCGGTGCTTCTGTATTTATATTTATACTTTTCATGTTTATACGTTTATGGCTTATGGATAATATTGGCTTGGCTTAACACTACTGTGCCATTTTTCGAAAGCAATCTGCCATCAATAGTAGCATTGGCATTCATGCGCAAAGTGGTTGCTCCTAGTATAGTTCCTTTAAAGGATGTACTATTTCCAAGAATAGCTGAACCGTCCATTTGCCAAAATATATTCCTGGCCTGCGCTCCGCCCGTCAGGATAACATCACCACCTGTTCCACCTTGTGTGAAAAAATCTGAAGACATCTGAAAAATCCAAAACGCGTTAGGATCACCGTTAGCATTCAGTGTCAGATTTCCATTCTCAATGAATGTGGTAGTGGTTGATTTATAGATGCCGGGCACCAATGTCCGTCCACCAAGGTCACCAGAGATAATGGTCACTGTTGGAGAGGTAGCATTTTGTGCAAAGGAATAGGCTGTCGAGAGATCCTCGTGAGCTTGTAGCAACATGGCTGGAATTCCAGATGGAAAGAGGTCATCTGCGGCAAAAACAGAACCATTGATCACCTCACCAAGTGGAAATCCGACTATAGAAGATCGAAGTCCCGGGCTAACACCCATATCCGCATCGTGCACTTCACTGAAACCTGTGCTATTGATACCAGTAGCGGCCAGAATTGCAAATCTGGAAGTTGATCCCATATTTACACCCGCAGCACCTGTATTAAATGTCCAGACATATTTTTGCTGCATGGCATTACCTGTAATATCTTTTACAGAAGTTGTCACTGTTCCGGTATAAACTGTAAAAGGCTCCAGATTCAACGATGGATTAAAAGAAGCAGTCGTACCTGAATACGTCACTGTGCCAGGTAGTGTATCACTGCCCACTAATAGGATAGACGTGCTGTTGATCGTCGCCGGATTCATCTCTGTATTGAAACGGATGGTCACGGTTTTGTCCAATGGAACGTTTAGTGACAGATTAGAAGGATCGGTAGTTAATACAACAGGGCAAACACCGATAATCTCTTCGTAATCATCTTTCTGGCATCCCGTAAAGAGGAGGACGGATGCTAAAAAGAGGGTAGGTAATAATGAACTCATTTTCAAGTGTTCCGAAATTTATTGTTAAAGAATTTTAACACCGCAAAGGTCTTTGAAGGAAGAAGATCAGGGTTATACAATTGCACACAAGTGTTATAACATTCCCACATCAACATTGTAAGCCTATTATTATAAACAGCTAGCAACATAGGCATGCTACCGGGGTACACGCTTATGTTGCTAACTGTATATACCAATAGATAAGGAAGTGGCAGGAAGTCCTATTGGTATGGAAGATGTTGATCTAAAATGATATGAGATGATTTACTTAACCCTTCAATCTACCGGTTGTCAGCACGATGACGGGGCCAGGGTAGGATACGGTTCCATCATCCTCTGCCGTAATATAAATGCGATCAGGCTTGTAGGATGAAGATGTCTGAAAATCAGCTTTGAGATTATTGGACATAAATCCGGTGGAACTATTGATCTGTCCGATATTCTTGGTGGCATTATTGCTGCTTTCCATCCAGATGACATAAGTCTTTTTGGGAGGATCCAGGCGATCTGCCTCCGACAGATAATCCAGCTTCACCTGGATGATATAGTTTTGATCACGATCCTGCTTAACGTTGACATAACCTCTTGCAGCCGGTATGACGCTTGAGGTTTGAAATGCTGACTTACTGGAGCAGGAAGTCATCAAAAATGAAGCCGCAACACTTAACAGCATCAGGGTGACGTGACTCGTAGGAAATTTCATAGCATTAATCTTTAGAATATGCATTAAAACGAAATGAAAAGGGGGTGTTCTCAAGGCCCTTACCCTTCAGATCTCATGTATAGATGATATCTTTTGACAGCATGGAAACATGGTGAGCCCAATGGGGGCCCGGTCACAGATTAGCCATCCTGTAAAGGAATCATTATATACGGATACTATTCAGTGAATCCAACACTCCAAATGCGCGCAATAGCCATAATACAACAACGATGACAACAACGACATTCAGGATGTTTTTAATCTTCCGATCCATCGGAATGTAGGTATTGACCAACCATAGGATAACGCCTACAACGATCAATACGAGCAATACTGAAACTAATGACATAGAGGTGGTTTTATATTGATAATAGTAAAGATACCTGCGGAGAGGCGTGAATGATTTATACTATTCTACAGAAGAATTACACGATTCACACTTTCGGTATCCGGGATAAAAAAACCCGTCTTTGGGAAAACGGGTTAAATGCAATATAATTGAAATTGAATCCCTTCAGTAAAAATGGTGCTCAGAACAAAAAGGAAACGCCTAAATAAGCTGAGTAGGTTTTGATATGTGCTTTATCCAATACGTAGTAAGAATTGGTGCTGTTGTTATTACTGTTATCGCTGATGTCGATCAAACCATATACACCTCTGAAACCTAAGCCCAGGCGGAATGTCCTGGCTGCATTGAGTCCGAAATCAAATCCGGCTCCGTAGGCAAATCCAAGATCTCCTTTCTTAACGGACAGGACGGCCTCATTATCCGGATCACCTCCATCGGATGTAAACAGTTCGCTGCCTACACTGATCCCAATCTGCGGACCTGCGACAACATTAAAATTGACTGGCTTTAACTTGCCGGTGTTGAAAGAAAGTAATAATGGAATATTGATGTATTCCAGTTTAATTTCCTTTTCAACATCGTCTTCTGTATACTTTTGATTCAGGGTACTATAGATCGCTTCTCCCTGCAGACCAAAATTATCTGAGAAATTAAATCCAAGGAAGATGCCTGCTCCAAACCCAACGGTGGCATCACCTGAAATTTGTCCACCTGATGAGGACTGAACATCCAGCGATGAAATAGTGGGCATAAAACGTACGCCGAACTCCCCTTTCTGAGCGTTTGAAATCTGAGGCAGGAAGGCCAGTAAAACAAATAGCGATAGCGCTACAATGAACTTATGAGATGCGAATTGCATAGTCTTGTTATTCTAAAAAGTGAAACTAAATCATTAGCCGGTTGATAGACCAATGTATAAGGTCAGACAACGCGTCTGCCCTGAATGATCCTGACCAGGATAACGATGACGGCAATGACCAGGAGGAGATGGATCAGTCCACCTGCATTATATCCAACGAAGCCGACTAACCATCCAATGATCAAGACAGCGATGATGATGTTTAATAAATTTCCCATGTTGAAGTATGATTTATAATGTGATTGAAATAAACTGAGTTCAGGCCATTGTCACCTGTTGATCCTCAACAAAATCCATTATAGAATAAGGATGAGCAAGAGGATGATAATGATAATGGCACCTGCTGAAAGGTAGACGCCCTCATTGGCAGCCCTGAGATCACTCTTGATGGTGCGCACCTCTTTCCGCAGTTCTTTCTTTTCAGTTTTACCGAGACTGGATAAATCCATCGCGTGAATCTCATCTAGCCTGTTAAGCATTACTGTGATCTCTGCTGGTACTGGTGCAGGTGTTGCAGGTACTGAGCGGGCCTCAACTCCTGCCTGCAGCTGGACAGGAATAATCGAAAACAACATAAACATTGTGAGGGTAGCTAAAAGCAATTTTTTCATGTGTATCTGATTTAGATGTGAGTACATTTTCACACCACAAAGTTGCTCCGGATGGAGGCTGTCGGTGTTATACAACTTTATCATAATTGTTATATAATTCACACCTGTCCAGACTATCGCTTTTACGCTCCTCAACATTATACTGTCTTGCTGACTGTTTCACGGTGACGAAGCATCAGTGGATGGGTTGATGAGTTGATGGGTTTATAAGTTGAGGGGTTGATGAATTGATAAGCTGATGCGTTTATTGGTTGATAAGTTTATGAGTTGATGGAGTGTGCCGTTGCCCTGGTGTCCTCACCAGCAACATAGGATTTAGCTTATGGGATGATTAGTTGATGGCTTTATAGGTTCTGCCGTTGCAGGAGCGTCGTGGTGAATCGAACTATTTGCTCCTGCAACCATGGGGATTCCAGTTTAAATTCTGCACTGGATTTTCAATACGTATCGCGGTTGTTAGATGGTTTTATATTTCTTTTATCAGGCGTTTTCTTTGTGCACCCCCCCCCAACAGGACACCCCCAATAGTGGGGGCGGCAAACGCCCCCCGCCTTGCAGCCTTGGGGTTTTAGCCAGACAAAAAAAAATCCTAAAAAGTTTTGCGTAACCGATTAGTTACATATATATTTGTAACCGATTAGTTACATAATATTAAACTATCCATCATGAGAAGGGATGTATTCCAGGCGATTGCTGACCCCACCAGGCGGGAGATCATCCATATGCTGGCCCAGCAGTCACTCAACCTGAACGCGGTGGCTGACCGCTTTGACATCAGCCGTCCTGCTATCTCCAAACATATCAAGATCCTCACGGAATGCGGGCTGGTCACCATACATCAGCAAGGCCGGGAACGCCTTTGTGAGGCTAAACTGGGATCACTTGACGAGGTTTCTGACTGGGTACAGCAATACCGTCAATTCTGGGAAGCTAAATTGGATTCCCTCGAAGTCTATCTGGCCACACTTCAATCCAAAGCTAAAAAACCAGGAAAGAAAAAACGTTCCTGACCCTGACACCTCACTTCCTTAAAATCACAGCACATGAAAGAAATACAAAATGACCGCGAGCTGGTATTCGAACGCTTGCTCAACGCCCAGGCTGGTTTTAAGGGGCCGTGGGGTCCTTGGTAGCCGGTTAAAAAAAAAGTCTCCTGCTATTCTTGATTCAGCCCCATTCACGCTCACCCGTAGATTTGATGCTCCACGTGACCTGGTCTTCCGGGCCTTTAGTGAAGCGCATCATCTTGCACACTGGTGGGGCCCGAAAGGGATGAAGATCACTGTTAAATCACTTGACTTCCGACCAGGTGGAACCTTTCATTATAAAATGACCGGAGATGATGGATTTTCGATGTGGGGTAAATTTATCTATCGGGATATTATCGCACCTGATAAAATCGTCTTTGTAAATGCTTTCGCCGATGAAGAAGGCAACATCGTCAGTCCACCTTTCCCAGATCCCTGGCCTGTTGAAATATACTATATCATCAACTTTTCCGAAGCGAATGGTAAAACCATCCTGACTGTTCAGAGTTCGGCCATCCATGCCACGAGCGAAGAACAACAAACGTTTTTAAATGGCTTTGATTCCATGCAGGAAGGTTTTGGCGGCACATTTGACCAATTGCAGGAATACATGGCCACAATGAACACATCCCCATTTATCATCGAACGAATTTTGAACGCGTCAACTGCACTTGTATGGCAGGCTATCACGGATAAAGACCAGATGAAACAATGGTACTTTGACCTTGTTGATTTTAAGGCTGAAGTCGGATTTGAATTTGAGTTCGATGGAGGAACGGAAGATGGAACCCAATATCATCATGTCTGCAAGATCACTGAAGTCATCCCCGGCAAAAAGCTAACCTACAGTTGGCGCTATGAAGGATACGAAGGCATGTCCTTTGTCACTTTTGAATTGACGCCTGAAGGACAATCCACACGGATTAAATTAACCCATGCAGGACTAGAGACGTTCCCTGCCAGTAACCCGGATTTTGCAAAACAAAACTTTGTCCAGGGTTGGACCGAAATTATCGGAACAGGACTGAAAGGATTTGTTGAAAAATAGGGTAATAATAACGATACACCTGAGGTGTGTGAAATCAGATGAAGGCACATAGCTTATGTACATGCCGTCATGACATGTGCCAATTCATCTTTCTGCCAGGCTCCTCGAAAATCCCTTTCAGTTATGGCTGCAGCAGGATGGTGAATGTTTCATCCACCATTAAGCAATTCACATACTGGTCCCAGGGTATGGTTTTATAAGTTTTGTAGCACAAATACTACAATGGTTTATCTGCTTTTCCAGTAAATATTACCTTACCTATCCGACAAGACAAAACCCAAATTGTTGCCTATCTCCTTGAATAAGAAGGAAATGCACCAGCCACCAGCATGTCTTTCCGGCTTTGGAAATACCTGCTGGTCTTAAACCGGAATAACCATTTGGCATATTAAAACGCTTAGTCAGAAATCGATGAGTTGTCGCCTGAATACCTCAAGCTTAAAAAACAGTAAATTCGCATCCGAAAACACAGACCAATGAATTATAAAATCTTAATTATCGGTATTGCATTCCTCATGACAGGAAATCTGTCCGCTCAGTGGAGTGTAGGCGCACGTTTTGGTGGTTCATCAGGTGTCAGTCTGAAGAGTTATTCTAAGACCGGCAACACCCATTTTGAATTTATTACAGCCTTCAATTTTGATGAAAATATCGAAGGTTTTTCACTCACCATCCTTGGTGAAAAATTTGGCGCCTTCTCCGAAGATGGAAAACTTGGAGCCATTTTAGGTGTTGGTGAAACCATGGTATTTGGTGATGAATTTCTCCTGGGTGTCAGTGGTATACTTGGATTTGACTGGCGAATAGGCCGGATTGGATTACAACTGGATTGGCTCCCAACCTGGATATTTGTCAATGATAGCTACTTCAGCCCCATCAATGCTGCCTTCACTGCACGATGGATGTTTGGTGGCCGGCTCAATCCAAAATATTAACCCTCCTCCTTTTTAGTAATAATATCTTCTGCGAAACCAAATCACCCATCAGTGAAACTGCCGGTATACTTCAGCATTCTCTTTTTGTTTTGCGGCCAAAGCCTATTTGCCCAACTCTTTCAATTCAGTCCGTACTATGGGACTACCCTTCCTATGCCCTTGAAAGCATATTATGGCAGGTTCATTACAGATGGCGGTCCCAATTTCGGCGCTAATATCTCCTGGGGCAATGGCTACAATGCAGGAGGAATTTCCCAGAATGCTTTTTTTGAACTCCAATATAATTACAGCAAGAGCGGTCTTGTCTATGAGGACTATTACAATGGAGACCGGAAAGATCTGGGTGACCTGAAAGTGCACAATGCCCTGGCAGGGATCACCAAAGGCTCAGGTAACGGAGTGATTGAAGGCTATGGCGGCTGGTATGCCGGGGTAACTATTTTCGATGTTGAAGATCCTGAAGCATTTGATTATACACGCTTTACCATGGCTGTTGGCGCGGGTATCAAATACTACGCTACCCCGGTAGTCGGCATACGGCTACACACCCAGCTTTATCTCCCATTCTGGGCCAGCAGCACCTATCTGGGGTGGTCAGGTGGCACCAATTCCGGCACCATTTCTTCTATCCTCAGCCCGTATATGAATTTCAATGTTGGTATCTTTGCCAATGTGGACAATTCCTATTAATCTGGAGGCCGCATATCCCATCTGTATCCGTTAACCTATTTAACAGCAAACCATTAAAAATATTTATATGAAAAATGTTTTATCACTACTCGCGCTATTGTCGTTAGTATTCCTCAGTTCCTGCAGCCCTTCCATGAAAATCACGGGCAACTGGATGAACAAGGACATGATGGGCAAGGGCAATTATAAGAAGATATTCCTGTTCGTAATCGCCTCTGACATGGGCGCCAAGCAATCCGTTGAAAATGCCCAGGCAAAAGCGGCTGCAGCTGAAGGCATCACCACTGTCAAGAGTTATGAGGTTTTCGGACCAAACTTCCTTGCCCAGAAACCAACGAATGAACAGATTATGGCCAAAATCCGGGAAACCGGATGCGATGCTGTCTTCACTTCAGCCCTGGTCGACGTTAAGTCTGAAACACGTTATGTACCCGGTACAACAAACTATGCCTATACCCCATATGGTGGCTATGGCTACTATGGAAGTTTCGGAGGTTATTATGGACACAGTGCTTACGTCTATGAGCCAGGTTACTATACGGAAGATCAAACCTACTTTATCGAAAGTAATCTGTATGATGTCAAGACAGAAGAGATCGTTTGGTCAGTTCAGTCTGAAGCGTACAATCCCACCAATGTAGATAATGTAGCAAGAACCTATTCCGCACTCCTGTTTGAAAAATTAAGGACTGAAGGTATCACGCATCCAAAGAAATAAATGTGGACCCTATCCATTGGCATCTTTGCATTGGATATGATATTAAAATTCAAAAAAAGGCGCTGTGGAATTTGACCCAGCGCCTTTTTTCTTTTTAATGGCTGTCCATCCATACTCGTGTTTGATGATGCTGTTAAACCCGTGAAGCCATTACGCTGGAAAAATATTATGGTTACCTTTGGAATATCTGATTTGTTCATGATGGCAACTCCCAGCATAAATCATAGAATAGCTTCATCGCAATTGATTGGTCTTACAATTTCCAGGCACGGAAATCATTCAAGAATAGGAAGCTCATTCGACTCATCCACGCATGGATCCTCTCTGGGCAAGAGGAGCCTCATCACATTGCTGATATGCATTTGCTTTGCCATAGAATCTGATGCACAAAAGAGATTCCAAAAGGACACCACTACCCCCTGGTTACAGATATTCTTGATGTTGGCCAGCGTATTTTCAAAATACCAGAAGATACAACAGCAAGTATAAGCGAGCCAAGCATGTCCCTGCTGCCAGTCATTGGTTACAACCCTAGTTTTGGTGGTGTTCTCGGCGTAAATATTGTGATGGGGCGACAAAAAGGAGATCCTGCTAATACAGGATATTCAGTGTATGCATTAGGTGTTACCTATGGAACCAAGGGCATCCTGACTTTTCAGGCAAGACATAATGTATTCCAACCACAAAACCAATGGAACTTCCAGGGCAACTGGCAGTTTTCCAAATATGGACTCATAGACCATGGTCTTGGCACCGGCAACACTAATTACTGTGCGGGTCAGTTTAGTGTTGGAGACTACCCTGTAGCCTTGCCAGATAGTGCATTCCCTATTAAATACAATTATGTGCGGCTTTTCGAAAAAGCATACCGCAAGTTAGGTACTCACACCTATGTAGGCGGCGGATTAAGTTTTGATCTATACAATAAAGTGAATGATGTGAGGCTTACGGATTCGACTACAACACCGCACCATCGCTATAGCATGAAACACGATTTTAATCCAAAGAAATATTCAGCGAATGGGATTATTCTGGCCTTTCAATTTAACAATCGTGAACATCCGATCCGATCTTACGGGGGCATCTATTTTGATATCAATTTACGCTTTGATCAGCAATGGATGGGCAGTACCCGTAATTCAGTACAAGTCATGTATGATTTCCGCAAATACTGGTCACTGAGTAAACGCAACCCGGAGCACGTGTTGGCCTTCTGGCACTGGGGATCATACCTCATGAGCGGAGAACTGCCCTATCTTGAAATGCCTTATACCGGATCTGATACCTACAACCGAAGTGGCAGAGCATATACCATCGGCTATTTCAGAGGCCCATCGTATGCCTACTTCGAAACCGAATACCGCTATCCGATCACGCGCAATAAACTGATCAGCGGAGTCCTGTTTTTGAATTTCCAGACCGCATCCAACGATGATCTTCAACAAGTGTATGGTGCATGGAATTATGGTGGTGGAGCGGGCTTCAGATTCCTCTTCCAGAAAAAAAGCCGCTCTGCCGTATGCGTCGATTTTTCACAAGGACAATGTGGATCCAGCGGAATCTTCTTTGGTTTGAATGAGGTGTTTTAATAGCTATCAGCTTTCAGCTATCAGTTAACTGTGTTTAGCTACCAGCCTCCAGCTACCAGAGGATTTTCCATTATGGGTTTGGACGTTCGCAAGCTCACTTCTCAATACTAATCACTCACGATTCACATCTCACGGGTTATCGTACATTGTTTACTGGTTACCTCTTAATTACTGCTTACTGAATACCGAATACTGAGTACTGCTGACTGCATACTGACCATGAGCGTCCACGGCTTGAAAGCCGTGGCAATTCAATTCCTGGCTTGGGAGCCAGGCTTTACGCTCATGTAGTAATAAACTGCAAACTGATTACTGATGACTGATGACTGACTACTGTAGCGGGAGAGAACACGGAGTGCACAGAGAGATAAGAAGCGAAATAATACTTTTCACTTTTCCTTTCTTGCTGGTTATTGGATATTATAACAAAAGGCAACTTTCCAGACAGCCCTCCCTCCCCCCCCCCCCCAGGCCCTTGCTTTTTAGCCGTGGCAATCAATTCCTGGCTTGGGCCAGGTAATAACCAACTGATGACTGATGACTGATGACTGACTACTGTAGCGGGAGAGAACACGGAGTGCACAGAGAGATAAGAAGCGAAATAATACTTTTCACTTTTCCTTTCTTGCTGGTTATTGGATATTATAACAAAGAGCAATCTGTTTCCAGACAGTCCCTATGCACTATGCTCTATGCCCTATGCTTTTTAGCCGTGGCAATTCAATTCCTGGCTTGGGAGCCAGGCTTTACGCTCATACATTTTCAAACTGCTAACTGCTAACTGCTAACTGGAAACTGCTCACTTCCCACTGTCGATCAACTTAACCAGTTCCTCAACGATCTGTTGTTCATGCGTCCAGAGGATAAAATGACTTTCGCCCTCGAAGACTTTGGTAAAAATGGTATCCGCGGCTGTTGCCTTATCCAGCACGTATTGCATATTTTCAAATGGCACTAAAACATCTTTAGTCCCATGAATAACGGATACCGGCATCCGGAGCCTGTCCCAGTCATCTTCGATCATGACAAGATCCTGGCGAATGGACATCAGCTCTTCATTACTAACCCGCATCGAAACGGGCAAAAGATCACGCACCAGAGGCAGATCAATCCATTTACGCCAGACAGTTGATTCAGGCTCCAGTTCAGGACTGACTGAACCAGCAATGAGACAAATCCCTTTCACTTTACGGGGTTCACGTATCGCAGCATGGACGATGACAGGCGCACCATAGCTGTGACCTGCAAGCCAGTAGGAATCATAACCCATTGCCTTCATCAACCCAATCAATATATCGGCCTGTGCGGAAAGGGAGGGCTCTGCAATACCAAATGCTGAATTTCCAAATCCAGGTCGATCGTAAGCAATAATGTCTACCCTGGAAAGCAATGCGGTATCAACCATATAATCAAGGAAGGCATCGAGAGAGCCCGGGGAGCCATGTACAAGGATGAGTGCGCTTTTCTTTTGTTCGCCTTTTCCTGTTTTGAGATAAACTATATCCCTGCCTCTCAGTTTGAGTGTGTCATTGACTGCATTCACCTGATAAGGACCCAGGAAAGCCTGAATCTCGCGGTCCGTCTTTCGCATCCTGAGCCATCCTGCAGAACGTACGATCGCAAGAGCTATCACCGGAAGCAGGATGACGATGAGCAGTATCCTGAGCGACCACCGGCGGAATCTACGCTTTCTGTGTGGGCTCATGGAGTTCAGGTTTTAGCTCATTCTTCATCAATTCTTCTTCTATCCAATTCCTTGCCTGCTCACAGGTATCCTCACCATACATGGATGGGCCGAATACAACCTTGCCAGCAATAAGTTTCATCCTGAAAAGCCTGAAGAAATGGGGAATAAACGTATCGTCCCCAATATACGCTACTACGGGACTATCATAGCTGATGGCAATTGGTTGGACCGGAACCCCGGCCAGGAAAGCAGCATCAAAAGACCTTGGCCTGAACGGTAAAGTGCCGGGACCGGCAGTGGTCGTTCCTTCGGGAAACACTAAAATTGAATCCTGACTTTCCAATGCTTCACGGATGGATCTGGCCGCTTCTTCCCTGCTGCTTTTTTGCTCACGCTTTACAAATATGGTTCCAACCATACTAGCACCAAATCCAACTAACGGCCAACTGGTGATTTCTGCCTTAGCTACTACTTTGGCATCTACATGCATCAGCACAACAATGGGGTCAATATACGTGATATGGTTACCTACATAGAGGCATGGACCGGGATGAGGATTACCTTCCATTTCCATCCGAAGACCCAACCGGTATGGGACGTGACTTAACCATTTAGTGCGAAATCTCTTACCCGCTGCTTCCCTTGGGTCCCCCCGAAGTACCGCCCAGAAGAATCCGGCGATACCAAAGGTAGTCGAGAAGGCAAAATAAAAGAACCGCCACATGGACCTTAACCATCCCTGCATAGGGCAAAGTAAACAGATGTAACCGAAAGAAAAAACAGCTTATCCGCTGGATAATGACGATATTGAAAATATCCTCACCTACCCGCTAAAATCCATTTTAAAAAATGAGACCCGTTTTACCCTAATCGACATCCAAAAACAGTAAGGGAAAACACTTAAAAACGAGGCGGAAAACATGGATTTACAAAATCGGAAAACCATGATTTTTAAAGTTTATCTTACTGATTATCAATTCATTATGATTTCATATTTATAAATGTGTAATCATTTTTATACTTCATTCGTTTAAATGTCAGAACGATACAACACGCACTATGAGACACCAATTTAGATAAGCGTGTCAAATATAAAATCACCAAACACACAGACTATTCAACATCTCAACAATTTCATTCAATCAAACTTTTTAAATCAAATTCGACCATGACAGAAATGCAAAATCAATCCGACTACAACAACGGTAACAGTTGGAAAACTGCTTCCATCATCCTTGGGGTGTTATTCCTTGGAGCCGTTATTTTCGGCGGTATGTTCTATAGCAAATACAAGGCTACAGAAAACAAAGCCACCGACCTTGGTACACAACTGGACAGCACCCGCACAAAATTGCAAGGTGAGCTGGCTGTGTTAAACACCAACTACAGCGATCAGATTTCTTTAAATGACACACTCTCTGTTGAGCTTCAAACGAAGATCAATGAGGTCAATGACCTCCAGGTGCGTATCGATAAAGCAAGAAAAGCACTGAAATCAAGTGAGGCTAACAATGCTGAAATCAAGGCAAGACTTGCCCAGATGGAAGAACTCAAGGTAGCTCTGGAGCGCGATATCCTTGGCCTGAAGGAAGAGAACCAATCTCTTGCCAGCAGCAACCAGGAGTTGAACACTGAGCTGAGCTCTACCAAAGATGAGGTTAATACCCTTAATTCAAAGGTGATGTCACTGACATCTGCTAATGAAAAACTGACAGGCAGGTTAAAGACTGTGGCGCCAGCAGGATTCAGAGCTGACAACTTTACAGTAACATCTGCAACCAAGAAGGATAAGCTGACTACGAAAGGAAAGAAAATCGATGAGATCACGGTGACCTTTGACCTCAACAACATTCCTGATGAATTCCAGGGTAGCCGTGAAATCTACCTGGTGTTGACAGAATTCAATGGCAATCCAGTGTCCTCTGTGCCAGGTAAAGAAGTGAACCTGAAGTTCGGAAACGAGCCTGTACATGTACGTGCCGCTGACATCGAAAAAGCAAACCTCAAAGCACGTCAGTCTATGTCGATGTCTTTTGAGCCTACTGACAACCTCAATCCAGGCACATACAATGTGATGGTCTATGCTGACAATGGATACCTTGGCAGCACCGGATTCCTGGTGAGCAAATAGCAATTTTGGGAGACTACATAAAGTATGTAACCCTAGTCCAAGAAGCCGGCTCTCCCAGCCGGCTTCTTTTTTTTTGTAAGAGAGTGAGAGTGGGAGGTGAATTGTGAGACAGATTATTGCAAGCGCGTCAGGAGACGCGCAACATATTACATTCAAGTCTGGAGACTTGAACGAACATCAGTTATTTTTTTTAAATGCTTATTCAAGTCTAAAGACTTGAATAAGCATTGATTTACATTTTTCACTTTTC
Source organism: Candidatus Opimibacter skivensis (assembly GCA_016721905.1). Classification (GTDB taxonomy): domain Bacteria; phylum Bacteroidota; class Bacteroidia; order Chitinophagales; family Saprospiraceae; genus Opimibacter; species Opimibacter skivensis. The sequence continues at coordinate 131,283 of JADKHH010000023.1, read as the reverse complement.
ATTTTTCACTTTTCACTTTCTTCTATGCTCTTTGCAACATATCAATCGTGACTGTTGGAACGTCGGCGATATCGAGGATCATGAGGCCATCGAGGGCATTGTTGAAATTAGGATCGAGGTTGAAGCCGAGAAAGCGGGCGTTCTGGCGGATGTATTGCTTCATCAGGACAGGAAACTGGATGTGTTCCGGTTGAAGCTGGTCGAGGATACTTTCAAAATCGAGACTTGAATTTTCCCATTCATCTATCTCCTGTTTTGCAGGAAGAGAAAGGGTTGGATTGAATGGGGTTTTAGGGGCAAACCATTTGGCGAATGTGGCATGAAAGAAATGTCGTTTTGCATATTCCATGAGTACTTTTCTTGAAAAGTCGGAATAATACCGGCTGATACTTACAGGCCCGATCAGATATTTGTACTGCGGATGCCTGATCATATAAGCCATGATCCCTTTCCATAACAGATACAGCGGAAGATTCTTCTTTTGATATTCCTCTACGATAAACGAACGACCCAGTTCGAGGCATTGCGGAAAGTATGTGTCAAAGGCAGGATCGATATCAAAAAAGCTATTGATGTAAAAACCTTGTCTGCCGTAAGCCGCAAATATTTTATCCCCGCCGCCAAACCTGTATCCGCCGACAAGGCGCTGTGCTACATCATCCCAAATGATGAGTTGTTCGTAATACTCATCGAATGAATCAATGTCATACGGCAAACCTGTGCTCTCCCCTACTTTGCGAAAAGTGATCTCCCGCTGTCTGCCCAGTTCCAGGCGTAAGGCAGGGTTATCCTTGAGACTGCATGCGATCAGGATGTAAGGTGGTGTCTTGAGTATGCACCGGGTTGCCTTCAGTGCATCAATTTCAGCACGGAGGAGCAGCGGATCCGGAGCAGGGCCTATGTTATCCATATCTACATCCGGCAATAAAATCTCCGGCGCGATAAAAATAGAATAATTCATGACGCAAAAATGGGGCTGCCTCAGCACAGCTACATCATTTTCATAGATAATAAATTGTAATATGATTGCAAAGGCAGGAGCAAGGGGCTAGGAGCAAGGAGCGAAAGGCTAGGAGCAAGGGGCGAAAGAGGCGAAAGAGGCGAAAGAGGCGAAAGAGGCGAAAGAGGCGAAAATAAATTTCTAATGTAGAGACGCGATTAATCGCGTCTCTACATTAGAAATTTATTTTCGATTAATCGCGTCTCTACATGGGTAATTTATATTCTATTAATCGAGTCTCTATCTTGGTAATTATATACTCGATTGAACCTATAACCGTATAAGCACATAAGCATATAAGCCCATAAGCATATAAGCAAAATCCAGATCACAAAGTGATCAGATAACCAGAAGGAAGCGGTCGATAAACTCCCGGACACATCCCTGGCCACCGTTACGTTGGAGGACAACGTCGACAACTTTGACCAGAGAGAAATGTGCGTCATGCGGGCACGCAGAAAATCCAACTTTCTCCAGGACTTCGAGATCATTGACATCATCACCGATATAGGCGACTTGTTCGTAGGTCAGGTTTAATTCGAGCAGCCATCTGGTAAGGACTTCCAGCTTTGGTTCTTTGCCGGAATACACACGTTCGATACCTAACATACGTGCGCGCTCATCGAGGATCGTTTTAGAGCGACTGTGGCTCAGGATGCCGACGGGCAAGCCCTTCTCATGGAGCAATGTGATGCCCATACCATCACGGATGTGAAATTTTTTGGATTGCACCCCATTAGCATCAATGTACACACCGCCATCGGTCAGTGTGCCATCCACGTCCAGCACCAGCAATTTGATCTGGGCTGCTTTCTTTTTTAACGCTGCATCACTCATGACTGGAGGGCTTTACGGATACGCATTACTTTATCAAGGATACCGTGGAGTAAATCAAGTTGCAACATGGTCGATGCATCACTCAATGCATTAGCCGGATCAGGATGTGTTTCTATAAAGAGTCCGTCTGCACCTGTAGCGGCAGCAACCAGCGCGATTGTTTCAATAAACTCCGGATTACCTCCACTGACACCAGTAGTTTGATTAGGTACCTGCGTAGAATGCGTACAATCCATGACGACAGGCACCCCATGCTTTTTAAGACGGGGAATAACTGTAGCATCAACAACCAAATCTTCATATCCGAATGTAAAGCCCCGTTCACATACCCATACATTCCGGTTACCTGTAGCCAGTACTTTTTCTACCGGATACTTCATGGCTTCGGGGCTGACAAACTGGCCTTTCTTGATATTGACAATTTTACCAGTTTCACCGGCGGCCTGCAACAGGGCTGTTTGTCTGCAAAGGAAAGCTGGTATCTGCAGCACATCCACATAGGCTGCGACCATGGCGGCTTCATGGCTTTCATGAATATCGGTCAGTGTCTTGACACCAAATTCTTTACCGATGCCCTGTATGATCTGAAGTGCGGATTCATCACCGATACCCGTGAAACTATCTACACGTGTGCGGTTGGCTTTGCGATAGCTTGCTTTAAAAATATATTCGATACCTAGCTCATCGCAAATGGGTTTAACCGATTTTGCAATGAGATAGGGCGTGGTTTCATTTTCCACGATGCAGGGCCCTGAAATTAAAAATAGCTTACTCATCTGATCTGCTCTTTATGCCCAGATAACCGCTGTGATGTCTCAGGGCATAATCTGATTTGGTGAAACCTATCTTATTCATCATCGCCACGACGATCACATCACCGAGTACGGTCATCACGGTCGTGCTGGTCGTAGGGGTGAGTCCGAGTGGACATACTTCTTTTGGATAGCCGGTGCTCAGGCATACATCAACTTCACTGCCCAACTCATGTTCCGGATGCCCTGTCAATGCAATTGATTTGATACCCGGATAAAGTCGTCTGGCCAGTGGAAGCAGCTCCAGGATTTCCTTGGTCTTGCCTGAATTGGAAATAAGGAAGAGGATATCATTCTTCTGGATCATTCCAAGGTCTCCATGCTGCGCTTCTGTTGGGTGCAGGAATATGGATGGCGTACCGGTTGAACTGAGGGTAGTGGCAATATTATGGCCTATCTGGCCTGCCTTGCCTAGTCCGGAGACGACTACCTTGCCACCATCCTGGTGTACGGCATTGAATATCAGTTCGATAGCCTTTTCAATCGTGTCATCTACCGGAATATTGCGGATACCTTCTATTTCACGGTTGATGATGTCTTGGATATAAGCCGCCAGTTGCTCCATAAGGGTGCAAAAATAGGATTAAAAGGCTTAGCAGGTTAGAGGGGGTTTTGGGGGTGTATCTGTTGATGGGTTGATAGGTTGATGGGTTGATAGGTTTATGGGTTGATAGGTTTATGGGTTGATAAGTTTATAGGTTGATAAGTTTATTGGTTGATAAGTTGATTGGTTTATTGGTTGATAGGTTTATCAATCTTCGTGGGAGATTGGTCACTCCCTACTGAAGACTGAAGACTGATCATGAGCGGCCCTCGACTTGAAAGTCGGGGCAATTCAATTGCCTGGCTTGAAAAGCCAGGTTTTTGCGCTCATGGAAACGTTACCATTGGACTGAATACTGCCGACTGGAGACTGAAAACTGCCAACTGAAGACTGCCGATTGCCGTTACCCTGGTGTCCCCACCAGCAACATCGGTATATTATTATTGATTTTTAATCTGAACTGTTTCCAGGATTTCTATGGTTCCGGTATTTACTACAGGGATTTCTCCCGGGCTCGTATTGATGATATCGACATTCCAGAGGGTGGTTGTTCCAGCATTCATTAATGCTTTTGCAGTAGGCGATGCACCCGAATGAATTTCGGCATTATATAAGGTGACATTCACATTGACGTTTGTTTTAAAAATAGGACTTATGGATGAAGTCTGGATGACTACCTTTTCATTACCTGAATGAACAATGGAAAGATTCTTATCCAGAATGATGGTATCGGAAACCAGAAAAATAGAATCAATAAACTCAGCAATGTATATGTAGTCTTCCGGATTGGAACATTGTGCTATAGCAAACCGAAGTGATCCTATGCCATCATCATTGCCGTTGGTGACCACTTTGCAATACTGCGTGCCCAGGGCAAAATCAGAGAAGCCTGACAGGCCTTCTGCTTTCACTAAACTCAATGATGTTGGAGGTTCAGTAGTGGTAGAACCGGTATTGACCCATGCGCCGCCATTGGGACGCTTGATCAGCCTGACATTACTAAGTTCCGCGATAGGTACGGTTCCATCGTATGTAGTCCCCAGGGCATTCACCGAAGCCGTATATGTACCCGAAACATTTGAGGAATCAACACGCCAATATCCAAAACTTGCGCTGTTGAGGGTAGTATCTTGTTCATCAACCAAAGGCATACCTTCATTGCCTGGAAACTCATTTACATATTCGGCTTCAAGGAAGCCATTGGATGTATTGGCAAACTGGAATGAAATTGGTCTGAGTGTATACCCATGCCCAACAGGCATTATACTTTTCTCTGAAGTAGGTGTTCCATTAAACCATCTTCGCATCGGTCCATTGACGTGGCCACCGAACCAAGAGGAAACATTACCGGAAAATGGCTGATAATTAAAAATATTGGGTTCAAAAGGATCTGTCGCCAACGTACCCGTACTCATTTCATTGCCGAGCGTCAACATGGTGGAATCGGATGTATTAATCCTGCCTTGTCTGATGCGCAGGACTTCGCGTATACCAAGTGGGAGATTGAGATTAAGTCCTCCTGCTGTATTGGCTACGTATAGGTTACTGATTTCATTATCCAACTGAGAAGTTGGAATGGGATCTGTCAAGCTTGACCTGAAAAATCCGGTTCCGGAAATGGATTGAATATGAGTTGCATTTGTATACTGACGCACGATGTCTACATCCCCTCCAAAGGATAAGAAAAAATTTGAAGGAATCGTCACCACGCCATTATTGATGAGATTACCTTGAATGGCTGACCTGCCAACAAATTCAGCACCTGGTAAAATCAAAAGATGCTTGCATGCAAGGAAATTGCCGGATGAGTGAACAGCTCTGTGATTTGCCCCCAAACCTCCAGCGACAATAATAGAGTCAATCAATAGAAATCCTCCGAAATTTGAGTAGGTTTTAATAGAAAAACCCTGGTCCTGAACAGGGCCAGTGTCATCGCCGCCACCCAATCGCAGGGTTCCGGACATAAAGCGAAGTGATGAAATATCAGGGTTATAAATAAAATCTGAAAACGATCCTTGATAGGAAGGGTCTAAAATATTAATCTTAAAATTATTCGAAACAAAATTGGATGTTCCAATTAACAAGGGCACAAATGTTGTTGATCCAGCAAGTCTGCCATCATTACCATCTAGATTAAGCACACTATTGTTAGCACTAAATGTACCAATACTGCTGAAATCATTATTTCCAATGTGTGCCCGGCCATTAACATTCAATACAGCATCCTGCAAAAATAAAGACCCATTTTCGCAATCCAATACTTTATTGGAATACCCAGTCTGCGACCCTAGAGAACTTCTACCCAGCGTAAGCATGCTACCGGTATCCAGGCTAAGCGATTTTAAATAATGAATTTCCAGGTCACCGCTCACGACTGTATCCGAAAGAAAAACATGATGATTTATATTGGTTTGATCATTATCAAATCCATTTGGAGGAGGCTCCCCGCATACCCATGTATTGCCATTTTCCCATGCACCATCCTGCTTTGTTTCATAACTCCTTTGCGAAATGACAGGAAGTCCCGGATTGAACTTCTCATATGGAATAAATTCCTTGTTGCCATCAAAGATCAATGAAGTACAATGACCCTTCATTACATGGCCTGTATCAGCCTCACAACTAATATCATAAACCAGATAGAGGTACTCCTTATAATTTCGCTTCATAGGCGTATTGGAGAGTTGCGTAATACCGATCAATGGGATATCACCAGCAAACGTAATCTCTCCAATAGGATTACTGGAAGATTGACCCAGTTGTATTGGAGGTGGATATCCACCAATCAAAGGTGTAGGTCCACCAAAGGGATCGAAACCTGCTGAACCTGATAGGACACTCGTAATGGGTGGATAATAAAAAGATAGCGACTGGATGTCATTCGGATCAGTTGACCCCAGGGTATTGACTGTAGCATTGGTGAGATGAGGCATATTGACACTACCAGAAACATTCAAGATTACCTTACACACCGCCTGGTGCCATCCGCCGGCGGATACAGCGTCGGCCATGTCATATGTCTCATACTCTGCAGAGTATATTTGAAATCCATTACCCGGGTTAAACAAGCAAAATTCAAAATCGCCAGACTGTTGCGAGCTATCGCTATCGTATACTTCTATCAGATATTCCTTGAAGGGCGTAATACTGGCTATCACAAGAACTTCCGGCTGGCCATCAGCATGCGTGTCATCACTATTGATAGGTTGATACTGAAAGCCTGTAAGTACACAATACTGATCATCAGCACCTCCATTAGCGGAACGATGCCAAAAACGAATGCCTGGATCAAATCCGTTGGTTTGTGGTGTCACTTTAATAGCGATCGATGAGTTGATCGAGGTAAAACTATACCAAACATTGTTTTGATCACCAGATGGATTGGTTGAATTGATCGTTGTTCCCTGAACCGGGTTAGTACATTTTGAGGTTAGTGGTGTGATCATCTCTACCGGATAAGAACACTCGTCGTTGATGGGTGGCGACCAAAGGCAAAACGCAAAGGTTCCTCTATTGGTGGCTCCCCCACTAATCATCAACCTTATATAATAGGTATGTCCAATAGTTAAATCAGTGAAATTAGAGGTCGCATAATGGGAGTCATAGCTATACTGAAAACAAGCCAGAGATTGCCCTCCACAGGAATCAGCAAATAATTCTCCACGAGGCAAATAAAATCCATCATCGGCATATACCTGAATTTTGTGAAAGGTTGCTGTTGCAACAAATGAATACCAAACATCATTGAATTGTGGATGACATGGCCCGCTGAGTATGGATGGAGTAGCATATAAGGTAGAGCCGAATATCAGGCTATCACATTGCCCCGTTGGCAGGATAGTAATGGCCCCTGAACATTCGTCATTGGGAGCAGGTGCTAAAATGCAAATAGAAAATGAACTCTGGAGAAAGTAGAGGTTTGATAAGGAGAATCCTCCAGTCACCCTGAGGGAGTAGTTGTGGCCGGGCACTAAATCATGAGCGACCAGATATTCATTGGAGCTATATGCCAAAGAAAACAATGAATCACAACTATAAAAAAGAGTCATGTAGCCAAAGAACGTACCTTGATCGTCCAGGTGTATTATTTGGGTGGACTGCTGAGCCACAAACGTAAACCAAACCGAATTATCCAATCCTGATCCTACATTTGTGCATTCATTGACCAAAACACATTCGCTTGAATCATTGACAAGCAGGGTATCCGGACTGTAGCAGAAAATATTGTTTGGGGGAGCTACAATCGAAAGGGCAAATCCTCCTTTCCCATCAAGGCTATCGGCACTATACACCCTAAAATAGTATTCTTCCCCTATCACAAGGCTGTCTAGTAACAATTCACCTTCACCATTACAAATCAAGCCGGATGAATCACAGTCTGTGCCAAAAAATTCAACTACAGGCTCCACGATAGCAGGATAATCTCTGGGGGCTACTGCGATAAGATGCGTGTCATGATCAGCGACAAAGCTGTACCATAGATCATCATCTGCATAAAAAGGAGTGCATCCACCTGATCCAAAAGCTGACAATGTATTGGCGTCCAACCTGTCCACCATCAAGGGGCCAGATACTGTGAGCACTTCCTCTGCTCCGCTGCAAAATTCATTGGCATTGGGTGTGCGCACGCAGATTTCAAAATTGGAATTAACCCCTGCACCTGTTGCATCAAATACCCTAATCCACAGGCTATCCCCGATGGTAAGACTATCAAGCACCAGCACTTCAGGACCAATCGTTGTGATATCACTGCACGTTACTGATGTCAAAGTGCCACAAGAAGTACCACTGAAAACTTCCACTACCCCATCAGCTTCATTTCCGAAAGAGACCTCAACAATCTGTATCGTATCTATGACTGCAAACTTATACCAAAGATCATAGTAAGGTGCGCCCTGACATAAGCTAGAAGGGGAAAAAGAAGGAGTCGCACCTGCCAGGTTGCCATATGCTAGTGAATTGCAGAATGTCTCATTGGAGATTATGATTTCAGCACCGGCACAACTATCATTGACAGGTGGAGGAAAGGAGGTTATACAAATATTAAAGTTACTTCCGCCTTCAAACTCTTCAGTTCCGAAAACCCGAAGGAAATACGTAGTCCCAATACTAAGGTCAGTCTCTACAAAATCAGTTCCGAATGTCCCTGCAGGCAAATTGATGCAGTCTAAAAAAGCTCCATCGCAACTATCGCTATACAATTCCATCGTATAGGCCTCACAATCATTGGAAGTAAATTCAGAAGGCTGTCTGGCAGGTCTATTGTTCTGAGAACAAGATGGTGAAAGTCTGATGTTGTGACTTCTAGCGGTAGCAATGAACTTAAACCATACATCATCATCAGGCTGACCACCACAACTACCCACTGCTTGTCCTGAGGCACTTGCACCTATAGTTGATCCTTCAATAGACTGATCACAATACTCCATAGCGGATGGAAATAATTCAACAGCCAAGGGACACTCATCATTTGCTGAAACGGTGACAAATCCAAACTGTGTCCAGGGCGAATAGTTACTCCCTCCGCATGAAGACCTTATGACTAAAAAATAGGTTTGTGATGGGTTCAGACCAGTCAATGAAATCATCGTGTCAGAGGTAAATACTGTACCCTGGTATGGATAACTGAAATATTGAGCTACCATATATTCGTAAGACAAAGCACCTGATACAGGTGCATTCCATTTAAGTGTAACCAAACCCGGCTGATTGGTTACAACCTGAATACTATCGGGTGAAAAACAGGTGTAAGCCCGAACTTCAATATTATCTAAAAATTGTACTGCACTCAGTTGACTTTTATAGCCTATAAAATAGGTGCCTGTGGAATCAGGGGTAATCAGTATGTAATTAGGAATATTAGGGGAGCCTATTCCAAGGGTACCAATAGGTGTCATATGGTCAGGGGCTGGAAAATCACCTATATAAATGTCCATGTTATCTGCCGGATACGAGCTCATATCCATCTTGTTGATATAGGTGGTATCACTACTCAGGATCAGTGCCGGAAGAAAAAGCCAATCATCGGTCTGTGCATAGGGATCTAGCATTCTGGCAGCATTCGGTGGACTGATGACCGTATAGGGCGTTGTAATGGTCGACCAGGTCGGTGAATATGCATCTTCATTATCAACACGTACACAGCCAGGCATCTCTGGTGCCGTCACAGCGTCAAAGTTTTCGAGGTAAGGAGGTACAGTAGGCAGGCAAAGTGTTCGTGCAGGTATAGTTGTCCATGCAGAATGATCTTCCATATCACATAGCGTCCGGATATGAAAATAGTATGGTGTCCCTTCACTTAAATTCTGGAAAGAAACACCCAATCCAAATGTAGTGCTTCCGTTCATCGGTGGTAATGGAGATGTGGTCAATGCATATTCATACCCTTCCATGGGGGCTGTATAAGGCTCTTGCCAACTAAAGCTAAGTGAATCATATCCAAAGGAATCGTTGTTCAAATGTGGAGGTGGAACGCAAGTTGGTGGATCCCAATGAAAATTCATGCCGGAGGCTGGTGGTGGATAAACTACATATGCAGGACAAGAACTATTAGGTGCAGTGCCAGCTGTGGTAGCACTCCAATTGGATGGAGTGGTTCGATTGGAAAATTCGTTCACTGTCAATCCACCCAATCCAACCTGGATCGAAACGCTCAGTTGGAAATTAGCAAAAGAACATACACCATATCTGATATCGATGGATTGATCTGACTCATTTATTCTGATCTGTGTATTAATCGATGTTGCTCCAGAATAAAAGCTTGGTCCAATCTTGTAATTCTTCCATTGTATCACCAGTGATCGATTTGGGGCAGAGCCCACCAATTCAAATCCGAGGTCAGATGTTGTTCCATTTCCGAAAATGTAACCTCCGAAAGCTGCAATACAAGACCGGAGCGTATCAAACACACCCGGTGTGCTTATAGGCTGCCCTGCCAATGAAGCCATATATACTGAAAATCCTAACGCCTCCTGATCCTGGCTTCTACCGAGGCAAATCCATCCATTATTGGAAACACCAAACCGATCGTAGATTATACCTCTGTATGTAAAAGAGAAACCAATATCAAATCCAGGGCCCTGGGTGCTCTGCCCACCTTGCGGTATTTCCGGATCCATAAAGGCCAGATTATCATTGCCGGCAGTACCTAAGTCTGTACCACCTGTAATCTCCTCATAGGTTGATGTCGATTGGGAAAATGTATAATAATTGAGCTGAGCGCTTACCGTAGTGCACATCAGGATGACGCAGACAGGTAATCCACAACTAAGTAAACGATGAAAGATTTGCATGGGCATGAGGTACGATGACATTACCCACATTATTGATTAGCTGAATCCGTCTTTGCCTTTTGCGTTGTATACTCAGGCATTGCAGGCATTTCTGTCACTGGTCTGAATGGCGGCAAAGGATATGTCTTGATCTCGTTTTTTCTTCCAACTGACATCTGTTCAGTTTGACTTGAAGGAGTCACAATTTGTGTTGACGTGTCGACCTTAATACCCAATAAGGATTCAATTTGTGCCAATCGATCCTGAAATACGATGAGTTGTTGTTGCAGCGTACGGATCTCTTCATCCTTATTCTCGATCATGACTTGTTGTTCTTGAACAGCCTGGACTAAAGGCACTACCAAGGCCGTATAGGAAAGCGAATAATTATCCTGTTCATTTTCCGGTGCGTGCACGAGATTACTATAGTCCATACCCAGGGATAAACACACTTCCTCCACCTGCTGAGCTACAAAACCGGCTTCTACTTTGCCCTTTCTTACTTCAAGGCTAACCCTGTCGACGTTCCTTTCTCCGATAAAATTTGAAAAAGATGGATAATCAAAATGATACGTCACTGGCTGGAGGCGGGTGATAAAATCAAGACCCGGTACATTTTGCTTCACATTTGTCTTGAAGCGACCATCTGACACAGTATAAGATGCATTGCCTTCTACAACTGTAACTGAGGTATTACCAAATCTGATTTTATTAGAATTATTAACTATAGCCCCATTTCCTAAAGCGGTAGCATTAGATAAACTTCCAGAGGCAACATCTGCATAGGGACCTATAGCGGTGTTAAAATTCCCGTTCGTATTTGCGGTCAAAGCCCATGCTCCAAAGGCAGCATTGAATATACCTCCTGTGTTGAGCGTCATCGCCAACGGTCCAATCGCCGTATTGAAAGAGCCAGAGGTATTTAGTAGTAAGCTAGCATCTCCAAGGGCCGCATTATAATTGCCTGTGGTATTCTCACTAAGTGCTCCTCCACCAAACGCGGCATTATTATGTCCTATAGTGTTCTGCTGCATGGCCACTATGCCCACGCTGGCATTTCGATAGCCGCTGACATTCTGCCATAAGGATTCATCACCGACGCCTACATTTTCGTAACCCGTGGTATTAGACTTAAGCGCTTCAACTCCAATCGCAGTATTTGAGAACCCATCCAGATTTTCCTTCATTGACTCAGCCCCAACACTGACATTAAAATAACCGTTATTCTGTTTTAAACTTTGGTACCCAATAGCTACATTCCAGCCTCCCGAAACATTTGAATTAAGGCTGAATGAGCCAATGGCGGTGTTGTAGTCTCCCTCTGCATTATTCTGGGAAGCATTATACCCGATCGCGGTATTTTCAGTTCCCACTAAATTTCCATACAAAGCGTTTCGGCCGACAGCAGTGTTCTTATCCCCGGTTGTTGTTTCAAACAATGCATTACCACCCAGGGCAGTATTAGAACTGCCCGTTGCAAATGGAAGCGCATAATATCCAACAGCAGTATTTTCAAGGCCCACCAGATTAGCAGAGAGTGCAAAATTGCCAATACCAACATTTCCATAGCCAGTTGTATTCGCATATAGCGCATTGTAACCTATCCCTACATTTGAATTACCTATGTTATTATAAAGTGATTGCACTCCAATTGCTGTATTATGTGCACCTTCCACATTATGATACATTGATTCAAAACCAATTGCTGTATTCTCAAAACCGCCTACGTTATGATATAAGACCGTTTTGCCAATTCCAGTATTGTTAGACCCTACTGTTGTTTCAAACATTGCATTAGCACCTAGGGCAGTATTAGAACTGCCCGTGGCGAACGGAAGCGCATAATATCCAACAGCAGTATTATTTAGGCCCACAAGATTTCCTGAGAGTGCAAAATTACCAATACCAACATTTCCATAGCCAGTTGTATTCGCATATAGCGAATTGTAACCTATCCCTACATTTGAATTACCTATGTTATTAAAAAGTGATTGCACACCTATTGCTGTATTATGTGCACCTTCTACATTATGATACATTGATTCATCACCAATTGCCACATTATTACTTCCACCTTGATTCTCCTGTAATGAGGCTTTGCCAACAGCCACATTCCCTGAACCTACTTCATTAGAAAAGAGTGCATTAGACCCGATTGCAATATTTGAATTGCCTTCTGTATTTCCAAACAAGGTATAGGCCCCAAGTGCTACATTATTATAACCAGATGAATTATTATTCAATACTTTACTACCTACCGCAACATTACTATATCCATTCACATTCATTTCCAGGGTATTAAAACCTAGTGCAGTATTGTCATAACCATCAGCATTTGAAAACATTGATTTTGAACCTACTGCCACATTTTGATTTCCCGCCTGGTTCATAAATAATGCAGAATCCCCTATAGCAATCAAGTTACTTTGATCAACATTATCATTCAATGCATTGTGTCCAATAGCAATATTGCTCGTGCCTGTTTCATTAGAAAACATAGATGAATCTCCAATGGCAATATTACCAAATCCCATAGTATTACTAAACAACGAACTATGCCCCACGGCTGTATTTTTAGACCCATCTATATTATCTTTAAGTGCTCCAAATCCTAAAGCGGTGTTGAAATTGCCTTCTATATTTTCATATAATGCACCAGTTCCTATGGCTGTATTTTTAGACCCATTTTCATTGTGAAACAAAGCAGTCCAACCAAATGCAGCGTTGTGATTTCCAGAAATACTATTCTTCAAAGAAGCCCTTCCTACAGCTGTATTCCCAGTCCCTGTCGTGTTTTCCAAAAGACTAAACGCCCCTACCGCTACATTATACAGTCCTTCATCCCCCGTTGCCCCAAAACCATTATGATAAAGCGCTGAATCACCAATTGCTGTAAGACCCGATCCATCCGTATTCAGCAACAATGCAGCATTTCCAATTGCTACATTATGATCACCATCAATATTGGATTGTAATGCACCATACCCTATAGCTACGTTACGAATTCCGTCAAGATTATTCAATAAAGTTTGAGCTCCTATAGCAGTATTCCAGGTACCTGTAGTATTTTCTTCACCTGCTTGTACTCCAACAAATGTATTTAACCCGCCGCCGCCTTCGGTATAACTTGTAGGTTGATTATTCTCTCCTGCAAAGCTCCCAATAGCTATGGTACCAAAAGCATTTGGAAAACTTATCAATGGCTGCTCATTTTCATTCTTAGAGATATTCATTACCTCTGTACCAAAAACATTAAATCGAATGACATCTTCATTAGTAGTTGTTTCCACATCTACCGTTGTATTCTCATCTTCATCCGAGATATACGACTCCACTCCCTCAGGTGCAAAACCGATCGAAGGCGCCAGCTCCATCTCAAACCACCCTTCGTCGGTACCCTTGTAATACCAAAAGGACTTAGTGTCTGTATCAAACACAAGGAGGCCGGTCGCCGGAGCAACAATAAAATTGCGATCATAGCTCCCCATTCGAGGCACCAACAAGCCTTGCTGTGTACTATTGATGTCCAGCACCGCACTGCTGTCCGGTGTATCCGTCCCTATCCCAATGGACTGTCCGTTTGCAACGCCAGTCCAAATCAGGCAAAAGACTAGCAGAAAGTGATTGCGCCAGGCGGCAAATGCAGATGATATTTTCATAGTTCAGTTTCGTTTGTCCGGATCAAAAATGGATTCTGTGGGTGGTATAAGACAGAAAAATCCACCTTGATGTATTGAACGAATATATGCTTACCCAGTGCGGCACAGCACCCATTCTAGGGAATGGTCTATCTCCGCCAAGGAACGGTACTCCTACTGAAGGCATCGGAATGTTGCCGGCTAACTATGCTATTGGAATGCCCAGCCAGTAGTTAAAGCACCTTCGATATGGACACTCATTGTTCAAAAATATAATTCATCTTTACCTACACATTGCAGTATAGCTAAAATGATTTGGCAAGCGGATCAACATGATCCAACTTATTATATAAACCAATTACTGGCCTGGAAATGGCTTTCCACCGCCATGCACATCTGCCTGTTCCTAAGTCCCCTGATGGGATTTTCCCAGCCGAAAGATGATCAACTCATTCAACTGACAACACTTGATGGATTGAGTGACCATCGGATCACTTCGATCGTTCAGGATGAATTTGGCTATATCTGGATTGGAACCTATGAAGGCCTGAATCGATATGACGGACTGGAATTTAAAAAATACTTCCGCTCCGATGCAGCTTCTTCCCTGCCTGACAACTGTATTGACAAATTAGAAAATATTGGACCCCATCGTCTCGCTATTCTCACCAGAGGAGGTATGCAGATATTGAATACACAAACTTATCAGGCTATAAATTTTCTTATTGCCGACAGCACTGCGATTGGAATCTACATGAATCGATTCTGGGATGTCATTGAAATTGAAAATAAAGGGTATTTGACCAGCACCAATACAGGTTTCTACCTTTTCGATTATACAGGCCATCTTATCTGGCGATATGATCACTATACCATAAAGGACATCCACCAAACCATGCGTTATGGTCGGGAACTCTATAAAATGCCGGACGGAACTATCCTGTGTTACTATGGTAATGATGCTAACGCCAAATTGTTTAACCCTGGACCCATGACCATGGTTGAGGTAAATCCCGATACACCAGCACATGCCTACCTGCGCCCAATTGTCCAACGCAAAAAAGGAAGTGTCATTCCCCTGAATAAAAGCCAATTGATGCTGACCCGACCGGATGATGATAAAATCACTATTTATAATCTAACCAAGCAGCAATCGTTTTTATCCGAGGTGCCGATTGATGAAAAAATAGAATCTACATGGCGGGGTTTTCTGGTTCAAGTGAATGACACTCTCATCATCCAGGCCGGGGCTAATGGTGGCTATTTCATGCTGGATCGAAATTTGACTACTAACATGGTGACCAGCACTGGCTTTCGTCACTTTGGAAATCATCGTTGCACCGCTATCCTTGTTGATAAGAACAATCGGTGGTGGATCGGCACGGAATATGGGCTCTACAAACAAACCTTCACCCAGCAATCTATCTCAAAACATAATGTAAGAGCCTATATTGAAAAGTACGCCAAGCTCATTCCGGTTCATGTGGTCCACTATCACGATGGTTTGGTTTATTTCGCGGCAGGCAATAAGGACGGCGTTACAGTTATGGATGCGACATCAGGAAAATTTCTGAAAAGCATACGTTTACCAATCAGCCCTCCGGAATGGAATGATGTATTCTGCATTGAAAATCTCAATCCGGATACCCTGTGGTTTGGATCGCGCGAAGGACTCATCTATTATACTCCTTCCACTAACGCGTCTGGAATAATCACCAGCCCCCCTTTCGACAAAGGATCAACTGCAGTGACAAGTTCATTTAAAGACAGCAGATCCAATATATGGCTATCCTGCAGCGGACACTTCAATGGCATCCTGTTGTATGACCAGCCAACTAAAACATTTATTCCCTATAGCTCCGGTGATTCCATTAACCAATTCCCTTTGTCCCATTCAGGAGAATTTGCAGAAGACCATGAAGGTAATATCTGGATAGGAAAAAAAGGGATCGCGCGATTCAACTATTCAAAGATGCAATTTGATACCAGCATGCATGTCTTAGCTGGTCCGCAGAAATTCCAGGACAATATCCTTGCATTGAGCGCTGATACCGAAGGTCAGTTATGGTTTTCCACCGAAGCCTCAGGCTTATATTCCTATTCGATGGACACCAAAACGTTTACTACTTATCCTGCTGAGATATTATCGAGGCAATCGATTCTTGCTATTTCCCCGCCAGTACAAAACAAATTATTTCTGGGCAACAGATCCTTTATCGATCTTTTTGATCTGGAAACCCATAAGGCCAGGGTATTAGGACCAAAAGACGGGCTTCCATTGGCACCGATATCTTCATCCTTTGTGTTAGACACTGAACATCAGGCACTTTGGGCTGCATACGATGATGACATCGTGCGCATTCCTTTCTCGCTGGAAACCGGTATATATCCCTTGCCCAATTTACTGATTGAATCGGTGTCCATTTCAAATGATTCCATCATCCTTTTTCCCGGTCAGCGCATCACCTTGCCATTTGACCGTAACTCACTTCGTATCAACTTCACCTGGTTTGATTTTGATGACTCGGATCATGTACGCACCTATTACAGGCTCCATCCACAGGACGAATGGATAGATCTCAATGTATCCAACACTATCATTTTAGATCACCTGGCCAGTGCTGTTTATAATCTGGAAGTCAAAATCAAATCCGCCACCAGGCGCTGGCCGGATCAGGTAAACATGCTTGTCATTGAGATCAAACCACCGTTTTGGAAATCCACCTGGTTTATTTTACTTATGTCGATGGCTTTCATAGCCGGGACTTTTCTCCTCTATCGCCGTCATCTGGCCAGTGTCACCGCAAAAGGAACTATGGACAAATTGCTGGCTGACTATGAAATGAAAGCCCTTCATTCACAAATGAATCCACACTTTATCTTCAATTGCCTCAACAGCATTAAAGAGATGATATTGCTGGGGGATAAAGACAAAGCGGGTTTTTATCTCAGCAGGTTTGCACAACTGATCAGGGATACACTCGAACATTCGCGAAGGAATTTCATCACCCTGGAGCAACTCATCGACTACATCAGTCGATATATTGAAATGGAAAAAATCAGGTTTACCGATTTCCAATACACCATAACGGTCGATAAAGAAGTCCGCCCCCGGGAAATAAAAATGCCGCCCATTCTCATCCAGCCTTTGATCGAGAATGCCATATGGCATGGACTTAGCCTGATCCATGGAGAGAAGAAACTGGATGTTCATTTCTTTTATCGTGATGATAAACTGGTATGCCGGATAACGGACAACGGAATAGGGATCATCGAATCCATGAAGCATAAGGATGAAAGTCATACGTCAACAGGTATCGACAATATTCAAAAACGAATAGCACTCCTCAATCAGAAATATCACATGTCCAGTTCGCTCACCATTACAGACCGGTCGACGCTAGATGATACGGCCCAAGGCACCATTGCTGAACTTGTCCTTTTAATAGAATTTGAATAACACAACGCATGATCCGTACACTCCTAGTTGATGATGAAATCACCGGGCTCAATACCCTAAGATATCTTTTGGAAAAAAATTGTCCTCAAATTGAGATCCTGGAAACCTGCCAGGATCCTCAGCAGGTAAAGACGTCCATCTCGCGTCTCAAACCTGATCTTGTATTTATGGATATTGCCATGCCTGGCAAGAGCGGACTGGAGGTTATTCGTGAATTGCCTTCCATTGATTTTGAAATCATCTTTGTGACGGCGCATATTGAATACACGATCCAGGCATTCAAATTCAGCGCGGTGGATTATCTCCTAAAGCCGGTGGATGAACTCTCACTGATCGATGCAGTCTCCAGGGCGGAAGCCAAAATAAAGGCAGGGCAACTGAATAAGAACCTTGAAACCCTGATCTATAACCTACACCAACAAAAGAAGACTAATGACCTTAAGATTTGTATTCCCTCGATCAAGGGATTCCAGATCATCCAGATCGGGGACATCATATGCTGTGAAGCAGAAAACAGCTATACGACATTCCACCTTGTCAACCAACAAAAAATCGTAGCATCAAAAACGCTGTTGGAATATGAAATGCTTCTTGAAGAGCAGCAATTTATCCGTGTGCACAAATCGTTTCTCGTCAATCTCCAGCATGTCAGGGAATACAAGCATGGCGATGGTGGCAAAATACTCTTGTCCAATGGACTGGAAATAGAAGTCTCCCGTCGGAAAAAGGAAGTATTCCTAAGCCAGATGAAAGGCATATACAAATTATGAAATCAGCTTGCCAGCGTTTTATCATTTCCCGCTATTGGTCTTTCATTATCTTGGGATTTCATTCATGTTACAAATGAGCAATCAATATTCGAATGGGACAATCAAGACGGAAATTCATACGAAATACAACCTTAGCCGGAGCTGCTGTAAGTCTGGCATCAAACATCATGGCGAGGCCGTATCAAAAAAGAGTTGACTCCAACGGCAAACTAAAAGTGGGTATTATCGGGAGTGGTTTGAGGGGACAGGATCATATTGACCTCCTGCTCAGGCGCAAGGATTGCGAAGTGACTTGCATTGCTGAGCCGGACCAGGTGATGTTGGGATCAACAAAAAAAATATTCGAAGAACAGGGCGCAAAATGGCCGGTCGTGTATGACCAGGGTCCGCACGATTATGTGCGCATGCTCAACAAAGAAAAGATCGATGCGGTCATCATCGCGACCCCATGGGAATGGCATTCTCAGATGGCCATAGCGGCAATGAAAGCCGGAATATTCACTGGTGTTGAAGTAAGTGGAGCTTTCTCACTTGACGAATGCTGGGAGCTGGTCAATACACATGAGTCCACGGGGACACCACTTTATTTTCTGGAGAATGTTTGTTTCCGAAGAGATGTGATGGCGGTATTGAATATGGTGAAGAAAGGACTCTTTGGCGAACTCATACATCTTGAATGCGGCTACCAACATGATCTGCGCGGTGTCAAATTCAATGATGGTTTGACACCCTATAACTCAGGTGTTGAGTTTGGTGACAAAGGCTTTAGTGAAGCCAAATGGCGCACTTGGCATAGCGTGTATCGCAACGGTGACCTCTACCCTACCCATGGCATTGGTCCAGTGGCACAGTGGATCAATATGAACCGCGGTAACCGGATGGAGACACTTGTGTCAATGGCCTCCAAATCAAGAGGCTTGCATGAATATATCCTCAATCATCCCAAAGGAGGCCCTGAACATCCCAATGCTAAATTGGAGTTCAGACTCGGTGATAAAGTCACGACAATGGTGAAGTGCACCAATGGTGAAACCATTGTATTGCATCATGATACCAATCTGCCGCGACCTTATTCCCTGGGTTTCAGGGTACAAGGCACAAAAGGCATCTGGATGGATATCAATAAGAGCCTGCTTATCGAAGGTGTGAGTAAAGCACATCAATGGGAATCTGCGGATAGTTATTTGACTACTTACGATCATGATGTCTGGAGGGCCCATGAGAAAGATGCGGAAGGAGCAGGGCATGGAGGCATTGACTGGTTTCTCATCGACAGCTTTGTCAGATGCGCACTTGAAGCAAAAGAACCCTTGTTTGATGCCTATGATGCAGCTTCATGGATGTCGATCACACCTCTATCAGAAGCCTCGATTGCCAGCGGTGGGATGCCACAGGCGATTCCGGATTTTACGCGGGGCCGTTGGATGAATAAAGTGAAGAGTGAAAAGTGAAGAGTGAAAAATGAGCTATCAGCTATCAGGTCTTAGCCTCCAGCTTCCAGAGGTTTTTCAAGATTATACGCGTTCGCTAGCTCACTATTCACCATTCACTACTCACAAATCACGTCTCCCGAAACTCACAACTCACAATTCACAACTCACGTCTCCCGAGACTCACAATTCACAACTCACATCTCACTGACAACTCACGAGACTCACAACACACCCCTCACCACTCAGGTCTCACGTTTCACGGCTCACGATCCTGTTCAAAAAGAACAAGACAAACCCAGAATCAAGTTAAAAAATGGCTAGACCTATGTTTACTTACCTTATAATTTTAAGCATAAATCCTTACATACCAACCAATTACATATTTAATTTGGATTAGTTCAGCCTTGCCTGCGGTGATAAAAAAAACCTCTTCCTCCTTTGTTTTAGAAATCGGTTAACCTTGAAGCCTTACCTTTGTTTCCTTCTAACACGAATTGGAGACCCTTATGGCTATTTATATAACAGACGATTGTATCAATTGCGGAGCATGCGAACCGGAATGTCCCAACAATGCCATTTACGAAGGCGGGATTCAATGGGCGATGAAGGATGGGACTACCCTCAAAGGGCAGTATACCCTGGAAGATGGTACGGTCGTAGATGTCAATGAAAAACTGACGCCGGTCTCCATGGATTATTACTTTATCGTCCCGGACAAGTGTACGGAGTGTAAAGGTTTTCATGATGAGCCTCAATGTGCAGCTGTGTGTCCGGTGGATTGTTGCCTTCCGGATCCGGATCGGCCTGAGTCGGAGGATATTCTTCTGGGTCGGAAAGCCAGACTCCACCTGTAAGAGAGTGAGAGGTGTAAGAGAGTGAGAGGTGTAAGAGAGTGAGAGAGTAAGAGAGTAAGAGAATAAACCTATCAACAAATCAACTCATCAACCCCTTCGCCTCAGCCTCAGCCTTAGCCTTAGCCTTCTTTACAGCGTGTAACGCACTCCCAAACTCAACCCACGTATATAATCCGTTCGTTTTCCTGAATCGAGATCTACATTGGGTGGTCCTGTTTCATTAAGTAGGTAGGGATCTAGTCCATGATTCCAGTTGGCAAACACATCGAAATGCTGTCCTAAGCGGTAACCCATGCCGGCATATACGGAGGTCGTAGTACTTCGGATCACATCAAACTCATTTAATTCACTTTGAAACTTCAGGCCTGGTGAAGAACTGAGGAAATCCTGCTGTGCGATTGGATAGATGCTAAAACCTTTGGTAAAGAGGCCAACGGTCACTCCTCCTTCTGCAAAAAACCTTCTGCTGAACTTCCATTTGAGTCCTGCGTTGATTTGCCACTGGTTGATCTTGTCTACTAACGGATTGATTGTATTATAGCCGGCCTGATTGTTGACCACATTTGCTTCAACATAGATTTCATTGCCGGGATAAGTAGGATCATAATTCAGAATTGGATCATACTCCGAATTTGAATCCAGGGCTCTTGAACCTCCAAAGAGTGCGCCATTCGGATTATAGGTGAAAAAGCCAATGGAAGATGTGACACAAAAGCGTCTGCTAACATTCATCTGGACACCTGCTCCGCCGAAACCACCAACACCTCCTTCGTGACCTGCGAAACCGCTTGCAGCAAGCACCGGCTGAATAAACGAAGGTTGTTGCTTTGACTTCACCACTGTACCATTTGGTACAAAATCCTGATGATACTCAGGGCTATTAAAACTAACCTCATGCAATGCTGGTATTGCATCCACTACCCTATCATTCCTGAATGCAATTGATGCACTCATTGCAGGTTCAACTAATGAGTTTGTTTCTACATTATCTTGTGAATTATCACCAGTTGCCACGATAGGCTCAACGACAATCGCTACTTCCTTTCCGGAATGCTCAATTGCTTTGTCATCAACGACTGCCATTGGTATGGAAACTGCTTTCTTCTGTTCGGCTTTTTTAGGTGCTTTTGAATGTGCTTTTGCTGGTTTAGGTTCGAAGCTTGGTTTGGTCAATTCCTTTTCTTCAATTGCAGGTTGTACATGGGTAGCCGGTTCAGATGATAAAATTATTTCCTTAGTGGCATTTGGTGCAGAAACTGATGTATTGATATTGTTCTGTTGCTTAGCATGCTGACCTATTGCAGGGACAATAGCGGCTCTGTTCACTACGGTAGTCGTATTACCCTCTGCGATGGTTTCTTTTAAAAATGTAAATCCAACCAGGCCAGCCAGCACGACTGCAGTCGTGGTCCACCACAAAAATGGATATCTCCTGGAGGCAGTACCGACCGGCATAGCCTCATCAAGCATAGGCTTCATCTTAGCCCAACCCTGATCCGGAGTAGTTTTATAGTGATGTTGTTCTTGCATGTTGTTCATTTGTAAGTATTGTTCGTAATCGTTCACGTGCATTGGACAGATGCCATTTTGATGTCCCTTCACTGATTTTCATTTTTTCGCCGATCTCCTCATGCGAATATCCTTCGATGGCAAAAAGCCTGAACACTTCTGCAGACCTTTCCGGAAGATGATCAAGCAGACGCACCAGGTCTTCAAATTCCAGTGCATCGCTTTGTGTAGCAGGAGCCTGGCGTTCATCCGCAGGCTCGAATTGTATAAACCGGATATAACTTTTTTCTTTCTTGTAGAAATCAGCCATCGTATGATAGACCAGCCTTCGGATCCATCCTTCAAAGGAACCTTCGCTCCTGAAGGTGCTGATTTTCTGAAATACTTTCAGGAAACCGTCATTGAGTATTTGTAAAGCCTTGTCTTCATCCCTCGTATACTTCATACACATCGTCATCATCTTGTGGAAGTATAACTTATACAAGTGCTCCTGACACTTTCGGTCATTATGTATGCAACCTTGTATGAGCTCTTTTTCTGACAAAATCTTGCTGTTGATTATTTATTGGTTAATCAAAGTAATTTTCTCCTGTATTTTGGACATAAAGGTTTTGTAGACTACGGGCATATCAAAATCACCTCTCTCAAAGACCCAGTATCGATGATCACTCCCATTTTTCATTTCAAAATAGAGTGCCCCGACATCACTCACATCAGCCTGCCCGATATGCGAAGTGGTCTCCAGCCACAATTCCTGAGGCACAAATGCACCAAGGTCTTCTGCTATATTGAATTTGTCCTGAGACAATGGAGCGTAATCATCATAAGGATAAAATCCACTCCCGGAATATTTATCCACATTTGATTCGAGAAGGACGTCTTCTGTCAATGCATAGAAAATAAAACATGCATCTCCTAAACAATATCCATTAAACTGCCCAAAAACGATGAAGTCCTCCTGGGGATCAACACTCAGCGTATCCTGGCATGAAACAAAAAGAAGTAGACCTAAACTGATAAGCAATGGAGTGAATTGCTTCACCACATTTCTAAACCTCATAGTGGAATGAACCATTTGCTTTGCGTTTTATTTCAAAGAATTCTATTGATTGATAATCGCAATCTTCTCATTGATCTTGTCGACAAAATCATTGTAGACCTGTGGCATATTACTTTCCATTTGATCGAGCAACCAGAAGCCAGATAATGAATTTAAATTCTTCATTTTTATTTCTACATACACCCCACCCCAATCTCCGGCATCTGGCATACCTATGATGGTATCCTGTTCTGTATACAACTCTTCCGGAAAATCCATCAGGAGGTCTTTCACCTGTTGATATTTTTCATCTGAAAGGGGATAGTATGCCCCGACATAGGGAGTCAGGCCATTTGGATACACATCGGTCGAATCCTCATAGAGCATCTCACTGTCGATTTTATAGATCTCTACACATCCTTCTCCACCACATTCGCCATAAAAATGACCGAAGAGCATGTATTCAAACTCATTGGTTCCGGCACAATTGCACTCCTTTTCACAGGCAAGGCCTGAAAACATAATCAGGGAGGCGGTTAGAATAAAAAATGTTTTTCTCATCACTGGATACATTTTAGAATACAAGTCCTGTTCTTAATTCAAGTCTCCTGTAGCTGACCTTGTCCGTAAACTCTCCCCCGTTCCACCAATCGGTCGTTCGCCAGGTTGCATTCTGAATCTTATACTCAAGTCCCAGATAATAACTTACGGTACGACCTCCGAACCTCACCCCAAACTCCGGACAGAAAAGAACGCCCCCTTTCGCGTCAAGTGTACCATTGATCGGATCTGAGAGCGCGATTCCATAGCCTAGCTTCAACGCATAGTATGGTGTGATTCGCTGCGGCAGTAGAAACCCTCTCGCTTCAGCATATATTGGAACCATATTGCGGGTATACCAAAAATCATTGGACTCAAATCCAACGCCTAGCCCTACGCCCAGTAAACGGTTAAACCTGTGTCCGATCGAATAATGAACGCCCGCACCACCAGGGTCTGAGAAACTGATAAAACCTGAAAAGGTTTGATAGACACCCTCTTCCCTGAATGCATATGGCCTGGGACCCCTTGCATACATTTCAGGGGCCAGGGAATGTTGAGCAGAAAACGGGAGATCCTGATATACCTTAACGATCTCCTCCTTAGGAATATTTACGATGGCACCCGTAATCAGCTTTAATTCCATTCCACGCGCCAGCTCCCATTTCACGATGGTACCGCTAAGCTTACTACCATCCTTTAGCAAGACGACGTCTACAATAGGTTTCGTGACCACAGAATCCTGGGCACTCACCAGATTTGCTGAGATCAACAAAAGAAGGAATAATGCAAATCTGAATGTAAACGTCATTTGAATAATATTGAGGGTAAATTTTATGCGCTTAAACTCACTGATGTATGCCCTGTAATGTCATCACAGTATCGGCTGGTGTGCGTATATCCAGTGTACGATTGACTATCACACCCGCAGAGTCAATCTTGACAAGCACATGGCTCTGCACTGGAAAAGTTTCGATACAACCATAACATTCAATCGTTACATCTACGTTACAATGTTGCTCCAATTTTTCAGCAAAAAGAATTAAGTTCGCTTCATGTCCTGTGGGATCCTCGAATGTGGGATATGGAAACAATGGACTAAGCAAGGCGTTGACATAATTCGTTGCCTGTATTGGATCGGAATCAAGTGTTGCTACCTCGTCCTTAAATTCAACGCAGGTAAAATTTTCTTCCTTATCACAATTTGAAAACGAACAACAACAGATCAAAACACCGGTCAACAGATATATTAATTTCATACCAGCATTTTTTAATTTAAAAGTGGACTGGCAGCATCACCACCAGTCCACTTTTAAATCTTATTGTCCGATGGAGATGACACTCAATTGCTTGAGGTCACTCTTGTCTGTTGCGTCAAACTGGAATAAACCATTCTGTCCGACGACCATCACATGATCACCAGGAGGTAATACGATGACATCAAACGCCTGGAATCCACTTAAGTGATCAAGGAGATTAGCAGATACTTCATTAGGATCGGTGACATCAAAAGTCTTTAATCCGAAGGTACCTTCACACAGATAGAGTGTTTTATTGACAACAGACAAACCATGTGGATTGCTCATCTGGTATGTACGGATCAGGTTTGGATTATCAAGGTTAGATACATCAATCACATCCAACTGGTTGACGAATCCCTGGCAGTTATTTCCATCTCTCAGAGTCACATAAGCTGTATTACCTTCTACGACTACAGGGTCGCAAGCTGTGGCGTGTGCAAATGTGGATCTGTATTCAGGAGACTCAGGATTAGAAATATCATAGATCAGGAGACCTGAATTTGAGCCCACAAACAGTGTACCTGCCATAGGGAAAAGGGTTTCAATACCCCACTGCATGGTTACTTCGTTTTTCAAAACGGGAAGTGCCTGCTTAACATCAAACACTTTTACCTCGGCACCATCTATGGTATAGAGATAATCATTGGCAGCTGTAAAACGTGCCATTGAACCAGAGGTCACAACACTGCTGCTAACGCTGGAACTGGAAAACTCATTCATGCCGCCAAAAGATGCGTCAGCA
This sequence comes from Candidatus Opimibacter skivensis, assembly GCA_016721905.1. GTDB lineage: Bacteria > Bacteroidota > Bacteroidia > Chitinophagales > Saprospiraceae > Opimibacter > Opimibacter skivensis. The sequence continues at coordinate 105,533 of JADKHH010000023.1, read as the reverse complement.
GTCATGAAAATACCACCTTGATCAATAAAGTCGGTTCTACCCCAATTGGCATTGCTGCAATCAATAGTACGTTTGATATCCATTTCTTTATATTCCACCAGATAGCCTAACTGCTCATTGAAAGAGTAGAAATTCTGGAACACATCATTGACACGTTCAACCTCCACTGGAGCGGTTGGCGTGGTGATATCTATGGCCACCAGGTCAAGGTAGCTGTCAGCGTATAATATGTCATTGTGAACAGCCATATCCAGATTACCTTGAATCTCAATAAATCCGATGTTCTGAGGTGATGCAGGATTACTGTTATCGATCACGTGGATACCCTGGTTCATCTCATTGATGAGGAGGTAGCCTTTGTAATAGAATATCTTTCCAGGTGATGTCAGGTTCTTCGCCGCCACATACGTAGAAGGCGTACGCATTTCATCTATTCGCTTGTATACCGGCTCGAAAGCGGTAAATTCTTCTGTACGGGTACATTTGTCTTGCTCACATCCGGTCAGCATGGCTGATACAACCAGGAGAGCCACGAAAGAATACTGGAAAATGGATTTCATAAGAGTTGTTTTATTTCCCCTATAGACCCTTGAACAGGGTGCCGGGGTTGGGTTAAAAACGCTTTTTCTAAAAATTCCTTACAAACGGCTTAAAAGAAGCCATTTAGGTGCCCTCTAATATACGGCTATCTCATCTATAAACGTCCAGGCTGTGTGTCCCGCTCCCGGCTTGCCCTCCGGAATAGACTTTAATGGTGAAATATTTATACGGAGAAATCTCGCCTTAACTGCAGGTATGGCAAATAATATCTCATGACGTCCACCAGCCAGGTTTCCTGTTTCACGAGACCCAATGTCCGTGTATATCTCACCATCTACAGAGCTCTCAATATCAATGGATTGCGGCCCATAAATCCATGATCCCGCACTGGAAAGCACCCCAACAGTGATCGTATCCAGCGTCTGTTCACCGTTCAAATCAATCTGGATTGTAAATGGCTCTTCATTCCAGGCGCACCAGTCTGTGCTGTTAAACTCGGCTTTGCCAATCAGGCCATCACCCAGGGTTGTAACTCCTTCCCTACCAGGGTAACTAGAGGATGGAGGCATTGAGCTTGATATCATGGCATTTTGAAGCAAGGTGGGATTGTACATCAATTCTTTCGTCCCGGAATTTTCAGTCCTATAATAAATACGGCCTGGACCGGTAAAAAGTGTTGTATCTCCTGAAAGCGCCTGGTTCCATTCGACGACAGACAAATCCCTTGTGAAAGAAATCTGCTGGCCGGGCAAGTCGGTTTTCCAGATCACCTGAAGTCCGTCCGCGCCTGAACTGATCAATGCCTCAGGCACCTTTAGTCTTTTTGCATAATTCACTTTCATGCCATCCAATCTTTCGAGGTGCTGGTCTAGTCTTTGCACAAACCCTTTCCAATCCTTGCGTGAAGCAGGTGTCCACAATGCTTCTGCCAAAGCAATTGCTCTTGGATAAGCCATATACTCGGCCTTAGCAGGTGAGTCAATATATTCCGTCCAAAGATTAGCCTGGGCACCCAGGATATGTTTGGCCTCCTTGCTGGTCAGTTTTGATGGTACGGGATTGAACGAATAGACTTTTTCCAATGTCACTAATCCACCGATCGCCAGGGGTTCAAATGCCGGATCAGCCTGGTAGTAATCAAAATAACAATGCGTGCCGGGAGTCATAATCACATCATGGCCTGCTTTGGCTGCTTCGATGCCTCCCGATACTCCACGCCATGACATGACCGTAGCATTGGGTGCAAGGCCTCCTTCAAGTATCTCGTCCCAACCAATGATACTCCTGCCTTTGCTGTTGACATATTTTTCAATCCGCTGAATAAAATAACTCTGCAATTCATGCTCGTCTTTTAGGCCTTCACTTTCCATTAGTTCCTGGCAAAAATCACTTTCCTTCCATCTTGTCTTTGGGCATTCGTCACCACCAATATGGATATAGGGTGATGGAAACAACGCCATCACTTCATCAAGGACGTTTTGTAAAAAAGTAAACGTCTCTTCATTGGGACACATCACATCATCGAATACACCCCAGGTCGTTGCAGATTTAAATGGACCTGGTGTGCATGCCAATTCAGGATATGCGGAGAGTGCAGCAAGTGCATGCCCGGGCATTTCGATTTCAGGTATGATCGTTACGCCCAACCCAGCTGCATATGCAACAACTTCTCTTATCTCTTCCTGCGTGTAATATCCTCCATGACGAGTGCCATCATACCGATCCGGTGTCTCGCGGTAATGACCTATCAGCGTTTCATCACGCCATGCAGCGATCTCCTGCAGCTTTGGATATTGCCTGATCTCTATGCGCCATCCCTGATCATCTGTCAGATGCCAGTGAAACCGGTTCATCTTATAATAGGCCAGCAGTTCAATATACTTTTTAACAAAATCAAGGGGCATGAAGTGGCGGCACACATCGAGATGAAGGCCGCGATATGCAAACTGTGGATAGTCCGTAATCTCTACAGCAGGTATCTCCCAATTCCGTTGCACACCTTTGGCATCAGGCAATGCATCCATGCGCATCATTTGCCTGAGGGTCTGGAATGCATAGAATACTCCTTGATCAGTTGAAGCCGTAATAATGATTCCATTAGCATTGACTTTCAGATTATATCCTTCTTTATGAATAAGATCAGATGCATTGACCGTAATAATGCTTGTCACTGCACCAGGTCTCGGTACGACGTTCTTAGGTTCGTTGATGGAGTATCCACTTTTCTTTTTAAAAACTTCCTTGAATGCAAGTGTAGGATCAAACGAAAAAGTATTGAACGACCCCATCATAATCCATGTGTCTGGACCAATCACAAAGGAACCTTGCTGTACCTCCATTGATACGGGCAACGGGGCTATCATCAGATTTCCTTTGATGAGTTCCTGCGCTGACAATACATTATTAATCAGGAGTGCGAACAATGATAGAAGAAGGGTTCTCACGGTAAGGTGTATTCGTGAAGCGAATAGAATCTATGAAACCGGTTGCTGATCAGCCAGCAGCATCCAGAGCTTGTCTTTCAGTTTATCAAGCCCATAACCTGTCACTGCTGAAATGAAAACGCAATCAATGCCATCAGGCAATGTAGGCCTGAGTAATTCCTGGACCGATTCGTCAATAAGGTCGCTCTTCGTCACTGCGCACAAGCGGGGCTTATCCAGCAACTCCGGATTGTACATCTCCAGTTCATGGAGCAACACATTAAAATCCTTGGTGATATCGTCTGATTCGCACGGAATCATAAATAAGAGGACGGCATTACGTTCGATATGACGCAGGAAGCGATGCCCGAGACCTTTGCCAAGATGTGCATCTTCGATGATCCCCGGAATATCTGCGATGACAAAAGATTTGTTGTCCCTGTAACGCACGAAACCAAGATTTGGAACCAGTGTTGTAAATGGGTAATCTGCTATTTTAGGCTTTGCAGCAGAAACTGAAGCGAGCAGTGTTGATTTGCCTGCATTAGGGAAGCCGACTAACCCGACATCTGCGAGAATCTTGAGTTCAAGGATACGCCACCCTTCCTGATGAGGTTCTCCTGGTTGGGCATAACGAGGGGTTTGATTGGTCGGGGATTTGAAATGGTTATTACCCTGACCTCCGCGGCCACCTGGCATCAATTTGTATTCCTCGCCGTCTTTGGTAATTTCAAACAGGATTTCGCCTGTTTCAGGATCTTTAGCGACGGTACCTAATGGGACTTCAAGGATTACATCTTCGCCATCTGCACCGGTACAAAGGTTGCCAGAGCCGGGTTGTCCGGCTTGAGCGATGACGTGTTTACGAAACTTAAGATGGAGAAGGGTCCACATCTGAACGCTGCCTCTGCAGATGATATCTCCGCCGTGTCCGCCATCTCCTCCGTCAGGTCCGCCTTTGGCACTGATTTTATCGCGGTGCAAATGGGCTGACCCTGCTCCTCCGGCTCCGGACTTGCAATGGATCTTGACATAATCTACAAAATTTTGTTCAGTGGACATTATACATGAAGGCTGTCGATCGTATCACAAAGGTGTTGAAAGATGTCATCGATGGTGCCGAGTCCAGATATCTTATGTGCCTTATGCTTCTCGTCGTAATATGAAAAAATCGGTGCGGTCTTGGTTTGATATACCTGGAAACGTTTGCGGATCACTTCCGGATCACTGTCATCGGGTCTGTTGGAATCTTTTCCTCTGAGGACGATACGTTTTACGATTTCATCCTCCGGCACATCCAGCATGATCAGTGCATCTATCTGCTGATCCAGATCTTGGAGTAACTGGTCAAGGGCTTCTGCCTGCGGCCTTGTGCGTGGGAATCCGTCAAAAATAAACCCTTCGGCATCTCGGTGAGCGAGCATTTTGTTCTTCAGCATACCGATGGTCACTTCATCTGGCACGAGTTCGCCGCGGGACATGAATTCATTGGCCTGGATACCTAATTCAGTGCCTTCTTCCATTTCAGACCGGAATAATTCACCGGTGGAGATATGAACCAGATTATACGCTTCTTCGAGTCTTTCAGCTTGTGTGCCTTTGCCGCTTCCCGGCGGTCCAAAAAGGATAAGATTGAGCATGATAGTGTCCATGGGTTTGATACTTAGGTGCAAAGATAGTGAGAAGTGAGCAGTTGCCAGTGAGCAGTTGGCAGTCACCAGTTGGCAGTCCACAGTTACCAGTTGGCACCCGTTTGATGTTCCTAGCCAAAAGTCTATTGAATTGCCACGGCTTTCAAGCCGTGGAGAAAAGATGTATTCCCAAGCACAATCTTAAATTTTGAAACCCATAATTGCCACGGCTTTCAAGCCCTTTAGCCCAATGGAGATCTCTTGCTGTGGCTAAAGCCGCCTTGACTCTGCCCCACCCCAGGCTAAAGCCCTACCGTTTAAACACAAAATTTAATAGAAAGGGCCTTGCAGGGTTTGCTCCTGCAACCACGCAACCCTACTAGTGGCTAAAGCCATGAGGCAATTAGATATTTTATTATTTGCTCAGCTTGCTCCTTGCCCCTTGCTCCTTGCCCTTTGCTCCTTGCCCCTTGCTTATTTCACTTCTGTGACCAACTTGTAAGCCTTCTGTTCGCCGCCATCAATCTGAACGGAGAGCACATATACACCTGTAGGTAAGTTTAATTGATCTAGCTGGTATGCAACAGCATTTGGCACTTCAGTTTTTTCCAGGACCAACTTACCGGATACATCAAACATTCTGAACGTGACAGGTTTTGTAATCACGCTGCTGAAACTGATACCGATAAAATCATCAAATGGATTAGGTAATACATTATGTACGATATTGGGTTCAGCGTCCTTGATGACGACGATGGTGTCTGTATAGAACTCAAGATGATAACCTATATCAGGGTTGTCATTGATCACCTTCAACCTGTAATAAATGATGTCACGTAAACTCTGATCAGTAGTGCTGTAAGTATTGGCAAAAGTGCTTACTATGCCTTTCGCAGGTATATTGGCTACCTCGGTAAAACCAAAACCTGTGTAGGATCTTTCGAGTCTGAATTCCTGGCATTGATATTCTATACCTGTTGCCCAATTGACTGTCACTTCCTGTTCGCCTGTATAGCCGGCATTGAAGACGGTTACATTGGTCTCCAATTCCCCCTCGTATCTGGTGATCTCAAAATTATCGATAGCAAAGCCCTGTGCTGGCTCTTCATCATCAGAGCGGAAAACATATCTGAAACTCACGGTAGTTTCTCCTGTCAGAAAACTGATATCCTTGATATACTGTGTCCAGGTGAGTTGGGCATTGGTGAAATATGATTTCCCCATCGGAAAAGCACCGTCTGCGAGATTAGCGTTATAATAATTGTACCAATTTGGATTATCTCTCGTGCCTAACTGAATCCATGATGCACCACCGTTAGTTGAATATTCTACCTGGAATCCATCATTTCGGTTTTGGATGGCATATTTGGCCCAGAACTTCAACTCATATAATCCTGGTTGACTGAGGTCGTACATCGGGGTGTAGAATTCAGCCCTTGTATTGTTTTGATACAGATTATCATTGATGCCCAGGACCCATGCTGATGAGCCGCTGAATGTGCCGTCCTTGCCTGGCTTGGTGGATGACCCACGCTGTATCCCGGTGCCTTGCACTGTATAAGATGCGAAATGTTCAGGACTTGTTTCAAAATCACCGGTGTAACCTGAGTCACCTAACTGGTAAGGTACAGGCAGGTATGGCAGGATAGTGATGGTTGTTGAATCCGTTACGGAATTGTTGATTTCAAGTTTAATTTCGTACACACCAGGGCTTTCGTATATATGGCTGACCGAAGGATTCGTAGAGGTTGTATTGTCGCCGAAACTCCATTTATAATTTTGTGCAAGCACAGATTGTGATCCATCAATTGAAACGGATTGACCTACATATGCAATTGGTTGCGCAATAATCACAGCCGTAGGAATGGCAAATACATCTGTTGTCATCAACCCTCTTCCATAGGTGGCGGCAAGTACTACTTTGTCACTTTCACGCATCACGAGCATATCAACATCGACAAATGGCATTCCATTATCAGGGTTGATAGGCTCCCAATGTGTATTGTTGCCATTGACATCATCTGTCACCCATACACCTGCTTCTGTAGCGATCATGACTTTGTCATGATCTGATGGATCGAAGATGGCCCAGTTGACAGGCATGTCAGGGAGATCGCCTTCAATGGCGGTCCACTCTGCACCATCGTTGTATGTGACATACACATTTTCCAGTGATGAACCATAGCTGAACAGACTGATCAGCGCATGATCAGGATCCAGTTTGTCCTTGTAGATAGAGGACACACTGGTATTGACCGGAAGATCGGCAAAAACGGAAGCAGTCTTAGATGTCCCTGTATTCGCATTATCAACGCGAAGCACCAATCCGCCCTGGCCACCAAAATAGATACGATTTGGCTCTAATGGATCCACCCGGACGGCGGAAACATTTATATTGTAGTTTGTGATATCAACATAATCGACAGATAAATTCGTTACTGACCAACGGAAGAAATCGACATCTCCGGTGCCTTGCGCAAAAGTTTGACCATAAAGTAAATTGGCTGTGTCATCATACCCTGAGACGTTGATAAAACCTCCCTCTACGCCAGCTCCGCCAAAAAAGGATTGCCCACCATTGGTTGACAATTCATAATTACCATATTGAGAAGATATAATCTGTATGTTGGGATTGTCCTGATCAATGAAACAAAATGCTCCATCCCCAAATCCAACTTTTTCGGCAGGCGCAAGTCCTGCCTCACTGATCTTGTGCGATCCATTGTCTTGCGTTCCGCCTAATATGTAGTGAGATCCGCGATCCGGGTGAATGGCACCGCAATAATATTGCGTAGTCACATAACCAAGGTTTTTATTGACAGCACTTTGTCCACCGTTGGAACTAAAATAAAGTCCGCCATCATTGCCATAGTAGATTCTTCCTGGCTTGAGTGGGTCGAAAAGGATCGTATGTTGATCATGGTGATATCCACCAATCGTCTGTGTTTCTTGAATAGGTTTTTGCCAAGTGACACCTTGAATTGAAGATTCCCAAAGGGTGATTCCTCCTACTGCTATGTAATTGCAATTGTTGGGGTCAACGCCTATGTCCAGGTCATATCCTGCCTGACCACATCCAATTTCGTTACCACATTCGGCATACGGTGGAACAGTTGGTGATGCTCTTGTAATCCAATCTTCACCGCCATTGTATGAAATAAAGACATCTGAAGCAGCGCCTCCTATCCCTCCGAATACATAGATAGTTTCAGGATCTGACGGGCATACTGCAAGTTCCACTCTGGTCAGAAAATCTGGAAATCCAGGCATGGTTGTTCCGATATTTGTCCAATCACCCCGATTACCTGTCGTTGACTTAAAAACTGAATTACTGTTGGACGTATAGAAATACTGGTTTCCCTCAGTATAGATGAAGTCATGAAAATTGTCATCGTTGGCACCAGAAAGGCCGGCTCCCAATACTTTTTCCCATGTCTGACCACCATCCGTGCTCCTGGCAAGTCCATTAGTGGCTGTTGATGCATATACATCACCGTTTATATGAACATAAACATCATTGACATATGCAAAATTACCCGAGGTCGTAGACGGCAATAGTGTCCAGGTAATTCCATGGTCAGTTGATTTAAAAATGCCGGTTCCACCAGTACCTGTATAACTCTCGCCTGTGCCAACATAAAACACATCTGTATTAACGGGATCCTGGCCAATATCTCCGATGGCAATATTTTCAAAATATGTACCCCGTTTCTGCCATTGGGGATCAGCTTGTGTTATATCATTCGAAACCCATAAACCTCCCGTAACGCCTCCTACCCAAATCGTATTACGCGAAGGATCAGACAAGTCAATATGGATGGCGCGTGTACGGCCTCCGATATTATTAGGACCACGTTCACGGAAAACTGCCTCAGCCAGACTCCCTCCTAGGGATCTACCTGGGGATGCCGCTGCTATTCGTCTTTTTCCTTCCCGGATAGCCTCAAATAATTTATCAAAAGGAATTTCTCCTGAGTCTACGTCCGAGGAAGTAAATTTCTTGTGTTCGATAGCGCCATCTATTCGCTCAGCTTTTGAAAGTTTTTTAACCTTTGGCGGAGCGTCTCCGTCAAATAACTGAAAGGAAATAAAAATAGCTATGGCTACAACAGGGATGAGGTAAAAGAGCTTTCGCATTCGCAGGTTCTTAGATTAAATAAGCACTCAATAACAACAGAGCCCTTTCAAGGTTGAAATCCATGTAGATTTTACAACTATTGAATGACCCAAAAATGTGCAACATTTCAACTGGTTTACTATCAGATATTAAGCGGATACTAAACCTCAATCTATGTTGCAGAACAAACAGGGGAAATGATAAAGTTCCTTTTTCAAAAAACTGATCAAGGATGGAATGCCGGGCCATAAGTTGAAAAGCAATATGGCTATGGTGATTACACAGAAAACCTGTTGCAAAAAATCATTTTCATCCTGGAAAAGCTATTCCTCTGTTATAGCTTGTAAAGATAGGAAAATGACCCCGTTAGTGGGGCCTGATATCCCCTAAAATGTCACCTAAACGGCATGCTTATATACCGGACTTAACAAATGGAAAGTCAAACGTTGGAAACACCCGGAAACATCGCCATGTTGCTGACGAACATCCAGTTGCCATCCACATCCAGAAATCCACCCTTGGGAAACACCTTTAGAAAGACTTCGTCCCTGAATTTCAGGTTCTTAGCTACATCCTGCTTGTAACGGCTGAGCCGGTTATACAGGAGAATTCCCCCGGGATTGAGGAGATCCCGCATGGCTTCAAGCGCCTCTATGCTTTCGAGGTCTTCAGGAATAAGGTCACCCACAAAAACATCGGAACAAATCATATCATAACTGCCTTCGTGCCATTCCAGGAAGGATCCGGCATCGGCTGTAAAGACCTGGACTTTTATCTTTTTGGGTAAAAGAACATATTTGTAGGCAAGGCTTGTCACTGCTTCATCGATCTCTACCGCGGTAAACTCCAGGTCTTTGTTAAACTTAGTCGTCAGCATATCAGGAATACTTGCCATCCCAAGTCCGAGAATCAGGCAGGACTCATAGGGTGGTTGTGGCCATTGCAGCTGTTCGAAAGTCTTCCGGTAGTTAGCGTAGAGATCACTAAAACTATAGATAGCCCCGTCGGTGATGAGTTTATATCTGCCCCTGTGCAGGACGACTTTGAGGGAAGCATTGTGCTCGCTGCTCAGCTCTTCGACAGGCCATTCGATGAGGTGGCTAAGCCATGACAAGACGGGGCCGGGAGGATGTTTCATTTACCTGTACATCACTGACAGCTCGAATACCTTTCGCAGGATATTTTCGTCTTCTGTTGAAAACTCAATATCCCTTCTTGCCATTACCTTCTGCGCGGTAGCAAGTGCCTCATCGAGCCGGTGGGTGATAAAACCCGAAGATCCACCCCAGGAAAACGAGGGCACAAATTTGGGAGGAAATCCTGCGCCAAAAACATTGGAGGCTACACCTACAATGGTGCCGGTATTGAACATACTTTGGATTCCGGCTTTGCTATGGTCACCCATGACAAGTCCCAGGAACTGGAGACCGGAGTCCCGCATGCTTCTGGTGCTGTAATCCCACATCCGGACGTTGGAGTAATTATTCTTCAGGTTAGAAACCGAGGTGCCCGCTCCGAGGTTACACCACTCGCCTATGATCGAATTACCGAGGTAACCGTCATGGGCTTTGTTGGAGTGACCCAGTATGACCACATCCTTGACTTCGCCGCCAACTTTGCAATCAGGACCGATAGCTGCGGGGCCGTAAATCTTTGCGCCCATTTTGATCACACTACCCTCTCCTATGGTCACCGGGCCGCGGATAATGGCACCTTCCATGATCTGGGCGTTCTTACCAATATAGATGGGTCCGGACTGGGCATTCAGGATCGCGCAGCTTACGTGTGCGCCTTCTTCCAGGAAGATATTATCCCCGGCGATCACCTGGTTATTGGATGGCAGTGTCTGACTGGTCCGGCCTTTGGTGATCAGGTTAAAGTCATATTCGATGGTGGCCCTGAGATAGAGGAAAAGGTCCCAGGGGTAAGAGAGATGTATAAACGGGGTATCTGCCAGTTCAAGACCGGAGATTTCCTCTATGGATTCATCGCGCAGCAGGTTTTCAAACTGGTGGCGATTGAGGCGTGCGGCGATGAGATTGCCATCATCCATGAGGGCTTCATTTGGCTCCAGTTGTTCGATGAGTCTGACCAGTCTGTCATTGGGCATGACGGCGCCATTGATGACGATGTTGTCATCTTCCAGGTGCATCGGAAAACGCTGGTTGAGGTAGTCGGAGGTGATGTAGGAGGCGTGGCCTTTGAGGAGTTTTTCCCATCGTTCCCTGATGGTGAAGATCCCTGTACGTAATTCAGCTACCGGTCTGGTATAGCTGAGTGGGAGCATTTGTTCCCGGGATTCGTCATCAAAGAGAATGATGTTTCTCATGGTTTAGGGCGCTTCTAATAACTGCTATATTTTAATTTTCAATGCTTACAAGATACTGACAATCAAAGTGACTCATTCTTAGCCAGGAAGTTAATTAGTGGCGGCCTTTATATGAGGCAATTAAAAAAGCCCCGACATGTGACCGGGGCTTTATGATTATTCTTCAGTTTCTTTCTTAGCAAATTTGGTATTGGCAAATTTCTTGTTGAACTTGTCGATCCTTCCGGCGGTGTCGATAAACTTCATCTTTCCGGTGAAGAAGGGGTGTGACTGGCTCGAAATCTCCAGTTTCACCAATGGATATTCGTTACCATCTTCCCATTTGATGGTATCCTTGGTCGCAACGCAGGACTTTGTCAGGAAGGCAAAATCGCAGGAAAAATCCTTAAACACAACGTGGCGATAATTGGATGGATGAATATCTTTTTTCATGGCGCTTTTTAATATTGGACGGCAAAGGTAAGGTTTTTACTATTACGTGCAACTATTAATATGGAAAATTATTTGTGGGCTTAGAGGGTTAGGAGCTTAGAAGGTTAATTGACTATCCATCAACTTATCAACACATCAACTTATCAACAAATCAACCCATAAAACTATCAGCTCATAAGCTATAAGCCCATAAGCTTATAAGCCATTTTTGGTAACTAGCTGAAAATGTGCAATATATAATGATTCGTATATCGGCGATATATATATTGTAGATATACGAACCCATTGGCATTCAGAGAGATAACACTTTGCACAGCCTTTTTAAAATCCACGGTATTTCGGCAAAATATATATCGTAGATATACGATTCCATCCGCTTCTCACCTTTAAATGATTGTAAGTCACCTGATTGTAAAAACCCATATTTTAACTCAGGAATAATCCAACCCCGGAAAAAAGGCATCCCTGTACAACTTGATATCACAGGCCCCTTCCGGTGACCCGATAATAGCCACGATATCAAACCTGATCTCCCACTCATACCCTATCGACCGCATATAGGCCATCGCCGCATCTATCAACAGCCTCCTTTTCCTCCGATCCACCATCTCCTCAGGTCGACCAAAGGAAGTGCCTATCCTGGTCTTGACCTCTACAAAAACCAAAATGCCGCCCTCCCGGGCAACAATATCAATCTCCGCCCGCTTGTAACGCCAATTACGGGCAAGTATTTCGAATCCCTCTGCCCGCAGGAAGGCCTCCGCCTTTTCCTCCCCCCACTTGCCATGATCTTGCTGTATACCCATCCCATTTCAAAATAACGGGGAAGTGGTGTACGGAACAAGGATTTTTACATTTTCTATTCTTCCCTCACCCGAATAATCCTTTTTTGTGAAAAATTGCCTTGTTTTACAGGCTTAAATGCATCTTATTTCATGTCAATGAACCCTTATATCCTATGATGAATCAACTGATCGAGCGATTTATGGATCAGCTCGAAGAAGGCCTTGCTATCGGAAGTAAAGCCAATATCCAGCCACCTGCAGCCAATATCTCCCATATCTATGTCGCCGGACTCGGTGGATCCGGTATCGGAGCAGACTTCGTGTCTTCTTTCGTGCAGGATGAACTAAAACTCCCCTTCCTGGTCAGAAAAGGATACCATGTCCCTGCCTTCGTTGGTCCGGACACCCTTGCTATTGCAAGTTCTTATAGTGGCAATACGGAGGAGACCCTGATCTCCTATGACCAGATCAAGAAACAAGGTGCCAGAATTATCTGCGTGGCTTCAGGTGGTAAAATCATCGAAAAAGCCAAGGCAGATGGTTATGATTATATTCAGGTTCCAGGTAACTGGCCTTCACCAAGAGCTTGCCTGGGGTATTCAGTGACTGCGCAGTTGTGGACCCTACACCACCTCGGGTTTATCTCTGACCGCGCTATCAAAAATGTAGCATCTGCAGTAACCTTACTCAGGGCAGAAGAAAGTGACATCAAGGCACAGGCTGAAAAAATTGCTAACCAGCTATACAAAAAGATCCCGGTGATCTATATCGAAGACCGGATGGAGCCAGTAGCCGTAAGACTCCGTCAACAAATCAACGAAAACAGTAAGGCACTATGCTGGCATCATGTGGTTCCGGAAATGAACCACAATGAACTGGTAGGCTGGACTGAAAAAAATGATGATCTCGTGGTACTGTACCTCCGCAATGATGATGATTATTCCAGGAATGTTGTCCGGATGGACATCAACAAGAAGATCATCGGTCAGTATGCCAGTGAGATCATCGAAGTATATTCCAAAGGATCAAACCTCGTAGAAAAATCATTGTACCTCGTTCATCTCGGCGACTGGATTTCCTGGTATCTCGCAGAATTACGTGGAGTAGATGCGCTGGAAGTGAATGTGATTGATTTCCTGAAAGGGGAATTAGCCAAGGTGTGAGTTGTGAGTTGTGAGTGAGTTGTGAGATTGTGAGTTGTGAGTGGAATAATTCGTACGCCGAATGGCGCCCGTAATCCACTGGAAGCTGGCAGCTAAATACTGATAGCTGAGAGCTGACAGCTGATAGCTATTTTGTTTGTACTTTTGAACAGATTTAATTAAACCATTGAACATATGGCATTATTAGAAGGAAAAGTTGCTCTTGTCACCGGGGGATCAAGGGGAATTGGCAAAGCTATCGTAGATGCATTTGCAGCAGAAGGGGCCTCCGTAGCCTTTACCTACTTATCTTCCAGGGAAAGAGCAGAAGGCATAGCTGAGGAGTGGAAAGCAAAAGGCAGGAATGTGGTTGCCTTTTATTCGGATGCCAGTTCGTATGTCCATGCAGAATCACTGGTGCCTTCGATTCTTGAACAATTCGGTCGCATAGATATACTTGTCAATAACGCAGGGATCACCAATGATACCCTTCTGTTGCGCATGGATGAAGAACAATGGGACAGTGTCATTGACACCAACCTCAAGTCTGTGTTTAATATGACGAAGCAATGTATCAAGGTGATGCTGCGCCAGAAATCTGGATCACTGATCCATATGAGTTCCGTGGTCGGTATGTTTGGTAATGCCGGACAAGCGAATTATGCTGCATCGAAAGCAGGTATCATCGGCTTCAGTAAATCGATTGCTAAAGAAGTGGGTTCACGTAATATCCGGAGCAATGTGATTGCACCTGGTTTTATTGAATCAGATATGACTGGCGAACTGGATGAAAATACAAGGAAAGCTTTCCTGTCTAATGTACCCCTTGGCAGGTTAGGCCATGCAGATGAAGTGGCCAGGTTAGCAGCCTTTCTCGCTTCTGATCAGTCCGCTTACATCACCGGACAGGTGATCAGCATTTGCGGTGGATTAAACACCTGATCATGCCTCGGTTGATCACTGCATGGGTGTGCTTCCTCATGCTCGCAGCGTGCAGTCCCAAAATCATGATCCATCGAGCCACAACGGATGACATCATCCTGTTGCCCCGTGCGGAAGCTGAAAACAAAATCAGCACTTGTTACGAACCACTTTCCTATGTCGCTCATCCGGAGCTACTCCGTTTGAAATACGTACGGGTCAATATCCATTTTATGAATTCTTCCGATGGCCGGTACAATATGCCTGAAGAAGAAACCACGAACTATGCGCAGGAATGGATCAAGGTGACCAACAGTAATCTCGAACGTAATATGCAGATGTTCCTTCCACGGGGAAATACAACACCTGTCCTGGACATTCCTTACCGCTATGTTATTTCACCAGATCCTACCGTGCCCGGGGATGATGGTGTATATTATCATATTGATGATGAGTTATGCTACGCTGTCAAGACAGGTAGGGATCGTAACATCAGCGATAAGCGGGTGATTGAAAAATATGCCGTTCGTGATGATTCGGTGATGAATATATTTCTCCAGACACATCATCTGGACAGTATCCCATCGCCTACCTACAGGCCAGATGCATCAGGGATATCGCTCGGGAGTTCAGTGAAAATATTTGGCAACTGGCATAAGCGTCCAAATGTCTGGGATATCAGAGGTATTACCAATCATGAAATCGGGCATTCACTTGGCTTGTCACATACCTGGGGTGGGCATGATGGCTGCGATGATACTCCTGCGCATCCCAATTGCTGGAATGTTACAAATAAACCTCCTTGTGACTCGCTGTATTCCAATAACATGATGGATTATAATGCACACATGGCTGCACTCACCCCTTGCCAGATCGGTAAAATAGTAATGAACATGACAAGGCTCGGTGCCATCCAGCGCAATATACTTGAACCACGCTGGTGTGTGCTTGATACCAGTGCCACGATCACCATCAGCGACAGCATCCGCTGGGAAGGAAGTGCAGATCTTGAAGGCAATATCGTGATCCGCGATGGAGGTATACTTGAAATTGGTTGCAGAGTCTCTATGCCGGAAGGTTCCAACATTAAAATATTTCCCGGGGGTAAACTGGTCATCTTGTCGACAGGAAAAATCCATAATTC
Organism: Candidatus Opimibacter skivensis; assembly: GCA_016721905.1. Taxonomy (GTDB): domain Bacteria; phylum Bacteroidota; class Bacteroidia; order Chitinophagales; family Saprospiraceae; genus Opimibacter; species Opimibacter skivensis. The sequence goes on along the minus strand of JADKHH010000023.1, from coordinate 90,069 downwards.
ATGCAACAGCCAATGGGAGGGAATTGAATTTGTAGAGGAAAGAAAAATGAAAGGACGCTTGTACATCATGGAAGGTGGCAAGATTGAAAACACCCTACATCCCCTGGGTACCCAACTATGAAATCATCCAGGTTGATCTTTCCTATCTTTCTGCTGATCACCCTGATAGCATTTTACCCGACGATCGGTGCCGGTTTCGTTTTTGATTTCCTTGGATGGCAGCGGGCCTATGACGCAGGCACGTTTACCGATATCTTCACCAGTTTTGGATACAAAGGAAACCATCAGGCTCTTCATTTCTTCTTTTACAGCCTGTATTCCATTTTCCATATCCAGGGGCTACCCTGGTATCTTATTTTCTGTTCGCTGCATGCGTTCAATGGATGGTTGCTATATACCTGGCTGACGCAGATCAATACAAGGTGGAAGATCAATGCACCGGGGTTGTTGATCATCCTGATGTGCATCCTTTTCCTGGTGCATCCATACAATGTTGAAGTTGTTGTCTGGAAAGTATGTGTCCATTACCTGCTTTCCCTGGCTGCTGTCATGGCTCTTGTACTTTTTATTCCAAAATATCTATATCAGGCTGACACAAAGTTCCTATGGCTATGCCTGGGGATGTATTTTGTTTCGATCTTCCTGTTGGAGATCGCGTACATCACCCCATTAGTCATCAGCCTTTACCTGGCCATTGAGGCATTCGCAGGAAACAGAAGTGAATTTAACATCCGGCGCGCGGTGACTTTGAGCAGTTCTTTATGGATACTACTTGCCTTTGGTATTCTGCTCAACAAGTTGACCATTGGTGCGTGGGTTGGGCATTATGGGGCAGCCGCGCATCTCAACATTGACATCATTGGTATGATGTCTACGGAATTTAAATATTTGGTCAAGCACATAGCAGATGCCCGGTTTTTCTCATTCAAGACAAAAGGGCTGATCTTTGACAATCTACTCTCCAAACCTGAGCTTGTCTTCTTCCTGATGATGATGTGCATTGGAATAGCCCTACTCTACTTCATCCGAATAAAAAAAGTTTCCGGTTACGTTCACCTGGTTTTCTTTGGCATGGCGGCATCGATGCTTTATGTATTGCCGGTTTCGAACCTATTCTTTTACCACCTGCAGATTGGTAGCAACGATCGCTTTAGCTATTTGCCTTTAGTATTCATCATCGTAGCCTTTTTGCCATTGCTTTCCAAGACTCCTAAATGGGTATGGGTTCCATTGATGGGCATCATCATCATGGTACAGTTGTACCTGCAGGAAAAAACAATCAACTACTGGAGACAATCCACAGAGATCGTGCATCAGCTGAGAGATACTTTTCGGTGGCATGACCGCAGCCATGTCTTTGTGCTCAATAGTCCTGACAATCTGAATGGCATCGTGATGACCTCCATCATCCAGGCACCATCAGGGATTGATGAATTGCTTGACTTCCAAACATCCAAGCCTTACACAGGAGTGATGTATGATGTCTTTCAATACAATATGACAACACCGAATGATGGAGTGAAAGTGGAGCAAACAGGACCGATGCAGATCAAGGTCACTTTCAATCAATGGGGTAATTGGTGGCATCTAAGCGGGATAGGCGCGAGCAGTTATGAAAACGAATACTTTAAAGCAGAAACTCTTGACTATCCCTATCAACTAACTTTTAAACAGTTTCCGGAAGGCAGTGCGATTATATACCAGGATGGAAAGGAGTGGAAAGAGTTTAAGTTAGAAGTGAAGAGTGAAGAGTGAAGAGTGAAAAGTGAAAAAAAGCGAAGGCTTAGGCTAAGCAGAAAAGATCGATGATCCCAAATCATCGATCCAAGTGCCATAGGCACGACCGATATTGTAAAGTGGGGTTTTAACCCCACTAAAAAAAGGTGAGGGAATAGAAAGTGAAAAGTGCAGAATGAAAAGTAAAAAAGGCGAAGTAATAACATGAGCAAAAAACATGGCGCCCACGCCATGAAAATTGAATTGCCACGGCTTTCAAGCCGTGGAAGCTCATGAAAAGTGAAGAGTGAAAAATGAAAAGTGAAAAATGAAAAAAGGCGAAGTAATAACATGAGCAAAAAACATGGCGCCCACGCCATGAAAATTGAATTGCCACGGCTTTCAAGCCGTGGAAGCTCATGAAAAGTGAAGAGTGAAAAGTGAAGGGTAGAAGTTTGACAAACGATCAGGATGAGTATAGAAAATCAGTACATCAGGGGAATAATCGCGACGATGGCTGCCGGTATCATCTGGAGTACGGCTGGTGTTTTGGTCAAACTACTTCACCAGGATGCGTTTACGATACTGTTTTACCGAAGCTTGTATGCCGGGATCCTATTCCTGGCTGTGTTCAGAAAAGAGGCTTTGCATTTTGACCGAAGGGCATTGCTGATCAGTTTGTTTTATGCACCGCTATTGATCTGTTTTGTAAGTGCTACTAAACTGACTACCGCGGCTAATGCTATTTTCCTGCAATATCTCGCGCCTGCGGTGGTGCTCATCATCGAGCCAAAATTACTTGGCATCAAAATGAAAAGATATAACCTGGTGACTGTACTGGCTTGTCTGTTGGGTCTTTCCTTTTTTCTCTTTGAGCAAAAGGGGACTGGTCAGCACTGGCTTGGAGACGGTCTCGCGGTGATGTCAGGATTCTTTCTGGCAGGACTCATTCTATCACTTAGATTTAGTAATCGCGCTGAACAGATGAGTGGTATTGTAATGGGCAATTTATGGATTGTGCTTATTACACTCCCTTCATTCTTAAAATCAGGTCCGGCCACCGGAGAGGAACATCTGATGCTTGCGTTCCTGGGTTTTGTACAGATAGGACTTGGCTATCTCCTCTTTACCTATGGGCAGAGAAGAATACCTGCACTGGAGGGTGCATTGCTTTCGATGCTTGAACCCATCCTTAATCCGATATGGGTACTCCTGTGGTACGGGGAGCAACCTTCTTCGTGGGCTGTTACAGGAGGAGCGATCATTCTTATTTCACTGGGTGCAAGAATGATATATCTGAAAAACCTGAAAGTACCAATCAGCACCAGTTGATAAAACGCTCCCGATAAAGCGCTTTTAATCCTGCTTTGAAAAGACATTCTTCAACAGGTCAGTAGTTCGCTGTGACTGGTCTGTTCTGATTTTCTCTTCCTTCACTTCGATGAGGCTGAACAATCCGTCGAGGGCTTTCTTGTTGACATGGTCATCAAGTTGGGGGTTTGCCTTTTTAACAAAAGGAATATTGTTATAGGCTGTAATGACTGACTTCCAGTATTCCCTCGCATTGACTTCATCAAGTGCAGCCTGGATATCGGGCATGAATGCAGTATACAGACTTGTGCGTGTTTGTGTTTCAAGATACCTGGTGGCCGCGTCGTTTTCGCCCATCAGGATATTCATAGCATCCTTGATCGTCAGGGCGGTAATAGCATCCACAAAAATAGGTGTAGCCTTCTTTGCCGCAATTTCCGCAGCCTTGTTCATCTTATCGAGGAGTTGCTTTTCGACATCCTGGAAACCTGGTACCATCTTGACCTTGGAGACAATGTATCTGGCCTCTTCAGGAACGAGGATTTTGTATGGGCTATCGAAGTAACCCTTGTCTGCGGATAGCTTATCGACTGCTTCCTTGACACCAAATTCAAGCGCCTGCTTGAGTCCCAGATCTATTTCTCCATCGCTGGACCCCGTAATAGCTTTCACTGTTTTGTTGAAGAGGTCATCGATCTGGGCATTTCCGGAAACAGGCATCAAACCAATGGTCAGTAGCGTCAGAATCGTCAGGCGGGTAGCAAGTATTTTCATCATAGGTGTAATAACGTTAGAAAGCATCTTTCAGCACAAAGCAAGCCTTAATTAACGGGAATTTAACCAAGTAATACGTGAGCAGTGAGCAGTTAGAAGGTAGCAGTTAAGTTCCAGGATGCCTAAGTTGGTTACGAATAGGACATGCTACGCGTAAGTTGGCAATTAAAAATCGAGGAGGTGGATTTCGAAGACAATAACTGAGTTTGCCGGAATGCCGGTCAAAGTACGGTCACCATACCCAAGGTGCGAAGGAATGATCAGCAACCCTTTTCCTCCCTTGCCGAACAGCGGGATACCTTCCTGCCATCCGGGAATCACCTGGTCAAGGCCAAAGGTGATGTTGAAATCCTGATCAAAAACATCTCCATTTAACAGAAACCCGATATAATTGACAGTGACTTGATCATTGATGGTTGGATGCTCTGATGAACCCGGTTCTTCAATCACATAATACAAGCCGGAGGAGGTGGAATCTGCATCCAGGTTGTGCTCATTGATAAAGTCCTCGATCAATTGCTGGTCGATCTCCCGCTGATCATCCTTCTTGCAGGAGCCAACTGATATGACAGCAACAAAGAAAAGTAATGCCGTGAGCAGTGTGTTAAATTTCATGGGTATAAAACGCTTTATGGGGTAAAGATGCGGCCAAAAATGAATTCTAAAAGCATAATAGCCGACATTGAGTGTGGTTATGCGTTGCCCACACGCGTAGAATAATCTGATAATCAATAGATTTCACCTTGTCAGCCATGTGTGGAACAATGGCGATTTGGTATCAGATTTTGTGTGTAAACACCATATTCAGATAGAAAGACCTCGGTTTACCAGGGTAATAATACCTGGGCTGGGCACCCGGAGCATTGATCTGAAACATTGGTGAATACTTCACATCAAACAGGTTATGCAGATTTGCCGAAACGGACCCGGTCCATTTCTTTCCTGAAATAAATTCATAGGCCATTCCTGCATTGATCAATTGATATCCATCCGCCCTTGCTGTATTGGCATCGTTGAGATACACCGAGGTTATAAGATGATATTCAACATGAAAATCCCATTGACTCCAGGGAGAGAGCGTGAGTCGTGTATACACATGATGACGAGGTGTGCCAGGCAATTCATTCCCGCTGTGATCAGCGCCCCCTTCGACAAATTCATCAAACCTGAAATGATTATAGGTGTATGCCCCATCCAGTGATATCTTTTCTGATGCACTGATCCATTTATATTCGAATTCCATACCGCGGTGTATCGAACTACCTCCATTGAGTTTTTCAAAGACATCATCCATGATTCGCCTGGTGAGCACTGTATTCCGGATATTCATCGTAAATAAGGTCAGCTTCGCAAAAGTGCCGTGATCATTAAAATATTTCAGGCTGACTTCTTCGCTCCATCCTGTCTCGGGCACTATATCCGTATTGATCATACCATCTGCATTGAGTACATCATCCAAAGCCAGCGATGAATATCCACGACTCACCGAACCAGAAACCAATAAATCTGAAAATATACTATAACTGATGCCTGCTGTGGGAAAAACATCTATTGGTGTATTGGTTTTCAAATCCCCGTTTGATAAGTTGCTAAGCGCTGCATTTAAGCCTGCAAACAAATACCATTTTGCACTAAAACTCCATTCTGTTTGAAGGAATGCATTCAGATAGTTTCTGGATTCGGCTTCATCCGTGATCTGTGATCCCGTCTGGCCTCCTTCCAAAGTTTCATAGGTGCTGAAAGCATAATCCTCGTTAAAATATTCCATACCTATGGTGATATGCCCATTGTCCCTAACCGGCAGCGTAAAACGATGACGCATACCTGCAGAAATGTTGTCTTCATGCAACACATTAAATGGACGCACTTCTTCGGAATTAAAAAATGTTCCAAAAAAGGATCCCCTGTATACCCAGCCTTGAGCGGGAGCATAGATGAGATTCAGTCCTGTAATCCACTTTGTGTAATCCTCATTCCCCTTGACTGCTGCCCACGTAGGGGCTGCGGAGGAAGGATTGTTTTCGTAATCATTCAGGTTGAGCGAACTGGGAATAAATGCTTTCAACCCGATGGCATGCACAAACGTATTGATCGCCAGGCCTTTTTCTCCTCTCCATTGTTGCATCCATGTCAAAGAATTTCGGCGATAGTGATTGTTATCCCGATAGCCTGCATCATTGAGATATTGATAATGGAGTGCCGTGCCCCATTGTTGATTCTTGCCATATCGAAGTGAAACATGCTGGTCAAACTGAAGTCGCTCAAAGGATCCAACCTGAAGTTTGGTTTGTAATACATTCTCATCCGGAATGTGGCTTTTGAGATGAATCATTCCGCCGAGACCTGAGCCCCACAATGCGGAAGAAGGACCGCGCCAGATATTTAAACCAGAAAGGATGCCAGGGTGTATGTCTTCAATACTTGATTCCCCCACTCCATTGGTGAGCGGAATTTCATCCAGGTATATTTTGATACCGGTGGTAGCGAATGGCTCTCTGTATCCTACGCCCCTGATACTGATGCGATTTGTATTGAGGGCACCGGATTGCATCCACAGGCCTGGCGTTGCATTGAGCAAGGGTTCAATCGTGGGTGCTGTAAGTTGATCAAGATCATGTTGATCAATGGATGTAATGGAAAAGGGAGTTGTGGCTTCTGTAGCATGCACAATAACTGGTGCAGATAAAACTGACCATTCAATTGAATCTCGTAAAGAATCAGCTGTATTACCGATAGGTTGACCAATTACTTCATCAAATCCAAAAATGCAAAAGCATAAAACAGGTGGAAGGATAAAGTGAAGTCTATTCAACATCCTATCTAAACCTTGAAGGCTCAGTTTTGTTGAGTGCATGCCCTGAAGAAATGCCGGCGAGCATATCTTTTACAATTCTACCGGTCACCGGGGCCAGACTCAATCCCATCATGGCATGACCGGTAGCCATGATGACTGCCGAGTCACTTTGTAATGGACCGATATAGGGCATACCATCTGGTGTGCAAGGACGATAACCAAACCAAACAGGGCCTGCGTCCTTAATTTTCATTCCAGGATAATACTCCGGTACAGCTTTGAGAATTGAATTCACTTTATGCGGGTTGACCTGATCATCCATACCACTTATTTCCAGCGTACCCGAAATGCGGAGATCATCGCCCATTGGTGTAATGGCCACGCGGGCTTCGTGCAAGATGGAAGGAATAGAAGGCTTCAGGGATGGCCGCTCCAGGGTCATTGAATACCCTTTACCATCCTGCATCGGCAATCGGTATCCTGTTTTCTTCAAGAGCTTTCCGGACCAGCTTCCTGTTGCAACAATTATTTTTTGGGCCTGCAGTATATCTCCATCGGCTGTAGAGACTTCAGCACCGGTTTGACCATGATCATGAACACCTGTTATCTCTTTTCCGGAAAGGAATTCAACACCTTCCTGTTTGAGATGATTCACCATTTGACGCATGAACACATGGGGTGTGACATGTGCATCTCCGGGATAATGCACTGCACCCCGAACGTCCATTTGTATTCCTGGTTCCACTTGCTTCAATTTCTCCGGTGTCAAATGAATAGCATCAATACCCAGCTGATGTGCTGCCTCCGCCATCTCCAGTTCGTCGTGCTCGGCAGCGGCAGATTTAAATAGCATCAATATGCCCTTCTGCTCAAAACCAAAATTGAAATCAGTTGACTGATTGAGTTGCCTGTATAATTCACGGCTCTCCGTATGCAGGTCGCGAAGCAGCGCAACAGATTCAGCGACGTGCTTCTTAGTACTTGACCTGTAAAATGACCAAAGCCATTGTGCTAACTCCAGATTGAACCTGGGTCGAATATAAAAGGGACTGTCCTTTTTAAACATCCACTGGATTCCTTTAGAAATAATGCCTGGTGAGGCCATTGGAATAAAATGACTTGGTACAATCATACCTGCATTTCCAAACGAACATCCATCAGTAAAATCACCTTTGTCAACAATCGTCACCCGCCTTCCTGCCTGATGCAGATGCCACGCGCACCACAACCCTACTGTTCCGCCTCCGATGATGACTACATCCTTCATATGACCTGGAATCCATGTGCATAAGGATCATCTTCATCATCGATGATGATGGTATTGTAGCCTGTGATCCTTGCCCAACCTTCGATAGAAGGAACAATGGCAGGAAAATTACCCACGTTAGTTTCACCTACAATCATCCCATTGAAGACACTGCCGATAATGCTTTCATGTTTGAATGATTCACCAGCCTGCAGCTTGCCTTTTGCATGCCACTGTGCCATTCGCGCAGAAGTGCCTGTACCGCATGGTGAGCGATCAATTGCCTTTTCACCATAAATCACAGCGCCTCTTGCTGTGGATGATGCATCGATTGGCTTCCCTGTCCAAAGGATATGTGAGCAACCGTTGATGGATTTTTCTTCCGGATGCACAAACGTATAGCGCTTATTGATGTCTTCGCGTAATGCCCTACCCCAGGCAATCAACTGATCAGCAGTGTAATGTTCCATTCCGGGGAAACCATCTTGTACATCAACGATAGCATAAAAATTACCACCGTAAGCAACATCCACTTTCAGCTCTCCCAATACAGGGCTGGTGGCTGTAAGATCAGCGGCGGCGAGGAATGAAGGAACGTTTGTGATTTTTACAGATTTCACTTTACCGTGAACCTGCTGATACGTCACCTTGATGATCCCTGCCGGAACCTCGAGGATCAACTGACCTGGAATTTTTGGAATGATGAGTTTTTCTTCGATGGCGATCGTCACTGTCCCGATGGTGCCATGTCCGCACATCGGAAGGCAACCGCTGGTTTCAATAAAAAGTACTGCGGCATCATGCGCCGGATCATGTGGCGCATAGAGCATACTGCCACTCATCATATCGTGGCCCCGAGGCTCAAACATCAAACCTCTCCTGATCCAGTCAAACTCACGCATGAAATGAAGCCGCTTTTCATTCATATTATGCCCATGAAGATCGGGCTTTGAATTCTTGACCACTCGGACAGGGTTGCCGCAGGTATGGCCGTCGATGCATTCGAATACAGTTCTCATCAGGAGGTAAATGTATCGAAGAGCATCGGCATTAGCAAGGGGCAAGGGGCAAGGAGCAAGGGGTTATGTCTGGAGACAGTTCAAAATTCAAATCAATAGCCAATAGCGAATATCGAATAGCCAAGGTGAAGTGAGAAGGAGTTGCCCGGAGACAGATATTACTTTGTATCAATAACCAATAGCCAATACCCAAGTTGAAGTTAGAAGTGGAGAATTTAAAGTCCCCTGGTTGCTGAGCTGTAGGACGAGGATGAGGGATAGCAGGTCGAAGCACAGGGGATTTAGGGGCAAAAAATCAAAACTTCACACCAAGAGACACCACCACACTCCTGCCGTCGGAACTCCAGACACCTGGACCAGGATAAAACAATGGTCGCTTGGTAAAGTATTGCTTATCGAGCAGATTGTTGACACCAGCGCGGAGGATAAAATGATCAGCAAAACGGAATGAAAAATTGAGATCCAGCAAGCCGTATGATGGCACAATTCCTCTTGCACCATTAGCTGTAGGCTCAACGACATTCGTAGGGTCGGAGAAACTTTCGGCTACATAGCTGTATTGAAGGGTGCCCCGAAGATTCTTGTAACCAACATTTAAACCATTGCGGCTGATCCATCTGGGGACGCTTTCAACCTCATTACCACTGATATCCACATTTTCGCCATTGTTGGCAATTGCTGCATCTGTATAGACCGCTTTCATCAAGGATGTAGACGTAAAAAATGAAAGATAGAGATTCCTTGACTGGATGGGAACGGCTTCGGCGAAAAGCTCAATGCCATTCGTTTCACTATTTCCGATATTGGTTTTGTATATGTACTCTACACCGTCTTCCTCCTGTATGGTATTCCCCAGTTTGTTTTTGTAGACTAACCTGAAAAATGTCAACTCATACTTAAGCCAGCTTGACGAACGACCTGAGATACCCAGTTCAGCATTGTATCCAAAAGCATCTTCCAGATCTTTGTTAGCGCGTTCCAGGGAAGAAGAAGGGATGATATCTTTAAATAAAACAGGTCTGTAGGCCTGGGATATGCCCCCGTAGATAGATGTTGATTCACTCAATACATATTTGCTATTGATACCAAAAGCCGGAATATTATGTTCGATATGATTAGGTACTTCATCCGGATCCAGATAGGATATATAACCTGTCATGTCTGTAGCTCCCAACTCATAACGAAAGCCAGGGGAAACACTCCATTTTGGTGTGACGTACAACATATTCTCTACACTGACAGCGATACTCTGACTTTTATAATACATGTCTCTTCCAAAATCACCGGTGATCGTCAGATCATAATCAGATCCGGTAGTGCCCTTTCCTTGTTGTCGGCGGTGCATGTCATTATTAAAATAACGGAGGCCGGCAGAAACGACACTTCGCATTTTACCCACATTATATTGGTGCAGGAGGCGAAGCTCTGAAGTCCTGGAGTTGAAGTTGTCAATATTAACGGCTCTTGGAGCGTATTGCAAAGTAACCGGATCGATGACATCAGCCTTAGTGGCAAATCCCTCAAACTCCACACTGTTGCGGGCCCCAAAAAGTCCTGATACGATCCATTGTAAAGTAGTGGCTTCATTCACCTGCCAGTTGAGGGTCAACGATGGCACATAGATATCAGGATTAAAATAATTGCGTGTACGGGTAGACTGTCGTGGATCTGCATAGAACATGCTGTCTGTCAGTGGACCTGGAATGCGATATTCATATTCACTGCGGCCGATTTCAAACTTCAGGTTAAGCTTGGAAGAGAAATCATATTGAAGACTTGCAAACTGTGCTGAGGCATCTGATTCTGCATTGTCCCGATATCCGTCAGACACTCTGCGTTGATAATACGTGTAATAGGTTAGCTTACCTACCTTGCCTCCCAGTGCATTGTATGAACTAAACAACCCATAGGAGCCAACTGTATTGATGCTTTCAAACGAAATGGGTTTGGTCGTATCTGCGCTTTTGGTTACATAATTGATCATGCCTCCAAACTCAGCGCCGTATTGCAAGGCAGCCGTACCCTGCACGATTTCAATATTCTTAACGGCTTCCATCGGCAAACTATAGTGGCTCGCCGGATAACCATAGATATCTGAATTGATCAACACGCCATTTTGCCGGATGTTATATTCCCAACTTCTATGTGGATCAAGACCACGGGTCGCAAAATTGACTTGATTACCTGAGCCGTCCATGTCGTAAATAAACGCTCCTGGTATCTTAGCAAAAATCTGTCTTCCGGTTTTTTCAGCAAGGTTGGCAGGAAGATCAGTCACAGACAGGACAGCACTTTTACGGCCTCCAATGATATACGTCTCATGGACATCCGGCAATTTGGAAGTTACCTCATTAAATCTGTATCCCTTGACTACGACATTCTTTAGCTCGACGTTGGAGATAGAATCTATTTGTGCTGACAAGGCACCTAGACAAAAAATCGTGAGTATCGCCGGAAAAAGAAACTTGCTCATAGTAGCCTTTTGAAAACGCGAAGGTACGCATAACAAATAGAGACTACTTTGTCCGAATATTAGAAACTCATTAGAATCTATAGCGTCAAAAATTATAAAAAGGGCCTACACATCTCCCTACCTATTGCTTTGTATCGGCCCCCTTCTGTTACATAATCTATCTGAGTATCTCCCGGTGGCTGCTTTCCACATGAGATTTGAATCGCTCATACCACTTTTTCCATGCTGGCTTTTCCATTCCATGTGTCAGGGAATTTTCATAGTCAGCGAGGGAATCAAAGCCTTTTTCCAGGATCAGGCGATAACACAGACAGGATTATCCAACAATTTTGTACAAAAAGGATTGGAAACAATATTGATTATTTCCTGGTGGAAGGATGAAAGGTTCTCCAGCTATGCCAATACTCCTGATAGACAGGAAGGATATAGAGGGAGCTCGATGAGCTATCCATCGCCCCACCAGTGAGTGCATAATCTGCAGTCCCATCTGTCAGGGTATCATTGCGAAATGTCAGTTGTTGTTCATCAGTAAGCCTCCTGAATGCAAATAAGCCCTTCTGATCCGGTGTTAAGACAATTGAGATGGGAATCGAACCAGGTGTATCATTGATCACGCCTTTTGAAACAAGTTCATTCCAATCATATGCTTTACTTACTTCTCCAAGATCAATACCTGCGATCCAGGATTTATCTTGCCAAGAGGCTGTATCGCGTCTCGTTAGCCTTCCTGATCGCTGACCAGATTCATAATCACTCAGGCTATCATATATCTCACTGAAATTTGAATCGGGCTGCATGATCAGGCTACCTGGATATAATTTCAACCACGTTTCCAGAGAAGATTGAATAGCTGGGACTTCAGGAAGTTTGTTTCCTGAGAGTGGTCCTGCTATTGCTTCACCTGTACCTTGCCGCCACCATGATTTGGTAGCGTGATCCTCAAACATAGCATTGTAGTGATCCATACCCACCAGTCTGAATTTTTCTAACTGTCCATTTACCATTGGTTCAAATACACGACCAGTACGGCATACTGTGCAGTAGGTCACCATGACCGGCTTGCCGCCAATAGTATCCTGGACCTGATGATGGTACCCTAAAAATTGAATCGGATATGCTTTCGCTTCGCCGTTGTGTGTCACACCGATGACAAGCCGATCAGGATCAACAACGTTTTCGTCTGCTTTTAAAAATTGTAAATAGCGTGGCTGATAGAACATAGTATCTGCGGCCATTTTATAATGGGTCAAATACAAGACCCCTGCATATGCCAGCATTAAAAAAATGACCCGCCACTTCTTGTTTTTCCATGCACCCTTGATTCCGATTAGTGCGATCAAAGCCAGAATGGACCTGATAATCCAGCGTTTGGAATAGAGAAAATAAGCCACGCCAATACTTTCCATCTCCTGGCTCCCAGGCATGGGCATGATAAAAAAGACATTCGCTACTTCGAATACAATAAGCAGTAGCATGCCACTATAGAAAAGACTTTTCACTTCACTCCTGCATTAGACGGCAGGGTGTTCTGGCCAGCCATCAAAGCTTAAATCTGTATGAAAATCCTGCAGAAACATAACGCAAAGGTGCATTGTCAGTGATACCCTGACTGGCTGATACATCGAGAAGGAAATTATTGCCAATCAAATAGGTTAGTCCTGCATCTGCATATAACTCAAGATCTTCGCTGGATCGCTGAGGAGTTGCGCCATACACTTCTGCAAATAAGCCTAGCCTTTTGGAAATGGCCAATCCAGTTGTCAGGGTATAGATCACAAATGGCTCCGGATCCTCTCCATCCCAAACAAGACCGACATTGTATCCCACAGAGAATACATCAGAAACAATGTGATCAAATGCCAGACGAAGGTCAGGTGCCAGATAAGTTGTTTCAAATTCTTCAGAAACAACACCAGGCAGACGCAGATGGCCAATAAAGGACATCTTTGGAAGTATGCCTTTCTGTTCTGACAATCTTGCCTTAAATCCTGCAGCCAAAGGCAGGAAACCACTTACATCAGGATTAGGTTCCTTTTGAATGGTAATGTAATTGGTAATCAACCGGAGTTCAAAGTTATCTGTCAGACCATATTTCCATAAGCCTGCAGGATAGGCGTAAATAAAGCCTGGATCTGTATCGGTAATAGAAAATCCCATTTCTACCTGAAAGTAACCTTTAGGCACCAGGAAGGAAGATTCGGTTTGATCCGGACGATCTGCGCGAATTGGATCCATGGCAGGCATGCTGTCGGCTACCATTGTTGAATCAACCTGGCTATATATTTCTGTGCTAAAACACGCAGTACACAGTATTAGAGCGGATAATAATTTGTTCATAATTGAGTATTAGGTGGTTAAGTGTTGTTTTGCAAAATAAAGATATGCATAGATAAAGTTTTGTTACTCCATTTCAAAATCATTAGAGCGTTCTAATAATTATGGCAGAAATAGCACTTCCTGGTCACCTTTCGTTAATACACAAATTAAAGAAGGGCGGGCCGTTGCAGGAGTTTGCTCCGGCAACCACATTGATACCCAACGGAATTCCAATGGAGAATCAAAATTGGAATTCTCATGGTCGCAGGAGCAAACACTTCGACTCCGCTCAGTGCGGCGCTCCTGCAACGGCCAAGGCCATTTTCAAATTCTGTATAAACGTTAGCTTAGTCATTGGTCATACCCGAAATCAAATTGGCAGGAAAATTCTGAAAAGAAACTGGCCTGAGCCACCGCTGCACAGCATGGTGACCGACTGCTGTAAAACGACTATCCGTACTGGCAGGATATGGACCTCCATGTGTCATAGCAGCACAGACTTCAACGCCTGTAGGGACTCCATTCATAATGATCCTTCCTGCTTTGTAGATGAGTATATCAATCAATGGCTGAGTCTCCGTGAGTTCATCATCACTCACTTGCACTGTTGCTGTAAGCTGTCCTTCCAGGGCACCAGCTACGCTTAGCATTTCATCCATATTTTCGCAGAGGACGATGATCGAGAAGGGGCCGAACACCTCATGGTGAAGTTGGGGATGCGCAAGAAACACATCCGCAGGTACTGTGGCTAATACCGGCGCTGTGCGCAGTCCTTCTGAAGATTGATGGTCATGTAACATGATCACTCCATTCACTTCCCTGACGGCGGCTACACCGCGATGGAAACTTTTATAGATTCCATGATTGAGCATTGATGCCTCTGGAATTACCTTAAGTGCTATTGCCAGTTCATCTAAAAATGCCTCTGTATGATGATCCTTCAATGCAATCAATAATCCCGGGTTGGTGCAAAACTGTCCAACGGTCATCGTCATGGAAGCGACTAATTGCCCCGCAAGTCCCTTGCTATCACTACGGACCTTTCCGGGAAAAATAAATACAGGGTTGACGCTTCCCATTTCTGCAAAAACGGGAATAGGATTTTCCCGTTGCTGTCCGAGATCAAATAGTGCCCTTCCTCCTTGCTTTGATCCTGTAAATCCTACCGCGGCGGTCAAGGGATGCAAAACAAGTTGCTGACCTGTATGCATTCCATCTCCGTTGAGTGAAGAGAATACTCCATCGGGCATACCTGTCTTTCGCGCTGCTTCGAGGATGACTTCTGCAACGAGTGCGTTTGTACCAATATGCGAATCATGCGCTTTGACAATCACCGGGCAACCCACAGCAAGTGCAGAGGCCACATCGCCTCCAGCGGTTGAATATGCGAGCGGAAAGTTACTGGCACCAAACACCACAACAGGACCTAGAGGTATCATCATCTTGCGTATCTCCGGTCTTGGAGCAGGTGTTCTGTCCGGTAATGCAGGATCAATTGTGACAGTCTTCCATCCGCCTGAAATTGCTTCTGCTGCGAACATCCTTAACTGCGCGCACGTTCTGTTTCGTTCGACGATCACACGCGCCTCCGGATATGCTGTCTCCTGCATAATCCGTTCAATTAAAACCTGACCTAAGTCCTCAATACCTTTAGCTATCTCATGGAGAAATTCAGCTTTTCGCGTCCCGGGTATCTTCCTGTAAATATTGAATGCCTGATGTGCTTTACTGACCGCTCTATCTGTTTCTTCTGCAGTAGCTGTAGCGAAAGCTTCCGGCAAAGTGGCAAGCATGGCTGGGTCCGTAGCATAGATATACTTACCGGATGTTGCTGATTGTTGAAAACCAATAATGTTATGTGTGATCATCCGATATGTACTTTATAGATGGAGATAATCAGGTAGTGAAGGTCGTGTAGCTATGCCTTCTTCGAGAATTCGAATGACACGTTGGCGCTCATATCCCTGAAGTGGTTTGCGTGGAAGCCTTACATATTCATTGCCGAGTTCGGTCATGTGTTCAGCGAGTTTTATATTCTGAACCAGCTGGGCATTGATATCCAGTTCAAGAATTGGAAGAAACCAACGATGGATATCCCTTGCTTCGTTGATGCGTCCTGCCTTTACCAGCCGGTATATGGCTACGGTTTCAGCGGGAAATGCATTGACCAGGCCTGCGACCCACCCATGTGCTCCCATCACGAGTGCTTCGATCGCGATGGTATCGACGCCAGTGAGGATCTTTAGCCGGTCACCAAATGCATTGATCAATCGCGTCACATTAGCGAGATCCCTGGTGCTTTCTTTGACCGCCTGGATAGTATCGTGCTTTAACAGGACCTCAAACATCTGCGGCGTCACTTCTATCTTGTAATCAACCGGATTGTTATACACCAGGATTGGCAATCCGGAGCCGGATGCGATATCTGTAAAAAAATCAATGACTTCCTGTTCGGTCGGCTTATACATCATCGGGGGTAGCACCATGAGACCATGGGCCCCGGATGCTTCTGCTCGCTGGGCCAGTGTTATGGCCTGCCTGGTGGAACCTTCTGCGATATTGACCAGTACCGGCACTTTATGACCTACGTGTTCCAGTGTAGCGGATAACATCGCTATTCGCTCATCATGTGTGATGGTGCTACTTTCACCGAGGGAACCGCCTATAATGATACCATCGGCTCCTGCCTTGACCTGTGCGTGGATTCCATATAAAAATGCGTCCAGGTCAAGATCGCCGGTGGGTGTAAACTTGGTGGTGACGGCAGGATAAACGCCGGTCCAGGGTAAGGTCTTCATGGTTACGATGGATTGAGGGTGGAAAGATATTCAATTGTGAGAGAGTGAGAGCGTGAGAGCGTGAGAGTGCGAGAGAGTGAGAGAGTGAGAGAGTGAGAAGGTCGGGGGCGTATTGCATCCGCCCGTGACGAAAGAAATCCGAAATTCGCTGTAGTTGGCGGCGAGAACGCCATCCAACGGCATGATCTATGGAAATGCTTATTTAAATTTGAGGGAAGAAATCTTGACAACCACCATGGAATTCAAAGCAATCATTGAAAATTTCAATACAAAGTTGTGGTCCTATCATCTCAAGGTTCCTCACCTTGTTGCGAAGCATTTCCTGGAGCAGGGAATTAAGCGGGTGGTTTGTTCACTTAACAAAACTGTTGAATTCCAATGTGCGATCATGTCGGCAGGAGATGGAGTGTATTTTATACTGATCAACAAAAAAATAAGGGATCAGCTGAAACTGAAGGAAGGATCAAAAGTGGAAGTGCAACTCACGCAGGATGCGAGTGAATTCGGATTACCTTTTCCTGTTGAACTCGAGGAAGTGCTCGCCCAGGATAAAGCAGGGAAGGAGTACTTTGACAAATTGACACCGGGGAAACAGCGGAACATCATCTATGCGGCAGGCCAGGTAAAAAACCCTGATCTACGTATCCACCGAGCGATGGTCCTGGTGGATCATCTCAAGAAAAATAAGGGGAAGATTGATTTCAAGCAATTGAATGCTGAACTCAGGTCCCAATAATAGAGTAACTACTTTTTCTTCTTCTTGTCTTTTTTCTTGGTATCCTTTTTCTTACCCTTAGAGGTGGCCGGTTTTTTATCAACCATCAGTGAAAGGGAATCAGCTTTCTTCTTGCCTTTATTTTTCTTTTTGTTATCCGTTTTATCTCCGGCTTTCACTTTCTTCTTGCTTTCAGCTTTATCTGTTGCTTTTGCTTTTTTCTTTTTGTCAGCTTGATCTGAAGCTTTTGCTTTTTTCTTCAAATCCTTTTCTGCAGCTTTTTTCTTCTTGTTCTGGTTTTTCTCTTCTTCCTTCTTCTTTTTCTTTTCGTCCTTTTTAGCCTGCTTAGCGAGAATCGACTCAGCTATCTGTGTGCCCCTGCATTTTGGAGACCCACAAAAACAAGCGTATTCCTTTTTAACCTTATCAGTGATTTTACCTGGCACCTGGAGGTGATAATCATATACCAACTCTTCTCCCTTCTTTATGGCCCGCAATGACTTGATAAATATTTGATCACCGTCCTGTTCAGTTTCACAGTTAGGGTCACAACCATGATTGACATAACGCGCATCACCACCTTCATTGCCATTGATTACCCGTTTCTTACTGACCTGGAAGAGCATAGTATGGGAATGTCCATCCTTGTCGGTGGAAATGCCTACTTCATCCGCTTCCTTCTCGGAGATGATAGGACCTGTATATTCCAGGACCCTAATGTCCTTGCGAATGGGCCTTGCTGCAAAAACACCACGTCCGTGGATTTTTGAGGTACGTACTACGTGGTATGGTTGTGTTTTCATATACAGAATCATTAAAGGGGTGTAAATATGGGGATAACCTTTTGAAAAATGTTACAATAAGTTAACCTTTACCCGTAGATAAGGAAAATTTTACATTCCCTGTCTTATTACATAATATCCTAATATAGAAACAAATACAGGGCTTATTGAAGCTAGAAGTGAGCAGTTAGCAGTGAGCAGTTAGAAGTGACAAGATAGCATTGACAAGATAGCAGTGATCAGTTGGCAGCGGTTATCAGCAGCTGCTAACAGTATCATATTATAGAAGAGCATCATGCGAAGTATCTTGCTGGCTCCTGACTGATATAATGGATTGCAGAGCGCTCATCAGGCCGTGTCCGTTTCTGAAATAATCTGCCGTATAGCCGTATTGTTTAAATTGCTTCTTACTTTTGGATGGATGTTGTCCAGAACCTGTGTACTCCTTTTCTTCTTCCATTTATTTCAGGGCACTCCTGCATGGACGCAGGGCATAGATTCAATTCATCTCATGCTGAGAGAGGCCCATAGCATGGATGCTTCCTTCCGCAAAGATTCCGCGCTAAGCTATTATTATAGTTATCTGGCCGAAGCATACAGTGGACAGCAGGATACGCTCTCCTTACAATTTATTGATTCGCTGGAAACTTTACTTCCGCATTCTCGCTGGAATAAAACGGAAGGCCTGCTATTCAGGGCAAGAGGTAAATACCATGACCGCAGAGGTGAATTTGAACAGGCACTCGACCAGTACACAGAAGCCATTGCTTCCCTTGAAAAGAATGGTGATCAATCCGAACTGGTGGCCTACGCCTATATACTCAAGGCCTTTGTACTGAACAACAATGGCATGACGGATGCATGTTATGCTACGCTTGAAAAAATCAGGCCCCTGGCAGAACGGTTGGCCAATAAAAACTACCTCGCCTGGATACTCGATTGTTATGGAGACCATAAATTTTATTCAGCCTATGGTCGCCAGGATTTTCCGGGTGCTCTTTCCTATTACCAGCAGGTGGAGGCATTGCTGCCTCAGGTAAAGAGCATGATGATCAAAGCGGACAATGCGCATGGCCTGGCAGGTTGCTACCTACGATTAGGTGATGAGAAGAAAGCATTGGAATATCGAAATAAAGCCCTTGAAATTGCTAAAGAGAAGAAGTTTCATTCCGTGATCTTCGCCGTGTATGGAGATCTCGCTGATGTCTATGAGGAAAAAGGAAACTTCAAGGAGGCTATTCATTACAGGTTGCTCGGCATTGACTATGCTAAACAGACCGGATGGATAGAAATGGAAGCTCGTGCCCATAAAACGACCGGGTACACCTTTAAGCAAGCCGGTGATTTTAAACAGGCCCTTTACCATTTTGAGCAATTAAAAGAGATCGAAGATAGCCTTGCCCGTTTTGAGGTGCAAAACAGGTATCATGAACTCGAACTTAAATATGAATCCGGGCAGAAAGACCTGCAGATCGAACAACTCAAAGGAAAAAACCTGCGTATGTGGCTGTACGTCCTTGCTGCGCTGGTACTGGGCGGCCTGCTCTTTCTGAACTATTACAGACGAACCAATAAAAAACTGTTGTTACAGAACCTGGAATTATCGGGCAAGAATCTTGAAATCAAACGAGCTTTGACCGAAGGGCAGAACATCGAGCGAAAACGAATGGCCATCGAACTGCATGACAACATCAATGCGAAAATAGCTGCTGCCAAGTGGATACTGGAAACCATCAATACACCTGACAAATCACAGGAAGAACAACTGGTCATCAACAGGCTGGTCGATGCTATGTCTGACATCTACGAAGATGTGCGCTTTATCTCCCACAACCTTGTTCCGAAAGACATCGAGGCCAACACGCTCAATGAGCTGATCGGTCAGTTTCTGCAAAACCTGAGTCAGAACCAAAAAATAAAATTCACCTTTATCCCTGCACAGCGGGAACCAGAGATAGGTAATGCTTTAAAAATCCAGGCCTATGCTATGATCATGGAACTGATCAATAATATCATACGCCACTCTGAATGCCAGAAAGCATCCGTACAGCTTAATTTTGATGATGAGGTCATGGACATCCGGGTTGAAGATGATGGAAAAGGATTTGTAGCGGATATAAATCAATCAGGGACCGGACTAAAGAACCTTACCTCAAGGGTCAAGAGTGTCAATGGCTCATTGAAAATTTCCAATGGACTAAAGCATGGCGTGACTGTGCACATCTCTATTCCTCTGCGGTCAAATGGTACTGAACAATCTTCAGAATAAGATATAGCAACACAAATCCTGTTTCAGATACCAAATCTAAACGTAAGCAGCAATTGATTGTCCGTAAAAAGATTCACCTGACATGATCTGGCGGATGGCATTTGTGAGTTCTTCCTTATTTGTCTTCTTCAGCACATAACCTTCTATACCCAGGGCATGAGCACGGTGGACCTGCTCAGGTGCTTCAGAAACGGTGAGCATGAGCATCCGTACTGTAGGAAATTTCTTTTTGACTTGTGAGGCCAGGGCCAGGCCATCCATTTTGGGCATGCTGATATCTGAGATGATCAGATCAACTGCGTTTGCTTCGAGAAAAGGAATAACATCTGTAGGGTCGCAAATTTTGCCGATAATCTCACAATCTCCAATCGTGGAGATCATCATCGCGAGGCTATCCAGTATAATCTGATGATCATCCACCAACAGGATCTTATGTCGTTTTCTACCACCTGACTCTGTCATTTGCTTGTTACCCTGTAATAGCCGGATCGCCTGCGCTTTGGATGTGATGTGCAATTTTTCATACACATTGGCGATGTGCTTGCGGACTGTATGCGGGCTGATGACAAGCCTCGCAGCAATCGCCTTATACTCGAGTCCATCAACTAAAAGGTAGAGCACATCTTTTTCCCTTGCAGAAAGACCTTCCAACTGCACCACCTGGTTGCCGGAAACAGACGGCGACGAATGAGCCAGGAGATCCAGTGTCTTACGGGCTATTCGTGAACTCATAGGTACGCTGCCATCTTCCATTAATTGTTCGATATGATTGATGATCGTCGCCGTACGTTCTTCTTTTAGGAGGTAACCACTGGCACCGGCCTTGATGGCTTCGAAGAGTGTGTCTTCATCATCAAACACTGTCAGCATCATAAACCTGATGGAAGGATATAGGGCCTTGCCTTGTCTCACTACCTCAATACCACTCATGCCAGGCATATTGACATCCGTGATGATAATATCAGGCAACCCTTCCGTATCTGCAAGTTTTAGCTTTTCAAAGAGGTCATCACCTGACTTTGCGGTCAGGACCACTTTGATCTTTGGCGCATAGGAGAGGACTTCCTGCAAGGAGGATACAGTAGACTTGTTGTCATCGACTATTCCCACTTTGATCAATTCAGAAGATATCTTTTGCATAGTCAGGCCAATCTCACATTGTATTTAGGTATACCAAAATAGCTGTTCTGCCGGAATACCCCCACAAAAGAGTTTACAAATCAACCACGACCGATTCATCCCTGGTATACTACATATGCAGTATTTAGACAAAACGATGGATTGGCTTCACCCAATCGGACAGAAAAGAGGGGCAGAACCAACCATTGTTTACTCCAAATCCCTTGCCAGTATTGCAAAGCGAATGGCTTCGGTTTAAAATAGCGCATATGTAGTATTGATGAGGAAAGTGATCCTCATCAATTTTGACGCATAAATACACCCCGGGAACCCCACAACCGACCACCTGAAGAACTGATATATGCAAACTAAAAATTGCACAATGCGCATCCTGCAATGTGGATTGATCACAGTCCTACTGAATGCCCTTCCAGTGCTACTGTCAGGTCAATCCTATATGTGTCTCAGAGACGGAACTTATAATATTGAAATAGATAATCCTACCTTTTTCAGTGTCTAACGGGGATAAATCCACCCAAATTCCAATAGGATTTAATTTTGAATTTTTCGGGAGTACGCTATACTGATTGCTACGTCGGAGGTGATGGCTTTGTTGCTTTCTCGAGTGTCCTGATCCATGTAGTTGTTGTGGCCAGTATGTTCCGGATACAGTAGGTCCCAACAACCTGATTGCGCTGGCCTGGACGAATGGAGATTTTGTGAGTACGCATTATGAGCTATTTGGTTCAGCTCCAAACAGCAGATTGGTGATCACACTTGATCTCGGCAACCCATGTGATAGCAGTTATTACGGACAGGTTAAACTATTTGAATCTACTAACATCATTGAGATCCATACCCAACAATGGTATGGCGGTGAATGCCAGGGCTGGAATGTAACACAAGGGATAGAAAATGCTGACGGATCGTGGCGTACGCTGTACCTGGCAGAAATTATAATGAAATCTGGCAGGTACTACCGGGAGATGATGACTTCGTATCCTTCACTCCAGGAGACTCGTTTGAATACCTGGTGCAGGAAGCAGATAATGACTACAACTTAATTTTTAACCTCCCGGAGGATATCACTGTATATGAAGATACCCTGGAAGCCGTTCCCATCGGATTTGATTTCGAATTCTTTGGCAATCCATATGACACTGCATATATAAGTGCCAATGGCTTTATCACCTTCGACAATGCGATGGATCCAGGTTGTTGTGAGGGACAATCCTTACCCAATCCATCCAGTCCCAACAATCTTATTGCTGCCGCATGGACAGATGCCTACGGGTATTTTGGTGAATTTCCCTACTACAATATATACTCCTATGAGACTGTCGGCGACGCGCCTAACCGAACTTTCATCGTAACATTTGATTTCACTGACGAATGTTATAGTACCAGCTATTATGGCCAGATCCATCTATTGGAATCGAATCATAGCATTGAAATTCACACTCAAAACTGGGCGGATGGAAGCGATCCGTGCAACGCCACAACTCAAGGAATAGAAAACAATACAGGTACAAACTCTTATTACCTGGCAGGCCGCAATGCTAATACTACCTGGGATGTGAGCTGTTGTGGTGGTGATATGGTAAGATTTATTCCTTTGTCTTCCCTACCCCAGGCTGATGCTGGCGTGAGTCACATTTTTCATGATCCATTTTGCGAAGGCCCCGCGTTAATGAGCCTGTTGTTGAGAAATTTTGGTGGCGCAGACATTGATTCGGTGCAGGTACATTGGACGTGGGATGGCATCCCGCAAGATCCGGTGCACTGCAATTTCCCAATGCCGGTGGGTGATATCCATTACTATGTAGAACTGGATACACAACAGGTTGTCTACGGCGAAACATATGAATTAAAAGCATGGACCAGCATGCCAAATGGACTGCAGGACGATAATGTCATCAATGACACTATGACCGTCACGATTGGAGTTGGTATGCAAGGTTCATATACGATTGGTGGTACCAGCCCTGATTTCACTACCATTCAGGAAGCTGTAGATTCACTTCAAGCTATAGGTATCTGTGATACGGTCACGATGCTGATTCGCCCTGGCACTTATACCGAACAAATCATCATTCCCTATATCCCGGGAGTGTTTGGAAAACAAATCATTTTCACTGCTGAAAACGGAGACAGTACTTCTGTCATCGTGGAATACAATGCTACCCATGAGGATTCCAATTACGTTGTGATGTTTAACAATGCGTTTGAAATCACCTGGGAAAAAATGACAGTGAATGCGTTGGGCACTTTTCAGGCTGTGGTTTTCGAGCTCAGGAACTTCAGTGCTGCCAACACTATTCAACATTGCGCTATCAATGGGAAGGTGACCACCAGCAATTCATACAGCTATGCATGTATCTTCTCCAGAGCGCAAAACAATGACAACACCTTTGCTAACAACACCGTGAGCAATGGTTCATTTGGATACTTTCATGAAATCATACCTCCTGGGATTATCATTGGTCTGCAGGAAGACACAGAAAAATCGCGGGGAACCGGTGGAGGAAATCCGGAAGATTATGTTGAACGAACCTTGATCCAGGGAAATTCATTCCTGAATTTTGCAAAAAGTGCTATCCGGACTAC
Organism: Candidatus Opimibacter skivensis; assembly: GCA_016721905.1. Classification (GTDB taxonomy): domain Bacteria; phylum Bacteroidota; class Bacteroidia; order Chitinophagales; family Saprospiraceae; genus Opimibacter; species Opimibacter skivensis. The sequence goes on along the minus strand of JADKHH010000023.1, from coordinate 66,130 downwards.
ATGGACAAAGGGTATGCAAATCCATGATAATCACATGGAATCCACTCAAACAAATGTCTGGGCTATGCATATCAATGAAGACCTGGACACCCTTTCTATCTCGAACAATACGGTCTACATCCCTAACGGACAATATGCCCTGCATCTATCGGATGTAGACCCTCCTCTCGGTCACAGGGCATCCGTATATAACAACCTGTTCAATGTGCCGGGATCGAATAGTACTACGATAGGCACTGGACTATACAACGTCAATGATCTTGATTTCTATCATAACACGATCCGCCTTCAGAATAACAGTGTAACTGCATTTTCATTCTACCATTCCGGGGGTTCCATTGATTCGGTGTATAACAACATATTTGCTAACACGGGCAACGGACCTGCCATCTATACCAACAGTAACTTCCTCAACCATTATGATTACAACAATTACCATACTCATGGAAATGTACTGGGGACCTTTGGCAGCTCGACGTACAATGCACCTGACATAACAACCTGGCAGGGTTACACCGGATTTGATGATCATAGTATATCCTACAATCCACTCTTTGTATCTGATACAAACCTACATGTACGAGCATCGCTCCTCAACGGACAAGGATCACCTTTACTTTCAACTGAGGTGGATATCGATCATGAAACACGGGATATGTCCATGCCGGATCCCGGTGGAGATGAATTTGAACCAGTGGCTACCGATGTGGCGATCACACAATTATTATCCCCTACCCTTTCATGTGTTGCTGAACAAACTATAGAAGTGGTCTTAGCTAACGTAGGCGCGGATACAGTTGAAAGCGTCCAGGTGCACTGGAGTTTAAATGGATTGCCACAAGATGATCAGTTATTCACGCTCAACTTGCTTCCTGAGGGAGACACTGCCCATCTGGTTATCGGGTTGAATAATTTCTCTTCATTCCAAACGGATACACTGCGTATCTGGACAAGCATGCCAAATGAAGTTGCAGACCTTCAACCTGAGAATGATACCCTGGAAGCTATATTCCGCCTATCCCTGAGTGGACCTTATACCATTGGAGGCTCTTCTCCTGATTTTGCGACCATAGGGGAGGCCGTCACTACGCTCAATACATATCACACTTGCGGACCTGTTACATTCCGCATTCGTGATGGTGTGTATACCGAACAAATCGCCATAGATTCTATCCCGACTAGCTCTTCAACCAATACCATCACCTTTGAATCTGAAAGCCTGGACAGTAGTGCAGTCACTATCCAATTTACTCCCCCAAATTCAACAAAGCCGGCAGTTTTCCTTCTGAAGGGGACTGACTATGTGATCTTCAGGCACCTTGGATTTAAAGCACTTCCTTCCACCTTTAGTGATGTGCTTGAACTGAGGTACAGTGCTGATCATATCACCGTTTCCAATTGTCAATTCGAAGGATATCAATTTGGCAGTTCAGGTGTATTGATCAAATGCCTGAATTATGGTGGTGGCAGTGACACGATTACTATTGAAAACTCGTATTTCCTGAATGGACAGCAAGCGATTTACTTATACAATGGTGGATTTAGCCAGCATGAAATAAACATCCATCAAAACACTTTCGTCAACCAACGATTTGGCGGACTCGATGTAAGCTTTATCCGGGGGTTGTATATTCTAAACAATAAGTTTACATCAAACACCACCAGTTCGTCATACAAAGCCATTGATTTAAGCTCCTCGGATAAGTATATTGAGATATCCGGAAATGACATATCCCTTTCATCAGCTGGATCAGGCATGTTTCTGGATGGAATGAATTATGGATATGGTGATCCTAACGGCACAGCGCATGTGTTCAACAACATGATCAGGTCCGCAGGCACAGGACTTGGGATAGGGATCTGGAATGGAAAAAGAGTCTATACGAGTTTTAACAATGTCTATGCATCTGGCAGCGGAGCAGCGATTGAACTTGCCGGTGGAGACTCAATCTATGTACGTAATAATGTCCTGACTTCAAATACAGGCCGTGCGTTTTCTTCCTTTTCTGTCACACCGTATGTTTTGTCGGATTATAACGACCTCTATTCAAACTCCGGTGATCTTGGTTTCTGGAACAACATCCTCTACCCCACCTTTGCTGAATGGCAGATGGGAACAACCTTTGACAGCAATTCCATCAACGTTGATCCTGAATTTGTTTCCGGTACTGACCTTCATGTGCTGGCAGATACACTTGACGGCGCTGGCATTCCTATCGCCGGTATATCTGAAGATTTTGATGGCAATCCGAGAAATGCGTTGATGCCGGATATCGGTGCTGATGAAATAGGTGCGAATGATGATGATGCTGGTGTCCTTGCTATCCTGCCTGAAATGCCATTTGCACGGGGCACACAGGATGTGAAAGCAATCGTCCGCAACTATGGCGGCAATACGATCACATCTGTAGATATACACTGGGTGCTCAACAATGTGCCACAAACGCCTATTACCTATACCGGATCCTTGCCTTCCTTACAGGAGGATACGGTGACGCTCGGCACTGTTACATTTCTGCTCAGCACACCCTACACGATTAAGTCCTGGACCACAGATCCAAACTCAAATGCTGATTTGTATCCGGGAAATGACACGCTGGTGACTACTGCCAGATATGCAGCTGTGTCAGATACCGTCACGATCGGTGGCACATCACCTGATGTACCAACCATTGCCGACGCTTTGACTGCTCTTTCCTTTGGAGGTGTATTGGATTCAGTACACTTTCAACTGAGAAACGGCACCTACCATGCTACATTAACGCTGCCTCAAACAGCAGGAATGAATTGCTCTACGCCCATTATTTTCGAATCCGAATCGGGTAATGCAGCAAATGTTGTGTGGGACAATCAAAATCTGTCTTCGGCCACTGTCATGCTTGATGGAGCAGATGGTATCACTTTCCGAAAGCTCACCATTAAAACCGTCCAAGCAAATTATCCTGCTGTCCAATTTAAAAACGGTGCTCATTGCAATACCTTTAAAGAATGCATACTGGAAGGTATCGCGACCACCAATAGTAGCACCAGCATGGCCACTGTGTATAGTCATGGCTCCCAAAACAATAACAATGTCTTTCTGGCAAACACGATTAAGAAGGGTTCCTACGGCATCTATTGGGATGGCGGATACGCTACCACTGGAGCCCGAATTGAAAATAATACTGTACAGGATGCATATTATTCAGGCATCACGCTGGCAAATAGTGTGGCACCGATCATACATCAAAATACCATTACATCAGCAACCGGCATAAGTTACTTCTATGGCATATACCTCTACAACTGTAACGAGGATGCAAGGGTCACATCCAACCAGGTTTTACTGCCAGGCATCAGGGGAGTAGGTATACTGCTGAGCATCTGCAATGGAAATATGACTCAACCAAACTTAGTAGCAAACAACTTTATCGTGATGGGCAGCGGCACAAGCTCATATGGAATCCAGCACTACTATTGTTCCTGGTCGAATCTATACTACAACACCATTCGTATCACGGGTGGTGCCGCCAGTGGCTTTCCGTACTACAGGACCTATGCAACCAATGTCCATATCAAGAACAACATATTTGACAACCGTGCAGGAGGAGTGGCTATGCATATTGGTGCTAACGAAGGACCTTTGACCTGTGACTTCAATGACCTGTATTCCAACGGCACCCACCTGGTGTATTACAATGGAACAAATTATACGGATCTCGAAGGTTGGCAGGCAAGTAATTTTGACACAAACAGCATTTCCCTTGACCCGATGTATACCAGTGAAAATGGCTATACCGTAACGAATGCAGCACTCAATGAGGCTGCAATACCAGTGGACTCCGTATCATCAGATATTGAAGGAATGCCCAGGGATGCGCTGACCCCTGATATCGGATGTGATGAATTTGAACCCTTCCATGATGATGTTGGAATCCTATCCATTAATTATCCAAACGAACCTTTTCCTTCCGGATTGAATACGGTGTTTATCAAATTTTCCAACAACGGACTCGATACACTGACATCGATGCAGGTGGACTGGGAAGTGGATAGCATACTTCAGCCAACTTACATCTGGACGGGGCTGCTACCATCTGCCGGAACCTATGATTCGCTGGACATTGGAGAATTTGACTTTGAGCCATATCGCACACACACCATCAAGGTATGGGTGAGTCAACCCAATGGCATGACGGATGAGTTGGCAATCAATGATACTTTAGTTGTAGACAGCCTCTACCCTGCCCTGGAAGGCATCTATACCATCGGAGGTGTTGACCCTGATTTTGATTCACTATCCATCGCAACAGACGTCCTGAATGCCGGAGGTGCTGCCGGGCCTGTCACTTTCAATATCCGCACAGGGACTTATCTGGAAACCATTAACCTGACAGATTATCCAGGTTCAGATTGCAACCGACCAGTCATCTTCCAATCTGAAAGCGGCGACAGCACAGATGTCATCATCACCAATCTGGGTATCAATGATAATATAGTCACCTTAAACGGCACTGACGGGGTAATATTCAAACACCTCAGCCTACAATCAGTCAATCCTGCTTATCGGAATGTAGTCGACTATTACAATGGCGCACATTGCAATCAATTCCTGAACAATCATATTGAAGGATATGAAAATAACTCGACTGATTTCAACCACGCAGTCATCAGGTCCGGCACAAGCCTTGACACCGCCAACAGGTTTGCATACAACTGGATTGAACACGGCTCAGCGGCCTTCTACCTTGTTGGAAACGGATCCCCTTCAAACACAGTCATTGAACACAACCTACTGGATCAAAACTTCTATCATGGCATCTATGCTTCCTCTGAATCCAAAATAAATATCCTGGGCAATGTGATATTGGGTAGCAGTGCTTCTTACTACAGAGGTATATATCTGGAGTACTGCCATGGCGCTAACAGGATAGAAGGCAACGACATCAGATGCATCTCAGCCGACAACATCCTACGGCTTGAAACGTGCCATGGCACACCAGGCACAAGGCCCCGGATCATGAACAACTTCTTTAGTTCCAACGGAACGGCCGGATCCAATGTCTTTATGATCAACAACTGCAAGCGATACGATGTCTTCAACAATAATATCTCCCTCCTTTCCACATCTCCATCCACTGCATTTTACTTTCACACGGATTCTTCCTTGCATCTGGCCAACAATATCATTGTGAACAATGGGGCTGGACAAATACTGTATGGAAACAACCAGACAGCTTTTGTCAGTGATTACAACAACTATTATGGAACAGGCTCTTTCGGAACCTGGAATAATGCAAGTGTAGCAGATCTGGATTCCTGGAAGATGGCAACCACGCAAGATGCAAACTCCATGGATGTCAATCCTCAATATATGAGTGATACGGATCTGCATGTCAGCAATATCCTATTGAATGGCGTAGGTCAATCCCTGGCTGCTGTTACGATAGATATTGATGGCGACGTCAGAGATCCTATGCCGGATATCGGTGCTGATGAGTTTGATCCATCGATAGCGAATGATGCAGGGGTTTTCATGTATATCGGTCCGAATGCTCCTTTTGCACCTGGCACACAACCCGTCACTGTTGCTTTGAAAAACTATGGTTATGAGACGATGACCAGTGCGGATATCCGTTGGTTGGTCAACGGCATCGAACAACCGGTCTACCATTGGACCGGGTCGCTAGGCTCCGCACTTTGTGATACCGTTGTCATAGGCAACTTTACTTTCGCAGAATACAGTGATCATGATTTTATCCTGTGGAGCGAATTGCCAAATGGTGTTGCAGATAGCACGCATATCAATGACACCCTGGCTATTGATGATCAATACCCTGCTTTATCAGGCACCTATACTGTCGGAGGTGTGTTGCCAGATTTCAACATATTTATCCAGCTTGAGAATGCGCTGAATAAAGGAGGCATCCTCAACAATGTAACCTTTGATATCCGTCCAGGCACCTATAACACACAACTTGATCATCCAAAATTTTCCAAGGACGAATTATAACCACCAGGTTATTTTCCAATCAGAAGGCCGAGATAGCAGTCTGGTCAATATCCGGAGGAATTTTAGTCATGCCAATAATTATACAATCAAGCTCTCGGATGCCCATAATATTATCTTCCGTGATCTTACGTTATCGTCTACCCAGGGCCGGATTGTTGATATTGCCGATGCGTCAAGTAAGATCGATATCAATCATTGCCGTTTGACAGGTGTAGATATTCCGTACGTATCCGGTGGCCACCAACTCATCTATAGCAGTACAACCACAGAAGACAGTGTGCACATCAGTTCTAATCGATTTGAAGAAGGTGATTACGGTATATATCTGACAGCAAGTGGAGGCGATTTGGAAAAGGATGTCAGCATCACTGATAATTATTTCCGCAATGTAAGGTACCGGTCTATCCATACGCACAACCATGACGGACTCACCATCAACGGAAATACAATCTTCAATGACCAGAATGATCATGAAGGGATTTCCATCACAGCGTCTATCAATACGAAGAGCATCTCCGGTAATGATATCCGGCAGTTAGCCGGTGGTAATCATGGACTTTACCTCCACTATGTTTCCGGCACCAGTGGCATGCCGGCTCTTATCAATAACAACTACATCTATATCACCGGATGGCCCTATTACTCCGTAGGCATACAACACAGCTATGGGAATTACAACAATTTCAATTACAATACAGTACGGTTAGAAAATACGGGAGTTGACAGTCGTGCTTTCAATGATAATGCTTCCAACTATAACATCCATCTTCGCAACTGCAACTTTGCCAACTATAGTGGAGGGCCTTCCATGTATGCAGTGTGGCAGGTTCCGTATACTAACAATACAACTGATTACTGCAACTTATATACAACCGGGCCTATACTGGCCAGGTATGGAAATGAATTTGCGACACTGCAGGCTTTGCAGACCGGGACAAATCAGAACCTGCACGGCGTCAGTGCAGAGCCTTTGTTTGCTTCCGATGATCCTGATGTATTCCAGTCCGCATTAGACAGTACGGCTATTCCTATTGCCGGTATCGTTGTTGATATAGATGGCTCAACCAGGAATGCAACCACTCCTGACATCGGGGCTAAAGAATTTACGCTGCTGGCACATGATGTGGGTGCTAAACTACTGGTGAGTCCGGAAACCTATTGCGGATTGAGTAATGCTGAAGAAATTACGATTCGCATCCAGAATTATGGATCCTCTTTCGAGACGGGCTTTGATGTGGCCTATTCTATGAATGGCGCAGGATGGACCATAGAGAATGTTGGTGCCCTCAGCGTATCACCCGGTGGTACCCTCGATTACACTTTCACTACGGAAGAAGATATGAGCCAGGTGGGCGCTTATGATTTCATCCTTCGGACATCCCTCCCTGGAGATTTAAATATTTCGAATGATACTATAAGCGACATAGCCGTAGAACATATCCCTGCGCTCACCGAACCTGTGAGCAACATGATTCCATCGCAAGGTGAGAGTGGTCTGAACAAACCGGTATCCTTGTCATGGGCCCCGGCGCCTGATGCCACTGTGTATGATGTCTATATCTGGGCAGATGGTGAAAGTCAACCGGTCACCCCACAAATCCAGAATCTCACCCAAATCAATACTACCTATAATGAACTAAATTATGGAACCACATATCATTGGCGTGTTGTAGCTAAAAACATTTGCAACCAAATGGTCAATGGCCCTGTGTTTGCATTCAGCATCAGGGACCTTCCGGATATCATCGTCGACACTGTGATCAGTCCGCCAAATGCTTTCAGCGGAGAAGAAATTGAAATTGAATGGCAAACCCGAAACATGGGACCGGGCACTACGGAATCCCAGGTTTGGTCTGATGCAGTCTATCTCTCCACAGATGCAACTTTAAATGTCAGTTTCGATACATACCTGGGCGCCGTACAAAACCTTACTTCACTGGATAGTGGTATAGTGTATACCAACACCGGTACGTTCATGGTGCCCAATGGTTACACGGGTAATTATTATGTATTTGTCTATGCAGACCGATGGAACAACCTGCTTGAAAACCAAAACAATAATAACTGGGACCGGACGCCAACCACGATGATGATCAATCTCTCACCTACCCCTGATCTGAAGGTGATGAGCGTGATGGCGCCTTCCACCACCTTCTCCGGACAAACCATTTCGATAAATGCTACGATCAAAAATATTGGGACTGGCCCAACTCAATTATCCACCTGGCATGACAGGGTTTATTTTGGTTCAGATCCACTCAACTACGGAACGGGGCAATATATAACCACCATACAACATAATGGCGTTCTGGATGTAGATAGCACCTATAGCCTGCAGGCAAATGTACCTGTACCGCAAGGCATATTCGGTGACTACTATGTCTATGTTGTCTCTGATTTCCATAATGTAGTTTTTGAAAACGCTGCTGAATCCAACAACGTCGGTATCAGTGATACACTTGAAGTCATCCTTACACCACCGGCTGACCTCATAGCCTATGACTTGCTATTTCCTGATACCATCCATAACAACCAGATATCAGCACTGAATTATACTTTGGTCAATGACGGGGGTTCTACCATATCTAACCCTTCGTGGTATGATCAAATCTATATATCACAGGCTCCGGTCTATAATTCCAATTTCCTGTATCCTATCGGAAGTGTTTCTAATTACGGTCCTATGATGCCTGGTGATCCAACGATAAAATCACTGGCCTACACTATGCCTGTATGGGGATCAGGACTTTACTATTACTATATCAATCTGGATCAAGGTAACCAGGTGTTTGAGTACACGTTTGAATCCAACAATACCATCAGATCAGCTGGTACGTTCCTCATCGTAAACCCTGACATGGTTACAACTCCTCCTGTGCATGCATCTGCAGCCACTGCGGGTCAGAACATTCCTGTTTCATGGGATATGGTCAACAATGGTCCGGGCCATCTGATCAACAGGGGCTGGCAAACCAAAATTTATTTGTCCACAGATCAGATCCTGAATCTGAATGAAGACCTCCTGGTCAAGACCCTGTATTTGAATACCAGTTTTCTTGCATCACCGGACACACTCCACCAGTCAACAACCATTTCTATTCCGGATGGTATTTCGGGACCATATTATATCCACGTAGTGACAGACGCTACCAACCAGGTATTTGAAAATGGCCTTGAAGAAAATAATACGGGCACTTCTTCCACTGCCATCGAGATTAGTTTGCCACCCTACCCGGATTTACGAAGCAGGGAAATAATAATGCCTGATACGATTACGGCCGGAGAAGTTTTCACATTGCTTTATGAAGCAACCAATATTGGAATGGCCGTCACCAATGTGCCTTCGCAGGATAGTTTCTACCTGTCATTCAGTCCTTCGTGGAATGCTACCGCCGTAGTGCCCCTGGGGCGTAAATCAGGAATACCTGCGTTTGCAGCACCGGATAGTCAAGCCATCAATGTGGTCCTCGCTATCTCTCCTCAACAAACCAGCAACCTTTATTATCTCTATATCAAATCTGATGCGGGCAATGCCGTATACGAGTATCTCCATGAAGGAAACAACATACAACGGTCCGGATCATTCTTTGTCAAGCCGGCGCCAGCGGTTGATCTGCGGCTGGATACGTTGACCATCAGTAATGACACTGTCTTCTCCGGAACCAATTTCAACGCTGGTTGGGTGGTCACCAATGAGAGTGATGCACATGCGACTTCAGCTGGATGGCGTGATGCGCTCTATCTGTCCGTTGATTCAATATTAAATCCGGAGCTGGATATGCGCATCTTTGATATTGAGGCCGGCACAGGTGGGCTTGAACCAAATGCATTTTATACAAAAGCCGCCACACCGCGTATCCCTAATGGCTTGCAAGGAAACTATTACCTCCTTGCCGTCACCGATGATTATGGCATCAACACGGATGAAGATACACTCAACAACGTGAATACGCTGCGTAACCTTGGCATGGCTATCCCCCTTTACGTTCAACTCTCTCCATCTCCTGACCTGAGGCCTTCCAATTTCATCGCACCTACGAATGCTTATTCCGGACAACCTTTCATCATTACATGGAATGCTCAAAACGATGGAGATGCAGCGGCCAATACATGGAATGACAAAGTCTATCTCTCCACCGACAATGTTATCAACCAGGGAGACATCCTTCTGGCCACCAGAGCCCGCAGCAATGTCAATCTGATACCAGGTGGAATGTTATCGGACACTGCTGAGACATTTGTCAATAGTCAATTGCAAGGCAACTACATCCTGATCTTGAAAACAGATGCTGATGAATCCATTTATGAACACCTTGGAGAAAATAATAATCAAATTACCAGGAGTATTTCATTTACCGCACCACCACCATCTGATCTTCTTGTCACCAGTATCCAGTTGCCTGACAGCACCATTGCGGGTCACACTATTTCCATCAACTGGAATACAATGAATAGCGGGACCAATCCAACCAATGGCATGATGCGGGAGATCGTCTATCTCTCTGCAGATGAGCAACTGGATGTTGATGACCGGTTGTTTGGGCTGGAAGATCTGTTTATGTACATCCCACCTGGCAGCGTAGTGCCCCGAGCCATGACCGCTGAGGTTTCTGGCGTGGCGCAGGGTGATTTCTATGCACTCGTGCAGACAGATGCACGGGACAATATCACCGAGAGTAACGATACCAATAATATCGGCAGATCCACTGTACCTATGAATGTCTCCATCGAACAGTTATACCTGGACAGCCTCACAGTAGATAGTTTTTACAATAGCCAGGAACATTACTTCCGTCTTGAAATTCCGCTTTCCGCGCAAGGTGAAAACTTAAGAGTCACTATAGATGGAGATTCTCTTGGCCAGTTTACCGAGATGTATATCAAATATGGTGATGCACCAACCCTATCCGATTTTGACCAGAAGCATCTCTATGCGTATTCGCAAGACCAGGAATTACTACTTGAAGGATTGGAAGGAGGTACCTACTACCTGATGTTTAAGGGACATACCACCCATGCATCAGGGCAGCAGGTTACCATACTGGCGAGGATCGTGGATTTCGAGTTACTGTCCATTGCTCCATCAAAAGGCCGGAACCGAGGACAGACTACTATTGAAATGCTGGGCACGCAGATGGATACTATGCGAAGGGTTTATCTGGTCAGAGATTCTACAGTACGTATTCTGGCAGACACCATTTATGAGATCAATTCCTATCGGGCTTATGCCACCTTTAACCTGGAGGGCCAACCACCAGGACACTACACCGTCCAAGCGGTGAGGTGGGATGGAAAAATAGCTGAACTCACGGAAGCATTTGAAGTCATCGAAGGCGGTGAAGAACCTGACCTGCAAATCATCATGGATTATCCGGGTGTAGTGGGCATCCGGAACAGCCCGATGAAAATCACCATTTTCCTTCAGAATGCGGGTGACCAGGACATCGTCAATAAGACTTTCAGATTTGAAGCCCCATGGGGAAATCTCTTAGCCCTGACCCTTGAAGATCTTCTTTCCGGGAATACACAAAATGTGCTGGAAATTGAAGCCGAAGGAGCTTATGGACCTCCTGGAATTTTACCGCCAAAGGCAGCAAATGTAATTGAGGTTTTTGCTTTCTCAAGACCGAATCCAACTTTCACCTTGACCCCTGTAGATCAATAAACCGGTAGCTATGAACCGTATAAAATATTTTGTCATCGTCATCTGCACTTTACTTTCGGGTATTGTATCTGCTCAGGAGTGGGCTGGCCCGGATACTTCTGTATGCCAGGGCGCAGGAGCCCTTCTTGGCGTGAGTTCAGCTCCCAATGATTACTGTTATAATTGGTCACCTGCAGAAGGACTGAGTAGTACGACAGCTAAACGGCCTACTGCCAATCCTTCAAAAACCACAGAATACACTCTGGTGGCGATAGGTCCGGATTTCAGCAACAAAGTGGTAGACAAAGTCAAAGTGACCGTAGAGTTAGGAGGTGTCGTCACCGCACCATCCTATACTGAACCTGACGGCACTACCAACCAGGCTCATGCCCATCTGACAGTTAAGGAACCTGGCACCTCCATAGAGTGGAGTATAGAAGGAGAAGATCATGGATGCGTCATTAACCCTACTACCGGGAATATCAGCTATTGTGATTCACCAGGAGAAGTCACTATCCGGGCTACAGATGCGACGAATGAAGAATGTTATGCAGAAGGAACCTTCCGCGTGAATGTGGGTGTGAAACAAGTCTATGCCATCGATGAAACACATCCAACCCGAAAAGCAACTAACGGCGATACACTCTACCTGATAGGCCATAATGATGTCAAACTAAAGGCTATACCAAATGACGGCGAATCGTTTACAGAAGATCAACCTGACTGGACAGGGAGTACCGTTCAGCCCCCCAGCCCTAATGATGCAGAATGGAGTCACAGTGCAGGCACACCTACATCAATGCATATTGAAGCCGGTGGCAAAAGTGTCAATGTGGCGAGGATACAACCATCAGAGGTTGCTCTCACTAATATCGTCCAAACCCTGGATGTATTATTGCAGATGCTGGAGGAATTCTGTTCACCCTCTGATGACCTTGAAGGTGGATATGACCCTGATGAATCTGTCTGCCAACCCCTCGATATGGGCTTTGATCACAACCTGTCGTTTAAACAAATACCTGTTGAAAAATTTAATTCTCCTAAAAAAGGTCTTAAAGAACAATTGGAAGGTGAGATCAGTGCCAGCCTAACCGCAAAGGTATGTTTCCCGCCTCCCTATTCTTCTGCACCCAATCCACTCTTTATGTGGAGCACTTATGTCTTTGGTTCCGGCACAGCCAAACTGAATGCGGGCATATCCAGGGATGAATCAGTTGCTTCACCTGCCAGTTGGCAAGTAGATTCATTAAATTTTTCTGGTGACCTCAAATTTGGTGTGGGTGGAGAAGTAGGTGTATATGTGCCTGGAGATGTCTTCGGAATTCAGGGAACATTGCTAGGAGAAATTACCATCGGCCTAGATCCTAACTTTTCCTCCGCTGGTATAAAGACAGTTGTAAAGATTGAACCCCTGGTTATCGAAGGATCCTTAAAAGTTTTTTGGTTGAATCCTGACAATACAGTGATCAACCTGGCCGGAAAATATAATCTGCTTGATCCCTTTAGAATCCCAACCCTTTAAGACTCTTGATTTTGACTCAATTCCAATGAAAGAAATGAAAAAACATATTTCACTTATTGTTGTTTGGTCGGGATGTTCCTTGATTGGCTGGGCGACACCATTTACTATCCTCTTTCCGGATGGTGCCCAAATGAGGATTCATAAAGCCGAACCTATTACAGATTCGTTTGAATCCTGGAATAAAAACAGTAACCTGTTGAAAGGTATGTTTTACACCTATAATTTTCCATCAGATCTCGCTGCCTACAAAAGTGTCTTTTATAAAAATGGTTATCCGGATGGAATAGATACAGTCTATGCCACATGGCGACCCAAAATGAATACGATCACGATCACTCCACAGGCTATCTTCTATGGACTCCTGGATGGTGTGGAAGTGGCCTGCATCCAATACTTCTACCAGCAACATGCAGATCAGATACAAATGAGTTTCCTGGCGAAACGTGTGGAAGGTAAGTGGTATCCTATCGGAAGTGTCCTGATGGCGAAATATCAAACAGTGATGGCACTCATGGCAACACTACAACCTGAACTTGTTGCCAGCCTACTGGCACCTGACCCTAAAGTTGCCTCTACGGCAGCTGCACAGCAACTAAAAGAAACATGCATGGACAGCAAGCAAACCATAACAGAATCATGCATCTATAGCCTTGCTGAAAAATGGGGCATGAGCAGCAAGCCAACTGACCAGGAAAAAGAAAATCAATTGTTTAAGAAAAGAATGCAACGTGACATCCCTTCAACCAGGAGGGCTTCTATCGATCAGACATTAAGTGCTTATGTTCTTTCACTGGAGGTGCCCGAAGAAGGTGCTAAGCGGGCCCTGTATTACTTTTCAAAAAATGAAAACATGAAAGCTATCTGGCTCTTACGCGCCTATGGCCTGGAGATCGATAACAACACCCTGTTTTCAGCCTTAAACCAGATACAGGAAACCACACAGTACAAGAGCATGAGCTTCCATCCCAAAGAAACACCTAAAGCAAATTAATATGAAGAGGTGGACGTATGTAATGCTGATCATCCTCGCCTATGCATCGATGCATGGACAGGTCACCCTTGGCAAAAAAGATTTAAAATGTGCCGGAGATAAAAATGGGAAAGTATCCGTCCTCAGCATTAAAAATGCAACCTACCCCATCTTAAATTATGCGTGGAGTAATGGAGCATCAGGTCCGGATAAAAAATCAATTGAAAACCTCACAGCAGGCACCTATACTGTCACGGTCACTGATGCCAACCAATGCACCGGCACCGGTCAGGCCGTTGTGGAGCAACCTGAATCTAACCTGGGACTTGATATCACCAGCAGCGCAGATGAGTTTTTCCTTTGCGGTGTTTCATCCATTATTGTTGTCGCTCAACCTACGGGTGGCACACCTCCATACAACACAAATGGAAGTAGCGGAGCCTATGCCCAACGTGTTTCCCTGGCCACTTTTGGCGGCGGCCCCAAGTATCTGGATTTTCAAACCACGGATGGAAATGGATGCACCAAAAAACAAAGGCAATTCTTTGCCTTCTCTGCTGTAGCTTGCCCCGGCGATCCAAACGACATCAACGGTCCTATCGGCATTGAACCTATGCGGTGGATCGCTGCGAAGGACAGAATGGAATATACGATCCGTTTTGAAAATGATCCTGCTATCGCCACAGCACCTGCGCAAGTAGTGAAAGTAACTGTGCCTGTGGATCCGAAAGTAAATCCATTTTCAATTCAGCTCAGCGATTTTGGATGGGGACCATTTACCTTTCATGTACCATCCAACAGCACCTTTTACCAGACAAGACTCGACCTGCGCGACAGTCTCAATTTATACGTTGATGTCACTGCAGGCTATAATATTAACACACACGAATTCTTCTGGATGTTTGAATCGCTGGACCCGGTGACGCTCCAATTACCAGCTGATCCATTAGTCGGGTTCTTGCCGGTCAACGATTCCATCACAGGCTCGGGTGAAGGGTTTATACAATTTTCTGTGACGCCGAAAACTAATGCGATCACAGGGGATTCAATCATGGCGCAGGCTGATATCGTATTTGATATCAATGAATCCATTTTTACGAATATCTGGAAAAACAAACTTGATGCCGTTGCACCTGTCAGTGCCTTAGCGGCGCTGGTGGATTCATCGGAAAATGACAGCATCCTGCTTCATTGGTCAGCCTCAGACGATCCGGGCGGTGTTGGTGTACGCGACTATGAACTATTTGTTTCCGTAGACAACGGACCGTTTGAACTTGCAGACAACGAAATAGAAGATACATCCTATACCTATGTCGCCATTCCCGGATTCAATTATAGTTTTATCGTGTTGGCAACTGACAGGGTTGGAAACCGGGAAACCATGAAGAGTGCTGCTGAAGGCGAGATATATATCATTCCGGTTCGCTCCATCAATCTCTTGCATCCTTCTGGACACAATCTCTGTGTAATGGATTCATTGACGATCACATGGAGTAAGATCACCACTGATAGCATCTTACTGGAAATGTCCCTGGATAGTGGTGTTACGTACTTTACACTTTCACCTTCGCTTGCGATAGATAGCTTCACTATTTTCCTTGATGACAGCTTACTATCCGACAACGTCTTTTTCCGTCTTAGCGACTTAGATGATGACAGTTTGGTTATACTATCTCAACCTATTGTCATTCATCCCCTCCCCATTGTAGATGCGGGTCCATCTGTAGGCATCTGTCATGGTGATATTATTTTCTTAGCTGCTACCGGGGCCAATGATTTTCAATGGGCAGCGGACTCAACATTGAATCTGCTGAATGTCTACAATCCAAGAGTCACCACTATTGAGTCAAGAGAATATTATGTCACCGGTATGGATGTTTTCGGATGCCAGCAATTTGATTCTGTACAAATAACTGTAAATCCGGTATACGTTGATTCGTTAACACATCTGATGTGCAACGAGGATAGTGTATTTGTGGGAGGTGGCTATCAGACAGCGCCCGGCTTCTATACCGATTCTCTCGCATCATCGACAGGATGTGACAGCACCGTAGTGACTGAAGTCATCCTTACAGGGCCATGTGCATTTCCTGCTGATCAGGTGTATGTTGACAAAGATGCTACGGGTTTAAACAATGGCACCTCATGGGCGAATGCATTTGTCGACTTACAGGATGCGCTCGATGCGGTTGAATATTATGTGGATGTAACCAATATATGGGTGGCTGAAGGTGATTACTTTCCATCAGTGCCTATCAGCAGAGATGCGAGCTTTACTTTAAGAGACAGTGTCAAAATATATGGTGGATTTGTAGGAACAGAAACACTTCTGGAGGACCGCACTGGCAACGAAACCATCGTCAGGCTTTCAGGTGATCTTGGGGTACCAAATGATAGTTTAGACAACGCCTATCACGTCATACAAATAGACCCATCGTGTGTGGATTGCGTCATCAATTCACTCACGATAAAATTTGGCCAGGGGGATGGCGTGAACGAACAAACCTATGGCGCGGGGCTTTACGTCGAAGGCATCGTAACGCTTGATGGCGTCACCGTCGAAAGAAATACAACACTGTTGGAAGGTGCAGCTATATTTAATTCAGGAGCAGGCACGCTGCTCACGTTAAGGGATTGCTTGTTCAGGCTTAATACTTCTTCTTTAGCGAGGGATATACTCAATACGAATGGTGCTGAGATTAGGTTTGAAGGGATGAATACGGTTGAAGACTAATTGGCCAAGGCAGAGAGCATAGCGCAAAGAGAGCATAGAGTCTGTCTGGAAACAGATTTTTCTTGCAAAAATATTCTCGCCTTCCCCAATCATGTGTTGCACTGAAAATCATCCACCCCTCTTTCCTGGAAGGTCATCCGCATACGCCTAATCATTCCAGAGAGAGGGGAAGGGGGTGAGTTTAGCAAGGACGGGGGCTATTGACAAAACATAACTCCTCTTTGTTTCAATCAATGGACTTGCTTCATCCAGCCTGCAATACTCATCCTGGGTCTGGATGAAGGAAGTACTTCATGTTCATTCTTATCGCTTTGAAAAAAGACAACTTTACCTCCCTCAGGTGAAACAGATATCTGGTCATCTTTTCGATAGATGATGAGTTGTCCGCCGTCTTCCTCCTGCCAGAGGTCATTGAGATATACAACGACGGAGAACTTTCGACCCGAATCAACTTTAAACTGATCGCGATGCTTTTTATAGAAGCTCCCCAGATCATAATGGGCATAATGACTTTCGAATGCATTCAATCCTGTATAACAAGTAAGATTGAG
Source organism: Candidatus Opimibacter skivensis (assembly GCA_016721905.1). GTDB lineage: Bacteria > Bacteroidota > Bacteroidia > Chitinophagales > Saprospiraceae > Opimibacter > Opimibacter skivensis. Next base: position 48,717 of record JADKHH010000023.1, on the reverse strand, counting down.
GTAGTCCACTAAATTCCAAAGTAATCGGAAATATTCTTCCTCCCCACTATCGCTTTGATCATCTTCGATCCAACTGATCTTGTCTCTTCGCACCGCATTGTTTTCCTGAAAGGAAGATTGCTGCCCTACTCCACCTTGTGACATTCTACCTAGCGCCAGTCTGGCCAGGAGATTGTTTCTCAACCGGATGACAAGGGCTGGTGATATAAAATCCTCGACGATTCCGTATTCATTATCCATCAAGCCTTGGATCAGGCACTCGAACTTATCGGTCATTTCACTCATGTCCTTCAAAGCTACGCTTTTGGAGGTAAGAGAGTGAGAGGTAAGAGAGTAAGGTAAGGTATGAGCATAGTGCATAGAGCAGAGGGCAGAGGGTCTGTCTGGAGACAGATTTTTCTTTCAATAGCAAATTCGCCTTTCACAATTATGTGTTGCACTCAAAATCAGGCACCCTCTCTTCCCGGTGTATCAAATGCGTACATGAGATCAAATTAAAGAGAGGGCGGGGGGTGAGTTATGTACAGCGCATGAGGCATTTCTGAACTTGTAATCCCTAAACTCAACTGTAGATTTACATCTACAATTTTTATTGTTTGTACATCTTCGACTGAATAGAAAATGGGTTTAGTTTTAGATTGGCGATTTATGGATCAAAGGAGCCTTCTTTAACGGTTTTGTGCAGAAAACATTTTGATTAGTTTTACTGCAGGAATTGAACTCTAAACCTAAATACACTATGAGAAACAGAATACTACTCCTGTCTATTATTTGCTTTTCCATTGGATTTGCTCAAGCTCAGACCACCGAAGAACTCACGGTCTTGAAAGAAGCAAAAGCAACTGAACTCACATCCCTTGAAGCACAGCTCAAGGACCTGACTGCCACAGTCGATGCCCTCAAGACCGAAGTGGCTGACCTGACCGATAAAATCACCCCTTATCCTCGATGGGATATAGGCGCGCGTGGCAACATTGGCTTTAACATTTCCAATTACAGCGACTGGCTGTCCAAGGAATCACCAAATACCAATGCCATCAGCATCGGTTTTACAGGCAATGGATTTGCTAACCTCGATCAAAAGAAATACTTCTGGCGAAACAACCTGAATGTAGCCCTTGGCTGGCAGAAATTTGACGATGAGGACGATCCGAATGATGACAATAAAGATTTTAAGGTGACCTCAGACGCCTTCAATGTTACCAGCCTCTTCGGATACAAGCTGAGCAAGACATGGGCGATTTCAACACTGGCAGAATATCGATCTTCTCTACTGCACAATATCAATAATCCCGGATTCCTGGATATCGGGGTGGGTGCAACATGGACACCCATCACGGACCTCGTTGTGGTGATTCATCCATTGAATTACAATTTTGTATTCTCTGATGGAGGATTTGATTATAAAAGTTCGGTTGGTGCAAAAGTAGTTGCAGATTACAAGCGTGAAATCGTCAAAGGGCTCAACTGGACGTCCAACCTTTCCGCATTCATGAGTTATCAAGGTAAAAATCTCTCCAACTGGACCTGGATCAATGGCTTGACCACCTCTGTCAAAGGATTTGGGATCGGGCTTGATTTTGGTCTGCGGGGCAACAAACAGGAGGCCCTGGCGGCAGGACGCACGGATAATCCTCTTCAAACTTATTGGGTATTCGGCTTGACATACCTTGCACTCGGAAAATAAACTCCATGATAAAAGGATCTGTCTCGCTGATCAAAACGGGCCTATGCCTGTTGGTCATGTCGATGAGCTTAACACGAGCTTATGCACAACCTTTCTATTTTGGTGCTGACCTTTCCTATGTCAATGAGATGGAGCGCTGTGGTGCTGTATACTACGAAAATGGTACCCCCATTAACCCATATGGTCTGTTTGTGGAAAAAGGGGCGAACCTGGTCAGGTTCCGTTTATGGCATACTCCTTCCTGGTATGATGAGTTAAATGACGGAGAGCGGTATAGCGATTTCGAAGATGTGCGTAAATCAATCATTCGTGCTAAAACGCTTGGTTTTCAAGTCTTGCTGGATTATCATCTCTCTGATACATGGGCGGACCCGGGCCACCAGGTTGTACCGGTTGCATGGGCCGCTGTCGTAGACAATCAGCCTGTCCTTGGTGATTCTTTACGTAACTACATTTTGTACACCTTGACCAGGCTTGGTGATGAGGGTCTGCTGCCGGATATCATACAGATCGGCAATGAAACCAATAGAGGAATATTGCTGTCCCAGGAAGTCAATGATCAGGGATGGTCTGTCGACTGGCAACGAAATGTTTTCTTATTTCAAACCGCACTCACCGCTATTGAAGAAATAAGCGCGACCTACAGTGTACCTATCAAAACAGCCATCCATATTGCAGACCCATCTGACGTCGCTTGGTATGTGGAGCAATTTGTAAACAATGGCTTCACAGGATTTGACATCATTGGTATCTCCTATTACTGGCAGTGGCATCAACCGGTGACGATCCCACAAGTGGGGCAGTTGATCACCTCTTTAAGAGAAGACTACCCAGGCAAAGAAGTCATGGTCTTTGAAACCGCGTACGGATGGACGACACAGAATGCGGATGCTGCAAATAATATCCTATTCAATACCCATCCATCCTATGCACCACTCAGTCCTGCCAATCAAAAAAAATGGATGACGGATCTGACCCAAACGGTGATAGACCATGGTGGCAAAGGAGTGATCTATTGGGAACCAGCATGGGTCAGCACAGAATGCTTTACACCTTGGGTGCAAGGCTCCTCATGGGACAATGCAACCTTCTTTGATTTTGACAACGCGGTCATAGCTGATGGTGGGATTGGGTGGATGAAGCATGCGTATGATTTTACTTCATCGACCCAGGACAATGGAACTGCTTTGAACAAACTGAAATTATACTATGCCGACGATCAAATCATTATTGAGTTTATGGAAGATACCCCACAAGTGTATCCATACAAATTTAGACTTCATGCCATGGATGGTAAATTGATGCAATCCGTTGACATAACTTCACCATATGGAAATGCATTACGAATTCCTGTTTCAGGTATATTGCCTGGATGTTATATCGTTTCCCTTCAGGATAAAGTTTCCGCACCATTGAGTGAAAGGCTCTGCATACCAATTCGGTGATGACTCGTCTGACCCCCTACCCCCTGAAAGGGGGACTAGATTTATTCAAGCTCTTTGAAGTTTGCAACTTCAAAGCCATTTCCGAATTATCTGGTTATTATCTGATCTGGCCAAAGCAGTTTGTAACTGCTAAGTAAAAATCAAATATCGTTGGAGGGGGTGACCATTGGCAGTTGCAAACTGCCTTTAAATGATCATGCTGTAAATCCATGATGGAGATATGGGTTTGAAGTTGCAAACTTCAAACAGCGGGATTCCAAACTTCAAACAGCGGGGTCGATGAAGTTTATCTACTCCCCCTTTCAGGGGGTAGGGGGTCTGCCGGATCACAAAAAAAAGGCAGTGACTTTCATCACTGCCTTTTTAAACCAATTAAATCTTATTCTTTAATTCTTCGTGATCGCATACCTGTACTTAGGAACGCCGACGATCTGGAGGTCAATCGTGTAATTACCTGCTTCCGCAACAGCAATATTGGCACCATTATATTCCAAGGTCTTATTATTGCCATCATCACCGAAATTAAATGCCCAGTCATCATTAGCCCGGAACTTGATTTCGCCAGCGACCAGGTCAAGGGTGATAGAAAATTTCTTAGTCACCGGATCGTAGGTCAGGTTCTGATCAGCATCCCAGCCTCCAGGAGTCGCAGAACCGATGAGTCCCCAGTCAGTGCGTAACTGTGTATGGGTTAATTGATTCAGGTTAGCATTGAGTTTGTAAACCCCGGCTGCACCTGCGGCAATATCTGATCCACCCTGGTCCAGAGAACCATCACCACCATTATCGCCATAATTGGTATCCCAGCTAGGACCGACTGTGTACTTGTAGAATGCATTGTCAATATTGAAGTACACATACCCTTCATACTGACTATTGCTTGTAGGAGAATATACAGCAGTCGTACTATCTGCCGGAGACCATCCTTGATAGCTACCTGGAACCTGCAGTTGCGGGATCAGTACATTTGAAGGATAAGGTGTGATTGAAATGGTCCGGACAGGTGAAGTATCATTAGCGATATCAGGACTGACTGATGCGATCACCCTGAAGTCAATATTTGCCGGTACGTTGCCTTCAAGTTCTTTAGCCAGCAAAATGTTATTGATTTCATCCTGGCTCACAATGACAGTCAACGCATTTACATTTCCTAACACACCAGGGCTTGCAAAGTTACTACCAGCGACATCCATTTGAAGTGTGTACGTGGTGCCTGCTGCAAAGCCATAATCTGCACCATTCCAGGTGAATACGGCATCCGTAGAATCATTCAATATCCATGAGGCTCCTGTTGCTGGTGACGTAATTTCCAATCCTCCATTTTTTTGGAGTACAGGACCAAGACTGTCGTCAGTACAAGACCAGAGGGCGATGCCTACCAATCCGGATAAGACGATATATTTTATAAATTTCATATTGTTATTTTTTATTGCTTCAGAATTTGAATACGATTAATACCCGTCATTTTGCTGGAGATTAGGATTAGCACCCATGTCAGCAGATGGAATAGGGAACAGATTGTAATTCGCACTGACAGATGTACCTTCCTTCACGCCACCTTTCCATTGCCATAAGTAGTCTGTATTGGCGAAGCGTCCATAACGTACAAGGTCAGTCCGGCGATGTCCTTCCCACAACAACTCACGGGCGCGCTCATCGAGGATAAAGTCAAGTGTCAATGAACTTTGATCAACATTTCCTGAAGCACCATTATACGCTCTGTTTCTGATTTCGTTAACGTAATTGACAGCAGATGCCACATTACCACCTCCACCACGCAATACGGCTTCAGCATACATCAGGTATACATCTGCCAGGCGGAACATTGGAAAATCAGTATCCACATGAACAGGATGTGATCCTTGCTGGCCAGTAGAAGTTACATTCCTCCATTTGGCAACTGCGTATCCGTTAGAAAACTGGGCGATATCATCGATATCAAGCGATTGGCCTTCTGTAACAAATAAAGCGCGCTTGTCAAAACTGGTCAACTCTATGGAATAGGTATGATCAGGTTTGTCAAGGAACAGCGTGATTCTGTAGTTACCTGCATTGGCAATGGCGATGTTTGATCCGTCTTTTTCAAGTAAGGCATCATTACCGTTATCACCATAGTTCAAGCCCCAGTCATCGTTTGCGCGGAACTTGATATCACCTGGAACCAGGTCAAGCTGAATGCTCCAAGTATTTGCAGTGGCATCATACGTTAGATTCTGATCTGAATCCCAGCCACCTGGTGTAGCAGAACCAATGAGTCCCCATTCTGTCTTTAACAAGGTGTAGGTAAGCGTGTTGAGATCAACATCAATTTTATACATTCCCGGATCAACAGCTTTGATATTATCACCTCCTGCATCAAGTACGCCATCAGCACCAGTATCGCCGTAATTTACATCCCATGACGGTCCATCCGCAAACTTGAATTCTGTATTTGCATCAGGGAAATATAAGTAACCCTCATATTTGCCATCTACATTGGCAGAAGCAAGTACGGTGGTCGTCTTCGTTGGATCCCAACCCTGATAACCTCCTGGAACATATAAAACCGGATATGTTGTATTGCCAGGATTTGGCGCTACAACTACACTCCCGGAACCCACTGCAGGGAATTTAGCAACGATAGCACTTGTCGTGCGAACACCACCCCATCCGCCATCGATACCAAAATCTGCAGGAAGCATGGAGCCGCCAACAGGTGCGTGTACGATAAAGGTGGTTCCTCCCCATGTTTGGGTTTTCAATCCATCAAAAGCAACAGAGAAGATAAATTCTGGCGAAGTGTTATTATCGGCCAGGAACATTTCTTCATAACTATCATCAAGTGTATAACCTGCGTTGATTACCTTTTCGCAATACGTTACACAATCTGTATTACGAGCGGTACCTGTATAGACTTGTGCATTGAGATAAACTTTTGCAAGCAAAGTCCATGCAGCAGCCTGATCAGCACGTCCATACTCGTTAGCTCTAGGCGCCACCAGGGAGCCCTCAATTGCCTTCAGTTCACTTTCAACATACGTAAACAGGTCAGCCCGGCTGATTTGCTGTGGGAAGAAAGCACCTACAACATCATTTTCGGTTACAAATGGAACATTACCAAAATGATCCATAGCATGCCAGTAGCTAAGTGCTCTGAGGAACCTAGCTTCTGCACGATAGAATCCAATCTGCGTTCTTAAATCACCAGTCACTCCGCGCGCATCCAGTTTGGCATCTGTCGTTTCCCGCAGGTATTCGTTGCATAATGATATCTGATAGAAGATACGGCTATAGAAGGCATTGATGAATACATCATTGGCATCCCAGTTCTGGTAATGAAAATCTTTGATCGTCTGGTCATTCCATCCGATCACAGCTTCATCTGTCGTGAGTTCCTGATGGTACCATAATCCCCTGATGTATTGGCCGAAACCTTCATCGATACCGGAGATATCTGCCTGGCCAGCAGGACCTTGTTGTCCGCTGACGGCAAGTCCTCCGTACAATTTGGCAAGCACCTGACGGTATGCTTCAGGGTTTTCATAGACAGCATCAGCTGTTTGCGAATCATCATCGATGGGAACGGTATCCAAATCATTGAAACAAGCCGGAAGTACGGCCATCAGTAAGAGGAGATAAAACAAATTATAAATCGATACTTTTTTCATATCATATTGTGTTTAGGGCAATTTAGAATTTAACGTTCAGGCCAAGTAAGAATGTCCTTGATCGTGGATAGATATTATTATCAATACCGAAACCCACACTGTTGGTGGTTATATCACGGGATGCAATCTCAGGGTCAATTCCATCATAACCTGTGATCAGTAATGGATTTTGAGCTGTAATTGAAAGTCTGAACGAAGAGATAGCGGAACCAATATTTCCAAAATCATAGCCGGCAGTGATATGATCTATTCTGAGGAATGATCCATCCTGCACATAATGATCTGAAAAGTACCGAGGGGTATTAATATCAAGTGCCTCTGTCTGTGAATCAACATTGTTCAGATATCCACCGCCACTTCCACCAGAACTGTTGTAGACAAAATCATAAACACCCTGACTAGCCAGATTATTATTATACACATAGTTGCCTACCATCGCACGAGCGCCTAAGGACAAATCGAAATTTCCCAGATTCACTCCAGTGTAAAATCCAAACGTCGCATCAGGTGCTGCTTTCTTATAACGATACATATCATCCGGGGTCACTGTACCATCTCCATTCCGGTCCACATAGAGACCTTCAATTGGAACACCCGCAGCATCATATACTTGTTCAAATACAAAATAAGAGAACGAAGGATATCCCACAGAATGGATTTGAACATTATTACCTACACCACCGCTGATACCACCGGTCAGGATACCCTGGTAATTAGGGTCATCCGTAGCTGTGAGTTTGGTGATTTCATTTTCATTGAGAGCCACATTAAATCCAAGTGTCCACTCATTATTGCCTTTGCGCCATGGAACTGTATTGATAGCCACTTCTACACCCTTGTTGGTGAGATTACCTACGTTTGTATTGAGGTAGTTAGTCAGATTGGTACCCGCAGGAACAGGAACAAAATTTAAGAGATCTTTTGTTTCCCGGATATAGAAATCAACAGAACCAAAGAGACGATTATCCAGAACAGAATAATCCAAACCTGCATTATAGGTTGTTGTTTCTTCCCACTTGATTTTCTGATCATAGCCATTCGGCCTGAGGGTGGTAATATATTGTCCTCCAAATGGATATTGAGCAGTTGGCGTCGATGATTGATAAACTGGCAGATATGGATAATAATTTTGGTCATTATTAATACCCTGTTGACCGGTTACACCCCAGCTTAATCTTAATTTGAGTCCTAATGGGTCACCGGCGCTATTGTCTGTAATTTTCCATGCTGCAGCAACACCCGGGAATGTACCCCAACGATTGTCAGATGCAAATCTGGAAGTTCCATCCCGACGAACACTCACTGTCAAGAGAAAATCTTCAAATAGTGTAAAATTGGCCCGGCCAAAAAGAGAAAGGAGATAATACTCTCTGGTATCATAATCAAAAGCAGAGGTTGTGTCCATTTCGGATGCAGCAGTGGTTGTAACGCCATAATTCTGGAACCAGAAATGTTGCCAGGAATAACCTGCCATCAAGTCCATTGCAAAATCACTGCTGATTTCTTTGTTATAGTTAAGATACGTTTCAAGCAATTCATTTTTTATTTCCTGACCATAGAGCTGGTCAATACCGCCTGTACTGTAATTAAAGGCGGCATTTGTTGGCACGTATACTGTTCCTTCACTATCAGAATGATCATACCCCAGATTGAGGTTTACTCTCAGGTCTTCAAGGAACCAAAGGCGATAATCAATTTCAGCACCAAGGATATACCTGTTGACTGTTGAATTGTTGTTTCTCTGGTTTAATAAAGCCACAGGATTGTCCGGGCTCAATGTGCTTGGAGTACCATCATTGTTCAACCAGGTAAAATAACCTCCATAAGCAGTGTCGCCACTAAAGACAGGCTGGGTTGGATCAAAAGCAACAGCAGCTCCGAGAGCACCTTGCTCCGCGAAATGGTTTTTATCCACCATACCCTTCGCACTTAGGTTTAACTGAAGTTTATTGTCCAACAACCGTGGATTGATATTGACGGCTCCTGAAATCCTGTTAAAATTATCCGTCTTGATCAAGCCATCTTTATCAGTATACCCGAAAGATAGGCGGTAAGGTATTTCACCAATTCCACCGCGAAGACTGAGATTATGGTCCTGATAAAAAGCATCCTGTAAAATCTCGTCCTGCCAGTCAGTATTTGCTGTTCCCAACAGCCCTTGAGCCGGGTGGGTTGCGTCAAATCGTGTAGCTACCAGATCTCTGAATTCATCAGCACTGAGCGGGTCAGCACGACGGGCCACCTGACTGATTCCTGCGCTGCCATTATATTCAACACCAAACTTTGACCCAACTGCACCTTTCTTGGTGGTGATGATAATCACACCATTGGAAGCGCGTGAGCCATAGATCGCCGTTGCAGAAGCATCCTTCAAAACCGTAAACGTTTCAATATCATTTGGGTTGACGATATTCAGATTATTCCTTGAACCACTGATCAGGTTGTTGGCAACCGGAATACCATCAATAATGATAAGTGGATCATTGATCGCCCCCAGAGAAGATCCTCCCCGGATTCTGATGATTGGCGAGCCACCTGGTTCGCCATTCGTGATGACACTTACCCCGGGCACTTTACCTGCAAGTAATTCCTGAGGGGATGTAATCGAACCCTTGTTAAAATCTTCGTTCTTGACGGTTGCTATAGAACCGGTTACGTTTTCACGCTTTACAGTTCCATAACCTGTCACCACGACATCTTCCAGGATGGCTCCTTCAGCCATGATAGCATCAAGGCGACTGGCAGTACCTAAATCCTTGATAACCGCATCATAACCGGTGTAAGAAAACTGCAATTGAGTGGCGCCTGCTGGCACCTGCAGTGTATATCCGCCATCAAAATCCGAGACGGTTCCGACGGTGGTCCCCAAAACCAGGATATTAACTCCGATCATTGGTTCACCCGCCTGGTCTGTGACTGTTCCTGTAACGGTCCGCTGTGCTTCTACGAAGCCCATGCCCATGACCCAAAAGACAGCCAGCATTACAAAACGCTGTAGTAGTTTATTCATAAGTCAGTTTAATTAAAATATAGTTGATAAAGTTTGTCCTTGAAATTGAGTGGGTGTTCATCATTACCTTAGTTGTTCAGGGACGGTTGGATATGCAGCGGCTAATTTACACATGATTGGCAATTATCCAACACATAAATATTTCATTTTAAGTGTAAATTTTAGCGATATGAAAGGCTCAGGATGCAAATCACCAACAATAAATAAGCTAATTTGGAATAATTCCAAATTTATGATGGCTGCCTTTGTAGCGATATCGCTACATTTTCCATTTGATGCAGCCTATGCTCAGGAGGTAAACGATCAGGTGACCATAAACGCTGACGGCATCATGCACTGGCGTGAAAATGATAAGGAGATCACCGGGTTCGGTGTCAATTACACAACCCCCTTTGCCCATGCCTACAGGTCAGCTAAAAAGCTGGGTATCAATCTCAAAGATGCCATCGATCAGGACGTGTCCCACTTCACCCGCCTGGGCCTTGATCTATACCGTGTGCATGTCTGGGATTGTGAAATCAGTGATTCGTTGGGCAATCTGATTGACAATGAGCACCTTGAGCTCTTCGATTATTTATTACAACGATTACAGGAGCGTAATATCAAGGCTATTATTACGCCCATCGCTTATTGGGGCAACGGATGGCCTGACCCGGATGAGCCTACACCAGGCTTTTCATCCAAATATGGCAAGGATGGTTGCCTGGTCGATCCGGCCGCTATCAAAGCGCAGGAGAACTACCTGGCCCAGTTTGTCAATCACGTCAACCGATACACCGGGATTGCGTACAAAAATGATCCATCCATTATTGCCTTTGAGGTGTGCAACGAACCTCATCACCGCGGTGAAGCAGCAAACGTAGAATCCTTCGTTCGCCGTATGAAAGATGCCATCAGATCTACCGGGTGTACCAAACCGGTTTTTTACAATGTCACCCACGGCATCAATTATGCTGAAGACTATTATGCTGCGGGTATAGATGGAGGTACTTTCCAATGGTATCCGACCGGGTTAGGATTTCAGAAAGAACTGGGTGGCAACATGTTGCCAAATGTTGATCAATATCAGATTCCTTTTGATGCGGTCATGAAAAAGAATGGTTCAGCACGCATCGTTTACGAATTTGATGCCGCAGATATGGCGTCTTCCTATATGTACCCCGCGATGGCGAGGAGCTTCAGAACAGCAGGCATCCAACTGGCGACGCACTTTTCGTATGATCCAACATTTCTCGCGCCTTTCAATACTGAGTACAACACACATTATATGAACCTGCTCTATGCACCGCGGAAGGCATTGAGCCTGATGATTTGTGCGGAGGTATTCAGGCAGATTCCATTGTATTCGGATTATGGACATTATCCGGATAACATATTGTTTGGTGCATTCAGGATCAATTATGAACAAGACCTGGCGGAAATGGTCACGAAGGACAAATTCATCTACACCAATCATACAACTACGCTTATCACCAATCCATCGGAATTGCAACTGATCGCCGGATGGGGCAAATCACCGCTGGTGGAATATAGTGGGACGGGGGCTTACTTCCTTGATAAAGTTGCAGAAGGAGCATGGCGTGTAGAAATCATGCCTGATGCGATCGTGACTGATAATCTTTTTGGAAGAAACAGTCTGGAAAAAACAAGAGCGGTCCTTCGCTACGAAAGACATCCGATAAAATTTCATCTTCCTGGATTTGAGGATGGCTTTGCTATCGAAAGCGTGGATTGGCGCGACAGCCTGATCTACTTCGAAACAAAAGGTAATGAAGTAGCCTTGAAACCAGGTGTATACTTATTGATGAGCCCTGCGTATGAGAAAGATGATTCCATCCTGTTGGAGTCAAAAACAAAATTTGACTGGAAGGGCATATCCCACTGGCCAGAGGGAAGCACCGAACCAGCGACAGCTTATGTGTCTGCCAGGGTAGCCCCATCCGATAAATCAAAAGGCAAACAACCCATTTCTCTTTTCGAAGCTTCAACAGATTATCTGTGGTTGAACCGTAAATGGGTACCTGATTCAGGCCTCAAGAAAAATGATGCGTCGGGCATCTCTTATCTATACCTGATATTGAAGGGGCTCACGGAGGTAGATGATGAAAATCCTGATGCAACCTTGATTGCTGATTATTCGATGCGCCATTATTTTGGTGATCTCATCGCCGGTCATGAAAAAGAAGTGATCAAGAAGAAAACACTTGTCGTGAATGCTTCCACTTTTGGAGGAGGTACATTTCCGATACAGGTGGCGCTGGTCATGAAGGATGGATCTGCGTTTGGGGGATTGATTGAACTTTATCCAGATGTATCTGAGTACAAGATGAAGCTCAGTGATTTGAAAAAAGTGACACCGGTCATTCTGCCACGTCCCTACCCTACTTTCCTGCCGTATTATTCTGTTGCAGGATATGCGACGGAATTAGATTTGAATCAGGTAGAAAGCCTGCAGATTTCTGTTGGCCCCGGGATTGCGAAGGAAGATTGGGGGAAGACGTATGAGTTTTATGTCAGGAGTGTGGTGCTGGAATGAAAAGCATAGGGCATAGAGCAGAGGGCATAGGGGCTGTCAGGAGATAGAATAAACATTGCTTTAATAGCCAATAAGCAATAACCAGGTAAAAGTGAAAAGTTCGCATTCCAGTATTTGAAACAATTAGCGAAAATTAGCGTGAATTAGCGGCGGAAGAGCATAAAGTAGGATTGATTACCTGACGTTGAAAACGTCTGCACAGATGACTGCCTTGAAAATGATTTTTTTGATTTATCGTACGCGAGTGCTTCGACCTGCTTTACCTCATCCTGGTGCGACAGCAACCACTTAAGTCAACTTAAGCTCAACGGTGGGAGCCAGGACCGATATAAAAAGTAGAGACGCGATTAATCGCGTCTCTACTTTTTATTTTGCATAACATTTTATGTAATAGTGACTAGTGAATATACTCTGGAAGCTGGCAGCTGGTAGCTAACTATTGTAGCTAAAACTCTCACTCCTCTTACTCTCTCACTCTCTTACACCTCTTACTCTCACACCTCTCACTCTCTTACAATATTTTGACAACGGAATCAATATCAATGTGGGAGCATTTGAAATGGCCTTTGGGGCATTGCTTGTATCCATGCAAGCCGCAGGGACGGCAATCCAGCTTTTCAGTGGTCTCGAAAACGAAAGACTCATCTGATAAAGGGCCGAATCCGAAGGCGGGAACCGTGGAGCAAAACATAGCCGCGACGGGTGCATTGACGGCGGAGGCAAAATGCAAGGGCGCGGAATCATTGACGAAGTTCATGCGCGCATTCTTCATCAAGGCGGCTGATTCGAGAAAGGATAATTGGCCTGCAACAATATGTATGGTTGGATCCTCTCCTGAGCGGAGCCGGGGCACATGATTGATGATGTTCCACTTGATGTGGGTACAAAGATCAATATCTGATTTACCACCCATCAGATAGATGGATAGATTTTCAGGCAATTTCTCAATCAGTTCAATCCATTTAGCTGCCGGCCATTGCTTGGTAAACCATACGGAGGCAGGGGCTATGCATACATAAGGTACGGATGGAACGATCTTTTTAAAATCACTCTCAGATGGATACAGCCTGGGGCGAACAAAAGAAGTATCCGTGAGTTTTGTAATCAATGAAAGATTACGATTGACTTCATGTTCTGTGCCGGTGGCTGAAATATGATGAGGTAATGATTCGGAAAAAAAGAAGGAGAACGGACTCTTATCAAAACCTATTGTATGCTTTGCTCCGGAAAATGCCGTCAGCATTCCAGATGCAAAAAACCGCTGCAGGTTGATGACATGATCATACTTCTCCTTTCGGATGGTGTTGATCAGGGAAAACAGGTTTTTGTATTTACCCTTTTTCTTGTCGAAGATCAATACCTGCCTGAGCAGCGGATGCCCTGTCAGCAGGCCTTCATTGCCCTTGCGCAATAAAAAATCAATCTCACTCTCCGGATAGAATTGCTTTAGTTTTTCAATCAGCGGCGTAGCGAGCACTACGTCTCCGATGAAAGCGGTTTGGATGATTAGAAATTTCATGTTTATTGCTGGCGCAAGATATGTTTATTGAGGCTGAGGCGAAGGCAGGATTAATTTCTCACTATCATAAACTATGCTAACTGCTAACTGAATCTCCGCCGCTAATTCACGCTAATTTCCGCTAATTTGTTTCCTCAAAAATAACTGCTAACTGCTAACTGCTAACTGCTAACTGCTAACTGCTAACTGCTAACTGCTAACTGCTAACTGCTAACTGCTAACTGCTACTATTCTCCTCCTTCTGCTTTTTCAGCAGCAACAGTCGCCTGGTTAAGCGCTTCGATTTCCTTATCGATAAAATAGAGGCTTTGGGCACCGTCTCCTATCAGGTTGATTTTATCGAGGATGGTGCGCATGAGGCTTTCTTCTTCGCGCTGTTCGGTGACATACCATTGGAGGAAGGCGTATGTAGCGTGATCACTTTCCTTGATGGCCAGGGCGACCAGGTCATTAATCGACGCGGTGACTCTTTTCTCATGTGCCAGTGTTTCCGAAAAGATAGTCCTGACATCTTTAAACTCTGCAGGCGGTTGCTTGATGGCAGGGCTAATCGCCACGGCATCCATCTCCAGGAGGTAGCGGAATATCTTCATCATGTGCATATGCTCCTCAGCGGACTGCCGGTACATAAAGGACGCACATCCCACCATGGATTTGTTTTCAAACCAACCAGCTTGTGCGAGGTAAAGAAAAGAAGCGTATCCTTCAAAGGCGATCTGCTCGTTGAGCGCGTTGATCATTTTTTCACTTAACATGATGTATTGTGTATTTCGGGCGGAAAGATAAGGAGAAAGGGCGGAAAGGCGATGCTTCGACCTGCTCACCCACATCCTCGTGCTACAGCTCAGCAACCGGCTGAGGCGAAGGCTGAGGCTGAGGCAAAAGAGGCTTAAGGGGCTCAAGGGGCCTAAAAGCAAGGAGCAAGGAGCTGGGGGACTGTCTGGAGATGGATTCTCATTAGAACAATTAGAGCAATTTAACCTCCTGCGACTCTGCGCAAAAAACCTTTTAAAAAACACACAACCCCATCCAACCCATAACTCATCAACCTATCAACCTATCAACCCATAAACTCATCAACCCATCAACCCATCAACCTAAAATCATACCCCCTCATGACATCAGTCATCCCCCTAAAATCCCTGATCAGTTACCTTTACGGCCGTCCTGTAGGGGTATACCATGAAACTATTACTCATAATCAGGTACTTAGCAACTTAATAGGTTTGTGATCGTTATTATAAAATTCAAAGAAGAAACGTGGATATCAGGGCGGACCGTATGGGAAATGTGCAGTTGAAAGAAGTCGAAATCAGGGAAATGGCTACGTTGAGAGCCTATCAGGACAAGGATGCAGGTACTGTGGATGTGCAGTGTCAGCCGATGGATGTATACCTGTTTTGCCTCAAACAGGGGCATATGCGGATCCATACTTCCTTCATCCCTCACCCACTTGAACTCAATACCGGTGAGGCTATCTTCCTGGCTTTTCCAAAAGGAGAATGGCAGGCCAAAATGGTATACCAGCCAGAAACTGAATTTTATACCGTGCAGATGGAAGTATCTAAACTGCATTCACTGATAAATCCCGCTTTCGACCAACATCAACTTGAAACAGCGCCGAAGCTAAATATGCGGGACCTGATGAAACTGATTCCCGTCAACCCTTCCCTGCTTGTTTGTTTTGATCAAATACTACATCACAAACTTCAGGTTCCTTTCAAATCCATCTTCGAACAAGCAAAATTTCTGGAGATCTTCAGTCTCATCATGGAGACCGCCTTTGGTCAGCACATGGAGGCTTGTCCTGTCATGATGACTCCTGCGATAGAAAGCAAAATCCATGAAGTACGCCGCCATATCATCAGCCATATAGATACCGTGCCAGATCCGGATCATCTGGCTCTGGTCTATGAACTACCGAGAAATACACTGAAGGAAGGCTACCGCTATATCTTCGGTAAGACCATTCACCAATATCATGCTGATCACAAACTGGAATCAGCCATGCAGATGCTGGAGTCCGGTGAATTGCTGGTCAAAGAAATTGCATTTAAAATAGGCTACCAGAACCCAAGCCATTTTATCTCTGCTTTCAAAAAGAGATTTGGCTATACACCGAAGCAATACCTCAGACAAGCACAGGCCTAAACACCCTGTTGGTGCTATCGATCAGTAGTGCTGATCAATCTCTCTCCATAATACATTCCCCTGAAAAAGTCAATTCAGCGCCAGGGTGATTACGAATCAGGTATTCTCCGGAAGCAAATAATGGATTCCTGATGATCGTTGTATTGTGCAATGTCAGGTTTCCATGATTTTCAAAAGCAGCACCGGTATTGCCCTGCGAAAGTCCGCTGATCACGGTTACGCCTCTGAGTTCCACTGCAGCATTCACTTCGATGTGAAACAAACCTTCGATCTGCGATGACAATATAACCTGCGGACTCAGCATAGATTCAACGACCACATCCGACGTGAGCATCAACGGATCTGAGATGATCTCAATTGTCATACCAGATAGTGCCGGAAGAAAATGTATGGTGTCTCCTACCCCTGCACAGGCCAATGCTTGCCTGAATGAACCCGGCCCGTCATCGAGTGTATTGGTCACTACAATACCACAGGATGGTACATCGATAAAATAATTATGTGCATCCGTTTCTCCGTTGGTCAGTGTCACTGGCAGTGTATCATTGGTCATGTTGGTATTAGGCACCACATCAGCGTCATTGCTGGCATCAAAATCCTTGATGGAGATGAATCCCGGATCTTGATTCTCCACCAATACATAATGCCCGACAGGAATGTTTGGAAATGAATAATTTCCATTGCCTGCTGTCACCATCGTGGCCAAGGGTACAATGGTATCAGCTACGCCATTTGTATTGGCATCCTTAAATAACTGGACGGTTATACCATTCAAACCTTCACCCGCATCCGGAAACTGATCAAGATCAAAATCCTGGAATACTACACCAGTGATCGTGCCGGGTGCCGGCCTTTCTACATATTTGTTATCCCTGTCTTCTTCGCGCGGAATGATCGTGAGCGGGATGATATTATCCAGCGAATCTGAATTGGTGACCACATCTCCATCATCCGAAGTGTCCTGGTCGTCAAAGCTTACCCATCCTGCCGGTTGTGTTTGCACAAGGACATAATGCCCCGGAGTCAGTGAGGCCATAGCAAACAACCCTAAAGAAGTAGTGAATACGCTTCTGATAGCCATATTGTTATCTGCAATGCCATTCGTATCCGTATCGGCGAAGAGCCGGACATTTACATTGGCGATAGGACTGCCTGCCTCAGACATCACATCGCCTACAAGTTGTCCCGGGCAATTGAAAATGGTAAAAGCCACTGTTGAGCTATCAGCACATTGTGCTCCATCTGCATTCGGATGTATGACCAATTCGACATACTTCACTCCCGGAACAGTGTAGTACACGATGTGTGGTCCATAACCCGTAGCTGATGTGGGTATGGCTGTAGGCCCGAAATCCCAATTGTAGGTTGCTCCGGGTATCTCCGGACTGTCGGGTCTGAACAACCGATCTGTGTAATAGCATGTATCAGGAAATTCCTGGTAGATGGTTGCATCCGGAAATGGATGAATCACAATCGTCTTTGAAACACACTCATTATTGATGACACAACCTCCTTCACCCCGGACATAGTATGTGGTGGTATCATTGGGGGTCACCATGATCGATGTTCCTGTTCCTTCTGGATTTGTTCCGCAGCCATTGCTATACCACTGCCATTCTGTAGCACCACCCAGGTTTCCGCTTGCGAGTTCGAGTGTGATTATTGTTCCGATACATGCGGTGTCGGCTGAAGCAATGATCACCACATCTGATGGACTCATACATGGTTGTATCATACGAATGACGACATCATTGCCATCTCCTCCAACATAAGTGATGGTAGCATCCAATGTATCCCCTAATACATCGAAAATGGTATCTCCTTCTGCCAGTCCATTGAATGTACCGATGATCATATCCATCGCATCATTGTTGACGATGACAAAGGAGTCTGTTTCCAAAGGCGTATACCCTCCACTCAAAACCAAATCTACACCTGTGAGATCGATGGTACCATTGACATGCAGTTGATGATACTGCACATCCACCAACGGACCATTGATTACAATGGCGAGATCGCTTCCGAATGATAGCGTATCTACAGTGATTTCCAATCCGGATGTTATGGGTTTTACGGCCATAGGACTCGGACCGGGATCTAATAAAAGATTACCTCCGTTTGTGTTGATGGTGCCTGGATTAAAAATGACATCGCCACCGGTGATGAGATATACATCTGTTGTGGTGCTGCGCGTAACCGGTATCTCTACTGAAATGGTGTCACAGGTGGGATGACCAATGGTCAAGACACCAGTTGAAATCATGTCCAATTTGGTATCACTGAGACGAAGTGGTCCACCTATTACGTTAGCACCATTTGAGAGTTCGATGCGAATACCGGCATCATACGGGAAGAGTTGTGTTGTATCAAGAGACGAGGCTTGTATATTCCCAAAAATATCCACTGTATTGGCAGACACTTTGATACCCCCTGCCACAGAGGAAACTGTTGTTCCTGCGGCCATCAAAAAGCCAAGGCCAGATGATCCACCGCCCTCCTCTCCAATCAAGGTGATATTTCCGGTATCTGAGAGCACAGATGCTCCAGGTCCTCCAAGTGCAATGCCAACATTTGATGCACCTGAGGAAATACCTCCTGAACCTGAGATAAAGATGTTGCCTGAACCGTTTGCATCGACAATTCCCTGTGTGGAGATGTTCACACCGAAATTAATTCCGGATGTTCCATTGCCGCCTCCCTGGCCCATTATATTGATATCACCTTGTGATGCTGTAATCATAGCATTTCCGTTACTTACAAAAACTCCATAGTTGCTATTGCCTGTCGTGTTGCCTCCCTGGCCCGTGATAGTGGTATTACCGATACCGCTGGCACCTATCGAAGCACTTGCATCTACCAGTACACCAGAGTTCATTGCGGATCCCATTGAACCACCTCCTGTGCCGGTCACAGTGACATCTCCATTTGTAGAAGTAATTTGTGAACCTGCACCTGTCAGATAAACACCGGAATTGCTCGCCCCGCTGGCAGTTCCTCCCTGACCCTGGATTACGGCATGACCATTTCCGCCAGGAAATATCTTTGCTGCATTTAAAACGTAAACACCATTATTGGACCCGGATGTCCCGGAGCCCCCTCCAGTACCAGTCACGTTTATATCTCCGCCTGATGAGGTGATTCTTGTGTTATTTCCTGTGAGAACTATCCCAAGATTTGCATTGCCTGAAGTTGCACCACCTGTGCCGATGACATCCAGCGTACCATTAGCTCCCGATGTCAAGATACTGCCTGACATCATTTCCACGCCATAGTTTGAACTTGAGGTTGACATACCACCACCGAGACCAGTCACAACTACATTTCCGCCTGAAGATGTTATTGTAGTGTTTGCATTCTGGATTGAGATGCCGCTGTTATTTGCTCCTGTACCACCACCACCTGTGCCAGTCACGGATACAGTACCCGAACCTCCGGCAGTGATCATCCCTTGAGTCACCAATAGCAAACCATTGCTGCTCCCAGCGGTTCCAGTTCCTGTCCCTTGGCCTACGACTGTTACATTTCCGCCTTCCGATGTGATTTTTGTATTCAGCCCTGACAAATATATTCCGCGATTGAGATTACTTCCTGTTGGCGAAGAAATACCTGTCACAGTCACATCCCCGAGGTTACCTGCGGTGATAACCCCTTCGACGTCCATCACTACGCCGACATTGGCTTGTCCTGTTCCCATCCCATATCCTGCTACATCAACATCTCCACCTGAAGATGTGATTAACGATTGTGGATTTCGCACATAGACACCATGATTTGTGCCTCCCGAAGATGTTCCTCCATAGCCTTCTACATACACCGTTCCTGTACCTCCTGCTGAAAGAGTTGCCGCCTGGACGGCTAGCCCAAGGTTAAATGATGATGCATTGACTCCACCACCATTTGCAAGGATATTTACATTACCCCCATTGGAAGTGATTAGTGAGCCGGCCTGTGCGATATTGACACCATAGTTGGATGACCCGGATACAAGTCCGCCAGTACCTTCAATGAAAAGATCTCCCATGCCTCCGGGTGCTATTTTGCCACTGCCAGTAATACTTATTCCCATATCGACTGAAGACGTTCCTGTACCTCCTCCTGCGCCTGTCACGAATACATCACCGCCTGATGATTGAATAGCAGACCCAGCACCATTGATTTGGATACCACTATTTGCATTGCCTGTGCCAACTCCTCCTGTTCCGTTGACAGTGACGACCCCCATATTTCCGGCTGTAATCATGCCACCAAGAAGAATACTCACACCATTACTGCTACTGGCATTTGAAGTACCCTTTCCAATACCTGTAACCGTCACATCATTTCCGGAAGAAGTAATCATGCCGCCGGAAATAACCCGCACACCGTTATTATTTGAACCCGCACTATTACCACCTGTTCCCTGGACAATCACAAGACCGGATCCTCCTGCAGATATTAGGGCTGACATATTGACATCCACACCACTATTGGCATCTCCGGATGCTGTGCCACCTCCGAAACCTGATAGTACTACATCAGCACCATGCGAAGAAATCGTACTCCCAGCTCCATTGACATTGATCCCGTGTGCATTGCCACTAGAGCTATTACCGCCCGTACCTTCCAACATCATCTGTCCCGAAGTACCCGCGATAATATCTCCACCGGATTCTACCCGGATTCCATGATTACTTCCAGTTGTAGCACCAGCCTTTCCATTCATGCTCATTTGACCAGTACCGGTGATTTCAATGATAGCATTGAGAATAGAAATACCAGAAAAATTTTCAGCGGTTGGCACCATCTGATTATTGGCTTCCATCAGGATATCTCCGTTCACGGTCAGCAGTGAAGCGCCTGGATTGACTACAATACTCCGGCTCACTTTCATCACGATATCTCCCTGACCTGATAAAATCAAATTCGTATTGTTCGAAACATTAATCTGGTCTGTTCCTGGTGCTGGAGCATCATCCTGCAAATCGATATGTAGATCTGCATCTGCCTGAAAAGTGATGTCACCATTGAAAGAAATAATATCATTTCCGATACCACCATTAATAGTCAACCCGGGCAGTTGTTGAACAAAGCTGTTGATCAGGAGGATATCGTTACCACCCCGTGTATTGATGGTGATGGAATCAATGCCTGCAAGTGAAACATCCAAAGGCAAGGCGGTAATCGAATTGAAATTATAGCTATAGTTTCTCCCTGGAACACTGAAACGCATATTGCCTGTCATCTCACTCACTGTAAGTGTTTCTCCGTTGCCTGCGAGGTCAGTGACTTCGAGATGACCTCCTGTATCGGTGATGAGGTAATGTGGAGCTATCAAACTAATCACCACATCGTTGCCATCACCTCCTGTATAGGAAATCGTGGCTGACAGCATCGTGCCTAAGAAATTAGCAATCGTACCACCTTCAGGCAATCCTGTGAAGGTACCGATGATCGCATCAGTACTATCATTATTGATGATCATGAAGGTGTCTGCAAAAGTTGGAAAATAACTGCCTGCTACTTTGAGGTCAACACCTGTGAGATTGATCACACCATTGACGTGGAGCTGATCGTGCAATGAGTCAGGAATTATTCCAGCTATATTAAATAGAAGATCACTACCAAAAGAGAGCGTGTCTGTTTCGATTTCTGTTCCATAGGTGAGTGGTATGATCGCGTTGGGGGATGGGCCGCAATCAAGTAACAGATTACCACTGCTCATGACGATAGCTCCTGTGTCTAAAACAATATTTCCACCTGCCAACAGGGTGATGTCCAGGGTATCTATCCTGGTGATGTCTGAAAACACCTTGATGCTATCTGTTTGTACACTACCGATCTTGAGATGGCCGGTCTGGATGAGATCCAATTCTGCATCACTTAACATCAATGGCCCGCCTGCTATTTCACTCATTACACCAGCGTGAATAGTAACACCTGCTGTATGAGGTCGGATCGTGACCATATTCGAATCCGGGGTTTCAATTGTACCAAAATTATAAATGCTGTTGGCCACTAACGTGATGTTGCCCCCTAAAGAATCGGTAGTGATAGTGGCATCAGCATCAAAAAGAAGTCCGAAGGATGTTGCACCTCCACCTTCAATACCGTTGATGATTACCGGGCCTCCGCCGGTAATTTGTGTTTGTCCTGTGGTCATACCTACACCAACATTTCCAAATCCAATACCTTGACCGCCTGTACCCTGAATGCCCAGGATGCCTCCCTGGCCGCAAAATATATTTGAATTGTAAAAAAGGTAAACACCATAATTATTATCTGAAGTCGTGCCGCTGCCTCCACCAAATCCAGTGACCGTTACATTGCCGTTTGAAGAAGATATAGATGCATTTTCAAAACTTAGTAAAACCCCAAAATTGAAGTCCGAACCGGCTCCCCCGCCGCCACTACCTTCTACAATGACATCGCCATTTCCAATGGAAAAAATCCGTGCTCCCGAATATAAATAAACGCCATGCTGATTACCCGTTGTGCCTTCACCTCCGCCAATACCTGTAACATTTATATTTCCATGGAGTGTAGCAATGACCGATTCAGTGCCACTAACTGCTACACCAAAATGACTGGAATTTGTACCCTGGCCTCCAGTACCGGTGATGGAAATATTTCCCATACCTGCTGCAGCGATACTGGCGCCGGTACTTAACGTCAATCCAGCATTACCGGCTCCTGTGCCAGCCCCATGACCTGTTGCCATGATATCAATATTGCCCGATGCTGTAAAAATACCACCTGATGTACCACTCATCACTATACCTGCGTTACTGCCACCATTGGTGTTCCCTCCATTGGCATTGATTAAAATATTACCAATGCCATCAGAAACTATCGAACTTCCATCATCAAAAAAAAGTCCTGCATTCTGTGCTGCATTTAATGATCCTCCGCCAGTGGCTGTCAGATTGATATCTCCATCATGGCTTTTAATCATTGCATTGACAGCGAATATTCCTTGATTTGCATTGCCCGTGCCTGTGCTTCCGTTAGCCTCAATGATGACGTCTCCAAGTCCGGTGGATTTAATATCACCCTGATTCATAAGAATACCTGGAGAGAAACCGGTTGAATTTGGTCCGCCATTCGACGTAATTGATATTACCCCATCCACAGACGTCACTTCCGATACAGGTCCTTCCAGATAGAATCCATATTGATTTGAAGCAGCGTTTGAGAGTCCGCCATTGGCAATGATGGTGATGTTTGCACTGTTTGTCGACGTGATCTTGCCTGCCTGAGAGACTTCAAGTCCGAATGAAGGTGTTGTTGAATTTCCTCCACCGTTGGCTGTGATGAAGATATCTCCAACTTCAGAAAAGATAGTGGATCCAGTGCCAGACACCTGTATACCTGTATTGAGGACACCTAGTACTCCTCCATCCCCTGTCACATGAACATCCCCATTACCCCCGGCTGTAATTTTACCTGACGAGTTCACCAGAACACCAATATTCAATCCACTATTAACATTACCTCCTCCCAATCCCGTCACAGTAACATTGCCGCCAGAAGAGGTGATCGTTGCATTAGCTTCCTGCACAAATACTCCATAATTTGAACCCCCTGTAGTTAATCCACCAGTTCCTGTCACACTAACCTGGCCAGCTCCCCCTGCGGTGATCGTCGCACCGTCTTTTACATTGACACCTATTTGGAAATTTCCGAGTATACCACCACCAATGCCTGTCACTGTAACATTTCCTCCAGAGGAAGTAATGGATGAATTTTGCAGGAAAACTAAAACGCCTACGTTGCGCGAGCCATTAGAAGCACCACCTGTACCATTAACGTGAAGGTCACCCACCCCACCAGCTGTAATTATTCCACCGTTATCCAACATGACACCGTAGTTAAAATTTGAAGCAGCCGTCCCACCCCCTAATCCGTTGACAATTACATCTCCACCTCCTGAAGTGATTGTAGCACCTGGCTGATAGCATATCACGCCATCATTTCTATCCCCCGTAGCAGCACCTCCGGTTCCTTCTACTGTGACGGTACCCAAACCCCCTGCGGTAATGGTTGCAAAATCTTCTACAAAGACACCATGATTATAGGATGAATTACCTGTACCACCAGATTGTCCAAATACATACACATTGCCTCCACCAGATGTGATCATTGATCCCGCATTGTATACATGTATACCGTGATTGCGTATACCAGTTGATAATCCACCAAACGTATTAATGGTTACATTGCCCATACCACCCGCGCTGATGACGCCGGATTGCACAAGGTGAATGCCATGATTATGCGCTGAAGCATTAGTGCCTCCTCCTTGTGCATAGATGAAGAGGTTTCCACCATTTGTGGTGATGATTCCGTTCAATTGCACTTGTATGCCACGGTTGTCATTGCTCGTTGTGGCACCACCAGTACCACTTACAAAATGATTGCCGGATGTACCTCCACGAAGTATAGCAGCATTGTATAAATAAACACCGATCTGCGCATTGCTTGTTGTTCCACCTTTTCCTTTTACATCCAGTGTACCAGCCCCTGTCACTTCAACAAGGCTATTATCGGCTAAATAGATTCCAGAAAATGTACCGGTTGTAGGTGTTGCTTGTTGATTGGCTTCCAGGGTGAGATTACCATTTACGGTCGTCAAACTTGACCCTGCATTAAAATTGATGTTGCGGCTGCATTTAAACGTGGCGATGCCAAGGGCAACCAATGGAAGATTTGTATTGGCACTTAGATGGATTCTGTCTACCCCAGGTATCGGATCATCGTTTTGTAAATCGATATTAAGATTGGCATTGGTGCCAAATACAATATCCCCATTCATCGTCACGACATCATTACCTACGCCGCCATTGAGCGTCAGGTGGCACATCGTCGCCGTAAATGCATTTACAATGATGTCATCATTACCAACGCCAGCATTGATTGTGACCATATTCATGGATTGCAAATCTGCCACAACAGGTAATGCTGTAATTGCGCCTCCGTTCAAACTATAGTTACGTCCTGGTACAACAAACTCCACATTATTCAAGCCTGATTGATTCATTGTGATGGTTTCACCATTACCTGCGACATCCGTGAATACGATTTGATTGCCAGTGGTGGATAATAAATAATGTGGCGAAGCGACTGTGATGACGACATCGTTGCCAGTGCCGCCGACATAACTGATGGTGGCTGGATAAACTCCTCCAAGGAATGAAGTAATCGTTGCTCCTTCGGCCAGCCCTACAAATGTGTTCTGAATTGCATCTGCGCCGTCATTGTTGATGATGAGAAATGATTGACCCGCTTGCGGAACATGTGAACCTGTCAATAGCAGTGATGCATCTTCTAGATTGATGCCACCAGTGACATTCATTTGTGTGTAGCTGACATCGGCCACTATTCCATCGATATCAAATTCTATTTGTCCGATCGGATAGAAGGCACTGCAGATCACATCGGAACCAGCCTTGAGCGGATACATAGCATCAGGGGATGAGCCGGTAAAAATGGTAAGATTGCCACCACCCGTATTGATCAATCCTCCGCTGATGAGGACATCATCTGTGCTTTGAAGGCCTATGATCGTGGAAGTGGTGCGTGTAATATCTGCTGTTGTAGTTATGTCACCGGCAGTAGCACTGCCAATGACCAGGTAAGTGGTTGAAATCGAATCCAATTCCTGATCCGTTAGATTTAATGGACCAGTATTGACATCACCGGCAGTGCCCAGGTTAATGTCCATTGCATTTGTAAAAGGTGACAACCAAACAAAATATGCGGGATCGGCGATGATCTGTGCTCCCAGATTCATGCTGTTTGCTATCAAATGCACTGAGCCCCCATCAATCGCGGTACTGATCTGAGAAAGATCGATGGTGTTTATACCAAGGGAGGCTGCATTGCCTCCTGCATGACCCGTAATGACTATTGGACCACCACCTGAGGTAATTAATGCTGTACTGCCTTCGATAAGCACACCATGATTATTGATACCAGATGCTGAAGAACCAGAGCCTGAGATATTGACATCGCCATTAACTGCTGCTGATATTTCGCCATTAGCAACATACACTCCTGTGCTATTCCCGGAGCTGCCGCCTCCGCCGCCGCCTGTGCCTGTAACAGTGACATCACCTCCGGAAGATGTGATGTATGATCCATCAAGCCACACGAACACACCAGTATTACCATCACCCGATGTGTTGCCACCTATACCATTGACTATAACATTTCCAGTGCCCCCTGCAGTGATGTACCCACCTTGGTGTACATCAACACCAATATTGACTTGTGAACTTCCTGCGCCACCACCTTGTCCGTTAACACTAACATTTCCACCTGATGATGTAATACCACCTCCGGCAGACATCACCACTCCATAATTGAAATTACCTGCAGTAGCACCTCCTGTTCCATTCACGGTAACTGTACCGGAGCCCCCTGCTGAAATGCTGCCCAGGGACAATGTATACACACCGTAATTTTGTGATCCTGTGCCTGATCCTCCACCCAGACCCGTGATGGTTACGTTACCACCGGAGGAAGAAATAATCCCACTGTTGGAGAGCGCAACCCCACCATTCAAATTACCGGACCCAGATCCTCCCGTTCCATTGATGATGACATGTCCTGTACCCGTTGATGAAATTTCGCCACTGTTGTTCAATAACACGCCATAATTACTTAAGGTCGCATTAGTGCCCCCACCGAATCCGGTTACCGTCGTAGCACCTGTGCCGGCCGCTCTGATTTTTCCACTATTATCAACGAGGACTCCATGATTATTGCCTGTGACTGTGCCCAAAGTTCCGCCGTTTCCTGTTACCTGTACCGCACCACCATTGGAAGTTATAAGTGCTCCGACCCCTGATACTTCCACACCATAATTTAAAGCTCCAATGCCCAAACCACCTGTGCCCTGTACTACTACAATGCCCGAACCACCTGCTGAGATTTGTGCACCGGTCAGAACAGCTACCCCGCTGCAGCTCGCAGATGCTCCTGCACCTCCACCTAGGCCGGTTACTGTTACAGTGCCTCCATTCGATGTGATTTTCGCAGGTGAGGTGGTCATGTTGACTCCATCACTGGATGTACCTGCCTTTCCACCTTCTCCATGCAAAAACACAGTACCTGCTCCGCCTGCTATGATGGTGCCTCCACTGATCGATACACCATGCGCACTGCTTGCTGATGAAAGATCTCCACCAAATCCATTGATAATTATATTACCACTGCTGGTCGAAATAGATGAACCTGTTCCCATGGCGAAACCAAATTGATTGACTCCTGTTGCAACGCCACCATTTGCTGTAATGGTCACAGTTCCTGTGCCAGCTGCAGCGACGACTCCATTGGTACTTACATTCACTCCTATATTAGAGGTTGTTGCAACTGTTCCACCTGCTGTTCCTGTTATCAAAATATGGGCACCGCTGCTTGAGATAGCTCCACCCGAGAACAGCCGTATACCATCATGGCTTCCATTGGTACTGGCTGCTCCTCCAATACCTTCGATGATCATAGTCCCTGACGTACCGCCGATAATGTCGCCATTTGAACTCTCAATTCCACGTTGACTTCCGCCACTGTTACCTCCCTTTCCTTTCACCGTTACCACGCCGCTACCTGTTGCCTGGATCAGGCTATTAGAAGCCATATTGATTCCCTGGAAAGTTCCGGCCGTTGGTGTGGCTTGCTGGTTCGCTTCTACGGTCAAAGTACCGTTGACAGTTGTTATGCCCGATGCGCTCGCCATCGTGATGTTTCTGCTGACCTTAAGTGTTGCACTACCGTTTCCTGTCAACGCCAGGACAGCACCTGATGCAAAAGCTACCTGGTCGATTCCGGGTATAGCATCATCATTTTGCAAATCGACATTGAGCGATGAGTTGGCGACGAACGTGATATCACCATTAAAATTAATTGTTTCATCACCTGTTCCTCCATTCAATGTCAAGGAAGGAAGTGATGTAACAAATGCTTCTACGTTGATGATATCATTTCCAACTGCCGCATCCGCTGTAATTGATGTCAGTCCTGCAATGGCAATATCAATGGGAAAATTAGTGACCGCACCTCCGTTTAAACTGTAGGTCCGCGTGAGTACATCGAACCTGATGTTCGTTGCGTTTTCACTGATAGACAAAGTTTCGCCATTACCTGCAAAATCAACGAGTGATAAAATTCCTCCTCCGTTGGTGATGAGATAGTCGGGTGCACTTACTGTAATGACAACATCATTTCCAGTACCGCCTATGTATGAAATGGTGGCCGGAAGACCACTGCCCATGAAGTTTACAATGGAACTCCCTTGCGGTAATCCGCTAAATGTTCCGCTGACTGCATCTGCACCATCATTGACCACAATGGTAAATACATCACCAGGCTGTGGAACATGTGTACCACTAAAGGCCAAGGATGCATTACTGAGCTGAACGGCACCAACTACTTGCATTTGTGAGTAAGAAACATCAGCTACTGTTCCGTCAATATTTATTAAAAGCCGACCAATGAGCGTGAGGGTAGCACAGGTAGCATCATTGCCTGCCTGCAGTGGCTTGACAGCATCTGGTGATCCACCTGGATCAAGTGATACATTTCCGCCATTCGAATTTATATTGCCTCCATCAAGTGTCACATTATCGTTACTTAACAAACTAATATTTGTCAAGGCTGCCCGCGTGATTGGCGATGATACCGTTATATCTCCAGTAGTTGCATTACCAATGGCGATTGATGTCGCGGTTACAAAATCCAATTCTGCATCGGACAGATGCAGCGGGCCCCCAATCAAATTCGTAGCCGGTCCGAGGAGAACATCGACGCCGCTTGTATAAGGTCGAATCGTCACACTGTTAGCCCCGGTTGTTGCAATAGCACTTGCAATATTGATACTATTACCAATCAAAGTGATATTTCCACCATTGGGGTTTGTGGTCACTGTTCCGCTGCTAAATACTGATATACCATATCCATCCGGTCCGCTTCCCTCAATTCCTGTGAGTGTAATATTTCCACCACCTGACGTTACCGTACCACTCACCTCACTGATGCGGATGCCGACATTGTTTGCGCCACTTGATGAGCCGCCTGTGCCAGTTAATGAAACTAATCCTGTTCCACCTGCACTGACCGTACTCTGAAAGACTACGATGCCGTAATTGCCACTTGAATTACCGCTGCCACCCCCTGACCTATCAAGGTGACATTTCCTCCATTGGAAGTAATAGCAGCCGTGCTCTCCTGCAGGAATATGCCGAAGTTATTAATTCCATTTATCGCCGCACCGGTACCCGTGACAGTCACATCGCCTAATCCACCGGCAGTAATGCTAACATCAGTCGACAGATGAACACCGACTCCGCTTCCTGCGCTCATTGATCCTCCTCCTTGACCAGTCACCATCACATCTCCACCTGATGATGTGATCATGGCATCACCAGTGTACAGTGTTACACCATCATTTGCGTTTCCTGTTGAATTGCCACCTGTTCCATTTACGGTTACAGTGCCTACGCCGCCAGCAGAAATAATCCCTCCACCCCACAAATAGACTCCGTAGTTATTGCTGCCGGTGGAACCACCTCCGAAACCTGTCACAAGTACGTTGCCATTGTTAGATGTAATCGTTGCGTCATTGGCTATCGACAATCCAAAATTAACTCCTGGCATTGCTGCACCTGTTCCGGTCACAGTGACTGTGCCATTTCCACCTGCTGAAATGACACCGCTTGAGTTCATCAATATACCAGCGCTGCCTGCGGAAGAACCCACACCACTACCCGTACCAGTGATCACTACGTTAGCACCTCCACTACTTATTCTGGATGTCGATTGGGTGATAACGACACCTGCATTATTACTGCCAGAACAAGGTCCACCGGTTCCTTCTAAGGTAAGCGTTCCGCTTGTTCCGCCGAGTATCTCACCGCCGTCATGGATATAAATGCCAAAATTGGAGCTGCCTGTGTTACCTCCTTTACCTTTAACTATGACTGACCCAGCAGCTGTAGCTTGCAGCAATGCATCTGCCATTATTTCAATGCCATCGAAATCACCTGTGGTAGGAACAAACTGCTGGTTTGCTTCGACAGTGAGATTTCCATTGGCGGTGGTTACACTGGATAAACTGTTGAGAACAACATTTGAGCTCACCTTTATGGTGGCAATACCAGTTCCTGCGCAGACGATATTTGCATTTGCTGCCACGATGAATTTATCCACCCCAGGCGATGCATCATCATTTTGCAGATCAGCATTGAACGCGGCACCGGAAATAAAATTGATGTCTCCATTCATGTTGACGACATCATTACCTATCCCACCATTGATGGTAAAGCCTGGCAGGTTGGAGGTAAAAGCGCCTACATGGATGGTATCATTGCCGGTACCAGCATTAATGACAATAAAACTCAATCCTGCAATAACTACATCGATCGGAAGTGCTGTTGTGGCTCCGGCATTTAATGAATATGTGCGCCCCGGCGCATAAAAGCGGATGCTCGTTCCTTGCTGAGTGACATAGAGCCCTTCACCATTGCCATCCGTATCCGTGATGCTGAGCGAAACTCCGTTATTGTTAACAGTGTAATGCAATGAAGGATTAGCTGTCAATACAAAATCATCTATTGCAAGGCCGTCATCATTGCTGGTAGCTTCAAATGAATTCCAGCGAATCCATATAGTAGTGCCATTGGCTATGGAAAGTCCTGTAATGGTCTTAGCGAGGAGTCTGCGGTTAGCAGGTGCATTTCCATCCAGGGCGCCTACACTCCCTGCCTGGATGGGTCCGGTAAAATCGAGTCCGTCAAAATCAGTCCACGTACCATTGTCGATCGCCGTTGCATTGGTACTGTATTGAAAATCGATCATGTCGTTACGCCCTAATGCCCCAAGGCGCCATTGCTCGCCGAAATATTGGATGAGCAATGAAGTGATGGTCACGCCCGTATTATTGATAAAAGAAGCACCGTATGTCGTGGAAAATGTTGCTGTATTTATTTGGCCTAGCGCTCTGTCTGTATCGGCACCCGTGCCATAGCTGTAGGTATTTTCTGTGGGCAAACCTCCTGCATTTACGCTATAGGTGCCATTGCTTCCCGGACCGGTTTCCAGGAAAACCCAACTGGATGGCATGTTGCTTCCAGTACCACCACCCGATGCAAGCGTATTAAAATCCTGTGTGTAGGGAATATCTACCCCTCCAAGACTTATCTGTGCTACACTTGACTGGAAATAAAAAATAGTAAGCACGGTTGTCACACTGTACAATAAAACCTGATACCTACTACAATAGCTAAAATGATGATGTCTCATTAAAAGTTCTTTACAGTGAATAGGGGTTCCTGGATACTTCCGGTCCTATTTGAAATGGATAAATCACCGGGGTTCAACTTGCTTATTCTAAAAATTTTCTATACTACGATTTCATGTGGCCAAGGTCCAAATAGTATCCCCTCCATAAATCCTTTGTCTCTTTACAAAAGAGACCGTGAAAAGATACTGAAAACCTCAAAAAAAGGACCCGTCACGATTACCATTTCAATTGAAAGTGGGCTTTGAATCAGTAAGCGGTTAGAAATCGAGAATATGGCCTAAAGATCGGGGTAGATATGGGTAGGGTCTATCCCCCAATTAGGTGATTTTTTCACGGGTAACTCACCCCCTTTCCCCTCTCTCAATCGATGTCGCGATATCAGAAACTGATCTTCAGGGGAGAGAGGGGTGATGGATTTGTCATGCTGATGGGATTGTAACGGGCGATTAGAGCCCCCGCCCCTGTCCCCCTCTGCGCTGGGACCCGGGGAGGCATGATTTGAAAAGTGAAGAGTGAAAAGTGAAGAGTGAAAAATGAGTCGTGAGTCGTGAGTCAGTGATGCCTGGAAACTGGTAGCTGGTAGCTGGCAGCTTAAAACTGATAGCTGACGGCGGATAGCTGATAGCTTGTTAGCTTTACAGCCAGATGAAAGGACAAGGACTCACAGATACCATCATAGCACTCTCCACCGGACAAGGGGTGGCGGCGATCAGTATGATCCGGATATCGGGATCAAAGGCTATTGAACTGACCGAGCGGGTGTTTGTGGGCGCGATCCTGGAGAGGGCTCCGTCGCATACATTGCATTACGGGCGGATCGTGGATGAGGAGAGTCAGCATCTGGATGATGTGGTGGTGGGATTGTACCGGAGTCCGAAGTCATATACGTCGGAGGATGTGGTGGAGATCAGTTGTCATGGATCGCCGTTTATCGTGAGGGAGATCATGTCGCTGCTGATCAGGCAAGGAGCGCGGCCTGCTGATCCAGGGGAGTTTACGATGCGGGCATTCCTTCATGGCAGAATGGATCTGTCGCAGGCAGAGGCGGTGGCGGATCTGATTGCTTCACAGACGAGGGCATCGCATACTATGGCCGTGCAGCAGATGAGAGGTGGGGTGTCATCGGAGATACAAGTGTTGAGACAGAAGTTACTGGACTTTGTGAGCCTCATTGAATTGGAATTGGATTTTGGAGAAGAAGATGTGGAGTTTGCCAATCGTGATACCTTGAAAAAACTTGTTGAAGAAATCATTACGCTCACTTCGCGACTCAAGGAAACATTTCACATCGGCAATGCGATCAAGGAAGGTATTCCAACAGTGATTGCGGGTCGGCCGAATGCAGGGAAGTCTACCTTGTTAAATAAGTTATTGCAGGAAGAGCGTGCAATTGTGTCAGACATACCGGGTACTACGCGCGATACCATTGAAGAAATACTTGTGATTGATGGCATTCAATTCAGATTGGTGGATACCGCAGGTATTCGTGAGGCGCATGATGAGATTGAAGTATTGGGTATCGGTCGTACGATGGAGAAGATCGAACAGGCATCGATCCTGGTGTATGTATTTGACATCGCTACTCTAACGCCTGAAGATGTTGCGCAAGACATAGCCGCGATCCAGCCTAAAAATGCGAAAGTGATCCTTGCAGCCAACAAGATGGATTTGAATCCTTATGCGATTGCTGATGAATGGAAGATCGGGGACTACCCTATCGTCCCACTCTCTGCTGCGCACAATATGAACATAGCCTATCTGATCGAGGTACTTGGTGAGTCTGTGAAAAAAGATATCCCTACGAATCTGCCGATGATTAGTTCGGCGCGGCACTATCATGCGTTGGATCGCACGGAGGCGAGGCTGAATGATGTATTGGGCGGATTAGCGAGTGGGATTACGCATGATTTTCTTGCACAAGATATACGGCAGGCACTTTATCACCTTTCAGAGATTACCGGCGAAATATCTACTGAAGATATTTTAGGTAACATCTTTGGGCGCTTTTGCATCGGCAAATAGATCCTGAACGGAAACAAAGTTCATGTTTGCATTTTGCAAACTTTTCCCTATATTTGTCCGATGAATGTCATTGTCAAAAGGTCTGTTCTATTCTATTGCGACAAGTACCTGTAGAGCCTTTGTGGTCCAGTTTTCGAAACACGATTCAAGAATTTTAACGCGCTTAAAACCGTTTACGGAACAGCTAGCTGGTAGCTCAAAACCGGGTAATCTTTAATATAAAAGGCAATGACTTAGACTTGACCTTGAGCCGCTTATAGGCAGCAAGGGACACGTGTCTTCTGTTCTTGCCGGCAAAAGAGAAATCACCCTTAAGATGGCTCAGCGATTACGTGATTATTTTCAATTGCCTGCTGAACTTTTTTTACCCGATCTCACGAAGTAATAAGATTTTGATCAATTTCAGTTGCAAGAGTGATGCACTGAGCGGAGCTGAAGTGTTTGCTCATGCGACCATGAAGATTCCAAGCCAAAAAGCCGTTGGATGGAGTTCTCTCCGCCAACCAACGAAATTTCAATTGTAATATCCAACGGAAATTCTGATCAAAATTCTCGTCCGAAATTCAGATCTGGAATTACGGTGGCTGGCGGAGAAAACTCCATCCAGCGGCTACGCCATTGTATTATTTGAATGAGATTACGGAGGAGATAAGGTTGGAGGATGTGTTGGGGATAATTCGATACATGGTTTGACAGCCAACCATCTATGATTAACTTCGGGCGTCATGACAGTGCAGCGCAATCTATGGAAGGAGGTTAAGGTCTACTTGTGGGTGATGGTGCCCTATGCCCTTTTTATGAATATCCTCATCCAGGGCGGTTGCATATTGCAAGGCTGGGCTTTTTTGGGCATTAATTTTTTGGGTACTGCCATGTATCTGTTCCTTGTTTACATGCTTTTTGTGGATGTGGCAGCGCGGATCAGGAACCGGTACCAGAAAGTGAGTGACTTGTTTCAGCGTGTGATCATCTTATTGCCGGTCAACTATGCCATCAATGTGCTGGCTATTTATGGCATCTATTTTTATATCCGCGTACCCATGGTATTCTTTGCGAATCCATCCCCGGCATGGAAGGATACGCCATCGTTTTTGCATGCGTGATCGGGACGATGTTCACCTTTATCATTGAGGGAATGGCCAATTGGGATGGGTGGAAGCAGTCGCTATCGGAAGGTGAAAAGCTTCGAAACGCCTATCAGCGGAGCAAGTTGCTGGGCTTAAAGGGTCAGATCAACCCTCATTTTCTTTTTAATTGCTTCAATACCTTATCCGCCCTGATCACTGTAGATAAAGAAGAGGCTGAAGAATTTCTGAATGAAATGACCAAAGTACATCGCTATATGCTGCGGAGCGATGATGAATACCTGGTCACACTGGCAGATGAAATGAAATTTGCCAAATCTTATCTGAGCCTGACAAAATCGCGTTTTGGTGCTGCCGTGATTGCAACGATTGATATACAACCAGGTCATCTGGAGAAACAAGTTCCTCCGCTGACACTCCAGGCAGTTCTGGAAAACACTATTTACACCAATGCCTCAATAAACAGCAACCTCTTACCATTCCACATTAGCTCGAAAGGGATTACCTCAGCATCGATCATACGATCCATGAAAAGATAGTAGTGCTACCTCTGCATGAAGACGACGGGCTGGATAATCTTGTCAATAAATACAGACTATTAAATAAAGAAGAAATCCGTATCATCGAATCACCCTTGAGAAGAGAAATTGTCATACCACTTTTTGATACAAAAACCGGTGCATGAAACTTCCTAACCCTCCCAGGTATCAATACATTGGATTTTTCACTGCATGCTCTCGTTGCATTTACGCTGGCCTATACCATGTATGGCGAGTCGACTATGGAAAGAACCATGGGTGTTGGCCGTTTCCTTTCCTATCATTTTTTCATTGTATCTCTCATGGCGCATACATTATGTCTATGCGTATGCAGTCCGTAAGCGATTCCCTTCCGAGCACCAGACTAAAAAGAGAATACTGCTGATGCTGCCGGTCAACCTGCTCATCATGACACCTACGGTGTATTTGATTTGCTACCTGTTTGATTGGCTGCACCTGTTTGGATATACGGTGGACGGTGCAGATCTGACGTATGCAATCCTGGTGGGCCTCATTGTCAATATTGTTTCTGAATCGCTATGGGAGCTTATGTATATTATGGACCGGTACAAAGAATCTGCCGCCGAAAAAGAGATGATGGAGATGATGCATCTCAAACAGGAGTTCAACAACCTGAAACAAAAAGTAAATCCGCATTTTTTGTTTAACAGCTTTAATACGCTCTCTTCATTAATTGAAGAGGATGAAGAAAGAGCTGAACTATTTTTAGACGAGCTGAGTAAGGTGTACCGGTACCTGTTGCGCAATAATGAAAAAGGAATGAGCACAGTTGACGAAGAAATAAAATTTATTCTTTCCTTTTCAAAATTGCTGGAAACACGCTACGGGGATGGCTTCAAACTCGAAATGGAAATCGATCCTGAGGCCAGGGGATAAGCAAATCCTTCCTTGTGCCTTCAATTATTGGTTGAGAATGCCGTCAAGCACAATGTGGTGAGCCGCCACAACCCTATCCGAATTGTCATCAAAACTACGGATGATGGTTACCTGACCGTGGAGAACAACCTCAACAAGAAAACCCGTAAGTCAATCGAATCGACTGGTATAGGGTTAGCTAATATCCGGGAGAAATATAGGTTGCTCAATCATTCAGATGTTACCATTACAGAGACAAGTGAACATTTTAGGGTGGTTATTCCGCTTATCGGTTAAGTATATTAACCTACTGTTCTACACAAATCAAAAAGAGGGATGCCGTTGCAGGAGTTTGCTCCTGCAACCACCTGTATCCCTATCGAAATTCCAATTGAGAATCTATATTGGAATTCACATGGTTGCAGGAGCAAACTCCTGCAACGGCCATGGCCATTTGCTTCATTGTAATTTCGAGTAGTATTGCAAAATTAAGTTGTGTAAAAGCGGTAGGGATATTAGCGGGGGAGATGGGTACGGAGGATGTGTTGGGTAATATTTTTGGGAGGTTTTATTTTGGAAAGAAATTAATCTTACCTATTACACTACTCCTCCACCCTAACCTCATAGCTTGCTCCCTTCTTTGATTCCCCAACTTTAACCAACACATTTTTATTGATCAAATCCTGTATATCACGTAAAGCAGTATCAGCGGATGTTTTGGTCATCTTAGCCCACTTGGTGGTGGTAAGCTTTCCTTCAAATCCATCTAACATCATATTGATCATGTGGGACTGGCGGTCATTCATGGATACCAACCTGAAACGCTCCCAAAATTTGGCTTTTGACAACACTTTATTCAGTAACACGCTTGAGCCATCCAATGCCCTGTCCAGGCATGCTAAAAACCATAGTACCCATTTAGTAATATCCAAATCTCCTTTTTGCGTTTCTTCCAGGATCGCATAATAGCTATTTCGTTCCAACCTGATTTGAGAAGACATACTATAAAAACGATAGGCGCTCTGATCTGAACGAGTTAACTGCATGTCTGCGATCGTACGTGCTATTCTGCCATTTCCATCTTCAAAAGGGTGGATGGTGACAAACCAAAGATGCGCTATAGCTGCCTTAAGCAAGGAATCTAATTTCAACTCTTCATTAAACCAGTGGATAAATGCCTCCATTTCTGCTGACACATAAATGGAATCCGGTGCCTGGAAATGAACTTGCTCACGACCCATTGCTCCGGATATTACTTGCATTGGATCTTCTTTCGGATTATTTCTCCAATTTCCAACTTCGATTTTTCTGGACCCACTTCTACCTATTGGGAAGAGCAATGCATGCCATCCAAACAAACGTTCATCCGTTAATGCCTGGTTAAAATTTTGCGTGGCGTCGATCATCATTTCCACCACCCCATCCACCCGCCTGTCAGATGGAACGATTCCGGCTACATCTATACCCATCTGTCTGGCAATCGATGACCTTACCTGCGAAACATCTAATATCTCTCCTTCTATTTCGCTTGACTTGATGACCTCCTCTGTCATTGCCATCAGGGTGGCTTCTTTTTGGAGCTGGAATCCAAGATTTTCCATTTGCCCTATGAGTCGTCCCTGCTTAAACCTAACTGAAGCTAATACAGTGGAAATCACACTGGTATCCCAATGAAAATCCGGCCATTGTTTATGCTGATAGATGTACTTTGCCATATTATTCCGCAACTATTGCGGTAAAAATACCCCCTTTAAACCGCAGATGCAAGTTTAGTCCGCATAATTTGCGGTTTAAATTAGAATTTATACCGCAATGGGTATCTTTTGAGCCGATTATTGGGTTTAATCGGCTCATAAGCTGAAATGTCGGCTTCAAAAATTGTACATCGAACATCACAATCCATGAAACTTGAAGACCAGGAGAATACGGTTAAACGGTTAGCCAAGGCTATTCAGGAAAGGAAAGATGAGATCATTCGAGAAATGCCATAGGTACTTTGGGATTAGATCTGGAATATACAAATGGTCAAACGCCTTTAGCCAAAGATACCGTGTGGCGAACTGATGAAAGAGGTGATGAAGATGGGAGTGCCAAATGAATACCGAATAAAAAATAGCGAATATCTATGTAGAAGGTCGAAGTTGAAGTCAAAGGTAAAAGTTCATGATTCCTTACTTCAACTTTGAACTTATATAATTCAACTTCCTTCGATATTCGCTATTCACAATTCGAAATTCCTTACTTCAACTTTGCAATTCGAACTTCGCCTTCTTTATTCAGTATTCGTTATTCATTATTCCTAATTCGTTCTCACGGATTGCTGACTGTCGCTCAAAAGACATTTTACAAAAAGCCTTTAATCCATAGGGTCGAATTCCCGGGAATTTATTATATTTCTAAAAATTCCAACTTATGAAAACCAAATCCATCCTACTCTTACTGACCCTTTTCAGTTATTTCAGTTGCTCCAATGACCCTGATGATATCATTCCAGGTACACCCCAGGATATCCAAAGTTCCATTTTTGTTACCATCAAAGACCCTGCAGGAATTCCTGTGGCAGGTGCGCTGATTACTTTAGGCAACCTAACCGGCATGACAGATGAAACCGGGACGTATTTTTTCACACGCGCCATGCTGAGCGGTGATGATTATTTGAAAGTATCGAAAGCCGGTTATTTCAACGGGTCAAGGCGTTTTTTCACGAAAGGCTCTCCAACACAATTTCTAAAAATCACGCTATTACCTCGGGAGGAGGTTGCGAGCTATACAAGTTCGCATGGGGCATCCTTGTACATAGACTCAAAATCAAGATTGATATTCCCCAATAATGCAGTTGCTCGTCCGGATGGATCACCCTACAATGGGGAGGTGCATGTCATGGCCTATCCAATCTATGGGGACGATCCGCAATTGTCGGACAAAATGCCGGGAGCGTTGATAGGAGAGGATGAATCAGGTAGCACTGTGGTATTAGGTAGCTTCGGAATGATAAATGTAGAATTACAGGCTGACAACGGAGACATCCTACAAATCGCTGAAGGTAAAACAGTGGAAATCGAATTGGCGATAGCGAATATTCAATTGAGCCAAGCACCTGCTACAATTCCGCTTTGGTACTTTGATGAGGAAAAGGGTATTTGGGTGGAGGATGGACACGCTGAATTACAAGGAAATATTTATGTAGGACAGGTTTCGCATTTTACCCCCTGGAATGTGGATATCCCTTTGGAATTAGTTAATTGGGAAGCTTCCTTTGTGGACAGTGAAGGCCGCCCTGTACAAAATGTGGAAGTATGTCTTTCGGTGGGAGATATCAATGATAAGCGGTGCATCTTCACGGATGCAAGTGGAGCTGTTGCTCATGCTATCCCTGCAAATAGGAAGTTTACATTGAATGTCATAAATGATTGCGGTTCTGTTGCACTGAGTGATGAATTGGGTCCATTCACTGATGATATAAAGATGAATCCCAGGGAGGTGACTATCTCGGTCAGGAATATGCCACTATCTCAGGCACTGCCTTACAGTGCGATGGTAGTCCAGTCAAATCCGGGTTTGTGAAGGTGCATACACCCTTGAATAATTACATATTCCCAATCAAAGGCACTGATGGCCATTTTGAGGGCGGATATACCTATTGTGTTGGTGATGTCGCCACCTTGTACGTTTATGATGTAACCAATAATTTGGTCAGCCATCCACAAGCTTTCACCTTTGAACGAAATTTAAGTATCGGCAGCATCACAGCCTGTAATCAGCTCAACGAATTCATTCAATATAAGGTGAGAGGGTTTTCACAAGAATATTTCTATTATTTCCCTGAGTTGACCCCCATTGGATCTGAATATGTCGAGATTGAATCACTGGATAGCATCGGTGTCAAAGGTCGGTTTGGATTTGTCATTAAAGGAAAGACCGTCGGCCAGTATTCCGCCAATGGTGCTCCCGGCAACCAGATCAATCTCCAGAATGGCCAGATCGCCTACATCACAGATATGACAGTCAGTATTACGGAATATGGCCCTGTGGGTGAGTTTATCCGCGGAGATTTCTTTGGTAAGCTCAATAAAGGTAGCAACGGAGCCGGTGGCAATGCCCCATCTGATTTCAGCGGGAGTTTTGCATTGAAAAATGAGTAGTGAATAACGAATAGCGAATAATGAATATCGAATATCGAAGGCGAAGTTCGAAAATAGAAGTAGAAGTATGAAGTAAAAGCTAGAAGTTGAAAATGAATATGCTTTGTTTTCACTTCGACTTTATACTTCGACTTTATACTTCAACTTTATACTTCCACTTCGATATTCGATATTCATTATTCGTTATTCTGTAACTGCCTATAGCTCCAAAATCCGCTTCGTTTCACTCACAATCCTACCAAAATGCTCCTGATGCTTACCGGACCGTAATTCTTCATCAAACGCCCTGGCTATTTTCTCCACCATTGCTTTATACGCAGGACTATCGTTTTCGTAAAGGCCACGGCTGAAACTAATCTGTTGTTCATCTTCTCTGAAGACAATATCCAATTTCGTGGTGCCGCTTCCAAGTTCAATAGTACGTCCTGAGTATTCAGCTGTTTTATCACTAAGCACATTTGATGCACCCCACTCCATCTGCTGTAATACAAAATCTTTAAACACAGGTAACATGCTAGCCTTCACTGGGTACAAATAATAATAATTGTCCTTTTCTTTGAAACTACCCGTCCAATAGGGAAGTTTATCCCATTTTTTTAAGGATAACGTATCTCCATTCGTATTCC
The DNA here is from genome assembly GCA_016721905.1 of Candidatus Opimibacter skivensis. Classification (GTDB taxonomy): domain Bacteria; phylum Bacteroidota; class Bacteroidia; order Chitinophagales; family Saprospiraceae; genus Opimibacter; species Opimibacter skivensis. The sequence goes on along the minus strand of JADKHH010000023.1, from coordinate 8,155 downwards.
ATTCAAAATACGTGTTGAACCAATCAAGGTTGATGTCCTCAAAATTTTTCATACGGGTATCCGTATCGTCATAGAGCACACTGTAGCCTTTGTCTGTTTCAAAATCGTAGACGACAAGCGCATGTTCTGAATCAGGCAAATTGGCCTGTTCAGTATTCCACGATTGAAAGGCGGCATTGAATACAATCTTTTTCCGATCAGGAGAAAAAGCAAGTGCGCCATCGGGCTGAGGATATGAATAATTATCTACAGCATTATTTTCCTTATTGAATAGCATTAGTTTGAGGGATGGTATATCGAGCACTGTATGCTCACTCACCAGGAGGTACCGTCCACCTTGTAGCGTATCCAATTGATCCATACCTATAGTATCACTTCTGGAGAATACTTGCATGTAAGCCCCGGGCTGTCCTCCTTCACTATCCAAAAATTGAACAGAAGCAAAATCCGAGCTTTGTTCGATGACAGGCTCTACAACGGGTTGTCCATCTTTTATATACACCAAATAAAGACTTTGACTTCCTGCCAGGAGCGTTGGTGTTGGTGCATCAGGAAGCGCATGGACTCTCCACAAATACGGCAGCCCCGTATTTGTTTGTAAAGCGGAAGGGAATTCCACGGGCTTGCCCTCAAACCAGATTGAATAACTGATATTGGTCTGCTTAACCATGCCATAGTTAATGTTATATGTTTTACCAGTGATGGCTTCTGCCCGAATGACAAATGGACCATACGCCATCTCTTTCTGAATGGAGGTCGTGTCTGTTCCCATGACTTTCCGCGGCACGTAGAAAAGGATTATACTTGCCACCACGAAAGCCAAAACCCATATTAGAATCTTCATTAGCTTAAATCTTTATGAAAAGCTAAAGTACAATTGAATAACGAATAATGAATAGCGAATAACGAAGTCAAAGTATGAAGTAGAAGGCTGAAATGAATAACGAATAACGAATAACGAAGTTTGACCGAATAAAAGTAGAAGCTAGAAGCTAGAAGGTTGAAAGAATACGAAAAGGTCCAAGTTAATGGAAGTAAAGTAATAGAAATGCTGAAATAATAGCAATCTAACCTTTGTCCGTTAGACTTCAACTCCGGCCTAATCCACTAATCCTAACTTTGTCCTTTCCACTTTGACCTTCCACTTGAAATTCGCTATTCATTATACGTTATTCAGCAATTCCTGGTGCTCAGGGTGCATCCGGATGTATTTGGCTATATACGGACAGAACACCTTAATCTTTACCTTCTTCTCTTTGGCATAATTCAATACGTGCTCAAGCAGCACACTCGAAATACCTTTACCGCGAAATGAAACCGGAACGAATATGTATAAAAGCAAAAGTATTTCACCGGACCACCTGTAGTCAACATAGGCCATGCCATCCTTTGTCGGGACTTCAAAACGAAGGTCAGCTTCATTAAGGGTGACGATGTATTGATTTGCCGGATTCATAGTCATGATTTGAAAAAGTGTATTGCAGTAACAAGTGCTTTTACTGAAAGTTGAAATTAATAGCGTTTTTAAGAATGCGCAATAGACCAGGCTGGAAAGCTGTGGTTACTCAATATTTAGTTCATTCATTATCTCTGCAAATATCCTGACAGATTTTAAGCGGTCATGAATATTATACATCGCGGATACTGCAATGAGTTCGTCAACACCTGTCAGCAGGAGAAAATCTTTAACTTTCTCTTTTACAGTTGATTTACTTCCTACAAACGAATACCTCAACATGGCATGTAAGGAAGGATGTTGCAAAACTTCCTTTAAATCCGGGGTCATGTATGTCGGTGGTTGCATTGGTTGCCGGGCGCCTGTGAGCACACCTACAAACATTCTGATCATGCTGGTAAACAACTTTTCTGCCTCCTCATCAGTGTCTGCGATGAAAACATTTATCCCTGCCATGGCATAAGGTTGAGGCAGCATCGCAGAAGGCTGAAATTCTTGTTTATATATTTTCAAAGCATTCAATAAATGTGTCGATGCAAAATGGCTGGCAAAGGCATATGGCAAACCTTTCCTTGCCGCTACATGTGCGCTGTCAGTGCTGGAGCCCAATATATACAATGGCACATCCATGCCTTCAGCAATAGGTACCCTGACATTAGATTTTTTATTTTCCAATGAAAAGTACTGTTGGATTTAGTCACTTCATCAGGAAATAATTGAGCGGCTTGCATAAAATCCGGCCGAATCGCTGCTGCCGTCTGTGGGTCAGTACCGGGCGCTCTGCCAAGGCCTAAATCAATCCTGCCCGGATATAACTGAGCCAATGTTCCAAATTGCTCGGCTACAATGAAAGGAGAATGATTGGGAAGCATGATACCCCCGACCCTACCCTGATCGTATGCGTGTTTTCTGCAACATAACCGATGAGTATAGATGTAGCACTGCTACCTATATGATCGGAATTGTGATGTTCCGCAAAACCAAAGGCGTTTATAATTATTCACTTCCGCTTCCTTGGATAATATCAGCGCATTATGCAGGGTTTGCTTTATGGTCTCCCCTTGCGACACAATGGCCAGCTCTAAAATAGAATACGCAATGTTTTGTTTAACCATAAAACCTAAATCAGGAAATAACGAATAATGAATATCGAACATGGAAGTACAAAGTGGAAGTACTAAGTAGAATTTAGAAGTATATGGTTATTAGATTTCATTTCGACTTCGTTCTTTCACTTCCACATCTTTTACATTGACTTCGTACTTCAACTTTGTACTTCAGACTTTCACTTCGCTATTCGTCATTCGTTATTCGCTATTCTATTTTACTCTCCTACCACGATCTTTTCATAGCCGAGTACTTTCCCTTCCGAACTCACCGAAACAAAATACACCCCCACTGGTAAATCACCCCTGGAAAATGAAAGCTTTTGCTCGCCCAGGGAAGGCTTGTCCTGATACAATGTCCGGATAAGTTGCCCCTGTGTGTTATAAAGCGCAATGGTTATAGGAATTGATTCTGTCATCGTAAAACTGATCTCCATGTAATCAGTCACTGGATTCGGAGTAACACTGAAAGCAATTGAATTTTCTAAAGTTGCTGTACTTACATTTTGTCCATTGGTCACTTCACCTATCCATGTCTTGTACGTGTGGTCGATCTGGCCTGCAACATTAGCACCTGCCGAACCAGCAGACCACGTGCGGGGATCTGTGCTATTGTGACGTCGAGCGATGCCTGTATACGTTCCCCATTGCTCCAATCCGGGAAGGCGATCCACATAGGTCTCACCACCCTTGACCAATGCAGCCGACGACCATGACATGCCTCCGTCCACATTGACGACGCGAAACTCAGGAAAGAGCGCAGCACCACTGCGCAGAAAAGAAATCATTACTGACTGATCAGAAGCACTGGTTGCAAACGAAGCCACACCTGCATGCGCAATATCCGCATTGCCGGATTCACCATAAGTACCTGTCGATAGACTTTGCCCTTGTACACCCATTCGAGTGTACCTGATTCCACTAAATCCCCCACCCACATCAAGGTTATGCACAAAATGGACGATGCCATCGAGATAAAATGCATTGGTGGTGCGTGCATCACCGGTTTCCAACAGATCAGGTGAGCCTGATTGTGATGCATCCGCAGGCGGACTATAGGCTTCACAAGGCACGATGTAACCGATCATTTCCGGATCTCCTCCTATGTCATTATCAAGATCCCAAAACCAATACGCATCATTGCCCATATGAAGCCGGCGTGATGGATACCGGACCGTTGAAAAAGTCTGTCCAAAACTGCCAGTCTAGAAATCCCCCTACATATCCATCTCCCTTGTTGATCTGATAGACAATGGCTTTCTTAAAAGTCGTGCCTTCAATGAGATTGCCCGACACATACACTTCATTGGTAGAGATACCGATCGATGCAAAATCAAACCAGGTGCCATCTGCCAGTGGATTGCCAGGAAGCTTATATACATACCATCCGTCCTGCGGATTTTTTGACTTGGAAAACGAAATAACCACACGCGAAGTCGCGGATGTCTTTCCATGTAGCGTGACGAGAATAAATCGCTCTTCCACCGGATCATACAGCACGCGAGGGACTGAAGAATGATGCGGTCAATTGGTTGTCATCAAAAAAGTCTACCCACTTCGCTTCATACAGCTTCGTTCCAGATTCATTAAAATAGATGACGCCATCATTATTCGCTGAAATGATAATCCCATCATCCGATACAGCAATCGTGTTGCTGGAGGGTGTTTCATCCACCGATGCGTTGGCTTCAAAGCTGGCATCGATGACAGGTGTTACACGTGATGTCTGAGTTGTTGGGTGATAGTCTACTTCGTATCTCTTGTGAATTAGTTTTTCAGCTTTGATGGCGAGTGCTTCAGGTGTGGTGATGAAAGGCATGGGCTCACGCACCGCCACCGTAAATGCTTGATGAGGATTACCTCCGGCAGGTATTTCCAGGCTTAGTGGGGTTTGCTGCAGGGATGATTTAATAGCTGCGTGCCCGACTCGATTGGTGGCGTTGGCTGGCAGGCTGATTTTAGAGTGTTGTGCACTAAGGCTGAATTGAAGAACCAGCAATAGGAGGAGGATGTAGGATGGTGTGGTTCGCATGAGTGGTGGTTTTATGTGTTTTGTGAAGATAGGCATTTCTAAGGCTAAGGCGTAGGCTAAGGCAAAGGACCTTGAACCGCTAATGGGTAACAAGGGACATGAGTCTTTGGTTCTGGCAGGAAAAAGAGAAATTACCTTGAAGATGGCTCAGCGACTGCGTGAATATTTTCAATTACCCGCAGAGTTGTACTTCGGACTTCGATATTCGATAGTGGTTATTCAAGGAAACGGACTAAATGAATAGCGAATAGCGAATATCGAAGTTTAGAAGTCTGAAGGCGAAGTAATGAATGAGAAGTAATGAAGTAGAAGTTGAGGTTCAAAGCTTGTATTTATACTTCATATTTCCAACTTCAACATGTTACTTCATACTTCGATATTCAGTATTTGGTATTACTTATTCAAATCGAATTTGGCAATGGTCCTGCTCCACCGGGGAAGCCGCGCTGTAGCGAATTCTTAGCTAAAAAGCAATCCGCGACTGAATACTTGTCCGGCTCCAATGAAGCGATAGCGGGTAAAATGAGTCAAAACATTTCAGCCGGATGATAGCTAACATCATGATTGAAAAATATTTTCGTAAATTACCTTCATTCACGATCATGAAAAATCTAATTCAAATTATCCTTGGGTTGATGCTGCTGGTGACAGCCGAAAAAGGCTTAAGTCAAAAAGATTTTCTTCACCTCACCTATAAACCTACATCCTGTGTTGTGATTGATTCGACCTTTGCTTTCGAAGAATATGATATGGATGAGGTCCTTTCATCCGTAGCCGGATTCGATTCATTAGACGTCTTTATAACCCCAAAATATTTTGCAAAAATAGCCTACAATACAAATATGCTGATACATACCGTGTACAACCGGAAAACGAGAATTATACGGAGATATATCACATACCTTGGCAGGGAATCATTCTGGGAAGATTCTGTGATGTTCTATTTACACAAGGATAAAAAACTTCGGAGAACTACTGAGAACTTAAAGGATTCTTTAGGGATCAGGGAATATCGCCATGTCCAAAAAACCATTCATGGAATAAAATGCCATTTGATCACCCATCCGGTTTATTCCTTTTTTTCTGATCGCAGTGATTCTGTTTGGATAGCTGACTTTAAGGATATCCCTGAGTTGATTCAGCCGGGTTTTGGGTTTATAATATCTGGCGTACCCTTTCAATATGAAGTCAACAATGGTCTTTGGAGTGTTTGGGTTGAATCTGAAATAAAACCTGAAACAGATTTACCAGATTATATATTCAACATCGATCCGGGGCTGTCGGAAATCCAACAGCATCAAACCCAAGACAAAATTCCGGATTACATGACTTATTTTCGGAAGAACAGAACTTAGCATTCTTACTGCGTGCCTCTTTAATCAGCACGTAGGGAGAGGTGGATCTACTGGTCATTTCATCCTAATGTATAAAACTCAGCTCAGCCAGCTCCTTCCCAATATTCTGTATGCCACCAATGATCCTCTGGCTCTGAGCCTGTGAAGGCTTCTTCTTACCTGACACGTACTGGGATAAAAGTGTTGGGTTCATCCCGATTTTTTCGGCTAGATGACGGGCATTAAGTACCCTATAATATTGAAAGAACTGTTGTAGATCAATTTCAATAATGATATTGTCCTTTTCGATGAAATAACCGTGATCCTCATAAAACATATTCAATGCCTCAAGCATATTTTTTGAAGTGCTGAAATTGTTTTGCCGGTAGTACCCACTGGTATTTTATCATCTGATGGATAAGCGGAAAAGCCTGTATTTGTCTTTTTTCTACAATCATCTTCACTCTCTTCTTCAATTTTTTCATTTTTGCCCCTTTAGCATTATTCAATTATTTCAATCCGGCTTTCTTCAAAAGTTTAATTTCTAATCCCTTTCCAACCTCATGGCTTCCATGAAAAGGAACTATTAAAGGACCTTCCTTCGTTGGATGAATCATCGTTAGATGTGACCCGGTCTGTTTGACTGGTAAACCAACCATCTCTCTGAAGAATGCGGAGCAACTGTGAAGATTTCATCTTCTACCCTTTTTGATTTCCTTTCCTGCCCCATAGGAATTGAATGATTTAGAATCTCACAAAAGTAAATAAAAATATACCTTATCGCTAGCAGTTAGGTAACTTTTTATTGACTTTTCCTCCCAACTCATTGAAATAAGGTCAGTTATCCAAAGTGCTACAATAGCACGCTTTCGTCAACTTTCAGAAAATCAATAGCTTATTTCCCAGCCTTTTAAATTCAATTATCCTGAAGAAAAGTTGCACATGGGAGTTGAAGCAAATCACCAACTTGTAAAACCTTACCCATTCTCCCGACGTTCAGTTTATAAATCACTTAATTAAACCTATGAACAACATCCACCACATCCTCCTTATATCGTCCTTAGCTATCCTCACCTCCTGCGGCACCAAGGTCAGCCAACCGACACCTACAGATGATACTACCATCAGTACAACAGCTCCTGTAGAAACAGAAGCGGCCAATACCACCTATCCACCGGCATTCGAAGGTCAGACACGCATTGCAGGGATTCAAACAAAGACAACTTATCAGGTTGATGTGCTGACAGCAGCCTTAATAAACCCTGGGGCATCGTCGCGCTTCCTGATGGCCGGTTCCTCATCACTGAGAAAAAAGGCACTATGCGAATCGCCTCAGCTACCGGCATTGTGGGTGAGGCGATCACAGGCATACCAGAAGTTAACAGCGGAGGGCAAGGAGGCCTATTGGGGCTCTGTGTCGATCCAGCGTTTGATCAGAACCGAATGGTGTTTTGGGGTTTTTCTGAGCAGTTGCCGGAAGGAAATTTAACCGCAGTGGTTAAAGGCAGATTAGCGGCAGATGAAAAACGATAGAAAACGCTACAGTTATTTATCGCGCCACACCGGCGCACCCAAGCAACTTGCATTATGGCGGTCGCATCCTGTTTTCAAAGAAGGCCATCTTTACATCTCAACCGGCGAACGATCAGATCGGGGAAACAAGACCTCTGGCTCAAGACCTGAATGCGGGGTTGGGCAAAATCATCCGGATCACAACGGATGGCAAGCCTGTAGACGGAAACCCTTTTATTGGAACCGCAAATGCAAGACCTGAAATCTATAGTTACGGGCATCGAAATGTGCAGGGCATTGCCTTTCATCCGGTGACAGGAGATCTTTGGGAAAATGAATTCGGTCCGCGCGGAGGTGATGAGGTGAACCTCATTAAGGCAGGCAAGAACTATGGATGGCCAGACATTACCTACGGCCTCGAATACTGGAGAAAAGTCGGTGATGCCATCCAGCAAAACCGGGGATGGAGCAACCCATCTACTATTGGGATCCGGTCATCTCTCCGAGGGGCATGACTTTTTATAGCTCTGATGTCATTCCCTGAATGGAAGAATAATTTCTTTATCGCCAGTCTCAGCGGTACGCACATCTGCCGCCTCGTGTTTGAAAATAACAAAGTTACCGGTGAAGAGCGGTTACTTGCAGAAGAAGGACAACGCTTCCGAGATATTACAGAGGGAAAGGATGGGGCTTTGTATGCGGTTACGGATGAGGG
>JADKHH010000022.1 GCA_016721905.1 Candidatus Opimibacter skivensis | reverse complement strand
GAAATTGTTGTATGGGTCTTCAGCGTTGATCCGGCATTCCGATGGCATGACCATTTGGAAAATAATTCTTTCCTGAAATAGGAATCCCTGCTGCTACCTTGATTTGCTCCTTGATCAGGTCACGATCGATCACTTCTTCAGTCACGGGATGTTCTACCTGGATACGGGTATTCATCTCCATGGAAATAAAAATTCTTGTGCTTATCGACCAGAAACTCTATCGTACTCAACACCTTCATAATTGGTGGCTTTACCTGCTTTGATAGCAGCCTTACCCATTTTATTCCGGGAGGGATTCATCGAGGAATGGAGATGGGGATTCTTCAAGCAATTTCTGATGACGGCGCTGGATCGAGCACTCCTTTCGGACAAGTGAACTACATGTCCGGTGCTGGTCTCCGACAATCTGGAACTCGATATGCCTTGGCTCTTCAATAAATTTTTCAATATAGATACCGTCATTGCCAAAGGATGCCTTAGCCTCCTGACGCGCCTTATGCCACAGATCTTCGAGGTCCTTTTCATTCCATACCACGCGCATGCCTTTTCCGCCACCTCCTGCTGTAGCCTTCATGATTACAGGGTATCCTATTTCCTTACTGACCTTGCGTGCATGTGCAACATCAAGCACCAATCCACCACTGCCTGGCACTACGGGTACGCCGGCCTTGATCATGGTTTCCTTGGCGGTAATCTTATCCCCCATCTGATTGATCATCCAGGGTGTAGGGCCGATAAACTTAACTCCGTATTCTTTACAGACTTCGGCGAAGTCAGCATTCTCTGCAAGAAATCCGTAACCCGGATGAATAGCATCCGCATTGGTGATTTCCATTGCCGCCATGATACGTGGGATGCTCAGGTAAGAGTCGCTTGATTTTGGCGGGCCGATACAAACTGCTTCGTCAGCAAAACGAACGTGAAGACTGTTTTTATCTGCTGTACTGTAGACCGCGACAGTACTGATGCCCATCTCTTTACAAGTACGAATAACCCGCAGGGCAATCTCACCCCTATTTGCTATGAGTATCTTTTTAAACATCCGCAATGATCTGGTTTAAAATAATCTAATGGGCAGGACAATACCTGCTCTACCCCTGATGATATCTGCTTATCCGTTCGGATCAATGAGGGAAGAGTAATTGGTCGTACTCAACAGGAGAAGCATCCTCCACCACGATCTTGACCACCTTCCGGCTACTTCTGATTCTATCTCGTTGAACAACTTCATAGCTTCCACGATACAGACGACTGTACCTACCTCAATAGTATCCCCTGGCTTGACATAAACAGGTTTATCAGGAGATGCAGAACGGTAGAATGTACCAACAATCGGAGACCTGATTTCGATCAGGTTATCTTTTGCGGGAGCAGTAGGAGCTGAAGTACCGCCTTCGCCTTCATTATCAGCAGCGGATTTAGCTGCCGGCGCAGATGGAGCAGCCGGTGCATGAACCACCGGAGCAGGAGCTGGCATTGAAACATAAGAAGGCATCATCTCCTGGCCTGAGCGGGAGCTCGTGAAATATTTTGTCCTCACTGAAAACTGAAGGTCTCCCTCCTTGTATTTGAATTCAGCAAGTTCCAGGCGATTGATCAGCTTGAGTAACTCTTGTATTTCCTTTGAATCCATATCTAATGGTTATTTAGCCCGTTCAACATAATTACCGGTAGCGGTGTCGATCTTTACCTTTTCTCCTGCATCTATAAACAGTGGTACCCTCACTTCAGCACCAGTTTCAACCGTGGCGGCTTTCAAGGTGTTAGTTGCCGTATCGCCACGTAATCCTGGTTCGGTGTAAGTCACCTCCAAGATAACATATTGGGGTAATTCGACAGAGAGCGGTGTTTCCAGCGCAGCATGAATAAGGATTTCCACTTCAAGCCCCTCTTTCATCAGGTTGGCATTGTCGATCATCGATTCCTGGACACTGACCTGCTCATAGGTTTCATTGTTCATGAAATTATAGCCCATGTCATCCTTGTATAGGAACTGAAATTTGCGACGCTCCACCCGAACATCATTGATGGTATGACCGGATTGGAAGGTATTGTCACAACCTTACCGGTGGTGAGGCTTTCAGCTTTGTCCTGACGAAGGCGTTGCCCTTGCCTGGCTTAACATGCTGAAAGTCAACTATATAAAAAATATCATTATTAAATTCAAGGCAGAGTCCTTTTTGATGTCTGCAGTAGTAGCCATAAAATACGCTGTTAGAGAAAGGTCATAAAATGAGGGGGCAAATATAGGGCTTTTTGGACGCCAAATTTCCTTTTACAAATAAGCCAGCCAATATGGATCAGTATGCCCAGGTCCAGAGACTTACTCCCAGGTATATCCTCCGCCAAAGGAAGTGAGGATGATTTTGTCCCCGGGTTTGAGCTTGTCCTCCCATTCCCATAGGCAAGGGGATGGTGGCCGAAGTGGTATTACCGTACTTCTGGATATTGACCATCACCTTCTCCATTGGGAACTTGAGATAATCTGCTACTGCCTGTATGATCCGGAGGTTGGCCTGGTGAGGCACCACATAAGTGATATCATCAGGACCCAGGTTGTTGCGCTTCATAATCTCACTGACGGCTTCAGCCATTCCCTTGACAGCAGCCTTGAATACCGGCTTTCCATCCTGGAAGAGATAATGCCATTTTTTATCTACGGTCTCGTGCGTTGGTGGATTCTTAGATCCTCCACCCTTCATATGTAGGAATTCGGCTCCTACACCATCAACCCGCATCCAGGAATCCTGAAGGCCATAGCCTTTGTCACTTGGTTGCAACAAGATAGCGCCGGCAGCATCACCAAATAAGATGCAGGTAGCCCGGTCTGTATAGTCAGTAATAGAAGACATCTTGTCCGCGCCGACCACAATCACATTCTTGTAGGCGCCGGACTCAACAAACTTAGCCCCTGTAGTAGCTGAAAAAAGGAATCCGGAACAGGCGGCTGGATATCATAGGCAAAGGCATTCTTTGCGCCAATATTATAGGCGATAAGGGTACCTGTATCGGGAAAGAAATAATCAGGAGTTACTGATGCACAGATCAGCAAATCAATATCAATGGGGATAAGCCTGTTTTCTTAAGCAATCCAAGAACAGCTTCGGTAGCCATGTAAGAAGTGGCTTTTTCCGGATCGCGTAGGATGTGCGCTCTTCTATGCCGGTACGGGCTTTAATCCACTCATCATTGGTATCGACCAGGGTCTCGAGGGCTTTATTGGTCAGGACATCTTCAGGGATATAACCGTAAACGCCTTTGATGGCAGCACGAATTTGGGACATCGGATGAAATTTTAGGACGGCGAAGGTAGGCAATTCTATACATCTCCCATTGAATCTTAACGGTTTAGGTATTCGTCCACTTGGCCTGCCTGGTTTCGGGAATTGGTACGGTTTTTGTTGATTAATAATATAGTTTACAAGTATTTATAAATTACGCTTAACTTTAATATCATGAATCTATACCTTCTTTCCCTGGTGTTCTTTTTGAACATTGCCACCCCTAAAACGCCAAATTTCTACCCTTCCTACCTCGCAGCCAAGGAGGCGTCCAAAAACTCTCAGAAGGACCTGCTGATCTTCTTTTCCAAGAAATCATGTGTCGAATGCGACGCGGCATGGGCCAATTTTGAAAAAGATCAGGTAGGCACTAAAATCTTTATCTCCACCCTGGTGGACATGCAGGATTTTGATGGGGCAGTCATCATGGACAAATACGGATTAAACTCTGCTCCATCCTGGGCTATTCTTGATGCTGCTGGCAATCTGAAACAAAAATGGGCAGGGGAATGGAAGAATCCACACGTCAGGCCTGAAACGCCTGCAGTGGCACAAGAACCTAAACCGGAGGCTAAACCTATACCGGTTTTCAAAGCCTCTCCGGCGTCAACAACACCTTCAGGATCAAGCACATCTGCTCCTGTGGCTACAACAGTTAAAGAGCCCGTCCAAGTAGCACCTGCTTCACCTGTAGAAACCAAACCTGCTGCTCCTTCCATGGCAACACCTGTTGTGGAAACGCTTGCTCCAGGCTTTGTCCTCCAGGCCGGATATTTCGGTTCCGAAGCCAATGCCTCGAAACTGGTGACAGACCTCAAGGTAAAAGGATTTGAGCCACAGTATTAAAACCACCGTTCAGAACGGCACTACCTTTTACCGGGTGATTTCCGGATCCTTTGTCTCTGAGGCCGAAGCAAACAAACAACTACAAGCATTAACAGGAGCTGGCATGAAGGCTTCAATAAAGAAAGTGACAGACCTTTAAGAATACCGTCCCCCCCGATATTATAAATCTGAAAAAGCAGGAATCAACATTCCTGCTTTTTCATTTATTGGCCTAAGCAGGATACCTTTGCTGGCATATATCCAATTGCATTGGCAAAATCAATTCTTCTAAGGCGCATTTCCACTTTGGCAGGTATTTTACCTCCAGGGACTACCCGGCTTAAAGGTCTGGAAATGGGAAAATTAGCTACGATCGAAAATGCATACCTGCTTGCTGAGGATGGCATCATCACCCGGTTTGGGGCAGATGCAGACTGTAGCGTAGAACGTGCAGATGAGGTCATCGACTGTACAGGTAGAATTGTCCTGCCTGCCTTCGCGGACAGCCACACATCTTGTGTTTGCTGCCTGGCGGGAAAGTGAATTTGTCGACCGCATCAAAGGATTGAGCTATGAGCAGATTGCTGAGCGAGGTGGTGGAATCCTGAATTCTGCTGCAAGGCTTAATGCCGCTTCAGAGGATTTCCTTTGACCATGCTTATGTCAGGTTGCTCGAGGTGATGCAGATGGGTACCGGGGCTATTGAAATCAAGAGTGGGTATGGATTGACTCCCGAGAGTGAAATAAAAATGCTCAGGGGTGATCCGAAGGCAAGGAACTCAACCTGATCCCTATCAAGGCCAACTTCCTCGGTGCCCATGCTATGCCGGCGGCTTTCAAGATGAACCGTCCTGAATATCTGCGTTTGCTCACGGATGTAATGCTCCCGCAGATCGCGGAGGAGGGACTGGCGGATTACATTGATGTCTTTTGTGATAAAGGATTTTACACTGTAGAGGAAACAGACCGGATACTGGCTGCCGGAGCCAGGTATGGGCTGAAACCAAAATACATGCAAATGAGCTTGACTATTCTGGTGGTATACAGGTTGGAGTAAAACATAAAGCGGTCTCTGTGGATCATCTTGAATACACTGGACCTGAGGAGATTGCAGCACTGGCCTCAAGTGACACCATAGCTACAATCCTCCCTTCAACCGCATTCTTTCTGGGCTTGCCTTATGCTCCGGCCCGAAAAATGATGGAGCACAACCTGTGTGTAGCACTGGCCAGCGATTATAATCCAGGCTCGTCTCCCAGCGGTAACATGTCCTTTATCCTTTCCCTGGCGTGCATCAAGCTCAAGATGCTCCCGGCTGAAGGCCTCAATGCCCTGACGATCAATGGCGCCGCAGCTATAGAACTTGGCCACCATACTGGAAGTATTACTCCTTCAAAATTAGCCAACCTGCTCATTACCAAGCCAGTATCAGGAATCGATTACCTGCCTTATACTTTCGGGGCCAGCTGGATTGACAAAGTCATCCTGGGCGGAAAAATTATCTAATGGGTATACTAATGATAATCCAATGGTCGTTAACATATCGTCCTGCCCTCAGGCAGCCATTCCTGATAAAAAGGAATCTTAATTAAACCCTCTCCTTTATAAAATTAAATGAAAACCCCGACCGTAAACCCGATTTGAAACGCTATTTTTGCGCGAACATATTATAGAAAAAACTAATACTATTACCCCTGAATGGAAAATCTGCATGTTAAAAACATAAGAAAATGGGTTTGCCTCCTGACCATTTTCACCGGATTTTCGATTCAGGCAGGTCTCTCAATGATCTCGTAGCTATCAGAGATCTCGTCACTTCCCCAACCAAAGGAATTGATCCGGTTATATTCAGCTTTGGCTGTATTGACGGTGAGCCGGGTGATACCATCTGTATCCCGGTAACGGTGACCAATTTTACAGACATAGTCATCTTTCAATTTGAGATATTCTGGAACAGCAGTGTGCTGGATTATATTGAGATTTCGAATATAGGTTCGCCAAGTATCAATGCAAATGCTGACTTCAACCTGTCCGGGCCCAATGCCCTGAAGGTCATCCCATTGGGACTCCCTCTTGCAGGTGAGTCTCAACCTGACGGCACTGTCCTGTTTGAAATTTGTTTTCGAATCATAGGTGCCCCTACAACTACAAGTTGTGTAGGGATAAGCCCCTATTTTGATTTTCAGGTTGTTGATGTCGTAGGTGAGGTACCTTCAGATTCTGTCAATTGTTGCATGACTGTTGATAATGCCGTCGACCTCGTTGGCTTTGTGACGAGTTGCGGACCTGCTGTTGCAGGAGGTAATGGTACGATTGACATCACTGCTTACGGAGGAAGTGCTCCCTACTCGATTACCTGGATCGAAACCGTTTCGGTACTCCAGGCGGACCTGTCATTATCCCGGCAGCAGGCGGCAAACAATACACTTAATGTTCCGACAGGTAATTATGATATTCTCCTTACGGACGCCTTGGGCAATACCGTGACCTACAATACTGATGTCTCGGACATTGAACTCAGTATCACTACACGCCTTAAAGACCCTACATGCTATAAATTCAAGAACGGTACGATGTGGATCAAGCCGGTCAGGCACTGCCCCATACAGCTATATCTGGCAAAGCCTTTCCGGGTCCAAACCTTGCCGGTTCCGGATTCATACGCAACCTTGGTGATTCTTCATTGGTGACCAGTCTTCCTGACGGTATGTACAGCATCCTGGTCAAGGATGACAATGGGTGTGAAGTAACTACCGTCGTTACTTAAATGATAACCCCTTTATCATCACCACAACCAACCTGATCAATGCGACATGTGTTGGCTCCAAGGACGGAGTGATCAGCCTGCTCTTTTCAGGGGCTACGCCCGACATGGGGAACTATACTATCTCTGGTAATGTGACTGGCACTCCATTTACTATATCAAGTGACCGTATCAGTATAGGGCTGCTCAATCCCGGAGACTACGAGATCACGATTTCTGACAATGTATCCCAGTGTGATACGGTCTATAGCTTTAGCATTGGGTACACTGATACGATCACTGCCAATATCACCGTCACTGATCCGCCTTGCGCAGGTGGCGTCAATGGTAGTATCTCCATCCGGGGCCGGACCAATGGTGTATTCGGCCCATCCTATACGTATACCATCTTCGAAAATGGAATCCAGGTCACCACCCAATGTTGCATCGGTGGTACATTCAACTATAGTCCGCTTGCGCCAGGTAACTATATGGCTGTCGTCTCAGAAGGAGTTGTCTATCGGACTCCATTCCTTTTACGATCAATGACCCGACACCAATGCTTGTCTCTGTCGTCGGATCAACCCCTGACAATTGTATTCCAACCCCTGCCGGTGATATATGGTTTCAGATCCTCAATGGATCAGGCTCCTATACTCTTGATGCCGGAGCAGGCTTTCAGGATGCAGATACCTTGTTTAACCTGAATTCGGGCAACTATACCTTGACCGTAACGGATGATGTTTCCGGCTGTACAGCTACATTACCATTTGTGATCAATTCGTGGGACGACAATGAAGAAGCGGATATTTCATTTGTGATCGATGGAACACCATGTGAAGGAGGTACGGTCACTGTATTATTCCAGGGTGGAGCCCTTCCTCCAGGCGCTGGTGTGTTGTGGAGTACAGGCGAGGTGACTACTACTATTACCATTACAGAAACAGATACACTGAGTGTGGACGTCATCCTTGGCGGCCCTATATTCTGTATCCTCAATGATACAGTGCAAATAGAATGTACCAAGAAACTAGACCTTGATATCACTGTATTACAACCCTTATGTGGAGAAGAGGCCGTAGGTGGCCCATATACTGGTACGGTCATAGTTGATACTGCCAATGCCACAGCACCGGTGACGTGGATATGGTCATTTCCTGATACTACCACATCAGGAATTTATTCCGGATTACTACCCGGCAAGTATTATGTCACTGTCACTGATGCATTGGATTCGATAGCGGTGGATAGCTTTGAAGTGATTGCTCCAAACGCACTGCAACTGATGTTTAGCAATATTGACAGTACGTCCTGCCCGGAAACATGTGATGGAGCAGTGAGGATCATTCCATCAGACGGAGATCCTACGCTGGATTACCAGCTATATTGGGATCCAATCAACCCCATGGCTGATACAGGGATATTCTTCAACATCAATAACCTTTGCCCCGGACTCAACATCTTTACGGTATCCCAGGACGGTATATGTTTTTACAGGGATACAGTTGAAATACTTGCCCCTGATTCCATTGTCATAGATCTTGTCCAGTCTATCGATGTCACTTGTTATGGTGATGATGATGGACTCCTTGAAGTGATTGCTTCGGGAGGCACACCCCTCCCTATACCTATACCTGGATGAATGGCCCTTCCCTTCCACTCCAATGGTGGGATCAGTGCCGGTACCCATGTGATCACAGTCACTGACAGTAAAACTGCATGGTCATTGACAGCTTCACTATTGTACAACCTGATACATTGATTGCAGATATTGATACAGCAGGGACATTGAACCTTTCTTGTGGCAATAGTTCTGACGGTATCATCACCCTCAACGTTTCAGGGGGAAATGGAGGTGGCTATGACTTCAACTGGGACCCGGCTGTATCTACTACTTACCAGGCAGCAAATCTTGCACCAGGCACTTATATGGTCACTGTGACAGATCCGGAAGGATGCTTAGATACTACTTCTTATACCCTTACTTCACCTCCCCGATCACGGTGGTATGGCCTGATGTAGCACCTCCTGCATGTTTCGGAGATGAAACGGTCTTATTGATTGAAGATGCAGATGTCACCGGAGGAAATGGTAATTACAGCTACACCATCAACAGTGGTGAGTTACTTGACCTGGGTGAACCTGTCATGCTTCCTTCAGGCATCTACATCGTTAGCGTATTTGATGACAGGGGATGTTCGGCAGACAGTACCTATATCATCATGGAACCCAATCAGATCGAACTGTCTATCGGCCTGAAAATCCGGTCATTGACCTGGGAGACAGTATCTATATTTCAGGGACGATCGAACAGAGTGACAATCCTATCGCCATGACCTTGTGGACCTCTACGGAGCCCCTGAGCTGCGCGGCCTGTGAAGAACGTGGGTATTCAATTCAGTTCCTGCATTGTATACATGGACTGTGACTGATATCAATGGCTGCCAGGCTTCTGTGAGTATAAACGTTGATGTAGATTACCAGCGTGATGTCTATATTCCAATGTCTTCAGCCCTAACGGGGATGGCCGCAACGATGAGTTTAAAATATTTACGGGACTTGGTGTTGTCTCCATCAACTATATCAGAATCTATGATCGCTGGGGCAACCTTATTCACCAGGAAGGACCGGTATTACCGAGCCCGACTGGAGCCGGTAGCTGGGATGGTTTCACCCATGGAAAATATGTGAATCCGGGTGTGTACGTGTATGTCGTGGAAATCACCTTTGTGGACAACAATACTACACTGACGTATAGCGGAGATGTAACCCTTTTAAAGTGAAAATGAAGAGTGAAAAGTGAAAAGTGATTTTTGGCTACGCTCAGTAGACGAAACAAAAAAGAAGGCCGTCAATGACGGCCTTCTTTTTTCATCTAGCGGATCATGACTACGCTCCCGGTTTTCTTGTATTCCTTCCCTTCGCAGGTATAGGAAAACAGCCAGGTATACTGGCCGGGCTCAAGTTCTTCGCCATTGCTTGATCCATCACACTCGTCTGACATATCCTTGGTTGTGAAGACTGATCCACCCCATCGGTCAAAGACTTCGAGAGATAAAACTGGCCAAGGAACACGACATTACTCATTCCCCATGAGTCGTTGATATTGTCCCCGTTTGGCGTAAAGCCTGTGGGGAAAAAAACACATTCTGGCAACTGAGGTCCGCAGGAATCAGCCACAGTCACGTGGATTGAATCAAATGCCTGGCAAAATCCATAGTTGAGTGATACATCATAAGTACTTGTCGCCGGAGGAGTCAACATAGGCTGGGCGATCATATATTACTAAGGCCTGTTGACGGTGACCATACAATGGATGGAGCACATGTCACAGGCAGCCTGAGCTGCATGGAGGTGCCGGTAAAGAGGACTGTGTCCGGGGAGGTGATTTTGTCAACCGGGATATAGAGCTCCTCTACTTCAAATGAAGTCAAAGCCCGGTTATAAAACCTCAGTTCATCAAGTGTGCCTCGAAACTGTACTTCTCCATTGGCCAAGCAAGGCCCGCCCTAAGGGTCAGGATACCATTGTTGATGATCCGCACCAATGCTGAGCTCGGATCTAAGGTTTGCTGGATGCCGTCATAATACATCAGTAATTCGCGATCCCGCCGTACATAAGCTATGTGATGGTAACACCTGTTTTCAGGCAGGTTATAGGTGCTCTTAACGAAGAGATTAGCTTGCTGGGACAATGTCAAGCTCATGGCCCTTGTAACCGGATTATATCTTACTTCAAGGGTGCTGTCGATGCCGCACACTTCACTTTTAGACATGATGTCCATGACCTGTGTGCCCTGTGGATCAGGGAGGACGAAAAAGCTGATGGTAAAGTCGTTACCAAAAAGGATGTCCAGGTTGCTCAGAATCTGGACAGAGGTGGTACCATCGAATTCCAGGCCATTACCTGAAACACCACATCCGCAGGCGGCATTGCCGATGATAATCCCGTTGCCTCCGAGGCCGGTGTCTTCAGTAGCATCACAGGCATCAAATGAATAATAAGCTATCAGCCCGTCCGTCGGTTGGGCAAAAACCGAAATATGGCCTGCCAGCAGGCAACAACACCAAAATAGTATCCGCATCATCTTTAAACTGTGCACCCGGGTCATATAGTATCTTTATATAGAGAAGGTTATGAAACTGAGATCCGCAGATCAGGCAATATGCTGCCCGCTCCCAGCGCTCAAACCTCAGCGCAAATATAGGCATATCAAGGCCTATCCGATGTTTACCAACACCTTAACGCAGGTTTCTGGCATGGAATAGTGGATACTTCACGATATTCGCACCCTGATCGTCCAAGACTGAACCAAGCATGGCCAAAGTAATATCAAATAAAAACCCGAATGAAATGAGCTTCTTCGAGCATATCGAAGAGCTGAGATGGCATCTCTTCCGGGCAGCCATCAGTGTACTCGTGGTGACCGTGGTGGTCTTTTCTTAAGGATTTTGTATTTCAGCAGGTCATTCTCGGACCTACCTCCCCTGATTTTATTACCTATCAGCTTTTTGCGATATATGCCTCAATTCTGTTTCTATCCTGAGCATCTCCAGATTATCACCCGGGATATACAAGAGCAGTTTCTCAGCCATCTAAAGGTTTCGCTTTGGCTTGGCTTCATTGTTTCGTTTCCCATACATCTTATTTGAAGTGTGGCGATTTATCAAGCCGGGCTTGTACAAGAAGGAAATCGTTGCCGCCAGAGGTATGGTTTTATCTGCAGTTTCTCTTTCCTTTCAGGTGTATCCTTTGGTTACTTCATTATCACCCCGATTGCGATCACCTTCCTCTTCGACTTATAGTGTCAGTCCGGATATTGCCAATACTACTACACTGGCGGCGCTGGTCAATTCGATTACGATGTTTACCATTCCCGTGGGTCTTATTTTCGAGACACCGGTGATCCTATACTTCCTCGCCAAAATCGGATTGGTGTCCTCTGCCTTCCTGATTCAATACAGAAAACATTCTTTTGTGTTTATCATTATCCTCGCCGCCATCATCACACCATCACCTGATGTTTTTTCTCAGATGTTAGTGGCTTTACCTTTATACCTCCTTTATGAGGTCAGTATCATTGTAGTCAAGCGAATCGATAAAGAGCGGGCTGCCAAGGAAGCCAGTGAATCCCTTGATGCAAATTCAAACTAACATGCAAAGGGTTTCTTCTCAACTGACTATTTTTCTCCGCATTGCCTTGCCAACGATATGGCTGACCACTATCCTGTCTATCGTCATCCTCTTAAGCTGGGCGGTCAGAGGCAAAGCGGGCTTGTTTGGCAACCCCTTCATCTGGATCGGACTCCTGCTCATCCTGGGCACTGGTTTTGCCTTTATCAAATTGGTGCTATGGAAATTTTACCGCGTCGATATGGATAGCCGGTACATATACGTCAGCAATTACTTCAAAACCTATAAATATCCCTTTTCCGAAATAGAGTCCATCAGCGATTCGAAAACATTACCTGGTCGCGTTTATCTAATCACACTTAAGGCGAAAGGGTCTTTTGGAAAGAAGATTTATTTTCTCGCTGCGCAGGTGTTGTGGCAGGATTTTCAGAAGGAAAATCCCAATCTTATTGAGATAAAATCATCGAAGTGATTTTACCTTCGCGTCAGGAGACGCGATACATATTGTATTCAAGTCTGGAGACTTGAACGAACGATATGATTAAAAAATCTTTATGTAGAGACGCGATTAATCGCGTCTCTACATTAAAGATTTTTTAATTACCTACAGTCTTACACCGGTCTTTGGCGACAGCCTGATAATCGGGCAAATCATTTCCTCTAATGAAATACCACCGTGCTGGAAGGTGTTTCGGTAGTAGGTGTTGTAATGGTTGTAGTTATTGGGATAGAGGAAATATTTATCCTCTTTGGCGAAGATGTAACTTGAACTAAGGTTAGGTCGTGGGAGGCCTGCTTCCTCTGGTTTTTTAATCTCGAGTACATCCTTGACATCGTACTGAAGGTTTTTACCCATTTTATAGCGCAGGTTGGTGGTGGTATTTCTGTCACCAATGACCTTGGACGGTTGCTTGACGCGGATGGTGCCGTGGTCTGTACCAATGATCAGTTTGATGCCTTGTGCTGCCATTTTACGCAGTGCAGTCCACACTGGTGAGTTTACAAACCAACTATAGGTCAATGATCGATAGGCTTTCTCGTCACCGGCCAATTCCTTCAGGACTTCCATTTCCGTGCGTGCATGGGACAGCATATCGATAAAATTGTAGACGATGACGATGAGATTATTGTGCATCAGGTCAAGTGCTTTCTCACCCAGATCTCTCGCCTGCTCTGCATTAGTGATTTTGAGATACTGCCATTTGATTTCTTTCCGCAGTTTGCGTTGTAACTGCTTTTCGAGCAATTCCGCTTCATGCATATTCTTACCTCCTTCTTCAAAATCTTCCACCCACATATCAGGATAGTTTTTTGCAATATCCGCAGGCATCATGCCGGCAAAGATGGAATTACGACTGTATTGTGTGGAAGTGGGTAGAATGCTATAGAAAAAAGACTCCTCTTCTACTTCGTATAATTCTGTAATGATGGGTTCCAGCATCTTCCACTGATCCCAGCGAAGATTATCAAGTAACAGAAATACTACAGGTTGTTTGTCATTGAGGTGTGGCAGAATCTTAGCGGACATCAGATCAGGTGACATGAGCGGTGCTTTCTCTTTGTCTTTAATCCACGTGAGATAATGGCGTGTAACAAATTTTGAAAACTCAGAGTTGGCTTCTGATTTTTGCATCGACAGGATGTCAATCATCTCCTCGCTTCTGGACGTATCTATTTTAAGCTCCCAATTGACGATCTTCTTATATGCTTCAGCCCATGAACTCACATCGAGACCGCTGTTGATCTCCATCATGATGTTTCTGAACTCCACCTGATAATCGGATGAGGTCTTTTCCCTGACCAATCGTTTATTATCAACGATTTTCTTTAGCGTTAGGAGTATCTGATTTGGGTTGACTGGCTTGATGAGATAATCATCGATCTGTGAGCCGAGAGCTTCTTCCATGATATTCTCCGCTTCATTCTTAGTGATCATTACGATCGGGAGAGAAGGCTTGATGGCTTTCAGTCGCTGCATGGTCTCAAGTCCTGAGAGGCCTGGCATACTTTCATCCAGGAAGACGATGTCCACATCACCTGCTTTTTCAAACTCATCAATGGCATCGTGGCCGTTAGATACGGTGGTGACATTATATCCTTTCTTCTCCAGGAAGAATAGTTGCGGTTTCAGCAAATCGATTTCATCGTCCGCCCAGAGTATTTTTATCCTGTCCATAAGTAGTAGTACAACGCTTTAAGGTAATGGTTCAATTGATAACGAAAGTATCCAACGATACCCGACGGGCTGATATTTTCCCAATCTTTGCACCATGAACAAAATGAAGCTCATAAATGATCCGGTCTACGGCCTGATCCATATCAGGACCCCACTCATTTTTGACCTGATAGAGCATCCTTTGTTCCAGCGTCTGCGGCGTATCAAGCAGACCGGGCTTACCCATCTGGTCTATCCGGGTTCACAGCACACCCGGTTCCACCATGCGCTTGGGGCCATGCACCTGATGGGGATGGCGATTGATGAGCTGAGGTCCAAACAGACCGATATCTCTGAAAAAGAAGAGGAAGCTGCGCTAATTGCGGTCTTATTGCATGATATAGGGCACAGTCCATACAGCCATGCTCTTGAGCGTCTCATCATCGATGCCGACCACGAAGCAATTGGCAAAATGATCATGCTTCAGTTTGCCAAGAGCCTGGGCTCCCAACTTGACCTGGCTTACGATATGTTTACCGGTAAATATCATCGGCCTTTTTTCCACCAACTCATCAGCGGGCAATTGGATCTGGACCGACTGGACTATTTGTCAAGAGACAGTTTTTATACCGGTGTGGCTGAAGGGGTGGTAGGTCATGACCGTATACTCCGCATGCTGAGGGTGGTTGATAACAAGCTGGTGGTTGAAGAAAAAGGCCTTTACAGCATCGAAAAATTTCTGGTAGCGCGTCGTATCATGTACTGGCAGGTCTATCTCCATAAAACGGCCCTTGCTGCCGAACTGATGGCCAAGGCCGTCATACGCCTTCTTCGTGAGCAGGATGCTGGTGAGCGAGCCGGATACCTGGCTCCGGAGCTTGAGTTCTTTTTATCTAAGAAAGTCACGATCCAGGATTTCAGGGATCATCCGGATGAATTACTGGCTATCTTCTCTGACCTGGATGATATCTCTGTGGATTACAGTATCAAGCGGCTGCAGGATCATTTTTATACCCCGTTGAGTTTTCTGACCACGAATCTGTTTCATCGAAAACTGCACAAACTGCGTTGGTCGGATGAGCCGCTTGAGGATGAAATGATCAATGATATCCGGAAAAAATGCCAGGAAAAATATGACTGGTCCCCTGAAATTGCGGATAAGATGATATGGTTGGGTAGCGAGACGAAAGCTGATTATAACCGGGAGGATGATGAAATCCAGATATTGACGAAGAGTGAAGAGATCAAGCCGTTTTCAAGTTTTTTGGAGACGCCGGTGAGGATTGCGTTTAATAAGAAGTATTACATCTGCCACCCTTTGGCATAGAGCATAGGGCAGAGAGCATAGGGACGCAGAGCTCCCCTCAGAGCGCAACGGGACACAAGGGCAAGGGCCGTCCAGCAGCGAGGATCCCAGCTGCGCAGCCGTAAGCGCCGCGGAGGCAACGCGGGGGGATGATAAAACATTCAAGATGCTGGGGATTTGGTGGCAAGGACCCGCAGTCGGCAAGGACCAGCCCCTACTGCTCAGAATCACCTCATCAAATGATCACAGTTTGCCCGGAAACTTGAAACATTTCACATCTTTACGGGACATAAACAAACGGACTTATCATGGGCATGGATACCAAGACCATCTTTGAATTGATCAGCAAGGAAGAAAACCGTCAGCGGAAAGGCATTGAGCTGATTGCTTCTGAAAATTTCACCTCCATTGCGGTGCTTGAGGCGATGGGCTCATGCCTAACCAATAAGTATGCGGAGGGATATCCCGGAAAGCGGTACTATGGCGGATGTGAGGTCGTGGATGAAATCGAAACGATGGCCATCGATAGCCTCAAAGGTCTGTTTGGGGCTGAATATGCCAATGTGCAGCCTCATTCCGGGGCACAGGCCAATTCTGCCGTGTATCTGGCTGTCTTGAAACCCGGAGATACGATACTCGGCTTTAACCTCGCCCATGGCGGTCACCTGACCCATGGATCTCCTGTCAACTACAGCGGTCTGACCTTCAATGCCACCGCATTACAATGTCAACCAGGAGACTGGCCGGGTCGATATGGATGAGGTCTATAGCCAGGCAAACAAACACCGTCCTAAACTGATCATTTGCGGTGCTTCCGCTTCACCCGAGAATGGGACTACAAACGCTTCCGGGCTATCGCTGATGAAGTGGGTGCCTTGCTGATGGCGGATATCGCCCACCCCGCCGGACTGATTGCTTCAGGACTACTGGCTGATCCATTGCAACATTGCCATATCGTTACATCGACTACCCACAAGACCCTCAGGGGCCCGCGAGGCGTATCATCATGCTGGGCAGGGACTTTGACAATCCATGGGGCCGCACCACCAAAAAAGGTGACCCTATCCAGATGTCTACGATCCTCAACAGCGGTGTATTTCCAGGTATGCAGGGCGGGCCATTAGAGCATGTGATTGCTGCCAAGGCCGTTTCCTTTATCGAAGCTTCTACACCTGAATTTGTATTGTACTCCAAACAAGTCATCAACAACGCGCATGCGATGGCGAATGCGTTAGTGGAGAGAGGCTACCAGATCATCTCCGGTGGTACTGACAATCATCTCATGTTGATCGACCTCTCCAATAAAGGCCTTACCGGGCAAAGAAGCAGAAGAAGCGCTCATCAAAGCCGATATCACCGTCAATAAAAACATGGTTCCTTTTGACAAGAACAGTCCGTTTGTTACTTCAGGAATCAAGAATTGGCTCT
>JADKHH010000021.1 GCA_016721905.1 Candidatus Opimibacter skivensis | reverse complement strand
TTCAGTCGCGTTGACCGGACAGAAAGATGTCGGAGATGCGCCGCACAATCGCTCGCCGACTGGTATCCGCCAAAAACAATACAGCGATGCTCACCACTTTCAATGAAGTGGATATGAGTGCGATCCTGGAATTGCGTAAGAAATATCAGGATGCTTTTGTGGCTAAGTATGGAATCAAACTTGGCTTCATGTCCATTTTTGCAAAGGCTTGTGCACAGGCCCTCTTAGAAAACCGGATGTCAATGCTTTTATTGATGGTGAAGATCTGATCTATCATGACTACGTCGATATCTCCATCGCGATCTCCACACCAAATGGATTAGTAGTGCCACCGGTTCATAATGTGGAGTCTCTCCGCTTTGATGAAATTGAATTTAAAATCAAGGATCTCGCTGATAAAGCAAGAACAGGCAAGCTCACACTTGAAGAGATGTCCGGTGGAACTTTCACCATCACCAATGGAGGAATTTTCGGATCGCTGCTAAGCACACCAATCATCAACGAACCTCAGTCAGCAATACTGGGCATGCACAATATACAGGAACGTCCTGTTGTAGTAGATGGACAGATTGTGATACGACCCATGATGTATCTGGCATTGTCCTATGATCATCGTGTCATCGATGGCAGTACGAGTGTAACCTTCCTTGTACGTGTCAAAGAATTACTGGAGGATCCTGCTAAACTGATCCTGGGAATTTAATTAAGGGTAACAAGTGGAATGCAGTCGCTATTCGGCTTCTTGATGAGGGCGACGACAACTTCAGAAATTCCGGTGTCGAGGATGCCAAGCTCTCTTGCGGCTCTCCTGGACAAATCAATGATTCTTCCTTTTACATAAGGACCTCTGTCAGTGACAGTGACGATGACGGAAAAATTTGGATTGTCTTGCGGGCGATCTTCATGATGCCCAGTGGGGCTGTAGGATGCGCGCAGGTAGCCTTCCGATCATACTGCCCTCCGTTCGACATCTTATATCCGGTCAGTCCATTGTGGTAATAACTGGCAATACCAGTTTCCTGACTGAAGGCAGAAAATGAAGAACAGGCATAGAACTCCTGCTGAATATGATCATGGGTTTGTTCATATGGGTCTTAAAACCTCCAAAACGGGTAAAAGGTTCAAATATTGGAGATTATGGCTGAAAAAATTTTAATATGATTTCAATTAGCGGTATAATCTTTTGATAAAAAAGGGATTACACATATATCCAGCTTTTCCAAAATATTGAAAAAAAGGACCATAATCCTTGGACCTTATCCTTTAATGCCATGCCTGGTCATAAGCCAGTCAAAAAAATCCCGATAACTATTTCGCTGTTCAATGAAGCCACAGCGATTCCCTTTTACAAGATTCATTACCACACCTGTTCATCCGGGAATACAGGCTGGACTGAATTTGATTATTCGCAAAATGAACATTCACGGCTTTTCCAAACCGCTGATGTTAGCTATTCTATCACAATTATCTCGCATAGGGTATTGGCTTGAGTTCTGCATTGGGATATGAATGCCGTATGACTAACGGTCTTTCTTTTACAGGGCTATTCGGTTTGGGGTATATGCACACCTTTGCGACAACAGAGGAATTTACGTTCACCGATGGACAGTATGTTAAAAAAACAGATAAAGGAAACGCAAGACTGTTTCCTTCTCTGTCTTTCGATGTCGGGTATTACCTGAAGGCTGTTGAAACAAATAGTCCGAAAATATTTTTACGCTACCAGGCCTGGGCAGAATATCCCTATTCGCCTGATTTCATTCCGGTATTGACGCATATCAATCTGCATCTTGGAGTAAAATTATTTATCAATAGACAGACCCGCAGCCATGAATAAACTATGTGCCATTATCGCGGTTCTTTTTTTAATAAACGGATGTAGGAAAGGGGAAACAATTGAGCCGGAATTCTATTCGTGTAACTTCAATTTTCAGGATAGCAGCTCAATCCTGATCACCAGGTATCAGGGTTTATTAAATGAAATCGTCTCCGAAGGCGTAACAGGGATAATGATGTCAGTCTACAAACCATCGTCCGGTATGGGATAGGAGCAAGCGGTGCAGCCGATCTTCACAATGAAGTTCCAATGAAGCCCTGCAACATCACGCGGGTTGGTTCAACTGTTAAAATGTTTACTGCAGTCACCGTTCTGAAACTTCAGGAAGAAGGAAAGCTGGATATCGATGATAAAATATCCGCGTATGTATCCGGTGATGTCATCGATAAAATTGAAAATGCAGACAAGGCAACCATCCGTCAATTGCTGCAGCATTCCAGTGGTATCTACAACTATATTCAGAACCTGGTCTTCCAAACTGCATCGACAAATGATCTTATACGTGAATGGAAAGCGGAAGATCTATTAAAGTATGCCTGCAACAAATCCGCATATTTTGAACCAGGTGAAGATGTCGCATATTCCAATACAAATTATATTTTATTGGGTATGCTCATTG
Organism: Candidatus Opimibacter skivensis; assembly: GCA_016721905.1. Classification (GTDB taxonomy): domain Bacteria; phylum Bacteroidota; class Bacteroidia; order Chitinophagales; family Saprospiraceae; genus Opimibacter; species Opimibacter skivensis. The sequence goes on along the minus strand of JADKHH010000021.1, from coordinate 14,334 downwards.
AAGCTATTGAAGGAAAACCTTTCTATAAGGTTTTCGAAGAAAAACTCTTCATCCCACTTGGACTAACCATGACGCGTTTTGCCGCAGAGGATCCGGTCCCTGATGGAATTGTGCGGGGATATATTGATCTCTACAGTAATCTACAGGTTTTGGAGAGCACGTATTTCAGCGGCTGGGATTATTATACAGCCGATGGTGGATTGATTTCCAATCCGTATGATATGAGTGTCTTTTTCCAGCGCCTGATGGAAGGCCAAATTTTGAATTCAACTTCGCTGGATGAAATGTTGACGTGGATTTCACCAAAGGAACCTGACACCGAATTTTATCCAATTCAACTGGCCTGGGAATATTCAGGATCGAAACCCCACAAGGGACCGCCTATATGCATAGCGGGGATGCGATTGGTTACTATGCCAACATGATCTATTTCCCGGACGACAGCACCACTATCGTCTATGCTGTCAATAGCAACTATGGTAAAATTGATCAGTTCGTTTCCACCCAATCCGCCATCGACCATATCCTGGAAACCATTAAATAAAAAAAGAGAGGCACACAGTGTGCACCTCTCTTTGTTATTATTTACTTTCAACTACCCACAACTGCTAACTTCTAACTTCTAGTTGCTAACCTAATTGAACTCCATCTCGATATTCGTCACACCCCCTAGCAATGGAATATACTTTGCGGACACGGCCTGATCCAACGTCTTGTCATCAATCACAATACGATCATTGACCACAGATATCTTTTTGGATGTGCTGGTGAATAATCCATCAGCTTGCAAAGCAGCGATGAATGCACTGTATTGATTATCTGTAGAAGGTGATGGCGCTGCTTGTGGAGTTGTTGTTTCCATTTGGATAACACTACCCACTTTATGATCAGCTGTTTGATTACCATAGATCTGGGCCAATGTGGGAGCTATGACAAGGGATACAATGGACATCAATTTGATCAGGATGTTCATCGAAGGACCAGAGGTGTCTTTAAATGGATCACCTACTGTATCACCCGTAACGGATGCCTTGTGTGGCTCACTCTTTTTGTAAAACATTTCACCATTGATCATCACGCCCTTTTCAAAACTCTTCTTTGCATTGTCCCATGCACCACCAGCATTGTTCTGGAATATACCCATCAACACACCACTGACCGTAGCACCTGCAAGAAATCCACCTAATGCTTCTGGTCCTACAAGGAAACCAATCAACACCGGAGAAATAATGGTGATTGCTCCAGGGAGCATCATCTTCTTGATAGATGCTTGCGTGGAGATCGCAACACACTTATCATATTCAGGTTTGCCTGTACCTTCCATGATACCCGGAATGGTACGGAACTGACGTCTTACTTCTTCTACCATTGCCATGGCTGCTTCACCTACTGCACGAATAGCGAGTGATGAAAACAGGAATGGAATCATACCGCCGACAAACAAACAGGCGAGTACATCCGCTTTATAAATATCAATTCCATCTATACCTGCTACGCCAACAAATGCGGCAAAAAGTGCAAGTGCTGTAAGCGCAGCTGATGCAATAGCAAATCCTTTTCCTGCAGCAGCAGTAGTATTACCCACTGCATCCAGTATGTCTGTTTTTTCACGAACATCTGCAGGCAGTTCACTCATCTCTGCGATACCTCCTGCATTGTCTGCAATAGGACCGAATGCATCAATCGCAAGCTGCATAGCTGTCGTTGCCATCATACCTGCAGCTGCAATAGCTACCCCATATAATCCTGCAAAATAATAGCTACCCCAAATCCCTCCTGCTAAAACAAGGATCGGAAGGAATGTACTTTCCATACCAACAGCAAGGCCGCCGATGATATTGGTGGCATGTCCTGTAGAGGATTGTTGTATAATAGAATTGACCGGCCTCTTATTCATGGCCGTATAATATTCAGTAATGATGCTGATGAGTGTACCAACGACAAGTCCTACCACAATCGCACCAAGCACACCCCATTTGGTAAATTCATGTCCTCTCAGTTGCATAGTCTCCGGAAGGACATAATACACGAGTGCAACGGAAGCTATACCTGTGAGTATAATGGATCCCCAGTTACCCATATTGAGCGCCCTTTGCACATGGCTGGTATTCATCCCGACGGTGTCTGTGATACGAACAAAAAAGGTTGCAATAATGGAGAAAAGGATACCAACACCTGCTATCAGCATCGGTAATAGAATAGGAGATAAACCACCTAATCCATCATCACCCATCACTATGGTTTGCTGTCCTAAAACAATCGTAGCGAGTACGGTGGCAACATAAGAACCAAACAAGTCGGCTCCCATACCAGCAACGTCACCAACATTATCACCAACATTATCTGCGATCGTAGCAGGATTACGTGGATCATCTTCCGGGATACCGGCTTCAACTTTACCTACAAGGTCTGCACCGACATCAGCCGCTTTGGTATAAATACCACCCCCCACACGGGCAAAAAGAGCTATACTCTCTGCACCAAGGGAAAATCCTGTCAGGACTTCAACAGCCATTAACATTTCAGAGCTGTTGACAGCAGCATCGGCTGCAAACAAATGCCTGAGAATAATAAATAAACCGCCCAGACCAAGCACAGCAAGGCCAGCAACACCCATACCCATTACAGAACCACCTGTAAATGAAACGTTTAGAGCTTTGCTCAGGCTTGTACGCGCAGCCTGTGCTGTCCGGACATTGGCCTTCGTAGCCACCTTCATACCGATATATCCGGCTGTGGCACTAAATACAGCTCCCACCACAAAGGCTATGGCTATGCTCCAGTGTCCGTGGGGGTTAGCTGAAGCCATCACGGCCAGCAACATACCTACCAGGACTACGAAATAGCCTAATACTTTCCACTCTGCCCTCAAAAAGGCCATTGCTCCTTCAGCAATATAAGTGCTGATCTGCTGCATCCGCTCGTTTCCGGGATCTTGCTTGCCAACCCATATAAACTTGATCCAGGTGTAGATCAATCCTATCGCTCCCATGGCCGGGACCAGGTAAATTAACTTATCCATAATCTATAGTTCGTTCTTCAGTAAATTGTCTTCTAAAGGGGCGCAAAGATAATCAAAGAAGGCTATTCAAAAAGAGCCTTTCGGTTATGGTTGGAGCAAACAGTTCGGCTCCCATTGCGGTGCTCCTGCCATAGCAGAACCGTCCTCGCCGCTGGATGGAGTTTTCTCCGCCAGCTACCCCCAGGTCTGGCCGTCACGTCTTGCTTCCGGTGGTTGGCGGAGAAAACTCCATCCAACGGCATTTGGGTTTGCTCCAACCATTACCGTAATCGCCTCATCTACAGATTTATTTACCTTGCCATGAATTCCTTATCCATATGACATTAGGTGAGTTTTTCGAATGGTCAGGCAACAACCCCGCTTTGCTTCTTGGTTTTTTCTTCCTGGTTCCATTTTTAGCCCTGCTGGCATTGTTTTTCTCAAAAGGGGAAGGCCACCTTTCTCCCTGGAAATACCTCTATTCTGTCCTGATATACCTGGTCGCTATACCTGGTATTTTCGCTGTCACACTCAGCATATATCTTTTCCTTTTCGAGAGAAGATCGATCATGGATACCAACCTGTTTACCCAGGTGCTTCCTATCGTATCAATGCTGGCCACCTTTATCCTCATCCGCAAACAAGTTGATCTGGATCTTGTCCCTGGTTTCGGTAAACTGTCTGGCTTGATCACCATTATTGGTGTACTGATGGTGCTCATGTGGATTATTGACAAAACCCACATCTATTCGATCACCTTTATGCCTTTCTGGGCAGTGATCCTGATCCTTATAGCAGGGTTTCTTTTGGTTTGGTCCGGTTTAAAGCGCCTGACAAACTAAGGACTTGTAATAGTCACCATTTTTGGATTAACTTAGCTGTATCGCATCCCACCCTCCCTCCTCCTTTCTGGTTTATTTTTTTTGACATTTTAAGTATCACACATTATGAAGAGGACACTACCTTTCTTAATCACACTTTTATTCACTGCACACCTATTAGCTCAGCCTGTCGTGAGTTTTACTCCGGTTTCTTTGAGCGGTCCTGCCCTTGATCAACCTGTCGATATCACCAGCTGTGGCGATGGTTCAGGCCGTCTTTTTATTGTTGAAAAAAAAGGGACCATCCGTATTATTCAGAACAATGTAGTCTTAAGTGACTATTTTCTTGACATTCAATCACAGGTCATGAATAGTGGCGAAAGGGGGCTGTTAGGTATGACCTTCCATCCACAATATCCGGATAGCCCATACATCTACGTCAACTATGTCATCACAGGTACCATTATCAACCGAATCAGCCGTTTTACCCTCAATTCGAACAATCCGAATGACATAGTTGAAAGTTCACAATTGATCTATCTCGAACAGATCGGCGTTCAAAGCAACCACAAAGCCGGCGACATTGCTTTTGGCCCGGATGGATATCTTTATTTTGGAATGGGTGATGGTGGCGGAGGTGGCGATCCTGCAAATTCAGGTCAGGATCTCAATATTTTACGAGGTAAAATCATACGCATCGATGTAAATTCTACAACCGGTGCACTCAATTATGGCATACCACCCGACAATCCATTTGTAGGTGTTGCCGGCCTGGATGAGATATGGGCTTATGGCATGCGCAATCCCTGGAGAATCAGTTTCGATCGTACACTCGGAGATTTATGGATTGGTGATGTGGGGCAGGACGAATGGGAAGAAGTTGACATGGTTCCTGCGGGGACTCCGGGGGGTATGAATTTTGGATGGGATTGCAAGGAAGGCAATCATGACTATCAGCCCAATAATTGTTCAGGCAATGCTGTATTCACCTGGCCTATTTTCGAATATCCGCACAGTTGTAATCCTTGTCCGGATGGACATGGTGAATCGTTGACAGGTGGCTTTGTATACAGGGGGACCGAATATCCTGTTTTGCAAGGCTGCTATATATGTGCAGATTATGGCAGTGATTTCATTTGGATCATTAAACAGACCGGTGCCGATCCATTGACATTCGATGTATGGGTGCAAGATGGTACAGGAGAAATTAGCGCCCTGGTCTCGTTTGGCGAAGATGATAATGGTGAGTTGTATGCATGCAATCTTAGCGGCACCCTCTATGCAGTGAGCGGCTCAGGATTCCTGGCTATTGATTGGGAAAATGTATCCGCTTCGATCATTCCGGAAGGTCATAAAATCGAATGGACCCTCCACCAGATATTTGGTGTGACCCTATTTGAAATTCAACGTTCCTTCAAATCCTCATTTGATGATTACGAAGTTGTCGCTCAGGTTCAGCCTGTAGAAGACCAGATTTCCTACTCCTACAATGATCCTTATTTTCAACCCCAGACGGCTTATTACAGGATAGTTGCTTCTATTGATAATGGTTCATTGGAGTACTTCCAATCGTAAGGGACACGAGCTGATATCCAGCTAAAACCTTCTTTGGTCTTTGATCCCATTACGAGTATCTGGCGCATCAATTTTCCTGATCCATGGAGAAATGGAGAGATGGTCATGTATGACCTCCAGGGGAAAGAAGTACTGAAGAAAACCATTTCAAATGATCCATTCATGGAGCTCTCTACACCTGTCATACCCGGAAGTTATTTCGTGGAAATCAGGGGAGAAATGGGTAAATGGTCAGAAAAAATAGTCTGGTAACAGTCCGTTTTCTATTTGACCAGTCTTGCTTCTGATAGTGAAAACATCAGCTTGTTGACATCCTCACTGTTGAGGTGAAGTTTTCCTTTGAGTACAATGGATTCAGCTACATAATTGATAGCCTCAACTGCTTGTACTTCCATGACGGATTCAGGCCCTGCCCCACCGCAAAAAAAACACATACTATAGGGGAAGGCAGAGAAAATAAACTCTTTATGACCTTTGTATCCTTCTACCGGAATAATAAATCCTTTAACGGTTACTTCCTTTCCGTCGAGTGCTTTGATTTCTTCACTAAACACCGGCCTGTCAATTTTAAAACCCAGAAATTCATCGTACTCTTTCTTATAGGTAATCTTCGTTAGTGTTTTCCACAAATTTTCCGTTGTGCCGGATTGAGCACGCAATGCATCCTGATGGACAAGCATGGATATAAAAAGAAAAGCAAAACAATACGAACCATCGTGTATCCGGGTTTAGACTGTAAAGATGAAAAGATAAGTCCATTCGTTTTGAAGTGTGGTAAAGCTTAACAAGGAATTAATTAGGTCCAATAGAACAAGTCCTGCTATATTGTATCCATGCAATCAGATGCTGTACGATCCTATCATCGTTTGTTTGAGGCCGAAGAAAAGCCCCTCTTATATACTGCTCCATGGTGGCTTGATGCGACCTGTGGTGCCGGAGGTTGGGAGGCAGTGACCAGAAAGGCAGAGGATGAAAGGGTTGTTGCCGCTTTACCTTATCACAAGACAACTATACGAGGGTTGTCTGCTATGATCACACCACCATTGACGCAATGGGTATCGTTGATCTCATCTCCGGATGATCCAACCATTTCTCATCAATCCCTGCTCACCGATTTGCCTAAAAGTGCGATTCTGGATCTCTGCATTAAGCCTGACACAGAATTGCTTTATCAGAACATCAACCTGCCCGTTGTCCTCAAATACAGTTTCATCATTCCCGGTATGGAATCGATGGATGCGGTTCGGAGCAAGTACAATGAGGGTTTGAAAAGAAATCTAAAGCAGGCGGAGAAAAACTATTCCCTGCAGGAATCGGATGATATTAAAGTCTTTCCTTCTCTATGCGAACAAACGTACCTGCAGCGAAAATGAAACCACCTCATTGGCTTTACAATGTTGTCCCGAAAGTTTATCAGCAGCTTGTAACACATCAATGCGGCCGCATCACCGTTGCCAAAGTTGAGGATAAAGTAATTGCCGGAGTACTGACCGCCCGGGACAGCCACTCCGGCTATTATCTGGCAGGGGGGAGAACGGCAGATGATCAGGGTGCTTCGGCCCACGCTTTGTTACTTGACCATGCTGTACGGTCCGCACAATCGAGGGGTATAGCTTTCGATTTCGAAGGCAGCATGCATCCAGGGATTGCTAATTTCTTTCAGTCATTTGGAGGTGTGCCCGTTGCCTACTGGCAGGTTAAGAAATATACCGGCATCGGTAAACTTTGGGCATTATTTCATTAATTTTTAACAGGGAGACAACAAATTCAAGTATTCTAGTATCTTTCCAAACATATTACCGACCCCTATTGCATTTCCCTGAACAAGTCTTATTGTTCGTCTCCCTTTTATTATTGGTTTGACACTGCAAATACTGCGCATATGAAAAGAAAATTATTGTTTTCAATGCTGGCCTCTGGTATCCTTTGGATTCCGGTGCATGCCCAGGTGATTTTGGGTAGTGACCCTACTCAGGACATTAAGGTTACGACCAGCAGCAACTACACTCCGGATTACTGGAATCTCTCTGCGAGTGGTGACAAGACGATTAATAATACAGGCCTTGAAGGCCCTGTAATGGAAGCCTCACGGTTTTTGTCACAGGCTACCCTTGGAGCTGACCTGGCAACTATCCAAAAAGTAGCTGATCAGGGGATAGAAAGCTGGATTGATGAGCAGATGGCATTGCCACAAAGCCAGATGCTGGATCGAATGCATGATGTATTCGCCGAGGTCATTGAATGGTATCTTCTCAACGGGGGAGATCCTGAAGAAGTAGCCACTCGTCCTTACTGGACCATCTTCAATTATACCTGGTGGGAAAACCACATGAAGGCTGAAGACCTGCTAAGACAAAAAGTCGCACTCGCCTTGAGTGAGATTTTTGTCATTTCCATCAACTCCAATCTTTCAGATGCCGGATATGGTCTTGCTGATTATTACGATGTCCTGCTCAAAAATTCATTTGGTAATTTTGAAACGCTCCTCAATGAAGTAACCCTGCACCCTTGCATGGGTTATTATCTGAGCCACCTTAATAATCCAAGAGAAGTCCCTGAAGAAAACATACACTCTGACGAAAATTATGCTCGTGAGATTATGCAACTCTTCACCGTAGGTCTCTATGAATTAAACCAGGACGGAACACGCAAAACAGATGATCAGGGCAATTGGATCCCAACGTATGACCAGGCAGATATCAAAGAACTGGCGAAAGTATTTACCGGACTTGGTGTTGGTGGTGTGATACCTAATGAATGGGTAGACTATCCCTATTTCGGTCTGGATATATATGTAGCTGATATGACCGTCCCGATGATCATGTGGGAAGACTGGCATCAACCTGGTCCTAAAACAATGCTCAATGAATATGTCATCCCACCAGGACAGACAGGGCTGAAGGATATCAGGGATGCCGTCCATCAATTGTTTTTACATCCTAACGTAGGACCATTTATTGGCAGACAATTGATACAGCGATTGGTTACTTCAAATCCAAGTCCTGAATATGTATCCAGAATTGCTGCCGTTTTTGCCGACAATGGCAATGGTAAAAGAGGTGATCTCGGTGCTGTGGTGAAGGCTATCCTGATGGATCCTGAAGCAAGAACCTGCTCAGCCTCACAGGATGATGCTTTTGGAAAATTACGTGAGCCTTTTACCAGGTATACCCATTTTACCAAAGCTATTCCGTTGGAGCAATATTATGGTCGTTACTGGAATGTGTCCTATGGATTTTATCAGGCGACCAATCAGATGCCCTTAGCTTCACGTACAGTCTTCAATTTTTTCCTTCCTGACTATCAACCTATCGGAGACATTGCGGATAATGACCTCGTGGGTCCTGAATTTCAAATCCACAATTCGAGGACCAGCATCGAGTACATGAACCAGGTGAATGATTGGGCCGTATGGGGCTATGTGATGGATGACTGGGAAGGTGATAATCCACACGTATCCTATATCATCGATGAACTGATGCCATTGGCCAGAGACCCTGAAGTACTTGTCAACAGGCTGGATATGCTCTTTACGAACGGTATGCTCTCTGAACAATACAAGGGCAGCTATAAAAGATGCTATTTCACCGATGATTGAGGCTCTTATAGGATTGACAGGGTGCGCCTTGCACTTTACCTGATGATGATCTCTCCTGATTATGCTATCATGAAATAACCCGAATAGTTTATTCTATCCATTTCTATTTCGACGATTTATGAAAATACGATTTAACAACAACCCTATCAGCCGGAGAAATTTTATGGGCCAGGCCAGTTGCGCCGCCATAGGTGTTTCCACACTCTATTCTTCTCTTGTCAATCTCAAGGCGTTTTCAGCTGCAGCATTAGCTAATAGTTCATTAGATCCTGAATATAAAGCCCTGGCATGTTTATTCCAATCCGGAGGAAATGACTCCTTCAATATGCTTATGCCAAGGAGTACATCAGAATATAATGAGTATGCGACGACAAGGTCCAATCTTGCTATTCCACTCAATGATATGTTACCCATATTTCCGGATCTTGCAGGAGGACGATTATTTGGCATTCACCCAAGCATGCCACGTTCACAACAACTCTTTAATTCAGGAAAGCTGGCGTACCTCACCAATGTAGGAACCCTGGTTCAACCTACCACAAAGGAGCAATACTGGGCAGGAGATGTCGATCTTCCACTAGGCCTGTATTCACATTCCGATCAGGGTCAGCAATGGATGACAGGTCTGCCTACCGGCAGAAGCAGTACAGGCTGGGGCGGAAAAGTCAAGGACCTCATCAATGACATGAACAACAATCCAAACATCTCCATGAACCTCTCGCTGAGCGGAACGAATATATTCCAGACCGGTGAGAACACTGTTGAGTTCGCCCTGGATGCATACAATGGCAGCTCTGGTATCAACGGATATGGTAATGTAGAAGAATGGAATGTTTTTGATCGTATGCGCACACAGGCCATCAATTCAATGGTGGATCACGAGTATCAGAATATGTTTCAAAAAACATATATCGATGTCATACGCCGTTCACGTGATGGACACATCCAGTTTGAGGAAGCTATAGGAAATGTACCTACACTGCAAACCACTTTCTCCGATAATTATCTATCGAGAAGTTTCCAAATGGCAGCATACTCTATCGCTGCACATGAAGCACTGGGGATGAAGCGCCAGATCTTCTTTATTGATTACGGAGGATGGGACAATCATGATGAAGTGCTCAATACACAAGCCGGACTCTTATATGAACTGGATACAGCTATTGGCGAATTTTCAGATGCGCTCGCTGAACTTGGATTAGGAAAACAAGTCACTACATTTTCGCTTTCTGAATTCAGTCGCACCCTGACCTCCAATGGCAATGGTACAGACCATGCATGGGGAGGCAATGTAATGGTGATGGGAGAGGATGTGATCGGAAAAAGAATCTATGGTGAATATCCTTCTCTCGCACTTGAATCAACCAATGAATTGGGATATGGAGTGATGCTCCCACAAATCAGTGCGGATACTTATTTTGCAGAACTCGCTCTCTGGTTTGGTGTGAGCCCTTCAGATCTGTCAACCATATTCCCTGCATTGACCAATTTTTACCAGCCAAGTCCTACTCACCCAATTGGTTTTCTTAATTCATAACCACGACCTGCCATGAAAAAAACAATATTCCTTATCGCTGCTTTGGTTGGCCTTTCTCAAATGGTGTTTTCACAATGCTTTCCAAATCGTCATAGCACCAATTTCTATGATGGCTGGGTCTCTTGTGAAGCTGCTCCAAGCCCTAACCCTGCACGTCCTGTAAGCCATTTCATCATGTATGATTTTGGCAAGGTGTATAAGCTGGGACAAATGACTATCTGGAACAGCAATGATCCGGCACACCTTGATTGGGGTATGCGGACGTAGCTATTGATTATAGTACAGATGGTGTGACCTGGCTTACGGCTGGCGATTACACTTTGGACAGGCGAGCGGTCTCAGCACTTACGAGGGTGAAGAAGGTCCTTTCCTGAATGAAATAGAAGCACAGTACCTGCTCATCACAGCTATCAACAATTATGGAGGATCCTGCTTTGGATTGAGCGAAAATGAAAGTTGCCGGGGAAGAAGTGGAAATCATTTCTGATGTAGAAGATATCGCCAATCTGGAGTGTGTCAATGTATCTCTCTATCCGAATCCATTTGCTGAAAAGATGACGATGGTATTAACGCCGGGTTGCAGTGGTGATCTTCACGTGACAGTGTATGACGCTGCAGGACGAATGATTTCTAATGAAGTCACAAGTCTTATCACTGGCCAGGAAAAATCTATGGAATTAGGAAAAGATCTGCCGTCAGGTTCTTACAGATTGAATCTTGAATACGGAGGACAGTCGGTGCAGAGGACGCTAATTAAAATGAATCGATCGTAGTTGAGTTTCGAGTGTACAGTGTCGAGTTTCGAGTTGTAAAACGTAACATCTTCATTTATTTTTTAAAAAAATAAATGTTATTCGTAGTCTGCGACTACGAATTGCAAAATCATAATTCTGTATCTAATTACAGATCATCACTTCATCCGCCGCATCTTCGCTTATGAAGAGGGCGGCGAAAAAGGGGAGCTCTTTTTTCTCCCTTCGACAAGCTCAGGGACCATCGTGAATAGAGTGAGCTCATACTAACTCGAAACTCGATACTGTACACTCGAAACTCTCCACTCGAAACTCGAAACTGCCCTCACCACTCGAAACTCGAAACTGCACACCCGAAACTCGAAACTCTCCTATATTGCAACATGGAAATCACCGTGAATTCAATCGAAGACCTGGACCGTGTGACGGGAGATTCTTCTTCAGTATATCGGGAGCATTACAACGTCTTTCTGCTTTCAGGATCTGGGGTCCGGGAAAACAACCCTGACGAAGGTATTGTGTGACAAACTGGAGGTGAAGGAACTCATCAGCAGCCCTACGTTTTCATTGGTCAACGATATCAATCTCCCGTAGTAGGTACCATCTACCACATGGACCTTTACCGCCTTGGAAAACCGGAAGACCTTGCCCAGATCGGGTTTGAAGAGTATCTTGATTCCGGGTTTTGTGCCTGATCGAATGGCCCGGGATAGCGGAAGCATATATGTTCATGCCTCACATCAGGGTCAACATCGAAGTAACAATCAACAATAATCGTATTTTCAATATTACGACGCATGACGCAGTGGACGCATAAATATGGATTTAGCCTGGAAACACTTCCGGAGAAAATAGCTGTGGCACATGGAGCCAGCCATTTCTCCATTGGAATCCCCTGTGAGATCTCCTCCACCGAAAACCGGGTTGCCATCGTTCCTCATTCAGGTAAGCCCCTGGTGATGCAGGGACATCGCGTGATTGTGCAGGCTGGTGCAGGTTTACGATCCAATTATTTTGACCACGAATACAGCGAAGCCGGAGCCGAAATCGTCCATAGCCGCCAGGAAGTATTCAAAAGTGATATTCTGCTAAAAGTAGCGCCTCCTACGATCGATGAAATAGAACTTTTGCATCCGGATCAATGCCTGATCTCACCCCTGCAACTGCCTACACGCTCTGAATCCTATGTAGACCGCCTGCTTCGTCATCGCGTCACATCGCTTGCTATGGAATATCTCCAGGCTGCTGATGGTTCCTATCCACTTGTACGAACGATGAGTGAAATAGCCGGCATCACTGCCATACAAACGGCTGCTGAGCTATTGTGCAGATCCGAATTTGGAAGAGGCGTTCTGCTTGGTGGTGTCTCCGGTGTACCTCCGGCCAAAGTAGTTATTCTCGGTGCCGGTGTCGTTGGTGAATTTGCCATTCGGACTGCACTTGCATTAGGTGCAACAGTGCGCGTGTTTGATGACAATGTCTACAAACTGATGCGGATCCAGCAGATCATCGGCAGGCGATTATATACCTCCACGATCAATCCTGTTCAACTACAATATCAATTGCTCAGCGCCGATGTAGTGATTGGAGCTGTTCATTCTCCCACAGGCAGATCAAGTATCCTGGTGCCGGAAGAAATGATCACCAAGATGAAAGAGGGTAGTGTCATCATCGATGTGAGCATCGATCAGGGCGGAATCTTTGAAACTTCCGAAGTGACATCCCTGGATAATCCAACTTTATCAAACACGGCGTCATCCATTATTGTGTACCAAATATCGCTTCAAAAGTGAGTCGCACGGCATCTGCTGCCATCAGCAATATCATTACGCCCTTATTGATCAAGGCTGGCAACTATGGCGGCATCGAAGCACTCCTCAATGATCACGCAGGCTTCAGGCATGGCGTCTATACCTACAAAGGCCATCTCACGAATGAATATCTGTCGAGGAGGTTTGGACATAAGTATACTGCGTTGGATTTGATTCTGCCATCGAAGTTGTAATCGGTAATCTGTTAATCGGTATTCGGTAAGCAGTAATCTTTGTGAGTTGTCAATTGTGAGTTGTGAGTGAGTTGCAAAATGGTATTGAATAGCCGGGGCTTTCATGCCCCGGAAAAAGGTGGGAGCCATAGTCCGTGAAGCGTGAGACACATTCATCGATGGCGGTCACAGACCGCCCTTCACTGAACATTCAATAGATACAGATCTGCTATATTGATTTGAAGATAAAAATCTTCAAATAGCGAGGGAATCGCAAGGTAAACCTTGCTGACGCACAAGCGTCCTGTTAAACTTTTGACGTCAATAACGGGTCAATCTAATTTATCCACACACTCCTCTCACACTCTCACGTTCTTACGTTCTTACGTTCTTACTATCTTACGCTCTTATGACACAAGCCTCCTGGAGCGTAATCGTCAACCGTCAGACCTGTTCTTCCGCATGGACAAAGTGGGAGTCGTTTCTGGAAAAAAACGGTATTGCCTTCACACTACATCACACCTATTCTATTGAAGAAGCCAGGAAAGAAATAACTGCATTGTATCACGGGGGACAACGACATTATTTGCTTGTTGGTGGTGATGGCACGATACATCATGGGGGAAATATCCTGATGGAGTTGGCTGGTGATCAATCGCATGATGTGACTATTGGTGTGTTACCCTGTGGTACCGGCAATGATTGGGTCAGATCGTTCGTGACGCCTAAACATAAACTAGCAAAGAGCTTACTCGAAGAATACACTGCTCCTTTTAACCTTGTTAGATTAACCTGGCCTGATGGCCGGACACGATACGCACTCAACATGGTCGGTGGTGCCCTCGATGCAGCGGTCGTCAATAATTTAAAAGAACATCATTCAACATACCCTCCTGGATTTTATATCCGTACGGCTTATTGAAAACACTGATGAAACCACATACATGGGCTGCAACTATAAAAACAGAAAGTGATTCTTATACCGGTGATATACTTACGATCCAGGCTGGCTTTGCAAAATATTGCGGCGGCGGCATGCATGTTCTTCCTCATGCAAGAGAAGACT
>JADKHH010000020.1 GCA_016721905.1 Candidatus Opimibacter skivensis | reverse complement strand
GATCCTTTCCAGATCAAAGGCATCCGCGTTGGGGCTTGAAGTACAGGATGCCTGGCTTGATCTTTCAGGGGATGCTGACAACCCACTTGATATCACATTCCCAAACGGATATGACGGTTGGCATCAATATCGATCCATCAATATCTGCTACGTGGCAAAGATTCCATCTCAAGACTACACGGTTGAATGCGCCTTAATTTTATGGGGAGGTACTGTGCAGGTGCTGAAATCGGCAACGTCATCTCGTGACCCGAATATCACACTCCGATAATGATATCGCCAATCTCATAGACCGTCGACAGGAAATCTTCCGAAGGCCAGGACATCTCCTGGACACCTTCCGCTTACGCATTATTCAAAAACGTGCTGATGACAGTCGTGGCCTGGACCATCAATACGCCTATTATTGGTGAGGACAATTACATTCACTATGCTGAGTGTTGCTTCAATGGAGATGACCGGTATAAGTCTTGTAGCAGCGGTTACGCCGGATGATCCGATGATATTCCACCATCTTGGCTCGCGCGTCGTTGTGTGAGAATTCTTACATCCAGTTTGCGATCGATGGTGATGATACCAGAACTATCAACTTTTCACAAAGGGCAATTAGCCATCGATGCTCGCAGCCATGCCTGCCTCGATGCATGTACCTGACGTGATTGCACCAATTTTAAAGTGAAGCTTGCAATTTCCAACTACACTATGATAAAGATGAAGGCTTCATCACCTGAGATGGTCAATGATGGTACGGGTAGTTCCTTTGGTTTCGGATTGCATTGACACAATCCTGTGTTGGAGAAGAGAAATTGATCGACTGAACCATTGTGGGAGTGGGATCAACCAATCTGGAAGGATATGGACAAGAGTCCGGAGGAGAAGCAGAACATCTTCACAGGAAACATTGGAAGGATTTCCTGATCTGTCATTTGAGGAAATTACGCTTGGATTGCTGGGAATTCTGTATCGATCAATTTTGGTCTTAAAGTTTCTCTTGATGCCGCCGTCGAAGGTTTTGGCGTAAGCGCCAATCTTGGTATTGTCAGCAATCTGAATAATGAGGATGGTTTGGATCGGTTTGTTCCGGATGATCTTGTTTTCAATTGTGCTGCACTGGAAGGGCTGGCTATAGAGCCATTTGTGTTTAGTGGTTCCATCTGTCTGGATCGTGGTGAAGATGGCTCTACCGGATTCTATGGAGGCTTCCAGGTTGGCATAGGGCCCCTGAATGTTACGATGAATGGAGCGTTCGGTCATGAAGGAGATCCTGATGACGGAGCTTTTGGCACCCGGCATTACTATAGCTATTGGATGATAGACGGAATGGCACGATGGAGTCCAGGCATTCCATTATGTCCGGTTCCGCCGATCAATTTCAATGGACTTGGTGGTGGATTCTATTACAATATGATCACCCCGGACATTTCTCCAAATGCATATGCACATATCAATCCGGAAGCTTCAGCAGTAGCCATGGAAAACACCGAACCGGAACCGCCCCCTCCTATTTCAGATATGTATCTCTCACCTCCGGCACCGCGCTTTGGAAGCCGCACTATTAAGTTGCGCGCAAGCATGAGTTTGGTAGCTGATCCTTTCTTTATTGGCGATCCATATACCAGGCCACTTTGCTGGAACATGGACTTACCGCGCTTGGCTTTGGCGGAGAATTCTGGATGCTGAGTCCGACGTATAGCATGAGAAACCTAGCCCGGCTATGGGGAGACCTGGATAACACACTTGAATTTATTCAAAGTGGAGGTTCTAAAAAAACAATCCTGTCGGGAGAACTTTCTTGTTTGCCAACTTCCTCGATCTACCGCTTTAAAATTATATGGTTCAGGCGCACGTAAAAAATTACTTGACTTCAGTTGGGTTGTAGCGGATGAAGAGGTGTATCCACATTCATCCAACAGCGATGGGGACAAAATATTCTGGCAGTTTAATGCGGGCAATCCATATCAAGATAATTTCCCTGGACTCGTGTTTGATATGCCTGGATTTGGCGTAGACACGGATGGTGATCAAAAAGCCAACATAGGTGTCAGTGCCAGTGCAGGTGCGATGGGGTACTTCATGATCGGACAGGATATTCCCGGATATCTTCCTGATCCCCCGGATGGTGTTTCAGGTCTTGGAAGTTCAAGAGCTACAGAGGAAGGTACATTCAATGGAGGCGGATTGAACAAAAATTCTACACGCCCTTCGATTAGTGCAGGCACGGTGATGGCATCGTCATGGGTGCATACCTGGGCTAGCTGCAGTATTAATGCAGTCTTCTATGCAAGTTTTTTCCCTTGTTTGCAGGGATAGATCTCATGCTGATCAATGCTGACAATGTAAGTTGCTATTCATCAACTGGTGATCTGATTGAAGATCCGGGGGATGGCTGGTTGGTATGGCCTTGGTCAGGCATATGTAGGTATGGGAAGGTTTACAATTGGTGCCAAAGGAAAATTATTTGGAAAAGAAATAGATGTAAAATTATGACCCTCACTGCAGCGATGATGCTGCAGGCAGGTGGTCCTGATCCGATGTGGCTTGATGGTCGCGCTTCACTCACATACAATCTGCTGATGGGTACGATCAAAGGCTCTGCTCAGATGAGTATGTCAGTCGGAGAGAAATGTGTTCCGCCACGCACCAGTCCATTTGATTTTCCAATCATCCTCGATACATATCCGAATGAAGGTGAGACCACGCAGATCGACCCATTCATTTCCCCTACGGCTACATTCACTACCGCCATTGATGATGAAATTAGTGTACCGGATGTCAATGGAAACACCCATAGATTGAAACCCAGATTGAAAGAGTTCTCCCTTACACCACTTGATGCTAATTCCAATTCAGGCCTGCAGGATGATCGTTATGATCAGTTATCAGATGATGGCTATTCTGCTGTATACAATCCTGAAAAACCATTGACTGGTTCAGGACCTGATGTGGGTAAAAGGAAAAACTGGAGGTACAAAGTAATCGTAGGTGCTGATGAGTATGATCCAATACTCGGCATGTGGAAACCTGTGATGCTCAATAACCGAGTGTGGGAAGAAAAAGTTGAAATAGAATTTAGAACGACCAAACTTCCTGACTCTATTCCAAGTGATCTGATTCCAAAGTCAGTTCCATTCAAGAATCAGGAGTTCTTTATGCAGGAAGAAATTACAGCCCTTTCGCCAGGCCGGATTATGATCCTGGATGACCTGGAATCCGATTACTTCTATGATGAAAAGGATGGAAAAGAATTTGAGTATTTCGCTGTATTCAAGCAAGCCTCTAACCAGGAAGAAATAGCCCGCGAACCACTCGTGTATTTAAACTACCAGGGCATGTATTCCATTCCGGATTTTGATAACAATAAAAATATCTTGTCCAGATCATCCGGAAAGAGACTACCTCTTCCAATTTAATGTATACCTCCATGAATGCACTTGCGGCAAATAGGATTGTCTACCAGGGCTCCTATTCAGAGCTGCTGGCAGATAGCATGAGCTTTGATTATACGGTGGAATCTCCAGCGCCTGAAATTGATCCTCAATTCCTCGTCGAACCGGGAGAGACGCTGTTGTATAGCTATTATTTCAACACCAGTGCTTATGATGAATTGGAAGAGAAGATGGAAGATGTGGAGTTGGTGGTTGAGAATAAAGACAATTTCTCCAAATTGATATTTGACAATTTCGAAGGCTTCGATGTATATGATATCGAGGGCTTACTGATCTATGATGATCATGGCGATATCGACGAGTTCTATTCTTCCGATCCGTTGATCAGTATCGAAGATATGTTTACAAGTGATTTTCATAATGATCTTACCAAACCTTTGATCGGTGCACAGTATGTGTCGTATCTCAATGACTATGCAGGTGAACACAATGGCACTTACATCGAAGGTCCTGAACTGGAGGATGATGGCTGGGCAGGCGGCGGTGTTGAAGGTGGTGGCGGCAATTTTTATGTAGGCCAATCGATCTCCATGAATGGGCTGGCCTATCATCCGAAGCCTGATCCGTATCTTGAACTAGGTACATCCTATGGCTATCCATATCCTGTCAGCGGATTGTCGATCTGCTCAGAGTTTCCAGGAATGCCATCGCTCAACTATGGGTGGTCCAACTACACTAATCTCACCGAATGGCTAAACGATAATGTCACTGATGGCATCATTGAACCAAATAATGGAACGTCTAACCCAAATATGTTCGGTGGATTCGGCATGAGCCACCAGATGCTCAATGGAAATACTTCGGGATCGCTCACTATTAAATATTTCGTGACGGAATATTGCATCCAGGATGCGGAGGAACTCACTGATCGATTTGAAACTGCACTGGATGGTGCAGACACATCACCTGATGATCGATGCACAGATATGTCACCCTATAGCTGGGAAAATTATCTGAATGTATTGGAGGCCAAGATTACCCAACTCAGTAGTAGTCCGCTGGTTAATGGCCTTAGCTTTTCAGGATTTGACAATTCCGTTCGTTTCCGGGCCAACAAATCTTACCTCTATGGAAGCAACATTGGCGGAACCAGGTTTACCAAGGAATTCAGAACCAACGCGCCTACTATTGAATACCAGGTTCCACATTTCAATAACAACAGGTAATATGAAAACACATGGATTTATCACTGGTCAAGTTATGATCACTTTACAAAAAGTATGGGTCATTTGTCTTTTCATATCAGGTGCTTTCTGCACAGGAGTCCAGGCACAAACGCTCGCTGATACTGCGGATATCATCTCCAATGTACAGACGCTTAGCCTTGTCAGCAAGCATTATGGCGACAGCATAGCATTGCGCTGGGCTCCCGTAAAAGCCGATTACTGGTACAAGCAATTACACCAGCCATGTTTAGTAGCACGAAGGGAAGTATCACCCAATCCAGGTGACTACGTAGTCATCAGTGATTCAATCCGTTTGATGCCAGAGGCCAGTCTTGAACAATATGCTTCGAGTCATCCGGATCATCCTCTCCTCATCGTATTGCTCAACAATGCGTATCGTGAATGGGAAAACTCACTCTACGACGGTGACATTGCTACCATGATGGAGAAGGCTTCCAATTTCAACAACAGGTGGTCTCTGACGCTCTTTGCTGCTGACCGGGATCCGGTGGTAGCTACTGCCGCAGGGATGCGCTTTGTGGATAAGACCGTTAAGAAAGGAGTGACGTATGCCTACAAGGTCTTCATACCAGGCACGTATATGGCCAGTGACAACAAGATCGTTCATCCCAACATCCGCAAGTTTACACCGATGATTTACCAGGGATTTCAACGCGACTCATCACTCGTCATCCAGTGGCAAAAACATATGCATGACGCACACTTTTCAGCTTACTACATCGAGCGTGCGGAAGACAACAAAACATTCAAGCGATTAAATGAAGCACCTTACGTCCAGGCTTTCTCTGATGATCCTGCATTGCAGTCACATTATTATACGTATACCGATCGGGTAGCAAATGGTAAAAACTATCAGTACCGGATCATCGGATTAGATGCTTTTGGTGATGAAAGCAAACCATCCACTTCTGTGGCCCTGAAAGCAAAAGATCTGGAGCCTCCTTTAAAGCCTGTAGTAGATGCCCAGGTTGATTCGCTGAAAAAAGGAATATTGATCAGCTGGACACATGCGCTTCCTGATGATGTCAAAAACTATATGGTTTGGTATGCGGAGGGAGGAAGCGATGCTATGGTTGTTTCTGGCGTCCTGGCCGCAGATGCAAGTTCGTTTTTCCACCAGCCCGAAGACTTCAATGGTATGGGAAAATATACGGTGGCGTGCAGAGATGCCGATGGCAACGTGAACCTATCAGACGAAAAGCTGATACGGGTTCCTGATTTCATCCGGCCCGCTGCACCTATCCAACTCGAAGCGACTACCGACAGCACAGGCTTGATTCGGGTGCATTGGGCTGAGGCTCCGGAAAAAGATATTATCGGATACTTTGTATATGCTGCTGACGGGGATGAGAGACATTTTTACCGGCTAACACCCAAACTCTATCCCTTCAGGCAGTTTACTGACACAGTCGATGTCTATTCACTCACAGAAAAAAGATTCTATACCGTGATCGCGGTAGATGATGCAATGAACTACAGCGCTTATTCGGATACACTCGAAGTCGAACGGCCTGATATCATGCCACCATCACCCGCCTGGATTCAGTCTTATACCTTGACAGATACAAGCATTGTCCTGCAGATGGTGCAGAGCAGCAGCAGCGATGTGACCAGGCATGTGATCATGCGCAAACTATCCAGTGAAGCATCCTGGAATGTACTGGATACGATCCTGGAATGGCCTTTAAATGATAGCTATTCAGACACAAGTGTGACTGGTGGACAAACGTATATCTATACCCTCCTGGCCTTTGATGAGAAAGGACTGGTGTCAAAATCCGTCAGTGAAAAACACATCCTCACTCCGATCGACAGATCAGTTGATGGATTCGGATTTGTACTAGTGGAAGAGCCTGATGGCTTACCAGTGATCAGATGGAACCCGGCGGAAAACATGAGTAGTGTTCAGATCTATATCAAGCAAAAAACAAACTGGCAATTGCTGAGCGAGATTGATGCCGGTGAAACCAGCTTCAAACTGAAAAGCTATGCGGCTGAACCTCTGATGAGCAAAGTAGTCTTTGCGGATGGAAGTAAATCAAAAAGTATCGTGATCAATCAATAATACAATGAACCTACAAAAACAAACTTATCTCCTCGCTGCAATATTACTCTTTAGCTGCAGTCGTGATGATGTCAATCCTGCAGACTATGCCGGTGACGGGGCAATACGACCAAATGAATTTCTTCTAAAGGCAGAAACCTATATCCTGACGGAGGAGGACAAACAAAATATAGTGGGGATCAATGACGAAGGAATCCTGGTACAAAAAGAAGCAGCATTTCTCACTGATGTTAGGGTCGGGTCTGTCATAGTCAATACGGCTTCTGATCCAGGTGACTCAATCGCATATTTCCGGAAGGTGACAGAAATACAATCCTTTGCCAACAATATTGGACTTCGTACTGTAGATGTTCCATTGCATGAAGCGTACAGTCGGTATATCATTGATTCAAGGTCATCAGAATTTATCTTCACCAGAACCAATATCTTTCCTGTGATGGTAGAGTGTAAACCACCCGTATTGATGGGTTGGGTGGGATTGACGCTGGGTACCGTACCAAATATTGAAGGTTCGATTTCGTTTGATATAGACAGTACATACTTTACTGCTCAATACGACTCTGCTGGGACGATTCCTTTTAAAATGGATATGCAACTCAAAGATTTACGTTTTAATCTGTCAGGTGATATTCTATTCAAAGGTAAAATTGCGGTAGGACCAACTATTGATATCACCGCTGGACCAATACCAGTCCTCCCGATTGCAGAAACAGGACTAACGGTATATGTCAATCCAAAGGCCAATTTCAAATTGAAAGCAGGGGGTGAAATCAAATCACCTCAATTTACCATAACCTCCGGACCACATAATTTTTCATTTTCCTATGATGAGAGTAATAATGGTGATCCGGTAACCTATAATATAGATCCCATGATTGTGCCGACTGTGCTAGAGACTAAAGACTGGTCTGCTAAAGGTGGAGGAAGTGCTGAAGTTCAAGTAGGTACAGATGTATTCATTGGCATCACCGGCGCTCCTAAAATCGCCAAAGCGGGTTTCTTTGCATATGGTTATACCAGTGCTAATGCGAGTCAAAAGGAAATTTTACAGATTTACAACCAAGAGTTTCTTTTGATGCTGACCTGGGCATCGGCGCGAAAATATTTGCTGAACTGGGATTCCTGGCCGATGAAAAAAAATTCAATCCAACGGACGATTGGCTCAGCATCACAGGTAAACTGGAATCGCCGGACTTTAAATTTGAAATTACCAAATGGCACCTGAATAGTATAGAAACGTGTAAAAAGTACAATTCTGTCATCATGTTTACAGATGATTTTCAAAATACAAATGAGATCATTCTTTCAGTAGAGTGTCCGGGATGCACAGGCACAGGATATAAGGTCTGGGTGAATGATGCAGAAATAGAAGGAGGCGCCAGTTTTCCTTATAACCAGACCTCCTTTATATCTCTACCACCCAACCTGGAATTACTCAATTCCATCGCCATTGAAGATAATAAATCTACCGGATGTCATTTGTCAGATGTATTTCTGGATCCAAGCCTATTCAATACCAATTGCACTCAATTTGTAGATGCACGAGATGGAAATTCATATTGTTCAGTCCAGATAGGCACACAGACCTGGATGGGTGAAAACCTCAGATATGATGGGGGTGGCTCTATTGGGCACTGGTATCTCAATGAAGCGGTGGCAGATACCTTATTATTTGGAAGGCTGTACACGTTTAGCGAAGTACTGGCTGGTGAAGATGCGAATACAACCACCAGCAACAGGATTGTGCGTGGTATTTGTCCGCAAGGTTGGCATCTCCCTTCGCTCAACGAATGGAATACACTGATCGCTTTTCACAATGGTGTAAACAATGCCGGAAGAAAATTAAAAATAAATAGTTCAGCTGTTTGGCCCAATTCGGATTTACAGGCAGGTGGATTATTTAATGCCGTGAGTGCCGGAGAATACTATCCCTGGTTTGAAAACAGCTTTAATTCCACGATATCAGGCAATAGGTTCGTCAAGACCAACTTCTGGACTAATAGTCGGGGTATGTTTCCAAATGGATCATCCGCGCCAAACATCGTAGAAATCACGCAGGAAGATTTAATTATAGTCGGTACTGCCACTCAAGACCAGGGTGCTTTTGGATCCATCGAACAGATTGGCTACTCCTGCCGCTGCGTAAAAAAACTAACATACTCCACTAAAAGAAGAAGGCTGCCCGGGTCATCCCCTGCAGCCTTCTCTTCTCAAAGTGCTTCTTTATTTTAATGAAACGGTCAGCCTACCTAACGGTCAATCCTATCAAAGGTCTGACACGTCCGAAAGATTTAGCACTACCATAATTCAGATTAATGACCATCAGACGGTATGCATCTACTGAGGTATCATCATAGCTGGTAGAATTTGCATCTATGAGAGGGAAATTGGCCTTACCATATTGCACGGCAAATGCCTGATTTTTATTAGTGATTTCAAATCCGCCATCTCCGACAAAGGTGTAACCCAGATTACCCACCTTAGACATAAAACCAGAAGGATTTTGAACACGAAACAGAGCTTGCTCAGTTACATCTAATGTATACAGATAGGATCTTGTGACCCTTGATGCATAGGAATATGCTGCACTTTGCACAGCGGGTGTGCCTGGGTTCAGCGGTGTTTCAGTGAAAAGTACCTGGCCTGTAACAGGGCTTAGCTTAAGGTTTTGACCTAGATCTGACACAACTCTCAACATATCTTCAACCGGATCAAAATCAAAACCAACCATTTGTCCCTCAATGGCAGGTACCATTGGCTGACCTGTTATAGCTGTAGCCACACCAGTCACAGGATTGATCTTGTAGATGATGCTTTGATTGGAAACCGCATAGAGTTCCTTTGTCTTCGTACGTGTATCAATGGCGATAATTAATTCATCTGGCCGAAGACCTGAAATAGGTACTACACCCTTTTCAACGACCGGAGGTCCTGAGAGCAGATGTACTAATTCATTGTTCGGGCTCAATCCGATGAGTGGAACACTAGGAATCGTACCGATCAGGGATCTCTCCTCGATGGCACCATTATCATTTGGGCTGACAGTATCTTCATTAGTACATCCGGTTGTCAACAGGATTCCCAGGAAAGCGGCAGCGCCGTAGTTGATTAATTTTAAACTGAGTCTCATATGTAAAAGGTTATTAAGTTACAAAACACTAAACGGGTGAGAGACTGCTTTACATTAATTCCGGAGGGGTATCTCCTGGGTGGGATGCAATGGTTTAAACGGGGGTTGTATTATAAAAATACCCTCTTCTAACGGAAGTAAAAATTAAAAATTGAAAAATATTCACTTCCAGAGGCCAAAAAGCGTGATTTCAGGGTTTACACTTAAGTGCCGGATCGGGAAAAACCCATACAAAAACCAAGGAATACCGAATAACGAACAAGGAATAGCGAAGTGAGAAGTTTGTCAAGAGTATGATCCTGCTCGTATTCAATATGGAATAGCCAATAGCCAAGGAAAAGTAGAAAGGAGTATTAATGGGAAAATCTTTTGCTCCCCTCTCTTCAGAAAATCATATTCGTACTACAATTCTTATGCAAAAAGAGAGGGGCCGGGGGTGAGTTATCATGAAAAACAATGGCGGGCGAAAAGGTGCAACGGCCGTAAAAAAAAAGAGGCCCGGTTCTTACGAATCGGACCTCGATAGGTTGTTTCCGGGTTCATCACCAGGAAATCAGGTTGGTTCTATTCTTCTACAACTTCAAACTTGACAGCTACATGTACAGTTGGATGGAATGCGATGTTAGCCACATAACTACCTAGTACTTTCACTTCTTCTGCCAATTCGATTTTCTTACGGATCACTTCGATGCCCATCTGATCTTTGAGGGCCTGCATGATCTGTACGTTGGTGACGCTACCGAAGATTTTACCGGTGGTACCGGCTTTAGCTCCGATGCGTAATACCTGGCCTTCCAGTTTGGCGGCGAGTACTTTGAAATCAGCAATGCGCTCTGCTTCGTGGGCAGCCTCATCAGAACGCAGCTTTTCGAGCTTTGCTCTGTTGGTTGCATTGGCGGTCAGGGCCAGCTTGCTTGTGATGAGGTAATTGCGGGCATAACCCGGTTTTACACTCACCACTTCGTGACGCTCGCCAAGGGTATCAATGTCTTTCAATAATATTATTTCCATGATGTCTTTGTCGGTTGATGATGAATTACTTCAATAAGTCCGTCACGAAAGGCAGCAGGGCAAGGTGACGTGCACGCTTGATAGCCTCTGATACTTTACGCTGGTATTTCAGTGAGTTGCCCGTGATACGACGTGGAAGGATTTTCCCTTGTTCGTTGAGGAACTGTGCGAGAAAATCAGGATCCTTATAATCGATATGACGGATGCCGAATTTTTTAAAGCGGCAGTATTTCTTACGCATCTTCCCGATGTTCGGGTTGCTGAGAAACTTAATATCTTCTTGTGTTGCCATTTTATTTTGGATTGAAATCGGTTAGGAATGAGGTCCGGGATTATTCTTCTTCTTCAACAATCTCCGGGATGACTACGTCTGGCACCTTGGCCACAGGCACTGGTGCAACGTCAGCAGGTTTAGCTGCTTTCTTTCTCAACCGAGTTACTTTCTTGATGAGTCCTCCGCGTTTGTCCTCGTTGTATTTCACGCCGAACTTGTCGAGTGATATAGTGAGATAACGCATGATACGTTCGTCACGGCGCAGGGCCAGTTCGATCGGGGCAATACCTTCGCCGGTTTCAGCGGCAAATTCGATAGTGTAGTAGATGCCTGAGTTACGCTTGTTGAGCGGGTAGGCGAGTTGTTTGAGGCCGCCGTCTTCGATATGGACGATCGTGCAACCTTGTTTTTTCACTTGATCCTCGTATGTCTGTCTGACGGATTGAATCTCCTCATTAGACAAAACCGGATCGACAATGAACGTTAATTCATAATGCCGCATGGCTTTAGCTTGGATTTGTAGCCTGCACACTCCCGGGGGCTGCAAGCGCGTTTAAAAATGAAATTATGTCAAAAATGGGCGGCAAAGATATGTAAAAGAGCCGATTATGCAAGTAAATGGGCAAATTTTACCTCAGACTCGCCAACGGCATGCTCCGGTCGATGTCTCCGGCGAGCACCGGGGACTGCTGATTACCTGTGTATTTACGCACTTTGCTGTAAACAAAGGTATAGAGCTCATCAAGGGTTACCAATTTATCTTTATCTGTATCTGCCTCTCCTTTAAGCCCTTCCACGAGATAGTGGCTAAATATGCCCTGCCTCAGCCCCTGGGATTCCAGCGAAACCTCTTCACTTTTGCTTGAAAGGAGAAAGGCGGTTCCGCCGCCGCTTGCCTGCAGTTTTTTATAAAAAAGATCTACAGATTCAAACATCGGGGTCTTGGCGGCGAGCAGGGATCCGGCATAGCAGGCATCAGCGATGACTAGTTTTTGCCGTGCCTGGCAGAGCTGGAGGCGCTCCTTGATATCCTCATACTCTAGTTTATTCCGGTACCCATCACTATCAGTTGGAAGATAAAAACCTTGAAAACCATGTCCTGCGAGATA
Source organism: Candidatus Opimibacter skivensis (assembly GCA_016721905.1). Lineage (GTDB taxonomy): Bacteria > Bacteroidota > Bacteroidia > Chitinophagales > Saprospiraceae > Opimibacter > Opimibacter skivensis. The sequence continues at coordinate 9,613 of JADKHH010000020.1, read as the reverse complement.
CACCAGCACTTCATCCTCCGGACCGGCCATGGAGATGATATCATCCAGGCTTTTGTATATATTTTCTGCAATAGCGCTTTCATCAATCAGGATACGGATATGGTCTTCAGGAACTGCTCCACCTTCAGGACTTTTGAGAAAAGCATAGATCCGATAGGCATCGTCATCGGTATACTTTAAGGATTCGAAGTGATCATATTTGGAGGCACCGACGATCAACGCATAGATATTCACACCCTCAGCATATGTTGGTTTAGATACAGCTGCTGTTTTCTGCTGGACGTATTTTCCTTCTTCCCAATCCCCAGTCAGTACGAGTCCATTGGAATAGACATATTGTCCCTTTCCTGAAGGCCTGCCATTTCTCCAGCGACCTTTAAACACTTCGCCATTGACGTATTTGCACTCCCCTTCCCCATCCGGTAAGCCATTGAGGAAAAAGCCTGTGTATACTGATCCATCTTCGAATACCATCCGGCCTTTTCCTGATCCACAGGGCACCAGATTACAGTCCGCGAGGTATTCAACAATCTCAGATTTAAGGGATTCCTTCTCAATTTTAAAACCTGAGTCACTCCAATACCCTTTCTTTTTCTGGCCATCTGCCTGGATGTAGGTTCCACCAGCGTTATTGATCCCTTTGTCCCAGGTGCCTTCAAAATACCCGCCATCCAGGTCATACACTTTGACAGCACCATGTAACTGATTGTTGGCAAACGTCCCGACGTAGCTGTAGCCATCCACGGTATTGAGAATACCTTCTCCTTCGCGTTTATTCATCTTCCAGTACCCTTTGTAGCTGTCACCATTGGCAAATTTCAGGGTGCCCAGACCATGAATCTTGCCATAGGACATCTCGCCTTCGTACACGGCCCCGTTTTTAAACATGTATTTGCTAAAGCCATTTTGGCAATCACCGACGATGCATTGGGCGTCGAGGACGCTGAAGGCAAGGCACAGGAGGGCTACAGATATACCTGATCTGGTCATAAATCGTTGATTTTTAAAACGCTAAAGGGATGAAGAGGTATAAGTCCGTTATCGCAGCAGATTTGTTGGAAAATGCGGATTCAGGATATAAAACTTATTTTGCCTCCACATATTATATCAAACGACTATGAAAAAGATTCAATTTATTACCCTCCTCCTCCTCGTTGCCGCTGTCTGGGTCTCTTGTAAGCAAGCCCCAGCTGCTGAAGCCGAAACAAACTCATTTGGTGCTGGTGTATCTAAGCCGGATGCCGCGATCAGTTTTGCTGATGTCAATGCACAGCTTGAAACAGCTGATTCTGCCATGGTGATCATGCGCGCCAAGGTCGGCGAAGTATGCCAGGCTAAAGGCTGCTGGATGAATATCGTAGATGCTGCCGGCACTACCGAAGGTGAGATGTTCGTGCAGTTCCAGGACTATGGCTTCTTCATGCCAAAAGACATAGCAGGCCGTGAGGTGATCGTCGAAGGCAAAGCCTACAAGCAAGAAACATCAGTAGAAGAACTCAAGCATTATGCAGAAGATGCAGGCAAGTCTGCAGAAGAAATCGCGGCGATCACTGAGCCTGTGATGGAGAAGAAGTTTATGGCGACTGGTGTTGTGCTTGTTAAGTGAAAAATGAAGAGTGAAAAGTGAAGAGTGAAGAATGAAAAATTAAAAAGGAGTATTGGATGTCAATGCTCCTTTTTTTATGCCTTGGGGTATTCACTCTTGAGATGCCAGATACCAGACTCACATGTAAGAGAGTAAGAGAGTGAGAGAGTGAGATGCCAGACTCTTGAGTGAGATGCCAGACTCTTGCTTTAGATGCCAGATGCCAGACTCGCAGATGCCAGACGTGTTATGCTCGTTTTTTGCAGGCTCTGCCTACAGCCTGCGTTTCTTTTTTTTAAAAAAACAGACGTTGTTGGTAGACTCTGGCTGCCGACGGAAAAGGCATGGATGTCATGTTCCATTTTTGGAGCTGTAACAGTAGCCTCCTGGCTACAGGTAAAAAACTAAAGTTGAGCGTCAGTTCACTTTCGCTCGTGCGACCGCAAGTTTAAACTTGCGTACACGAAAGCTTAAGTGAACTTAAGCTTAACAGGTCGCTTTATGGATGGCTTCGCCATCCATTTAAATCCCCTTCCCTGGTGGTGAGGACACCAGGCCAGCGGCAGCCGTGTCTAGCCCCGCGACTGTAACTCTAGGCTTCTTCGCTCTATGCTCTTTGCACTATGCTGCCCTATGCTCTATGCTCTCTGCCCTATGCTCCTTACCGTACCAATGTAATATCACCATACCTGACCTCGCTGTGTCCATCAGAAAATTCAACGACCAACCGAAAAGTAAAAACCCCCGGATTCATCGCCTCTCCTTTCATCTTGCCATCCCACGAGATTGAAGAATCATTCGGCTGAAAATGCTCGGCACCAAAAACTAAATTGCCCCAGCGATCAAAAATGCTGAAGGAAGTGATCTCGCGGACACTTTCGTCTGCACTGATCATGATCACATCATTGATGCCATCACCATTTGGAGAAAAGATATTTGGAATGTAGATTTTGTAATCTGTATTGACGAAGACAGTCATGCTGTCTCTGTCGGCGCAACCATCAGCAGAGGTCACCGAAACTGAATACGCTGTGGTGATAATCGGTGCAACAATCTGCGTCAGACAGTTTGCACAACCGATGCTGTCGATGCCTGTCCACATGACAGAGGCGAGTGAATCAAAAGGTAGATTGATTATTGCTTCCAATAAAGTAGAATCGCCGATGGATATCGATTGATTAGTTCCAAGTTCTACATTGACCATGAGGGGTACATCAATAGAGATGATTTCTGTAGTGCTGCAGTCATTTGCATCAAGCGAAGTTATCTGATAGATCCCTTCATCCAATCCTGTGTAGACAGGTGATGCCTGAAATACTGTACCGTCAATCGAATAGGTAAATGGTGCCACACCACCACTCGGCAGCACCGTGATGCTACCCAACTGCTGATCAAAACAATCTGGCTCTGATACTTCGAAGCCGATCGCCAAAGGCATCAGGTTCTGCCAGGGTAACTGCACCATTGGTCATACATCCATTGCCATCGGTGATGGCACATCGTAATCACCCGCACTTAGGCCCGTGATCATCTGGTCGGTATCATCGGTAGACCATAGATAGGTAAATGGTCCTACGCCATTGACATTCGCTATTGCACTTCCATCTGTACTTCCTTCGCAACTAATATCAAATCCATTGTAATCAATTGCGGATTCAACTATCAAAACAGGTAAAGGATATAATGCCGTGGTTTGTATCACAAGACTATCACAACCATCCTGGCCGGTGAACAACGTTTCAATGCTGCCGGTTTGTGCAGGATCGCATGTGTTGAAGTTGAACTGTATAGTGTCCGCCGCTACAAGTGAGACAGTCAGTGTCACGATACTATCACACCCATGTTGATTGAGATGGGTCGTGATAAACATACCTGCCTCGGATGATAAGCATGTAGTGCCTGAGAGTTGTGTTTGATCTGAAGGAAGCAGAGAGACCGTCTCAGTGACGATGCTGTCGCAGCCAAATTGATTGGTGAGCTGCTGCACAAAGACACCCGTGTCAGCAGGATTGCACGAAGAGGATGTCAGATCGATGTGATGGCTGATGTTGAGCGTCACGGTTTCGGTGACGATACTGTCGCAACCAAATTGATTGGTGTAGGATGTGACAAATTCACCGGCTGATGCTGGATCACAAGTAGCTGAAGTAATGAAGGTAGAATCTTGCGCAGAATATGTCACAGTCGTGATGATCAGGCTATCACATCCCTGTGATGTAAGCAATAATTCTTCGAAGACTCCCAGACTCGCAGGATCACATGAAGTTGCAAACAGACGAGTAGTGTCTGCTGTCCCTTGTGTGATCGTGCTGATCACCAGGCTATCGCATCCTTGCGCATCGGTATATTCGGTTTCAAACACGCCGATCTCCGCAAGTATGCATGAAGTACCTGAAATATATGTGGTGTCGACAAGGCTGTAGATCACGATTCGTTCTATGATACTATCACAACCTGTCATCCCTTACAGGGTATCATAAACGGTACCCAATAGGGATGAATCACAGGTCATCTCTGTCAGGGTTGTTGTATCTGCAGGTGGGATATAAATGACATCATTTATGATCAGACTATCGCATCCTGCCTGGTTGGTCAGCGTATCTGTGTGTGTACCGGATTGACTCCATACGCAGGTGGATTGTGTGATCAATGTGGTATCCGTGGGAATCAGGCTGACCGTCGTGGTCACCACCGTATCACACCCGACCGGATTGTCGATCGTAGTGATGAATACACCTATGGCAGCAGGATCACACGTATCAGCCTGCAACTGGATCATCACTGCAGGATGGATAGAGATGTTTGTAGTGACTACACTATCACATCCTTCTATTGTGTTAAATATATTTTCATATTCGCCGGCCTCCATCTCCCAATAATACCCTAACCAGATACTGTCTCCTTCACATAAGGAAACGGAAACATCTGTGGCTGCTGTAGCATAAACATCAATAATATGCTCAGGGGCAGTGATTTCAATACATGCTGGCTGAGAAGAAACTACATTGATAATGGTGAAAGTAGTGAGGTCTCCCGCCATGCCAGGCAAAACCGTAAAGTCATAATTACCTGTCACATCTGTGAATTGTAGTGGGGAACCTGGGTCAACGGAGATATCAATAGTGAGGGGAAATATCGCATCTGTATTGATGGTAAGATTGGCAGGTTCATTGTCACAGGTTTCTGTATCTCCCGTCAGTGCAATATGAATCACAGGGAGCATTTCCAATCCAACCGTATCCTGATTGGGACATGCAAATCCATTGCTGACAGTGACGCTATACTCCCCGGCTTCGGTAACTGAAATGGTTTGGGTGGACTGACCTGCTAACCAGTCAAACATGGAGCCGGGATTTCCTGCGTCAAAAACTACTGTTTCACCTTCGCATCGTATTTGATCTGGGCCAAGATCAACATTGATAAGAGGCAATTCAATCACAGGGATAAATGCAGTAGCAACATTACTCATTGATCCAGAAGCTGTACTGAATTGCACTTCAACGTTACGAATTCCGGATGTAGGGTATACTGCTGAATTGTTATAACTGATAAGGTGGAGGGCGTCTTTAAAGTCTGTGGATTTAGCACCTCCTGTATTTGTAAGGGTGATCAAATCAGTACCTGCACCAGAAAAGTCTATTCCCGGAATTGACCGGCAGTCTCCAAAAACTCCCAAGGTGAGTCCGGAAGCAAACCATTGAGTTGAACGGTCATTTCAACAATAATGGCATCATATTGAAGGCTGATGTCGATATCAGCAATACCTGCACTTCCATCCAAGCAGGTGATATTGGATGAATTGTAATCGGAACCCATTGCACCAGAACTATCGTTACAGTCAAGATCAATATATACATCGCATGAGGTGGAAGACGAAAATTCCGCAAATGTGGCAATAAGATTTGTGTTATTTGGAAGGAAGCATACATGAGTTATACTGCCATCGAACAGGTTAATTGCCACAAGTTCATCATCAGAAAAATTAATTCCAAGAAGGGTCCCGCATATTGAGGAAGCAGTCAATCCGCTTATTGTGTAACCTGGTGTGGGCACAATAACATAGCTGTTGGAGGGGTTTGAAATATCCAAATGAATAATTCCCTCATAGGAGGAAAAATAATATTCTCCCTCAAATAAAACTAAATCTTCAAGAACGTCATTAATGCCTGTATGCCCCAAAAGCACAACTGTTCCTGCAAGAATATTGTATAAATAAAGGTTCCCAAATTGATCCAGGGAATAAAATGTACTGTCCTCATAACATACAAAACCTTCCATATCCTGGATCCCTGGTCCAGGTGGAGGTGAAAAGATTAAAGTGGATCCGCCTGATAAGGTGTCCACCTGATAAATAGCGCCCCCTGTAAGTTCATAAAGGTTGCCATTTGGGCAAAAACTTACTCCGTCTCCCCATGGAGTTGAAGGTCCTATTTCGGTAAAATTACAATCATCACTACATAATGAAGCATTGAGTTCAAACTTAAACAACGCTTGAGGATTGTATGTCTGGCCGAAAAATACTTGGGGATATAACTCTGTGGAGATTAGAACAAATAGCAAAATAAAGGAAAATTGAATGCATCTGATCCATTGATAAGTTTCCTGTTTAAGGAATTTTATTGGACAATAACAATGACTTTGTGTAATGTCAGTTACTCTAGTATCTGAAAATGTTATCATTTTAATACACTCATTGTATCTGGTTGTATATAAATAGTATTTTATTATAAAGGACGAATGCCGGATATAGGCATTCGTCCCAATAAAATTAACTCATTTTAATTGGCTATGGACATAATGACAAATAGCAACTACTATTAGTTTCATAAAAAAGTACTCACCAGGATCTAGTTCCAATGGAATTATCTGGGGGTTGATCAATTTCCCCTGACAAGTAATATTTATGTATGCCACATCAGTGCTATGATAATTTAGTATGCGAAACGGCGCCCCTTCAGCCATACAAAATGGTTGTCTTGGGTTTGTTGGGTCTAGGAGTACTATATCTTGTCCACCTCCACTGAAAGCCGACCCACAGATAAATGATCCCAGACATGCATCCGGTCCATCTGTAGTTCCACAAAAACGAAGATAGGCATCATCATCATTGTTATAAAGCTCAACAAAGCAACAACAGTCGTCTTCATTAGGACACTCTTCACAGTCATCAATTCTCGGAGTTATCATGCCAATATCATTTGGCAAAGATTTCTGTATTTCAGCTTTTTCACATCCTGATGATACTAGGATTAAAAATAAACTGATGATTATAAAATAAAGATGCTAATTTTCATGATAATTTCAATTGCGAGCACTGGCCTCAATTAGCTATCGAGGCAAAGAGGCTGGTGCTCTTTGTGAACTGAATTGATTTATTAACTTAATGCTCTAAAGAATCAGAAGTTACTTGTGATCCTTTTCCCTGCCTTGACCGAGTCCGTCAAAGCAAGCTACAACTCATGGGTTGTTACAGGCAGGTTCCTCTCAAATAGCTTTTGAAGAAAATATAGTTGAACCGATAGATGTTGCGTTCTCAAGACGATTGGTTTTTATGGGATGAGAACTTGTTTCCAAATATAAGGTCTAAAATTGGTTTAAACAATAGTGGATGCTACTTTCCTGAAATTTTAACAGTTGAGGTTTATGAGACTTGAGACTCCAGACTAGCAGATGCCAGACTCGCGTGTAAGAGGGTAAGAGAGTAAGAGAGTGAGAGGTGTGAGATGCCAGACTCGCTTGTATGAGGGTAAGAGTGAGAGGTGTAAGACGCCAGACTCGCAGACGCCAGACGCAGTATGCTCGTTTTTTGTGCAGGCTCCGCCTGCGACTTTCGATTTTTTTTATAAAAAAAACAAACGTTGTTGGTAGACTCTGGCTGCCGACGGTTAAGGCATTGGAATCATACACTAATTCGAGATTGTGAGTGTAGCCTCCTGGCTACCGGTTAAAATCATTTGGCTGCTGGTACAAAGAAAAGCTGAGCGTCAGTTCTACGTTCAGTGTAACGCAAGGTTAAACTTGCGTGCGACGAAAGCTTAAGCAAACTTAAGCTTAACAGGTCGCTTTGGATGGCTGCGCCATCCATTTAAATTCCCTTCGCTGGTGGTGAGGACAGTTCGACTACGCTAACCGCGGCGCACCAGGCCAGCGGCATCCGCGTATAGCCCCATGACTGTAACTCTAAGTTTCTTCGCTCTATGCCCTTTGCTCTATGCGGCGCTATGCTCTATGCCCTATGCTCTCTGCTCTACGCCCTGCCTATTCACTCAAACCCAATCGCTGCGTCAGCAACTGTATATCGACATACTCCCCGATCAGCTCAACCGCCCGACGCACTTTCCATGGTGTATCTCGGTTGATCTTTACTTCGATCTTACTGATCTGAAGTACGGAGCCATACGTATCCAATTCAGTACGCACCATCGGGATCTTGTGCTTGATGATGTAATCAATGGATCTGCTTTCAGGTGTGCCCTGACCTGTAAGGACTATGCCGGACAAAGGTGATTTTGTCTTACGCATCACCTTTGTAATGGAATTGATTTTTCTTGCGTGGGTTCGAGCTGACGCACGGCAGCAACAAGCAATATATTTTCAAACGATTTCAGTTCCTGTGTATCGAGGAGTGAACCCGCCATGATATCACCGACTTTGTTGTCAAGATTTTCGGATTGTGTGTCACTAATCCGGATATCGAATCCATGATGGTACGCATGACCGGATAGGCAAGACTTTTTTCATACGGTATCAAGCCAAGTAATGGAATACCTCTTGGCTCCAGCCACTTGTTGAGATAAAAGCGGACACGATCCATCTTATCCGGAATGACTTTATTGACGATCACACCCAGGATCGGCACACCTTCTTCACGAAAAGCAAAGGTTCATGTTGAGCATATCAATCGTGCTGCTATACCACCCTTCTACCACCGATCACTGGTGCCCGACAAGCTTTGCTACACGCTATTGGACATTTCTGCAACACTTCCTACTCCCGGATGTCCCGTGCCTTCAAAAATCACGACATCATGGACACGATCGAGTCTCTGCAGCATTCAGAATATCTGCTTCAAGGTTAAACTCCTCCGGATGCTCGAGATATCGTGTAGTAGCGCCTGTTCCAAGTAAATGACCGGGCTATGCAACTTTGGATCAATATGAAATCAATCGGATCAGCAACAACATCGCATCCTTATCTACACGGGAGTTATCCACCTCCAATGATTTCTGTCCAGGTTTGCAATACCCTACTTCTAACCTTCACGTATCAAGGCTGACACTAATCCAAGTGTGCATGTGGTTTTACCAACATGCTGACTGGAAGCGGCCATGTATATCAGCTCTCTGTTTCTTACTTTATATGAAGACTTTACTCTTCTTTCCATATCATATTATCAATCAACCTCCCCTTCCAATCAACAGCACAGCACGCCACAATCTGATCGGCATCCTCCATGTGTTCTACTGGCTCCAATGTATTCCATTAACGACCTCAAAATATTCAGGATCAAAAATTTTACTTTGCGCAAGTGATCCAAGGCGATATCCTGAACATACTCTGCTTATGTCTTTGTTCCAAACCAAATTTTTTACCTGGGATGTCAGCATGTTTGAGGATCACCCCGGCTTTATCTCTTCTTCCGGACTGAGCCTGACATTACGCGAACTCATCGCTATAGTCCATTCTCCCTCTCTAACGTAGGCATCACAAGCGTGGATCGGCATCTGGAAATCGGCGATCAGTTTGCGGATGATCGAAAACTGTTGGAAATCCTCTGACCCATAAATAAACTATCCGGTGGTGTGATGCGAAGCAACCTGTGCACGACCTCTGACGTACCGACAAAATGGCCCGGCCTGAATTTTCCTTCCATCGTTTCTGCCGCAGGACCGGGGATCAAATCAATCGTCTGGTGATCACCTACGGATAGATATCTTCTACCCTGCAGGGAGGAATACCATGTCTACTCCACCTTTGTAAAGCATTTTCAAATCAGCCTCAATAGGTCTCGGATACTTTCCCGGAGAT
>JADKHH010000019.1 GCA_016721905.1 Candidatus Opimibacter skivensis | reverse complement strand
GGCATCCTATTTTGTCAGGGATATCAGGATTGTATCCATCGTAGGAGAAGATTTCCTCAGGGAGAACTGGATGCCCTCGAAAGCAGAGGTGTGGATACATCGGGTATCAAAATCGTGGAAGGTGGAAAATCATTTTTTTGGGCAGGTAAGTATCATCACAACCTGAATGCCCGCGACACCCTGGTCACCGACCTGAATGTCCTCGGTGATTTCAACCCGGTCCTTTCCCCGGCAGAACGCGACAGTGAATTTGTCATGCTCGGAAATCTCACACCTGCGATCCAGATGAGCGTGATTGAGCAAATGAACATACACCCAAAGGTGCTGGCCCTCGATACGATGAACTACTGGATGGATAGTGCCATGGAAGAGTTAGTGGAGGTTTTGTCCCATATTGACCTGCTGATCATTAATGACGAAGAGGCACGGCAGTTGTCCGGCCAATATTCCTTGCTCAAGGCCAGTGAAATCATCCTGGCGATGGGCCCTAAATACCTGGTGATCAAGAAAGGCGAGCATGGCGCTTTGCTTTTTGGCGAAAACGAGGTGTTTTTTGCACCGGCACTTCCTTTGACTGAAGTTCAGGATCCGACAGGCGCAGGGGATTCTTTTGCGGGAGGATTGATGGGTTTTCTGGCCAGTCGCGATATGATCAATTTTGAGGTGCTCAAACAGGGCATCATCTGTGGATCAGCCATGGCCTCCTTCTGTGTTGAAAAATTCGGAACAGAAGCCCTCCGAAACCTGAGCGTGTTTGAGGTACAGGAGCGGCTCGACAGGTTTACCGCACTGGTAAATTTCGAATCTCCGGTATTATAAAAAGGGAGTGAACGCTTAGAATGTAAGCCTGAAGTTTTTATAATAAACCCATATCAGGAGTATTATAATAAGGATCACTAAGAGTAAAAATCTAAGGAAACAACTTCCTTTACGACCGTAGTTTTGGCTTTCCATCGCGTTTATTGAATAATTGCGGCTAAGATAGTTATTATTCAATATTTCAGATATCAGATGCCAGATATCAGATGCCAGATGCCAGATGCTGTTTGCCCGAAAACTGCACGCTAACCACTCACTACTAACTGCTATTTGCCTCCCGGCGGTTGATAAATCCGAAGACGCTGCCGCAGAGGCCGCCGATGATGTGGGCAAACTGGGATATCTGGTCGGTCTTAAGGCTTTCCAATGCCTTGCCGATAAACAGAAGGGCGATCAGGATAAAGGTCACCGGTATCTCCCCGCTTTTGGTATTGGTAAAGCTGACCAATAGGATCAACATAAATACAATTCCACTAGCCCCCATCAAACCGGTATGGAAAAATAACAGATTTAATATGCCTGTTACGAGGGCCGTGATCAGCATCATGAAAAGCGTGCGGGCATCCCCATATTTTTCCTCCACTATCGGGCCCAGCAACAGAATGAATGTGAGATTGCCCATGAGATGTTCGATGCTAGCATGACCCAATACATGGTAAATAAAGTAAGCATAGATGCCGGGCTGGAGGTACTCACCTGACCCAGGGTGAAATAAGCATCAATGTCCCTGCCATCACTTTGTCGAGAAAGTATACAGCCACTGCGATGAGCGAAAAGCCGAGGATGACAGGAGAGTTGAACTTGAGTTTCATTTTGTTGGATTTTTACCAGACATGAAATTAGTACTTATCATTGATCTGCAACATGGATAACAGACAAATCATAGTCGTCGTCAGACGAGGTTGGTGAGCTGTCGCACAAGGATGAGGAATGCAGGTCGAACCATGAGGCGTGAATCGTGAGACCGTAAGACCGTAAGAGCGTAAGAGCGTAAGAAGTGTGGGGATTGTGGGTGAGTGTGAAAAATTAGTTTCGAGTGCCGAGTTTCGAGTTTCGAGAAAAAATAAACTACGTGAACAGAGTCTGACGTCTGCGTGTCTGACGTCTGATGTCTGACATCTGACGTCTAAAAAATACGTCTGGCATCTGGCATCTGACGTCTGGCATCTAACATTGCGATCGTTAAGATATCGTTAATGAAGAAACACGGTTTATGCAATTGTACACAGCCTTGCATCTATAAAATAATCCGGGCTTCGACTGTCACCCGTATTTGTCTAACCATTTAAACGCTGAATGTCATGAACTCAATGCACCTGGCAGTCCTTGGGATTGCAAGTAGTCTCATTTTATTACTGGCCGGTCATCCGGAAAAAACAACACCTGAAAATCCAATCACGCATACCCCTACAGATCAACCCGCATGGGAACAAAATGCTGTAACGTGGCTTGTCGAAGCGCAATCACCCAATGGTGGTTGGGGCGCGGGCTCGCATACATATCAGAATGTCACAGATCCACATGCTGTACAAACAGATCCTGCTACTACAGCATTTGCTGCACTCGCACTGATGAAGGCCGGTGGTCCTTTGGAATCAAATCCGTATAAAAATCAAATCACAAAAGCACTGGACCGCATCCTGAAAGATATTGCAGACAGACCTGACAACGGACGCATCACATCACTGACAGGAACACAACCACAAGTCAAGCTTGGCATACACATCGATGCGTCGATGGCATTGCAATTTCTCACAGAGATCAGAGAACAAATAAAAGATCCTGTCATTGAAAGTAAAATTGACAAAGCAGCAGATATTTGTATCAACCTTATCCAGGGAAGTCAGAATACGGACGGAGGATGGGCCGGTGGCGGATGGGCTCCGGTATTACAATCAGCGATGGCCAACAATGCACTTGAACAAGCGCAAGGGCGATACGATGTAGATGAGAAAGCAATTGAAAATTCAAGAAGATACCAGGCTGACAATATCTCTATCGATGGTGTTCGTGCAGAAGATGCTGCAGGTGTTCCATTGTATGCTGCTGCCAGTGCACAACGTGCTACATCAGAAGAATCAAAGGAAGTTGAAGAATTAGTTTCTCCGGGAATGATTGCAAGTTATTCAACAGGTAAAGTCAAGAAAGATGCCATCAGTCGCGAACTGGAATCAAAAGGAATGGACCGCGACAAAGCTGAACGCATGGCCACATCCTATGAAGTCAATCAAATCTCTACCAAAACATTGCAAAGTGATGATATCTGGCAAGGATTCGGCAACAATGGCGGTGAGGAATATCTCTCCTACATGATGACCAGCGAAGCACTCGCCCAACAAGGCCATGATGAATGGCTGAAATGGAGACAATCCATCGAACCTAAATTCAAACAATCCCAGAATCCAAATGGAAGTTGGAGCGGGCAGCATTGTATTACGAGTCCGGTGTTTTGCACGGCTGCGATTCTGCAAGCGTGGCATGCAGCAATGGAGTTGTGAATTGTGAGCTGAGTATCACAATCGTGAGACGTGAGTCGTGAGACGTAGGCAAAAACGTATCGTTGGTTCAAGTCTCAGACTTGAACTTATATCTGCTCGTCTCCTGACGAGCGAGTTAGATCATGTAACGTAAACGGAAGTTTTGCTGACGCAAGTTTCTAGCGGACGCTTAACAAAATCAATATTTACAAAATAAATACGTCTGAAGTCTGAAGTCTAAAGAAATCGCCATCTGGCATCTAAAATCTAAACTAATTGAAAAGCTCCATTCAACTATCAATCATTGCATCTGCAATCATCACAATGATTGGCTGTCAATCACAAGATGCACGATTAGAAAAGTCGATGCACAAATCCATCACCTGGATGTGGGCTCAACAATCAGCAGATGGAGGATGGCACAGTCAGACACATGCGGTACTTAAAGATGGCAAGGCACTCACTCCTTACATCCTGTATTATCTCCTGTTGATCCCGGAGGATAAATTTGAACGGCCGAATGGTGGTGTCGAAAGAAGTGTTGAATTTATCCGACGGGAGATCAGGTCATCTATGAACATGAGTCATGACAGTGTGATCAACCTTAATTATCCGAACTACAGTGCAGCGTATGCATTGAGAGTATTGTGCTTACTGAAACAAGACACTGCTCTTCAACATATCAATGCAGATCATTTATTGAAAGAACAATTTGTTGAACATCGTGGTATCACTCATGACAATGTTGCCTATGGAGGATGGGGCTATGGCGAGCCCGATCTACCGTTTGGTGAGCATGGGCATGTTGATATTTCTCATACACGGAGAATTGTAGAGGCACTTATAGAGGAGGCTAAGGCTGAGGCTGAGGGGAAGGAGGAATCAGATTTCTTACGTTCTTACGATCCTACGCTCTTACGTTCTGTTACCCTCTTCCTCCAGGGCGTTCAACGCTCCCCTGGGGATCCCCGACTATATGAAGGTTGTACATCAAGGAAGGATCTACCGTATGATGGCGGATTTGTTTCTTCCATCGCTACCCTCGCAACTAATAAATGCGAGCCGGTATTTATCAAAGAGGCAGGATATCATTATCCAAGTTATGCGACGGCTACGTGATGGATTGTTGGCATTACATGCTTTAGGTCTGACAGATAGCGATGCATATAAAGATGCTGTGCAGTGGTTAGCGAAAAATCAAAACATGAATACAATCGATGGGTTATCATCGCATGATCCGGAGCAATGGTATCAGGTGATGCATTATTATCATTTTGCTGTGCGGGCTGAAGCTATGAGTGCTGCAGGGATCGAAGGACCCTGGTCTGATCAGCTGACCCAAATGTTGATCAAAGAACAACAACCTGATGGGTATTATGTCAATCCACTTGGTGGTGTGAATAAGGAAGATGATCCGTTGATGGCGACGATATTTGCGGTGCAGGCTCAACGGGTTTTAGTCCATCACTAGCATAGGGCATAGAGCATGCTGGCAGCACAAGAGAGCGCATAGAGCAGTGGGCAGAGAGTAAAAAGTTTGCAGTCAGCAGTTTGCAGTCAGCAGTTAAACCTTTCGGCGTAGTTTGTAACTGCGACTTGGGATATCTTTCTGTTGGTTGAGAAATCTCTAAGAAGAAAATGAAACCGAATATCAGCTTGTTGGAGCAAACAGTTCGGCTGCTTCGACCTGCTTTCACACAACCATCTGCTATGGTTCGACCTGCTCAACACATCCATATCCTACAGCTCACCAACCTCAGCTCAGCAACCGTCCGCTCACTGCACCGCTGCAACAAGGGCTAAGCTGGGTCGACAGATGTTAAAACCGCTTAGCCGTTGCAGGAGCGCCGTAGTGAGCCGAACAATTTGCTCCTGCAACTCCGTGGGTTGAGAAAATTCACATAAGAAATGATATCGAATATCGGCTTGTTGGAGCAAACTCCAACAAGGGCTAATGAATTGACGAAAAAATGCAAATTCTGTTGGGCGTAGTTTGCAACAATTGAAGAGTGTGACTAATTTGAACCCACACTTGTATCTATTGGGGAGCCACCCAATTTCAGAGGTAGCTCCCCAATTTTATTTTATTAAATTTATACTAATTTATTAGCAATAGATAAATGGTTAGCTATTCTAAAAATAAAATTCAAGGCACTATGGATTTTATCTTACAAAACATACTTGAGCTTTTTTTAAAACCTTTAATACGAATAATATTCATTTGCCTGGTAATAATAGTTAAATCTGAAGCTCAGGTTTATTATGGACTTGGCGCAAACCCACCTTTTCATTTGTACGAAATTACGATTGATGAATCCCAATGTGGATGTAATGTCAATAATTGCACTTGTAATGCAAATATCATTGCAACTCCTGGTGCAGCAAGTTTTGATGTAACATTCTGCCCAAACGGTCAATTATATGCTTTAAATGATGAAGGAATTCTTCAATTCGATTTTGCAACTGAGTATTTAATTTAGTTTATCCAATAACAATAGATCTATCCATATACTTTACGTGGTCTTGTTTGCGTAAATGATAGCATTATGTACATGACGATGTATGTGATAAATGGTAGCAATCAATGGTTATACAGCTATAATATTAATTCAGGAAGTTTTACCAATCTGGGATTACTCCCAGATCCAATTGGAGGGGACATGGCTTTATTTCAGGGAAACATTTATGGATCCCATTGGGATTTTGTTTTAGTCGATACTGATGATCCCGAGAACTCTTCGTCAATAGATTTAAATTATTTTATGAGTGGGATCACTGCTTCTTCTACCTGCAACCGACTACTTGGAGTAGATGCTTTCACTAATCTGCTATATGCTATAGACATTCTGGATCTAACAGTCACTCCCATATGTACCCTTCCAGAGGGTATGATTTGGATTACATCCATGCAAGAATTCATTTATCCAGATTGTACCGCTTTCATTGATTTAGATTGCGATGACAGTTCCGGTGCCGTCGACGCAGATTACAATTCTCCTGCGTATGATTGCTTTTCTAATGGGTCGGTGATCGCCGATGAGGATATCAAGATCCGTTATGATGCCCTCATCTCTTCCATGACTATTCAGGTTGCAGGCAATGTACCCGACTTCCCCTTTGAGATTTTAGATATGTCTGGCAATGTACCCGGCATCAATGCAACAGGTCTTGGCACAGGTATGATCACACTTATCAATGCAGGAAATGCCACATCAACAGACTTCAAAGATGCCTTGCATTTAGTCATCTACGAAAACTATGCATCCCCACTCACCGGTGGGCCTCGTACCATTGAAGTGCAGTTTACTACCGAATCAGGTGCTATGAGCAATGTCGCCTCTGCATTTATACAAGTAAATGAATCACCAGTACTCAATGTGGATCTCGGTCCTGATCAGGAAGCCTGACGGAGCGTCCTTCACCTTTGATGCCGGTAATCCCGGAGCCAGCTACCTCTGGTCCACAGGAGAACAAACACAGACCATCACCGTGAATCAAACCGGACAGTATATCGTCACTGTTGACGATGGAGTGATGTGCCCCACGAGAGATACTGTCCAGTTAGATATCGTCCCGATCATCCATGTCTCCCTCAACGGTGACATCGGCGTCTGTGAAAATGGTGAAGCCACACTGACCCTAAGCACCGATACCCCGTTTCCATTGGACGTTGTCGTATCAGCTGTTCCCGGATCACCTATCTCCCTCAATGATATCGCTGATGATTTTGATTTCGCGGTAGAGCCTTTAAGTACCACATTATATACGATCACCAATATAACGCCCTCACAACCGGCTTGCATCGAAATCCCAGATCCGGTACAGACCATTGAAGTATATCCAAACTATAATCACAATGTAGACGTCACCCTATGTGATGGCGACAGCATTTGGCTGGCCTATTACTGGGAGAAGGAAGAGGGCCTCTATGATATCTACTATAACTCCCAATACGGCTGCGACAGTCTGGTCAATGTAATGATTGATGTTCTTCCTGTGGAACATATTTATAATACCTCCGCCACTTGTGATCCTGCATCAGATGGAGTCTTTATTACCTACCTCGATAATCCAAATGGATGCGACACCATCGTTGAGACAACCATCACCCTTCTTGGATCCGATACCACTACAATTGCCCTGACGACATGCAATTTCAGATAGCACAGGTGTTTCGATGATGTTACTAAACAATCAATCAGGTGTGACAGTCTGATCATCACTACCGTCAGTCTCATTCCACCGACCGATACGACTTGGCTTACGGAGACAACATGTGACAGCACATTACTTGGCACCTATGAACTTAGACTTACAGATCAGATGGATGTGATAGCCTAGTGATCACTACCATTCATATGGCTCCAGCTGATACAACCCACTATCTGCATGGGGTATCATGATACATCGGTCATCGGGGCCTGAACATCTGCTGAGAATCAATCCGGCTGTGATAGCCTGGTAATCACCACAATCATCGCAGATATACCGGACACGACTTTTCTCTCCACTACCTCATGTGATAGTGCAAGCCTGGGTGTGTTTGAAGCTCATTATATTAATCTTGCCGGATGTGATAGTGTTGTCTTCACCACCATCTCGTATTCTGCGAGTGATTCCACTTTCATCAATGGATCGCATTGTGATCCGGGTCAGACTGGTGTGACTATCCAACACCTGCTCAATCGATTTGGATGATAGTATCGTCACCACGACCATCTCCCTGTTGCCATCTGATATGGTATCTATAGCCTCAACGACATGTGATCCATTGGCAGCAGGCGTATTCACCTATTCACTGATCAATCAGTATGGGTGTGACAGTATCGTGACAGAGACAATTACCTTGCTGCCTTCGGATGAAACATTTCTTACGGGCACAACATGCTTGTCATCAGAAGCAGGGACGTTTATCACATCGCATTTCAATCAGTATGGATGCGATAGTATCGTGACACTGACTATTTCTCGATAGTCTCGGATACAACTCAACTTTCACAACACCTGTGATGCGGGCAGACAGGTATCACAAAAATCTATATACCGGACAGGATGGTTGTGATAGCCTGTGATTGAAACGACGACACTTGCCACATTACCTCAACTCATCGTGTTATCAGCTAATGATTACAATGGGTTTGATGTGAGTTGCGAAGGTGGCGCAGATGGCGGTGCGATAGCCAGTGTGCATGGAGTTCCACCATACACCTTCCTCTGGTCTACGAGTGACACCGATCAGATGATCACCGGATTGAGTGCCGGTTCCTATGCCGTGGCTATCACGGATGGCAATGGATGTATGACTTCTGGTGAGGTCACATTGACAGGGCCGGAGATATTAATGATTGGTTTTGAAATCACAGAGCCAGGATGTTTTGAACAGCAAGAGAGGAAGTATCACGGTGCTTCCAGTGGGAGGTGTGGTCATACACCTATTCGATAGATGGAGCAGCTTTTCAATCATCTCCAAATTTCACAGGACTACGTGAGGGCATTTATCAGATTACTACCCGCGATGCTAATGATTGCGAAGTGAAGGAGATCATCGCTATTGATGTCCCCTTGCTGGTGCAAGTGGAACTGGGAGATAACCAGGTGATATCCCTTGGTGATTCCGCACAATTGCAAGCGGTCATCAATGTGCCATTTGATTCATTGTCATCGTTGATGTGGATGGGGATCGATACTACTGATTGTGCGAATTGTCTTACGCAGATCGTTGCCCCTATCATTACAACCGCCTATTCTGTTTCGGTCACATCCGTAGATGGTTGTGCCGATAGTGATAGCCTCACTGTATTTGTTGCTACAGGTCATGACATCTATATTCCCAATATCTTCTCACCTAATGGAGATGGCATCAACGATGTGCTGACGATCAGTGCCGCAGGTGGTGTAAAAGAGATATCATCCCTCAGCATCTTTGACAGGTGGGGCAATTTGGTATTTGCTGCAGAGCATATTCTGCCTGATGATCCTACGGTATCGTGGGATGGAAAGATGAAAGGCGAGACCATGAATCCTGGAGTGTTTACGTATAGGATTGTCGTGGGTTTTGATGATGGGCGGAGTGAGGTGAGGTATGGGGATGTTACGTTGGTGAGGTAGCATAGGGCAGAGAGCATAGAGCATGCTTCGGCTCCGCTCAGCACAAGTAGAGCGCATAGAGCAGTGGGCAGAGAGTAAAAAAGTTAGCAGCCGCAGCTGTTGCAGGAGTTTACCTTAGCCGTTGCAGGAGCGCCGTAATGAGCGGATAGCCGAACTGTTTGCTCCTGCAACTCTCGCGGAATGATGAAAATTCTAAAGAGGAGGATAAGGAATATCGGCACATTCTTGATTAAAACCAGTTCGGCTCCGCTCACTGCACCGCTCCAACAAGGGCTAAGGCAGCTTAGTAGGTTAGTAGTTTAGTAGGTTGAAGCTACCAGGTTGTTAACCTATAAGCTGCTAAGCTCCTAACCTTCTAATCTCCTAAGCTACTAACCTCCTAAACCCCTAATCTCCTAAGCCTTTCCATAAACTTTCCTCCCCTCCCCTAACGTTATAGACTATCCGTGTATTTTTACGGAACTAAACAGCGCATATGAAGAGGAAGTATTTAATAGGTGCCATCGTGGGGTTTGCCTTGATAGTAGGGGTGGCAGCCACCACACAGCAGAAAGGCCGCTATTTCGATATTATCAAGAACCTGGAGATCTTCAGTAACCTGTATAAGGAGGTCAATTCCAACTATGTAGACGAGATTGACCCCAACCAGATCATGAAGGTGGGGATAGATGCCATGCTGGCTACCCTGGATCCCTTTACCAACTACTTTTCGGAGTCCCAGATTGAAGGATGGCGGTTCCGGAACGAGGAGGGGGAAGCATCTTCCGGCCTGAAAGTGAAGAAAATAGACATGGATCTGGTGATCACCAGGATTATAGAGGACTCCCCTGCCCATTCGGCGGGACTCAAGGTGGGTGATAAGATCATATCCGTCAATGGCGAGACGACCGAAGAGGACTGCCGAAGATGTCATGGGATATCATCAGCGGGATCCCGGGCAGTGAGATGAACATTGATATCGTAAGGCCAGGTGAAACGGAGCCTCAGAATATCAAAATCACCAGGGGCGGCATGGATGGAAAAAACGTGCCTTATTCCGGCATGGTGGACAAAACCATCGGCTATATATCACTGACAACATTCACGCGCGATGCCGGGCATAATGTGGCTGAGGCACTGCGTGACCTGAAGACGCAAACTCCGGATCTGCAAGGAGTCATCCTGGACCTGCGCGGCAATGGCGGTGGATTATTGCATGAAGCTATCAATGTATGTAATGTCTTTATCCCTGCAGAGGAAACCGTCGTGACTACGCGTAGCAAAGTCGTGGAGTCGGACCAGAAATACAAAACACGCAATGAGCCTGTAGACCAGACTATCCATCTCGTGGTTATCATTGATGAAAACTCGGCATCTGCATCTGAGATTGTATCCGGTGTGATGGCGATCTCGACCGCGGTGTGATAATAGGAATTGTCATATGGAAAGGGATTGGTGCAGAATACATTTGATGTTGGCTATAATGCCAAGGTCAAATTGACTACTGCCAAATATTATATCCCGAGTGGAAGATGTATTCAATCTGTGGAATATAAAAACGGTGAGTGCATATCCCGGATGACAAGCGTGCTAAGTTTAAAACACGTGCCGGCAGAACAGTGCTCGATGGAGGTGGCGTGCAGCCAGATGTACCGATGGTTGCAGAACAACAACCGCTTATCGTTAAGAAATTACTGGAGCAGGATATCATCTTCAATTTTGTCACACAGCAGTATATGGGCAAGGATAGTATTGCAGCGTTGAGAGGAATTTCGTTTTGACGGATTTTTCCGGCCTTTACTACTTTCCTGGCAAGACGGATTTCAAGTATGAAACCGAGACAGATGATTTAATAAAGAAGATAGTGAAATCGCTTCTAAAGAAGCGTATACACTGGCGTGTACATCAGGTAGATCAGCTCAAGGCCGTAGTTGAAAAAGAGAAGGCCTCACAGGTAAAACAACATGAAAAAGAAATACAACAGGCCATCGAGCGTGAGATCCTGAGCAGGTATTATTTTGAAACAGGATTAGTGCGTCACCAACTCAAAAACGATCCTGAATTGGCGGAAGCTATCAGCTTGTTGAAGAATCAGCAGGAATATACCGCATTGTTGCAGCCGAAATGATTGAAAGCAAACTCCTTGGGTAATTATTCATCAAATATTGAATACCCAATGGAAAAATTGATTCTGGACATAGTAAGTCGGGCTGAATAAAGAGGATTAAGATCTTTAGTATCCCAAATGGGTGCCAAACCAAAAGCGTATTGCAAACCTACATCCAATCTATTGGAAGAGAATAATAATGTTAGTCCAGCTTCGTGGTAGAAATAATTATACAATTCAATCGAGGACCATGGACTTGGACCTTCCGTATAAAATGATTGATTTTTACGAAAATTGTAATTTAAAATATATTGTGGTAAAAGGA